>NZ_JBDZDN010000014.1:0-1096 GCF_040049215.1 Mesorhizobium sp. KR9-304 | reverse complement strand
CTCAGGTCCCGATCGTAAGCTCGCACTCGAAGTGCACGGCCCCAGTGGGTTCTCCTGATCCGGCGGTTTCAACCGGCTTTGTGCATTAGCTCCTGTCCGCCCTTTCCAACCTCGTCGGCGATCGTGCGCCTTATTCGTTCTATGCGATGATCGGCTCCCTGTAGCGCTCGCCGCCGGTCATTAATGCCCAGACCATGCGGGCTGTCTTGTTAGCCAACGCAACCGCCGCGACCTTGGTCGTTCGTCGTGCCATCAGCTGCACGAGCCATGGCCTCCTGGTTCCGTTTCGCTCAGCATAGCGGATGACCGCCATTGCGCCGACAACGAGCAACTGGCGTAGATAGCGATTACCGGCTTTGGAGATGCTGCCGAGCTTCTCCTTGCCCCCGCTCGAGTTCTGCTTTGGCACGAGCCCGATCCAGGCGGAAAGGCATCGGCCCGACTTGAATGCATGCGGATCGGCGATGGTGGCGACGAACGCACTCGCCAGCAGCGGGCCAACGCCAGGGATCTCCATCAACCTGCGACCTAGCTCCGTCTCGCGCGCACTCGCCCGGACCGGCGATCGTTCTCAAGAATCTGTTCCTTCACGACCTTGAGCTGCGCCTCCAGCATGCGCAGGCATAGCCGTGCGTCAGCAGGTATCCTGGCGTCGTTCTCGTCGTTGATGACCACGAGCAATTGCTCAATTCCATTGCGCCCGATCGGCGCCACGACCCCGAACTCCGACAGATGTGCCCGCAAAGCGTTCGATATCTGAGTGCGCTGGCGGTTGAGCATCAACCGAACCCGGTGCAGCATCATCACACTCTGTTGCTCGGGCGACTTCACCGGAACGAAGCGCATCGTCGGCCGTGTCACGGCCTCGCAGATCGCCTCTGCGTCTGCAGCGTCGTTCTTCTGCCGCTTCAGATAGGGCTTCACATACTGTGCCGGCAGCAGCCGTACATCATGGCCACGTGCGATGAGCTCGCGAGCCCAATAATGCGACGAACTGCAAGCCTCGATCCCGACCAGGCATCGGGGCAGTTTCTCGAAGAATCCCAGAACGCGCCCACGAGTCAGCTTCCTTCGGATGACAACCTCACCGGCCGCA
>NZ_JBDZDN010000013.1:0-2820 GCF_040049215.1 Mesorhizobium sp. KR9-304 | reverse complement strand
CGAGCCCAATAATGCGACGAACTGCAAGCCTCGATCCCGACCAGGCATCGGGGCAGTTTCTCGAAGAATCCCAGAACGCGCCCACGAGTCAGCTTCCTTCGGATGACAACCTCACCGGCCGCATCCACGCCGTGCACTTGA
Organism: Mesorhizobium sp. KR9-304; assembly: GCF_040049215.1. NCBI lineage: Bacteria > Pseudomonadati > Pseudomonadota > Alphaproteobacteria > Hyphomicrobiales > Phyllobacteriaceae > Mesorhizobium > Mesorhizobium sp. KR9-304. The sequence continues at coordinate 2,679 of NZ_JBDZDN010000013.1, read as the reverse complement.
AATACCGACTTCGCAATATCCAGACCGATCGTCGTAACGTTGCTCATCATAGCGCTCCTCCAGCTCTAATCCCGCGATCATACCGCAGAGAGGGAGGAGAGCCGTCCACCGCATCAGCAGCGGACAGTCTGCTTTCGGGATAGTTGGGCTGCAAAGCCGACATTGCGCATCGTTCCACGACCGCTTGCGCCATTTACAGACCTCCAGAAAGTGACCAAGAAAGTCACGGTCATTCGGGCAGACCCGCATCCTTGAGCCAAGCCACAAGTCGCTGCAGGCGCTCGGGATCGCGATAGAACTGCGCGGTGGCGAAACCAGAGCGAGTCATCTCCGGATGCTTGCCAAGCAGAACGGTGATGTGACCGCGGGCGGCGTCGGGCCGGCCAGCGGCGGCGGCGACGATTGCCGATAAGATGTAGGCAAAAGGCTCGTGTGGCTCGCGCGCCAGGTAGAGCGCGGCATCGGACCGGGCTTGCTCCAGATCGCCCTGCCAGAGATCGGCCCATGCGAGGTAATAGATGGCCCAGTTGATGCCGTATGGGCTGAGTCGCCGCGATGTTTTCAGGGTTGCTATGGCTCCCTGGAAGTCGCCGCTATAGACCTGTGTCATGCCGAATGCGGCCGCGCAGTAGGCATCGCTCGGCGCCAGTTCGCCTGCGCGGCGGTGGAATTCAAGTGCCTCATCGTGGCGCCGCTCCATCAGCGCAGCATTTCCCTTGTAGTGCAGAACTGCGCCGATTTCGCCTACGAGGTCCTCCGCACGCCGAAGTGCCGCCTTTGCCAGCCCAAGAGATATCGCGGGATTGGAGGTGTAGCCAAGCCGGGCATCCAGCCAATGGGTATGCGCCAGCGAGACGAAGGCGAGCGCATAGTTTGGATCGTGATGTACAGCTCGTTCGTAGAAGAATCGTGCTTGGATATTGTCGAGCTTTGTGAACTTCAGTATTGCGGTCTGGCCCTGGAGGAAGGCTTCCCACGCCTGCAAGTTGCGGGTCCCCTCGGCCGCGATCCGCGCTGTGTCGCCTTCGGTCAAGTTAACCTGAAGTGCAACGGTGACGGCCTTGGTGATTTCGTCTTGAAGTTCGAAAAAGTCGGTAAGCTCCCGGTCATAGCGCTCGGCCCAAATATGCCCGCCCGACGCGCCATCGATTAGCTGCGCCGTTACCCGAATTCTGTTCCCTACGCGCCTCACACTCCCCTCAAGGATAAAGCGCACCCCCAGATCGCGCGCCACATCCTGAACCCGCACAGTTCGGCCCTTGAATACGAGGGTCGAGTTACGATCAATGACCGACAGATCGCGCAGTCGCGACAGATGGGTGATGAGGTCCGCGACGATTCCATCGGCGAAGTATTCCTGCTCAGGATCGCCCGACAGGTTGGCAAAGGGCAGCACGGCGATCGAAGGCTTGTCAGGTGTCGAATTGGTCGCCGTGACCGTCACTGCCGGCGTGTTTGTGACGCGATAGATGCGGACCGGTTCGGCGATGTTCTTGAGAACCCGAGAACCAAGATCGTCAAACGAAAGAGCGAGCTTATTTCGAACTTGCCGGTAGGCGTCCTCTGAAATCCAAACACCGCCGGGATCGGCAAGGGCTTCCAACCGCGCCGCAATATTCACGCCGTCACCGTAAAGATCATCGCCGTCGACTACTACGTCGCCCAAGTTGACTCCAATGCGCAGCACGATCTGGCGATCGTCCGACTGGTCGGCATTACGGGCAGCCATGCCTTCTTGCAGCCTAGCGGCGCACTCGACTGCGTCCACGGCGCTGGCAAACTCAATGAGAGCACCATCGCCTACCAGCTTGATGATCCGGCCACCATGATTGGCGACCATCGGTTCCAGAACGGTTTTCCGTCGATCCTTCAGAATCGCCAGCGTGCCGGCTTCGTCCTGCTGTATTAGGCGGCTATAGCCGACCACATCGGCGGCCAAGATGGCGGCAAGGCGACGTTGAGCGCGTTGTTCAGCCATACTATGCGATGGCCCCAAGGCAGGAACTGGCCCGAATTGTATTGCCACACCGCGGACATGTCCATCTGGCCGGATTTCCGGAATGGGCCAAGAAGATCCCTTGCCTATCTGGCTTGCGTGGCAGAATGGCCCGATCGCTCCGATTAGTGGATCGAGCGCATGCTCCTGAACCTCCCAAACAAAGAGGTATACTAAGCGGCACTCATCCAACGACACTCATCCGACAGCACCTCTAGGATAGTCCTGCGCCCACTCGAAACCGCCGCGATCGCCGAACATCTTGGGGAGCGCGGTGTGCTTTATCGGCGCGACGATCGAGTCCAGTCGCGCCGACGGCAAGTGGGTCAGCCTTTGACGTGCGCGTCTGAACGCAGGGCAAATGAGGGCGGGTTGCCGGCAGCCTTGACCCGCCAAAGGTCAGATTTTTCGACGCTGCTGCCTGAGATCTGGCATTCGGCTTACCGCCCACTGCCGCTTTAAGTGGAACGACTGCTTTCGGGAAGTTGCGCGACCGGCCTCTATGGCGGGAACGCGGCGCGAAGCGGTCATCCATGATGTGCCGCCGAACGTCAAAAAGACAGAACGTTCGCATATAGGCCAGATTGGTGGGCTCAGCGAGCATTCGCGGACTGACCTCCAACTCGATGCACTTGCCGTACCTGATGCTTCAGGCTGGACTCGCTCTCCGTTTTTGGACCCGG
>NZ_JBDZDN010000012.1:0-3519 GCF_040049215.1 Mesorhizobium sp. KR9-304 | reverse complement strand
ATGCGCCGGATAGCACGCTTGCATAGTCGCCCTCCCAGATATGGCCGTACTGGTCGGGATCGGTGCGCAGACAATCGCGGCGCTCCTGTTCGAGTTCTGCAGGCAGCCAGGGATTGTCGCTCCAGTTGGCGCGCACCACCGTGGCGCCGGTTGGCAACTCCCTGCCGCGCAGCATGACATCGACGGGATCGGTCTTTCGCCTCGGGTTCCAGGAGAACCACAGCTCCGAGCCCGGTGCCCGGATGGTGGGGCGAAGCAGGGCGAGGGAGGTGATCGACAGCGTTTGTGCCTCCTCGACCCAGGCACGCTTGAAGCCTTCCAGCGACTTGATGGAGTCGGCGGTGTGGTCCTGCATGCCCTGGAAGGTGATCAGCCCGTCGCCAGGCGTCTCGATGACTTCACGGAATACCTTGAAGCCATCGGCCTCGCCCAACCGGCAGACGGCAAGTTTGTCCTCGAGCAGTCGCTTTGCCGAATCCTTCAGGCTCTTCTGGACCTCACGGATGCAGACCGAGCGCAGGCCAGCCTCGGCAAGGCTGTCCTCAATCAGCAGACCGGCAAAGAAGTGGGACTTGCCGGAACCGAGGCCGCCATGCGCGCCCTTGTAGCGGGCGGGGGGCAGCAGCGTCTCGAAGACAGTGGCTGTTTCGATCTGAAGGACGGACAAGTCGCCGGCCGATCTCTATTCGGGCTCGACGGCCAGGTGGGGAATGGTCCTTGGCGCTGGTCGGTCAGGCGGCGATACGATGATGCGCCTGACGACGCTGATCCTGACCGGATTGTTCTCGACGCCGCCATGCTCGTTGACGATGGTTTCTTTCCAGCCCATTCGCGTCTTTGCCCAGAAGATGGCAGCGGTAACCGATTGCGGGCCGTCGCCGGTCGCCTTCTTGAACAGGCTCTGCGCGACAGCCGAATTGGCTTTCACGTGGCCAAGGTCGAGTTCGGAGCGGTAGTGCTTGCGCAACGTCTTCGGATCGATGCCGATCACCTTGGCGATGCCAAGCTCCGGAATGCCGTAACCGGCCATTGCCTCGACCTGGCGGCGCAGGGCGGGATCGGGAGTGTGGACCGGACGGGCCATGTCAGTGCTCCTCGAAGCTGCCAGCGGCAAAGGCCGCGCTTTCCCCGAAACGGGCCTCCTGGAGGCCGATTCCCGATGATGGCCGGTCCTGGGGCTCTGGAGTGCCGGGGGAAGGGCGCTGTTCCAGATCAGCCTCCAGCAGTCTTGTTCTGGCAGCGGCAATCTCGGCAAAGGTCTTGCCGTCGCTGTCCAGGATCGCTGCCTGGCCGGTAAACGCCTGCCACCGCGTCACCGCGACATCGACATAGGTTGGATTGAGTTCGATGGCGTGACATGAGCGCCCTGTCGTCTCGGCGGCGATGATCGTAGTGCCGGACCCCGAGAACGGTTCGTAGACCGCCTGGCCCGGCGAGGAATTGTTCTCGATCGGGCGACGCATGCACTCGACCGGCTTCTGCGTTCCGTGGCCGGTCTCGGACTTGCGATGCGGGATCGCCCAGACCGTCGTTTGCTTGCGGTCGCCGTTCCAGTGGCCCTTCCTGCCTTTGCGGACGGCGTACCAGGCCGGTTCATGTTGCCAATGATAGTCGCCGCGGCCGATCACCAGGCGGGTCTTGTCCCAGATGATCTGCGAGCGCACTGCAAAGCCGCTGGCTTCGAGGCTGGCGGCGACGGTGGATGCGTGCAGCGCGCCATGCCAGACATAGGCGACATCGCCCGGAAAGAGCGCCCAGGCTTCGCGCCAGTCGGCGCGGTCGTCATTCAGCACCTTGCCTTTGGCGAGGCCATGACCATCGCCGAACCGCCCGCGCCATGCCGGATCATAGCTGACGCCATACGGTGGATCGGAAACCAGCAGATGGGGCTTCACGCCGGCAAGCACCCTCTCGACATCGGCGGCGTCCGTGCTGTCGCCACAGACCAGTCGGTGTCTACCCATGATCCAGACATCGCCGGGGAGGGAGGTCGGCTGCTTCGGCGCTTCGGGAATGTCGTCGGGATCGGTCAGGCCGGGATTGCCGGCGCCGGTCAGTGCGGCGATCTCCAGCTCATCAAAGCCGGTGAGCGAGAGATCGAAGCCGAGGCTGGCCAGATCGTCGAGCTCGATGCCGAGCAACTCGGAATCCCATCCGGCATTCAAAGCCAGCTTGTTGTCGGCGATGATCAGCGCACGCTTCTGCGCCTCGGAGAGGCCTGCAAGCTCGATGACCGGCACGGTTGCCATGTCGAGCTGCCTTGCCGCCAGCAGTCGTCCGTGGCCGGCAATGATGCCATTGTCACCGTCCACCAGGATCGGGTTTGTCCAGCCGAACTCGCGGATCGATGCCGCGATCTGCGCAACCTGTGCCTCGCTATGCGTCCTGGCATTCTTGGCGAACGGGATCAGAGCCGCGGCAGCGCGGTAGTCAACCGAAAGAGGAGTGATACCCACCGTGCACGCCACATCCAAATTGGGAGGGGAGCGGGCAATCTTTTCATGACGTGTGTCCATGGCCATTCCAGCCGCGCGAAGCTTCCGGATAATATCATCACGTATAACCTATTGAAATATCGACATTATTTCTCATTTGTTCGCGTCACAACGCAGGCTTGCGTCCGAGTGCGATCAAACGGATGTCATTCTGCAGGAACCAAGGGGTCCGTCGGAGATTGCTTCGTCAGGTCGAAGGACATGATGAGATTCCAAACCCAGGAGAAAACGATGATTTTGCTCAAGACCATTACAGGGGCGTCCGTCGCCTTGATGCTGGCGGCTGCACCAGCTTCAGCCCAGACTGAAACCACTATACCAACACCGACCACGCCCACGGAAAGCACCACGACACCGGCCCAGCCTGGCGGCATGGAGTCTGACGCCATGCGGCAGATCGTCCGCGAGATGGTCCGCGAGATGATGCACGACGGGTCACTGCGTGAAGGACGCCGCGATGACGACCGGAACTGGAAGAAGGGAAGGCGCCACCATGATGCCGATTGGCGCGGCGGGGGCCGGATGCATGATCGCCGCGGCGGGAACCGCGACGGCATGCGTTCGGCCATGATGCATGGCGCTGGCATGCGCATGATGTTCGCCATCGTAGACGCTGACGGCGACGGCGCGCTGTCGCTGGCCGAGATACAGGACTTTCATGGCCGCATCTTCAAGGCGGTGGACGAGAATGGCGACGGCAAGGTCGAGATGACCGAGATCGAGGCGTTCGTCCATGGTGCTCCGGAAGGGCCGGATGACGACGACGCCAATTAGCTGATCGTTGTCCCGCTGTCCCACGACCTTGAGAGTGGGACAGCGGGGCACTTGTTCCCAAAGATCTCTGATGGCCGTCAGATGAATCTTGTCGAAGTGTTCGTCCCGCTCAACCGAGGGGACGGAAGTCCGGTCAAACCAAAAGAAATCCAGGAACTGGTGCGCCGGCTTGCAGACCGCTTCGGCGGGGCGACGGCATTTTCTCGTGCGCCAGCCGATGGACTCTGGAAGGACGGCAGCGAGATGTCGC
>NZ_JBDZDN010000011.1:0-5192 GCF_040049215.1 Mesorhizobium sp. KR9-304 | reverse complement strand
GATCGCCGACGAGGTTGGAAAGGGCGGACAGGAGCTAATGCACAAAGCCGGTTGAAACCGCCGGATCAGGAGAACCCACTGGGGCCGTGCACTTCGAGTGCGAGCTTACGATCGGGACCTGAGCCGCGCGAATGGCATTATGGCCAGCGGCACATGGAAAAGCCGCACCTATAGGTCGGATACATGGCCGCACCAACCAGCTACTGCAAAAAAGGCTCAAAGAGTCCCTTGCAACGGAGAGCCGTCCATACACGGCCCCAAACACGACATTTAGGAATCGCTCTGGCGATGACAGTTCCTGCCGCCGACGCCCGCATAGACGACTGGACTTCAACCCCAAAGGAACCATTGGTTGGCTGGCGACTGGGCAGCAAATTGCCAGTCGTGGACTATCAGCCCGCGTGAGCGCGGGCTTTTCCCAGTACAGGGGCCGGATTTGGCCGGACCTGAACTGGAGACGAACGATGGCAAACAAGATTAGCAATACCGAAGTGGCGGGGATCGATGCATCCGCGGATGTAAAGGGCGTCCAAAGGGCAGTTCCTGTCGCGATGCCGATATCCGCTTTATATTGGACGGCCTGCTTGGCGCGAATCGCTTCTATCAATAGCCAACTTGCGACCTAGTACGCGCGGAGACCAGCCGCCGATATTAGAATTTGTAGCTTAATCCCAACATCACATCGTTGCTGGTGACCCCGAACGAACTTGCACTCGAAACCGTCCCAATCTTGTGGAGGGCGGACCTGAGACCCTGAACTCCTCCGGCATAAGAGTCTAAGGTTTCCTTTCGGGCCTCATGTGGCCTGTGTTTCCAGCGTGGATTTCATTGCGAACTCGGCCGGCGGCATGTTTCCGAGTGCCCGAGTGTGGTCGGTGGTGTTTGCCAACCCCAGGAACGCAAGTGCTGCTGCTTTCATCGAAATGCCCTCCTCAGCTAGTCGATCGTGTTCTTCACGATCTTCCCGTCCTTCATGATGACGACAAAGTTCTTGCCGGGATCGGCGACGAGATCGAGGTTTTCGAGTGGGTTGCCGTCAACGAGGATCAGGTCTGCGTAGGCGCCCGGCTTGACGACGCCGAGCGGGCCGTCGGAGTACGGATTGCGCGGACCGCTGAGCACCAGCAACTCGGCATTGTCCGAGGTCGCCATCTTGAGCGCCTCGTAGGGCGAGTACCACTTCTTGAGCTTGGCGAGGAACTTGCCTTCCTTCGCGGCCAATTCCGGATCGAACAGCAGGTCGGTGCCGAAAGCCGTCTTCACCTTGTACTTCCTCGCGAGCGCAATGACCTGCTCCAGGCCGGCGACGCAGGCCTCGTATTTTTCTGTGCTGATGGGGCTTTCGAATTGGAACGCGTCCTCGCCATGCGCATCCATAGGCTGCATGCTCCACCAGATGCCCTTCTCGGCCATCATCCTGGCGGTCTCGTCCTCGATGAAGAAGCCATGCTCGACAGACAGCGCGCCGGCTTCGCCCCACATGCGGATGGCCGCGTCTGTGTTGGCGTGGATCGCGACATAGGTGTTCCAGGTCTTGGCGACGTCGACGATCGCTTTGGCCTCCTCGAAGGTGTATTCCGTGACATCGAGCGGATCGTAGAGCGACGAGACGCCGCCGCCTGCCATCGCCTTGATCTGGCTGGCGCCCATTCGCAGTGCTTCACGGGTGCGCTTGATGACGTCGGGCACACCGTCGGCGATCAGCGTGTGGCCGATCCTTTGCGTGTAGTCGAGCGGCGTATCCGGATTTTCCGGCACATCGTTGGGGCCGCGGAAGTCGCCGTGACCGGAGGTCTGGCCGATATAGGGCCCGGACGGGTAGATACGCGGGCCGTCGACCAACCCGGTGTCGATGGCCATCTTCACCCCGAAGACATTGCCGCCGACATCGCGCACCGTCGTGAAGCCGCGCAGCAGCTGTTCTCCGGAGTGTTTCGCGGCAGCGATGCTGAGAGCGCCGAAATTGGCGCCCATGACCTGGCTGATCGGCCAGAAGTTGAACATGGTGTGCCAGTGCGCATCGATCAGGCCCGGCATCAGCGTGCGACCGCCGCCGTCGATGACGGTCGCGCCGTCCGACGGGATGGGAACAGTGGAGACGGACTTGATGAGGTTGCCCTCGACGAGAACGCTGGCATTCTCCATCAGCTTCTCGTTCACGCCGTCGAAGACGTTGACGTTGGTGAACAGTGTCTGCTGCGCGGCCTGCTGGGCGAGGGCGGGGGAGACGACAGCCATCGCCAGGGCTGCGAGCAGGGGTTTGAACGAGTTCATGCCATGACCTCCTGATTGTGGGAAACATCCGGGGAGGCCGCCGTTGATGCACGCGACGCCCGACAAGCGGGATCCGCCTGTGGCATTGGCAGTCTGTCGAGCGAAAACTGGCTCACCGGCACCCCTCCCGATGCGACGTTCCTGTACCCGTGCTTAGTCAGCGCTCATGATGACTGGATCGCAATGATCCAGATCAAGCCGCGAGGCAGCCTAGGGCAAGTTCATACAGATGACGAGCGCACGCTTTCCCTTCGGCAAGCGACGCGATCGCGATCGATAAGCGCGAACGTCAGCTTCTTTGCTTCCTCCCTCGGAAAGCCGCCATTCCGGTATCGGCCCACAAGTTGCCGGTCCGCCTCTTCCGAATAGTGCTTGTCTGAGCCCATGCGGAAGGTGCCGCCGGGTATCGCGATCATGTCGTAAAGCTCGGTGGCCGAACGTTCAACTGTCATACTAACGTTCTCCCCCCATCACCGATCTACTACGGCAACGGTTTGCCTCCGGCGGCACTTGGCCGAAAGAGGGACAGGATAGGCGCGCTGACCCAGCCACACCTATGTAAGTTGATGCCAACTGTACGAGCGGCAATTCATCGCTCCGTAGCCGGAAACAAATAGAAGTAATCATACAACGTGCGGGTGACCTCGGCGATTGCTCGGTCCCTGTCAGGTGCCGGTGTTTCGCTGCTTTTTGTAAAGACGGCTATGGCGAATCGTCGGCCATCAGGGAGGGTAATGTAGCCAACATCGTTGGCCACACCACCAATGGTGCCAGTCTTATGCGCCACCGGGGTTCCTTTCGGCAGCAGTCCTTTGAGGCGACCCACTCCGGTGCGTGTGCGCGACATAGTGCCGAGCAGAAACTCGCGACTCTTGGCTTTCAACGCGCTACCATCGTCAATCTTCATTAGAAGATCCAGCATCGCATTGGGCGTCGACTGGTCGCGGGGGTCTGATTCGTATTTGAGATTTCTAAGAGGCTGCTTCGCAGCGAATCCCGGAGTCTTTAGTGCTTCTGCGCCAACTTTGGCTGTCGCCAAGCCTGGAAGGTCGTAGAAGTCCCTTATGATTTCAGCCACCATTCGATCGACCCGCTGATCCTTGATGCCGATGCTCTGTAACTTGGCTGTCACAGCTGCCGGTCCTCCTGCCAGTCCTATGCAGACATCTGTTGCAGTGTTATCGCTCTCGGTAATCATCGCCTCGATGAGATTTGCGACCGAAAGATTCAGACCGGGGTGAACAAAGTTCGTCGCTAGTACATTATCTCCGGTAACCATCATTTCCGGCGTAACATTGACGAGTTGTTCGAGTGCGAGTTGTCCTTTGTCCACACGGTCAAGCACAGCGACTGCAATAGCTACCTTGAATGTGCTTGCCATGACAAAGGGTTCGTCGCCGTTGATAACGAAAACTTCTTTTCCGCCGATTGGCCTGGCGGCAACTCCGATACGGCCAACAAGCTTTGATGCAATACCTTCTAACAATGGTGCAAGCTGCTTTAACTTATTTTCAGATACAGAAGTCGCATGATTGTTTTTTGTGGTAGCATTCTCTGTGGAAGAATTGCGTGGGTCGTGTCCAATGCTTAGTCCGTCTTCCGCGATGGCCGGCACTGTCAGCATCAACCCCATCACCGTGCATGCGAACACTGCTGGTATCCGTTTCATGCGGACTCTCCTTTCTTATGTCGTCTGTTCTTTCCGCCTGCCCTTGGTCACTTGTCGGTTGTGATATGTCCGGCACCGGAATCATCCATTCCATGCATATCCGGCACGTTGATAACGTGGTCGCCGAACCACTTGTTGACGGTCACCGGATCGAAGCGGCCCTTCGCTTCCACCGGAAAGCGGATCGGCTGGCCAGGCTTGACCGGCAGGACTTTGCCGTCCTTCACGACGACGGTGCCGTTGATGATGACATAAGGAACCCCGGTCGGCGGCAGACCGTTTTCACCCAGCCTGAAGTTGGCGTTATCTGCCACGGTCTTGGGATCAAACAGCGTCAGGTCCGCCGCTTTGCCCACCTGCACCCGGCCGCGCTGCTTCATCGCCTCGAGCCCGGTGTCGCCCAGGTGCTTGGCGCTCCAGTAGCTCAGCTGGGAAAGGGTGAACATCAGAGGGACGCCCTGTTCGCGTCCCAGCCTTAGCGCTCGTACTGAGGCGCCTGCAGTTCGCGGATGCCCTCGGTACTCTGACACGTGCGCGTTGGCGGGCAACAGTCGACCGTTCTCACCTCTCCCTGCTATCGCGTCCGACGCTACCGTCATGTCCGGCATGCGCAGCCAGTACGGCAGCCACTTCTTTCGAGCAGGGAAATACGTGACTATCGCCCGCGTCGGATCGGATTTCCTCAGGGACAGAAACTCTTCCTTGTTCAGGAACTTGTTGGCCTGCGGATCAAAGATGGTCTCCTCGTATTTGTAGCCGTACTCCCCTTCCCAGATTTCAGGTCTGAAGAAATCGGCCTTGGGTTGTCCCCCGGCAGCATCATAGGGATAATATTCTGCCCATATATTAAAGCCCTGCTCTCGCAAGAGCCTCAGCTTTTCCTCATTTTCCCACCATCCATAGTCGTTATCATGGGCGATGATCAGAGGGGCTTTCAGAGCAACGGCATTGGCGATTACCTCATCAGCTCCGATCTGGGATTCGGTTGGGGGCTTGGTGCTCAGGTGGAACCGGGTGTGGACACTCGTCAAGCGACCGTAGTGCGCAGCCGCACGCTGCGCTTCGAACAACTCATACGTCTTCAAACCCCTAGACATATAAGCCACGCCCGCGCCGACGCCGAGAGTGTCCGGGATCAGCGCCTATGGCACAGAAATGAGGGTGTGATTTAAGGAGTGTTCGTTCTCGTCGGAGACGAAGGAACGAACATGAATTCGAAGTCGACTGGCGGCAAACGCTCCGCCGAACA
>NZ_JBDZDN010000010.1:0-26289 GCF_040049215.1 Mesorhizobium sp. KR9-304 | reverse complement strand
CACCGCGATCTGGATTGCACAGTTCGTCGGACGCGAGATCAGGGTGCTCGACTATTACGAGGCCGTGCGACAGCCGCTGGGAGCCCATCTCGAATGGCTGCGATCGAAAGACTACGGCAACGCTGAATGCTACCTGCCGCATGATGGATCGCAGGAGGATGCAGTGACGGCAATCCGTTTCGAGGATCACATCCGCTCGGCAGGCTTCTTCGTCACCACCGTGCCCAACCAGGGCAAAGGCGCCGCCATGAAGCGGGTCGAGGCCGGCCGCCGGCTGTTCCCGTCGATCTGGTTCAATGCCGAGCCCTGTTCGCCCGGTCTCGATGCTCTTGGCTGGTATCACGAGAAGCATGATGAGGCCCGCAACATCGGGCTTGGTCCCGACCATGACTGGTCGTCTCACGGCGCCGATGCATTCGGGTTGATGTGCGTCGCCTACGAGGAGCCAAAGAAGCGGCCCATCGTACTTCCAATGCGCGACATGAGCTGGGTCGTCTGAGTGCCGGTGGGAAGCTGACCTACGAACGGAAAAAAGGCCCGCCGGGGTGACAGCGGGCCTGAGTCAATCGAGGCGGTACTCACAACCGGATCCGCGACCCTCAGAGTGAGGCATTATGCTTAACGAGCGTTTAACAGCGTTGGCACCCCCGGCAACGCCAGGACATGTCGACGCCCCGGAGCGAAACGCTCGCGGCATCGGACGCATCGCCCTAAAGAAGATGCTCGTTGAGCATAATCCTCACTCTAGTCCCGCCCGCAGCAGCGGCGTGATGCGGCGAATTGCAACCCGCCGGTTTTCACGCTCGGGTTCCGCGGTCTCCACCTGTTCTGGTCACACCACAGATGAGGCACCTTGACTACCATAGAGCCCGTTAAAGCAAATCTGGCATCGCACTTGTGACGAACAAGACGAAGTAACCAGCGACCGGTGTGGCTATTCGGCCCCGTCGCGCTCCGAGCCGCTTGAATAACACTAGCCTCCACTAAGGTCCCCGGCTTCGCGGCTGCGCGGGGGGGTGCCGGCGATAGAACGAATTCGCGCGCCGATTTTGTCAACGAGGGGTAGGTACACGAGGTCCCCCAGCGAGCTTGTGTCGGGTCGCGTGATATCTGGGAGTGACGGAGCTCGTCGGTCGATGCGGTAGCAAGGATTCGCATCCGGTTCATCATCCAGCCTGCCGTTTCAGCTTCACCGCAAACTGCGGCGGCCAACTGCGTGCCGCACCCATGCCCTTGCCGATCGAGGTTTTGTAACTCAGCGTGTCTTTTTCGCAGACATACTTGTTGTCGCCCTCTGTGCTGCCAAGACCGCCGGGTCCAAGACTCAATGTCGGCATGTAAGGCATTTCGGGGAACTTCGCGCTGAGATGGACCAGAACGCCTGGTCCGCCGATCTCCCCCTGGATTTTGGCGGTTTTCTCCTTTGTCTTTATGGCTGCATACGCCGTTCCCTTGAACCGCCAGGCGTCGTTGCCAATGACGATTGGAGCCATTGTCGAGTAATCGGTGGTCTGAATTCCGTCGGCGGCAAAGGTGACGCGGAACCCAGTGCCACCTGTCCTGAAGTGAAGGCTCTGGTCGAGAAAGGCGACTTCGGTCGCCACCCAGCTGCCGACGAGACACGGGTCGACCTCGTTGATTTCTTCCTGGTCGACGACGTCCCAGACAAAACGCCCGCAGACTGTTTCGGTCGGGGTAACGATTTTAGGATAGACGCGCCATTCGAATTTCTGCCCCCTACCAGCCTTCAGCTGACGTTCGCCCACGAGTTCCGCCTCCAGCGAGAACGTGATCTTCTGGTCGCCGCCGTTGGGAAAGTGCGAGTCCACGCCCTGCTCGAAGTGATAGGGATAAAGGAACAGCAATTCCGATTTATCACCAAAGCTCAAATGGCCTTCCCGCGGCTTCCGCGCCTTCAAATCGAAGTGTGCGCTTGAGTTCTGAGTGATGCGGGTAATGAGGTTCATCTCGGAGGGCGGGCTACCGATGTTGAAGAGAGGAAAGTCCCTTCTCTGTTTCAGGCTGAAATCGATATTCGCGTTGTAACTCGCATTCGAATGATTGACCTTTGTCGGGAACTCCTCGAACCCGATTGACCAGGGGTTGTGAATGACGATGGCCAGCTGGCCCGCCCCAGCAGCATTGCCAGCGGACTTCACTGAACTGCTTTCTGCTACTTCAGTCGTTTCCTGCTTCCACGGGCCATATTTTGTTGTCGGAAAATCAATCTCTTTGGTTTGTGTTCGCGCCTCTTCCTTGATCCAGGACCGGATCGTGACTATTGCGGATCCTTCGCCCTGACAGTCGCTGTTCTCAAGGGAACTGGCCAGCAAGTAGATGGACTTTGTTACTGAGTATTCCTCACCCCACACAAAAATTCCGGTGGCGTCGGATGTAGGCTGTCTCGTGACCAATGTTTGGCTGTAAGCCAGCTTGTCGCCGACAAATACATCGTATCCGTAAGTCCAGTTGACTGGTTTCCATGTCAACGAAACCGTCGACTTAACCGTCAGCCGCGTTTCGCGTTTGAAAAACAGTTTGACGTTGAGCTGATATACGTCGCCTACGCCCACATGAACGTCACTGCCGTCTCCCACAAAAGTGGCGGTAGTGCTGTGGGCGGTTTCAATCGAAATGATTTCTTTCTTTATCGCTTCAATGACCGGCTTGGCTAAATCCTCAACACCGGGGATCGCTCCCAGGACGAGCTTCTCCGCTTGTCCGTAGATCATTTCTGAAGCCGTCTTGGGCTTCTTCTCCTCCTCTGCAGACACGACATTGCACAGGACGATCAAGGCACAGAAAACGGTTGAGAACAGGGACGATATTCGCACCATGAAACCCTCCATAGTGTCGACCGAAACCGAGGTATCCGCTCCTACTCCGCCGGCACGTCAATGGTGATCGAATCGATGAAGAACGTCGATTCACCGCCCTCGCTGGCGCTTTGCGACGTGGTGAGAACAAGCGCCGAGGGCGGCCGCAGAGACGATATGGGCTCCGTCGTCATCCAGACCGGCTCGCCCTTGTCGTCCTTCTGGCCTGCAAAATTAGCCGCCGCTCGGAACTCTCGCCCCTCTTTGACGAGCTTGAGCGTGATCGGCTGTTCGATCGCGTTGACTGCGGCGACGTAGGAGGGAGCATCTGCATAGCCGGTGCCAGATGTCACCATCGACTTGGCCTTGAACCCAGTGGCCTCGCCCTTGGACATTTTGGTCAGATCGGTCTCCAGCCAGTCCTCGCCATATCTCGCGTACCAGGCATTGAGGCTCGCAGCGATGAAATTGTCCTTGTCTTCGAACAGTCCGAGCGTGACTGACTCGGTTCCGGTGGCGAATTCGATCTTGAATTTCGCAGTCACCGTATAGTCCCCTTCGGGAAGCGCCTGCTTCAGCTTGAACACATTCGCCAGTTCCGCATTGGCAAGCCCGCCAGTGGCCGCGCTGATCGTCATCAGGTTGCCCTTCTCGACGATATAGCTGTCGGTATTCTGGTTGACGACCTCCCAGTTCTCCGGGGAAAGGTCAGTCCCTTCGAACTCTTCTGTGAAGATCACCTTGCGGGGTTTGACGGCTGGGAGCGCAGGCTCGGCGGGAGGCGGCTCGGGCTGGGCGACGGCTTCCGTTTCAGTGGCCTGAGCAAGAGATTCAGTGAGCGCGTCCGCGTTGGCCGCATCGTAGTAGGTGCCGCCCGTCGTCGAGGCCAGGCATTCGATTGCCGCCCGCTGCGACGGATCGAGCGTGAAGCCAACGATGTTGACCTTAAGGTCGATGCCCATGCTCTTCACCGCCTCTGCAGCGGCGCACGGATCACCCCCGCATTCCTCGATGCCGTCGGTGAGCAATACGATCGAATTGTTCGCGCCCTGGAATTCCTTGAAGCTTTCCGATCCTTGCCGAATTGCCTCGGCGATTGGCGTCTCACCCTTGGCTTGCAGTCCAGCCATCGGCAGGACCAGCATATTTGTGTCCTGAGCCCCGATCGGGGAAATCATCTCGATGTCGCTGCAGTCCTTTGAGCGCCTTGCGCCAAACATCATCAAGCCGGTCCGGGTGCTTTGAGGCATGGCAAGAACCGTCTTCACAAATGCGCCGATCGCAACGTCGATACGTGGCTTGCCCTCGATTTCCTTCTTCATCGAGCCAGAGGCGTCGAAGATGAAAAGGACGTTTGTATCGGCGGCATGTGCGGTGGGAGCGAGGACGCTGGCGAAAAGCGCCGCAACAGCAACGGTGGCACGCAATGACAGAAGCATGGAAACCCCCCTCATCGACCTTGCAAAGGTAACCTTACACCCCTTCGAAATAACAGCCAAGAGTGACGTTCCAACCTCTATCCACGGGCTTAGTTTCTTCGCTTGGACATTGGCAACGTTGTCACCGCTTGAGGATTCGCGCCGCAAAGCTGCCAGTCAGCTTTTGGCCAATTGCGGCCGGGCCCACTACTCGCAACCGTTTGGTCGCTTCCGGCGCAAAACAGTCGAGTTTCTCAAATGTTTACTTGGCTAGTTCGGGCTTGTGAGCAAACTGCAAACGGTGGTTTGCAGTCTGAACACCAGCGGGATTTCCATGTCGCAGTGCGCAATCGCCTACTATCGCGTGTCTACCCAGAGGCAGGGTCGATCGGGACTTGGCATCGAGGCGCAGCGGGCGCGTGTGGAGCACTTCGCCAACGCCGAAGGCTTTCAGCTGATCGGGGAGTATGTCGAGGTCGAGACAGGCAAGGGCTACGATGCGCTGGACAGGCGCCCTCACCTCGCCCAAGCCCTGGCTGCGGCTCGACAGGCGCGATGTCCGGTAATCGTCGCCAAACTCGATCGCCTGTCGCGCGACGTGGCGTTCATCTCGGGCCTGATGGCCAGCCGCATCCCCTTCATAGTCGCAGAGCTTGGCGCCGATGCGGACCCATTCATGCTCCATCTCTACGCCGCGCTCGCCGAGAAGGAACGCCAGCTTATATCGCAACGGACGAAGGCGGCACTTGCTGCCCGCAAGGCACACGGCGCGCGGCTCGGTAACCGTCGGTCGCCGGCGCTGGCCGCAGCAAAGGGACGCGCGGCAAGTCTGGGACAGGCAGATTGCTTTGCCGGTGAGATTATCCCAATCATCCGCACCATCCAGCGAGCGGGCATTACAAGCCTGCGGGGCATTGCCGCGGCGCTGGAAGCCCGGGGAATCCGGACTGCCCGAGGCGGCCGATGGCAAGTGTCGAATGTCAGAAACGTCCTGGCTCGCCAACACGGCATTTTATAAGCGGGATAAATCGATCTCACGCAGGGGCAGAGAAGTTGCCGTGTTCGCGGCTGAGATGGGCTCGATTGCGGCGATCCGCTAACGGCCCGCGGACTATCTCGCTTCATATCGGCCGTCGGGATTCCGTTTTGGTTCTTTGGGCGATGATTCGCTCAGGCTCCGGGTAGCCCGGTGTTGCGGCGAGCGTCACGGGACGATGCCGCGAACCGCCCAAGCGACATTCGCGAAAGACCTCGGTCCGTCGGGTTGCCCCGCCTCGTAAGCAGCACGAACCGCAGAGTCTGTGCGGGCACGCTCATCAGAGTTGAGCGTCATCACATACTTACCCAGCGGACCCTCGCCTGCAGCGATGGGAGCCCAATAGTCGTCGAAGTTACTATAATCCATGCGGATCATCAGCTCTGCTTCCTCCACCCCCTGAAGCCCCTGCTCGACGAACGTTGTCTTCATTTCTCCCGGCTGCATCATCGGCTGGAAACAATAGCGGCCACGGAGCTGTCGCCCGCCTTCAGTGAGCGCCGCCACTGTGTCCACCATCATCCTCATCCCCGGCATCCCGCCAAGATGATCCCACACGACGGCAGCGACCACTCCCCGCGACCGCACGACACGGCGCATCTCAGCCACTGCCTTTCCTGCTTCTGGCACGAAGTGCAGAACCAGCATTGCCAAGGCCCGGTCAAAAACGCCGTTTTGGTAGGGAAGCTCGCAGGCATCGGCTTGCTGGATACTAATTCTCGGGTCGGTATTGCGGGCCTTCGCTGCCGCGACAAAGACCGGCGAGAAGTCGATTGCTGCGATTTCCTTCAGTCGGCTGTTTCGTGCCAGTTCGAACGTGAGGCTGCCGGTCCCGCAGCCAACATCGAGAACCTTTTCGCCATCGGCAATGCCGGAGAAGCCAATAAACTGTGGTGCAAGTTTCCTGCTCCAGCGACCCATGAGTTGCTCGTAGCCGGCCGCATCTTGGACATTAAAGCTCGATACCATCGAAACCTCCAAAGCTGCGATGATGCTATGACCTTGGTAGGTCCTTGCCAAGGTAGGCGGTCCAACGATAGGCGGGGCCTGTCTAACCACCAGGGGCAGTCCACAACCGTCGGTTCGGCGTCGCCGTAATCGGCTGCATCCTAACATAGACGGTATCCGTTCCAAGGTCTGGGGATGTGCTCACCAATCGAGAGCAGCGAGATGATCCAGCTTGCCGATGGTCGAGTGGAAATGACCCCCTCCACTATCGGTAGTGATACCGGGCCACTGCAAATTGGTTGGACCTGCCCATCGTCCAAGCGTAAGCCATGCGCTGCTCGTGCCTTTTGCACGGGCAGGAGCCGGCCAGCCGGTGAGATCGCGCGAAGCCGCCAAGCCAAGACTTTTCGGACATCCCTGTGGTGTCCTTGGCTAAAGAAAGGATTGCAACATGACCTTGTCCTCGCGCCCCGCGCCGGCTCCGCGCAAGCCAGCCAGCGGCGTCGCCGGTTCCATTCTGGATACGATTGGCAACACGCCAACTGTCCGGATCAACAAGCTGGCGCCAGACGGCATCGCAGCAGACTGGCTGACATCTGCCTGGGGACAGAACGCTGCCATCTACGACACTTCGCCGGCCGCGGCGGTGGCCGAGGAAATCTCTACCAAATGGCTTCTTGATTTGGTGGCGCTACGATTCCCCTCGTTGCCGCCCAGACTGCGGTCGACCGACTCGTCTACGCAGCAGCTATCGTGCCGCGGCCGGGGCAATCAATCTACGAGGCTATAGGTCCCGAAACGCAAGCGGCAATCATGTCGGTCTCCGTGGACAATGGCGACGGGTCGCGATCTTTCGATTTCGACTTGCTCGCCTCACTGGTGCCAGCGGAACAGCGTGATGCTTATCTTGCATTCCTGCGAGCGACCCAGCGAAAGCAAGGCATGCAGGCGATCTACCAACCCTGGCCAGGTACCGGCATACCAGAGGTCCCCCGCTCCTATATCCTTTGCACCGAGGACCAGATCATTCACCTTGAACGGCAGCGCGCTTTCGCCGCTTTGCTAGGCGTCATCCCGATCGAGATTGCCTCGCAACACTCGGTATTCACCATGAAACCGCAGGAACTCGCAAGCATTCTCGAATCCCTCGCTGGCTGACATTTCAGTATCTCAATTTCTCCGACCTGCCCGCCCACGAAGGCGAAGTCCTCAGGAAGAACGCGAAGTGGTCGGCGTCAACCGGGCCAGTGATGGACCGCGACAAATTGACTGACCAACCGTTCCATGAGACCCTGCTAAAGTTCCAAGCGGGATTGGACGATGAAGAATCAAATTCGAAACCGAAGCTTGTCAGGCGAGAGGCGCTACTAGGCAAGATCGCAGCCGGGTTGATGGTCATCTTGTCGTCGAAGACCGATCAAAACTAAGCCAGCCACATGGACAGTGCGCTAGATATCCGCCCGGCCACCAGATCGGACAAGGATCGGTTTGAAGCTGCCATGGCGATGGCGTTTAGCACCGATCCGGTGGCACGTTGGGCCTGGCCTGACCCGCTTCAGTACATAAATACTTTCATGCCACTAGTGACGCTCTTTGGCGGCAAATCCTTTGACCACGGCTCGGCCTATGTGATTGGCGATTTTTCCGGCGTCGCACAGTGGTTGCCGCCGGGGGTTCAACCGGACGATGGTCCGATGGGGGAACTCTTTGAACAAAACATGTCAGAGCCGAAGCTTGGCGGAGTGCTGTCCCTATTCGAGCAGATGGCCGGTTTTCATCCCCATGAACCCCACTGGTACATTCCCTTGATTGGGGTTGATCCTGTGTTCCAGGGGCGGGGATACGGATCGCAATTGATGAGGCATGGGCTGGCTGCCTGTGATCGCGATCAACAACCCGCCTATCTAGAAGCAACCAGCCCCGCCAACCGGCAGCTCTATGAGCGCCATGGCTTTCGGGTTTTGGGAGAGATTCGATCGGGCGATTCGCCACCGATGTTCCCGATGCTGCGCGAACCCCGCTAGCCGACAAGCCATCCTCCAGTTTCCGGGCGTAGTGGACATCACCGCCAAGGAGCAACCGAACGGCTGTCGGGAAGAAGCACTTCGCCTCTCGCTGCCAGCCATTCCTCCATCATGTACCTTGCTGCTATTATGTCGTTCGCCTCAAAGGCGGCGCGATCATCGACCACTTCCTGGCCGCCTGGTGGAGAAAAGTCCCTGCCCTGAAGATCATGGCCGACCTGTGCCTCCTGCCCTGGAGCACAGAGGGTTCGGGAAATAGAGAATTGATCTCGCTCAATCGTGCCTCGTCGCGAAGGGGACAATTTTCCTGTATGCTGAGAGGTGGGCAGTAGGGAGGAGGCCACCATGAGCTGGCGCCAGGACACCATAGTTCACTGCAAGCAAGCCATCGCACAACTCAGGCACGGCATCGAGATGATGCACGCCGGTAAGTTCGAGGTTCGGGAGCTCGACCACGGTAAGTGGGTCATGGTCAATGACGGTCGCATCGAGCAGGATAGGAAGACGATCGCGAACCTTGAGGAGATCATCGCGCGCGCCGAAGAGGCCGAGGTGAACGAGAGCCGACCATAGCTCCGCGCCGAAAGGTCTTCGATGTTGGTAGGGTTATATCGTGATGCAGACGGATGGTGCGCGTTCAAGACGCCACCAGTCTCAACATGATCATTCCGAAAATCTGCCTCTCTCTGTTTGGCCATCAATCCGCGCACTCGCAACCTAGGGCAAGTTTGTTGGGGAGTTAAACACGGCTGCCAGGCAGTTAACAAAGGCAAGACTATCGATCGGTTCGATCCCGCGTGCGCTTGCTAGGAGCAAAGCATGACCAGTTCCCGCATTGCTGAACAGATTGTTCTTGCATCACGTCCGCGGGGCGAGCCACGCCCAGAGAATTTCAAAATGCAGCAGACTCCTTTGCCTACCTTGCAACCTGGCCAAGTGCTGCTGCAGACGCTCTGGCTGTCGCTTGACCCTTACATGCGCGGCCACATGGACGACGGCGGGTCGTACTCGCCCCGCGTTCAGTTGGGAGAGGCGATGAAAGGCGATACGGTCAGTCGGGTAGTCGAATCCCGCCATGCCGACCTGAAGGTCGGGGATATTGTAGATGGCTATAATTTCTGGGAGACATTCACTGTCTCAAACGGCACCGGATTGCGGAAGGTCGACCCTGATGTTGCGCCAATTTCGGCGGCCCTCGGGGTCCTCGGGATGCCAGGCCAGACAGCGTATACCGGACTGCTCAATATCGGCCGGCCGAAAGAGGGCGAAACACTTGTTGTTGCAGCGGCCAGCGGGCCGGTCGGCTCATTGGTCGGCCAGATCGGGAAATTACACGGCTGCAGGGTGGTTGGAGTTGCCGGCGGCGCTGAGAAATGTCGCTATGTCACGGAAGAACTCGGCTTTGACATCGCGCTGGACCATCTTGATACCAGCCTGCCTGAACAGTTGCGCTGCGCCTGCCCGGACGGCATCGATATCTATTTCGAAAACGTCGGCGGGCATGTTTGGAACGCAGTGTTTCCCCTGCTGAATGATTTTGCCCGCATTCCCGTCTGTGGCTTGGTCGCCCACTACAGTGATGTGGGACCTCCGGATGGTCCCGACCGTCTGGTTGCGTTTATGAGAGCGGTGCTGACGAAGCGATGGACGGTTCAAGGATTTATCGTTTCGGATTTCGACCCGCAGATCGAGGACTTCCGCCGGGACGTTTCTGCCTGGCTGCAAGCGGGCAAGATCAAATATCGCGATGATATCGTCGAAGGCCTCGCCAACGCGCCGATGGCCTTCATCGGTCTTCTCAAGGGGCGCAACTTCGGCAAGCTATTGGTGCGAGTTTCTCAGTGAGTCAAACAGCGGTTTCCTAAACCAAGAATCAGCCATATTTGCCTCCTTCCCAGCTGTTGATCATGCCGCGCAGGAAAGCACCGGCGTCTCCGGAACCGAAGTCCCAACTACGCCATCTCAATGACACGCTGTTCTCGACGTTGCCCGAGGCCCGCAGCGCCCGGGGCGATCCAAAGACGGGGAGCAGTTCACAACGTGAACAGGGCTAACTTATAGACGCGGACAACCAGGGGAGCAGGTCACCTGGTCCGATGCGTGGTGACCTTTAAACCGTCCAGACGACGGTGCTTAGCAAAACAGTATGGCTAAGGCTCTTCGTCAGGAACGCTCAAACTAGACGCCCAATTAGGACGAGCGGCTGAGGCCGGCCGGCAGGCGGGGGCGGGCAGCACAAGAGCGTCCCAAAGAGGGAACTGACCCTCGAAACTGGCGACAATCAACGGACCCCATTCCATCAGCGTTGCCGCCAGATTAAGGAGCCTGCCGGGGCTTTTGCGCGCCCTGGCTGGCACCCACTTTGGAACCTAACCTTGACGCGTGCGTTGTGTATCAGTGCCTGGTTGTTAGCAGTTTCCAAGTCTGCACCTATTCCCGAAACTTCAACTATTGACTGTTCCCGGGCCCAATCATGGCCCCGCTAGAAGAACGCTGCGCCAAAACGCGCACTAGGAGACGGTTATGAGATGGGAACCTAACATCGTAGGATATCCGATCAGCGGTTGGCCAACGCGAGTTGTTTGGCCAACGCGAGTTGTAATGCCAACGACCTTCGGCTTACCCGCCAAAGCCGTTGCGGTTCAGCCGAAGATAATGGATCTGAGCGATAACATCATGCTCGCACACTATCAGCGCGACCGGAACTGAATATGGCGGACCATTTGGATCATTGCCGTGGCAGTTGACCAGTAGGTCGAGCCCATGAGGAGACATCGTTGTTCACACTGGTCATCATTGGCTTCGTTACTTGGGAGGGCAACGCCGGTCCTGTTCCGGTCCGCTTTCAGGCTTCCGACCTAACCTCAGCCCAGTGTGAAGAAGGCAGGAAGACAATCCCTAGATCGATCCAGAACACTTGGGGTCGGAAAATCCGCTTCACCTCAATCACCTGTAAGAAGCGCTGAGCCTCGATGGCCCCGCGCTGCCGCCACACAGGACGGTGCTCGGGATAACAACTCGGACGTGGATTGACATGGGCTGGCTCCGCCTGTTGGGCCTCGACGGGTTGGACGGCCTAAATGGCCGTAAGCACCACGACACTGCTACTCGCGTTAACCTGTCCGTTAGCCATCTGCATCGGTGTTCACGATGGGGTCGCCGTCGTCGTCCCATTCCGAGACAAAAACGCCGGCACAGCAATTGCACCATCAGGGATGCCGGCGTTCCCGGTAAGCGTCCGCGTATTTGGGCGTAGCGCACTGGCACGGGGGCTGGGGCATTCGCCGAGCGCTGAATAGGAGCCCGCCGAATTCCAACTCAGCAGCGGCGGGCTCTTCAACAAGGGAGGGACGCGTCTTCCGTCAAAGTGCTGAACCTCGCTGGCCCTACGGCCCACTACTAATTGTTGCCGTCTGCGCAGCCTTTTGGATCGCTATCTGCCTGGCCTATATCAGGGGTAGTGGGTCAGTTTGAAATTTGCCACCGCTGAACAACGACGCTGTCGAAGGTCGCCTCGAATATCGAAGAAGCTAGGACAGCGTTGATATGTAGAAGTTGCGAACCGACGTTGCGGAAGCCGTGTTTGCGATGGGCCGGTACGACGAGTGAAGCCCCCCTCTGTCAGGACAGCATGATCGTCATCGATCCACATTTCGGCTTTGCCGCTTACGACAGTCAGCACTTCTTCGACCGGATGATGGTGTGTAGGCGCACCTGTCTCGGGCGATATCCATTGCTCAAATATGCAAAGCTGAGCCGCACCATTGACGGCGGATACAAGCATGCGTGTTCGTACCCCATCTCGCCAGTCTTCAAACTGCTGCTTTGAATGAGCGATCATTCTCATGTGCTCTATCCCCCTACGCCTAGGCTGCGCTTTTTGTAGGGACCGCGAATAGTGGCCATCTCAGCTTCCTTAGCCTCGATCAGCGCAACGATGTCGCCGATCTCCCAAAGCTTGTCAGTGACGCCGGCAGCCATTGCCGGAGTCATGCGCAGCGAAGCATGAATACGCACAAAATTGTAGTACATGAAGTGCAGCGCTACCGCGTTGGCGTGAGCCTCGACCTTCTTTGAGAAGCCGTTGGTCAGGCGGGTGAAGCGGCGCATGTGCATCCGCATCGTGAGGTTCTGACGTTCGACAAATGACGTGCTGACGTGGCGCTCGTCGGGGTCGCCTTCGACCCGCATCTTCCTTGCGCCAGTGCATTCGGCGGGGCTGTAGCGGCCCTTCGTTATGTTCGGCGATGCGCGAATAGGCTTCGGCGATGCTGTCGCGTGAAATCATGTCGGAAGCTCCCCCGGCCTCAATAGGCGATCCAACTGTAGCGGATGTTGATGGCGCGTACCACGAGCGGCGTAGCCTGCGAGTCGGTCCTGGACGCCCGCTCCCAAGGGATCGTTGAGACTCTCGGGAGTGGAGCGCGGCCCCAACGGCATCCTGATCGAAGACATGGGCTTCATCGACAATCTCATGCTGCATGGCGGCGTGCTCAGCCGCGGCGGTACGCTCGTCGTGGGCGACGTTGCGGAAGAACGGCTCACACCGACATGGCGGCGTTCAGGTCCGTGCTCGAGGCGACGGCCGTGAAGCTCGGGTAGTGCCAACTGGACGCAGCGCGGGACGCCGGCGACAAGGAGCATTCAAGCGGATCGTGATCATCGGTGGGCAGATCCAGTTGATGCCGCACCACACTGCGCGGTGGTCCGAACAGGTTGCCCCCGGTGGCGGCGACCACCTCGCTGCGGAGCGGGCCGGTGACGAATTGAGACCCTCAGGGGCCGCCTGAAGTCCCTGATGCACTGACCGGATACAGCCGCACCGCCAAACCCGGTGCTGTCCAGGATCAGCGCCAATGAGACGAAACTGGGCTGATTGAGATGGGAGGATCTCTGGTTGATCGTAGCCATTCAAAGGATCCTACGGGACCGAAAAGCGCCCTGCAGAAACAGTGATCAAGGATATTCGGCGAGCTACCCGCAAGCAGTATGGCGCCGAAGAGAAGATCCGCATTGTGCTTGATGGCCCGCGCGGCGAGGAGTCGATCGCGGCTCTGTGTCGGCGTGAAGGAATTGCTGAGAGCCTGTATTTTGACGCTCGGCAGGAACCCAAATATTTGCAGCTTTAGCACCTCGACCAGGGTGACTGTCCTGGCCTATGTTCATTTTTTTGGCACCTGGCCGGGCTCGGGTTTACCGTCGCAGTTTCAATGGGGGCGAGAACATGCCGCAAACGCCGCTATCGCAGGTTGTCGCCACGCTTTCCAGTTCGTTCAGCGGAAGCCTCCTGGTTCCCGGCGATCCGGGTTATGACGATGCGCGCAAGTTGCACAACGGGATGATCGACAAGCATCCGGCACTTATCGCGCAATGCCGGAACACCGCCGATGTCGTCGATGCGGTGAAGCTGGCGCTGGCGCAAGGCCTGGAGATCGCCATTCGCGGCGGCGGCCACAATGTGGCCGGGCGGGCAACGGTCGAAGGCGGGTTGATGATCGACCTTTCGCCGATGCGGGGCATTCACGTCGATGCGAAAAAGCGTACCGCTCGGGTGCAGGGCGGCGCCACCTGGGGCGACGTCAACCGCGAGACCCAGCTTCACGGTCTTGCCGTGACCGGCGGCCTCATTTCCACGACCGGTGTTGCGGGACTGACATTGGGCGGCGGAATCGGCTGGCTGATGGGCAAACACGGATTGTCGCTCGACAACCTCATCTCCGTCGAACTGGTCACAGCCGAGGCCAAGGTGCTGACGGCTAGTGCAGCCACCAATGCCGATCTGTTCTGGGGTTTGCGCGGCGGCGGCGGCAACTTTGGCGTGGCTACCTCATTTGAATTCAACCTGCATCCGGTGGGACCGATAGTCACCGGTGGCCTCGTCGCCCATCCCTTCGCCAAAGCGCGTGATGTGCTGCAGTATTTTCGTGGCGTGACCAAGTCGCCGCCCGACGAGTTTGGCGCCTTCAGCGCGCTGGTGAATGCACCCGACGGTTCGGGAGCCAAGATGGTGGTCCTGGTTGCGGCCCATTGCGGCGATCTCGCCGCCGGCGAAGCGACGATGCACCCGCTCAAGGCCTTCGGGCCGCCGGTGATGGATGCGTTAGGTCCCATTCCCTACAGCACGCTCAACACCATCCTCGATGCCGGCAATCCGAAGGGTGCGCTCAATTACTGGAAGTCGAGTTTCCTCAGTGAACTGAGCGATGCGGCGATCGACACGATGATCGACTGCTACGCCAGATGCCCGGCTCCCATGGGAGGTATGCTGGTGGAACATTTCCACGGCGCCGCCTGCCGGGTGGCGCCCGATGCCACGGCCTTCCCGCACCGTGCCGAAGGCTATAATCTTCTGGTGCTGGGGCAGTGGATGGACCCCGCCGCAACACCGGCCTGCACGGCTTGGGTGCGCGAGACCTATGCCGCCATGCAGCCGTTCACCAGTTCGGGGCGCTATTCCAATTATCTTGGCGATGACGAAGCGACCGATACCGCGGCGGCGGCCTACGGCGTGAACTATCCGCGGCTGCAGAAGATCAAGGCCAAGTACGATCCGGGCAATGTCTTTCACCTTAACCAGAACATTAGGCCGATGGCTTGAAACGCCATCGCCTATCGCCTCTCTCCCCGGCGGGGAGAGGAGGCAAGGCGCACAGTGGACACGTTAGCCCTGGCGGACCATCCGAACGAACGGAATTTTCAGCCGGTGAGATGCTAGGAACTCGAGGTCCATGTGCTACGCTTCCACTCATGTGGGCTGGAACGATCTGACATCGTGCCGGTATTGATCAGCGAACCGCCGGCTTGGCCTGTTCTGACGGCTGCCACCGTTCCGCGGCCGTCTGACGACATATAAGTCTCGGAGGCTTACCTAGGAGGAACCAGGTCATGTCAGGCACCTCAACGAAGCTCGATCTCGATCCACCGGGGTCGGGTTTCTGGGACCAGGATCCGGTGCATTTTCCGCGTCCGCTGACCCGTTATTTTCAGGAAACCCATCCGCCAGCTTTCAAGCAGGGCACATCCGAGTTCGCCCGTCTTTACGGCATGCTTATAGACGGCATCCAGATGGGTTATGTCAGAGGCTTCGCCTACAAGCAGGTGGTGCCTGCGCCCGAGTCGGAAGCTCCGGAGCGCTTCAAGCGCGCTCAACAGGTCTTCGGATCGAAACTCTGGCGCCAGCAGCTTCGCGAATGGGATGAGATTTGCAAACCAGCTTCGATTGCGATGCACCGGGAATTGCAGGCGATCGATCCGGACACGCTCGCGGACGCTGACCTCGTGGCGTACCTCAGGCGCTGCCGAGATCATCATGCGGCAATGATCACCCAGCATATGCGCTTTACCGCAGCCGCCATTTTGCCGGTCGGGGACTTCCTTGCCCACGTAGAGGACTGGACTGGGCTGCCGCCCGCCGAGCTTCTGGGTCTGATGCAGGGCGCCTCTACGGTTTCCTCAGGCGGCTCAGAAGAAATGGAGCGCATGAAGGAGGCGTTCGCGAAGGACCCGTCGGCCCGCGCCGCGCTTGAAGCCGACGGCGATCCCGCGCAGATACTCGCCGATCTGCGCTCGCGTGGCGGTGAAACCGGCGCGGCCATCGCCGGCTATCTCGATCTTGTCGGCAACCGGCTTATCGATGGTTTCGACATCGCCGAACCCTCGGCGATCGAACTGCCTGGGGCATTGATCAAAGCCATAAGGGGAGCCATTTCAGGAGAAGGCAGGGCAAATAGGGATATTGATGCGCAAATTGCCCGTGTCCGCGCCCAGGTTCCCGCCGAGCACCAGAAGCAGTTTGATGAACTGCTGAACGAAGCCCGCACCAACTACCGCCTCCGCGACGAACGTGGCGTCTACAGCGACATTTGGGCATCAGGCCTCATGCGCCGCGCCGCCCTCGCTGCCGGCAGACGAGTTGCCGGCCAACTCGCCAATCCGTTTCACATGCTCGACGCCAGCCTCGACGAAATGTGCGCACTTGTTGCCGGTTCCGGTGGTCCGTCGGCGGAGGAGCTTGCCACCCGCGCGGCATACAGAGCGGCGCACACCGCCAAGGACGTCCCGACTTCACTTGGCCCGGTTCCGCCACCCCCGCCCGACCCCTCCGGTCTGCCTCCCGCGGCGGGCCGCCTCATGCGGGCGGTCACTCTTGCGCTCGGCCATCTCTTCGGCAGTTCGACGACCCAGAATGAGGAAAGCGTTCTTTTCGGTCTGGCGGCAAGTCGAGGTGTCTACGAAGGGCCGGCGCGCCGCGTTGCGGGGCCGACCGAGTTCGGCCGGATCGTCAAGGGCGACGTGCTCGTGACGGAGTCGACGACCGAGGCCTTCAACATCCTCCTCCCGCTGCTCGGCGGGATCATCACCGATAATGGCGGGCTCCTATCGCACGCGGCGATCGTGGCGCGCGAATACGGCATTCCTGGTGTAGTCGGCACACGCGAAGCGACAGGTCGCATCACCGACGGCATGCGCGTCCGTGTCGACGGAGATGCGGGCGAAGTCACGGTGCTTGGGTGAAAAAAGCCGTCGAAATTGCAAAGGCCCGCCAGACATCTCTCTATGGATCGAAAGCCGTCGGCCTTGGCGATGCTGCGCGCGCCGGCCTGCCGATCCCGCCCGGCGTCGCTCTTTCGGGCGATCTGGTCGAGATGATCGCGGCCGAAGAACCGAACGCGATCGAGATGCTCAAGAAGGCCGTCTCCGGCTTGTCAGCGCCGTTTGCTGTGCGGTCATCCGCAGTCGACGAAGACAGCGCGGCGGCAAGTTTTGCCGGGCAGCACCTTACAGTCCTCAACGTCCATTCGGCCGCCGACATTCCGGACACCGTCCGCGAGGTGTGGTGGTCCGCGAACTCCGACGCCGCCATTACCTATCGCCAGCGCGTCGGCCTGATGACTAGGCCAAGCGTTGGCGTTGTTGTCCAGACGCTTCTCAACCCTGTGGTCGCCGGGGTCATGTTCACGGAGAATCCCGTCACTGGCGCGGATGAGCGCCTGGTCGAAGCGAGTTGGGGTCTTGGCGAAGCCGTCGTGGCCGGTCTCGTCGTTCCTGATCATTTCCGCCTGGATCGCTCGGGGCGGGTGCTGGAGTGCAAGGCGGGACGTAAGCGCATCGCCGTTCGTTCGCTGCCAAACGGAGGAACCTTCGAGGAGCAGGTGAAACCCGCGCAGACAACCCAGATTTGCCTAGACGACAACCAACTCGCCGCTCTAGGTGAACTGGCACTGCGCTGCGAGAAGATTTACGGCCCGCGCCGCGACATCGAATGGGCCTTCCAGGACGGGACGCTCTATTTGCTGCAGTGCAGAGCGGTCACCACCGAGAAAGCGCGCAGTGCGCCGCCGCTCCCTGGCCGGCGCGATCCTGTCGTCGTGATGCAGCACGTCGACCTTTTTGCCGGCATGGATCGAAGGCAAACCGAGCAGATCCGTCGCTTGCTAAAGGAACGGCATTTCAAAAAAGGCGAAACCATCATCATCGAGGGTTCCGGAGGGGCAGCGTTCTTCGTCATCGACTCCGGAGAGGCCATCGTATCGAACAAAGGCGTCACCGTAGCCACGCTTGGCCCGGGTGACCACTTCGGGGAGGTCGCGCTGATTGACGGCGGGCCGCGCACGGCGACCGTGACCGCCGCGACCGACCTAGTTTGCTACGGCCTGACCTTCTGGGAGTTCCGCCCGCTTGTCGAAAGGAACGGAACCATCGGATGGAAACTGCTGGAGGCACTGGCAAAGCGGCTGCGTTCGGCCTCAAGTGGAGACGAGCGGGCGCCCTGACGGCCACGAGCTCTGTGATGCGAGTCCGAGATAATCTGGTGGTTGAGGGTCGCGACTATTACGATAGCGCCACCATCGCCCGGCAACTAGGGCTAGTCGACTAAGGCCCTCGCCACACGGGTTGCAAAATATTGGCGTTCCGGACGCGACCGTTTCCCGCCGAAATCCTCCTTTCGTTCAGTGATGCGGATCGTCGGCGTCGCGCTCTTCGGGCGTTTCCAGCGACGTAACAATCGCATCGATACAGCCGGCCAGCGCCTCAGTGGGCGACCGCCTTCAGGACGTGCAGTGACACATAAGGCACGTCTCCCACCACCCAGCTGTCGTGGGGCGTTGTCGTAACGTAGAAAACCGTACCTGGCAGTAAGTCGACGAAACGGCCATCCTCATATTGGACGGCCCCATGGCCCGATAGGACGGTTCCCGTGTGCGGCGCATGGCAGAGTTGAGTTCCGGCGGACGGAGCATTGTGAACCGACCATTTCCAACCGGGCTGATAAGTGGCGCGCCCAAGAGTAACACCCGCGATGTGGACGATTTCAAACCGCCCAAAAGGAAATTCTCGGACCTCATCCGGCTGATCGAACGCCTTCAACATTCCTTCCATCACTTGTCTCTCCCCTCACGGCCTTCCTGATATTGTTTCTTCACCTTCATCTCGCTCGGATTTTTCGTAATCGTTGTCGTAGGGCTTTTGCCCTGGGGTCTAGCGCGGACGGCTTACCCTACTGAGTGGCAAACGAACTAAGTCCGAACCAGCTTTCGATGCTGCGTTCAAGCGCCATCGACCCGAGCAGGTCAATTCTGCCGCTCCGCAATTCGTCTGCCAATCGGGACCTTCCGAAAAACACTGATGCCACTGCACGCAAATCGGCAGTCACGAAAAGGTCGACATCATGGCCGGGATCGACAAAACAGACATCGACCGGCTCGCCAGGACGCACGATCAGCCAGAAGTTGCGCGGGTCTCGGTCGTGGGCGGGATAGCTGAACTTCAGCACAACCCGACGCTGCGGGAATGCACCGACTCGTATTTTCCGGCGCATGTTCCACATCAGCAGTTGGGGATCGACATTGCAGAGTTGCTCATCGGCGTCGGTATTACGGTAGGACCATCGCCCTAGCGCTTCCATGATCGGATCTAGCTCACGAGCAGCGTCGGTTCGCACGTAATCAACGGCTGCACTCGCTTCGTCTGCAATACGTTCGACAAGACCATTGGCTTCGAGCTGTTTAAGCCGCTTGCTGAGCAGGCCCGGCGAAATACCTGGCACTCCTCGGCGAATGTCGTTGAAGTGCGTTACGCCTGTCGCCATTTCCGCCAGGATCAACAAAGTCCAGCGGGGCTCAAGCATGTCGCAAGCCCTCACCATTGGACAAAATAGGGCAAACTTGTTGATCGGCATGATGACCTCGTTGAGCGAGGATTACCGTTTGACGTAAGCGTGTCGAGTCCTGAAAGTGTAGCGCCTTGAGAGTGATATTTGACCCATTTTGGGGAAAGCAGACGTATGTCAGGGCTCATGAAGGCATTTGTGTCGGTAACGACGACGCGGCAACCGCTAGGATGTCCCTCAGACTAGTGCTGGGCAAGAGCCGACTGAAAGTCTTTGGTGTTGTTGCGATTGGGATAAGGCTGGTTCGGTACTGGCACGCCAAGATGCAGGCAGAGCGGCTCCCATCCGTCGCCCAGATCGTGGACCAGCAGCCGACCCGGCGGGACCGTCGCAATGACCGCCCTTACATTGGCTTCGTAGACGGCTATGGCATAGGCGCGATCATGCGGCCGGCTGTCGAAGACTTGCTTGGAGATCAAGGCGAGACCCAGCGACTGCTGATCCGTGCTCTGGTTGATGCCTGCCAGGATCGTTTTCTCGAAGCTTTCCCACCAGCTTTCCGGCGACCGGTATGTCAGGATGACCTGGGCGTCCGGATAGTACTCAATCAGGTCACGCCAATAGTGCGCCGAGGGCCAGTCCATGCAGGACGCGTAGCCGGCAAACAGCTGGTTCCAGTCTGGTGCCGCGCCCTTCGCAAGCGCACGCCAAAGCCGCTTCTGCTCTTTATCTGCCATGACTTCGAACATGTGGTGGCAGGGGCCGATGCCAAGGAAGGTCAGCGCCTCGCGCATCGAATCCGTTCCTGTCCGGCCAAAGCCCGTTCCGATTACCCTGATCGCCATCCCCCCTCCCGCTCAGGCCAACAGGCCTTTAGATCAGTTGCCTGCGAGCACCATCCGCAGGCGATTTCCCTCAGGGTCGGAGAGGTCCAGCGCCCCATCCGATTGCTGCGAGGACACGTGCGCATCGCCCAGACGTCGCGCGACGGCCGCGAGGTCTTCCCGGGTGGGAAGCACGACGGTGAAATGCTCCAAACCAGCGGCGCCGAGCGGTGGCTCCTTTAGCTCGTCGCGAGCCCAGATGTTGAAGGCCACCATGTGTGGGCGTTGCTCGGTGCCGCAGTCGAACAGGCCAAACGTTGCTGACTGGATATGTGGCCTGAAGCCAAGCGCGCCGAGGTAGAACGCCATCAGTGTTTCGGGCGACCGCGCGCGCATATGAATGTGACCGATGAAGGTATCCGCCGCCAGCGGAACTTTGGCACGGTCCGCCGGATCGAGCTCATGCAGCAGTCGATCGATATCCAGAGTTTCAAGCCCGGAATGCCTTGTGCCGTCCTTGGCTAAAAGCAAGACACCGCCGCTAGCCGTCTCTCCCCTGGAAGCGAACCGCTCGGGCGTGTCGAAGCAGTTCTCGATTCCGTTGCCGGAAGGATCGGAAACGTAAAGAGATTCCGAGATCAGGTGATCCTGGGCGCTGTGCCTCAAGCCGGAGGCACGCAGCCGGGCGGCTACCCGGGCCAATTCCTTGCGTGTCGTGACATGGATGGCGACATGAAAAAGATCGCGGGACTTCGACGGCAGGACGGTTGTTGCTCCGGCGTGCAGCACAATAAGGGTCTTGCTCTCGACGCCGAGCTCGGCGACCCCGCCGTCCGAAGCCTGGATCGAGAGGCCGACCACGTCGAACCAGACCGGCAAGGCGGCTGGAATGTCGACGACCCGCAGATGAACCGGGCCAAGACGGGTGGCGTTGGCCAGAAATTCTTGACTCATCATCGGCCTTTGTCTCCCTTGCGCCGCTGAAACATTAGCTGCGAAAGATATGCCTGTCTTGCCCATTTCGGGTCGACCGCTCCGGGGGGTATTCGCCGCGGAAGGGCTTTTGTGCGTAGGCTGCCATCGGGAACGAAAGCGACTAACGTTGCCGTGTGGCGGGATCTCGTGGCCGGCCGCCTGGTTTGGTGATATCGATTGAATTTCCGCAAAATCAGCAGATGCTAATGAGTCAGCCGGGTGGACGAGGCATCCGGTTAGACCCGGCTGGAATGCCCACCCGCACCCCATCCAGCCGGGCCGCCTCACACGCACAACCCTGGGAGGCACGCCATGGGGGGAGCGGAGCGTCGAACTCGAAAAAATCGAAATGAACGGCGTCGTGATTTTTACAGTGCGCGTGGTGTTGCCCTCTGCGTCGCCGTCGCCGGTTTGCCAAGAGTCCGGACCCTGACCTTTGAGAATACTACTTCACGTATCAATCCAAGCCGGCGGCGAGGCATAGGCAACTGTGGTGCGGGGAAGTAGTTGCCGACCTCTTCTGACCGCGCTTCGATGCAACCGGCGATACGTTGCGCCGCTTGCCAACCACGAACAATTCTGACAACGCCGTGGGCTTAACAGTTCCGGCCCGGTCCGGCTGTCCGCCACCCGGCGCCTAGTTCGCCCAAGGCGCCCGCTCCCACGGTCAGTCGGACCGGTCAGCGGCGGCCGGGGGCAACTAGCGGTCTGCGCCTGCGGTCACGACGCTCGCCGGTCTGCTGCCCACCGGCATTAAGCAAGACATTGGTATATGATTGACACTCGGCACCTATGCATTAGTGTCTTCTTAACCATTGAAAATTCGCCGTTATACCTGGGTGGGGCGAGACAATGCATGCATGGCTTTGCCGGGTGCTGATTGTCAGCCCACTGGTGCTCGGTATCGGAACACTAGACGCGGCCGGTGAGCAGGTTGGCCAAGCCGCCCTGATCAAGACGTCCGTAACGGGCGATGGCCGCCCGCTTGCCACCAAATCTCCGGTGCATCGCGACGAGCGAATTCGAACATCGAGCACTGGGCTTGGCGAGTTCATTTTTCGTGATGGGACAAAGTTGGCAGTCGGCTGGAACTCTTCGGTTGTAATCGACAGCTTTGTCTTCAACGGCAGCAGGTCCGTGAACGACTTGACCATCAACGCTGCCAAAGGAAGTTTCCGCTGGATCAGCGGCGGTTCAAAGTCATCCGCCTACAAGATAAACACTCCGGCAGGCACGATCGGCATCAGAGGCACCGCCTTCGACGTCTATGTCGGTTCCGGCGGAACGACTGCTGTTGTGCTGCTTACGGGATCGGTTCGCTTCTGTGGCGCGAATGGCTGTCGCGATCTGCGCCGCCGGTGCGATTTTATTGTTGCGACCCCAGGAGGAGGTGTGAGCCAGCCGGCGCGCGTCAGTTCCAATGCGTTGAAGCAGCTCAAAAATGCCCGTGCCTTGCCGTTCATGACAGGCTACCAGAAGCTATCTGGCAGATTTCAGGTCGGCAATGATTGCCTTACAACCGGGTCGCTCGATACCAACAAGGCGAATACGTCGCCGGCGACAAGTGCACCGGCCCCTGATCCGGGTCCTGGCCCCGGTCCTGGTCCCGGTCCTGGCCCGGGTCCGTCGCCCGATCCCGATCCTGACCCTTCGCCCGGCAAGGGTAACAACGGGAAAGGCAATGGCGGTGGTGACGGCTCGCCAAACGGGCGCGGCGATGCGGGCAGATGATCTCGACTCCAGAGTAGTTGTTCAACGACTGGCCGGGTGGTGACTGTCTTTTGGAGATGGCAAACCTGAATTCATGCGCCCGGTGTGCCGGGGGGTTCGAGGCATCCGGCTAAGCCCGGGCCGTAATCCATCGCAAACCTTACGGTCCGGGCCCCACGTTACAGCTTGGCGTAATTGGAGGATGCCTGTGAAAAAGACCTATCAGAAGCCCGTGTTGGTGCGTCGCGGTAAAATGAGCAAGATCACGGCCGATTATGGCGGCGGCTCGCCGATACGAGGTTCCGGTTGAACGATGCCCAGCTAGCTGCCTTCGCGCCTGAACTAGCAGGCGCTCTGTTTTCCGGGCACGCGTGGCCTGCACAAACAACAATCTACAAACGTGCGCTCGAGGATGGGCAAGGTGGGACCCTTTCGCCGCTCGGCGGAGCTCGTGGCATAACAGCGCCCGCTCCAGTATAACGCAACGGTGTATTTAGATCGGCCAGTTGGCGTAGATGACCCCGGCAGATTGTGATTGCAGGAGATCAGCCATGCACCCCCCCGCATTGACCATGAGAGGCATCACAGCGCGCCCAGTCGTGCTGAAGCTGAAAAGGCCAATTGTTGCTCGAATTGCCACGATCACCGAATGGCCGCTCATCCTGATCGATCTCATGACCGAGGAGGGGATCACCGGACGCAGCTATCTGGAACCCTATCTCTTGAAGTCGATGCGCTACCTGGTGCCGGCCATCGACGATCTCGGCACGATGTTGAAGGGTCGGCCCGTTGCGCCCGTCGACCTGTTTGAGGCCGCGCGGAAGTCTCTCCATTTCGTTGGTTACGAGGGATTGGCGATGATCGCCGCATCTGGACTGGACATGGCGGCTTGGGACGCTCTCGCCAAAGCGGCTGGCCAACCGCTCTGCGTGCTGCTTGGCGGCTCGGTGGGTCCGGTGAAATGCTACAACAGCAACGGCCTCTGGCTGAAGGAGCCGAAAGCAGTCGCGGTCGCGAACGAGCGTCCGATGACCTTTCAACCGTCGAGGCGGTGCGCAAGGCCGTTGGCGAAGAGATGCACCTGATGGTCGATTTCAACCAAGGCCTCAATCTGGCAGAGGCGCTCCATCGATGCCACATGATCGACGGGCTTGGGCTTGCTTGGATCGAGGAGCCCATCGTCTATGACAATCTCGATGGGTATGCTCAACTCGCCCATGAATTGAAGACGCCCATTCAGATGGGAGAGAACTTCTATGGACCCAGGGAAATGCACAAGGCACTTCAGAAGAAAGCCTGCGACCTGGTCATGCCCGATTTCATGCGCATCGGCGGCGTCACCGGCTGGATGCGTGCAGCAGCCATAGCCGGCGCCGCTGGCATTCCAATCTCCACTCACCTTTATCCGGAGGTAGCTGCCCATGTCCTGCGGGTCACCGAGACAGCACACTGGCTGGAATGGCAAGACTGGGCTGACCCCCTCCTGCTGACGCCCTACACGCTCAAGGGCGGGCATCTGCATATTCCCAACGTGCCCGGTGTCGGACTCGAATGGAACGAGGACGTGGTGGCAGCTAACCTGGCGTAGGCAGGGAGCCGTTTGTCCGAATGGCAGCGCACCCCTGAGAACTCAAGGCCACGGAAGTCGTTGTCAGCGTCGAGCCTACCGCACGATCGACATGTAGCGGCCGGCGAACATCTCTCGACCACCCAGTTCGGCGGAGCAATCCGATTCCAGGTCGGAGTTACCCGTCATCTCGACGGTATTGCCTACGATCCTCAGGCAGCGGGACTGGGTCGTTGACACGGAATTTCCCGCATAGAAGACGTGAGCACCGGGCGCGTAGATGAAGCCGCTCACATAGGAGTCCGACGTTCCGTTTATCGAGACCGTGTTGGTGTTGCTCTTCTCCTGGTAGATCACGATACCTGCGTAAGGCCCGGAGGTCGGCGGCGTGAGCTGCACCACTTCATTGCCGTTGATGCTGAATTGCGCATCCTCCATCAGGAAGACGGTTACGCCCGCGCCTTTAAGAACGCCGTTTCCGTTCAGATCCACGCTGCCACCACGGAGAATATAGGAACCGGGCTCCAGCGTGATGTCCCCGGAGAGCTTCTGATTGCAATAGGTGCCAGGTGAGAGCGTCTTGGTCTTGCCACCTGTCACATTCTTGCAGCCCGTATAGGTGGGGGGGACAACCCCAGCCAACGGGTCGAATGAGGGATACTGGTTCTCCATCGGAGTGCTGCAGTCGAGGTGAACATTCGAACTGGTCTTGATGCCGCTTGTGCCGCCTACAGAATTCGTGCACGCGGCCGTCAGCAACGCTGAGCCGCCCCGGGAAATCGCACTGTCCGATTTGGAGTTCGAGGCGATGACGCAGCCCTCCAGCGTGATATCCGTCGATCCCTGGAACTTCACGGCCGCGGAAGCGGCTGGGTCGAGGGCCAGGACACAGGCAAGCGGCCCGCGTTTGATTTTCACAACGCTGCGCTTTTTCAACGGCCAGCTGATGCCGCCCACCAAACCAGTATGCCGGAGGGCCGAGCGGGCGATTATGAAGTCCTCATTTCCTTCGGAACTGGCGATGGCGGTGAGGTCGCTGCTCAACTCGTCATCATACTCGAACGGAAATTCCGCACCCTCGTTGAGGATGCCGACCATGTTGCGCTTGTAATAGTCCCGCCCTAGTTCAGTTAATTCTTCATCCGACATTCCGAGGTGATATGCGGTGGCGATCGCCAATGCAGAGGCATCGAGCGAATTCTGAAGCTGGCCGCCTTTGTTGAGAGCATGGGTATAATCCACCGCGGCAGCCACCCCTGCCAAAAGCGGGATGGACGTGATTGCCGTGATGATCGCGAAGTTGCCAGACTCCGAGCGCCAGAAACGCCTGAACATCGCTCATTCCCCAAGCCAAACCAGCGCAGCATGCGGGACGACCATTTCAGAGCAGTATAGGTAAGGGCTAAAATTTTACGCTTCTAGCCGATAGCGTCGCACGACCCCAACCGCACATCGGAGACGAAAAACCGCACAGCGACGCGCTGCGTCAACCGGCACCAAAGGTACGCTATTCAGGCGCAAAAATAGCGCAGTCACATGACAACACGTAAGGGCGCGCGGGAACCTCTTCCGGTCGCCCGCCGTTGCCGGCCCATGTTGGACCCGATCACTACCGCCGTGCTGGTGCTGTTGGCTTGCTCCCCGGATGCGCGTCAATGCCATGAGATGCGGCTCCCCGAAGCCTATGCCACGATTGAAGCCTGTCGTGCGGCCTTGCCGGACACGTTGCGGAGGATGAGCCACGAAGGTCAGCCTGCGATCGGACGTTGCGTTTCGCATGAAGGCGATGCCGGCGTTGACCCGATTGTGACCGGTGCTGTTGAACCGGGCCTCGCCACGGTGCGAGTTACCAGGATCGAAA
>NZ_JBDZDN010000009.1:0-50462 GCF_040049215.1 Mesorhizobium sp. KR9-304 | reverse complement strand
TTTCGGGAACTTTCGGCTGAAACGCTCCGAACGGCTGCTGCTAGGCCCGGGCGGTCCGGTGGAGCTTTCGGCGCGCTCCTTCGACATCCTCGCTATGCTTTTGGAGAAACCGGACGAGGTGATCGGCAAGACCGAACTTTTCGAGACGGTCTGGCCGGGCCTCGTGGTGGAGGAGAACACGCTCCAGGTCCACGTTTCGGCGCTGCGAAAACTGCTGCCGGCCGAGATGATCGTGACTGTCCATGGTCGCGGCTATAAATACGCGGGCCCCAAGCCATCTGTGACAACTGCGGAAGTGTTTTCTCTGCCCAGAGCGTCCATTGCCGTTCTGCCCTTCGTCAATATGAGCAGCGACGCGGAATACGAGTACTTCGCAGACGGAGTCGCGGAAGACATCATCACGGGGCTCGGCCGGTTTCGATCGCTCTGCGTGATCTCACGGAAGTCGTCCTTTGTTTACAAGGGACGGCCCGAGAACGTGCGGGATATTGGGCTTGAATTGGCCGCCCAATACATCGTTGAGGGCAGCGTACGGCGCGCAGCTGAGCGTGTCCGCGTTACGGCGCAGCTTGTCGAAACCGAAACGGGCAAGCATCTATGGGCCGAGCGCTTCGACCGGGACATCGGAGACATATTCGGTGTTCAGGACGACATCGTGCAGAGAATCGTCGCGAGCCTGCCACAGCACGTCGAGGGAGCCGAGCGGTCGCGAAACCTGCAGCGGCCAGCCGAAAGTTTTTCTGCCTACGACCACTGGCTGCGTGGCAAGTACGTTCTGAACAACGGCACGTCTATGGAAGAGGTGTTGCAGGCGAGGCGCCACTTCGAAAGGGCGATCGAACTGGATCCGGGCTATGCCTCCGCCTATGTCGAGCTGGCGGAGTCCTTCTATGCGGAACATGAGTCTCCCTGGACAGCGTCTCGGGAAGCTGCTGCAGAACGAATTTTCGAGCTTAGCCGGAAAGCCGTCGAGCTTGATCCGCACGACAGCCGAACGCACTTGGAATTGGCGTGGAGTTATCTGCATGTGAAAGGTGACTTAGACCTCGCTCGAATACAGGTGGAAATCGCCTTGGCACTGAACCCCAACGACTATTACAACTACTGTGTCGTCGGCTGGCTTTCCGCATGTTCCGGCGATCTGGCGCATGCGGTCGCGAGCTCCAACGAGGCATTGCGACGTAGCCCAGTCGTTGCAGACAGTTGCCTGGAGGCACGCCTCGTTGCCGAATACCTAGCCGGCGACTATCAGGAAGCGATTGTGGCATTCAGCCGAATCCTGCGCCCCCGTATGGCCTTCTACGCGTGGGCGGCCGCCACATATGCTCAACTCGGCCGCACAGATCAGGCGCGCTCACTGCGGGATATTTTCCTCAAACACGCTGGCGAGCTGCCGTGGGCGCCGAAAGTTGACGATTCGGACGGATGGCGCAGGTACTGGGCCAATGAATTTCAAACGAAAGACCCCGCTGCATTCGGACTGCTTTTGGATGGGCTTCGCAAGGCAGGGCTGACAACTTAGCAGTCCGCGCCAGCTAGAGATTAATCTGCGCTTCGCATCGTTGTTCGCGTCGTTGTGCAGGGAGACCGATCGCAGCGGAACTCGCACGGCGGGTGTCCGCTTCTGGGAAGGCCGCTTGCTCGTCTCCGCGACTTGGGTGATTGTCGTCGTCTGCGGTGATCTGGGGGGCGCCAATGGCGTTATCTGCGGCACAATGCCGGGAAGCACGAGCATTGCTGAACTGGACGAAAGAGCGGCTGGCGCTGGAATCTGAGAGTGCGCCGAAAACCGTCCATCGATTTGAAGCCAATACGCGCGCCCCTCAATTTGCCACGCTGCAACGCATTAAGCAGACGCTCGCCGGTGCCGGCGTCGAGTTCATCGCAGAGAACGGCGGCACCGGCGGGGTGAGGCTGCGGAAGTGACTTTACCCGGCCTGTACGAATGGAAGGTGACGGCTCAGGCGGTCACGCAGCTAGAGATTCCTGCGGGCCACCTGTTGGTTCAATTCGCGCTTCTCGATCATCAGTTGGATTACCTGCTGATGAAAGTTTTCATGCCAGCGCGCCGTGCAAACTTGATCGCCAAAATGCCCTATCAGACAGGGGACAAAATAAACTCGCTCAAGTTGGCGTTCGACAAGTTGGAAACCCTCGGGAAATGGCGGGACCGTGCCAGCCGACTGCTGTCCGAAATCGCCCGCATGAATGATGTTCGAAACACCATCGCGCATGGTGGCCTAGCCGATTATTCCGATGCGCCTGAGGCGACATATGTTTTTAACCGCTTGCGATACCGAAAGCCGGACGAGGTCTATTTCCTTAAGTGTGAAGCCCTGACCCTGCGCGAAATTTGCGCTTGCGCTGACCAGATTGACGACGTCGTCGGCGAGATGCTCGACCTTGCGGCTGACGTGCATGGCATCAAGCGCCCGTGATATATGACCGCCGCCCTGGCCCTACGCTAGATGGCTTTGGAGCGGCCTATGCGGTCGTGGCGAGGAGCACAACTGCCAGTATGCGGTCAATCAGGATACGGTCGGAACCGTCATTGACTGCGCCCCATCGTGCGCCGCTGGACGTCCCAGTCATCGTCGATGCCGGTGCGCAATTCCTCCGCCGTGATAGACATGGTATGCGCCTCGAGGACGGCCTCGATAATATCCGGGGCTAGGAACGTCAGCCGCAGAATGCGGGTCAGGTAGGACGGCGCGATGCCTTCGTGCCTGGCTAGATCGGCGATGGTGGCGAAGTCGCCTGACTCCAGCATTTGTTTCCAGCGGTACGCGCGCGCCAGCGCCTTGATGAGCGTGCTGTCGGTGCGCTGCGACCGCGCGGCGCCATCGGGCACGTGCATCTCTTTCCGGCCGCCGCGCTTCATCAGGCGGAACGGGACGTGCAGCGTCACGGTCTCCGCGATCGGCGTGGCGCGGCTCATGCGGCCAGCTCCAGGTCCTTGGGCCGCATCTCACTCGCAAGACCACCGAGACCGTCGATGCGAAGTCGGAGGATCAGGCCGGCGGCGCCGATGTCGACGCGTTCCACCAGCAGCGCCACGATCCTTGCCTGTTCGGCGGGAAAAAGTTCGTCCCACAGCGGATCGAGCTGCAGAAGCGCTTCACGAACGTCGGCCTCGGTGGTGTCGCTGTCTTGTCTCCGAGCCGACTTCCATGTTCCGGCGACAACCTCCGGCTGCCGGAAGACAGCGCGCAGTTGGTGGACGACAGCCGCCTCCATGTCTCCCGCCGCTACGCGGCCGATCGGACAGGACCCCGCGCCATGCTTCAGCACTGTCTGGCTGACATAATAGCGGTAGAGCCGCCCACCCTCCCTGGTATGCGTCGGCGAGAACGCCGCGCCGTCGGGACCGAAGAGCAGCCCCTTCAGCAGCGCCGGCGTGTCTGCGCGGGTGCGGGCTGCGCGCTTGCGCGGGCTCTCCCGTAGGATGGCGTGAACCTTGTCCCAAACCTCCCGCTCGATGATGGCGTCGTGCTCTCCCGGATAGCTGTCGCCCTTGTGGACTGCCTCGCCGATATAGGCGCGGTTGTTCAGCATCCGGTAGACATACTTCTTGTCGATCCGGTTTCCATGCAGCGTTTTCATGCCCCTATCCGCTGCCGCGCGCGCCAGCACCGTTCCGGAACCGATCTCCAGAAAGCGGGCAAAGATCCAGCGGACGTGCTCGGCGTTTTCCTCGTCTACCACCAGCTTGCGGTTGTCGACCCGGTAGCCCAGAGGCGGTACCCCGCCCATCCACATGCCCTTCATCCGGGAGGCGCGGAACTTGTCGCGGATGCGTTCGGCCGTCACCTCACGCTCGAACTGGGCGAAGGAAAGCAGAATATTCAGCGTGAGACGCCCCATCGACGTGGTCGTGTTGAAGGATTGGGTGACCGAGACAAACGTCACGCCGTTGCGGTCGAACACCTCGACCAGCCTGGCAAAATCCATCAACGAACGGCTGAGCCGGTCGATTTTGTAGACCACCACGACATCGACGAGACCGTCATCGATGTCGGCGAGCAGTCGCTGCAGCGCCGGGCGCTCCAGCGTGCCGCCGGAAATGCCGCCGTCGTCGTACTGGTCGCGGACCAGCACCCAGCCTTCCGAGCGCTGGCTGGCGATATAGGCCTCGCAGGCCTCCCGCTGCGCGTGCAGGGAATTGAACTCCTGCTCCAGCCCCTCCTCCGAGGATTTCCGGGTGTAGACGGCGCAGCGGAGCTTGCGCACGATCTTAGGCTTCTCGACGGGCATCGTCATGCCCCTCCCCTGCGGTGGTTCCTGAGGCCGAAGAACACCCAGCCGTTCCAGCGCGTGCCGGTGATGGCACGGGCGATGGCCGACAGCGACTTGTAGGGCCGCCCCTGCCATTCGAAGCCGGCGGCCGTCACGGTGACGATCTGCTCGACGCCCTGCCACTCGCGCAGGAGGCGCGTGCCGGTGATAGGCCTGTCGCGGTCGGCGCGGATGCGACGGACCGCGACGTTGCCGCCGTCCAGTTCCTCACCCAGTCGTTCGAGCCGCCGGATGGTTTCCGGCTTCAGTCCCCCATAGGCGAGTTCCTGAATACGGTACGCAAGTCGGCTTTCGAGATAGCGGCGGTTGAAAGGTGGCGGCTCGCTGTCGAAGAGGTCGCGCCACTGCTGCTTCAGGTCTGTCGTCGGGCTTGTCTTCAGCGCCGCCAGGCGCGCCGGGATGGGATCGGACGAGGTCATGCGTTTCTCCGCTCGGTTGCATGACCGCTCCGGTCGGCCGAACAGTCCAGCAAACCATTCTCCGGACGGGCAGATAGTTCGCTTGACTGACGCGCGCGAAGCCGAACCAGGCCAAGTGCGAGCAGCTCAACTAGCTCGCTGCGCCGTTCGGCGGGCGACAGCCTGTCAGTGGAGATCGGGTTAGGCCCGCGGCGCGGCCATGTTTCAGGGTGACGGAGCGTCATGCAGGGTTGATTACGTCCAACCGTGGTCAGTCCACCAGAAGGTGCGGAAATCAAAGGAGGTGCGTCGCGCAAGAAGTGAGCGGCGCGCAGAATAGCGAAAATTGCCCCCGCGCCCGCAACCACGCGTTAGCCAATCCGCAAGGCGTGATTTTCCCGACAGTACAGGACCGCGTGTAATGGCCCCGCCATACTTCCGGGGGAACGATGGGGCACATCCGACTGAATCTGCCGCACGCCACGCGCAAATGGAGCGAAGTCGTCGCGCTTCTTGATGAACGCGACATCCGGATCGCCTCGCTGGCAAAAGCGGTCGAGGACGCCGCGGACAAATCGCTTGCCCATGCGGTGACCGATCCAGCCTTCGTGGAATCGATGTGGCTCCTACTGAACATTCCGCTCGCCGCACAGGAGCGCGACTTTGCGGCCGCCCTCAGGCCGCTGGGCCTGCGCGTGTCGCCCGACCCGACGATGACAGACATCCTTGCCGCCTTCAGCGAGGCTGCGGACCGTGCCCGGCGTGTCGGTGGCAGGCGGGTGACCGATTTCAGTGTGCTTGCACGCAATGCCGCTATGTCGGCTCTGGCAGGACTTGCGGTGGAGCGAGGACCAGCTCTGTGGAAGGCTTCCGTGGAGGACCAGAGGACGACCCTGGCAACTTTCGCCTCGACGGAACGCTTCGGCGAGCTCGCGCAGAGCTTCTTCACCAACATTCTGGATGGCCATCTCCAGTACTTTCTCGACCGGGAAATTCCGCGACACATCGGCAACGGCAGCAGCATCCGTTCGGTGGCGGACACGAGCTATTTCGAGAGCGCGCTGCGCCGCCACTGCCGCGAGACGACAATGATTATGCGGGCCTATGCCAAGGGCTGGATTGGCAAGAACCGCTATCATCTGGACAAGAAATTGAAGCGCGAGGATGCCGCGGCGTTTGCGGCCTACGCCTTCAAGAAGGTGCGGCGCGAACTCTCGATCCGAGGCCAGGCAGCATGAAGCGGTTCGAATTCATCTGCGGCAGCATCGAGGTTCCCCCGGTTAAACAGGACGTGGTCCGCAAGACGATGGATATCCAGGGCAAGCGCACAGTGAACCTGCGGATCGCCGACATCAGTCGGGCCATGGTCAGCAATGTGCCTGATCTTCTGCTCGATCTGCTGGAGATCGCCGCCTATGTCTATTGCGGCGATCAGCGGGCACAACGCGGCGGCGAGAAGCTCCGGAACGCTGGGACCGACTGGAGACGAGACCTGCTCTTCGTCATTCCCGTCCGCTGTCTGGATGTCTGGTCGAGCGCCGAATTGCGTCAGGAGTTGGAGGCGACGCTGGGCTTCCTTTCCGATGACGCCTATGAGTTCGAGTTCATCGCGGCCGAAGCGCCGCTTGCCGAGGCCGCACTCTACTTTTCCGAGCTTTCCGAGGGTGCATTTGACGCAGATGAGATCGCGCTTTTCTCGGGCGGGCTCGACTCGTTTGCTGGTGCGACCGACAGCATCGTGTGCGAAGGCCGCAGAACCGTGCTCGTCGGGCACCATTCCGCGGGCAAAGTGCTGGCAGTTCAGAAGGCTCTGATCAGTCATTTTGTGCAGGCTGGTTACGCCTCCCGCCTGATGCATATCCCCGTCAACGTCACCAACACGGGTGTCGACCCAACTGAATCGACGCAGCGTTCGCGCTCGTTCCTGTTTGCCAGCCTCGCCTTCGTCATCGCCAGGATGCTCGGCAAGAATGGGCTCACCTTCTATGAGAATGGCGTCGTCAGCCTTAATCTCCCCATCGCAAAAGACGTGCTCGGCGCTCGCGCAACGCGGACAACGCATCCGCAGGTGATGCGCGGCTTCGAGCGCATCTTTTCGCTGCTGGCTGGGAGCAAGTTCACTATCTCCACACCCTATCTGTGGCTGACGAAGAAGGAGGTAGTGGACAAGATCGTGGCGGCTGGCTTCGGTGCCTCTCTCTCGAGAGCGGCGAGTTGCGTCCATCCGATGGGCTGGACCACCGAGGTTCGTCATTGTGGCGTCTGTTCGCAATGCATCGACCGCCGTTTTGCGGTGCTTGCGTCCGG
The DNA here is from genome assembly GCF_040049215.1 of Mesorhizobium sp. KR9-304. Taxonomy (NCBI): domain Bacteria; kingdom Pseudomonadati; phylum Pseudomonadota; class Alphaproteobacteria; order Hyphomicrobiales; family Phyllobacteriaceae; genus Mesorhizobium; species Mesorhizobium sp. KR9-304. Next base: position 43,461 of record NZ_JBDZDN010000009.1, on the reverse strand, counting down.
CGCCGAAGCTCTGGATCCTGCTGAAGGCTACGCCGTCGATCTGCTGACCGGCGCGAGAGTCGCGGATGAGGACATCCGCATGGCCGTCGCCTATGTGAAATTCTGTCGGGACATCTCGGCATCGGACCAGGATCGGTTCAAGCGAGATCATCCTGACATCTATACGGTGGTTCACCACGTGCCAGACATGGCGGCCGATGATGTATTGGAACAAGCCTGGGCTATGATCAGGCGTCACGCCGACGGCGTCAACGGCGTGCTCGAGGCCGGGGCGAAAGTGCACAGCCAGGCGATGGTGCATGATCGGCTTCCGCGCGGCGCAATTCTACGCCTGTGCGTCAGCCGGGACCGGATCGAGGCTCCGCTGGTGCCCGATTGCTGCGACGATGTTGCAGCTTCTCTCGACCGGCTGGACGCGCCGGTTTGTGATTTTGCCGTCGACAAGGCTGCCGGCCGCATTTGGTTTCGAGGCGGCTTCTACGTGGACGGGGCCTACTACAGGCTGATCGAGGCGCTGCTGCCGAACCACCGCGAAGCCAAGGCCGAGTGTAAGGATGTACCCTACTTCTACTCTCCCGACCTCGCGGATCACCTCGAGATGCTGGAGCCCACCTTGCGCGCCCGGGTGACGAAACTCCGAGGGCTGGTAGAGGAGCGCTTGGCGGTCGATCAGGGAATCGTATTCCCGAACGGCTTCATCGAGAACCAATACGGGAAGGGCTACCGACTCCCGCCAGAACTGCGAGAGGTCGCGAGAGCGGATCTCGGCACGCATAGTGCAGGCGCGTAACAAAGACTTCTGTCCGACGGAACAATTCACGCAGCCTTGGCCCGGAGAACCAGGGCTCGCGAAGCCCGTTCCGTAAACAAAAGAAATCCGCGCCATCCATATAGGCACGGCCATCCACGCGTCATCCTTCGCTCATCAGCCGGCCCACCGGGCACCGGCCAGATCGAGACCAGAGAAAGGATGAGCCATGGTGGTCAAGCACCTCAACCAGGTCGAACTCTCGCGCCGATGGAGCCTCAGCCCGAGGACCCTGGAAAGGTGGCGATGGCTTCGACAGGGGCCTGATTATCTGAAGATCATGGGCCGGGTGGTTTACCGCCTGGAGGATATCGAGCGGTTCGAAGCCAAGGTGCTCCGCAGGATCGTGGGGGAGCGTCGTTGATGTCTTCCGAACTCGCATCGCTGCACAGCTTCTATCTTCTTCGCCGCATCACGCAGGCGCCAGTGGCAACAATTTTCTTTGCGCGGCGATACCCGGCTGTTCGCCGGCGAGTAGGTGAGAAGAAGTTCGTAAGGCACTCATCGTCTGGTCGCGTTACGCCCGGTTTGGGCCGGGCGACGGCCCGCATGGAGCCCGCTCAGATGAATGACCACCAGAAGAATGGGCGCGTCTCCTGCCCGGAGTTCGATGCCTGGGTGCGGGGCGCCACCCCGGGCTCGACGCTTGAGTACCACCTTGGCAATCTTGCGGTCGACGCCGACCCCGAACTGTCGGAGTTCCCCGAACCTCAGCGCCAACAACTTTGCGATCTCAGAGATCAGGCTTTTAGCGCCGCGGCCGCAGCCACGGTCGACCTTGTCCAGCGACGCATCGGCCCGAATAACTTCTCCTACCTGGCGATCGCGAGGCGCCGCCGGCCCATCCGGAGCGACGGCGCTGCTCTGTTTTTCCACGCTCCATCACTTGGGGCCTCCCCCCGGCGCTTGAAGGGTGCAGGAAGATGAGTGTCGTGCGCTACCTATCTCTGAGTGACATTCGGCGCCGGCCCGACGCTCGCGCCATAGACAAAGCAGCGGTCGCCAGCTTGGCCGACAGCATTAGGGAGATCGGGCTTCGCTGTCCCATCAACGTCCGGCTTGTTGGCGATCAGTACGAACTCGTCGCAGGCTCCCATCGCCTGGCCGCATTTGAGCTTCTGGGCGAATCCGAAATCCTGGTGACGGAGGTGGTCGACGACGATCTCCACGCCGAGATGGCGATGATCGACGAGAACCTCTGCCGGTCAGAATTGTCTGCCGTCGACCGGGCGCGGCAGACGGCCCGGCGCAAGGCGATCCACGAGGCGTTGCACCCCGAGACCCGGCATGGCGGCGACCGCCGGCCGGAGCAAGTGGCCAAGTTGGCCAGTTGCTCGTTTGCGGCAGAAACGGCGATCGCGACAGGGCAGTCGGAGCGGGCAATCCGGCGCAACGCCGAACGCGGCGCCAGGGTCATCGCGGAAGTGTTGGATCTCGTGCGCGGGACCCATCTCGAGACCGGCGCCTATCTCGACAAGCTGAAGACCTTGTCCCCGAACGATCAGGTGACGGCGGCCCGGCGCGATCTTGCGCAACGGCGTACCGCACGCGCTTCGGCTCCAAAACGCGGCGTCTCGACGCGCACCCAGGCCGTCCCTCCGGGGTCGGAAGCCGCGCCGCCGGCGACAGACCCGCACGAGCTTCTGATCGCCCTGCTGGATGAACTCGGCGTCCTGTCCGCAGCCGCAGTCATCGCCCAATGTCCGCCGCGCGAGCGAGCCGCCCTCTGCACCCGCCTGTCGCATCTGATCGATGTCTTCCATCAGATCATGGAGGGCGTGGCGCCATGAGCAGCTCGGCACTCAAATGGGCGCGTCGCCAGCTTGTGCCCAACGGCGCGCTGAAGGCGGTGCTGACTGAGATCGCCAGCGTGTCGCGGGACGGCATCAACGCCTGGCCGTCTCAGCACACAATCGCCCAGTCCACCGGACTGTCGCAGCGGACCGTCTGGCAGTCGTTGCAGATCTTGCAGCAGCTGGGCCTGATCGATCGGCGGCGCCGAAGCCTCGGCCGGAATGGGCGGACATCGGACATGATCTCGCTTGCGGTACACCGGGAATTCCGGCTGACGCGCGCCGCAATCCTCGATGCCAGGCAGGGCCTCAAGTGGCTCCGCCGCAAGGGGTCGATGGACGCGTTGCAACTCGCAAATTCTGCGTCTGCAACTCGCAACCGTTGCGAACGAATAAAGAGGGATAAACACCTCCCTATCCAGAAAGAGGAAAAGCCAACCTATGACGGTTTGGCTCAGGCGCGCCCCGCTATCACCCTAGTCGTCGGCGCTTCGGCGAACAGGGAGGATGCGGCATGAGCTACACCCTTCATCCCCATCAGATCGAAGCCATGGCGCTGCTGCGCGAGTCCCTGAAGTCCGGCAGGAAGCGGCCGATGCTTCAGGCGGTGACCGGCTTTGGCAAGACGATCCTCGCCGCCACCATCATCGAGGCGGCTCGCGCCCGAAACAGGCGCGTGATCTTCTGTGTCCCGGCGATATCCCTGATCGATCAGACCGTCGAGAAGTTTGTCAGGCAAGGCATCTCCTGCGTTGGAGTGATGCAGGGCCAGCATCCTGCAACCGATGCTGCGCAACCCGTCCAGGTCGCATCGGTTCAGACGCTGCAGCGGCGCAAGCTTCCCGTCGCCGACCTGGTGCTGATTGACGAGGCACATCTCCGCTTTCGCTTTGTAAGCGATTGGATGCGCCGGCCCGAATGGGCGGAAGTTCCCTTCATCGGACTGTCGGCGACGCCGTGGTCGCGGGGGCTGGGGCAGGATTATGACGATCTGATCGTCGGAGCGAGACTTCCGGATCTGATCGAGCAGGGCTTCCTGTCCCCTTTCCGGGTCTTTGCGCCCTGCCATCCCGACCTGTCAAAGGTGAGGACCGTCGCCGGCGACTTCCGCGAGGACGACCTCGCGCTTGCCATGAACCAGCCGACGCTGGTTGCGAACGCCGTATCCACCTGGCTGGCCCACGGAGAGGACCGGCCCACGCTTCTGTTTGCGGTGGATCGCGCGCATGCCCGTAGGCTTGCCGAGGAGTTCGAGGCCGCCGGCGTTCCCACCGGCTATGTCGACGCCAAGACGCCACGAGAGGAGCGGCAGGCGATCGGCCGCCGGCTTCACCATGGCCAGATCAAGGTGGTCTGCAACGTCGGCTGCCTGACGACCGGCATCGACTGGGATGTGCGCTGCATATCGCTGGTACGGCCCACCAAATCAGAAATGCTGTTCGTACAGATCATTGGCCGCGGCCTGCGTACGGCGGTCGGCAAGGATGACTGCATCGTGCTCGATCATTCCGATACCACGCTGCGCCTGGGCTTCCCCACCGACATCCACCACGACACGCTAGACAACGGCCGATCCGTCCGCGCCAGGGCGAAAGGTCGAGAAAGGGCGACGCCGCTGCCCCGGGAATGCCCCTCGTGCTCTAGGCTCAAGCCGGCCGGCGTGCACGCCTGCCCGTCGTGCGGGTTCGCACCGGAGCGGCAATCCGCGATCCTGGAACGCGATGGACAACTCGTCGCCATCAGCGGGAGCAGGAAGGCCGAACCGACGCACGACCAGAAGCAGACCTTCTACGGGATGCTTTTGGCCTACCAGCGAGAGCGCGGTTACAATGCGGGCTACGTCGCGCACAAGTTCAGGGAGCGGTTCGGCGTCTGGCCGCGTGGACTGGCCGATCGTCTTGTACCGCCCGATATCACCTTCCTCGGGTGGATCAAGTCGCGGCAGATCGCCTTTGCCAAGGGCAGACAGCGTGGAGGCCAGGCCAATGCTGCGTGAACCTCTCAGGGAGCGTGCGCGCGGCCGCTGGCACAGCATCCTTCCCGCCATCGGCGTCCCATCGAAAGCTCTGCGCAATAGGCACGGACCCTGCCCGGTCTGCGGCGGAAAGGACCGCTTCCGCTTCGACGACAAGGCCGGCACCGGCAGCTTCTTCTGTTCCCAGTGCGGTCCCGGCGACGGCATCGAACTGGTCAAGCGCCTGCACAGGCTGGACTTCAGGCAGACAGCAGCACTCATCGAGCAGCATCTGGGAGAGGCGCCGGCGCGGCAGCCTCAAACCGGCGGCGGTTCGAATGACGGCCACCGGCTGGAGGAACTGAAAGCCCTGTGGTCCCGATCGCGCCCTATCACGCTGGACGATCCTGCTGGCCGATATCTGAATGACCGCACGGGCATCACGCAATTCCCGGCGTGCCTTCGCTTCTCTTCCGATGAGCGCTATGCCGACCCGGGGACGAAGCCGTCCTGGCACCCTCTGTTGCTGGCCCGTTTTGAACCGGCAGATGATGCGAATGCCGAAGGACCGGGGTTCGCGCTTCACCGGACGTATCTCGATGCTGCCGGTCGCAAGGCCGACATGCCATCGCCGCGCAAGATGCTGGGCGCAATGCCCGCGGGTGGCGCCGTCCGGCTGATGCCGCACGGCGACACGCTCGGAATCGCCGAAGGCATCGAGACAGCGCTGTCTGCCTCGGCCCTGTTCAACGTGCCTGTCTGGGCCGCCCTGACCAGCGGTCTGCTGCAGGACTGGAACCCGCCGAACGAGGTCCGCCTGGTCATCGTCTTCGGCGACACTGATGCCAGCTTCACCGGCCAGTCCGCTGCTTACCTCCTGGCCAGGCGTTTGAAGGCCAGGGGACTCATCGTCAGCGTAGAGCTGCCTTTGCGGACAGGCAGCGACTGGAATGACGTTCTGCTTGAAGCTCGAAAGAGGGCGTCATGAACGGATCTCGAATTTGGCGTTACCAGCACGGATGCGACGCTCTGCCCGTTCTAACCGCCTCGGTTCGTGGCGTTGCGCAAGCCTGCGTAGGAATGACGGTAAATGTCATTCTATCAGTGGCTTAGCTTAGCGGTTATACTTCCTGCATGAACCGCGCCGATGCCCCCCCCCCGGGGGGCGGTCAGAAGTCTGGAGGGATCGATGTTGAGACCGGTGCTGCCCCTCTTCTTACACATCCGCGAATTTGGCTGGGGGGTCCAGGCAATGACGCAAACGGCGCTTGGCGCAGAATTCCGGGGTTGCTGCTTTCCCGTCGGGCTCATTCGGGGCGCCGATCACTCGACCAACTGCGCAGTTGAAGGGTGGTTCTGATGCGAGGTCGCAAGCCGATGGCGACGGCGTTGAAGATGGTGATGGGCAATCCCGGCAAACGGCCGCTCAACCATCGCGAGCCAAAACCCGTATCAGACCTGCCTACCTGCCCGGCGCATCTGCAGCCCTCCGCCAAGGCGGAGTGGAAGCGGCTGGCGCATGAGCTTCACCAGCTTGGCATTCTCACCCGGCTCGATCGCTCGGTACTCGCCGCCTATTGTGCAAGCTACGGCCGCTGGGTGGAGGCAGAGCGTCGGTTGAAGGAGACGCCGACGCTGCTGAAGACACCTGCCGGCTATGTCCAGCCATCGCCCTGGCTGGCGATCTCCAACAAGTCGGTCGAACTGATGCACAAGTTCGCGGCCGAGCTTGGCCTGTCGCCGTCATCGCGCAGCAGGGTCACCACCCGCCCCCTCGGACCAAAACCCTGGGAGGTCTCCAACGATGACGACGAATTCTTTTCCTGATTTGGTCTCGCCGAGCCGATCACGCGCCCCCTCCTCGCTGTCCGGCGCCCTGCCTTTGACGATCGAATACCGGCCGCTGTCGGAGCTGATCCCCTATGCACGCAATGCCAGGACCCACTCCGATCGCCAGATTGCCGAGATCGCCGCCTCGATCCGGGAGTTCGGCTGGACCAATCCCATTCTGGTCGACGGAGAGAATGGCATCATCGCTGGCCACGGACGGCTGCTGGCAGCCAGGAAGCTCGGCATGGCTGAAGTGCCTGTCATCGAGCTTGATGGCCTCACCGAGGCGCAGAAGCGTGCCTATGTTATCGCCGACAACAAGCTGGCCCTCAACGCCGGCTGGGACGACGAACTGCTGGCGCTGGAGTTCGGCGATCTGCAGAGCCTCGGCTTCGACCTGGCGCTCACCGGCTTTGGCGAGGATGAGATCGCAGCACTGATGTCGCATGGCACTGTCGGGCTGACCGACCCGGACGAGGTGCCAGCTACCCCGAAAGAGGCGGCGAGCCGGGCGGGCGATATCTGGGTCATGGGGAAGCACCGCCTCGTCTGCGGCGACAGTACCGATCCTGAAGCTGTCAGTCTGGCTCTGGCCGGAGTCAGCCCGAACCTCATGGTGACGGATCCACCCTATGGCGTGAACTACGATCCGGCCTGGCGCCAGAAACTCGGCACAGGAAGCGAGATCGCCAAAGGCAAAGTGCTCAATGACGACTGCGCCGACTGGCGGGCGGCCTGGGCGTTGTTTCCCGGCGATGTCGCCTATGTCTGGCATGGCGCACTGCACGCATCCACCGTCGCCGCCAGCCTTGAATCAAGCGGCTTTGCCGTGCGCTCGCAGATCATCTGGGACAAGACCCGGCTGGTGATCGGCCGCGGTGATTATCACTGGCAGCACGAACCTTGCTGGTATGCGGTCAGGAAGGGCGGCAAGGGCCACTGGAACGGCGATCGCAAGCAAACGACGGTCTGGGCAATCCCGCATCGCAAGTCCGAAACCGGCCACGGAACGCAGAAGCCGGTCGAGTGCATGCGGCGTCCGATCGAGAACAATTCTTCGCCGGGTCAGGCTATCTATGAGCCGTTCTCGGGGTCCGGCACCACGATCATAGCTGCCGAGATGACAGGGCGCTCCTGCCACGCCATCGAACTCGATCCAACCTATGTCGATGTCGCGGTGACGCGGTGGCAGGCATTCACCGGCGAGACGGCTGTGCTGAAAGGTGATGGCCGCAGCCTTGCCGAGGTAGCGGCCGAGCGGCAGGCAGCGCATGAGGCGCAGTCATGACGTCTTCGCTCGCCCAGTCGCGAACAGCATCGCTGGCCGAGGCCATCATCAACGCCGTGGCCGGCTTCCTCGTCGCGCTGGCCACCCAGCAGATAATCTTCCCGGTCTTCGGAATTACCACGACGCTGGTTCAGGATGGAGCCATCGCGGCGCTGTTCACCGGCGCCTCGCTCGTCCGCAGCTATGCGCTTCGCCGGCTCTTTCTCCATGTCGAAGCCTGCCGCCTTCGCGAGCAGGCTCTTCGCCAGACAAGGCTGCGGTCGCGCTTCGCCACCACAGGCAAACCCTCCCGGGAGAGCACACCATGAACCGGACCGAACTCGCCGCCATCTGGCCACCCTCCGCCGCGGCCTGCACAGCTGCCGGCCACGAGCGCATGCGGCCACTCGCTGCCATTCGCGCCAAATGTCTCGACTGTACCTGCTACCAGATCCAGGAAGTTAGGCTGTGCGAGGCGGTGAAGTGCCCACTCTGGCCATTCCGTGCAGGACGCCATCCTTATAAAAAACCTCCGTCAAATAGCGGTGCTCCACGCGAGCGCAGCGCGACCGGCACCTGGATCGCTGCTGACGCATCGTCGCAAGAAACACCGTCAATTGGCGGTGGTCCGTCGGGTAGCGCGGCATCCCGCTCCGAACCCAACGTCGTGGAGCACTGACATGGCCCGTCCGGTCCACACTCCCGATCCCGCCCTGCGCCGCCAGGTCGAGGCAATGGCCGGTTACGGCATTCCGGAGCTTGGCATTGCCAGGGTGATCGGCATCGATCCGAAGACGTTGCGCAAGCACTACCGCTCCGAACTCGACCTTGGTCACGTGAAAGCCAATTCGGCTGTCGCGCAGAGCCTGTTCAAGAAGGCGACCGGCGACGGCCCGCAGTCGGTTACCGCTGCCATCTTCTGGGCAAAGACGCGAATGGGCTGGAAGGAAACCATCGTCAACGAACATGGAGGCGTCGAGAACAATCCGGTCAGGATCAGCGTCGTCAGGCGCATCATCGTCGATCCCGCCGAGCGGGAGACGCCAAGGGCGATACCCCACTTCCCAAGCAAGCCAGACTGAGATCGGCTGGCGACTTGTCCGTCCTTCAGATCGAAACAGCCAAAATCTTCCAGCCGCTGCTGGCCGGCGCCCGCTACAAGGGCGCGCATGGCGGCCGCGGCTCCGGCAAGTCCCACTTCTTTGCCGGCCTGCTGATCGAGGACAGCCTCGCCGAGGCTGGCCTGCGATCGGTCTGCATCCGTGAGGTCCAGAAGAGCCTCAAGGATTCGGCAAAGCGACTGCTCGAAGACAAACTTGCCGTCTGCCGGTTGGGCGAGGCCGACGGCTTCCGGGTGTTCCGCGAGGTCATCGAGACGCCTGGCGACGGGCTGATCACCTTCCAGGGCATGCAGGACCACACCGCCGACTCCATCAAGTCGCTGGAGGGATTTAAGCGTGCCTGGGTCGAGGAAGCACAAACTCTGTCGACCACCTCCCTCGCCCTGCTTCGTCCCACCATCCGGGCGCCGGGCTCGGAGCTGTGGTTCTCGTGGAACCCAAGGAGAAAGACCGATCCCGTCGATGTCATGCTGCGCGGCAGGGAGTTGCCAACCGGCGCCACGGTCGTGCGCGCCAACTGGAGTGACAATCCCTGGCTGCCTGCCGAACTCGAACAGGAGCGCCGCGATTGCATGCGCACCGATCCCGACCAGTACGGCCATATCTGGGAGGGCGACTATGCAAGCGTTCTCTCCGGCGCATACTACGCAGCCTCGCTCACCGTCGCCCGACAGGAAAACCGCATCGGCAGGCTGGCGCGTGATCCGTTGATGCCAATCAAGGCGTTCTGGGACATTGGCGTCAGGGACGCCACCGCGATCTGGATTGCACAGTTCGTCGGACGCGAGATCAGGGTGCTCGACTATTACGAGGCCGTGCGACAGCCGCTGGGAGCCCATCTCGAATGGCTGCGATCGAAAGACTACGGCAACGCCGAATGCTACCTGCCGCATGATGGATCGCAGGAGGATGCGGTGACGGCAATTCGCTTCGAGGATCACATCCGCTCGGCCGGTTTCTTCGTTACCACCGTGCCCAATCAGGGCAAGGGCGCAGCCATGAAGCGGGTCGAGGCCGGCCGCCGGTTGTTCCCGGCGATCTGGTTCAATGCCGAGCCCTGCTCCCCCGGTCTCGATGCTCTTGGCTGGTACCACGAGAAGCATGATGAGGCCCGCAACATCGGGCTTGGTCCCGACCATGACTGGTCGTCACACGGCGCCGATGCTTTTGGCTTGATGTGCGTTGCCTACGAGGAGCCGCAGAAAAGGCCACTCGTCTTTCCAATGCGAGACATGAGGTGGGTTGTTTAAGCAGAAGTTCGGTTTCAGGGCCGTCTCCAGATTGTCAGCTAAACGGTGCAAAGCCTCGAAAGCGCACTCTGAGGTGGACGTGGCCAACGACGCCATCTTGACCCATGATGCACGGTTCGCGCCCGTCGCTGAGCATCGGACGCAACTGGCGGGTCCGAATGGGCGGCAATGAAGCCTCCGTTGCCCAACTAGACTTAACGTGGCCGACCATGGATCGGGCGGCTTTGCGGGTTTGCGATCTGTGCAGCAGTCACATGCAGGAGTTTGCGCAGTTTATTGTGCTCAAATGGACGGATGGGCAGGCCGTTCTGGAGCCAGTTCTCCATACCGCCCTCAACGTCAGTAGCGTTTCTCAGACCCATGCGCACGAGGTTCGCAGCCGCGAAACTCGATTGGTAGCCTTGGTTGCAGATCACGATTATGCGCCGCTCGTAGTCTCCTTTCCTGATCATCCGGTGCCGCCATGCCGAGCTTGGATCACAGCGCCACTCAAACTCATTGCGCGCAATGTGAACTGCCCTGGGGATCTCGCCGTCGCGAACCCGTTGCTCAAGGTACCGAATATCGACGAGCAGTGCGCCTCGTTCCATCTCGTCATAGGCTTCCGTAGGAGCGACGCGTATTGCCAGCATCGCGCGAGCTTCGAAGAGCATGTCATCTACAGTCATCATCGGTGCCCCCCGGCAGTAGTGACAACGTGATCTGGATCTCGGGCTACATTCCGGATCCTGTTCCATCATAGCGCTTGCAGTCGCGAAACGAACAGACCATGCAAGTTGCAATGGGGATGGCCTTGGCGGACTTGGCCGCGCACTCGCCTTTGCACCCGAGCCCCCTCCATTTGACGCATACTCTGTTACTCAATAGACTTCTTGAGTATGAAGAAAGATCGCCAGCACCGGGAATTTAAGAATCGGCTCTACGGGCAGTTCGCACGTATAGGCAAGGCGATCGCCAACCCCTCTCGCATCGAGTTTCTCGAACTGCTTGCGCAGAGCGATCGGACCGTCGACTCTCTAGCCAAGGAGACCGGTCTTTCGCTGGCGAATGCGTCACAACATCTCATCTCGCTTCGCGAGGCTGGCCTCGTGCTGAGCCGCAAGGCCGGGCCCTCCGTCTACTATCGGCTCGCGGACCAGTCGGTGTTTGAGCTGACACGCGCGATGCGGCTGGTGGCGGAGCGCCGTCTTGCCGAAATCGACAGGCTTGTTGCCGAACACTTCGTCGGCAGGGCCGACAGCGATGCCGTGAATTTCGACGATCTGCAGCGTATGGCGCGCTCAGGCGAGGTGACGATCCTCGATACCCGGCCTCCGCACGAATATGAGGCGGGCCACATCGAAGGCGCGATCTCCGCACCCATCGACCTGTTGCAGGAAAGCCTTCGGAAGCTGCCGAAGACCAAGGAGTACGTCGCCTATTGCCGCGGACCATACTGCGTCTACGCAGACCGGGCCGTGGAGACGCTGAAGTCCAGCGGTCGCAAGGCACGACGGCTTGCGGAAGGTTTTCCGGAATGGAAGGCGGCAGGCCTTCCGGTTTCGGCTTCGCAAGGGCATGTTCCTGGAGCTAACCCATGATACTCAGGCAATTCCTTCACTTTAATCCCGTCGCGGCGTCCTACCTTTTCGGCTGCGGCGGCAAGGCGTCTGCCGCTGTCGTCGATCCGGTTGGCGATATCGCCCCCTATATCGAGGCTGCCGCCACGACGGGGATGCGCATTCTCTACGTCATCGATACCCATCTCCATGCCGATCACATTTCCGCCGGGCGTGCGCTCGCGGATGCGTCCGGCGCCGAATATGTGCTGTTCGAAGGCGCCGACACTGGTTTTCCGTTTCGACGCGTAAAAGACGGCGACGTGCTCGAACTCGGCAACGTTGCCGTCACCGCCATGCACACGCCCGGCCATACGCCCGAACATATCTCGCTGCTCGTCACCGACAGGACTCGGGCTGCCGAGCCATGGTTTGTTCTGACCGGCCACACATTGATGGTCGGCGACCTTGGCCGGACCGAACTCGCATCGAGCGCCGAGGAGGGCGCAAGAGCGCTGTTTGCAAGCGTTCGCCGTCTGAGTGAATTGCCGGATCATATCGAAGTCCTGCCGGGAGCGTTTTCCGGCTCCGTATGCGGGCGCTCGCTCAGCGGCAAGCCGACGTCGACGATCGGCTTCGAGCGGCGGTTCAACAAGGCTTTCCGCATCGAGGACGAGGCGGCGTTCGTTGCCGCCATGATCGCTGACATTCCGCCACCGCCGCCGGGCGCGGCACAGACGCGGGCGGCGAATGCCGGGATACCGGTGCAGTGACCGTTGCAGCCGCCACATCGGCGGTGAAGCTTGGGCTTGGCGCAAACTGGCGGCAATTTTCGCTCCTGGTGCTGATCAACGCATTTGTCGGCGGCATGGTCGGCATCGAGCGCACCGTCGTGCCGCTGATCGGCAGCGAAGAGTTCGGCATCGCCTCCACTACGCTGGTCGTCTCCTTCATCGTCAGCTTCGGCGTCGTGAAGGCGCTTGCAAACCTTGTCTCGGGCCAACTCGCTGACCGCTGGGGGTGCAAGCGTGTGCTTGTTCTCGGCTGGCTTTGCGGACTGCCGGTGCCATTCATGATCATCTGGGCGCCGAGCTGGAGCTGGATCATCGCTGCCAATGCGCTGCTCGGCATCAGCCAGGGATTTGCCTGGTCGATGACGGTGATCATGAAGATCGACCTCGTCGGCCCGAAGGGACGCGGCCTCGCGGTAGGGCTCAACGAGTTCGCCGGCTACCTCGCCGTGGGCGTCACTGCTTTCGTGACGGGCTATCTCGCGGGACAGTACGGCCTGCGCCCTGTGCCGATCTATCTGGGCGTCGGCTATGCGGTGCTGGGGACAGTATTGTCGATCCTGCTGGTGCGCGACACGCGCGACCACGTGCGGCTGGAAATGGCGAACCATACGAAGGAAGCCTCGCCGCTGACATTCCGCGAGATTTTCACGCTGACCTCGTTCCGCGACCGCAATCTCTTCGCCGCTTCTCAGGCTGGGCTGGTCAACAATCTCAACGATGGCATGAGTTGGGGCATTTTCCCGCTGTTCTTCGCCGCAAACGGTCTTGGCCTCGAGCGCATAGGCATCCTGAAGGCCGCCTATCCGATCGTATGGGGCCTGCTTCAGGTCGTGACCGGGCCGCTTAGCGACCGCTGGGGACGCAAGGGCCTGATCGTCGCGGGCATGTGGGTGCAGGCAGCCGCGCTTTTCCTCACCGCATTCACGCGCGACTTCACCTGGTGGCTGGCTGCAAGTCTTCTCCTCGGCATCGGCACCGCGATGGTCTATCCGAGTCTGATCGCGGCAGTTTCCGATGCCTCGCACCCTTCTTGGCGGGCACGTTCGCTCAGCGTCTATCGCTTCTGGCGCGACCTCGGCTATGCTGTCGGCTGGCCTCATTGCCGACTTCTTCGGCTTCGCTTCGGCGATCGGATCGATCGCAGCACTGACATTCATGTCAGGGACAGTCGTGGCGCTACTGATGCGGGAGAGCCAATTCTAACGAAGAACTTGCACCAACTATACCCTCGCAGCTCTCGAGTTGACGTCCGGTCTTGGCGCAATCCAGGCATCCAGGCCTGAGGCGGGCAATGTCTGGTCTCGGGGATTCGCAAAACGCAGTTTCTACGACCGAAATAGGCGCTAGGCGCACATGCGAACTTGGCTTTCTTGCCCTTGTGAGCAAACTGCAAACGGTGGTTTGCAGTCTGAACACCAGCGAGGTTTCCATGTCGCAGTGCGCAATCGCCTACTATCGCGTGTCCACGCAAAGGCAGGGCCGATCGGGTCTCGGCATCGAGGCGCAGCGCGCGCGTGTGGAGCACTTCGCCAACGCCGAAGGCTTTCAGGTGATCGGCGAGCATGTCGACGTCGAGACCGGCAAGGGCTCCGATGCGCTGGACAGGCGCCCTCACCTCGCCCAGGCCCTGGCTGCGGCTCGACAGGCGCGATGTCCGGTGATTGTCGCCAAACTCGATCGGCTGTCGCGCGACGTGGCCTTCATCTCCGGCCTGATGGCCAGTCGCGTCGCCTTCATCGTTGCGGAGCTTGGCGCCGATGCGGACCCGTTCATGCTTCATCTTTATGCCGCACTCGCCGAGAAGGAGCGCCAGCTGATATCGGAACGGACGAAGGCGGCACTTGCTGCGCGGAAGGCACAGGGCGCGAGGCTCGGCAACCGGTCGCCGGCGCTGGCCGCAGCAAAGGGACGCGCGGCTAGTCTGGGACAGGCAGATCGCTTCGCCGGCGAGATCATTCCGATCATCCGCACCATCCAGCGGGCCGGCATTACGAGCTTGCGGGGCATTGCGGCTGCGCTGGAGGCACGCGGCATCAGAACCTCGCGCGGCGGCAGGTGGCAGGTGTCTAACGTCCGAAACGTGCTCACTCGCGGCAACGGCCTTTTATAGACGGGATGAACACACTTATGCGGGACAGCCAAACATTAGCGGCTGGCAATGGCGGGGGCGCACCGCTAGTTCGTCTCCCAAACACCTAGCCCACTAACCGTTGCGCATGAGGGAATTAGGTGTGTGCCTCTACACCCTTGGACGACATTCTTTTCAGTAAGGCCACAATCGGCGCGCATTTCGATATCATATACGACGGAACTCAGTTCCGATCTCTGACAGAAGTCGCCGTGATCTTCACGACAAATATTACAAAAGGCCTCTGAGCCCAAAGCATCTTCCAAAGGATCTCCGACACGAACGCCGTTTTCAAAAGCGGCACCCCGATCAGAGGTGTGAAATCCGACTATACGACCAGCTGGATCAAATTCGACGGAGACGGAAACGCCGTTACACTCGATCTTGGTGGAGACCCCCTCTTCATCTCCATCATAGTATTCTGCAGTCACATCGCACTGAGAAAAACGCCGACCCAAATGCTCCAGATTCACGTATTCCCCAATAAGTACGTGAGATTCGGGTCTAGATTCTAAATATATTCCTCTTTCTGTAAAAACGACGCTTTGTGCATAGCAGATCGTGCTAGTACATAAAGCAAAATATACAAAAAATACCACAAAAATGCTCGGTATCTTGAGTGTCCCTTTCATCATCCGTGAACCCGGTTCAAACGATAGGCATGAGTTCAGTTCTCACAATCAGCCCGCAGCTCGCGAGCCACCTGCTCGACTTATCTGATCGGCATCCATATCATCCTTTGCGGGTTGGCGAAACTAACGCAGATGGAGGGTGTGGATGCGCAAAGGTTTGCTGTTGTCTGCATTCCTCCTAGTCGTGCTGTCTGCCGTTGCTCTCGTCCAAAGTGTCTGGCTGAGGCCCGATAACATCTTCGACAACTATCCTGCCAATACCTGGACGGGTCGCATTGCTCCGCTCAGTTGGAAGCCCGACGACACGCCGGAACTGGATCGCTATGTCTCTTTGAAGGTCTATGGAGATTTTTCAGATCAACCAGACGCAACGTTCGAGGACGTCCAGCGCGGCTACATGGCCCTAGTCAATAACCGCGAGGTTCGATTCGCAGATCGATATGCGATCCTGAAGACTGGCTGCGGCACGGAGTGCTCTACTGGTCTACTCTTTGACTTGGAAACCGGAACGCCAGTTGCACAAATACCGATCTTCAGTTTTGGGCTAAAGTTTCGGTCCAACAGTCGACTGTTGGTGATCAACCCATTTGAGGAAGGCTTCCGCAACGACAATTCTGTCTATCCGGTTGCAGACCGAAGCGACTACTATCTTTGGAACGACGGTGAGTTCGTGCCATCAGGCCAGGTGCTGTGGCCAAAGCGGATAAAATCAGGCACCAGCTTACGAGGAGCCAAGAACCATTTAGCTCTTTTGGCTGGCATATGGGTGCGGGATCTATCGCTTTGTCCCGCGCTGGCTGCCGAGCCCGACCTGAAAGCTTTGCCACGCAAATTTGATAACCACTACATATATTTTGACCAAAGCCACTTTTATGACAATAGTGACACGGACGCCTTAATTGTCAGCATCGGCGAGTCAAATGATCGAATAGTGTTATCCTATGACTACGGTATCGTTGAGGACGAAACCTATTTCTTCTCTGCACATATTGTTGGCACACAACTTGAAATCTTCTGGGAATCAGATCCAAGCCGACCTCCAAAGACGGTTATCTACAGGCGTTGCGGGCAAGATGGCGGCTAGGCCGGAGGAGAGCGTCGGCCGGAACGCCAATGCCAGGCGCAGAGGGGGGGTCTGCTGAAAGGCAACAGCATCGTACGTCTTGATCGCCCTGGAGTAGTGGCCGTTCTAGCGTTTCACAATCCGCTCGGGCTCGACCCAGGACTTCCGCCGTGCTCATAAGACTTGTTGAAAGGAGGTCGCAGAAAGGTCGAACGCAACGCCCACCACGAGCGAGTCGCCTCCCAAGCGACGATCTCAATCATGTTGCCTTTGCCGTCGACCTCCACCACTGCCGATCCCCTGGCGTAGAGGGGAATACAGAATTTGTTCGGCTTGGCAACGCGACGGACGCCAGCCGGCAGTCTTTCTTGCACCGCCCGCGGTGCAGGTGTCAAACATCCGCAACGTGCACGTGCCGACGCGCAGCAGCTGCCCTTTATGGACGCGAGAGATCTGGTGTAGACTACTGAAATCGTCATTGGGGGCAACGATGAGTGGACAGCTATTTCTGCTTTTTGTCATATGGCTACTGCAGGCAGTTGCTACGTCTTGGTTAGCGCGATCCGTTGGCCGGAGCCCAGTCGTCTGGTTTATTTTGGGGCTCGCTACCGCGCCGATCGGACTGGTAGCCATAGGTTTCCTTTGGCTAGCTCATTCTAATGCTGCGCCTCCGGGGCACATAACTTGTCCCTTCTGTGGTGTAGCCACCACTGCTGCATCAATGCGCTGTACGGCCTGCCTCGAGTCGCTGACGTAGTCCAAAAGGGTTGGACGAAAGACCGCGTGGTTGCCGAGCGCGAGGCAGACGCGAAGCTGGCCGATTGGATCGCGCTGCGTGCAATTGGGGAATCGAGATGGTCAAACCGAACTGCATCCTTTCATCAAGCGTGATAATAGCGCTTCTGGCAACAGAAGGCCTGGCACAGGCGATCATAAATGATCAAGATGACACCATCTCTGCTCTTTTGAACAGAGAAGGAGTACCTTTTGATAAATGTGCCATTAACAAGCGACTCTATTCGGCACTGGATCATCCGCAGCATCGGTTTGAGTTCACTACAGGTGCCGCAGGCGGTACCGTCCGCTTTTCCGAGTACCGCGACTGGAAGCTGGGATGGACGGTATCTGGTGAATTTGCGTGCTCAAATGGCGCTGTTGTCTGCGGAATCGTGCTCCCAACGAAAGGAGCGGAAGATATCTCCGTTGGCTATGAGGAGTTTGAAACCCCTGCTGGAGAGCACTACGTTGTTTTCTCTCATCTTAGACAGATAGCATTCCGCCGCGAGTTCTATGGCTTGGGCGAACAAGGACTGAAAGTTGAATTGCAGAGCGGTTTTCAGCCAACGGACCAAGAGCTCCTCATCCCCTACAACGTGTATCGCTACTCGAACTGCCAGAAATAGGATTCTTGGGGGTAAGAGCCGTGCCAGAGACCCTTCATCTCCGGCCTGAAGGAATCTGGAGGAAGGTCAGGTCTTAGGGCAATCAAATAACGATCGCGACCACTCATGCACCGTATGATCCTACGGAAGAGGGCATGATCTACGTTGCATTTCTGATCGCAATATTGCCTTCTCGCGAGCTTCATTCTGGTACACAGTTCCAATTATTCCGTGATTCTTGCTATCGGTTTTTTCGTATTCGTTCTTCAATTCGACACAGCTCATTTTAGCGACAGCGAGGTTGTATTCTTCCTGCTTGTTTGCGCTCTTACTTGCAAGGTAACCTTCCGCAGCAATAATCGGTACGGCGGCGACGCAACCCTGTACCAATGATACTAACAGAATTGACGTAGCCGCCAATCCGCCAAGTTTTGCGCTTGAAGCTGAACCGAAAAATCCACTCGTTCTCATCGTTGCTCCCCCTGGTGTGGCGCATGACACGCCTTGAATAACGTAACATTTCCGGAGAGGTTATCCTCTCACGGCAAAGCTGGATCGAAATGGACGATTACACTCGCCCAGGACGCATATTTTTCCTTGGGAAGCTTGTAGGGTGCGCAGCGCACAACGGCTCTCCTAGCGGTTTCGGCGGCAGCGCGGCCTATGCTAGTTTGTGCGTCGCCCGATATGATCGTTGGGTTGCCTTTAAGGTTGCCGGCCAGATCGAGCTGGAACTGCACCGACACTCTAAGCGACTTAGGATCGATACCCTGCAGTGTTGGGATGTTCCAGCACTTCTGGACCTGTTCCTTAAAAGCGACCAATTCTGCTTCGGTTAGTGGCTCGGCTATTGCGGTCGTCGATATGGTCAGGCTGACCGCTCCGGCAAACACGTGACGCATTGACACCACGCGTTTTCTCGATTTGCGAAAGAGCTCGGAGGTCATGTGATATCCATTAGTATCCACGCACAGCGCGGACGCAATTTGACAAGGCATGCACCGAGGAAGACCTACGGTGCAACGAGTTTTCAGCAATTCGCGATCTTGTAGCGTGTATGAAGCATGCCGCCGGACGTCGTCGAGCTTCCTCTGGTTAGCGTGCATCGCACTGGCCGCTTGGGTAGACCTAAGAGCTTTCGATACTCCTTTGCGTCGTCGCGCTCCTTGACGGTGTGTCGAATGACGTAATCCCCCGGTGCGCGATCAAGATAACACTTGACGCCTGCGTATTTGTACCCGCCGGTGCTGCCGGCGTATCCAACGCAGGCGCCATTTTGCTGAGCGGCAGCGTGGACGCCTATGGCGCTAGTTCCGAACACGATGCACGCCGCTAAGACAGCCAACCAATTTTTCATTTTCCCCTCCGTGAATCACCAAGTGCTTTCGGCATGGTCTTTTCTCTGGTACCGAGGCTCTTCGGCCGCCAACTTCTCGAAGACGAGCCGCTTTTTTTGCCCTCGATATCACTATGGAATGACTAAGACGGTTTTGGTCGAACTCACTGCAATGTGCTGATCTGGACGCGTCGGTTGCGTCCATCCTTGGGCGCATCGGGAAACAAGAGCTGCGTCTTTCCAAAGCCCACAGCCTCCAATCTCCATTCCTCGATGCCCAATTCCATAACTAGATAGGCTCGCACAGCCTCTGCCCGCGCTTCTGAGAGTTGTTGGTTGTAGGCTTGGGTACCTACGGCGTCGGTGTGGCCCGCCAGGCGGAAGCGGTGGTTTCGTAAAACATCATCGCCTAAGGCTTCTGCAACAGTGCCAAGCATCTGGCGCGCGTCTCCGGTCAGCTCCGCCGAATTGTAGGCGAATCCGACAGCAAGATCGATGCGAGCTTCCTGTCCTTCTCTGGCCTCGACGGTAATGCCCCGCGCGCCTCGAAGCTTGATCCCCGACGGTGCTAGCCGCTTTACCAGCATATTGACAGTAACTTCGGAGATCGGTTCCTCTTGGGCTCTAACGTGCGTGAGGCAAGACAGGATAAGCATCATGCCCAACAGAAAGCGCATCGCCATTTCCTCTAACCTCTTACCTTGCAACGAAGCAGTTTCCGCCGGCATCGTGATAGCGGTTGCAAAGCTCAAGCGCTTCATCTTTGCTCGATGTTGGAATGCGGACGCGATATTCGACCCAATTTGTGTCGATCTCAGCCTTGTCAAACCTGACCCCGCGGCCGTCAAGTATAACGCCGTATTGACGTGCGAGGTCCCAATAAGTGGCATTCGCATCCTCCATGGAAGTTTCGGACGCAATTTGCATGCCCCATCCGCCGACATCGCTTTCAGATGGAGACGGTCGAGGGACTGAATCGGCCGGTCCGATCATCTGTTGCGAGTCTGTCTGTCCTGAAGCGGTGGCCAGACCTGCACTCTCTGCGGCCCAGGCCTTCAACGCATCGTCAAACACTCGGTCGCCTTGAATACCCTTTTCCATGGTGAACAGTGCCCGGCGCCCGGACTTGTAGACGACCGGAATATCGATCCAGCCCTGGCGCAGAAGCGTCAGGTTGGCCTCCATCTCCGCTTGGCTGTCGTTCAACGCCACGAGGAAGAAGCCGTCGGCCACCTTGCCGGGGATGCCGCTAAGGGGGGTGCCTGGTTTCGGCTCGGAGTCCTTCAACGCCACACGCAGAATGTTGTCGATGCCACCGCCGGGAAAATTCTCGGGCGCCAAAAAGATCATCTCAATAGTGTGGCTGGCAGGCAGCGAATGATCGACATTGCGCTTGATGGTCATGCGCAACTGCAGGTCCTTGCCGGGGATAACAGCCTCGGCGCGGATTGCCGGTTCGAGCGGCAAGCTTTTGCCAGGAGCCTCCTGAACTAACGACCAAGCGACCGAGCCGGGCGCGGCTGAACCTTCCGACGTATCGGTGCGTTCCTCATAGAAAATAACCGTCTGCTGGGTAGGTGGCGCCGACGGCGTTGCGGACTTCGGAATATCGACAGGAGTGGCAGCAATTTCGGAGTTTTCTTTTGGCGCGGGGGTGAGATCGCCGTCATCCCTGCCCTTCAGGAAATCAGTAATCGCTCCAGCACCGGCGTGTTCGCCGACCGCTCCGCTACCCGCCTCACCGATCGGCGATCGGGGCGCAACCTCTGGCAAGGCGACGGAAAGGACTGTCTTCCCTTCCAAGGCGTCTACCCCGGCAATTGAGAACGGTGCCCAGAAGAAGGGATGGCGCCAGCCGGATTTCCTGTTCATGACGGTCAGCATTGCCTGGCGAAGCGCGTGCGCTTTGCCCAGTCTGCTGTCGTCCGCGTTGCGCCGGATCGTCTCGATCATCAGTTCCGACGCGGCTTCGTCATCGATAGACCAGTGCGACACCAGAAGTGCTCGCGCTCCGGCAAAGAAGAATGCGCGCGCGAGACCCGACAGCCCGTCCGCATTCTTACCGTTGCCGCTCGCGGTGTTACATGCAGACAGAAGCACCCATTCGGCGTCTAGGCGCAGTGCCGCGGCTTCACTTGCGGTAAGCATCCCGTCTTCGCCATCGCTGGCGGCAAGCACCAATGCCGGCTCTCCGATGCTGCCCTCTGTAAGCTCCCTGGCTTCCTGCGACAGCAGCGCATGGGTAGCAAAGCTCAGAACGCGGTAGTCTGACAGGACGGCACTCTTGACGAAGGCTTCGGTAGCATGGCTTCCAATGATGTACCCGTTCTCACCACCGCCAAGCAAGCCGGAAAGGAACCGGACCTCGCTGGCAGTGCCCGGCAGATCATTGAGGGTAGCGCGCAGCGGTGAGGCAGATCCCTGTTTGCCAAAAGTGACCGGGGCAATGCCGAGATAAGGCTTTTGTCCCGTCGCCTCTCCTTTGCCGCCAAGGGCTCCATTCTGGCGAAGTGCTCGCAGGCTCGATGTTGTGGGCAACATGGAGACGGCACGGTCCTCGATGAGCCATTTCGGACTGCCGTTCTCCCTGAAGCCGGTCACCAGCACTGAGAATGGAATGGTCTCCAGCGATCCGTCCGGCACGACGATCAGATGGTCTACACCGGAAAGGTCGAACCCGCCCAGGACTAGATCGTAAAGCTCCTTGGCCTTGCAAGAATCGAAGGGAAACCCTTCCAGGCCAGGCACGTCGCTGGTAATCGCGCAGCGGGGCTCGACAGGTGATTGGCGACCATCCCCCGTAAGGTCGAGTGTGACGCGAAGGTCGGAGACCAGCCGATCTATCTGATCGCCGGAATTATAGGGCACCCGAGTCCATTCGACTCGATCGCGGGTCACAAGCCATGCGTAGAGTTTGCGCTCTACCACGGCAAAGGCGACCAACGCCTCCCCCGGTGCAAGCAGCAACTGTGCCTCGTCAGCCTTAAGCGCTTGGGGCAAAGTCAGTTCAGCCAGCGTCGGCAATTCCCGTTCGACACGCTCCCGCAATTCGTTGAACTTGTTCTCCGCAGCCTTCAAGTCACCCGAAAGCCCTTCTCGCAAAGCCTCGCCCTGCCTCGTATCCTCGAAGGACTTCGTGAAAGCGTCGCGCAACCCAACTAGTTGGTCGCGGGCGTCCTGCAAGTCCCGCAGCGCGGTGGCGACGCCGCCATTTCCGACGGAAAGCCTGGCGCCCAGGTCGTTCAGAGCTGTGTCTAGCCGGCCGAATTTCCACCACCCCTGACCCTCGAAGCTCATGCGCGCTTGCTCAGTCGCAGAAAGGCCGCTTTTGGAAACGGAAGAGAAATACCGCGCAAGGTCGATCGGCACCAGAACATCACCCGCTGTATCCGTCTTCGCCGAGCCACCGCCGAAATAGTTGGGCAGTGCTTCGAACGAACGTTGCCAAAGCGCTGCCGCCTCGGCATGGCGATTCTCTTTCATTCTGTAGGCGATCGCTAAAGTGTTAGTTGTTTCGAGCGTATCGGGATGCTGGGCGCCGAGTGTTGTCGCACGCGCATCAAGCAAGCGCAGGTAGAAAGTCTCAGCATCCTTATTTCTGCCTGTTTTCGAATAGAGCTTAGCTAACTTGTTTACGTATATTAATGTGTTTCTGTGAGTCTCTCCAAATAATTTTTCGTTTGATTCAATCAGTCTCAAATAAAGTTTCTCAGCATCTCTGTAGGCTCCTCTCTCTCTGTAGAAATCAGCAATATCGTTTACCGCAGTGAGAGTCAGCGAACCATCAATACCATCAGTACGCTCTCTAGCTTGCATTACACGCATATAAAGTTGTTCGGCCTCCGCATATCGACCTTGGCGACTGTATATGTCTGCAAGATTCGTGACAGTAAATAGTGTTATAGAATCATCCGCGCCATCTTCCCGCTCGCGCCCTGCCAACACCCGCAGTTGAAGGCGCTCCGCTTCTTCCAGTTTGCCAAGTTTAAGGTACATTTCCGCTAAATTGTCCGCAGCGGAGAGCGTCGATGTATGGTGTTCACCTTCCATCTGCTCCGTCGCGTCGAGCACGCGCGCATACAATCGTGCCGCATCGTCATGACGGTTCATCCATCGATACGCCCAAGCTAACCTTTTGAGGGCCTCTATCGTCCGGTCGTCTTCAACCGGCCCATTGGGTAGTTGGCCAACCGCGCGCTCCAGCAGTTGTTCCTGGGCCACGGGTTTCTGCCCCCGCGCCTTGTAGACGCGATCCAGCTGGAAGGCTGTGTCAAACGTCTCCTTGGCGCTTGCGCCGGCCAAACGTTCCCAACCGGCCAGCGTTCGCGACAGCACAAGCTCTGCATCGGCAAAGCGGCCCAATCCATAATGGACGATGCCAAGGCTCACCCCTGAAGCGAGCGTCTGTCGATCATCAGGGCCTAGGACACGTGCCCTGGTTTCAAAAACGCGCGCGTATAGCCTTTCGGCATCTGCAAGGCGACCCAATGTGTGATAGTTGTTGGCAAGTTCGCTGACAGCCACCAGCGTGTCAGGATGATCCTTGCCCTTCTGCTGCTCTAATCTGGCAAGCGCGCGGGAACGAAGACGTTCCGCGAGCCGCAGATCCACGTGATTTGCCAATTGCTTCGAGAACTCGAGCGTGTCCGGGTGATCTATGCCCGAGGCTTTTTCCTTTGCGGCTAGCGCCCGCTCCACCAAACGCTCCACCTTGAGATCCTGGCCTTGTTGCCTATAGACCTTTATAAGTAGGGAATAGAGACCAAGTGGAGCGGGGCCATCCGTTTCAACAGCGGCTAACCATCGCAAATACAGCTCTTCGGCTTCCGCGAAGCGGCCCTGCTCCACATACATATCCGCCAGCTCCCGCACGGCATAATAATTAGAATAATCGTGACCAGGCAAACGTTCTTGCAAAGCAACTGCGCGCAAAAAAATGCGCTGCGCATCGGTGTAACGGCGCTGGCTCCGATAGACATCAGCCAGGGACACAAGCGTGTCGGCTCGCGAATTAAGAGCTTCGGTAGTTTCCTTGTGACCTACATTGATCATGCGCTCTTGAACAGCCAGAGCTCGCAAGAGTAGCGGTTCAGCGTCTCCTTTCCGACCGGTCCCTCGGAAGTTGTTTGCCAACCTGATAAGCGTGCGGAGTGTATCCGGATGGTCATCGCCGAGCACCTTTTCCTGCAAAGCGAGAAGGCGTTTGAGAAGCTGAGCGGCGTCTACCGGATCCAGAGTTGGAACTATCGCCCACATCAGATGGAGCGTGCCTCGATCCTGATCGCCTTTATCCTGGACCTGTAAAGCAAGTGCTTTATCCATGAGTAGTTTGGCTTCCGCGCGCTGTCCCAACTGCGCTTGCGATAAGGCCTCTCTCCAAAGACCGCCAACTTCTTTTGAGGTTGCTTGTTGAATGATATCGGCCTCATCCTCTAGCCAACCAGGCGTTCCCACTAGATCTGCCTCATTTGCGACCGCGTCAGACGCAGAGCCTAGAGACCTAACCTTCGTGCCAAGGAGGTTGAATATCTCCATCTCGCTCATGGCTTCCGCATTCTCGGCTGCCCTGAATGCCCCAAGCGCAGCCTGCGACCCTTGACCCCATTTGCCATCGATTTCGCCCCGATAGTACCCGAGGAGTTGCAATCGCCGCTGCCGCTGCTTGAGGATCTCGATCGGCTCGTGTGAAGCGATGATGTGGCAGCCCTTGTTGGCCTTACGACACTCCGTCAGCGCCCCTTCGTCGGCTAATTCTTTGGACGGATCTATTAAGTTCCATGCGCAGGAAAGTCCGTTGCCGGAGAGTGCGAAGGAACGGAACGTCTCGCCCGCTTCGTGCCACTTCTTCAGCGCGTCGCGGCATTCCTTCGTTTGTGGCAAAGTGGCGAGCCCGGAAGATGCGTAGATGCGGCAGCCTCGACCCTTCTTGGCGCATGCCCGGTTAGCGGTGCGTTCGGCCTCTTCAGTAGTTTCGTATCCGGTTGAGGAACCGCAAGACCTGCCGTCGCGCGACAGTGAGAATGCCTTGATCAAGGGCTCACTACGCCACTTTCGATATAGTTCGCGGCATTCCGGGCCATTGATCCGCTGTTGTGCTGCGGCATCAAATGGACTCCCGAACGAGACTAACACGACGCAAGACGCAAGCACGACAAATCTTGTCGGCCGACACACGCGCAATAGTCTCGAACAGCGAAAGTGCTTCCCGGTGTTCATCGTCTCTACTCCATGACCGTGACGGTCATTCTGGCCGACGACATCGCCTTGTTCCCGATTGCCGCAAATATTTCGGTCAGCCGTGAGGCCAACGTCAAAGGCAGTGGCCGCATCGAGGTCCCTCGAAGCGACTCGGGCAGGTCGGACGCTACGTCTCGGGACGTGGCAATACATTGGAATATCTCGATGCCGCTGGTCTTCGCATTGATGCGCAACACAACCGGATCAGCTACCGGAGTACGAGCGCCATCAGGGAAGAGGTGCAGCCTCCCGCCGGCAAAAAAATTGGCGCCGCGCTTGTTTCCATACAGCGGATTGGGCAGAATCTGGATCGTATCGCCTGCTGCGTCCGTGTAAAAGCAGAAGAGCCAGGCGTCACGATCCAGCCGGAAAAGAACCTCAAAGATCTCTCCAGGTTTGTAGGCAGGATTCAGACCACGCTGGCTGGTCATGTCGAAGGTAAAGGCACCGTCCGGCCCCCAATAGTTGGCTTCTGCCGGCGTGGGCGGCTCCAACGCCAGCCCTTCGGGGAGCTGATCGAGTCTTATGTTTCCGATCCAGCCCACGGTAGTCCCTGTTCGGTTCCTGGCTGTGACGTGCAGTTTCGCGCGTTCGCCGCAAAGCCAATATCGAAATGACAAAAGATATGAATCATTGTCGGCTTGATCCGGAGCCTGGACTTCGTGAATACGCGGATCAAGCTGGCGCGGCAGGACATCGAGGCCGCGAATCCGCAGAAGGCCTGTGCCGGCTCCATCATCCAATAGATGGACAGAAAGCGTCCGTCCTGTGATAACGTTCTCGAAGCCTTGGGCAATCCGGCTGGCCAACAGTGATTCTAGATAACGGCCGAACTCGGTTCTGGCATGTGTGTTGCCAAAGTACCCGCCCTCGACCACCAGATTGCGCATCGAAGACGCCCGGTCGGCAATCTCCTCTGCAACCCGGCCGACGGCGACATCAACGGGTAGCGCGCCGTCCCCGCATTGCGCGTCGACGAAAGTGCGGGGAACCTCGATCACAGGTGTGACGGCTAGGGTCTGACCCTGACGACTGTCGATCAGCTTAAATGAAACAAAAACGCGCCCAGACTGTTCAACCAATGCCCCGGCGATCGTATAATCCACATCGCGAAGATTGCTTTCGATGATATCCAGCGGCTTGCGGCCCGCCTTCTCGAACGCGCCGACGCGGTTCAGATAGGCTATATTTGCGGCTACGCCGTCGCCATCCAGAAAACGGATGCAATCGGGGCTGCCGCCTATAAGCTCTGCCAGGACCGTGGTATAGATGCGACCGGCGCTCGCGGTACCAACGGGCAGATCCGCTTCGTCAAAGGGCCAAATCCCAACGCTGACAGAGTTGTGGCCCGAACAGTGGGCCTCCGCCGAAAGCGCTCGCGCCAGATCACGCCCTGCGCGGACAAGATCGTCTGCAGCGGCCTGACCAGTCCAGCAGAGCTGGAACAGAGCAACCATCACTGCCAAGAAATTGACTACTGGCATAACGTCCCCCGCCTGAATATGCCGAACTTCCTATCCGTGTTCTAGTAGGGCTCGGCAGGGCGACCGCTTGTTGCAGCCGTCCTGCACAAATCTGATAGCCCCTACCTCTTCTTGGGTACTTCGATCTTGTCGACCTCGAAACGGTTCCGGACCATTCCTATTCGGGTCTCAAAGCCCATGTGCTCTGCCATCATGCGCAGGTTGCGATTCAACCGCGCGACATCGGAGCAGCTCTCGTACCAGTACTCTGCCTGAGTGAGACCGACCTTGACGGGACGGTGATGGTCGTAGCCCCGGAAGGCAACCAGATACTCCTCGATCCTGGAATACTCCTCGCTGTCGAAGCCTCGGAATGTAAGCGAGTAGCCAGTGGTCAATCCGGTACATTTCGACGTAGGCCCGATAGCGACTTCCGATGACTGCACATCGACACTTCCGTCTGCGCCCGCGGCGGCAATCGAAGCATCGTTGTCTCCTGTGGGAGCGAGCACGTCTAACTTGCTTGCGAGAACTGCCCCTACATCGGTGGCGATGCGCTTTGCCTCGTCACCGACATTCTCCAGGATGCAATCGCGATTACATTGCGGCGGCAGAGGCGGCAGGTCACCCGCATCATAGGAGACTTCGAAACTGCCGAGTGCCTGACCAGTCGTGACATTGATCAGTCGTCCCGGAATCCTAATGCGTAGATCGGTAATGTCGGCGAAGGCGTTCTTCTCCGCCGACGCGTAGATTTGGAACACCGCGATGGCGTCGATCGGTGCGTCCTGGATGCGTCGCGCCACAGTGAGAAGTTCAGCATCGGTGCGACGGACTCGACTGGGATCGGTGACGTCCAGACTGACTGCAGTCTCATCATAGACCTTGAAGCCCTCTGTCTGCATTTCCCCAGATATGGCTTGGAGAACACGGTTGAAGATACGCGAATTGCGCGGGACCGTGTCGCGGTCGGCGTCTTCACCGACGATCAGCAGGTTGGGTTGTTCTCCGCCAATCGCATAGCCTGTCGCACCCGCCAAGAGTGACAGAGCGGTCGCCGCCAGGATAGAAAGAAGCTTATTCATCGTTGCCCTCCATCGGCCGCTTTGGCCGCTTGATCTTTACTCTCACATTTACTCTTTGGAACGGCCAAGCGCGTTTTCGTGAAAACGGCCTTGCATCACGCGTATTGGAAATGATCGTCGACATCACTCGATGGTGATCGTAACCGATGGATTGTCGAGATCCGGCTTCTTCTCGTATTCGGGCGGCACAATCATCGTGACCTCGACGCGCCGGTTGATCGCCGCGAAAGGCTCGCTTTCCGCCTTAGGGCGATCCTCTCCAAAACCGACCACTTCCAACCGCGCGGGGGCAATAGAGAAGCGCTGAATGAGATACGATTTGACCGCCTGGGCGCGTCTTAGCGAGAGTTCGCGGTTATAGCCCGCTGCCCCTTTGGCATCGGTATGACCGATGATCAGGTATGTGTACGGTCGAAGCGATCGGGACTCCAGTGCTTTGCCAAGCGCCTCAAGCTGGTTCTGCGCCCGTATCGTCAGTGCTGCGCTGTCAAAGGGAAAATATACCTCGAAATCCGCAGAATATCTCGTGTCTACACGGATGATCCTACCGTCAATTTGCACATTGACGGTTTCTGAGCGCCAAGCCTCGCGTGCGATCACGTGTGAGTCCGCCGGCGCCAACGACCTGATGATGTTGTTGATCTCTTGATCATCAAAGGCGGCAGCATCGCTTGGCGGAAGCAGGGTGGCCATGCAGAGAAGATGTACTGCTAACATTGCCCGTTTCATAATGGTTGCTCCTTAATAGTGCCGAGAAGACGTCCGGGTTTGAATGCTATTTGGGCGCAGCGTGATGACCGTCCCCGCCCAGGGTCTTTGACGCGCTTGAGACGTTCGGCTGTAGAGCTCCCTGATGTGCATTCTGCTGAGATGAAACTGGAATGGTTATCTTTCCAGCACACCTTTCAGTGCTTTCAGTCGCGCACGCTGGGGACGCGCGGTTTACTCGGAAGTCGTCGAGGTCGGCATCATCGCACTGAGGATCGCAACGGAGCCAGTTCGCAGACTCGTGCTCTTTGTACAGCTGGAAAGACTGCCCGCGGCAAGAGTGTAGGGCGACAGGCGATGTAGGTCCCTCGAACACATCCACGGAAACGTCGCCGCCTACAATTACCTTTACCGTGACAGCGCCTCGCTCGATTACGAATTCCCGCGGGGCAATTTGCCCCTCGTTCGATGCATTCCGAGGCTGGGGATCAGATTTGGCCGGCGTGGAAAGGAACGGCACGCCTGCAATTAAGAGAGATGCAACTACGGTTCTGACGTGCGGCTTCATGGGTTCGATCTCCAACAATGCTGCGACGTGACTTCATCGCTGGAATTGTCTTGGAAACCCCAGAACCGTTTTCGTCGATCAATGCGTAAATCGCGCTCGATGAAGACGGATTGATGAAAAGCGTCTTGATCAAGTCGTCAGAAGCCCAAGGCTCATTCCCCGGTCTGGGTCAAGCTATGGGCATATTTCGTCTCATAGGGTTCGGACTTACTCTTGACAGAGAAGGAATAATGTATGGCCTTGTGCGGACGCCCCACTAACCGAAACATGCGGGGTTGACCCGAATGAAGGCGGAATGTCCTGACCTGGTCGGACTTCATCACCAGTTCGTAAAAGCTATCCTCAATCTCAACCTCGACCACCTGCGCGCCGTGCCGATGATTGAAGGCCAGGGCGCAAAGGCCACTGCTTTCGCTTTCGGGAAACCGCTGGTTAGAAGGCTCGATCACTGTCTTGTCCGCAACCGCGAGTTCAAAAAGCACTTCAATGCAGCTGGAATCCTTCGGTGCTCGATACTCGACTAGCGACATTCCAGTAGCCAACGTGATTTGCCCGGCCTCCGTCTCGGTGTTTGCGATTCCATCATCGGGCGGAGTCAGGAACGCTCCCTCGGACGTCCCCACCGGTTTAAATTGGTCAGGCGAATTGGTTGGTACGCCAGGGGAAACCGCTGGCGCCGATCCATTGGCTGCCATCTGTGGCTTCGCAACCAGAGCCCCAATTTCGGATCCCGCCAAATAGACTATAGCCATCCCCAGGAACACAAGCACCAGGACTGCGGCGGTCCGAGGGGTCATTTTACTGATCGCTCGTGCCTTTGAGAATCTACTGGTCGATAAGGCCGACGGACGGATGGTTAGTCCGGAAATTGCAGGTTTGAGAAATAGGGCCAACGCATCGAAAGCCTCGCGTAATGTCGAAACCGTCGCTGGAGCTACTAAGTCCGCTATCTGCGTGCCAATGATGCGGGATTCTTCACCATTCGGCAGAATCACCAGAAGTGGTATGCCATTCGCCTTGTGAAGCGCCAGAGCGCCGCGTGACGATTCCAGCTTGGTTTTCAGATGATAGATGTCCGGTAGGATAGAGAGGTCCGATTGTATTGCCCCTGTGGCCCAAATAGCGACGTCCGGTTTCTCCCGGACGATTTCATGGCCATGAAATCTGAACCAGTGTGCGATGGCTACCGGTAGTTCCCAGGACCGCCCGGTTTCGAGTGCACGGTCCAGCGTCAAAGCAAATTGTGGGCCCCCTACATCAAACACCTGGCGGAGCGGGCCGGCTGGTCCAACGAAATCATGATACCTCTCACTAATATCGGTCAGAGGTTGGTAGTCTGCCGCGGTATTCACAAAGCTCAGGGGCAGATTTTGGCGTGGATCAAGTCGGATCACCAAAGCCGGGCCCGCTGTAGTCGGAACAATGATCGCGACCCGCATCCCTTGTTCTCTACGGCAACAGATAGATTTCGCTGTCGGGCTGGCGTATCCCCTCGTCGATCGCCCTCATATCATCTCGGCGGTGATCAAGGGGTAGCTGCACGACGTTTCTGATGGCTCTCCCAAGCCGGATTCGACCACCGCCTCCTTCCCTTGTTCGCACTTCAATCCATTCCACCGGGTCTGTGCTTTCTCCCAGGTAAACGACCAAGTACGTCATATCGGCCTCGTCTACGAGTTCCACTCGATGTGGACCAACGAGCCTGTTGCGAACGCCCCCGGTGCCAGCTGCGACGGCCATGGACGAGAATGACGACGCGCTAGTCCGAAGAGCGTCGAAATAGATTGCTCGGGCTCTTGGCTGCTCGCGAATGAGGCGCTCAATATCAAGGTCGGCAATCCCGGCCTCGCGCGATGCATATGCGATCAATCGGGAAGCGGGGATAACCGCAGAAGGAGCAATGTCAAATTCACGCTTCGAAACGACGCGCATGTCCTGCATCGCTGCGAAACGCTGCAGGAGGTCCTCTTCGTTATCAACGGCCATCAGACTTCTCGTTGCTCAGATAAAGGGCGGCGAGTTTGGCGGCAAACCGCGTTCGGTCATCTGCGAACCCACCGTCACTTCCAGCTTTGAGACGTGTACCCCATGATCTTACCAATCTAGCCAGCGCCGACCCTACCGTTCCCAGCGCTGGCTCGAGCCTTTCGAGCTCCGCTCTAAATTCAGCCTGTTCAAGGCCACTGAAACTCTTGCGTCGCATCATAGCCGACGCCTTGTTAGAGAGAGTGGAATGGTTAGCCGCGTTTTCGTTGGTTCCAGCGTCCGGTTCGACCCCGACAGCCAAAGCAAGGCAATCGTTGACGGTCGTCAAATAGGAAGCCATTCGATCTTTGATATCAACATAGCTTGCCCCGCCTTCACAAGCGATCAGTTGCGAACCTTGCCCGGCGGCGTCGCCCTGCCGCTCAAACTGCACCAGCGAGGATTGAAAAGGGCCAAACGCAAACAATGTGAGACTCGACCTTGCCCAACTTAGTGCGTGACGCCCCAAATGGGCGAAACGTTGTAGGTCCGAAAGCTCTGTCCGCTTGAATATCTTCAGCTTGGCTGTAGCGATTACATCGATGGCCTCATCAAGAACATCATCAAGCGAGCCGTAGTGGTATTGGGCCTGATCATCAGCTAGATGCAATCCCTTCGGGTCGTCTAGATTTACCACCGAGCCGGTAGCGCGAACCAGTTCCACGGAATCAAGATACGAGATCATTGCGTACAGTACTGTTTCGTAGAGGGTCCAGCGGGAGCGACTCGCTTCTCGACACCAAAACTCGAGCGCACTGCCGTCTCGCGGCAGAGGTTCGTTCGGGTAGTGCAGCCTTAAGTACTGCCGAATATCGTTGAACTGACTCCGGTGCCGCTCAGCAGGAAGATACTGGGCCCTGTACCGGTACAGGCATGCGGCAAATTTGGACGTACAAGCCTTTATTGCAGAGGCTTCGTGCGGCGACGCCGACAGGCTCTGATAGGCTTCAGAAATTGCCTCAAAGTGTCGGTAGCCGTCCATCGACGCCAGAAAGTCCAGCAGTGCCAGATTTAACTTTCCGATTTTGGTTCGAGGTAACCTATTAGCCAGCGCGAGTAGGTCGAACAGCGAGTTTGAGACGCGCATGCTTGATGTAACGCTCAAATAATGGGCAAGGGCCTTGGCCAGAAGGAAAAGAGGCAGGTCCCGATTGCCGCCGGTTGCACCGATGACGATCGCACGCAAGCGTCCGCCTTCGATGGCGCCGAGCGAAGCCGCGTCAACAACACCTTCCAAGTCGTTCACGACTTGCTGGCTTGCACTCGCTGCGGCTTCGTATCCGTCTACCATCTGCTGCTCAACGCTGTTTCCCAAAGCTGGTCTGAAACGATCGCGCACACCCTTAGCATGCTTAGGCATACTTGCGCCGAGGTTGTTTGTGCTGACTGCCCTTTGGAGTTAGTTCGCCCCCCCTTTCCCTCCGCACACGTTACGGGCTGGATGGGCTCGCCATTGCGCGCAATCGGCAGGGTTTATGATCGCATGTGCAGTTGAATAGGTTCGGTTGACGATACGTGTCTTTACGATCGTGGTTAGAGAAGGTTGGATGTCAGGCCCACTCCCTCCGCCACCTGCCCTCGCGAAATCGTTCTCCCGCTCGGTCTTAGGCTGGATTTTGTCGTTATTTTCGAGGGTTATGCGGGATTGGCTGTTAACCGGCTCGGGCGCCAGGTCACCCAAAAGTGCTTTTTTGCGCAGATACTCTCCAAACCTATTAACCGGCTGCTTCCGGTAGATAGCCTGCAAGTGTATGATTTTGCTTAGCAAACCATAGGTGCTAGCAAGACTTTTTTACCGATATCACGCGGTTGGCGTTGGGAACCGGTAGCGAACTGTTTCGATGACCGAAATGGGGGCTGGAAGCAGTAGGTCCGCTTTTGTGCAGGGAAGAACGATAGCGGACGTTCAACCTCCAAGGTTTGATGTCGTGAGCCAACCAAAGGCTAACGTCGCACGATTCGTAGTTCAAGGGTTCGGATCGCGGCAACGGACATTCAGACCCACGCTGTTCGAATAGCGTCGGCGCGCAAACATCCCGCCGCTACCGATCAAATCCGGGCACCGAATTCAGGACAGACGAATCTTTGTGTTGCGGGAATCGATGACGCGACATGGCTGAAATTCCGCGCTAAACTGAGCGGCCGGTCGCACACAACGGAGGGTAGCCATGAAACGGCTCTATATCCTCGCATCGGTTACTTTGGTGTTATCTGCCTCCAGCGTCGCCGCTGAACTCACGGCAGAGGTTCCGAAGGGAGACCCTGAGTTCATTGCAAAGGCGATGTCCGCTGCACCAGCGGACATCGGGAAGAATGCCACATTCATTCGCATAGCTGACGGCTTCAAGACGACCACCATCAAGCCCGGAACGAACGGATGGACCTGCGCCGTCGATCCCGCCGGCGAGCCGTGGTGTGCCGACGCCGTCGGTCTTGAATGGTTCAGGGCAGTTTGGACCCAGGCCGAGCCGCCGGACAAGACCGGCTTCATCTACATGATGGCCGGAGACCTGGGCACCAGCAACCATGATCCTTATGCGACTGATAAGTCGCATTGGGTTCTCACGGGTCCGCACGTCATGATAGTCGGGAAGGCGGCGCACGAGATGGCGGCCAGGTACCCGAATAAGTTGGACCCCGATCCAACGCACCCCTACGTGATGTTTCCGGGGAACAAGTATCAGCACCTGATGCTCCCTGCCGACATGGGAACGGGCCACAGCCAGTAGCGGCCTCTACCGCCGCGTTCTTGGCCGGTCGCGGCGGCTTTCCTCGCCCATAACAGTCACATCAAGCCTGTGGGCGCTACGTGCCCAAATGCGGGGGAGTTCGATATGCCATGGGCGTGCTTTCCAACAGACCCAGTGGCTGCTCCCCATCGGGCGCTGTTTCCTATAGGATGTTCTTAGACACCGGAGCAGGCTATGGCCGTGGACCGTGTTCAGCGCAAGTTGGCCGTCATCCTTGCTGCAGATGTGGCGGGCTACAGCCGGCTGATTGGTGAGGATGAGGAAGGCACGCTTGCGATCCTCCGGACGTATCGAGAGATCATTGACCGGCTGATTGCGAAACACGACGGCCGGGTATTCGGCAGCGCCGGGGACAGCGTCGTCGCCGAGTTCACTAGTCCTGTCGAGGCGTTGCGTTGCGCAACCAGAATTCAGTTCGAGCTCGGCAGACAGAACGCCGAACTCCCCGAGCCAAGCCGCTTACGCTATCGCATCGGAATCAATTTCGGTGATGTCGTCGTAGAAGGCGACAATCTGATGGGAGACGGCGTGAATGTCGCCGCCCGCTTGGAAGCACTGTCACGGCCTGGGGGAATATGTGTGTCGGAAGCGGTCTACGCGCAGGCTCGGGACCGGCTCTCGCTCGAATTCGTCGACCTTGGCGAACACAAATTGAAGAACATCGCCAGGCCCATCCGCGCCTATCGTGTGCCGCTCCCCTCCGAGGAACAGGATAGCTCGCCCTTCCGCGGTCTCGATGTCTTCGAGTTTGAGAACGCTGACCTCTTCTTCGGAAGGGCGTGGGCAATTGCCGCTTGCACCGAAAGGCTGCAGCAGCTCGCGAGCGCCGGCAAGGCCTTCCTGCTCATCTACGGGATGAGTGGATCTGGCAAATCCTCTCTTCTCAGGGCTGGCCTGCTGCCATCGATCACTCGACCAGGTGCTGTGGCGGGTATTGATGTTTGGCGCCGCTGCCTAATCCGTCCGTCCGAGGGACTTGATGCCTTGGCTGCCTTGACGATTGGGCTGTTTCGCGACGGTGCTTTGCCCGAGCTTGCTCTCGAAGCGACCGTAGTGGAGTTCACTCAGCTCTGTCGGAGGGCCCCTGATCGCGCGCTGGCTCTGGTGCGGCAGGCCCTTGGGAAAGCTGCCGATGCTGCCGGGACGGCTCGCTCGCAAATCAGGCTGCTGGTCGCGGTCGATCAGTTGGAGGAGCTGTTTACCACGGAGACGCAAGCATCGGCACGAGAAGCGCTTGTGCGGCTCATGGCGACATTGACCGCCAGCGGACTGGTCTGGCTGATTGCGACTATCCGCTCGGATTTCTTTCACCGTTGCGGTGAGGTCCCAGGGTTTTCGGCGCTCAAAGACGGTCTGGCCAGCTATGAGCTGCTGCCGCCGACAGGCCCCGAGATCGCACAGATCATCCGTGAACCGGCGAATGCAGTCGGCCTCCGTTTCGAGGAGAGCGCCGATCAGGGCAGACTCGATGATGTTCTGCAGGAGGCTGCAGCCGCCGATCCCGGTTCTCTGCCGCTTCTCGAGTTCGTGCTCGATGCATTGTACGAGGCGGGCCGCGAGCGCCGGATTCTCACCTTCGCCCAATATCGTGCGCTTGGAGGCCTCGAAGGCGCGATCGCGCGTCGCGCCGATGAAGTCATCGAGGCGCTTCCGCCGGACATTCAGGAGGCGCTGCCGGCGCTGCTGCGCGCCCTTACCACGGTGCGCCAAGGCGACGAGAAGGTCACCGCACGCCCGGCCGCGCTCAGCGAGATCGCAGCAACGCCAGCCCGACGGGCGCTCGTCGACGCGATGATCGCGGCGCGGCTGCTCATCAGCGATGAAGATGTCGCCGGCAACGCCTTCGTGCGCTTGGCGCATGAAGCGCTTTTATCGCGCTGGCCTCGCGCCCGCGAGATCGTGAACGCAAACAGAAACTTCCTAGAGACGCGTGCGCGGCTGCGGGCGGACGCTGAACGATGGCACTCAGACAACAAGAATCACGAGCTACTATTGCCTTCGGGCAAGCGTTTGGCTGAAGGCCAGGAGTTACTGCTTTCGAGACGGGCGGAAGTAGACAGTCAGGTTGTCGACTACATCGAGGCGTCTTCGCGTGCCGAGAACGAGAGGGCGGAGCTCGAGCGTCAGGCCGAGCGGACGTTGATCGAGGCGGCTGAAGCTGCAAAACGCGAACGCCTGGAGCGGGAGGCGGATCGGCTGGCGGGCGAAGCTGAGCGTCGGAACCTTGCGGCGGCGGCCGCGATAAAGCTGGCACGACGCACGCGCTACGCGGCCGTCGTTGCAGCAGCCCTGGCGTTGGTAGCTGGCCTCGGTGCATTCGTCGGCTTCGAAGGACAGCAGAAAGCGACGCAGCACGCGGCATTGGCGCAGGCGGCGGAGTCGGAAGCCCTGGAAGCACGCGATCAAGCGCTGAG
Organism: Mesorhizobium sp. KR9-304; assembly: GCF_040049215.1. NCBI lineage: Bacteria > Pseudomonadati > Pseudomonadota > Alphaproteobacteria > Hyphomicrobiales > Phyllobacteriaceae > Mesorhizobium > Mesorhizobium sp. KR9-304. The sequence goes on along the minus strand of NZ_JBDZDN010000009.1, from coordinate 7,315 downwards.
GACCCAGTCACTATCGCTCTCGTTCCTTTCGCAGGATGCCGCGGCGAGAGGCGATACCGAGGCCGCAATCTTGCTGGCGCTCGAGGCACTGCCAGCGGGTACACGCTCCGGCGCGCGACCATATGTCCCTGAAGCGGAGGCTGCCCTCTATCAGGCCTTGCTGGGACATCATCAGGTGAAAGTCTTCAAACATGAGGCGGCAGTTACAGATGCAGCCTTCAGCCGAACCGGCGACCGGATCGTCACCTCTTCCTACGATAAGACCGCACGCATTTGGGATGCCACCAGCGGTAGCCAGACAGTGGTCTTGAGAGGTCACGAGGGTGTCGTTGAGAGGGCCGAATTCAGCCCTGACGGAAGCCGCGTTCTTACGGCCGCGAGGGACGGAACAGCACGCATCTGGGACGCGATGTCGGGAAAGCAGCTCTTTGTTCTTCAGCCGGTCGGGGATTTTCCAACGGCGACTTTCAGCCCCAGCGGTAACCAGGTGCTGACGACCGGCGACAACAGCGCCTTCTCGCTCTGGGACGCTCGCACCGGAGCGAAAGTGCTCACCGACGACGAGCGCGGAGCCGCCGCGACAGCGACATTCAGTCCGGATGACGCCCACTTCGCAACTTTCCAAGGTTTTGCGGGCGGAGCCAGTGATTTTGTCGTTTCGATTTGGAATGCAGAGGATCGGAGGGTGAAGCAGATTCTGCCGGTTCGCACTTGGCCATCCCGCCTTGAGTTCAGCCCGGAGGGCACGCGCATGCTCGTAGGCGCGTATGGGTCGATCACAATGGGGCATCTGTCGCGCCTCTTTGACATCGCGAAGGGGACGGAAATTGCCACTTTTGCGGGCCATAAGAGCGACACGCAATTGCAGGGCGTCATGTTCAGTCACGACGGCAGCCGAATTGCGACGGTTTCGATCGACGGCAGCGCAAGGCTCTGGGACGGTATCTCGGGAAGATTGCTCGATGTCCTCGGCCAGGAGTCCGCAGGGCGCAAACTGATAGACATTGCCGCCGATGAGCGGGATCGGGAAATCAATAGCGTGTTCAGTCACGACGATCGCTACCTGGCGACCACTGCCTTGGACGGCATAATCCGTATCTGGAACATCGATCCCGGATCACTTCTGATGCTCATCCGGGGCCATACAGGCCTGATCGAGCACGTTGAGTACAGCCCGGTCGACAACAAGATCATTCTCACTGCGTCGCACGACCGCACCGCTAGGCTCTGGGACGTCGACGGGCCGCTGGCGACCGAATTGCTCCACGACAATCTACCGAGCTTCGGCATCTTCAGTCCGGACAATGTGCATCTCCTGACGGGAGGTGGGGACGCGGCAGCGCACCTGTGGGATATCGCAACAGGTCAAGAAGTAGCCCGGCTAGATACGCAAGAGACCGTCCAGCGCGCCGCGTTCAGTCCAGAGGGACGTCGCGTTGCGACTGCGTCGAAGTTTGGCAACGTTGTCATTTGGGACGTCGCCAGCGGACGCGAAATCGCGCACTTCACGTCAGGCGTCGGGCTGCGTCAAATCCAGTTCAACTCCAAGGGCGACCTGCTGGCTTTGGGAAAGATCGATGGTTCCGCTGAATTGTGGGACGCAGCGAGCGGCGCCAAGCTGGCCGTCCTCAAGACGAGTTCCACGCTGCCGCAGGCCGTCTTCAGCCCGGACGGGCAACTCCTCCTTACCGCCACGAGCGACAACGCCGCACACTTGCTGAAACCGGATGGGACCGAACTGAAAACTCTGCTCGGTCATGAAAGCCGGATCTCGGCAGCGGATTTCAGCCCTGACAGCCAATTGGTTGCCACCGCTTCGCTCGACCAGACTGTCCGGATCTGGTCGGTGATGGATGGAACGAACGTTGCCACTCTGCGAGGTCAGGGCGACGAAGCTACGATTGTCTCGTTCAGTCGTGACAGTCAGTTCCTGCTCACCGCCTCGCGTGACGGAACCGTGAGGGTCTGGGGCGTGTCCGACGAGAAACAAAAGACCGTCTTGAGGGCGCACAGCGGCGAATTGAGTAGCGCTCAATTCAGTCCCAATGGTTCGTATGTCGTGACGGCGTCTTCAAAGGATCGCTCGGTTCGGCTCTGGGCGGCGCAGTCCGGGCGCGAGATAGCAGTGCTTGCCAAGCCCAGTGAAGAGGTTGTTCGACCGGCTCTGACACGTGCTGCTTTCAACTCGGAAGGAACGAGTATCGTCATCGTACCCGGCGGAGGAAATGTGCGAGTCGTTCGTGTCTTCCCGACACCGCAGAACCTGATTGATTATGCGCGGAGCGTTGTTCCTCGCCAGCTCACACCTTGCGAGCGGCAACGCTATTTCCTGCCAATTGAAGGCGATGTTGGCGCTTGTCCAAGCTGATACAGAATATTACCTGCTGGTGACTTGACCTCATGGCGCCGCCATTTCGAAGACGCGCGTTGGGCCCTTTTTGGTCATTGCCCAGCCGTTTGCCAGTGACTGTATTTGGCGCAAAGCTGCCTGCAGCCTCTAGAATAGCGAGGTCCGCATTTGGTGAATGGACGGGGCCGTAGGAATGACCGCCATGCGGCGCAAACCTGCCGGTACGCGATCAAGCAGAATATAGCGGAACCGTCATTGACTGCGCCCCATCGTGCGCCGCTGGACGTCCCAGTCATCGTCGATGCCGGTGCGCAATTCCTCCGCCGTGATAGACATGGTATGCGCCTCGAGGACGGCCTCGATAATATCCGGGGCTAGGAACGTCAGCCGCAGAATGCGGGTCAGGTAGGACGGCGCGATGCCTTCGTGCCTGGCTAGATCGGCGATGGTGGCGAAGTCGCCTGACTCCAGCATTTGTTTCCAGCGGTACGCGCGCGCCAGCGCCTTGATGAGCGTGCTGTCGGTGCGCTGCGACCGCGCGGCGCCATCGGGCACGTGCATCTCTTTCCGGCCGCCGCGCTTCATCAGGCGGAACGGGACGTGCAGCGTCACGGTCTCCGCGATCGGCGTGGCGCGGCTCATGCGGCCAGCTCCAGGTCCTTGGGCCGCATCTCACTCGCAAGACCACCGAGACCGTCGATGCGAAGTCGGAGGATCAGGCCGGCGGCGCCGATGTCGACGCGTTCCACCAGCAGCGCCACGATCCTTGCCTGTTCGGCGGGAAAAAGTTCGTCCCAAAGCGGATCGAGCTGCAGAAGCGCTTCACGAACGTCGGCCTCGGTGATGTCGCTGTCTTGTCTCCGAGCCGACTTCCATGTTCCGGCGACGACCTCCGGCTGCCGGAAGACAGCGCGCAGTTGGTGGACGACAGCCGCCTCCATGTCTCCCGCCGCTACGCGGCCGATCGGACAGGACCCCGCGCCATGCTTCAGCACTGTCTGGCTGACATAATAGCGGTAGAGCCGCCCACCCTTCCTGGTATGCGTCGGCGAGAACGCCGCGCCGTCGGGACCGAAGAGCAGCCCCTTCAGCAGCGCCGGCGTGTCTGCGCGGGTGCGGGCTGCGCGCTTGCGCGGGCTCTCCCGTAGGATGGCGTGAACCTTGTCCCAAACCTCCCGCTCGATGATGGCGTCGTGCTCGCCCGGATAGCTGGTTCCTTTGTGGACTGCCTCGCCGATATAGGCGCGGTTGTTCAGCATCCGGTAGACGTACTTCTTGTCGATCCGGTTTCCATGCAGCGTTCGCATGCCCCTGTCCGCTGCCGCGCGAGCCAGCATCGTTCCGGAACCGATTTCGAGGAAGCGATCGAAGATCCACCGGACGTGTGCCGCCTGCTCCTCGTCGACCACCAGCTTGCGGTTGTCGACCCGGTAGCCCAGAGGCGGTACCCCGCCCATCCACATGCCCTTCATCCTGGAGGCGCGGAACTTGTCTCTGATGCGCTCGGCCGTCACCTCCCGCTCGAACTGTGCGAAGGAAAGCAGGATGTTCAGCGTCAGCCGCCCCATCGACGTGGTCGTGTTGAAGGATTGGGTGACCGAGACGAAGGTCACGCCGTTGCGGTCGAACACCTCGACCAGCCTGGCAAAATCCATCAGCGAGCGACTGAGCCGGTCAATCTTGTAGACCACCACCACATCGACGAGCCCGTCATCGATGTCGGCAAGCAACCGTTTGAGGGCTGGCCGCTCCAGGGTGCCGCCCGAGATGCCGCCGTCGTCATACCGGTCGCGTACCAGCACCCAGCCTTCCGAGCGCTGGCTGGCGATATAGGCCTCGCAGGCCTCGCGCTGGGCGTGGAGAGAATTGAACTCCTGCTCCAGCCCCTCCTCGGAGGATTTCCGGGTGTAGACGCCGCAGCGCAGCTTGCGCAAGACCTTCGGCTTCTCCACGTTCATCGTCATGCCCCTCCCCTGCGATGGTTCCTGAGGCCGAAGAAGAGCCAGCCGTTCCAGCGCGTGCCGGTGATGGCACGGGCGATGGCCGACAGCGACTTGTAGGGCCGCCCCTGCCATTCGAAGCCGGCGGCCGTCACGGTGACGACATGTTCGATGCCCTGCCATTCGCGCAGGAGGCGCGTGCCGGTGATGGGCCTGTCGCGGTCGGCGCGGATGCGACGGACCGCGACGTTGCCGCCGTCCAGTTCCTCACCCAGTCGTTCGAGCCGCCGGATGGTTTCCGGCTTCAGTCCCCCATAGGCGAGTTCCTGAATACGGTATGCCAGTCGGCTTTCGAGATAGCGGCGGTTGAAGGGCGGCGGCTCGCTGTCGAAGAGGTCGCGCCACTGCCGCTTCAGATCTGTCGTCGGGCTCGTCTTCAACGCCGCCAGGCGCGCGGGGATGGGATCGGACATGGTCATGCGGTTCCGCTGAGTTGGAGTTGCATGGCGGTATCGGTCGTGTAGGCGCATTTCTCCGTATTGGCAGAGGCTTGTCCGTATCGCTCGGGTTGATACGATCTGCGCGTTCCACCAGTGTGGACAGTTGCGCTGGAAGTCAGGATATGAGCGGCAGGAAACGGAGCATTCTCGCCTTCGAACTTGCCGGCGCGGTCTTCATGGTCGTGGTGGGCTCGGCCTTGCATTTCCTGTTCGACCTGGCGGGCGGATGGCCTCCGCTTGCACTGATCGCCGCGGTCAACGAGTCCATCTGGGAACATCTGAAGCTCGCCTTCTGGCCGGGGCTGTTTTGGGCCGGCTTCGCGCCATTGCCAGCCAGTCTGCGTCGGCGCGAGCTGCTGGCGGTGAAGGGGTCTAGCCTGCTCGTCACGGCGGTCCTGATCGTCGCAGTCTTTACCACCTATACGGCGATCCTCGGCCGCAACCTCCTGGCGCTGGACATTGGCACATTCGTGCTCGCCATCCTGATCGGACAGGCTCTGTCTGTCGCGCTGCGGGCCGGCGGCACGTTTCGCCGCAGGGCTGTCAGTCGTGCAGGTGTGTGGCTTCTGGGCCTGCAGATACTGGCCTACAGTCTCTTCACTTTCCTCCCGCCTGACCACTGGCTCTTTGTCGAGGCAAGCAGCGGATTGCGGGGCATTCCGCCACCCTGAGGCCGGTGTCGCTTCTCGACTTTGGCGACCTGGGCGCGCGGGTATGGGATCGAGATTGCTCATGCGTTTCTCGGCTCGGTTGCGGTTGCATGACCGCTCAGGTCAGCCGCACAGTCCAGCAAACCATTCTCCGGACGGGCAGATTGTTCGCTTGACTGACGCGCGCGAAGCCGAACCAGGCCGAGCGCAAGCAAGCCGCACAACTCGCCGCGGCGCTCGGCCGGCGACATCAGGACGGGCGGCATGGCATTGGGTCCGGTCGTGGATAAAGTTCGAGATTCGAGCCTCATGGGAACCGGCGTAGACCCGGTTCCAAACGATGCCTACCTGGTCAAGTAGGCGAACGCGCATGTTCGCAAACGAGAGCAACTCCACAAAAATGTCTTCAAATACGCCGGGTTTGTTCACGGTGACGTAATCTCTTCTCCGGGACACGCCGGCGCACCGAGGTGACATCAGGGGGGAGCCATGGGTCACCAGCATCTGCTGAACCTGCCCCGGAGCCGCGAGTGGCAGGCCGTTGTGGCGCTGCTGAGAAACGGCAATGACCTCGCGTCGATCGCAGCGGCAACATCTCGCGCGGCTCAGCTCAGCATGATCGACGCTTCGGACGACGAGGTAGTTCGTCAAAGCTTCTTCCTGCTCACCCAGATACCGATCGCGGCTCGAGCGGACGATTTTCCCAAAGCTCTGAGGCGAGTTGGGATCGCGGTCGGCGATGACCCGGGACTGGTCGAGCTCTGCAGCGCCATGATGAGTGCCGTGGATCGCTTCATTTCTTCCAAAGGCGTCCGCACCGACTACGGTGAGATCGCACAGCTCGCGGTGGTCGAGAGCGTGTACCGGTTGATCGGCCGGGAGCTGAGCGATCTTTTCGACACCGATCGACGGCTCAAGATGACACTATCCTCGTTTGCGGAGCCGCGACATTTCGCAGTGCTTGCCAGGGAATTCTTCGCGCGGCTGACCCGCCGCCACCTCGATTTCTATCTCAGTCGCGAACTCGCGTCGCATGTCGGGACGGACCAGTACTTTCCGAGCTTGGCGGAACATGAAGACTTCGAGACCGCACTCGATCTGCATTGCCGTGAAGCCACCCGTATCATCAAGGAGTTCTCGGCCGACTGGTTCTACAAGCACACTGTAGAAGACGGTATCGACCGGGAGCTTGCCGGGCGCTTCGTGCATGTGGCGGCCGGCAAGATACGCGACGAATTGGTCCGTCGGGACACGGCTCATGCATGAGACCCGGATCATCTGTGGCGGCATCGCTACTTCGAAACAAAGGGACGTCATCGAACTCGACCTGTCTCCCAACGCGCCAACCCATCGTCGCATCGATTTCGATACGACGAGGCTTTGTGCTCCCCTGGTCGACGACCTGCCGGATGTACTGGCCGATGCAGTGGAGCTTGCAGCGTATCTCTATTGCGCCGATCGGCTGGTCAAGCGCGGCGGGACTGGACGTGGGATCGGTTCCGAATGGCACCGCAATTTCAGGTTCCAGATCCCGGTTCGTCGCATCGACTCATGGCAACGGCCCGACGTGCAGTTGGCTCTGCGCGATGCGCTGTCGATTCTGTCCGGAGACACGTTCATCTTCGAGTTCTCCAAGGCAGTGGCGCCGATGTCCGTCGAGCCTTTTCTCGGCTTTGGCGATCAAAACGCTCAGACGATCAGACCCGACAAAGTGTTGTTGTTTTCAGGCGGGTTAGATTCACTTGCCGGCGTCTGTCCGGGATCAGCGCCTATGGCACAGAAATGAGGGTGTGATTTAAGGAGTGTTCGTTCTCGTCGGAGACGAAGGAACGAACATGAATTCGAAGTCGACTGGCGGCAAACGCTCCGCCGAAC
>NZ_JBDZDN010000008.1:0-93220 GCF_040049215.1 Mesorhizobium sp. KR9-304 | reverse complement strand
CGAGCCCAATAATGCGACGAACTGCAAGCCTCGATCCCGACCAGGCATCGGGGCAGTTTCTCGAAGAATCCCAGAACGCGCCCACGAGTCAGCTTCCTTCGGATGACAACCTCACCGGCCGCAGCCACGCCGTGCACTTGAAACACGGACTTCGCGATATCCAGACCGATCGTCGTAACGTTGCTCATCATCGCGCTCCTCCAGCTCTAATCCCGCGATCATACCGCAGAGAGGGAGGAGAGCCGTCCACCGCATCAAAGGCAGACAGGCAGCTTTGGACCAGCAACGTGATAACCCGGACATCGCCGGTTTTATTCGCCCGATTTCGTACGCTGGTGAGTTGTCGAGCCGATGAGAAGCGAAAAGGGTGTTAGCGCCGGAATAGGCGCCGCCAAGCACCTGGGCTGACACCAGCCATGCGCTGGAAAGTACGCGAAAAATGGCTCTGATCGGCAAAGCCGCAATCGAGTGCGACGTCGGCTAACACGCGGTTCGAGTTCGTCAACATGCCCTTCGCCCTTTCAACACGATGATGTTGAAGCCAGGCATTCGGCGACATGCCAGTCGATCCACGGAACGCCCGCGTAAAATGTCGTATCGACAATCCGCATGCGCCCGACAACTCGGTGAGTGTGATGCCTCCCTGCAAATTGGCTGCGAGGAGTTCCTTGGCACGACGCTCTTGCCACCGAGCCAGTCTCCCGGTTGTTGAGACCGGATGCAGCTGCATTCCCCCATATGTGTGCGCCACATGTGTCGCGAGCGCCATAGCTACATGGTCGATGAAAATTGCGTTTCTCTCCTCGGGTGGAACCGCCAACGTTGGCTCAATCGAGCGCACGAGGTTGTTCACGACCGAATCCCTGAACGGCTTCCCAGGTTCGTGGCGAAGCTCGTCGATACGCGGCGAACCAGCGTCTTCGGCCAAAGCGTCGAGGGCCCTACACGGCAAGTAAAAGTCGATTGCATGAAACGTGTCGCGGAGGTCCCCGGCTTTTGGCGGGCGAAGATCGTAGAGCAGGTTTGTGCGCAGATCGTAGATTGTAATGGAGCCGGCCACGAAGTTTCGGTGGGGGAACAAACGGTGGTCGGCGTATAAATCGAAGTCCGGACACTCTTTCAGCTGAACCGCGACCAGGAACGCATCGTCCCGGACGCGTTCGCTAACACCTACATCGTCGCGATCTCCTTTGAGCTCGACAAACCCCATGCCAGACTTGCACATCGAACTCGTCGTCAGTGTCGCCGCATTTTCCAGGTGCAGGGAATCCGACACGAACTGTGGCCCGACCCAGCGGTCCTCGTCAGAACGACTTCGGTCTATGCGACTGCTCAAGACGTGGATGCTCCGAGTGCCGCAAGAACGGGCACGGCTGGCGGCCACATTGTGAACCAAAACCGTGCCCGAGTCATCTGCGCCTAATGCGTCACTTCCTCCGCCGCGCGGCGGATCAATGCGGCAACGTCCCCAGGCTTGGAGACGTAAACGGCGTGGCTGCCCGCAACCTCTGCGACCGTGGACCCTGCGCGTTCGGCCATCATGCGCTGCGCAGGCGGCGGTATCATGTGGTCTTCAGAGGCCACGATATAGTAGCTCGGCTTCACCTTCCAAGCCGGGGCGGTAACGGCGCCTGTCAACGCCTCGACTCCCCACGGCACCTGCGAGTCTGCCATGAACGCGGCCGTTTCTGCATCTACGTCAGCAGCAAAGGAGGCCGCGAACTTCGCTTTGTCGAGGGCGAGAAAGCCGTCGACTGGTGGCAGAATGGGCGGCACCGGTGCCCCCGGCGGCGGGTTCGCGATCAGCGTTGATACCGACTCGCCCTTGTCGGGCGCAAAGGCTGCGATGTAGACGACCGCCCTCACCTTCTCATCCGTTCCCGCCTCGGTGACGACGACGCCTCCATAGGAATGGCCCACAAGAACAACGGGGCCGTCCTGTGCCGCAATCGCACGCCGGGTGAACGCGACATCATCTGCTAGTGACTTTGTCGGATTCTGCACGATGGTGACGTTATAACCGTCCTTCCTCAGCGCGCCGTAAACACCCTGCCAGCCGGAGCCGTCAACGAAGCCGCCGTGTACAAGAATGATCGACGCCATTACCGCGTATTCGCTTGCCATACTTTCCTCCAAATGACGTTTGCCAAGGAGGAAGCATGCTCCTGGCATAGATGAGCTATCGTGCTCAATCGGGACGTCAGTTGAACGATTGGGTCATCCTGGTAGCGCAACCAAGTCCTTGGGCAATGTCGGCTTTCGGGCAAAGGAGAAGTTTGGCTGAATGTCTGCGATGAGGCGCAAACCTGCCATTCTCATGGTCGCGGGCGCTACCTTCTTAAACTGCGAGAACGAAACTCACAGCAGCGCCCAACCACTTGCCTCCAGGATTTGAACCAAAAAAAGGACTGACGAACGCACTATGGCCGCTCTCATAAATTCGCGTCTCAACACTGGACTTCGGCCCTAAAGCACGCATTGCTTGGCAACGACGAATTTGGCTGCCTTGTTGAGTTGTCGCTCCGAGGTCAAACCGCTCTGCCCGCAAACTGCGGGCTTCCGTCAGTACAGGCGCAGGATAGTCCGGCGCTTGAACCTGACGGAGAACAAAATGACCACAGATTCCAACCTTGATGATTCTATGCCGGACGAGCGGCCTGGCACGCCTGCACCTGTGAAGCCGAAGCCTGCTCGCAGATCGAAAGCCAAAGCTCCCGGCAATCCCGTTCCCGTCCAAGAACCAACCGCTCCTCGAGCGGCAGCAGTCGGCCACGCTACTGCAAGCAAGTCAGACATTGTCGTCAACAAGCTTCGCGCAGCCAAGGGCGCAACGATCGAGACGCTGATGACGGCAACCGGGTGGCAGGCGCACTCGGTGCGCGGGTTTCTATCTGGCACCGTCCGCAAGAAGCTTGGTCTGCCGCTTGAAAACGAGATCGGAAAGGACGGACAACGTCGCTACCGGCTGGCCAAGTAGCGCTATGAGCCGGATCGACAAATTGGAGAGGGAGATTGCCGGGATCGGTGATCTCCCTCGACAGGAACTGGTAGCAGCCTGGTTGAAGACATACGGCTGTACAGCACCGAAGGGGATCAAACGAAGCCTGCTCGAACGGTCTGCTGCCTGGCATCTTCAGGCACGACGGCTTGGCGGGTTGTCCCGAGAGGCCAACCGGGCTCTGAAGGTCGAGCGACCTCTTGCCGATGGTTCTGCAATGGAACCTGAAGCTTTGTCGCGATCAAGCGGTAATGTTGGAGAGCAATCATCATCCGAGGATAGCCGTTTGGAACTGCCTGCATCGCAGCGCACCGCGATTGCATCAATCGCCCCAAAGCCTCGGCCAGGAACACGCTTCATGCGGGAATGGAATGGCAGGATGCATGTTGTTGATGTGACCGATGACGGGTTTCTGTTCGACGGCAAGACCTATCGCTCGCTCTCGGCTGTCGCCCGCCGCATAACCGGTGCCCGATGGTCAGGCCCAAGGTTCTTTGGGCAATGAGTGACGTCATCCGCCTTCGCTGCGCTGTCTATACCCGTAAGTCGACTGAGGACGGCCTTGACCAGGAGTTCAACTCGCTCGACGCCCAGCGCGAGGCGTGCTCGGCATTCATTGTGTCTCAGGCCAGCCTTGGCTGGAAACCGGTTCCTGCCGCCTATGACGATGGCGGCATCTCCGGTGGCACGATGGAGCGCCCTGCCCTGCAGCGCATGCTGCAGGATATCCGCGACCGGAAGATCGATGTTGTGGTCGTCTACAAGATCGATCGCCTTACCCGGTCCCTCACCGACTTTGGCAAGATCGTCGAGGTATTCGATGCAAGCGGTGTCTCCTTTGTCTCGGTCACCCAGCAGTTCAACACCACGACCTCGATGGGCAGGCTGATGCTCAACGTGCTTCTGTCATTCGCCCAGTTCGAGCGCGAGGTCACCGCCGAGCGCATCCGCGACAAGATTGCCGCCTCCAAGAAGAAAGGCATGTGGATGGGCGGTGTCGTTCCCTTTGGCTATCGCGTCGAAAGCAGAAAGTTGATCATCGAGGAAACAGAGGCCTCGACTGTCAGGCACCTGTTTGATCGATATCTTCAGCTGCAATCGGTCCGGGCATTGGCTGACGAAGCGGCGGCATCAGGACTGACGACGAGAACAGTTCGACGCATGGACGGAACGCAGCACGTCACCAGGCCGTTCGGGCGCGGCAATCTCTATCATCTCTTGTCCAACCCGATCTATGTCGGAAAGATCAGACATCGGACACTCGTGCATGAGGGAGAGCACCAGGCGATCATCGATGCAAGATTGTTCGAAGCCGCCCAGGCGCTTCTTGCCAGCCAGGCCCCACGCCGACGCAGCCCGACAAACAGCAAAGGCCAGCACCTGCTGACTGGATTGGTCTATGACGAGGCTGGCGAGAAGTTGCGCTCGGTCCATGCCAACAAGAAGGGCATTCGGTACCTCTACTATGTGTCAAGGCGACTGACGATCGGGACGTCATCGAGCGTCACCGACCAAACCACCGCGACTGGCGGATCTTCATCTGATCTCAAGTCAGACAGTGGATGGCGGCTTCCAGCCAATCAGCTTGATGCGATTGTTGAGCATCAAATGGATTGCATGCTCGCCAACAAGGCGCAGCTTTCCGAATGGACCAGGGAATTGGTAGCAGCCGACGAGACTGGTAACGCGATGCAACGCGCCGAGAGAATCCGGCGCGATTGGAAGACAGATCCCCTCACCTGGCGCAAGGCGATGATCGCAAAAGTGTTCCGCCGCATCATCCTGAAGCCCGGCTGCCTGCTCCTTGAAGTCGATCGCCTTGCGCTGGCCAATCTGATGCTCGATCGCAAGGCGACAGCGAAACAGGCAAAATCCCCATCCGCCAAATATCCAGTCGTCAATATTGAGTGTCCCATGTCCTTGCGACGTCGAGGCGTCGAAACCAGAATGGTACTGGCGGACGGTTCCGATGCCAAGCGCGAGCCCGACGCGGCGTTGGTCGATCTGATCCGCCGGGCGCATCGCTATCGTCGGCAACTGACAGACGGCTCAGGGTGCAGCCTGTCCCAGATAGCCAAACACAATTCCACCGACCCTTCAGAAGTCAGCCGGCTGCTTCCCCTGGCCTTCCTGGCTCCAACGATCACCGAAGCGATCCTCGACGGTTCACAGCCCGCCGAACTGACGGCCCTGCGTCTGTCGCGCATGGCAGATCTGCCGCTGTCATGGCGTGAGCAGGCAGACCTTATCGGCAAGTAGCCGATACTTCCCACAATCATCGACGATGCACCGACCATCGCTTGGCCAAACACTTGGCCGGCGAAAGGGCCAAACGGAGACGGCTTCGCGAAAAGCCCATATCTGGTCGCTAAAGCGCGTCTCTCTGCCAAGTGTTGCGAGAACGTATCTGGTAACCCACGGAAATGACGAGGCTATTTGGAGACGGCTGCAAACACCGCAATTGCGGCAGACTGGATGGTGGTTCCCAAGGGACTCGAACTGGCAACCAAACAGCAAAACTAAGCCTCGGAAATGTCGACGCTATTTGGGCCCATTTTTAGGAAAGTCGCGGACAGAGACGTTTCGAGTGAAAATAGCAAACGTTTGGACAGAGACGGCGCGCCAGCGATAGAGCGTGGCCGCGAGACGCCGACCGCGCTTGCCGCGGCTTGCGCCGAAAGCCCGGCGCGCTGCGCCGCAGTCCACCGCCTGACCGCATCCATGCGCAGCGCCGCTTCATGCGAAAGAGATGTCGCCGCGAGCCGTGACGCCAGAGCACCGGCTCTGATAACATGGCGAGACAGGCCAAAGACCTGCATCGGGGATTCTCCTGAAACTGGTGTGTTGCAACTCCAGCTTCGGAAACCCCCGAACCTTTCTCAAGGCCCCCGTCTCATATCTGTCTGGACCTACTCAGCGGCCCTGTTTTCCCGCAGTGGTGTGGCGATTCACGAGGGGGCGACGAAGATCGTACCGGCTATGCGGTGGACTTTGGCGAGTTGCGTGACCGAATGCGCAGGAAGATGTCTTGCAGCGTGTGGCACCATAGGTGCACCCTGCCTTCTCGGCGGACGAACCCGGTGAACCGCGATGATCGACGTCAGCCAGAGGTTGGACGAGCGCCTGGGCCGCATCCATGCCCGCCAGCGTCTCGGTATTGAAGAGGACCATGAAGCCCAGGTCTTCGGTCAGGGTTTGAACTTCTTCCACCTGGAGAATTGGTACTCGATCCATGCGGTGATCCGAAATGTACTACGGCTCACAGGCCTCTACGGCCGCGGACGACACAATGCCGCGCGCGTCCAGCTTCGGGTGAACAAGATCGTATCGGCCGGCTTGCCACGTGCCTTTGAAGGTTTTCGGATTCTTCATCTGAGCGATCTCCACGCGGACATGAGTGGCCCAGCGATGGACCGCGTGATCGAGCTTGTCACTGATCTCGACTACGATGTATGCGTCTTGACCGGCGACTTCCGCGCAAAGACCTTCGGCCCGTTCGGCGCAGCTCTGACCGGCGTTGCGCGCGTGCGCGCCTCTCTCAAGGGACCGCTATATGGCGTGCTTGGCAACCACGACACGGTCCGAATGGTGCCGGCGCTCGAGGACATGGGCATTCGCATGCTCTTGAACGAAATCGTCGCAATCGACAGGGGCGGCGAGCGCATCCATCTGGCCGGGATAGACGATGCTCATTTCTTCAGGGTCGACAATATCGAAAAGGTGGCCGCCGAGGTGCCGGCGGATGCGTATTCGATCCTGCTTTCGCACACCCCCGAAATCTATCGCCAGGCGGCCCACGCCGGGTTTGATTTGCTGCTGGCCGGCCACACCCACGGCGGACAGATTTGTCTGCCGGGAGGCATTCCCATTACCCTGAGTTCGAAGCTTCCGCGGTCGATGGGCGCCGGTTCCTGGAAGCACCGCGACATGGCGGGCTACACTTCGGTTGGCGCCGGCTCGAGTGTCGTCGCGGTACGGCTCAACTGCCCGCCTGAGATCACGCTCCACCATCTCCACTGCAGCGATCTAGTAGGGCCTGTCCCTTATGCGAAGCGTGTACAGAAGCCGAGAAACAAGGATCTCACCAACCCAGAAGGCGCCGACTCCGACCAGGATATCCCAGAGCGACAACCCAAGAAGGCTACTGACGGCCAGGAGGGGTAACAGGGATTCCGGCACCTGATCGAGCCCGGGCGCTTGGGCGCTCGAAGCCAAGCGAAGGCGTCGCTTGAGAAAGCTCGATAGCAGGTCGCCGGCCATCGCAACGAAGCCGATCAGCGCTCCGGTCTTGAGGTCGAGCCCCACAAACGAGCCGCCAGCCGCAGAAGAGACTATTGCCAGCACAAGGCCGCGATATGTCTTTGACCGGCCAAAGAGAGGTTGACCATCCCAAAGAAGCCAACCTCCGTCGATCGGCCATGCGAGCCACTCGCCGAGCAATTTTTTGGCGATGACCGGCACGCCGTTCGCAAACGTCAGCACGACGAGGCACTGTACAATCAGCCAAGGATGAAGTTGCATCATAGTTCGCTCATGACAACGGGGGTGAGGCAACCATCTGACGACACGGATAGGCCAGCCGGTCAAGCATATGGCTGTCTTTGGCCTCACGCCCGGAAAGCCGTTCGATGAGGACGCGGAACAACAGTGCGAAGAACGCTCGGATGGCGGCAGGGCTACTGGCTTCAGGGTACCGGGTTCCCACCAATCGAAATGCTTGCTCAGAAGCGACCACGCGCGGTCCCGCTGGCGCTGGCATTTGGCTAGAAGTCGCACAGTCCGATCCAATCGGATTCATTCGCGACACTTGGCCGTATACTCCGGCCAGGCTATGACAACGCGGCGGCGCCCTCACCCACCCGGCTCGGCCGCGCCTGGCTCGTGACCGTGCGCTGGGGCGGGCTCGATCGCGGTTGGGCCGTCCAGTCGCTTCTTGAAAATGTCAATGAGACTAAGGGTGACCGCAATCGCCGCCGGACCGAGAACGAGCCCGGACGCTCCGAAGAGGACGATGCCGCCGACAGCGCCGATGAAGGCCATCAATGTGTGAAGCCGCAATCGGTTCCCGACTAGCATAGGATAGAGCAGGTTATCGATGCCCGCGATGATGACGCCGCCCCAGACGGCCAGTATCGCCGCGCTGGTCCAAGCCCCCTCCACCGCGAGATAGGTGGCCGCCGGCACCCAGACCACGAACGCGCCAAGTACGGGCACGATGGCGAGAAGACCCATTACCAGACCCCAAAATACTGGGGTCGGCAGGCCGAGCCACCAGAACATTAGGCCGCCCAATGTTCCTTGGACGGCCGCCACGAACACTGTTCCGACCAATGTGGCGTGCACGGTTTCCGCGAAGCGCGACAAAATACGTGTCGTCTCGTGTGTATGGAGCGGCGAAAGGTTTTCGACGCCTCGCAATGCCTGATGACGGTCCCGCAAGAAATAGAACAGCATGTAAAAGGTCAGGACGAACGTTACTCCCTGATTGACCGACCCGCGCACCACGGATGTGCTCTGCTCAGTCATCCATTGCGTGAATGCGGCGATCGAGCCGGCCGGATCGAGCCGATCCTCGATCCATCCGGCGATAGCCGAAAGCCTAGGATAATTCGATACAAGGTCATAACTGTTCCAGTCTCTGATGACCTGCTCAATGTACGTGGCGCCGTTTACTGCCTCGCGAACGAGTTGCTGTGCGACGAAGACAAGCGGTAGTCCGGCGGCAACCGCCGCGAGGCTCACCGACATCAGGGCGGCCAGGCTTGGATTACCCAGCCTTGCCTCAATTCGCCGGTGAGCCGGGTTAAGGACGATTGCCAACACAAGCGCCCAGGTCAACGCGGGCAGGAACGGCACGGTCAGCAGATAGCAGACATAAAGGCCGATTGCCGTCGCCGTCAGGATACCGAGTGCTCTCAACTGTTTCAGGTCGGACATCGGCTGCCTCCATAGGCTGACCGAGCCTAACCGGTTTCGCGGCAAAAAGGCAGCTTCCGTTGGCTATTGACACGCGTCAAAGCCGCCCGAAAGCAGCCCTGTTAGATAGGCTGAACGCAATTTCGGAGACAGCCATGGCACACAAACAGGTATTGTTTCGTTCGGAGGCGCGCGAAAAGATCCTCCGAGGCGCGACGCAGCTTGCCGATGCCGTGCGTGTCACGCTCGGTCCACGGTCGAAGTCGGTCCTGATCGAGAAGAAATGGGGCGCGCCGATCGTCTGCAACGACGGGGTGACCATCGCCAAGGAGTTCGATCTCAAAGACCCCGAAGAGAATCTTGGTGCCCGCATGCTGCGCCAGGCAGCCGAGAAGACTGGAGACATGGTGGGTGATGGAACGAGCACATCGACCATTCTGGCGCAAGCGATGTTCGCCGACGGAGTGCGCAACGTCGTAGCCGGCGCCAGCGCGATTGACATCAAGCGAGGTCTGGACCGCGCAACAAAACGCGCGGTCGAGTCACTGAAGCAGCTATCACGGCCGGTTGCGACACGACGCGAGAAGGAGCAAGTGGCGACGATCTCGGCGCACAATGATCCGATCATCGGCGAGCTCGTTGGCGAGGCCATGGAGAAGGTCGGGGGAGAAGGTGTGATTACCGTCGAGGAGTCGAAGACCACGGAGACGGTCCTCGAGGTCGTCGAAGGCATGCAGTTCGATCGCGGATTCCTCTCGCCTTATTTCGTGACCGATCCCGAAAAGATGGAAGCGGTGTTGGAAGATGCTCTCGTTCTTATCGTCGAAAAGAAGATCGCCTTGCTGAATGACCTCATCAAGTTGCTCGAATCGGTAGCGAAGTCGGGTTCACCGTTGCTGGTGATCGCCGAGGATGTCGAGGGGGAAGCGCTCGCAACGCTGATCGTCAATCAAATCCGGGGCACGTTCAAGAATTGCGCCGTCAAGGCACCGGGCTTCGGCGATCGCCGCAAGGCGATGTTGCAGGACATCGCCATCCTGACGGGCGGACAGGTCATTTCCGAGGACCTTGGCATCAAGCTCGAAAACGTTACGATGGAGCAACTGGGGCGCACAAAACGCGTCGTCATCGACAAGGATGCCACGACGATCATCGGCGGCAGCGGCGATGCGAAGGCGATCAAGGGTCGTGTGGAGCAGATCCGGCGCGAAATCGACAACACTAGCAGTGACTACGATCGTGAAAAGCTGCAGGAAAGACTGGCCAAGCTTGCGGGTGGGGTCGCAGTCGTCAAGGTCGGTGCCCCGACTGAAGCCGAGATGAAATCCAAGAAGGAAGCACTCGATGATGCCATCAGCGCCACCAAGGCAGCGGTCGCG
Source organism: Mesorhizobium sp. KR9-304 (assembly GCF_040049215.1). NCBI lineage: Bacteria > Pseudomonadati > Pseudomonadota > Alphaproteobacteria > Hyphomicrobiales > Phyllobacteriaceae > Mesorhizobium > Mesorhizobium sp. KR9-304. The sequence goes on along the minus strand of NZ_JBDZDN010000008.1, from coordinate 82,927 downwards.
GAGGGCATCGTTCCGGGCGGCGGGCTTGCATTGCTGCGTTGCATCGCTGCGGTGGAGGATGAGGAACAGCACTGCGACGGCGACGAGCGAACGGGCGTGCAGATTCTCAAGCGCGCACTTGAGACGCCGGTCCGCCAGATCGCAGAGAACTCTGCCGTTGATGGTGGGGTAGTCGTTTCAAAGATGATCGAGGGAACCGGCAATTTCGGCTTCGACGCCGGACGAAAGGAGTATGTCGACCTCATCGAAGTCGGCATCATCGATCCCACCAAGGTCATCCGCATCGCTCTTGAAAACGCTGTGTCGGTGGCCGGTGTTCTGCTTTTGACCGAGGCGACGATGACCGAGATCCCGGAACCGCCCAAGGAACGGACACTGGCACCCGACATGGCGATGTAATTGCGACGGCTCATCAAGGCGGGCGTCGACGGTCGATCGCGAGGCGCGCCGCGCCGTAGTCGACGCTTTGCCGTTCCTGACGGCCTCGACCGAGACGACCGTCGCCATGATAGATCGCGAACCTGATCGTGCCGTCCGTGAGAGCGTTAACGACGTCGTGTCCTTCCTGAGACGTCACGGAGTGACCGCGCGCGGAGACGTGATCACCCATTCGGGCGATGGCCAGGGCTTGCTGGAATTGGCCCGCTCGGCTCATGCCGATCTGATCGTCTCAGGCGCTTATGGGCACAGCCGGGTGCGCGAATGGGTTTCGGCGGCGTAACAAGGACACTGCTGAACGAAAGCCGTGTTCACCGCTTCATGTCGTGTTGATGGACGGCAGCCATGGTGATCCGGCGCGCGAGAGAGACGGCGCTATCCGACGTTCGTGCCCCAGCGGCGATGCAGAAACCGCTCCCATGGCGAGAAGAGGATTCTGTCAACAAGCAGACCGATCAGCACGATGATCACCATGGCGCCGATTACCTGATCCATCGCGTTCAGTTCACGCCCGTAATGCAGCAATTGGCCGAGCCCGAACCCCGTCAGGATGGTTACGTAGATTTCGGCGGCCATCAGTGATCGCCACGCGAACGCCCATCCCTGTTTCATACCACTCACCAGAAATGGCAGTGACGCCGGCACCATAACCCTCGTCCAAAGGTGCAGCCCTTTCGATCCCATCGTGCGCGCTGCGCGCGCGTAGATCGGCGGGATAGTACGGGCACCGTGATTGGTCGCGATGATGACTGACCAAACGGTTCCCATCACCACAACGAACAGCATTGCTGCTTCCGTTTGCCCGAACCAGAGCAGTGCCAGGGGCACCCAACACACGCTCGGCAATGTCTGGAGACCGAGCGCGAGCGCCCCGAGCGTATCCTCCATCAGCTGCGATGCACTGGTGAGCAGTCCGAGCGGCAGGCCGACCACGACGCCAATCGTGTAGCCCGCCAGCAATCGCTTGAGGGTAACCCAAATCGCCTCGGTGAGTGTCCCGTCCGATATTGCTCCCCAGAGGTACCGACCGACGCTCGCTGCGGTCGGGAAGAGGACTGGAGACCAATGGCCGCTACGCGCTGCGAGCTCCCACAGTCCAAGCAGCGCCGTGAAAAAGAGCGATACGGCAATCAGGCGCTTCATTCCGACACACCCTGGCCAACGGTACCTCGAAGGGCATCGGCGATGCGCGCAGCATGGGCTACCAACTCGACATTGTAGATGCTGCGCGGGCGCGGCAGCGGGATGTCGAAGGATTGGACAATCCGTCCCGGAGCCGCCGACATCAGCAAGACGCAATCCCCGAGGCAGGCTGCCTCGCGCATGTTGTGCGTCACGAATATTATTGTCTTGCCGCTGGTGCTCCAGATCCGCTGGATATCGTCATAGAGGTGCTCTCGCGTCGTCGCATCGAGCGCGCCAAAGGGCTCATCCATCAAGAGAACCTGAGGATCGGGGGCGAGCGCGCGCGCCAACGCCACACGCTGCTTCATTCCGCCCGACAGCTCATGCACATGTACCCGTTCGAATTTCTCGAGCCCCACCAACGCAAGCAGTCGGTGGGCGATTTCCCGTCGCTCGCTCCCACTCAGCTCCGGGCAGAGCTTTAGGCCGAACATGACATTGCCGAAGACGTCCAGCCAGGGAAACAGAGAAGGCTCCTGAAACACCATGAGGCGCTGCCGCCCGGGACCTGTGACAAGCTGCCCATCCGCGAGTACCCGGCCGGCGTCGGGCTTCGTCAATCCCGCGATGATGTCGAGCAATGTTGACTTGCCGCAGCCACTTGGTCCCACCAGGCAGACGACTTCGCTTGCCGCAACCCGCATCGAGATGTTGTCGAGCGCATGCACGCTCGCCCGCGGCGTACGAAACCATTTGGACACATTCTCAACAACGAGCTTTGGGGACGCTTTGATATCGGGTCCGTGATTCCGCGTATTTACCTCTGTTGGATCCAGCAGGGTCATTGCGGATCTACAAGGCGCGATAGATCAGGCATCGAGTGCAAGAACCCAACCTGCTGGGCGCTGGTCACGAACGCCTGCAGTTGCGAGGACGAGATACTGCTAGTCAGGGACATCCGCATCCAGGCGCGGGCGAAGAGTTCCGCCGACATGACGATCCTGAAATCAGCCTTGAGTTCATCACCGATCATGCGTTGCGCCTCATCCGGATGCTGGTTGATCCATGTCGTCAGCTCGCGATGCGCGTTCACGAAACGGCTGACGATATCACGATGTTGCGCCAAAAACCCGGCACGCGACACGAGCAGGGTCGTCACGGCGTCCTTTTGTTCTACCAGCACCTTGCCACCAGCTTCCAGCTCAAGCCGAGAAACCCATGGCTCGACTGTCCAGACCGCATCGAGCTGCCTGGTCTTGAAGAGAGCCAGTTGGTCAGGATTGGCCGTCGGCAGGACTTGTGCGTCACCGCCAGCCTGCGTGATCCTCAGCCCCCCGGCGATGAGCCAAGCGCGAGCGGCAACGTCCTGTGTGTTGCCGAACTGCGGGGTGCCGATGCGCTTGCCGCGGAAATCCGCCGGTTTGGTGAGAATTAGATCGGGTCGCACAACGAGGGCCGATCCGCCTTCGACCGCTCCGGCAAGAATGCGGATCTCCTCTCCCCCCGACCGTGCATAGGCATTTATCGCCGGATTGGGTCCGACATAGCTCAGATCAAGGCTTTCAGCGAAGATCGCTTCCATGGCGCTGGGACCGGCATTGTAGGCATACCATTCGAGTTTGACGCGGGCGCCGAGCCATGGAGCGAACCAATCCCGCCCCCGTCGCTCGAAGTTCCTGGCGACCAATGCCTGAGCATGCGTAATATTGGGAAAATAGCCGACCCGAACGGTGATATCGTCGGCGCGGCCGAATGTTGTCCACAAAAGCGACAGGCCTACTAGGCAGATCAAGCTCAGGAGATGCGAAAACGCCTCGCGGCGCCGATCGCGAAATCGGGCCACGTACCTAGTCTCCACCTCATCCAGAGGTTTCATCTTGGCTGTCCGGACAATCTCTTCGATCTTACCTACGAGATTTTCACTGATGCCGGGGAGTTCATCGAGCGGCCGGCCATCCGCTATCATGCCACCGACATTGTCCAGCTTGTTCTCGATCGCGGCGCCGGCACGGGGATAGGCACCGATTCGAAACGGATTGGCACCCTCTGTCTCGAGGAGGTCCGCCATCCAATCGAGTGCCACGGCGACACCGGTAATGTGCACAGCCATCTGGCAAAAATGACCTCCAAAGGATGGCCCGCCTTGATCAGCATCAAACCGAGGCGCGGGAAGAGTAGTAGTTTCAACTACGATTTGGAAAGGGAGGTAGCGATGAGAGTCTCGAAAGCCATGCACACGAATGCAACATGGGTACCGCCAACGATGCCGGTTCCCGAGATCTCGAGAATTATGAAGGAACGGGACATCGGCGCCGTGCCCGTCGGCGAAAACGATCGCCTCATCGGCATGGTGACGGATCGTGATATCGCAATCCGCGCCATGCCGAATGGGCATGACGTGTCGTCAATGACCGCGCGCGACGTCATGTCGACGGGCATCACCTATTGTCGCTCCGACGATACCCTCGAAGAGGCTGCCCGCTTGATGGAAGCCAAAAAGATCCGCCGGCTGCCGGTCATCGACGCCAACAAGCGCATGGTCGGCATGCTGAGCATTGGCGACATGTCCCATTTTGCCGACGAGGATGTGACCGGCGAGTTGATGCAGGCGGTGACCGGACACCACGCTTGAGTCAAACAGGGCGATGGAATTCAGGCAGGGATGTCCTCCAACTTCGTGCAGGAGCGTGTCGACAGCAGTAGGCTGATTTAGAAATTCAGAGTGTGATTATGGAAACTCCCGTCGAGATCGACTTCCATGGCATCGCGGCTGCGCCTTGGCTTCAGGAGTTGTTGAATGAGCGTGTGCGGGAACTTGAGACGCGGTACGAGCGCATTACCAGTTGCCGTGTCGTCCTTACCGGGCCGGGCAACCGCCATCGCTCCGGCGGACTATACGACGTGCGCATCCACTTGGCCCTGCCCGACGGACGGGAGGTCGCCGTCGACCGAATAGATCACGGTGACGAACGATATTCGGACATCCGCTTCGCGATCAACGATACGTTCAAGCGGGCGCGACGGCGGTTGCAGGATCAGGCTCGACGGCTGCAGGGCCAGACGAAACATCACGAGCCGCAGCCATCCGGAACAGTCGCTCGCCTCGATCCGTCCGGCACGCACGGCTTCATCGCCACCTCCGATGGCCGCGAGATCTACTTTCATCGAAACAGCGTCCTGTCCGATGCATTCGGACGGCTCAAGCCGGGTTCTCGGGTGACCTTTGCGGAGGAGGCGGGTGAGAAGGGCCCTCAGGCAAGCACGGTCAGGCTAGCCGGTAAGGCATAGACCGAGACGACGGCGCATCACGCGGCGAGCGTTCCTGGCCGTGTTGGTTGCAGAGGATCAAACAGAGCGGAGGGAGGTGCATGTCCAACGTCGAAGCTTCGGTCAAGGTACCGGAACGGTGCATCCGGAAGAACTTGGCCGCCCTCTCTCCGCAACCGAACCTGCTCGACTACGAGGCGGTTCGATCGCGCTTCGACTGGGCCGATGCCTGGAAGCTCCTCGACGGCCTGCCGGGCGGCGGGGGCTGCAACATCGCCCACGAGGCCGTTGATCGGCACGCGGCCGGACCGCTGGCCGATAGGATAGCAATCCGCTGGCTCGGCAAGACGGGCGCGCGGCGCGACTTCACATTCGGCGACCTTCGCCGAGAGACGAACCGCTTCGCCAACGCACTCGTCGGTCTTGGCGTGTTGCCCGGGGAGCGGGTATTCGTGCTCATGGGAAGGCTGCCTGAACTCTACGTGGCCGTTCTCGGCACGTTGAAGGCGCGCTGCGTGGCGTCGCCGCTCTTTTCCGCCTTCGGTCCCGAGCCTATCGCGACCCGCATCGGTATTGGCGAGGGCCGCGTCCTCGTCACCACGCCGGAACTCTACCGTCGCAAGGTCGAACGCGTACGCGACAAGATGCCTAGCCTTAAGCATATCATCCTGGTCGGCGAGGGCGCAGTCGAGGGCACCGGCCTCCACCCCTGGCCGATGCTCGTGGACAGCGCGTCACCTGATTACGTGATCGGTCCGACCGATCCCGAAGACGTGGCATTGCTGCATTTCACCAGTGGCACGACTGGGCGGCCGAAGGGCGCCATTCACGTGCACGCCGCCGTGGTGGCGCATCATGTGACGGGCCTCTATGCCCTCGACCTGCACCCGGACGACATCTTCTGGTGCACGGCCGATCCGGGCTGGGTGACCGGCACGAGTTACGGCATCTTGGCGCCGTTGACGAACGGCGTCACAAGCATCGTCGTGGAGGCCGAATTCGACGCCCAGGCGTGGTACTCCACCCTTGAGCGCGAGCGCGTCACCGTCTGGTACACCGCGCCCACGGCCGTTCGCATGATGATGCGGCTCGGCGCGCAAGCCGCCAAGGGCTATGACCTCTCCGCGCTCCGCTTCGCGGCGAGCGTCGGCGAGCCGCTCAATCCGGAAGCAGTGGTCTGGGGCGTTGAAGCCTTCGGCCTGCCCTTCCACGACAATTGGTGGCAGACCGAGACCGGCGGCATCATGATCGCCAATCTGGCCGCGCTCGACATTAAGCCGGGCTCGATGGGCGTGCCGCTGCCCGGCATCGAGGCGGCGATCCTGCGCCACGAGGACGGACGGAACGTCGAGGTGATCGAAGAGCCGATGGTCAAGGGCGAACTAGCGCTCAAGAAGGGATGGCCTTCGATGATGCGCGGCTACCTCAACGAGGAGGAGCGTTACGCCAAGTGCTTCCTCGGCGACTGGTATCTGACGGGCGACCTCGCCAGGCGTGACGAGGATGGCTACTACTGGTTCGTCGGTCGCGCCGACGACGTCATCAAGTCGGCCGGGCATCTGATCGGCCCCTTCGAGGTCGAAAGCGTCCTGATGGAGCATCCGGCGGTCGCGGAAGCCGGCGTGATCGGCAGGCCTGACCCCACCATCGGCGAGATCGTCAAAGCCTTCGTTGCGCTGAAGCCTGGCCATGAACCGTCAGAACAGCTCCGCAAGGAGCTTCTCGGCCACGGGCGCAAGCGGCTCGGGCCGGCGGTGGCGCCGAAGGAGATCGACTTCCGCTCGAACCTACCCAAGACGCGCTCCGGCAAGATCATGCGGCGGCTCCTGAAGGCGCGCGAACTCGGCTTGCCGGAGGGTGATCTGTCGACACTGGAAAGTGACGAGAAATGAGCGACAAGCCGCATCTCGACCGTAAACACGGTCAGCACCTATTCCGGCAGATGCTGCGCATCCGGCGCTTCGAGGCTAAATGCGCCGAACTCTACCAGGCGCAGAAAATCCGCGGCTTTCTCCATCTCTACGACGGCGAGGAAGCGGTCGCCGTCGGTGTCATGCAAGCGCTGGAGGAGCGCGACGCGGTTGTGGCCACGTATCGCGACCACGGCCACGCGCTCGCTCGCGGCCTGCCCATCGGCGCGCTGATGGCCGAGATGTACGGCAAGGTGGAGGGCTGCTCGCGCGGGCGCGGCGGTTCGATGCATTTCTTCGACCGCTCCCGGCGCTTCTATGGCGGCAACGCAATCGTCGGTGGCGGATTGCCGCTCGCCATCGGCATTGCCATGGCGGACAAAGAGTTGCGCCCCGGCGCGGTCACGGCATGCTTCTTTGGCGAGGGCGCCGCCGGCGAAGGCGAGTTCCACGAGAGCATCAACCTTGCCGAACTCTGGGATTTGCCGGTGCTCTTCGTCTGCGAAAACAATCTCTACGCGATGGGGATGCCGCTCGAACTGGCGGAGGCCGAAACGGACATCTTCCGCAAGGCGGCCGTGTACCGCACGCCGACGGAAGCCGTCGACGGCATGAACCCGGTCGCTGTCGAGGCGGCGGCCAGAAAGGCTGTGGAATCGGTCCGGGCCGGCAACGGTCCCTACTTTCTCGAATGCCGAACCTATCGCTTCCGCGCCCATTCCATGTTCGACGCTCAGCTTTACCGCACGCGTGAGGAGATAGAGCTTTGGAAGGAGCGCGACCCCATCCCGCGCACGCAGAAGTGGCTGGAGGAAAACCACATGCTCTCGTCCGAGGAACTGCGCGAGATCGAGAGGCAGGTCGAGGCCGAGATCGAGGAGGCGGTGGCCCTCGCGGAAGAGGGTGCCTGGGAGAATGTTGAGGACCTCGAGCGCTTCGTGCTGATGGGTGAGGTGCCGGAATGAACGACCGGAGCGCCAACGAAGGCACGAACAGGACGACCTATCGCGAGGCCTGCAGGCAGGCCATCCGCGACGCGCTCATCAACGATCCGCGCACCTTCCTGATGGGCGAGGATGTAGGGCTCTATGGCGGTTGCTACGCCGTCTCCAAGGGCCTGCTCGATGAGTTCGGGCCGGGGCGCATACGCGACACGCCGCTGGCCGAAGCCGCCTTCGTCGGCGCCGGCATAGGCGCGGCGATGGCGGGAATGAGACCCATTGTGGAGATCATGACCTGCAATTTCAGCCTCCTTGCGCTCGACCAGATCATGAACAATGCCGCCACCATCCCGCACATGTCGGGCGGGCAGTTCGCGGTGCCGCTGGTGATCCGCATGGCGACGGGTGCCGGACGGCAGCTCGCTGCCCAGCACTCGCACAGCCTGGAGGGCTGGTTCGCCCATATTCCCGGCCTGAAGGTGCTGGCGCCCGGCACGGTCGAGGACGCGCGGTACATGCTGAAGTCGGCGTTGGCCGATCCCAATCCCGTGCTGATCTTCGAGCATATCGTTCTCTACAACGCCGAAGGGGAGTTGGACCCGGACGTGACGGAGGTCGACATCGCCAAGGCGAAGATGCGCAGGCCCGGGCGCGACGTGAGCATCCTGACTTACGGCAACAGCCTGCCGAAGGCTCTTGCCGCCTCCGATATCCTCGCCGAAGACGGCATCGAGGCGGAGGTGATCGATCTGCGCGTGCTGCGCCCCCTCGATAAAGCGACGATCTTCGAAACTGTCGCCCGCACCCACCGCTGTATCATCGTCGACGAGGGGTGGAAGAGCGGATCGATTTCCGCCGAGATCGCCGCGCGCCTGTCGGAGGAATTGTTCTTCGAACTCGACGCCCCCATCCGGCGCATCTGCGGCCGCGAGGTGCCTGTCCCCTACGCGGCGCACATGGAGGAGGCGGCGCTGCCGCAGACCGCGCAGATCGTGGATGCCGCCCGCGGCCTGGTGAAACCGCGATGAGCGACTTCGTGATGCCATCGCTGGGCGCCGACATGGAAAGCGGCAAGCTCGTCCAGTGGCTCGTCAAGCCCGGCAGCGTGGTGAAAAAGGGTGATGTCGTCGCGGTCGTCGAGACCCACAAGGGCGCGTTCGAGATCGACATCTTCGAGGATGGCGTCGTCACTGAGCTGCGCGCGAAGGAAGGCGAGGAATTGCCGGTCGGCGCGGTCCTTGCACGCATCACCGCGCCGGGAAAAAAGCCCGCCGAGCCCGCAAAGACCCCCAAAGCCCCAGCCGAGCCTGCTCCTCCGCCCCCAAAGATGGAACGGGAAATCTCAGCCGTTGGGAAAGAGCCGGAGGTCCCCACCAAGGAGACAGCCCCGTCCAAACCGGCCCCTGCGAAGGCGCCACCCGCGCCCCGGCCGTCGCCCGCGCCACCTAGCCGGCGGACCAAGGTCAGCCCCGTCGCCAGACGACGTGCGGGGGAACTCGGCATCGATCCGGACACGCTCAAGGGCACCGGCATCGACGGCTCCGTGACGCTGGCCGATGTGGAGCTTGCCGCAGCAAAGGGTATATCGGCAAAGCAGCCTTCCCCCACCCCTGCTCCCGGCGTGCGCCGGACGGGCTTCGATCCCGGCCAGATGCGCAAGGCCATCGCGACCGCCATGGCGCGTTCGAAACGGGAGATCCCGCACTACTATCTCGCAAGCACGATCGACATGAGCCGGCCGCTCGCTTGGCTGGAGTCCTTCAACAAAGAGCGCCGTCCCGAGGAGCGGCTGCTGCCGGCCGTCCTGCTTCTCAAGGCGACCGCGCTGGCGCTGCGCGAGCATCCGCAACTCAACGGCTTCTGGGAGGACGACCGTTTCCGCCTGGCGGACGGCATCCATATCGGCTGGGCGATCTCGCTGCGCGGCGGCGGCCTCATCGCGCCCGCCATACACGAGGTCGACAAGCACGGGCTGCCCCGCCTGATGGAAGCACTGCGCGATCTCGTGGGGCGCGCCCGCGGCGGCGGCATCCGGGGCTCGGAGATGATGGACCCAACCTTCACCATCACCAACCTCGGCGAGCGCGGCGCGGAATCGGTTTACGGGGTCATCTATCCGCCGCAGGTCGCCATTCTGGGCTTCGGCCGGATTGTCCTGCGCCCGTGGGTCGTCAACGGCAAGGTCAACGCCCGCCCCCTTGTCACGGCTTCACTTGCCGCCGACCATCGAGCGAGCGATGGCCATGCAGGCGGCCTGTTTCTTTCCGCTGTCGAGCGCTTTCTGCAGGAGCCTGAATCCCTATGACCGAAGCCGAAATCCGCAAGCTCGCCTGCGAGATCCTTTCCGACATCGCACCGGAAACGGATCCGGCGGCCCTAGCCGGCGACAGCGACATCCGCGCGGCACTCGACATCGATTCTATGGATTTTCTCAACTTTATCATCGCGCTGAACAAGCGGACGGACGTGCCGATCCCCGAAGAGGACTATCCTAAGCTGTTTACAATGAACGGCGTCGTCCGCTATCTCACCGGGAGCGCGTAGCCGACGACGAGTCAAGCGGCCTTTGACTCGGGCTCCATGTGAAACGATCATTTCAGAAGGGCCGCCCCGGGTCGCAACGATGGGCACGCCTCTATACTAGACCCGCCAAAAGCTCCGTGTCCGCATCCGGCGACATCGGATACAGCGACCGAATGTCTTCACGGCGGCAAAGTTCCGTTCCCGGCGTTAGCACGGCCGCAGCGCCTGCGGCGATGCCGAGATGGAAGGCGCCTTTGACGGCCCATCCGCCGGCGAGCGCCGACACCATGGCGCCAAGGAAGCTGTCGCCCGCGCCGATGGCGGAGCGCACCTTCACGCGGGGTGTCGGCATGCGCAGCACGTCCTCGGCCGTTACCAGCAAAGCGCCATGCGCGCCCATAGTGACGGCCACCATCTCCGCAACACCGCGTTTCACCAAGCTTACGGCCGCCTCGCGTGCGCTTTGCTCGTCCAGTTCGTGGCCGACGAACTGCTCAAGTTCGCCGAGGCTCGGTTTCACCAGAAAGACCCGCGACTCTTCCAGCGTGACGCGCAGCCCGTCACCGGAACTGTCGAGCACGAACCGGCCTCCCTTTTCGGCGACGATCTTTGCCATCTTGGCGTAGATATCAGGTGTGACCTTTTCCGGCAGACTGCCGCTTGCGACGACATATTCGGCCGGGTGCCTGCGAACGATCTCGAGGCATGGCTTCACTTCCTCATTCGAAACAGCAGGACCGTTTGGCACGAAGCGGTAGTCGAAGCCGCTGCCGCTCTCCTGAACCGCAAAGGCGACGCGCGTGTCGCCCGAGATCGGAACCATCTGCCGGCGGATGCCATCACGCGCCAAGAGCGTATCGAGCCAAGAGCCGGTGGGTCCTCCGGCCAGAAAGACCGCCTCCACCTCCCCGCCTATCGTGTCGATTACACGTGCGACATTGATACCGCCGCCGCCGGGGGCGTAACGCTGGTTGGATACCCGTACCTTACGAATTGGGCGGACGACGCCGACCTCTCCGAACAGATCCACCGTCGGGTTCAGGGTAATCGTGAGAATGGACGACATAAGCAACTCCCTCCAAACAGTAGCCTCGCGCCGCCAAGCCTGCCTGCCTGCCGTTAAGGGGACGGTTCATGCGGTCCCATGACCCCGCCTACGGCCTTTATCGATATCCGCCGCGGCGGAACCTTGCGTTGACTCAGATCAACGCCAGTTCGGTCTGGAGCGCACTGAACGAATTCTGAAACGATCGCCTATGAAAGGATCGGTCGCGGCGGAGCAGGCTCTATCCGGCCGAACCTCCTCTACAATCGTCGTGATGCACCAACCATCGCACCCGAAAACGTTTGGGTGGGAAAATGGCCGCGCTGAGACAACTCGCCCAAGTGCCCCGTTTCCAAGCCGAACCACCGTCTCTCCGCCAAACGTTGCCTCAGCCTGGCCGCTAACCGGCGGAAAAGACGGGGCTATTCCGAGACGCTCGAAAACTACCCGAAACAGGCAGACTGGATGGTGGTGCACTCAGTCTTCTGCGAACCAGTCTCCGTCCGACATTCCCTGTTCCGCAGGGAATCTACAGGGAATTTTCACGAAAATGGTCACTTCGGCGAGTGTCCGTTGCCGAATAAGGTAGCAAAACCCGACGCTTAGGGGGAAATTCCCTACGATACCAAACAGGGAATTATCTCCCCCGCATCAGTGAATTATTGTGCTCGAACAAGGTTGCGGTTGCATGAGGCATGAGACGAAAGCACGAAAGCACGCCTCTTGCAGCCTCCCAGCGACGGAGACAGAACGTACACGTACTGAGTCGGACTGCAGTCAATGGGTTTGCCGTCGATACCGCTGCTGAAACAGCATTGCTTCTCGCAGGTACTACTCTTGCAATTCTGAGGTCTTTGGACTCTGATCCCATAGCATCGGCGTTGGAGCATGCTGGATATGCCGACCCTACCCTTGGACCATACTCTGCCGCTCGTCGCCACGATCGGCGTCATGCTCTATCCCGGCACGGACGAGGAGGATCGTCGCCGAGCCGCCGCCTACGCGGCTCACTTCCGGAACAAGGCCTATCGCCAGTTACGAGACGCTGGCGTGCCACTCACGCCGAAAATGGAAGAAGAACTGGCAGAAGAAGACGAACTGCCGCGCGACCTGAAGAAGCGGTGGTTCGCAGGTGTTGCGATGGGCAACATGCTGAAAGTGCTTTTCGGTCTGATGCAGAACGAACCGGATCTGGCATCCTGGAACCACGCAGCCGCCATTGTGTCCAAAGCCTACGAGGGAACCGGATTTCCGAAATCTCGCGCCTATCTTTGGGCTGTCAGGCGACGGTTTTTTCCCGTGGCGCCTCTATGGGCGGCTCATTGCATACGTGATGGAAAATTCATTCACGCGCCAGAAAGTGGCTACGGTCTCGACACTGATTTTCAGTATTTCCTATGGGAGGCTGAGCTGTTGGGACAATGCGGCAGAAGCTACTATCAGGACCGCGACAAGGCCGAGCCATTTCTGCCGCGGGACAGCTGGCACGTGCCGTACGATTGGCCAGGGCCGGAATACAATCCCTGCTTCCAGGAAGCATCTGAAGCGAGGCTGCGGTATGCGAATGTGCCCGACTTGATCAAAGGTCTTCGGTCGGGCGGCCGACCCATGATGGCGCCTTCTGTCGACTTAATTTAGACAAATTTTTTGCGGCGCTCGATGCGCGTAGTTTCAGGGCACGTCAACCAGCCCTGGAGCTAACATGACTATGCCTCAGAGTTTCGATTTGGCTGTTGAGATGATGCCAATCTCAAAGCCAACTACCAATAAGCGCAATGCGCGCAAGCACTCCAAAAAACAAATCCGGACGCTCGCAAGGGGTATCGAGCGGTACGGATTCAACAATCCCATTCAGGTAGACGAGGACGGCAGGATCCTCGCCGGTCACGCCAGGTTCGCAGCGGCGAAGATGCTCGGCATGCCGTTGGTACCGTGCGTTCGGATAACTGGTTTGTCTGCTGAAGAAAAGCGCGCCTACGTGCTGTTCGACAACAAGCTCGCGCTCAACTCCGAATGGGATGACGAGATCGTCGCCCACGAGCTGATGGGGCTGAGGAACTTGGATTTCAAGTTCGACCTTAGCCTAACTGGCTTCTCGGTTCCAGAGATCGATAGGGCGATTGATAGTATCGCAGTGGTCGAGACTGGCGATCCAGCGGACGATGTCGTTCCTGAAGTGGCGCCTCCTCGCTGCCGGCGGGGAGATGTCTGGCAACTCGGACTGCATCGTTTGCTTTGCGGCTCCGCGCTCGACAGCAGCGTGCTCGCCGCTCTGATGAACGGCGAGAAGGCTGAGATGGTGTTTACCGATCCGCCCTACAACGTCCCGATCGAAGGGCATGTCGGCGGCTCCGGAAGGACGAAGCATCGCGAGTTCGCGATGGCGTGCGGCGAAATGAGCACGGCCGAGTTCACTGACTTCCTGCGCACCAGTTTCCAGAACCTGGTGGCATACAGCGTCGACGGCTCGATCCACTTCATCTGTATGGACTGGCGCCACATGGAGGAAATGGCCGCAGCCTCCAACGGTGTCTACGCCGAGCTAAAGAATCTTATCGTCTGGGCCAAAGACAACGGCGGTATGGGCAGCTTCTATCGCTCTCGCCACGAATTGATCTTCGCTTACAAGAACGGCGCTGTCCCGCACATCAACACATTCGAGCTCGGCCAGCACGGGCGCTACCGCACCAACGTCTGGCAGTACCGGGGCGTAAACACGCTCAAAGCCGGTCGGATGGATGAGCTGTCGCTGCATCCAACGGTGAAACCCGTGCAAATGATTGCCGACGCCATCAAGGACGTGTCGTCACGCGGCGGTATTGTCCTCGATCTCTTCGGTGGATCCGGCTCGACGCTTATTGCAGCACACAAGACCGGGCGCCGCGGATACATCGTCGAACTGGATCCGACCTATTGCGACCGCATCATCCAGCGATACGAGACCTTCGCCCACGACGAGGCCGAGCTGGTTACCCTCGACGGTGACCGCGATGAGTGACCGTCCGCACAAGACCCCGCGGGACGGGGCTCGCGAAGAGGTCGGGTACGGCAAGCCCCCGTTGCACAGCCGGTTCAAACTTGGGCAGTCGGGCAACCCCAGGGGTCGGCCTAAAGGCACCAAGAACCTCAAGACTGACCTGGCCGAAGAGTTGGCGGAACGCGTTCAGGTCACCGAGAACGGCCGTCTTTTGAAGATTTCGAAGCAGCGATTGATGCTGAAGGCGCTCACAACCAAGGCCATTAAGGGAGATGCCAACGCGGCGAAAATTGTCCTCAACCTGATTGCCCAGACCATTGGTCTGTCGCAGCAGGACGAGGCAAAGACAGTTCTCGGGGAAGAGGACGAGGCGATCCTGTCCGATTGGCTGGCGCATGCCAGTGGTGGGAGGCGCGAATGACAAAGCGAACAAAAGCGCAATTCTCGTTGCCGCCCAAGCGCGAGATACTGGATGCAGCCCTGCGCACCAATCTCGGAAGCTTCGCCGCCAAGTGCTTTGGTGAAATTTCAGGCGGAAAAGCCTTTGATCCAAACTGGCATGTTTGGGCGATCGGCTATCAGTTGGAGCAGGTCCTGGAAGGCAAAACGAAGCGGCTGCTAATCACTATGCCGCCACGCTCCCTGAAGAGCTTGTGTGCCTCGGTTGCCCTCCCCGCCTTCGCTCTAGGCAAAGATCCCACGAAGCGCATCGTATGCGTCTCGTACGCTGAAGATCTTGCTGCCAAATTTGCGCGCGACTGTCGGGCCGTTATGGAGTCTCAATGGTATCGGCGGGTTTTTCCTGACACTAGAATCAGCCCTTCGCGAAGCGCTAGCCTTGATTTCGAGACCACCCGTCGTGGTGGCCGATTATCTACATCGGTCGGAGGTACGCTTACAGGCCGCGGGGGTTCTCTGATCGTCATCGATGATGCTCACAAACCCGACGAAGCACAGTCTGAAAGACGACGCGCGACAACTCTTGATTGGTATAGCAACACGCTTGCGTCTCGCTTGGATGACCGGCAGAACGATGCGATCGTTCTGGTTATGCAGCGCGTGCACGTGGATGATCTTGCGGGTCATCTCATGGAACAAGGCGGCTGGATACACTTGAACCTGCCGGCGATCGCGATTGAGGATGAACGCGTCGAGCTGGGCGGCGGTAACCACCATCATCGCCGTATTGGAGAGCCCTTGCATGCTGCACGCGAGCCACTCGAGGCTCTCGAGCGGCTCAAGGCGGAGATGGGTACGTTTCACTTCAGCGCCCAGTTCCAGCAGTCGCCGATCCCGGCTGAAGGAAATCTGATAAGGCCGAGTTGGTTCGGGAGGTACGCAGCTCTGCCTCTATCCGAGACCAAGCGCTTTGTCGTTCAGAGCTGGGACCTCGCGGTGAAAGACGAAGAGACCAATGACTTTTCGGTCTGCATAACCGCATTTATCGATGGCAACCAGGTGTTTGTGACAGACGTCTTTCGGCAGCGCCTCAACTACCCTGCGCAAAGGCGGGCCGTCGTTGACCTGGCACGTCAACATGCCGCCAACGTCATTCTGATTGAGGCTTCGGCAAACGGGGATCCTTTGGTCGCCGATCTGCGCGAACTCAATCGGCCGGGAATTCCAACACCGATTGCAATCAGGCCGCGCGGTGGGAAAGTCGAGAGACTTTCGATACAGTCACACCGCATCGAGGCGGGCGATGTCAGACTTCCGGAAAAAGCTGACTGGCTCGAAGCGTTCATGGCAGAAATGCAAGCTTTCCCCTATGGCCGCTACGACGACCAAGTGGATGCATTATCGCAAATGCTGGCGGGGAATAACCGTTCAGGACCTCGTGTGTCCTTTGCCGGTCCGATCACAATCGGACCGTTCTGATTGCCCTCGGTCAACCGGCTGAATAGCTCCGAGTTTAATGATGGCGGAGAGAGCGTCACCGCGCTAGCCGGCTTCACCGCGGTTCTAGTTGGCGGCTCGGCGGGGACAGACGGCATAACAGACGGTGCAGACAAAGCCCAAGTCATTTGACCCCCCGGGTTGAGTCTGCACCAACTCGGTGCAAATGGCTGGAATCGGTTTGTTGGCCGCTGTCGCGCCCGTACGCCCAAATCGCTAGCAAACCTGCCTTCGGCGCGACCTGAGCAAACTAGGGCGATGGACGGGCATTTGTAGGGGATGCGGGTCTGCTATTTGCAGTCGCGCCATCAAAAGATCGATGCTAAAGAGATTATAATAGTATAGCATTATGAACGACGTGGCCTTGATCGCTGGAGGAGTGTTCAAGGGCTTGCGGAGGTTTTCGCGTCATCGGGCGGTACGCGCGCCGAACGAATGGCGTTGATGCTCTGGCGCGCGTGACAAAACGGGAGGAATGATGATGCAAGGTTTCCTGAAGCGTTTCTGGGCAGGTGGCGTGATTGCCGCCATGACGTTTGCCCTGTCTCTGATTGCGGCTTCATCAGCTTCGGCGCAGACGGTCGACGAGATCATCGCACGCGGAAAGCTGATCGTTGCGATCGACACGACGACGCCGCCTTACGGCTTTCTGGGCGAAGATCTAAAACCGACCGGCTTCGACATAGAGGTCGCCAACAAGATGGGCGAAGCGCTTGGCGTGCCGGTGGAATTCGTCACCGTCACATCGCCGGGTCGCATTCCCTCGCTGCTGACCAAGCAGGTCGACGCTGTGATCTCGATCTTCTCGATCACGGCAGCCCGCGCTATCCAGATCGACTATTCGATCCCCTACGCGGGCCAGTCGGCAGTGGTGATCGCTCCAAAGAGCACCGCCATCAAAGGCCATGCCGATCTCGTCGGCAAGAAGGTCGGCCTCACGCGCGGCACGGGAGAGGACGGGCTGCTGACGGCCGCTGCTGAAGCCAACCCCGGCATCGAAATCTTGCGCTTCGACGACTATTCGTCGCTGTTGCAGGCCATGGTCTCCGGGCAGATCGACGCCATGGGCGGCGGTGACTATGGCGAAATCTATCTGAAGAAGGCGCAGAACGGCGACGATTTCGAGCAGAAATACATTCTGAAAACCTTCTACTTCGGCATTGGCGTGGCCAAGGGCAACGACAATCTCAGGCAGTGGATCAACACTTGGCTGTTCACGCTCAAGACAGACGGCACGCTCGAAGCCCTATCGATGAAATACCGCAACCAGCCGCTTCCGCCGCTGCCGGTATTCTGATCTCGTGATCATGGGGCGGGGCCAGCGGCTCCGCCCTCCCCTGCTCCTGCGACGGGATGCTGATGCAAACCGCCCTGCAATTCGGACCTGTGCTCATTCACCTGGACCGGCTGCTTGCCGGCCTGGTGCAGACGATCGAGCTTGCCATCCTCTCGATCGTCATCGGCACCGCGATCGGCGTGCTCGGCGCGACAGGCCGGTCACTCGGGCCGCGCTGGGTTTCATGGCCGATCGCAGCCTATGTCGAACTGATCCGCAACACGCCGCTGCTGATCCAGCTCTATTTCGTCTTCTTCTCGCTGCCGCTGTTCGGACTGAAGCTGTCGAGCAACACCGCAGCGATCTTGGCGTTGTCGATCCACCTCGGCGCTTATGCGACGGAAATCCTGCGCGCGGGCATTGAATCCATTCCGGAGGGACAGATCGAAGCGGCCAAGTCGCTTGGTCTCAGCCGCTACCGCATCATCCGGCACGTCGTGCTCGCGCCGGCGATCCGCGCCGTTTACCCCTCGCTGTCCGCGCAATTCATCCTCCAGATCATGGGAACCTCCATCGTCGGCGCCATCGCGGCCGAGGAACTGACGGCGATCGCGAACAATCTGGTGATGCAGACGTTCCGCAGCTTCGAGGTCTACATCGTCATCGCGGTCATTTATTTCGTGCTGATCCAGGCCGCGAGCCTTCTCTTCGCGGGTCTGGGCAAACTGATGTTCCGCTGGAAGGTCTAGCGATGAGCCTGCGCGATTTCGGCCCCAACGAGCTGATGTTCCTGCTTTCGGCGACGCGCTGGACGATCCTGCTGGCGCTCATCACTTTCGTGGGCGGCGGCGCTCTCGGACTGGTCATCGCTGCAATCCGGGTGGCGCCCGCCAGGCCGCTGCGCTGGCTGGCCATCGGCTACATCCAGTTCTTCATGGGAACGCCGATCCTCATCCAGCTCTTCATGATCTATTACGGGTCGTCCTTCCTGGGCTATCGCCCGGATGTGTGGTTCGCCGCTGCGCTCACCTTCTGCCTCAACGCAGGCGCCTTCTTCGGCGAAATCTTTCGCGGGTCCATCGAGGCAATTCCCAAAGGCCAGTGGGAGGCATCGACGGCACTGGGCTTCCGCTTCCTGCGCACGCTCAGGCTGGTCATCATCCCGCAGGCCGTGCGCCTGATGCTGCCGCCGACAGTGGGGTTCATGGTGCAGATCGTGAAAACGACATCGGTGGCGTCGCTGATCGGGCTGACCGAACTGGCGCGCGCGGCCACGCAGGTCAACACGGTGACCTTCCAGCCCGTCATGGTGTTCGGGACGGTCTCGCTGATCTATTTCGCGCTCTGCTGGCCGCTGTCGCTCTACGCCGGCTATCTGGAGCGCCGGTTCTCGGTCGGCGTGGCGCGCAAGGTCGAGCCGCTCGTGATGTCGGTCGCCTAGCCCCGGAAAGCCGGCAGCGTCAGGCCCTTGACGCCGACATCGATGGCAAAGAGCCCGCCGGGGTTCTGCTGGCCCACGAAATGCGAGGCTGGGCGCTTCAGCACGGCGGATGTCACGTAGAGAATGTCGAGATCCTTGCCACCAAACTCGCAGCAGGTGGGCAGGTCGGTCGGCAGGACGACGGTCTGCATCAGCTTGCCCTGGGGATCGTAGCGGCAGACCTTGCTGGTGACCGGGATGGTGACCCAATAGCAACCCTCTGCATCGACCGTTGCTCCATCGGCGACGCCGCCTGTCACCGTCATGTCGATGAAGGTGCGCCGGTTCTCGATGTCGCCCGTCACGGGGTCGAAATCGTAGGAGTCGACGCGGCCGGAGTGGCTGTCGGAGAAATACAAGGTCCGGCTGTCCGGGCTAAACGCCAATCCGTTGCAGCACCCGACACCCTCGATCATCTTGTGGACCGACAGGTCGGGATCCATGCGGTAGAGAGCGCCGACGAACTCGATAGGTTTTCCCGGCACCTCGAACATCGTGCCGGACCAGAAGCGGCCTTGCCGGTCGGGCTTGCCGTCGTTGAAACGCGTGTGCGGCATATGCGCTTCTGGGTCGGCGATCGGCTCAAAGACGCCAGTCGCGGGATCGAAGAAATGGAAGCCGCTGGCCAGGGTTAGCACCAGCCCACCCTTCTCGCGCAAACCAAGGCAGCCGAGATATTCCGGCGCCTCGAAAATGTCGTCCCTGCCCGTCGCGGGGTCGAAGCGATGGATCTGCTTCTGCCAGATATCAATCCACCAGAGCACGGCCGCTTCGGGGTCCCAGAGGGTCCCCTCGCCGAGTTCTGCCCTGGCATCCACGACGCATGCGATTTCAACCATTCGACGCCTCCCTCTTGCCCTTGCCGGCACGAAGGCGATCGCCCATGCCGGCAAAGATCTCGCTGCCGATCGAAACCGTTATCAGAATGACCGCGCCGTAGACGATCAGCAGCGCACCGTTCGACAAGTTGAGCGCGGGCAGCAGGCCGGTCAGGATGGTCAGCACCAGCGCGCCGGCGACGGTGCCAAGGTAGTGCCCGCTGCCGCCGAGGATCGACGCTCCGCCGATGGCGACGGCCGCGATCGAAGTGAACAGATAGGCGTCGCCCATGCCGAGATAGGCCTGGCCGGAGTAGCCGGTGAGCAGCATGCCGGCCAGCGCGGCCGTCAGTCCCGAGATCACATAGGTGACGATCGTCGTGCGCGCGGTGGGGACGCCGGAGAACTCGGCCACCGTCGCGCTGGTGCCAAGCGCGTAGAGATGCCGGCCGAACGCCGCCTTCGACAAGAGCAGCGTGGCGACCAGCGCCAAAGCAAGCCAGATGAAGGCGATGACCGGGAGCGGACCGATGCGGCCGACCGACAGGAACTTGATCAGGTCCGGCACCGATGGCGCCGGCGAACCGCCGGTCAGCACCAGGATCAAGCCCTGGAGGATGACATTCGTCGCCAGCGTCATGATGATCGGAGGGACGCCGAACCACGCGACGCCGGCGCCGTTGACAAAGCCGATGGCCGCCCCGCCGGCCAGCACGAGCGGAACCACCCAGACCAAGGGAGCGTCCTGGCTGCCGCAGAGCAGCGCCATGACGATTGCCGCGGAATTCAGCACCCAGGGAATCGACAGGTCTATGCCGCCGCCGATGATGACGAAGGTCTGGCCGAGCGCCACGATGCCGACGAAGGCCGCCAGAACGACGGTCGACCGCAGGTTCGACGCCGACAGGAAGCCCGGCGAGAACATCGCGGTGACGAGCAGCAGGACCACCATGCCTGCATAGGCAAGGAGGATCAGGCGGTTGCGGGCGAGGAACGCGTTCATTGCGCCCGCGCCCTCGCCGCCTTCTCCGCCACCGAGCTCGCCAGCACCGAAAGCAAGAGGATGACGCCCGAAACCACCGGCTGCCAGTAGCTCGAAACTTTGAGGACGAAGACGAGGTTGCCGATCAGGGTCAGGATGAACGCGCCGATCAGCGTGCCGGCGAGATGGCCGCGCCCGCCAAACAGGCTGACGCCGCCAATCACCGCCGCGGCAACCGACGGCAGGATGTAGTCCTTGCCGATGGTCGGCGAGCCCGCGCCGATCTGTGTCGTCAGGAAGAGCGCCGCACCGGCTGCGAAGAGACCGGACAGCCCATAGGTCGCGACGTTGATCCGCGTGATCGACACGCCCGAGAGAAAGGCGGACTTCTCGTTCGAACCGGTCGCCTTGATGGTGATGCCGAGTCGGGTCGCACGAAACCACGTCCAGAAGACAAACAGCAGGATCAACATCCAGACCGGGCTCGAAAGGCCGAGAAACTGGGCATAGCCGAAGGCGACCCACCAGCCCGGCACGCTGCCACCATCGGTCGGCAGGATCAGCATGGCGATGCCGTTCAGGATCGACCAGGTCGCAAGCGTGACGAGAAAGGGTTGCAGCTTGAGCATGGAAATGAGAAGGCCATTCAGCGCACCGACCGAAAATCCGAGTGCGAGAATCGCGGCCGACCAGATTGCGACCGAACCTGGCCCTTCGCCGAACTGCGTGGCGGCGATCACCGTGCCGAGGCTGATCATCCCGCCGATGGACAGGTCGATGCCGCCACGCAGGAGAACGATCGTCTGGCCGGTCGCGGCCAGCATCAGCGTCATCGATGCAGCGGTGTCGAGATTGAGTTCGTCGGGCGTGAAAACGCCGGTCTGGTAGCTGCCGTAGATTGCGACGATGACGGCAAGCATCAGGCACGCGACGAGAAACGGAGCGCGGTCAAGCAGCCGCACGCGCCAGTCGACACCGGGCCGCTGCTCGCTCTCGACGGGTCTCGGGACAACGGCTGCGCTCATCCGTCAGGCCGCCTCGACTTCGAGCATGGCCGCGCCGAGAATGTTCTCTTCCGTAATGCGATCACCGTCGAGCGTTGCGGCAATGCGACCGTTACGCATCACGAGCACCCGGTCCGCGACATGGACGAGTTCGGGCATATCGCTGGAGTGGAAGAGGATCGCATACCCCTTGGCGGCCAGATCGCGCATCAACTGGAAAATCTCACCCTTGGTGCCGACGTCGACGCCGCGCGTCGGATCGTAGAGCAGAAGCACGCGGGCCTCGGTCAAAAGCATCTTGCCGAAGATGACCTTCTGCTGGTTGCCGCCCGAAAGCGTGCCGGCCAACTGGTCGGGAGTTTCCGCCTTGATGCGGAGAAAATCGACCATTTCCTTCACCAGCGCCGCTTCCTTGCGGCTGTTCAGGAATCCCCTGTCGCTGAAACGCTTGATCACGGCAAGCGTCAGGTTCTCGCGCACGCTTTTCGTCAGCAGCAGGCCCTGCCCGCGCCTGTCCTCCGGGACAAGGGCGATGCCGTCGCGCCCGATCAATGCCGCGCGTGGATTGCCGATCACTGTTGGCTTGCCCCACAGCTCGATGCGCCCGCTTGCCTTGGCCGCGCCGAACAACGCCTGAAACAACTCGCGCTGGCCGTGGCCCTGAAGGCCGCCGACGCCGAGCACCTCGCCTTCACGCATGGCAAAGCTGACGTCCTGGAGGCGGCTGCCGCTCGCAAAATTGTCGACCTTCAGCGCGATGCGATCGGTGGCTGACGGAACGCGCTCGGGATAGAGCCGGTCGAGATTGCGGCCGATCATCTGGGCGACGATCTCGCCATCGGTCACCGCGTTCGCCTTGTGCGTCGCGACGGTCCGGCCGTTGCGGAAGATGGTCAGCCGGTCGGCGATGGCACGGACCTCGGCCATGCGGTGCGAGATGAAGATGACGAGCTTGCCCTCGCCCGCAAGCTGCCTTGTAAGCTTGAGCAGCCAGTCGGCTTCCCGTGCCGGCAGCGCCGAGGTCGCCTCGTCGAGAATGAGAATGCGGGGATCCTTTGCGAGGCCCTTGGCAATCTCGACGATCTGCCGCTCGGCCAATGTCAGCCGCCGCAGTTCTTGGTCGGGTCGCAGCGGCGGAAAGGCGTATCTGGCAAGCAGTTCGAGCGTCTGGCGGCGCATGGCGGCGCGGTCGACGGTCCTGATCGCGGTCATCGGTTCGTGACGAAACCAGATGTTCTCCTCGACCGTCAGGTCCGGGATCAGCGACAGTTCCTGGAATACCGCGGCAATCCCGCGAGCGCGGGCGTGGTCTGGATTGGCGGGGCGAAAATTGTCGCCGTCGATGAGGATCGCGCCATCGTCGTGGCGGACGGCGCCCGACAATATCTGGATGAAGGTGCTCTTGCCGGCGCCGTTCTCGCCGAGCAGCGCATGCACTTCTCCGGCGCGGGCAGTGAATTCGGCGTCGCTGAGCGCGACGATGCCGCCGTAGCGTTTCGACAGGCCGGTAACGGTGACGAGGTCCATCGATATCCCGTTCAAGAACGAAAATGCCTCCCGGCCAACGGCCGGGAGGCGAGAGTCTTGGGAGACCTCAGTTTGTGCCGGCAGCTTCCGCAGCGGTGATTTCGACCCAGTCGGGCGTGATCGGCAGCGTCAGCCCGGGAGCCTGATCCGGGAACGCATTCACGCCGACCTCAATGGTCTGCATCTTGGCGCCCGGGAAGAGCTTGCTCTCGAACGGCGTCGTGGTGACGAAGTCGCCTTCGACTTCAACCGATCGCTGCTCAGGACGCTTGCCCGTGTCGAGTATCTCGACCGCGAGCTTGATCGCCTCCGAAGAGAGGTACGCCGGATTGGAGCCGAGAATGCATGGCGACTTGGTCTCCGCGCATGTCAGCGCGGCGACGTTGTAGGAGAAGCCGACAACCGGAACCATCGGACGGCCGGCATCCTTCAGCGCCTGTATTGCGCCCGAGCCGTAGCCCTGGGTGAGGATGCCGTCGACCTGCGGATTGGCCGCAAGCAGCGCCGCGACGCCGGACTGCTCCGGGCCAAGCGCGTATTCGCCATTGTAGTAGCCGACGATCTTGATGTCCGGATAGTCCTTGAGGACCTTCTCGTAGCCTTCCTGGAGCTGCGCAGAGATCGGCGCGCCGGCGAGGCCGCGATCGACAAGCACGTTGCCCTTGCCGCCGAGCTGCACGGCCATCCATTCGGCCATCACGGCCGGAATGCGTTCCCAGTTCGAGGCAAGCGTCAGCGCGCAGGGTTCCGTCACCACCTGGTCGAAGCTGATGACCACGATGCCAGCGTCGCAGGCCTTCTTGATCGTGGGGTTGAGGGCCGTATCGGAAGCGGCATCGACGAGGATGGCGTCCGGCTTCTGGCGGATGATGTTGTTCAGCGAATTGATCTGCGCCTGCACGGTGCCTTCGGCCACCTCGATGTGCAGTTCGACGCGGCCCTTGAGCGGGCCCTTGTCGACCGACACCTGGGCGACGCGCTGCATCTGCTGGCGCCAGTCATTGCCGACGAAGTTGTTGGACAGATAGATGACGTAGGGCTTCTTGTCCTGCGCCAGCGCCGGCGCTGCGCCTACCGATACCATCGTGGCAGCCACCGCCGCCAATCCGGCACACATAGTTGCAAATTTCATGGTTCTCCTCCTGAAGTTTCCTGCTCAGCCTCGACGGACTTGCGCCGCCTTGCGGGATGAGTCACCGAAATTGATACCGGTACCACCGGACCTTGTCAATTTGCGGCGAGCGTTCCCGGAAGGGTCTTTTGTGGCGGCTTTGGTATTTGTCGCCTCGCGTCCTCCAACGCGCATCCATCCCAGCTATGATGCTATTATAATTTTATGGGGCTGTCTACGCGGCGAACCAAATATCGCCTGCACGAGGTGCGGCGGCCTAGAGGTCGTTCGGAGCGTCGTATGTGATGCTGAACAGATCGGCCGGATGCCTGGCGACCGAGAACTCGATGTTGCGCTGATCGGCGGATTGATAAAGCATCTCGACGGTCAGGATCGGGTCGCCTATTGCAACGCCGAGATCGGAGGCGACCGTCTCGTCGGCGATCTCCGCACGGACTGTGACGTGCGCCACGACAAGACGCAGCCCGAGGTGCTTCTGCACGGAGCGGAAGATCAGCACGTCGGTGAAATCATCCTTGCTGAACGCGGCGCCGATGTCGGCCGGAAAATAGGTCGTGATCTGAGCCTTGCGCTGCTTGCCTACCGACAGAATGCTGCGAAGGCAGTAGCCCGCCTCGTCCGCCGCCAGGCCGAAATGGCGCTGCAGAACGGGGGACTTTTCCTTGCGGTACGATTTCACCTTGAGCGCGGCGTCCTTGGTGAAGGCGGCCATGTCGGCGAAGTTCTTGAAGTTCCAGCTGAGATCGACCGAGGGCGTGCGTGCGGTGATGACCGCCGGCTTGGCCGACCGCTTGCGGATAAGGCCTTCCGATTCCAGCTCGCGAAGCGCCTGCCTGACCGTTATTAGGCTGACGCCGAAATGCTCCGCGATATGCGCTTCCTTGGGCAATTCGCTGCCGACAGCGAAATTTCCGTCGGAGATGGGTTTGCGCAGGAGGTCGGCGAGCTGGCGGTAAAGCGGACCGCTTGCACGTCCCAGAGTGCGCTTTGGAAGCAATCCCAGATTGGCGACGTGTTGGTTCATGCGACTCGCTGGCCCGTGGCCAATCTATATTCGTTTCGCCTTCCGCAGGCTAGGCGGACGGCGCAGCAAGCGAGGCAAAGCGGTGGATCATGGCGCGACAGGCAGCGCTACTTCAGATACTCCGCATTGACGCAATTGGTGAGCCGGCCTTCCGCCAGATAGGCATGGACCACTTCGATGGACTTGAGCCTGAGGTCCACCATCGACGCCGGACTGTAGAAAGCCGCATGCGGCGTCACGATCAGGCGGTTGGCGATCCATGCCTCCCCCTGGCGCCAGGCCTTGATCAGCGCATGATCGAGATCGCCGGGTTCGCTCGGCAGCACGTCCAACCCCGCGCCTGCGACAGCGCCACTGCGCATCGCGTCCTCGAGCGCATCGAGGTCGACAATCGGGCCGCGAGCCGTGTTGACGAGGATCAGTCCCGGCTTTGCCGCGGCGAGTGCCGTCACGCCGATCAGGTTGCGGGTTTCGTCCGTCAGCGGCGTGTGAACGCTCGCGACATCGGAACGCGCCATCAATTCGGCGAGCGAATGCACGCGCTCGTAGCCAGTCGACAGGTCGACGCCGGACAGGAGATGCGGATCGTAGAAGATCACCTTCATGTCGAACGCGGCCGCCCGCCGGGCCGCAGCGAGCCCGATGCGGCCGAGCCCGATGACGCCGAACGTAGCGCCCTTGTGGCGACGGATTAGCGGCGCCTTCGAAAAATGCCAGCCCTGCGACCCGTCGGCTTCTATCGCCACAGGGTAGGAAAACGTGCCGCGCGTCAGCGCCAGCATCAGCGCGATCGCATGGTCGGCGACTTCGGTGGTGCCGTAGTCGGGAACGTTACAGGCTGGGATTTTGCGCGCACCCCATCCCGCGGTGTCGATGTTGTCGAAGCCGACGCCGGAACGCACGGCGATCCGCGCTTTCGGAAAGGCGGTTGGCGGCGAAGCGACATTGTGGGTTGGGGAATAGTTGATGACCGCGTCGACCGCCTTGCAAACGTCCGGATCCAACTCGGCGGGCTTCTCGTTGGTCGACCTGGCAAGCACGAAATCGATACCAGGATAGTGCTTGCGTTCAAGCTCGGCGTCGTCGGCCGCCTGCCAGTTGGCGCAGAGAATTTTCATGTCGTTCCCTTGGAAACGGAAAGGCCTATTTCTTGATTCCGCCGATGCGTCCGCCCATCGGAACGACCGCACCGACCGGCTGGTCTATCCGACCGAGCATTCCGCTGACCGGCGCCTCGATCTCGACGACAGCCTTGTCGGTTTCGATCTCGGCGATCAGTTCCCCGGCCTTGACCTGGTCGCCGACAGCCTTGAGCCATTTCACGATCTTGCCTTCGCTAACGGTCAGATCGCCGAACGGCATGGTGATCGGCTCGTCATCTGATGGCGGCGCCGGCGCGGCCGTCGCCGCTACCGTCGCGGTCTTTGCCTGCACCGGCCTGACCGGCTCGGCGCTCTTGATGCCGACCGTGTACCAATGGTCGGGAACGGGCGGCACACCGGCAATCACGTCCAATGCACCCTGCTCGATCCGCGCTGCGTCGATCAGCATCGCGCGCTCCAGAACGGGTGCGAACGGATGCGATGTCGGCGCGGTGTGCAGGCGTCCGGGAGGCGCGTCGAGTTCGTCGAACGCAAGCTCGTTGATTGACTGCGCAATCTCGCCGCCGAGGCCGCACATCGCCCAGGCCTCGTCGACGACAAGCAGGCGATGCGTCTTCCGGACGCTCGTCACAATGGTCTCGATGTCGAGCGGCATGATCGTGCGGGGATCGATGACCTCAGCTTCGATGCCTTGCGCAGCCAGGGCCTCCGCCGCTTCCAGCGCGCGCTGCACCATCTGGCCGGCGGCAACGATGGTGATGTCGGTACCCGTGCGCGCAATGCGGGCGACGCCGAACGGCACATAGTGCTCGCCTGATGGCACCTCGCCCTTGGACGCGAACAGCGCCTTGGGTTCGAGCATGATGACCGGGTCGGACGCCCGCAGCGCGGTCTTCATCAACCCCTTGGCGTCGGCCGGATTTGACGGCACGCAGACGATGAGGCCTGGCATGTGCGCGAAGACCGGATGGTAGATGCCGCTGTGGTGCGGGCCGGAACTGCGCAGGGCGCCGGCGGCCATGCGCACCACCATCGGCGCGCTCATCGCACCATTGCTCATGTAGCGGAGCTTGGCGGCCTGCAGGAAAATCTGGCCGGCCGTCTCGAACGCGAAATCGGCGAACATCAGGTCCGAAACGGTTCTGACCCCGGTCGCGGAGGCTCCCACGGCGGCGGACGTAAACCCCTGCTCGGAGATCGGCGTGTCGACCATGCGCCCGGCGCCGAATTCCTGCCACAGGTTCTTGGTGTGGGCGAAGCTGCCGCCACGCTCGCCCGTGCCCTCGCCAAAATAGAGGATATTCGCGGAGGCCCGCATCTCCTCGGCGATGCCGTCCCGCACGGCTTCAAGCCAACCCTGGGTACGCGTTTCGCCGACGGCGCGCGGACGCAGCGCCTCGGGTGGATTGATCGGGTCGGCGAAGACATGCAGGCGCACCGTCGCCGGATCGGGCTCGGGCGAGTTGCGGGCGAATTCGAGCGCGTCCTGGACCACCTTCTCGATATGCGCCTCGATCTTTGCAAGCGCCTCGTCGTCGGCAATGCCGTAGTCGTCGATCAGCCGCTTGCGGAACATGTCGATCGGATCGCGCTTGATCCAGGCGTCAAGTTCTTCCTGCGTGCGGTAGGTCCCGATGACAGGGTCGCCTTCGTGGTGCCCGACGGTGCGGTAGGTCTTCGCCTCGATCAGCGTCGGGCCTTTGCCGGCGCGCGCGCGCTCCGTCGCTTCCTTCATCGCCAGCCAGACGGCGAAAACGTCGTTGCCATCCACGGCGACGCCCGGAATGCCATAGGATTGCGCCTTGGTGGCAATCTCGGGATTGAGCGTGATCGCATCCAGCGGCGTCGCCGTGGCATAGAGGTTGTTCTCGCAGACGAAGACGACCGGCGCCCGCTGCACGGCCGCGAAATTCAGCGCCTCGTGGAAATTGCCGTGGTTGGCGGCGCCGTCGCCGAAGAAGGCGACGCCGATGTCGTCGGTACCCCGCTGGCGCGCGCTCATGCCGATGCCCACCGCATGGCCGATGCCGGCCGCCACGATGCCGTTGGTGCCAAACAGACCGACCGACTTGTCGTAAAGGTGCATCGTGCCGCCGCGGCCGCCGCAGATTCCGTCGACCTTGCCGAAAAGTTCGGCCATGACGCGGCCGGGGTCGGCGCCCTTGGCAAGCGCGTGCCCGTGGCCGCGATGGGTCGAAGTCACCCAGTCGGTCTGGCGCAGATGCGCGCAGACGCCGACGCCGGTGGCCTCCTCGCCGAGGTAGAGATGCAGGAAACCCGGCGTTTCGCCCTTGCGGCAGGCAATCTGCGCCACGCTTTCGAAACGCCTGAGCAGAACCATGCGTTCGAAGAGATCCAGCAGGACCTCGCGGTCCGGCAGGTTGGCGGCGCCCTTGAAATGATACGATCGCGCAGCCGAAGTCGCCACCCGAGCCTCCCTCCACGTCGTGCCGCGCGATGATGCGGCCGCGAGCGTTCATATGCTCGCGTACAGGATCATAGATTATAATAGCATAATGTCTACTGGCGAACGGCCTTCACAGCCGTGTTGTGTGCACCGTAGCATCCGGCCGCTCGAAAAGCTCCGGCCGCAGGCTGAGGCCGAGACCCGGCCCATCGAGTGGCGCGACGCTGCCTTCCACGACGGACGGAATGTTGGCGACGATCTCCGTGTACCACCCCGTGTAGTAGGCGCGCACGGCTTCCTGGTAGTTGGCGTTCGGCAGGGTAGCCGACAGCGCGCAACTCGCTGCATAGACGACGGGGCCGGTGCAGTCATGCAGAGTCACCGGCAATTCGCTGGCTTCCGCCATGTTGGCGATCTTGCGAGCCTCCGACAGCCCTCCGCACCAGGCCAGGTCGATCATGATCACCGATGCGGCAGGTTTGTCGATCAGTCGCTTGAACATCTGCCGTGACGCCAGCCTTTCGCTGGCGGCGATCGGGATCGAGGTGTGTCGCGCCAGTTCAGCCATGGCATCGAGTTCGTTGTAGCGGATCGGTTCCTCCAGCCAGGCAACGTCATAGTCCCTGAGCGCATCGGCGATGCGCAGCATCGGCGGCAATGTCCAGAGGCCGTGCAATTCGACCATGATCTCCATGTCGCGGCCAACCGCATCGCGGATCTTCCCAAAAGGCTCCAGCGCCCTGTCGAGGTCGGGCAACGAGATGCGGGTTCCGTTGGATGCTTCGGCCGCGATATCGAAGGGCCAGATTTTCATGGCGCGGATGCCTTCGGACAGCAGGCTCTTTGCGAGTGCGCCGGCGTCGTAGCGCCAGGCCAGAAGATCCTCGTAAGGACCCTCGTTGGAGTCGCCGGGCTTCAGCGACCAGTCCTCGCCACGTTCGAACAGCGCATTCTTTTTCGTCGCCCGCACATGCTTGTAGCCGGCGCATGTGTTGTAGATGGGCACGCGCTCGTGGGTGCGTCCGCCGAGCAGCCGCCACAGCGGTTCGCCAAGAGCCTGGCCGTAGATGTCCCAGAGCGCGATGTTCACCGCCGAATTTCCGCGTACCTCGGCCCCGGAATCGCGCGCACCGACATAGACGCTGCCCAGCGTGCGATCATGCAGTTCGATGTTGCGGGGGTCCTTGCCGAGCAAATAGGGCGCGACGTTGTCGTGGATATAGCTGGCGACCGGCCCCGGCGCCCAGAAGGTCTCGCCGGTGCCGACGATGCCTGCGTCGGTATGAACGCGCAGCCAGAACAGGTACGGAAACTCGACAAGCTGCAGCGTGTCCACCGCCGTTACCTTCATCTGTTTTCCTCCCCTTCGGACGTCCGGCACTCGATCCCTTGTAGCACGGTTCGAGCGCCGCATCCCGTTGACAGGATTCTATGGTACCGGTATCAAGCGCGTCAAGACTGGCCGCTGGGAGGGCGCCTTTTTGCCTGCCGAAATCAAGAACAATACGGTGCCAAGGGCGCTGGTCACCGGCGCCGCGGGCGGTCTTGGCCGAGAGGTGGCGGTCCAGCTTGCAGCGCGCGGCTGCGCCGTCGCGATCACCGATATCAATGCCGACGGGATTGCCGAGACTGCGCGCCTGGTAAGCGCTCAAGGCGGGGACGTCGAGGAAATCGTTGGCGACTTCACGCTGGAAGGCGCGCCGGAAACGGCTGTGCAAAAAGTGGTCGAGCGCTGGGGTGGCATCGACATACTGGTCAACAACGCCGGCTACGGCGTGATCGAGCCGTTTCTCGACTCGACCTACAAGTCCTGGACGCGAACCTTGACACTCAACGTCACGGCGCTCGCCATGGCCTGCAAGGCGGCCGGCCGCGTGATGCGCGATCAGCGCTCGGGCCGCATCGTCAACATCACCTCGCCTGGCTCGCGCATGGCGTTGCCCGACTACACCGCCTACACGGCGAGCAAGGCCGGCGTCGATTCGATCACGCGCGCGGCGGCCGTCGCGCTTGCGCCCTATGGCGTGCTGGTCAACAGCCTGGCGCCCGGCATGATGGACACGGAGATGCAGCGCTCGACGGAGGCCGATCTCGCCCGCGTGAATGGCCGCAACGACCTGCAGGCGTTTCTCGACGAGCGCACGCGCCGCATTCCGCTGGGACGCCGCGCCGAAATCTCCGAAGTCGCCGAGGCTGTCGTCTGGCTCGCCCTCGATGCTCCGAAATACATGACCGCCGAACGGCTCAACATGTCCGGCGGACTCGACAAGGACTGACCGATGCTGAGAAACTCTCCACCCGGCGACGCCGATATCGGCGTGCTCGAAGGCCGCGCGACGAATTTGCGCCGCCATATGCTCACCATGGCGCGGGGCCAGGGCGCCGGATATATCGGCCAGGGACTGGGCATCGCCGACACGCTTGCCGCCCTCTATTTCCACGAACTGCGCTACGATCCATCCGATGTGACATGGGCGGAACGCGACCGCTTCCTTCTGTCCACCGGTCACTATTCGATCGCGCTATGGTCCGCGTTGGCGGAGGCCGGCATCCTGCCGGTCGATGAACTCTCCACCTACGGCGCCGACGACAGCCGCCTCGAAATGTCGACACTCGACACGACGCCGGGCGTCGAACTGATCGGCGGTTCGCTCGGCCACGGCCTCGGCCAGGCCGTCGGGCAGGCGCTCGGATTGCGCCTGCAGAAATCGGTGGCGCGCGTCTTCGTCGAATTGTCGGACGGTGAGATGCAGGAAGGCTCGACCTGGGAAGCCGCAATGTCGGCAAGCCATTTCAAGCTCGACGGCCTCGTCGCGCTCGTCGATTGCAACGGCATCCAGGCGGACGGCCCCGTCGTTCTCGACATGGAGCCGGTTGCCGACAAATGGCGCGCCTTCGGCTGGGACGTCAGCGAGATCGACGGTAACGACATGAACGCGATCGTCGGCGCCCTGATGCTGGCGCGGTCGCAAAACGGCAAGCCCAAGGCGATCATCCTGCGCACGCTGCCTGGCAAGGGCGTCGCACGAATCGAGACCAGCGAAAAGGCGCATTTCTTCCGCGTCGACGTCAAGGAGTGGGACGGAATCATCGCCGACTTCGAACAGAGCGTTGGAGCCATGCAATGAGCGCGCCTGCAAGAACGCTGGCCATGGGCCAGGACGAGGCGGTCGACGGCGGCCGGCCTAGCACCGAGGCGCCGTTCGGGCGCGCTCTGGCGAAACTCGGCCAGACGCGGCCGGAAATCGTCGGACTGACCGCCGACCTCGGCAAATACACCGACGTTCATCCCTTCCGCGATGCGTTTCCCGACCGCTTCTTCAATGTCGGAATGGCCGAGCAGAACCTCGTCGCGGTCGCAGCGGGTCTCGCGCGCACCGGGCTCATCCCCTTCGCCACGACCTACGGCGTCTTCGCCACGCGACGCGCCTTCGATTTCGTGGCGATCGCCTGCGCGCATTCAAACCTCAACGTGAAGATCATCGCGGGCCTGCCGGGACTGACGACCGGCTATGGCGGTACGCACCAGGCCATCGAGGATTTGGCGCTGATGCGGATGATACCGGGCCTCACCATCATCGACCCCTGCGACGCCACCGAAATCGAAGCCGCGACCGCGGCGATCGCCGACCACCAAGGACCGGTCTATATGCGGCTCCTGCGCGGCGTGGTGCCGGTCGTGCTCGATCCAAGCTACACATTCGAGATCGGCAAGGCGGTGACGCTGCGCGACGGCAAAGATGTCGGCATCGTCTCCACCGGCTTCATGACCGAGCGCGCGCTCGATGCCGCCGAAATCCTTGCCAAGCAAGGGGTCTCGGTGGCGGTGCTCCATGTTCCGACCATAAAGCCGTTCGATACCGACGCCGTCGCGTCGTTTTGTGCCGGTGTCGACCACGTCGTCACCGCCGAAAATCATGTCGTCGTCGGCGGGCTTGGCAGTCTGGTCGTGGAAACGCTGTTCGATTCCGGCGTCGGCAAGAAGGTTACCCGCGTCGGCCTGCCGGACCGCTACATCGAATGCGGCGCTGTGCCGACGCTGCAGACTCGCTACGGCATAACCACCGAGGCGATCGTCGGCAAGATCGGCGACCTGCAGTAGGATCGCGGCATGAAAATCACAGAGATAGAAACCTTTGCCGTCGGCGCGGGCTGGAAGAACTGGCTGTTCGTCAAGGTCCACACTGACAAGGGCATCCACGGCATCGGCGAAGGCACGCTGAACGGCTTCATCAAGACGACCGAGGCGGGCGTCCACGAACTGAAGCACCTTGTAGTCGGGCAGGACCCACGCCGCATCAACGCGCTCGCCAAGCGCATGCTCGACAGTGTGTCGCTGGATGGCGGCCACATCCACCGCACGGTCATCGCCGCGGTCGAGGTCGCCTGCTGGGATATCCTCGGCAAGAGCCTTGGCGTTCCGATCCATCAGCTGCTCGGCGGGCAGGTGCGCGACAACGTGCTCGGCTACGCGAACGGCTGGTACCGCACCGAGCGCACGCCAGAGGCGTTTCTCGAAGCAGCCGGGGCTGTTCTTGCCAAGGGCTTCAAGGCGTTCAAGCTGGATCCGTTTGGCACCGCTCAAGGGTTCATCTCGAGGGAAGAACTGGACCTCTCCTACGACATCTGCCGCATGCTGCGCGACAAGCTGCCGAAGGACACGTCGATCCTGATCGACGTGCATGCGCGCTTCACTGAGATCGCCGCACTCCAGGCCGCCCGGAGATTCGCCGATCTCGATATCTACTGGTGGGAGGAGCCGACGTCGCGCGACCGCCAGGAGACCGTGCACGAGGTCGCGCACCGCTCGCCCATCCCGGTTGCTACCGGTGAGATGTACGACACGGTCGGCCAGTTCTATGCGCTTGCCGAAGGCGGCGGCGTCAACATATTCCAGCCGGAGCCGATGTCGCTCGGCGGCATCGCGCCATCGATGCAGGTCGCAAACCTGGCGCTGGCGCATGGCAGCTACATCGCCCCGCACCAGAGCGGCGGGCCGGTGGCTACAGCCGTCTGCCTGCAACTCGCCGCAGCTGTGCCGAACTTCCTGATCCAGGAACACTTTGATGCCTTCAATGAGCCGTGGACGCGCGATCTCGTCACATGGCATCCAGCCGTCGATCCAAAGAATGGCCATCTGTCGCTGCCCGATGCGCCGGGCCTCGGAATCGACCTCAACATCGAGGCGATCAAGGGCCATCCCTACGATCCGCATGCCTACCTCAACGTCCACACGGAAGGCTGGGAGAAACGGCTGGGCACCGACGCCGAAAATAGGGCTAGGATGAAGCGCTAGGCGCTCTCGCGGTCGACTATCTCGAAGCCGAGGCTGGTGATGGTGGGCGACCTGCGGTCGCCGCCGAGCCGCGCCAGCAACTGGCGCACGGCGCGACGGCCCATCTCGTAGCGGTTGACGCGAACGGTGGTCAGCGGCGGAAACAGTTGCGCCGCGAGATCCATGTCGCCGTAACCGGCGATGGCGATGCGGCCCGGCACCGCCCAGCGGCGGCGGTGGCATTCCTGTACGGCGCCAATCGCTAGCGTGTCGCTCGAAAAGAAGATCGCGTCGATGTCCTTGTGCCGGTCCGTCAGCGTGACCAGCGCCTGGGCTCCGCCCTGCGCGGTGATCGGAACCTCGACCTCCATGTCGTCGTGGTTCGCGATACCGAGTTCCGACAGCGCGGTATGGTAGCCGGTGCGGCGTTGTTGCAGGCGATCGTTGCCATGGATCGGCGTCGAGACGAAACCGATGCGCTTGTAGCCCTTGGCGGCCAGATGCATGGTCATTGCGTAGGCCGTCTCGAAATTGGAGACGCCGACCACCATGTCGAGCGGCTTTCGCCCCTTTATCTCGGATATCTCGACCACCGGCGCACCGCTGCGTTTCAGAAGCGCGCGTGCCGCGTCGCTCTGCACGAAGCTCTGCAGGATCATGCCGGCGGGCCGCCAGCCAAGCAGCGTGCGGATCGACTTTTCTTCCGCTTCCCGGGTGAACTCCCCCTGCACGAGCAGCATCGAATAGCCGCTCTCGTGGCATTCGTCCGACATTCCCTGCACTTGCTCGGCAATGCCGGAATTGATCAGCGGCGGCACGACCGTGCCGATCATGCGGCCGGCGCCGCGCATGCTCGACGCCAGCCGGTTGGGCACGAAGCCCGCCTTCTCGATGGCTTCGAGAACCTTCGCCCGGGTCTCGGGCGATACCATGTCTGGATTGGACAGCACACGCGAGACGGTCATCGGCGCCACGCCGACGCGCTTGGCGATCTCGCGAACGCCGAGGCGCGTCTGAGGCTTGTCTCCGCCGCCGGCTTTCCCCGCCATCTCTACATCTCCATGCCCACAACATGGCACCATAGAAGGCCGAGGGATTGGTTTCCATAGATGGAGAGCAGCTGGATCAGAAGTTGCGTCCGTAGCCGGCGCTCCAGCCGCCGTCGACGACAAGCATCTGGCCGGTCGTATAGCTGTTCATCGGATCGCAGAGAAACAGCACAGCGGCGACCGCTTCGTCGATGCTGCCGGGCCGTCCGAGCGGAACGTGGCTGAGCTGGGCCCGGTCGCCCGAGATGGTCGCCGCAGTCTCGACAAGGCCAAAACCCACGGCATTGACCAGGACTTTCGGTCCGAATTCCATCGCCATAGTCCGCATTCCAGCCAGAAGTCCCGCGGTTTCGGCGGAAAATTCCGGGTGTCGACGCATGGGCATGCCGGCTATCGCGGACAGCAGGACGATGATCCGCCCTTTGCCGCGCCCGGCCATCGATGTCGCTGCCTCCCGTGCAGGTCGCAGCGTCGCGCTGAGGCCCATGTGCGCCGCATCCGGCAGCAGGGGGCATGAGATCAGCAGGACGTCTGCGTCCTGCGCCGACACGGAGCGCCCGCCGTTGGCGAGCAAGGCAGCCAGGGCAGCCTCGGCGATGGGGTTTATGTCGCCCGCGAGCGCAACGCCGGCGCCGGCAAGTTCAATTTCCATGGCAGGCCTCACATCATGTATCCCGCTGTCCAGCCACCATCGACGGCGAGCACCTGGCCATTGATGTAGCTGGCGCCGGGCGACGCGAGGAACAGCACGGCCTCGGCGATCTCCTCGGGCTGGCCGGGCCGGCCGAGCGGCACATGCTTCAGGAAGTCCGCCGTGCGACCGGCGAACTTGCCATCCTCGCCGTAGAACAGCTTGGCGGTCAGTTCGGTCATGACCGAGCCCGGCGCGATGCAGTTGGTGAGGATGCCCTGGGGGCCGAGTTCGAGCGCCATGGAGCGGGTCAGGTGGATGATGCCGGCCTTGGCGGCGACGAACGGGCTTTGCAGGCGCATGGCGGCGAGGCCAACCACCGATGCGATGTTGACAATGCGCCCGCCCCTGCCCGAGGCAAGCATCGGCTGCAGCGCGGCGCGGCTCGTCACGTAGAGCCCGTCGAGGTCGATGCTGGTGATGCGCTCCCATTCCTCGGGCGGAAACGCGTCGATGTTGACGCGATGCGCCAGCGTGTTTACGCTGGCGTTGTTGACCAGGATGTCGAGGCGTTCGAAGCGTTCGATGCTGGAGGCAATCGCGCCCTCGACCGAATCGGCGGAACGGATATCGACGCGGCAGGCCAATGCATTCGGCAGGCCATCGGCGACGCGCTCGGCACCGTCAAGATCGATATCGGCGATGATGACGGCTGCGCCGTTGTCGGCAAAACGCTTTGCGATGACACGTCCGATAGCGCCGGCCGCGCCCGTGACGAATGCGACCTGACCGCCTAAATCGCAACGCATTGGCAACCGCCTCCCCACGCAAGCTATTATAATCTCTGCTATACAGTGGCAATCGGCAGGAGTCTAAGAATGTGGGGCCTCAGAAGCCGAACAACTTCGGGAGCTAGAAATGTCGCCGGAGACCACCGACCAGTATCAGACCATACGCTACGGCGTGCGCGCCCTGTGCTCGGAATTTCCCGACGAATATCACAGGAAGGTAGGTACTTTCGGGTGGCCTACGGACGATCGATACCAAACCATCATCCGAGGATATTGCGAGCGACCCGCATGAACACGCGTGCGCCGATCGGGATCAGATCATCCGGAAAGTCGTAGTCGGGATTGTGCAACGCTGGATGGCGCTCACCGCCGCCCAGAAAGAACATTGCGGATTTGGCAGTTTTCCCGAACAGCCCGAAGTCTTCCGAGGCTCGCATTGGGAGCGCTTCCTCGCTATGGCGGATGCCTTCCCCATCGAGCGCCCGTCGCAGACAATCCACAGCATCCGGCGCATTGACGCTGGCGACAAAGATTTCGTGATAGTCGATGCTGTGCATCAGTCCACGCTCGGCCGCGATGCTGGCGGCGAGGTTTTCGGCCGCAGCGCAGAGATCAGCCATGTTCTCATCACGGCGGGTTCGCAACGTGGCCCACACCTCGGCCCGACCGGGAGCGATCCCGAACACCGGTTCTCCCATTGACGTGTGCGTGACGGTGACCATGGAGAAGTCGTCATCGTCGAAGGTGCCTCTTCCCAAGTCGGGAAGGGCCGGCATCAGCTGGCTCACTGCCAGCATAGGCGAGATCCCTGTCTCGGGCATGGAAGAATGGGCTGTCTTTCCCTCCAGCACGAGGCGCATGCCTCGTGACGCACAATTCACCACGCCGGCTTTCAATCGCACCTCGCCGAAAGGCACCCCAGGCAGATTGTGCAACGAGAAGGCCAGATCAGGAGCGATGTCGGCGTAGCGCGCATCGGCAACAACGCCGGCGGCACCGTTGCCGGTCTCTTCTGCCGGCTGGAACATCAAAACGACTCGACCAAGCTTGGGCCGCTTGCGACCGAACTGACGGCCAAGCGCGGCGAGTATCGCAGTGTGGCCGTCGTGGCCGCACATGTGCGATCGGCCGGGAATAAGGGAAGCATGGGCCGCGCCGGAGAGCTCATGGATTGGCAGCGCGTCGAGTTCCGAGCGGAACATCACCGTCGGACCCGCTTTCCCGCTGTCGTAGATGACGGCCACGCCGTGACCGCCAACACCGGTTAGCACGCTGTCGGGGCTCGTATTGGCGAGAAAGGTGACAACCTCCTTGGCCGTCAATTCCTCTTCATTCGATATCTCTGGGTGCTGGTGAAGTTGCCTCCGCCATGCGGTCAGCTCCACCATGTCCTGGTTGGTCAATGCCACAAGTCTGTCTCCACATCATTACACAAAGCCCTTCGGGTCTGGCCAACCCTCCAGCAGGTCGTCAGCATCTAGGTTGCCCCTGGTGCGATAGACAGGCCCCGCCTATCCTTTGACTATAGGAGGCAGCTTGTGAGTACGCAGAGGTTTGCTCCGGAATTCAAGGAAAATGCTGTCAAGCAGGTCGTGCACCGCGGCTGTGGTGTGCTGACGCCGCGGAGGTTGGGGAGGACATCGCCTTCGTCAAGTCACTGTTCACCTTCCTGTTGATCGCGCTTGGGGCCTACGCGGCCCTTGTCGCAATCCTTTACGTGTCACAGCGGGCCATTCTCTATCCCGGCGCCGACGCCGGTGCGCCGATCGGCGAGCGATGGGGCGAGGCTGTCGCGATAGGGACCCCAGACGGGGAAACGCTTTTCGGCCTTCATTCTGCCGCCTTGACCGGCAGGCCTTCCGTCCTCTCCTTCCTCGGCAATGCCGACCGCGTCGGCAACTACGGTTTCCTGGCTCGGGCGCTGTCGGCGCGCGGCATCGGCCTGCTTGCAATCTCCTATCGCGGCTACCCGGGATCGACGGGCACGCCGAGCGAACAAGGCCTGCTCGTTGACGGGCTGGCGGCATTCGATTGGTTGACCGCGCTGGGCGATGGCCCCGTCGTGCTGCTCGGCCAGTCGCTCGGCAGCGGAGTCGCGGTCAACACCGCAGTCGAGCGGCCCGCTGCAGCCGTCGTGCTCGTTTCGCCATACCTCTCAGTACAGTCGCTGGCGCAGGCACACTACCCCTTCCTGCCGGTGTCCCTTCTGATCAGTGACCCCTTCCGGTCTGACCTGCGCATTGGCAGCGTCAGGCAGCCGAAACTGTTCGTTCACGGACGGCTGGACCGCGTCATCCCCCTTTCCTCCGGCGAGGCACTCTACGCCATCGCCCCTGATCCAAAATCATTCCTGATCTATGACGACGCCGGGCACAACGATGTCTGGAACAAAGATCTCACCGACGAAATCGTCCGCTTCATCGAATCGTCTGGACCATAGGTGCCGGTCAGCGAGCGCCGGAATCCGGATGGACGCCTGGGCCGGAAGCAAGCTATCGATCTTGCATGAGCATGGCGTCGCCAACCCATTCGACGGCAGCTATCCAGCACACACTGGGCGCTGCGCTCGTGGTCGCCTCGTCGGCATTCTTCGCGATGGCCGGCATATTCACCAAATCGATTTCCAGCGATCCATGGACGATCGCTTGCTGGCGCGGCCTTGTCGGCGGCTTGCTTATCACCGCCTACGTCGCCTGGCGGTCCGGTCTGGGCGGCTTGAGCCTCGCACTCGGCTGGCGTGGCTGGGCGATGGTGCTCGTCGCCGTCCTCGCGTCGTTCGGCTTCATCGCGGCCTTCAAATACACCTATGTCGCCAACGTCGCGATTATCTACGCGACCGTCCCGCTGATGGCGGCGGCGCTGGAGTGGTTTGTGCTGGGGGTGCGCCCGCGGCCCGCGACGCTCGCCATGGCGCTCGTCTGCCTGTTCGGCGTCGGCATCATCGTGTCTGGCGGCCTCGGCGGCGGACATCTCTTCGGTGACATGATTGCAGTCGGCATGACCGCAGCCGCGGCGCTCTATATGGTGATGATCAGAGCCTTCCGCGACACGCCGGTGGTCTGGGTCGGCGCAGTCTCCGCCTACATCCTTTTCGCACTCGGCTGGCTAGTCGTCGATCCGCTGGCGGTCTCGCCAGCCGACGCCTGGCGCATGACCGGCTTCGGATTCACCTTCGCGTTCGCAGTCGTGCTGTGGACTGAAGGTACCCGTCTGATCCCCGCGACAGAAGCCGGCGTACTCGGATCGGCCGAAGTGCCTTTCGCCATCTTGTTCGCCTGGACATTCTTGGCCGAATTGCCGCCAGCCGCCAGCATAGCGGGCGGGGCGCTTGTTCTGGTGGCGGTTGTCTTTCACGCGCTGCGATCGCGCCGCAGTACGCCCGCGGTGCCGGCCGGCTGAAAGGCCTCAAGACCTGCGCTTGCGTTGTTGAACGAACTATTTCGCCAACCTCCCCCGCGCCAAGAACTTCGCCCCCCGGTTCACGCTATGCCCACATAGTTCGTAGGGTGCCCCGCGCTGTTGATTTCCGCCGAGAACTGACCCGGGATTGAGGGATTTTTCCATCGAGAAGTGACCCATGTTTGAACCCACCCCTGCTTGATGATTGCAGGGGACATTGGAGTGATAGACATGGCGTTACTGAGCGTTATCCGGCGCTGGCATCTGCGGGATGGACTTTCGATCCGGGAGATTGCGCGGCGCACGGGACTGTCGCGGAACACGATCCGCAAATACCTGCGATCCGACGAGGTCGAGCCCCGCTTTCGGGTGCCGGAGCGGCCGAGCAAGCTCGATGCCTATGCCGAGCGGCTGTCGGCCTGGCTGAGGACGGAAGCGAACAGGCCGCGCAAGCAGAAGCGCACGGTCAAGCAGTTGCACGCCGATCTGATGAGCCTCGGCTATGAGGGCTCTTACGGCCGTGTCGCTGCCTTTGCGCGTGACTGGAAAGAAGAGCGTCAGCGCCAGATGCAAACGAGCGGGCGCGGCACCTTCGTGCCGTTGGCGTTCGACCCCGGCGAGGCGTTCCAGTTCGACTGGTCGGAAGACTGGGCGGTTCTCGGCGGCGAGCGCACCAAGCTGCAGGTTGCGCACTTCAAGCGGAGCTACAGCCGTGCCTTCATGGTGCGGGCCTATCCGCTGCAAACGCACGAGATGCTGTTCGATGCCCACAACCACGCCTTCCGGGTTCTGGGCGGTGTTCCCCGGCGCGGGATCTACGACAACATGCGCACGGCGGTCGACAGGATCGGCCGCGGCAAGGATCGCCGGGTCAATGTCCGCTTCTCGGCCATGGCCAGCCACTATCTGTTCGAGGCCGAGTTCTGCAATCCGGCCTCGGGCTGGGAGAAGGGACAGGTCGAGAAGAACGTCCAGGATGCCCGCCACCGGTTATGGCAGCCGATGCCGCGCTTTCCATCTCTGGAGGCGCTGAACGACTGGCTGGAGCAGCGGTGCCGGGAGCTGTGGCAACAGATTCCCCATGGCCTCAGACCCGGAACGATCGAAGACATCCGGGCCGAGGAGGCTCAGTTCCTGATGCCGATGCCTCGGCTCTTCGACGGCTTCGTCGAATACACCAAGCGGGTCTCTCCGACCTGCCTGATCCATCTGGAGCGCAACCGCTACAGCGTGCCGGCATCCTTCGCCAACCGGCCGGTCAGCCTTAGGGTCTATCCGGAACGGATCGTGGTTGCCGCCGAAGGGCAGCTGATCTGCGAGCACCGCCGCATCATCGAGCGGTCGCACGACCGTCTTGGCCAGACCGTCTACGATTGGCGGCATTATCTGGCGGTCGTCCAGCGCAAGCCGGGAGCCTTGCGCAACGGCGCCCCCTTCACAGAACTGCCCGAAGGATTCAAACGGCTGCAGCAACATCTGCTCAGGAAGCCCGGCGGTGACCGGGAGATGGTCGAGATCCTGGCCCTTGTCCTGCAACATGACGAGCAGGCCGTGCTGGCAGCAGTGGAGATGGCACTCGAGGCCGGCGTCCCCACCAAGGTCCATATCCTCAATCTGCTGCACAGGCTGCTCGATGGCAGGCCGCTCTCGGCACCTGTCGTGGATGCACCGCAGGCGCTGAGTCTGGCCAAGGAGCCACAGGCCAATGTCGAGCGCTACGATGCGCTGCGCCAGGCCAGGGAGGTGCGCCATGCGTCATGATCCCGCTAGCGGCGCCATCGTCATCATGCTCCGAAGCCTGAAGATGCACGGCATGGCGCAGGCCGTCGCCGAGCTCACCGAACAGGCCGCTCCCGCCTTCGAGGCCGCCATCCCGATCCTGTCGCAACTGCTCAAGGCCGAGATGGCAGAACGGGAGGTCAGATCCACCGCCTATCAGCTCAAGGCAGCCCGCTTCCCCGTCTATCGCGACCTGGCCGGCTTCGACTTCGCCAGCAGCGAGATCAACGAGGCCCTCGTGCGCCAGCTCCATCGCTGTGAGTTCATGGCGGATGCCAACAATGTCGTGCTTGTCGGCGGCCCCGGCACCGGAAAGACCCACATCGCTACAGCTCTCGGCGTGCAGGCGGTCGAGCATCATCGCAAGCGTGTCCGCTTCTTCTCCACCGTCGAACTCGTCAACGTGCTCGAACAGGAGAAGGCCCAAGGCAGAGCGGGTCAGATCGCCAATCGACTCGCCCATTCCGATCTCGTCATCCTCGACGAGCTCGGATACCTGCCCTTCAGCGCATCAGGCGGAGCGCTGCTGTTCCATCTGCTGAGCACGCTCTACGAGCGCACCAGCGTCGTCATCACCACCAACCTCAGCTTCAGCGAGTGGGCGACCGTCTTTGGCGACGCCAAGATGACAACCGCACTCCTCGATCGGCTGACCCATCACTGCCACATCCTGGAGACCGGAAACGACAGCTTCCGCTTCAAAAACAGTTCCGCCCAGGCCACAGGCAAAAAGAAGGAGAAAGCAGCGCCCTTGACCAAAACCTGAGACCCAAACCATACAGGAAGGCGGGTCACTTCTCGGCGAAAATCCCGGGTCAGCTCTCAGCGGAAATCAACACTCAAAGCGAGGACTTTCCAGGGGAGCAGGCATCGGCAGCATATGAACGAGCGCGCGAACGTTGATCCGTGGAGTGACAGGGCGGCTTGAGTCGTAGTTTAGACTAAGTGGTCAAGTGGGAATTTCCGGCAAAGATCTTGGACTTCGATCAAGACCTCGTGCTCGACTTTGCTATTGCCGTCTGGCCCTGCCTCTGCCAAAGCATTCAATACCCTGAGGATCAATCTGCCAATTTGACGGAATTCCGCCTCACGAAAGCCCCTTGTCGTTCCGGCCGACGAACCAAGCCGAATGCCAGAAGTCACCGCCGGCTTCTCCGGATCGAACGGAATTGCGTTTTTGTTGCAAGTAAGGCCAGCGCGCTCCAGTGCGTGCTCGGCGTCGTGCCCTTTGACGGCCTTCGGCCGAAGATCGACGAGAACCATGTGGCAGTCGGTGCCGCCGGATACGATTCCTGTCCCACCGGATACCAGCGTTTCCGAAAGCGCTTTGGCATTGGCAACGACCTGGGTGGCATAGGCCTTGAACTCCGGCCGCAATGCCTCGCCTAGAGCAACTGCTTTGGCGGCGATGACATGCATCAGCGGTCCGCCCTGGTTACCCGGAAAAACCGCAGAGTTGATCTTTTTGGCCAAGGCTTCGTCATTGGTCAGGATCATACCGCCGCGCGGTCCCCGCAATGTCTTGTGCGTTGTTGTCGTCACGACGTGGGCGTGTGGCAGCGGGTCGGGATAGACACCGGCGGCAATGAGACCGGCATAGTGCGCCATGTCTACCATCATCAATGCGCTGACTTCATTCGCGACTCGCCGAATTGCGGCGAAGTCTATTGCGCGCGGATATGCTGAAGCGCCTGCAATGATCAGCTTCGGTCTGCTGTCGAGTGCTGTTTGCCGGAGCAGATCATAATCGATCTGCTGATCACTCTCTCTCACCGCATAGCTGACAACATCAAACCACTTGCCCGACATGGTCACTGGAGACCCGTGCGTGAGATGGCCGCCATGGGCAAGTGACATTCCCATCACCCGGTCGCCGGGCTGCAGCAGCGCCAGGAATACGGCCTGGTTGGCTTGGGCGCCCGAATGAGGTTGTACGTTGGCAAATGCTGCGCCGAAAAGGCTCTTCGCACGCTCAATCGCGAGCAGCTCCACCTCGTCGACGAATTCGCATCCGCCGTAGTACCGGCGCCCGGGATAACCCTCGGCGTATTTGTTGGTTAAGACGGAGCCTTGAGCTGCCAAAACATCTGCGGAGACGATATTCTCTGAGGCAATCAGCTCGATTTGGTTCTGCTGCCGCTCAAGTTCGCGATTGATCGAGGCTGCAATGGCGGGATCAGAGACTATCTGAGCAGTTGGGCGAGTAAACACGGTCATAATTGCATCTTTCTTGCTTCGAATCTTAAACCTGTGAAAGTTCCCGGGCGTCAGTCAGCCTCAGAACAACCCTTCGATCTTGCCCCGGTCGTCGAGGAAAATTTTTTGGTTCGACGGCATTCGGCTGGCCAGGCATGGTCATCACCTCCCCGCAGATGGTGACGGCGAAACCGGCGCCGGCCGACAGCCTGACCTCGCGGATCGGCACGGTGGCCGGTCGGTGCTCCGCGCAGATTGGGATCGGTCGAGAAGGAATACTGGGGCTTGGCCATGCAGACCGGCAGCTTGCCGTAGCCGGCCTTGTCCCACTGGTGAAGCTGGTCGCGGACCGACTTGTCGGCGATCGCTTCCGAGGTAAGCGGGCCCGGCACAACACCTTGCTTGCCTGCAAATCCTTGGCCAGCCGCTTGACCTGTCGACGACAACGCCTCCCGCGGCTTTGCCATCCAAAATAATAGGCATTTACTTTCCTACATGGTCGCCACCCGTTGCGGCCCGGCATGATCAGGTCAGTGCCGGGCCGGCGCTCGGGAGGAGCGATCGAGATTCGCCAGCATGTCGCGTTAGGACAAATCCGGGCGTTTATACCGTCAGATATCGAGCGTCGTTTGCCGCTCCCACTCGGTGAAGTGCGAAGCATAGGAATTCCATTCGCCATGCTTCAGCTTCAGGTAAGCCGAGGAGAACTCGTCTCCGAGCGCCTTCATCAATTCCCTATTTTTCTCAAATTCACGCAAGGCGTCGAGCAGATTGAGGGGAAGCTTGGGACCGCTCGTTATCGTATGGCCGTCCTTGTACATGTCGATATCGCTGCGAGGGCCAGGGTCGGCCTTGGTCCGAATTCCATCCAGGCCC
This sequence comes from Mesorhizobium sp. KR9-304, assembly GCF_040049215.1. Classification (NCBI taxonomy): domain Bacteria; kingdom Pseudomonadati; phylum Pseudomonadota; class Alphaproteobacteria; order Hyphomicrobiales; family Phyllobacteriaceae; genus Mesorhizobium; species Mesorhizobium sp. KR9-304. The sequence goes on along the minus strand of NZ_JBDZDN010000008.1, from coordinate 38,056 downwards.
GCGGCGATAATGACTGCCTGCATCAAATACGGGTTTGCCGCGCCGTCAGGGAGGCGAAGCTCGAACCGCCCTGGACCTGGTACGCGCACCATGTGCGTCCGGTTGTTGCCCGTCCACGTGACCGTGTTAGGCGCCCAGGTCGCCCCCGAAATCGTGCGCGGGGCGTTGATCCTCTTGTAGGAATTAACGGTCGGGTTGGTTATAGCAGCCAGCGCAGACGCGTGCTTCATGATGCCGCCAAGAAAATTTCGGCCCTGTTCGGAGAGGCCGAGTTCCTTCTGGTCGTCGGCGAAAGCATTGGTCTTGCCGCCGAGATCCCACACCGAGATGTGGGCATGGCATCCGTTGCCTGTCAGCCCCTGGAACGGCTTGGGCATGAATGTCGCCCGCAGCCCATGTTTCTCGGCGATCGACTTCACCATGAACTTGAAGAACGAGTGTTTGTCGGCTGTCGCCAACACGTCGTCAAAGGCCCAGTTGATCTCAAACTGGCCATTCGCGTCTTCGTGATCGTTCTGATACGGGCGCCAGCCCAGATGAAGCATGCTGTCGCAAATTTCTACTATTACATCATACCGGCGCATGACAGCCTGCTGATCATAACAGGACTTACTCGCGGTATCGTATTGATCGGAAATCTGCTTGCCATCCTGAGTCGTGAGGAAGAATTCCGGCTCAACGCCAGTCTTGACCGATATTCCGAGTTCCGCTGCCTCCGCGACAAGCCGCTTGAGCGTGTTTCTTGGAGCTTGAGCAACGCTCTTACCGTCCATCAGACAGTCGGATGCGAGCCACGCAACGTCGGGCTTCCAGGGCAGTTGAATGACCGAATGGGGATCCGGTAAGGCAAGCATATCAGGATGAGCCGGCGTCAGATCGAGCCAGGTCGCAAATCCCGCGAATCCCGCCCCATCTTTCTGCATCGCGGATATCGCCTGAGCGGGAACGAGCTTCGCGCGCTGTCCGCCAAACAGATCGGTGTAGGACACCATGAAATATTTGACGCCTCGCGCCTGCGCGAACTTCTCGAGATCGCTCTCTGCGTCGGCCGGCATAGCAAGACCCTTATCCATTGCTCCCCTCCCATGCTTTCTTTGTATTAGTGGCTCGCTCAGAATTTGCCCTGGCCGGGGATCCAACCGGTTCCCGCAAGCGGCACCCGCGCTATCGCTGCCGCTTCGATCGTCAGGGCGCAGAGGTCTTCCGGCTCAAGATTGTGAAGGTGGTTCTTGCCGCAGGCACGCGCTATCGTCTGTGCCTCTAACGTCAAGACTTTCAGGAAGTTTGCCAGTCGACGGCCCGCCGCCTGCGGATCAACGCGTTTCATCAGCTCCGGATCCTGGGTAGTTATCCCGGCAGGATCTTTTCCCTCGTGCCAGTCATCATAAGCGCCGGCTGTCGTTCCGAGCGCGTTGTATTCGGCTTCCCATCGCGGATCGTTGTCGCCGATCGCCACAAGCGCGGCCGTGCCGATTGAAACCGCGTCGGCGCCAAGTGCCAGCGCCTTTGCCACGTCTGCGCCATTTCGGATTCCACCGGAAACGATCAGCTGAACCTTGCGGTGCATTCCGAGATCCTGCAGCGCCTGAACGGCGGGTCGGATGCAGGCAAGCGTCGGCTGACCCACATGTTCGATGAACACCTCCTGAGTCGCGGCGGTGCCGCCTTGCATGCCGTCGAGGACGACGACATCGGCGCCAGCCTTAACCGCGAGCGCAGTATCGTAATAGGGGCGCGCGCCGCCGATCTTCACATAGATGGGCTTCTCCCAATCGGTGATTTCCCGGACCTCCAAGATCTTGATCTCGAGGTCGTCCGGACCGGTCCAGTCAGGATGCCGGCAGGCGGAACGCTGGTCGATCCCTTTCGGCAGGTTGCGCATGTTGGCAACCCGATCCGAAATCTTCTGGCCAAGCAGCATGCCGCCACCGCCGGGCTTGGCCCCCTGCCCCACTACGATCTCGATTGCATCGGCACGGCGCAGGTCACGCGGGTTCATACCGTAGCGCGACGGCAGGTATTGATAGACCAGCGTCTTGGAGTGCCCCCGCTCCTCTTCCGTCATGCCGCCATCACCGGTGGTGGTCGACGTGCCGGCCAAGGTGGCGCCGCGGCCAAGAGCTTCCTTCGCAGGACCCGACAACGACCCAAAGCTCATCCCGGCGACCGTCACCGGAATTTTTAGTTCGATCGGCTTCTTGGCATAGCGTGTACCGAGTACGACGCTGGTCTCACAGCGTTCGCGATAACCTTCGAGTGGATACCGCGAGATGGATGCGCCGAGAAACAGAAGGTCGTCGAAATGCGGCACCTTGCGTTTTGCGCCCGCGCCGCGGATGTCGTAGATGCCGGTAGCGGCAGCGCGGCGAATTTCCGATAAGGTGTAATCGTCGAACGTTGCCGAGCGGCGAGGCGTGGTGGGAGGATTGTGGTAGGTCATATCGTTCGCGCCTCAGTACGCGTCGGCATTATCGATGTTGAAATTGTAGAGCGTGCGCGCCGAGCCATAGCGGCTGAATTCTTCCGGATTCGCGTCGTCGATGCCAGCCCGCGCGAGCAGCTCCCGGAGTTGCGCCATGTGCTCGGGCCGCATGTCCTTCTTGATGCAATCTGCACCAAGGCTTCGGACTTTGCCGCGAACGAAAAGTCTGGCTTCGTAGATCGAGTCGCCGAGCGCGTCGCCGGCGTCGCCGAGTACGACCAGATTGCCGGATTGCGCCATGAAGGCGGACATGTGACCGATGTTGCCGCGTACGACGATATCGATACCCTTCATCGATATGCCGCACCGGGACGAAGCGTTGCCTTCGATGACCAAAAGCCCGCCGCGGCCGGTGGCACCGGCATATTGGCTGGCGTCGCCTTTCACGACGACCTTGCCCGACATCATGTTTTCTGCAAGGCCCGGACCGGCCGAGCCGTGAACGGTGATCTCGCCGCCGTCATTCATGCCGGCGCAGTAGTATCCCACACTGCCGTGAACATAGATCGAGACGGGCTTGTCCACACCCGCTGCGAGCGCGTGGCTGCCTTTGGCATTCACTACTTCCCAGACGGGTTCGTCAGCCGCGTCATCGATCCGATGCAAGGCTGCGTTTAAGTCGCGAAGAGGTTGCTGCGCGAGATCAAAGACTTGCGGCGCGTTGGCGACCGCGCGCGCCGGGGCTACGGCGACACTCGATTTGCTCATGATCTTAATGCTCCCAGAAATAGACGGTGGACGGCTCGGGCTCCCAGACCCTGGCATCCTCGATGCCGGGAAGATTGGCGAGCGCCCGGTATTCGGAGCCGAAAGCCACGTAGCGTAACGTTTCGGCCATGACCGCGGGCTTGCAGGCGATGGGATCACGCACCACACCGAAGCCGTTCCGTGTGCCGACGACGAAGGAATAGAAGCCGTCTAGATCCCTCAGGCTGCCCTCGAGCGCCTCGCCGAGATTCATCCCTTTGCCGATTCTGGACGACAGGTAAGCGGCGGCGACTTCTGTGTCGTTCTCCGTTTCGAATGTCATACCTTGGCGGATCAGCTCGCGCCGCAGGTTGTTGTGGTTAGACAGTGAACCATTATGGACAAGGCATTGATCCGGACCGGTGGAGAACGGATGCGCGCCCATGGTGGTGACCGCGGATTCGGTCGCCATGCGGGTGTGGCCGATACCGTGGGTGCCAGTCATGGCGGCAAGGTCGAAGCGCTTGGCCACATCCTCCGGCAAGCCGACTTCCTTGTATATTTCCACGTATTCCCCCGACCCCGTGACGCGAATTCCGGGCCGCAGCGCCTCGATGGCTTCACGCGCCTGGGCCACCCGATCGGTCGGCAGGGTGATGACCGCATGCGTGGACTTGATCTGCACGCTTGGTTTTACGCCGATTGCCTTTTGCAAGTCGGCAGCGAGTCCCTCGAAATCTGATCCTGGCGCCTGCGACTGCACGGTGGTCTTGGAGAAGCCCTCCTTACCTGCGCCATAAATCGCGATGCCCGCGCTATCAGGTCCGCGATCCGTCATCAGGACCAGCATGTCCGAAAGCAACGCACCGAGTTCAGGCTCAAGGGACTTGTCCTTGAGGAATAGACCAATGATCCCGCACACGGTTATGCCCTCCTTTAATCGCCGGAACTCAGTACCAGAGCCCAAATCGGAAATCAACTGGGAAGAATATTTTATTCATGTGGTGCAACTATGTTCAAGACCCATTAATTCATTGAGTTGAAGGAGCGGTGGTGATTCAAGGTGGCTGGAGGTGGCCCCCATGGGTGATTTGTTACTGCTTTCGACGACGCAGATGCGGCGGATCGAGCCATTCTTTCCACGCTCGCCCGGGGTGCCTCGGGTCGATGACCGACGGGTGCTGAGCGGGATCCTGTTCGTGATCCGTAATGGGCTGCGTTGGCGGGATGTGCCGGCCGCCTATGGTCCGCACAAGACGATCTATAACGGTTCATTCGCTGGAGCCGGCTGGGTGTGTTCAACCGCATTCTGACCGAACTCTCGGCCCGTGGCGGCGGCACCGACAAGCTGATGATCGATGCCACCCATCTCAAGGCGCATCGCACGGCAGCCAGCCTGCTCAAAAAGGGGCTCTACCCCGATGTATCGGACGCACCAGAGGCGGTCTGACCACCAAGCTGCAGGTGGTTTGCGACGATCAGGGACGTCCGTTGCTGCTGCACCTGAGCGAAGGCCAGGCCAACGATCACAGAACCGCTGCTGCCGTGCTCGACGAACTCCCACCTGCCCGTCATCTGCTGGCCGACCGGGCCTACAGTTCCACTGGCTTCCGCGAGGCGCTCATCGGCAAAGGCATCACACCCTGCATCCCGCCTCACGCCAAGCACCGAGTCCAACACAGCTATGATCCGCTGCTCTATAGGCAGCGCCATAGGATCGAGAACATGTTCGCCCGCCTCAAGGACTGGCGACGCATCCACACACGATACGACCGATGCGCGCACACATTCCTGTCAGCAATCGCCTTCGCTGCTGCCTTCATCTTCTGGATCAATGAGTCCTGATCCTAGCTGCGATGCTTCCCGGTCGCAGCCAAGTGACGCAAGCATTAGCGCTGGGGTCGCAGTTAGATGTGGGTACCCCGGGCAAGGATCTTAAATCCAATCCCTCGGGCCGGCTTAAAGATATGACTGACGCGTACGGACCGCGGCGTCTGGCGATATTTCGACTTGAAGCAACGCGAGAAATGCGACGCGCTCGAGAAGCCTGTCGCGAAGGCGATCTCGGCCAATGTGAGAGGACTTTGCTGAAGCAGGCGACGGGCATGGCTCAGCCTCAGGTTCAAATAAGTGTTTTGAAATCCGACCCCCAAATGGCCGGCGAACAAGCGGTCGAGATGACGTTCGCTGACGCCCGCGAAGGCAGCCATAGACCGTCTGTCCAACGGCTGTTCCACGGTAGTTTCCATCTTCTGAAGAATATTCAATAGTACTGGATGATGCGCACCGTATCGCTCGGCGATCGACGCGCGCTGAGGCGCAGAGTGCTCTGAAACTGCAATGTGAAGGTACCAGTCGCTGACGCGGCGAGCGAAATCGGCACCCATTCGTTCCATGATGAGGGCATGCATCATGTCTAACGGCGCAACTCCGCCGCCGCAAGTTATCCGGTTGTTGTCTATGACGAAGCGCGTGTGACGCGGCGATAACGTCGGAAATGCTTCGACGAGCGCGGGCGCGTGCTCCCAGTGTATAGTGAAGTCACGTCCCTGCAAAAGGCCTGCCGCCGCGAGAAGATATGCCCCGCCGGAAATCCCACCGATCCGAACACCGGCGCGGGAGAATTTTTGTAAGGCGCCGATTATCTCGGGACATTGCCACTGGGCAGGATTGCCACCGGCGCAGACGAAGGCTGTGTGAAGACCGCTTACCTGGTCAAGCCGCCGAGTGGGAACCAGAACGCCTGATGAGCTGATCACTGGGTTTCCGTCGGGCGACAGCGGAACCACGGTGAACAGCTCCTGCCCAGCGAGCAAATTTGCTGCCCGAAGTGGTTCGGTCGCCGACGCGTAAGACATCAAGGCAAAGCCGGGAACCAGCGCGAAGCCGAACGTCTGCGAGAGTCTACTCATGGAGTTCATGGCCCACCTATATCTGATATTGTCTCACTGATGCAATTCTTCGACGTGCATTCGACGGTAGGTTGCTTGTCGACTCGGATTTCGCGATGCGTTACTCAGCTTTATCGATTCTTATTAACGGTCTGCGCGGCAGCCATCATTGGGCTCCGGCTTGGCGCGCGCCGCAACCAAAACCGAAATACGACGTCGTGATCATTGGTGGTGGAGGCCATGGCCTGGCAACCGCGTACTATCTCGCGAAAGAATTCGGGATCATAAACGTTGCGGTGCTTGAAAAGGGCTACATCGGCTCGGGCAATGTCGGCCGAAACACCACGATCATTCGGGCCAACTACCTCCTGCCCGGCAACAATCCCTTCTACGAATTGTCCATGAAGCTCTGGGAAGGCCTGGAACAAGACTTCAACTTCAACTCCATGGTCTCCCAGCGCGGTGTGCTCAATCTTTGCCACACTGACGCCCAGCGGGATGCCTTCGTCCGCCGCGGCAATGCCATGCGCCTGCATGGCGTCGACGCGGAACTGCTCGATCGTGCCGCAGTCAGGCACATGCTGCCATTCCTGGATTTCGAGAGCGCCCGCTTTCCGATTCAGGGCGGTCTTCTCCATCGGCGCGGCGGCACCGTGAGGCATGATGCGGTCGCTTGGGGCTATGCGCGAGGTGCTGATCGGCGCGGCGTCGACATCGTCCAGCAGTGCGAGGTGACAGGCATCCGCCGCGAAGGCAAGCGGATTATCGGAGTGGAGACCACCAGAGGGTTCATTGGTTGCGGCAAGCTCGCTCTCGCGGCGGCAGGCAACTCGTCACGGGTCGCCTCGATGGCGGACATCAAGCTGCCTTTGGAAAGTCACGTCCTGCAAGCGTTTGTATCGGAAGGTCTGAAGCCGTTCATCGATTGTGTCGTGACCTTTGGCGCAGGGCACTTCTATGTGTCGCAGTCGGACAAGGGCGGGTTGATCTTCGGCGGCGATCTGGACGGTTACAACTCCTATGCGCAGCGCGGCAACCTGGCGACGGTCGAGCACGTGGCGGAAGCTGGCGTCGCGCTGATCCCTGCCTTGTCGCGAGTTCGCGTCATGCGTTCATGGGGCGGCGTTATGGACATGTCGATGGACGGCACGCCGATCATCGACCGATCGCCGATTGCCAATCTCTACTTGAATGCCGGCTGGTGCTATGGCGGCTTCAAAGCCACGCCCGCCTCCGGCTTCTGCTACGCTCACCTCATAGCTAAAAACGAATCGCATCCGACCGCCAAGGCATTCCGGCTCGACCGCTTTGCCCGCGGCGCGACGGTCGACGAAAAGGGCGTGGGCGCACAGCCGAACCTCCATTGAGATAGCACGATGGCCAGCCTTATCCTCTGCCCGCATTGCGGTCGCCGCCCCAAAGAAGAATTCACCATCAAGGGTGCGGCTTTGTCGCGCCCCTCTCACGAAGCGCCAGCCGAAGACTGGTTCGACTACGTCTACCTCCGCGACAACCCTCGCGGCCGATACGATGAATATTGGCATCATACATCCGGCTGCCGCCGCTGGCTGGTCGTCACACGCGATACCGCGACGCATGCAATCTATGAGAGCCGTGACGCGACTCGGCGCGGAGACGCGGCATGACGTCCTATAGACTAGCTTCCGGCGGCGACATCGACCGGACAAGCCGGCTGCGGTTCAGCTTCGACGGAACGAAGATGGAGGGCTTGGCCGGAGACACCGTCGCCTCCGCTTTGCTTGCGAACGGTCAACAACTTGTAGGCCGCAGCTTCAAATACCACCGCCCCCGTGGGATCCTGACTGCCGGCTCGTCCGAACCCAACGCCCTGCTGACGATCGGAACCGACGGACGTGTCGAACCGAACACCCGTGCCACCATGCAGGAATTGTTCGAGGGCTTGGTCGCTCGCAGTCAAAACCGTTGGCCTTCGCTGAAGGTCGATATCGGAGCGCTGAACGGCCTGTTGTCGCCATTTCTGAACGCAGGCTTCTACTACAAAACCTTCATGTGGCCCGCCCCGTTGTGGGAGAAGTTCTACGAGCCGTTCATCCGCAAAGCCGCGGGGCTTGGGAAAGCTTCATATGACAGGGATCGGGACGTTTACGAAAAATGCTGGGCGCATTGCGATTTTCTCATCGTCGGTGCCGGGCCAGCCGGCCTATCGGCCGCACTGGCCGCTGGACGGGCGGGCCTGCGGGTGATCATTGCCGACGAGCATGCACGGACAGGTGGCTCGCTGCTCTCGGAAACCGCGACGATCGGGGGATTAGCCGCGCCGGCGCTCGCGAGCCAGATCCGAGATGAACTGGTCTCGATGCCGAACGTTCGCATCCTGGAGCGGACCACCGTATTTGGATGGTACGACGATAATGTCTTCGGCGCGATTGAACGCGTGGGCAAGCATCTGGCGGAGACGCCTGCGGGTGTTCCCGTCGAACGGCTCTGGAGAATAGTTGCTCGGAAAGCCTTGTTGGCGACCGGCGCCGAAGAACGGCCGCTGGTCTTCGGCGGCAACGATATTCCCGGCGTCATGCTTGCTTCGTCGATGCGAACCTATCTCAACCGCTTCGGCGTCGCTCCCGGCCAAAAGGTGGCGATCTTCACGACCAACGACAGCGGCTATGCCCTCGCGCGCGATCTGGAGCAGGCAGGCGTCAGCCTTGCAGCCATCGTCGACAGCCGGGCCGAAAGCAGCCATCGCTATCAAGCCAAAGCGCCTGTGATCCGCGGGGCAGTGGTCACCGATGCGCATGGCGGCAAGCGTGTGTCGTCAATCGACGTCAGCAATAACGGTCGAACCCGGCGTATCGAGATTGATGCATTGGCCATGTCGGGCGGCTTCAGCCCGATCATTCACCTCGCCTGCCATCGCGGGGGCAAACCCGAGTGGTCGCAAAAAGCCGCCGCGTTTCATGCACCTGCGACCCTTAAAGATCTCGCGTTGGCAGGATCGGTGACATCCGCCTGGGGTCTCTATTCCAGCCTAAGAAGCGGCGGCGGCAAGGCGGTCGACCTCGCGCACGATCTTGGCTTCAAGGCATCGGTGCCCGATTTCGGCGCCGTCGACGGCGACGTGTCGGTCCTTTCGGCCGAGACTTTGTGGCGTGTGAAGAAAGCAAAAGGCAAAGCGTTCGTCGATTTTCAGAACGACGTCCACGCCAACGATCTCGATCTCGCCGTTCAGGAAGGTTATGGCGATGTCGAACTTGCCAAGCGCTACACGACCAATGGCATGGCGACCGACCAGGGCAAACTCTCCAACATCAACGCGATCGGGATCCTTGCCGAGCGCCGTGGCGTCTCCGTCGCGCAAGTCGGCACGACCACCTTCCGCCCATTCTATACACCCGTGTCGTTCGGCGCATTGACCGGCGCGTCGGCCGGCTACCATTTCCAGCCGGTTCGAAAATCTCCTCTGCACGACTGGGCCAAGAACAACGGCGCCGTCTTTGTCGAGACGGGCCTTTGGTACCGCTCCTCCTGGTTTCCGCGCAATGGCGAGAGGACATGGCGCGAAAGCGTCGACCGAGAAGTAGTCAACGTCCGCAAGAACGCTGGCCTCTGCGACGTATCCATGCTCGGCAAGATCGAAATTTGCGGATCCGGCGCTCCCGAATTCCTCAATCGCGTCTACTGCAACGCCTTTCTGAAGCTGCCGGTCGGCAAGGCGCGCTACGGCCTCATGCTGCGCGAGGACGGCATGATCTACGACGACGGCACAACCAGCCGACTGGCCGAAGACCGGTATTTTATGACGACGACGACTGCCTACGCGGCGCCGGTCATGACCCATCTCGAATTCTGCGCGCAGGTTCTGTGGCCCGAGCTTGATGTGAAGCTTGCGTCCGTCAGCGATCAGTGGGCGCAAATGGCGATCGCCGGACCGAAATCACGTGCGATCCTGCAAGCGATCGTAGACGCGGATATTTCAGACGAGGCGTTTCCGTTTCTCGGAGCGAGGGATGTATCCCTGCTTGGCGGACAACTGCACGGCCGTCTGTTCCGCATCTCATTTTCCGGTGAACTCGCCTACGAACTGGCGGTCCCCGCCGGTTACGGCGCAAGCATTGCCGACATCCTCATGGAAGTCGGCAAGCACCACGGCATTCAACCTTATGGCGTCGAGGCACTGACGGTGCTTCGCATCGAGAAGGGCCACGTCACGCACAACGAAATCAATGGAACGGTCGTGCCGGACGACCTTGGCTTCGGTCGCATGGTGTCCACCGCGAAGGCTGACTTCATCGGCAAGGCGATGCTCGGGCGTGAGGCTCTAAACTCCGCAGATCGCGCTCAGCTGGTTGGCGTGGTCACCCTCGATCCGTCGAAGTCGTTCCGCTCAGGCTCCCACATACTGGAGAAAGACTCGGCCCCGACATTGGAGAACGACCAGGGATATGTGACGTCGAGCTGTTTCTCGCCGCATGTCGGTTCGACGATCGGACTAGCGCTCGTAACACGCGGTCGCGAGCGGCACGGCGAAGAGATCCTAATCTGGAATGGCCTGCAAAACGAGTTCACACCGGGACGCCTCTGCGATCCGGTCTTTTTCGACAAGGAGAATCAGAAGCTCCATGGCTGAATATCGGGTCGCTCATCACTCTGTATTGACTGGCCGATCGGCAATCGCGAGCAATGATATCGTTCTGGCTCCGCTGCCAGAAGGGCATGTATTTCAACTCCTGAGCATCGCCCAGCGTTCGCAGGTGCCGCTGCCTGCCGCCGATTCGTGTCTCTACGGCGCCGGCCCAGAACAGTGGTACGTGGTGGGCGATGCGCCACTCACCGTGCAGGCGCAAGCCACATATTTCGCCGCTTTGCCAAAAGGAGCCTACGTAATCGATCAAAGCCACGGCCGCGTTCGAATCCGGATCGAGGGTCGCAGAGTCGAGCAAGTTCTGGCTAAAGGAACGGGAGTGGACCTAACCCTGTCTCAATTTCCTCTCGGCAGCGCCACCACCACACTCTTCGGGCATATCGCCGCGCACCTCATCCGAAAGGACACGAACTTATTCGAACTCATGATTCTGCGGGGTTTTGCCGAAAGCCTGTGGGACGAGCTCGTTCGCATGAGCGTCGAATCTACCTGAGCGCCGGCCCGAACGGATCGAGTGACGTTCGCTGGCCCCTTTTAGTCGAACTACTCGGAATCAGGTTTGCTCGGTCAACTGGTCTGCCGGATAAGAGATAGTGGACAGGTACCGCATTGGCAGCTTGGTCAATTCTTCAGGCCCGTGGGGCGCATCGGCGTCGAAGAATAAGCTGTCTCCTGGAGTCAGTTGGTAGAGGTGGCAGCATGTAGAGAAGTTCCATCCCGTCGTGCTGGAAGGTGCGAAACACGTCCGAGTCCGCCGTCAGGATGATCAGATAAGGTTCCACTACCACGCCGCTGGTGTTCGAACCGATGTGGCCGAGCAACGTGTACTGATGGCCCGCGCGCGTGCCACGGCGCTCCACGTCGACGCCTTCTCCAGCCTTCACGAACACCGCGTTGCGCTCTTCCTCATAGGCGCGAAAGAGCGAGGTCAGCGGCACGCCCAGCGACCGTGAAAGGGTCTGCAAGGTTGTCAGCGAAGGCGACGTGACGCCATTCTCGATCTTGGATAGCATTCCAAGCGATATGCCTGTCGAGGCCGAACGATCCGCAACAGTGATCCCGAGCTTCCTGCGCACGGCGCGCACTTCCCGGCCTATGGCCACCTCCAGTACCTTTTCACGCTCGTCGCTGACTGCCTTGCGAAAAGGCACGGAGGACACTTTCTTGACCGCCCGCCAACGGCTTCCGGTCCGTTGAATCCATGGTCATTGAATAACACTCTCCTTCTCGGCGGTGATTAGCTGTTTTGCGCCGAGGAAACACGTTGCATGAGGGTACATCATCAGCACTTATTTTCATGGGAGGAATTTTTGTTTCCTCTTATTGACAGGAACCACACTATCGATAGATTGGTGCCATGTCGCCGCGGGTAGGCACGGGCGGATGCAGAAGCCGTTGCAAGAGAGAGGAATGATGACGGACCTTCATGTCTTGGAAAAACAACGTCAACGGGCGTTGGACGATGCCGGCGCTTGCCCACCCAGGCGTGTATCAAACCCCTTTTTCGGCGTAGGTCCAATCACCGACGGCACATCCGACGAAGTAGAGCGCCGCCGGTTACGGTTCGAGTTCGAGGCGTGGCTTGAGAGCCGCTACAGGAAGCTTGACGATACCGGGCGGGATATCGGCGCCTTTACCGCCGGCGAACTCGCCCGCAGCATGCATCGGGGCTATCCGGCCGACAAGATTCTCTGCGACATGATGCGCGAGATTCATCGCTATTTCGAATTCCCCAAGGCCAACAAAATAGCGGTCGGGTTGGGAGGCGGACACAGCGGCTTTACGGTCTGTGTCCTCCACCTGCTGAACACGTCCGATCTAAATCAGCACATTTTTATCGACACGTCGCGCCCCGAAACACCGACCGGTGGTTCGGGCGGGTTCTTTCGGCAATCCTGGGGCGCGCAACTGATCGAACTGCACCGAAAGAGCCGGGGTGGTGATGAAAGCCGCCTGCATTTCGCTGACGGCGAAGGCGCGATCCCATCTGCCGACAAGCTCGATGAACTCGGAATTCGAATCTTTATCGGCGTGGGACACGAGACGACCGGCGCCACCACCTACACGCAACAAGACATGAACAATCTACTGGAATGGCTCGGGCGCGATCCGGACAATCGTCACGCCGTTCTCGACGTAACATCTATGCTCGGAGCAATGCCGTGGAAACCGGCGACGATCCGCGACGCCATGTCCAAGATTTGCATGTTCACCCCTTTCCAGAAAGCGATCGGCGGCGTGTCCGGCTATTTCATCGCCTCGTTCACGCCGCAGGCGCTCGCGTTGATCGAGCGCAACCAGAGCGATCCATGCTTCGCCATTCCGCGTCAGTTCAAACTTGCGGCGCCGGTGGACCCGAAGCGTTCGATTTCCGGCACCCGCACTGTCCAGGTTGGGCCTTTCTACGATCCCGAACAGGACAAGATGCTGGGTGGGATCATCAACACCTACTCGATACTCGCTTTTGCCGAGACGACATTCGGCCTTCTTCGCTGCGAGCGCATGATCGGCCCGCTCGCCGAGTTGAACCGCAGATCGGGGCAGAACCGCGAAACCGTCGAAGAATGGATTGCCGGCCAAAACCTCCTGCAATTGGGCGTCGCAAACCCGGAAAGCCGGGGAACCGCGGTAACCTTGCTGAAAATAGTCGATCCCGACATCTCCGACCCGGCCATTCAGGCGCGCATCGTGATGCGTTCGAAACAACTGCTGGGTTATGAGGGAATCACGCACCCGAACGGCGAGCATGAGCGCGGCTTGGACGTAGCCCGCTATGTCAACGCGTTCCCGGGAACCCCTGGCGATTACCGCGCCTGGATCGGCGGCATCCGCCTTCCCACCGATGTCACCGCGCTTCTCGAAAATATTGCTTATGCCTACGGGCGCGCGAAGGTTGTGGTTCTTGAGGAAGAAATGGGCAAGAAAGGAAAATTTCTCCCCGCTCCGGGGAGCGTCTCGGCCGAGTTGGTCCAGAGACGCACCGCCACGGTCCTGATCGCCGATCCTGTCGGCTTGAGACGCACGGCGCCTTACGCGAGAGCGGACCATTCCGAGGTGCAAAGGCACATCGAAGCCAGAGGCGGCGTCTTCCATGACGGGCCGCTGACGGACCGAGCGGCGCTCGAGCCTGGACGAATCCATTTCTTCTACCAGCCGGATCTGTCCACCGAAGCCGAATTGCTGCCGGTCACCCAGGATGCCCGCTATGACGCAGTGATCGCCGCGGCAACCTTCCTGCCGGCAGATTCGGTCTTTCCGGAAGGCGGCGTGCGGATCGGAGCGGGAACCGGCAATATGGGTTCGCGGTCCTGGGGTGGAAGCGATGGCGTCGGCGGCAGCGCCCCGCTGATGAATACGCCAAGCTTCAACAGCCGCGCCACCGCGCAAATGGTCTTCAAGTCGCTGTTGAGAGTTCTGCCCGATCTTGATGTCGATGCCCTGCATCGGCGCGTCGTGGGCGCCGATTTCGACACCGGAAAGAATCTCAAGGAATTTCCAACCGAGAAACTCGAAAGCACGCGGATAGCGGTTGTAGGCTACGGCAATATCGGCCGACAGGTCGCAAAACTCGCCAAGAGCTTCGGTATGCACGTGACCGTGCATGCGAGGGAAAAACATCGGCCTTGGATAGAATCCGAAGGTTTCGCCTACGCCGCCACCATCATCGAAGCCGCCAAGGGTGCCGCTGTCATTACGCCGCATGTAGGGCTCGGCGGTATGAACCGTGAAAAGGGCGAATACGCCAACGCCGGGATTATAGGAAAGGAGGTCCTTTTTGCCTTGTCCGACAATGCCGTTCTGATCAACTTCGATCGCGGGGAGTTGGTCGATGTCGGGGCGCTCGACGCGGCCCTGACATCCGGCAAGGTACGTCATGCCTCCATCGACGCGGATCTGTTCCGCAACGCGGACGGAAGCGTGCGCGGGCCGCTCGCGCCATATCTTCCGCTGGAGGTGCGACATCGGGGCAAAGTCGAACTGCTTCCCCATGTTGCCGCGGACACAGATCACCCTTCGCGCGTTGAAGGCGCCAAGCAGGCGGTGGACCAGATCATCGATGCGATCGTGAACCGTCGTGTGACCAATCTGAAAGGCGATCTGCCTGAAGGCTACAGCAATGCGGGCGCGCAAACGGTCCCCGGAGTCGGCGCGGTCACCCGACGCGAAATCCTATCAGCGTGCGGGTCACACGACATAAAGCTTGCCAGAGAGGCGACGGAGGAACTTTCATCGATCTGGGGGGCCTTATCATCCGTATCTGGCGCGGACCGGCTTGGTGATCTCATCGATCGTCACGGCTCCACTCTGGTCAGGACGTCCAATCTCTATAGAACCTTAATGGAGCGCTTGGGCATCGAAGGCCGTCATGGATGAAACATGAGCTATGGCCAACGCTCGAAATCTCTCAACATCCTCGGAACCTCTCAACCCAAAAACCTTCCTGAGCTCGATCTTTGATGCGGCTGTTGCCGCAGCCGACGCGAAACTAACAATCCGAGGCCACCTGCCGCAAAAGCCGAAGGGCCGCACTGTTGTCGTCGGCGCCGGCAAGGGCGCGGCGCAGATGGCCGTGGCTTTCGAAAAGGCATGGGATGGGCCGATCGATGGGTTGGTCATCACGCGCTACGGCTATTCCGCCCCGACGGAGCGCATCGAGATCGTTGAATCAGCGCATCCCGTGCCGGACGAGGCGGGACTGATGGGCTCGCGCCGCCTGCTCGAGAAAGTCGCGGGTCTGACAGATGACGATCTCGTCGTTGCGCTAATCTGCGGCGGAGGATCGGCCTTGCTGCCCTCTCCTGCTCCGGGCATATCACTGGCCGACGAGATCGCAGTTAATCAGGCGTTGCTCGCCTCAGGCGCTCCGATCGCGGCAATGAATACCATCCGCAAGCACATCTCCACAATCAAGGGTGGGCGCCTTGCCGCCGTGGCCTGGCCGGCCAAGGTCGTCTCACTAGTCGTTTCAGATATTCCCGGCGACAATCTTGCACTTGTCGCATCCGGTCCGACTGTGCCAGATACCGGCAGCCGCGCCGACGCGCTGGCCGCGATAGCAGCCTACGGCATGAAATTCCCGGACGCCGTCATGGCGCACATCAATTCTCGTGCGGCCACTGCCCCCGATCCGGCAGACGAAAAATTCGCGCGCAATGAGGTCTATTTGATCGCCTCTGCCTCGGTCTCGCTGGAGGCAGCCGCTGCCGACTCCAGGAGACAAGGCATTGAAGCGGTCATCCTGTCCGATGCCTTAGAGGGCGAGGCGCGCGAGGTCGGTTCAGTCCATGCCGCGATCGCGCGGGAAGTGGCGACACGCAACCGTCCTTTCACCAAGCCGGTGCTGATCCTGTCTGGCGGCGAGACGACGGTGACGCTGCGCGCGAAGGGCAAGGGCGGCCGCAACTCTGAATTCCTGCTCGCTTTCGCCATCGGCATCGACGGGCTAAATGGCATCAACGCACTTGCGGCGGACACCGACGGCATCGACGGTTCGGAATCCAATGCCGGTGCCTTCTGCGACGGCTCCACTGTCGCCCGCATGCGTGCCGTCGGCGTTGATGCCAAGGCCATGCTCGCCGGCAACAATGCCTGGACAGCGTTCAAAGCCGTAGGCGATCTTTTTGTAACCGGCCCGACCGGAACAAATGTAAATGATCTGAGAGCAATTTTGGTCCGGTGACTTTGCCTTCTCCCCCTGCCAGGAGCAGCAGGGCGGTAGGCGATGCGAATCCGTTGCGGTCGCTGACTAATGCATCACATGCGTTTATCGCGTTTCGCGACTTGGTCAGCGGGGGCATGATTTCGATATCGCCCCGCCCTGACTGAAGCGAGCCAGTATAAACTACGGCGCAAACACGATAGGCGCCGAAGGAATGCAATCCGCATTTCAGATCACGCCAAATAGGATAGCCACACCGGAAAGCGAGGCGGCTGCGCCAACGCCTTTGAGGAGCAACGTTCCATTTCTCAGCCAGGCATTGACAAAAGCCAGCCCTGCTAGAAGACCCGCGATGTGGAGACCTGCCGTGGCCACGATGAACCCGGTCACGTAGGCCAGAAGACCAGCGGTTGAAGGCATTTCCGCGCCGTGGGCATGGCCGTGAAATAGTGCGAAAAAACCTGTCAAAAGCGTGACAACCATCACGGGAAGCGAAATTTCGAACGCCAACATGGCGCCGAGAACGACAGTCGAGCCGGCTATACCCGTCTCGACAAAGGTTAGTTCAACGCCGAAGAACCCCAGCAATCCGCCAAGCGCCATGACTGAAAGGAACGTCAGTGGGACTGACCACACCGCGCGCGCGCCAGGTTGCACCGCCAGCATGCCGACGAGAACCATGGCAAGCACATGGTCCAGACCGCCGACGGGGTGCGAAAACCCATGGGCGAAGCTTACGGCGCTTCCCGATTCAGGATGCGCGAGTGCAAGCGACGGCAGCGAAGCAACCGCGGCGGTCAACAGGAATCTAGCGGCAGTTTTCAGCATAGCGAGCCTCGATTTGACAAGGTTGAGAGACGGTGAACAGCACCTGCTCAGCGAGCACCGGGCAATCGCGCTTTCTCGCGATGACCTAGCTTGCCGTTGGCGATCAGCGTCCCGAGTGTATCCAGGACGACGCGGCACGCGAGCTGCGCGGTATTGTCATTGACGTCGTAAGGCGGGGACACCTCCACGACCTCCATGCCGCATAGTCCCTCGGCGGCAATGGTGCGAATGATCTCGAACGCCTCGCGCGGCATCAGGCCACCCGGCTCCGGCGAGCCCGTACCTGGGGCAAAACCGGGGTCAATCGAATCGATATCGAACGACAGGTAGACGGCCTTGCAACCGTCCCAAGCCATCTCCAAGGCCATTTCCGCGACTTTGCGCGCGCCATGCTTCTCCAGGTCGAACATTGTCATGACGCTGGTGCCCCGCCTATGCGCAACCGCACTGCCCGGACGATTGCCGTACCATCCGCCGATTCCGAGCTGCACCAGATTCTTGGGATGGCAGTTCGGGAGCCCGACATCATGCATGTGGCTGTGGTCTCGGTGGGTCGTCTCGCGCCCTTCATGCGTGGTCCAAAACCACGGCGTGGTATGCATCCGCTCATCCATATCCTTCTCCTGAATATCGATGTGACGGTCGATGTGGATGATGCCGACATTTCCGTCGATGTGGGGCGCGATGCCTCGCACATTCGGGAACCCTAGGCTGTGATCGCCGCCGCAAATGATCGGGAACACACCGGAGGTGTAGATGTGCGATACGGCCTTGGTGACCTGGTCGAAGGTCTTCTCGATATTGCCAGGGATGACGAAGATGTCGCCGGCGTCACACAGGTCCAATTCCTCATAGATATCGACGCCGCCGTCGAACCAGTAACCATCGTAAAGGGCCGAGATGCGGCGCACGGCCTGAGGGCCGAAGCGCGTGCCAGGTCTATAGGTGGTCGCCGAATCGAACGGAGCGCCGACGAATGCGGCTTCGTACTGCCCG
This sequence comes from Mesorhizobium sp. KR9-304, assembly GCF_040049215.1. Taxonomy (NCBI): domain Bacteria; kingdom Pseudomonadati; phylum Pseudomonadota; class Alphaproteobacteria; order Hyphomicrobiales; family Phyllobacteriaceae; genus Mesorhizobium; species Mesorhizobium sp. KR9-304. The sequence goes on along the minus strand of NZ_JBDZDN010000008.1, from coordinate 19,892 downwards.
ACCTTGCGGATGTCCTCGCAGTAGGGAACTTTCATGAAGGTATTGATGCCCGCGAAGGCAGGCTGATGACCGCGGCTAAAGAGCGAAATGCTGCGATCGATCACCGAAGGCGCGGCTTCGAGGCCCAATTCCAGGGATCGGGCGGTTTCTTCAGCCTGCTTTGTCTGGGAAATGCGCGACAGCCGCTCCAGCGCCTGGGTTCCATCCGTCGCGTTTCTTATCTCATCGGGATGTGAATGGTCGTGATGGCCATCGTGTTCGTGCGGTCCCTGTCCCATAGTCCCCTAACCTCGTTCTGAGATGATAACGCTGACAAACGAAAAGACCTTGGGCTGTTGGCGCTTAAAGTCCCCTCACCGAATTGAAGGTGTAAATACGATAACTGTATTTATACTTCAAATATGCGATTACATTATAATCAATATTCAAGTTTCAACTGGCATATTATAAGGATTGACACTTATTGCTTAAACGTTTTAAACATCAATCTAGAGCATTGATTGTATCAATCCAGAGTACCGATCTGCGGCGTGAGCCCCGCGGTCACACGCGTTGTCTGGTTGATGATTCAGAGGATTCGTATGGCAAACAGGGCTGAACGGCAGCTTAGCGAATCTCTGTCGGCACGCCGGTTTGTCCGGAACTTGGATTGGAATCTGATCAAGGTCTTCCACGAGATCGTGAAGAACGACGGGGTGACGAACGCTGCCAAGGCAATGTCGCGTCAGCAGCCGGCTGTCAGCAGTGCGCTCAAGCGGCTCGAGGATTATCTAGGCAAAATCCTTTGCGAGCGAGGTCCGGGGGGATTTGCTCTTACTGACCATGGCATCCAGCTCGCCGAACTTGCCGCCAAGCTAGACCAACTCATCGGGTCGCTGCAGACGGTTTTAGACGAGATCGACAATGAGTTGACCATCCAGTTGCAGATAGCCACGGTGGGAAACATCGTCAGCGACCGCTTCGACCGGACAATACGCGCCTTCGCCGTCAAGTATCCCAGGGCCGAACTCAGCATACATGTCGCCCCCTACCCTCAAATTGAGGATATGGTGCTGAACGGCGATGCGGACGTCGGCATTTGTCCGGATCCGCGCATGGATTCGCGTTTGAGCTACGAGTTTCTTTTCAGCGAGCGGCATCTGGTCGTGTGTGGGCCTACGCATCCCTTGGCTAATCGCATCACGGCCGACTTCGAGGCTCTCGCAGACGAAGCTTTCGTCATTCCAGGGACGGACGAAGCCCAGATCGTGAAGAACTTCCGGCTGCGTTACGGCTGGGGCCGTCGCAAGGCCGGTCAATCTCTCGACTATGGAGAGCTGAAGCGGCTTCTGATGGCTGGCGTGGGTGTGGCTCTCTTGCCGAATGACACGGTATTGCCGGAACTTGAGCAGGGAAAGCTCTGCGCCGTGACAGACCTAATCAACGGCCTTGAGGACGACATCTTTCTCGTCACAAACGCAGCCAGCCCGCGCTACTTCGCGGCCAGCAAGTTCCTGGAATTGCTGCCGCCCCGAGAGTAGCGCTGCCGCCCCGAGAGTAGCCTTGCCGCGCTTGTCGACTAGCCTCTGTACTGCGTGATGCGCAGGCCAAAGACAGTCGTGCCGATCGATAGCAGCATGATCAGCGTGGCCACCACATTGATGCTTGGATCGACACCTTTTCGCAGCATACCCCACATGAAGGTGGGAAGCGTGTTGCTGCCGCCGATCGTGAAGAAAGTGACCAGGAAATCGTCAAGCGACAGGGCCATCGCAATCAGCGCGCCACCGACGACGCTGGGCGCGATAATGGGCAGCGTCACATCGAAGAACGCCCGCAGTGGTCCGGCCCCGAGATCACGGGCGCTCTCAACCGCGGCGTGATCGAATGAAGCCATTCGCGCGTTGATGACGAGAATAACGAATGGCTGCGTGAACACCAGATGACTGAGGATGACGGTGGGCAGGCCAAGCGTCAGGTTGAGCCAGGTCGAATAGAAGGTGAGCAGCGCCACGCCCAGCAGCAAAGGCGGTGCCATGATTGGAACCGTCACAGCTAGCATCAGCCCGACCGACAACCCCGGTCGCATGGTACTCAGGGCCATGGCCGCCATGGTTCCGATGATCGTAGACGTCGCCCCCACGCAGACAGTCACGATAAGGCTGTTGCGGAAAGCGAGCAGAAATCCGGGACGGGCGAAGGCGTCGGCAAACCAATGCAGCGACCAGCCCTCGATCGGAAGCGTCAAGAGCGGGCTGGACGAAAAACAGAACACCACGAGGACGACCAGAGGCGACAGCATGAAGCCGATGACCGCGGCACCGAAACCGTTCCAGGCATACCGGTGCATCGAGGTCATCTCCGGCTCCTGGTCACGGACACCATTGCGGTCGCAAACGCCAGGACGATCACCATGCAACTTGCAATCACGACGAACGAAAGCGCAGACCCGAGAGGCGAATTCAAGCGGTTTCCAAACTGGTTCTGGATAAAGACCCCAATCATCGACGCGTTGGGACCGCCGACCATCAGTGGCGTCACGTAGTCCCCGGCCGTGAAAATGAAGGAGAGGCTGAAGGCCGCGACAATACCTGACCGGATCTGCGGCAAGACAATATCGAAAAACGTCCGCAACCGACCCGCGCCGAGATCGCGAGCTGCCTCCAGTGGCACATCTTCAACGCCGCGGAGCGCCCCGTAGATCGGCAGGATCGCAAGTGGCAGCGTATAGTGTACAAGCGTGATGATAACAGCGACCGGACTGTAGAGAAGCGCAGTGATCGGGCTGTCGATCAGCCCGAGTTCCATAAGCGCGGTGTTCAGGATGCCGGCCGAGCCGAGGATGGTCTTCCACATGTAGATCTTGGTGAGATATCCGCCGAAGAGCGTGACCAACACCAGGAAGATAAAAGCCGGTCCCGCGGGGCCGGCCTGAAAACGGCAGAAATAGGCAAACCCAAGTGCGATCAGCACAGTCACAATCGCAACGACAGACGCAAGCGCGAGAGTGAACTGCAACGGGTCAGAGAATTCGGCAAGGACTTGTCGGTACTGATCAAAAGTAAACTCCGGCCGCAACTTGAAGGCTCGGACGCGCCAGAACGATATGACGAAGAAATAGGCCGTTGGTAGCACGAAGACGAACAACAGTACGCCAATGGTTGGAGCGAGCTGCAGCGCCGCCCGAATGGAGAGCGACCTGTCTTTCATTGCGAAACTATCCGTTGGTCGGCAACGCGCCATCCGATCGTGACAGTCGACCCAACATCGATATCTGGGCTTCGATCGCGCGACGATACGATGATGTCGTCTCCCAGAACACTGGAGAGCCGGTATTGCCGGTGATGGCCAAGGAACGTCACATTTTCCACAATCGCTTCGGCCCTTATGTCGCATCCGCCCTGGTCTGGCAGGCAAATATCTTCAGGTCGCACCACACAATCGACCTCGCCGTCGTTAACCTTCGCGCTGAACGATGCGCCGTTGCGCAAGGTGACGACGTTGGACTGGGCCACACCGTGGAAGAAGTTCGCTTCGCCGATGAAGCGTGAAACGAATCGTGTCGCGGGCCTGCGATAAATCTCTTCCGGAGTGCCATCTTGGACGACGCGAGCGCGATCCATGACGCAAATACGTGTCGCGAGCGACATCGCCTCCTCCTGGTCGTGGGTGACGAATATGAAGGTGCCGCCGATAAGGGCGTGGATGCGCCTGAACTCCTCTTGCATGGCGCGACGCAGCTTGAGGTCGAGCGCAGCCAGCGGCTCATCGAGAAGCAGCACCTTGGGGCGCATGACGAGCGCCCGCGCAAGCGCGACCCTCTGACGCTGGCCACCGGACAATTGCTCGATCCGGCGTTCTCCGAAATCCTCGAGATGGACCAGCGCCAGCGCTTCTTCGACGCGCCGTTTTCGTTCCGGCAACGATACTTGGGCCAACCTGAGACCGTAGCTGACGTTCTGCGCGACGCTCATGTGCGGAAACAGGCCGTAGCCTTGAAAGACCATGTTGGTTGGGCGACGCTCTGGCCCCAGCCTTGTAACGTCGACACCGTCCAGAATGATCTCTCCCGTCGACGGCTGGATGAAGCCGCCGATCATGCGCAGCAGGGTCGTCTTGCCGCAGCCCGACGGTCCGAGGATCGCCATGAACTCGCCGGCTTGGATTTCGATATCCAAAGGCTCCACGGCCTTAACGACGCCGTAGGCTTTGGATACCCGTCTAAGTTGGACAAGCGCGCTCATCCAGATGCCCCCTGTGTTCACCTGTCGAGGTTGAAAAGATGCAACAACGGATTCGCTGCAGCAATAGAGCCGCCAGCGAACCCAACCTGTCACGGCCGCCCTAAGACCGATCTACATATCGATCGATCCTAGGCTGCGAGGAACTTATCCCAGGCATCGAGCACGTCATCGAACGTCGCAAGATCGCCCTCGGGCTCGCTCGGCCAAAGCGGGAGAGGCTGGCCGCCGGTCGCCTTCTCGAAGAAGCCGACAATGTCATCATGCGGCTGGATCTGAAGGATCTCGGGCTTTAGCAGCGGTATCGCTTTCGTGTTGACCACACCAGTTGCGTTGATATTCGCGGCGTAAGCCTGTCCTTCGGCCCCGATCGCGTTGTTCAAGAGCGTGTAGGTGTCGTCGAGGTTCGGGCTGTCCTTGACGATGGCCATGCAATCGATCGGCACATGCGCGCCTTCCTTCGGCACTGTCCAGTGTATCTCTGCGCCTTTCTGCTTGGCCCACAATTGGACCGGGACCCAGCCTTGTGAGATCCATATCTCCCCACTGGAGAGGAGGTCGGTAAGTTCGCCGTAGCTGGAGACCACGGTCCTGGCCTGCTCCTTCTTGAGCTTGACCATCAAGGCCAGCATTTCCTTCAATTCCGCCTTGGAAATACGCGTTGCGTCCTTGCGTCCGCTGACAGCCAGGCCGAAAACGACCATGTTCGAAATCAGGTCGTTGGTCATTCCGACCTTGCCTTGGAACTCGGGCTTCAGCAGGTCGTACCAGGACTGCGGCACTTCCTTCACAAATGCCGGATTGTACATCAGCGGGATGATCGTCCAGGCAACCGGAAGCGCGTAAACGTTACCGTCGACGCGGATACCCTGATTGTCTTGGAAGAACGGGTCGAGGTCCCCGAAGTTTGGCACCCGCGACAGGTCGATTGGCGACAGCATGCCCACTTCAGCCATCAATTTGGTATAGGCTGTATCCGGCGTCACAATATCCATGTTGCCCATGCCGCCATTGGATATCATGGTCATCGCGTGGCCATTGTCATTCTGATAGGTCGCGCTGACCGTGATGCCGTTGTTTTTGGCGAATCCTCCATTGTTGAAGGCCTCGTCATATCCTTGCCAGCCCATGAAGCGAACTTCGCCTGCAGCCATGGCCGGGCGGTACGATCCCATCGCGGTGGCTGCGCCCATTGCCATCAGTTTGCAGAAATGCCGCCTCGACATGGGACTGCCGAGGGTTCGGATGCGGAGCAGGCCGTCGCCTGCATCCTCGATGAGCCCTGCCCTGCTAAGCCTTTCGTAAGTGACCATTGTTGTTCCCCATTTTTGTTTGTCAGCTAATTTTACTTGTCAGCTGCGCGCAAGCGTCTCCTTGCCTGCACCCAGCCGCGTTCACGCGTGAAACGGCGACAGTTCCTTGATCGGAGATACGTCGAATGGGAGGACATCCGTGCGCGGATTCCACGTTCCCGCGGCGATGCAACCCTGAACATGGTCGTGGATTTCGCCCATAGTCGCGAACCACACGTCGCCCTTCGCAGCGATGTATTCGACGATTTCGACCAGCATCTTGGCCCGGGACGTGCGGCCGCTGAGGAAGGGATGCCAAACCGTCATCCACATGCCGCCCGATTCATACTGTGCGTCGAACTCGGCGAGATAGACATCCTTCGCGCGCTGCGGCGACTGTATCGGCATTTCGATGCCGAGATCCCAATTGTGCATGAATTGCGGATAGTCATCATTGGCAATGAACTGCGGTATCTCCAGAACGCTTCCGGGCCTGTTACGGCTTGTCAGCAGATACGGAACGTCGTCGCCCATCAGCGAACTGTCATAGGCGATTCCGGCCTCGATCAGGTGGTCGAGCGTAAACTTGGAGAACTCGTTGAGCGGCGCCCGAAACCCACGCGGGCGATAGCCGACATGCTTCTCATATACGCGGATGGCGCGCTCGAACCAGTAGCTCTCAAAATCCTTGGACAGCTGATTGTAGCTCTCATGGATGTAGCCGTGATGTCCAATCTCGTGGCCGCCCTTGAGTATGGTCTCTACCGCCGCCGGATAACGCTCGACGCACCAGGCAGGCATGAAGAAAGTCTGCCTCAAGCCGAAATGCTCGTAGATCCGGCAAATGCGCGGAAGCGAGACCAGAGCACCATAGCGAAGCAGGGACTGGGTGGACACAAAGGTGTCGGCGTTTTCCGGCTTTGCGATGTGGATCAGGCTGTCGGCATCGAGATCGTAAGTGATGGCGACCGCGCAACGCGCTCCACTCGGCCACGGCACCGGATTCAAGATAAGCTGCATTTCCATCTCCAGATCAAAAGGAGCGTCAGCGTTTCGCGTCCGGTCGAACCCGGAAAGACGCTCCCGGCATAAGTTCCGCAGAAAAGGAGCAAGGTCAGGCCCCCCTTACGTCCAATAGTTTTGGCACCGTTGCAGGCATACATTGGTAGGTGTGCGAGATGACACGGCCCAACCGGGGATCAGTCATCGAGACTTCATAGGCATCACCCTTCAGCAGGCCGGCGATATGGTTGATCGTCCCGCTGAACAGCATCGTTCCGTCGGCGATGCCGCCCGAGAAGGCTGCATGGTCCAGCCAGAAATTCGGGCTTCGCAACGTCGAGCAAGTGGCCTCCTGCGTTACTCGCCATGCGCCGTCGACGCGCACGCGGCATCGCAGGAGAAGTTCGTCGAAATGATCTCGCACATCGGACCAACGCCACAGCCTGTTGGCCATCACGTCGGGCGCGACATTCTTAGAATGGGCGAAATCGTGCTTCTCCAGCAGCCAATCGCAATGGTCCGATCCGACGCCCACGAACAGCTGGCCCCGGTGAAATACCAATACGTATTCCACCTCGCCGATCATGCTCGGCGTGTATTCCTGCACCTCATCTAGGGTGACCAGATTGTGGACTGACACCGGCGCGAGCGACGGGATGGGAAACCGGGGCCGTTCACCGCCTAGCACAACATCCGCAATGTGACGCTCCACGTCTTCCGCATCGCGTCCCGCGTAGGCGGCGTTGAAAACCGCACGCGGCGTGATCACCAGATCATGCTCGGCCGCTTCGACCGGCTGGACCTTGAACCGCAGTTTGTGCACCTTACCCATCTCAGTCCTGGTACTCGCCACGGTCGACGTGAATTGTCTGGCCCGTGATATCCTTGGCCAGATCGGACGCTAAAAACAAAAACCCGCCGACGACTTCCCGTGGCTCGAGATGTCCCGTCATGGCCTGGAGCCGCAGGACCTCGTTGCCAACATCTTCAACGCTTCTGCCGGTATCAAGGGCGATCTGGCGTACGGACCTGTTCGAGAATTCGGTATTGACCCAACCCGGGCACACGGCATTGACCGTGATGCGGCGGCCCCCGAATTCGTGCGAGAAGCTGCGCAGCATGCCGACCAGCGCATGTTTCGAGCTGGCGTAGGCAGCCATCCGCGCAATCGCGTATTTTGAATAGGTCGACGCGGTGTAGATAACACGCCCGCCGTCGCGGAGGCGGCCCGCGAGTTCGTTAGTTACATAGTAGGCGCCGAGCAAATTCACGTCGATGATGCGGCGGAACAAATCCTCGGATTTGAAGTCGCCCAGCGGGGTCAGTCGCTCGAACCCGGCATTGTGTACGAGTATGTCGAGGCAGTCGATCGCGGCGAGATTGGCGCGCAACAGATCGCGGTCGGTGATGTCGCAACGAAGCGCTTTTATGACCCTGCCGGTTTCTTGGCCCAGGCAGTCGGCGACCTCGAAAATCGCCTCCTCGTCGGCGAGCACGGTGACATCGGCGCCTTGGAGGACGAACTCCCGCGCCACTTCGCGTCCGATCCCGCTGGATGCGCCGACCACCAATGCCTTCTTGTCATCCAGCCTCAAGCTTAATGCTGACAAAGCCAGTCCCTCCTGTCTCACCCTAAGAATTCACCGCGATCTATGTTGATCGCTTGGCCTGTTATGTTTCGGGACAGGGACGAGGCTAGGAACACAAACAGTCCCGGTACGTCGTCGGGCGCCTGAAACCCCGGAAGACATTGCGAGGTCAGAACTTCGTCAAGGATGTCGGCTTCGCCGATGCCTGACCGTTCGGACATTTGCCGAAGCGACTTGAGCGCAGCCTCCGTCCGCACCCAGCCGGGACAGACGCAATTGACCCTAATGCCGCGCGGTCCGAGTTCCCGGGCAAGGCTGCGCATCAGCCCGATAACGGCATGTTTGGAGGCAATGTAAGCGCCAAACTCGCCAACGGCGGATTTTCCCCAGACAGAGGAGGTCAGGATGATGCGCGATTCACTTCGCATCTTCGGCACTGCGGCGCGAACGGTGAGATAGGTGCCGATGACGTTGACCGCAATGACGCGCCTGAAGTATTCCTCCGCCTCGGCGGAAAGGTCGTCGATAGGCGTAAGGCGCTCCATGCCGGCATTTGCAATCAGCACGTCTATCTTCGGAATATCCGACAGCATCGCTGTGGCCGCGCCCGACTCCGCAATGTCCCCAATGCGGCCGGATACCTTGCCTTTCGCAGATGTCGCCAACTCGGCGACGACGGAAGTGAGCGTGGGATCATCCGCGAGGACACGAAGATCGGCATGCGATCGGACAAATGCCTTGGCGACAGCCAAGCCGATTCCCCGCGATCCCCCCGACAAAACGACTGTCTGTCCGCGAAAATCGAGGGTGACGTCATCCTGCATAGGGGCAGCGGACAGAGTAGTCGCAACGACGTCGGTCATGCCATCACCGACCCGCCATTGACGCCGAGGCCCTGTCCCGTGATGTAGCTGGCGTCATCGCTGGCCAGGAAGCGCGCGGCGCGGGCGATTTCGGCAGGATCGGCGAACCGCTTGAGCGGAAGGTCAAGTTCCTTCGCCCGCCATTTGTCGGAAAGCTGATCGGCAGCGAGCATCCGCGTGCTTGTCGGGCCGGGGCAAAGGGCGTTTATCCGGATCGCCGGAGCAAACTCTTCCGCCCAAGACCGCACGAGACCCATGACGCCGTGCTTCGAAGCCACGTACGCGGAATGATCGGCACGACCGATGTAGCCAAGATTGGACGCGACGAACGTCGCTGAGCCGGCCGTTATGCGCCGCAAGGCCGCCTGCCCCACGAGGAAAGTGCCTTTGAGATTGATGCGGATGACGGTGTCGAATTCGTCTTGCGTCATGTCGAGCAGGCTGCGTTCGAGGACAACGCCGGCACTGTTGCAAACGTGGTCTAGGTCGCCTTCCGTCGCGGCGACCGACGCAAACAGGTCAGAGACGGACTCCTTATCGGAAACGTCGACAGGATGGCTGCGCGCCTGGCCGCCGATGTCTATGATGCGGGCGACCGTGCCGTAACAGTCATCAATGTCGGCGCAGACAAGACGTGCGCCCTGCCCTGCCATCTCTACCGCGCAGGCCGCGCCAATACCTCTTGCCGCGCCCGTAACGACTATGGTCTTGCCACGCAAGCTCATCACGCTTCCCTCGCCATGCGCCACCGCCTGTGACAGCGCAACCTTTGTGATGAGGATGATCCGCGGAACCCTGCGTGTAAAAGCATGCAAAGTCCGATCCGCAGCATTGGCGGCGTCAATCCTTCTTTCGGTGCTGCTCGATTTCGGCCCACCGGGAGTTCTGGGTTCGGCCGCCATATCCGTAGGAATCGTCGGGTGGGAGCAAGGCGTCCGCGGCATCAATGCGGCTGACTGGCTTGCTGCGCGGATACCGGAATCGGCAATCGTCTATCGAACGAACAGCCTCATCAATCAGCTCATTGCGGTCCGCGCCGGCATCGGCGCAGCGGTTCTGCCTTGCTACCTTGGAGATCTGGAAAGCGACCTGATCCGCCTGTTCGAACCAGTCGCTTGTACGAAGCGGGAGCTATGGATCGTGACCTACTCCGAATTGAAACGGACGGCGCGTATCCGTGCATTTTTCGACATCGTGGGGGATGCATTAGTCGACGACCGCGCGCTCGTGACTGGTTCCGCCTAGCGGAGCGCTTCGCTCCCGTCAGAATGTCGGCGGCGTGTTGATCCACAGGACCTTCGCCACCGTCTTTCCCGGATTGTTGTAGCCGTGCGGCAGGTTCGACCGGAAGAAAAAGCCTTCGCCCCGCTTCAAGCTGTACTGTTCGCCCGCTACGTGCAGGCTCACCTCACCTTCAAGGATGTAGCCGAATTCGTGGCCCTGATGCTCGATTGTCCCGTCGCTGGAGCCGCCGGGCTGGATGTGATGGATATTGATCTGCAGCAGATCGCTCAGCGAAGACGCAACGATGCTTTCCAGTCGGATGCCTTTTCCGGTCCGGATGTTCTTTTCGACGAATACAGCATCTTGCGGACGGTAGATGTGTACGAGGGAAGCGTTCCCCGTATCTTCCACGAGGCGTGCAATGCTGATGCCGAGACCATGCGCGATTCGGTGCAGCATAGACAGTGACGGAAGAATCTTCTCGTTCTCAATCTTCGAAATGAGACTCTCGGAGCAGCCAACCTTCTCGGCGAGGTCCTTGAGGTACAGCCCTGCCCCGATGCGGGCGTGCCGAAGCCGCGCGCCCAGGCCATGATTTCCGTTCTCGTCCTGACGATTAGCGCGCGTTCTTCTTGCCATCTGCCTGCACTGACCGATCCCAAGCGGCGCGGTCGAGTAACCTATAGGGGCAGGAAAGCACTGTATCAATAAGAAAGCGACTTGACTGACAGGCAATTATGTTTCATGTTGGGAATGCATTTCATGAGGACCGTTCTTTGAGCGCCGAGGTCTTTTTCCGAACGCACATTGATGGCGAGACCATCGACCCTTCACGCTTCCTCGCGCGCTTCGACGAGATCTCCTCATTTGGCGCGACGGGCGATGGCGGGCTCGACAGACAGGCGCTGTCCAAGCCGGACATCGAAGCCCATCGCACTGTGATCGACTGGTTCAGGCGGCCTGGATATCGAATCAACGCTGATGCCGTCGGAAATATCTTCATTACGCGAGCCGGCACCGATGGCACGGCGGCACCCCTCGTGACCGGCTCGCATTTGGACAGCCAGCCGACCGGCGGCCGGTTTGACGGCGCGCTCGGGGTTGTCGCTGCTGCGGAGGTGCTGGCCAGCCTCGATGATAGAGCGATCGCGACGAGACGGCCGATCCAGCTCGCAATCTGGATGAACGAGGAGGGCTGTCGGTTCTCTCCTGTCACCATGGGTTCTGCGGTTTTTTCGGGTTCGCTGCCAAGCGCCGTAGCAGGACGTGCCGTCGACCGCGAGGGAGCGAGCTTCGCTCGGGAACTGGACAAGTTCTTCCTTGGCATCGGAGTCAAGGGCACGACTGAACCCCTTTCCCGACCGTGGCGTTATCTGGAACTGCACATCGAACAGGGTCCGATCCTGGAGTGTGAACACAGCACCATTGGAGTGGTGACGGGCGTTCAGGGCACCATCCAGTACCGGATCGACATCGAAGGCCAGGAGGCGCATGCCGGCACGACACCTCCGGCCATGCGTCGGGATGCGTTTAAGGCAGCGCGCACGCTTATCGACCGAATCGAGTCGAAACTCGAAGACGGTGACTGTTCGACACGATTTACGGTAGGGCGCTGCGACATCCATCCGTCGGCGCCGAACACGATCGCCGGCCGCACAAGTTTCACCGTCGATCTTCGCCATCCGGATGCGTCCACGCTGGAACGCCACGATGTGCTCATTCACAAAACGATCCAGGATTATGCGGGTCCCTGCGGCGTCACATTGACGAAGCTGATCAACACGAAACCGGTGGCCTTCGATCTTCGGCTCACGAACGCGATCGATGCGGCTGCGGAGCGGCGTGGCTTGGCGCGGCAGCATCTTCTGTCGGGCGCTACCCATGATGCGGCCCGTATCGCCGGTCTCTGCCCCGCGGCGATGATCTTCGTGCCGTGCCGCAACGGTCTAAGCCACTGCCCCGAAGAGTTCGCAAGTGAGACCGACATGATCGCCGGTGTTTCAGTTCTGCATGACGTGGTGCTGGCGGAGGCGCAAGCCTGACTGCCCCAACCGTGCCGCTCCCGCGCGGCTCTTTGAAAGAGGAACCAGGCCGATGTCTTATCCGAGCTGGCAGGAAATCCGCCAAGGATCGATTGCGAATACCTACTCCTTCATGAACCCCTGGTACGTGCCGATGATCGCGGAGGACATGCCGACCTTCATGGCGCGGCCGCACGCGACCACTGAGAACGACTTGGAAGGCGCGGACGTCGTGATCATTGGCGCCCCTTACGTCGCCGGCTGGGGCGGATACATGGGCGTGGACGCCAAGGAGTGGCTGGCCGCACCGAAACGCATCAGGCAACAGTCCATCCGCTATGGCTCCGGATATATTCAGGAATTCGATCTTGACGTTTTCGACCATCTCAAGATTGTCGACTATGGCGACGCGGACATCCCGCCGGAATGTCTTGTCGAGCCGACCGCGGCAAACGTGCTCCGCGCGCAGGCGGCGGTGGAACTCAAGGTCAACCATGCCATGGCGGCCGGCGCCGTTCCCGTTGTCATCGGACAGAACAGCCCTTGCGGCTCCTTCGCCATCGCCAAGGCGGTGTCGGAGCGTACTAAAGGAAACGTCGGCTGCGTATCTCTCGACACCCACTGGGATATCGCGCCGCTCGACAAGCTGACGATGGATCCGCGCATCGCCGGTTCGGACGCGTGGAAATTCAAGACATACGAACTTCTGCACAATTTCGACCAGAAGCATCTGGTGGAGATCGGCGAGCGCGGCATGCTCGAAAACAAGGAGATGGTGCGGGAATTCCTGCGAAAGGGGACGCACTTTTATCCGATGTGGAAAATCCGCTCCGGCCTCGGCATCGAGGGGCTCGTAAACGAACTACACCATGCTTATGAAGGCACGGACGCAGTTTACTGCCACTGGGACATGGATATTTTGGGAGGCGCTGGGCCAGCGCCGGGCGATATCCTCGGTGAGCTGGCGGAACCCTTCGGGATGACCGACTACGAGGTCATCCGGTTGGCGCACGAGGTTGGCAAGCGCGGCATAGCGGCCTTGTCGTTTATCTGCATCCCGCCGGGATCGGCCGCGATTTATCGCGTTCTGGTCTACGTGATAATGTATATGTGCGCGGGACTGGCGATGAGGAAGGCGGGCCTTTCCGCACCCGCATGATGTCGCCGGAGTGTACGCAATTGCCATGCATTGCGCGCGCCTAGCATGGACCGGTTCGACCGAAAGGACCGAACTCTGTTTTGGGTGCCTTCGTCCGGCTCAATTCACCCGTACTTCACCCAGGTTTTTTGGCGTGCCTGCAAAGCGGTAGGACGAAAGCAAAATCATTGCTGCAAAGACGACAGCTGCAGCGGTAAGGGCGGCAGTGATCGAGATATGCATTTGCTTCGATGGATATCGGACATGCGGAACGTGCCCATCCACCGCAGGCATGCGGGATCTTCACAGGCCTAAGCTCCTTTAGTAGCCACTAGAGGGCACCATGCCCGAAGGAGAGCCGGTTTCTCGGTAATCCGTTCCATTGAGCAAACGAATGCATCCGGAGATCGCTGCATTCGTTTCATCGATCCGTCGCATCAAAGCCCAGCCAGTGTCGTGAAGCCTCTGCTGCAGCAAAGATATGTTCTGACAGGTCGCAGAGATGCCGACGATAGCGGCATTGCAGCCCGTCAGAATGGACTGCTCGATATTTGAGGCGTGACTCATCACGCTCGAACCAAAAGCGGGCAGTGATATCCGGTAATTGCAACCGCTGCGTGAAAGGATTTCCCAGTCAGGTCACTTGATTTATGTGCAAATGACTTGACTTTTACGAAAGTAATTTTCATTCTGGGAAAAATGCGAATGAACTTTCGCAGTAAAAATGGGAGCGCTTTCGTGGGAACGCATATCAGCCCGCCCCGCATCGACGCGGATATGCCGTTGCCGAGCGCCGTGGACTGCTTAGAAGCTGCTGCTCAGCGCTTGCAGGTCAGAAATCTCAGCGTATCGTTCAACACGCCCGCGGGACGGGTAGTGGCTGTAGATAACGTCAGTTTCGAGGTCGGCAGCAGGCAGATTCTTGCGTTGGTCGGCGAGTCTGGTTCAGGCAAGTCGGTAACTGCGATGGCCCTGATCGGCCTCCTCGCGCGCAACGCATCAATCTCCGGGTCTATTTGTCTCGGCGGCGACGAGATTGTCGGCATGGCCGAGCGGGATTTGCAGGCGCTTCGCGGCAGCAAGATTTCGATGATCTTCCAAAATCCTCGGGCATCGCTCAACCCCAGCCTCACCATCGGCAACCAGATGATTGAGGTGATCCGGCGCCACTCTCCCGACACGAGCAGGGAAGCTGCCACCGAGGCTTCGATCGCCATCCTGCGGCGTCTCAACTTGCGAGACGCGGAGCGGCAGATCAACTGCTACCCTCACGAACTGTCGGGCGGAATGTGCCAGCGCGTGGCCCTTGGCATTGCGCTGACCGGAGCACCGCAACTTCTCATTGCGGATGAGCCGACCACGGCGCTTGACGTGGTTGTCCAGGCAAAAACGCTGCAGCTGCTGCGGGAAATTCACGGTGCCGACGGGTTGCCGATGATCATCGTGACCCACGATTTTGGCGTCGTGCGAGCGATCGCCACACACGTGGCTGTCATGTATGCCGGCCAAATCCAGGAGGCCGGCCCAGTAGATGAGGTACTCGAACGGCCGACGCATCCCTACACGCAAGCACTTATTGCAACCATCCCCGACTCGGCCAAGGCGGGAACACCCTTGATACAAATCGACGGCGGGCCGCCTGATCCGCTGCATTTCCCGCCTGGCTGCCGGTTTGCTCCGCGCTGCCACAAGGCCTCGGACGTCTGCCTGGGACCGCCATCCTTCAAGCAGGTGTCGCGTAACAGCCGCGCGCGGTGCCACTTCGTTTCCGATCGGAGTCACCTGTCATGACACCGCACCAGGGCACGCTCCTCACCGCACACGAAGTCTACAAGTTCTATGACCGCAAGGGCCAAGCCAAACGCCAGGCAAGCGCCGTTGATGGGGTGAGCCTGGATGTCCGGCAAGGAGAATCGCTCGGCCTTGTAGGCGAATCGGGCTCGGGAAAATCGACATTTGGCCGAATGCTGCTTGGTTTGCTTCAGCCGACTGCCGGGACCATAAGCTATGCAGGGATCGACATAGCGTCGCAAACTGTCGCCGAACGCCGTCAGGCCTGCGCGAAACGCCAAATGGTGTTTCAGGATCCGATTTCGGCTCTGAATCCCCGGCGCACCATCGCAGAAAACATCGAATTGCCCTTGTTGAACTTCGGCTGGGACCGCGAGCAGCGGCGTCAGCGGGTAGATGAGCTCCTCAGGCTGGTCGGGCTGAATCCGGCACATAGGAACCGATACCCTCACCAGTTCAGCGGCGGACAGTGTCAGCGCGTAGTGATCGCCCGCGCCATCGCGCTCGAACCGGAATTTCTATTTCTGGACGAGCCTGTCTCGGCATTGGACGTCTCGGTTCAGGCGCAGATTCTCAACCTTCTGACGGATCTCAAGCGCAATCTCGGCCTCACATATCTCTTCGTTTCGCACGACCTTCGTTTGGTGCGTCACATGTGCGATCGCACCGTCGTGCTCTTCCACGGCCAGCTGGTCGAGATCGGCGACAGCGAAGAGATCTATGAGCGGCCCGGTCACCCCTACACACGCGCCCTTCGAGGAGCAGTGCTGAGTGTCAAGCGCACCGCCGCCGATATTGAGGTGACAGAAGACGACCGGACCCCGAACCGCGATGGGCGTAGCTTATCTGCAGGCGGATGCCGCTATGCGCCGTTTTGCCCACTGAAAATGGATATCTGCACCCGGGAAATCCCACGCATGACCGATCTGGGGGCCGGACACCGGCTCGCCTGCCATGCGTTGGAAAAAGCCGATCTTTTCTAGATCGCAGACTTCGTTCGTTCACTTCAACCAAAAAGGAGGGGTTCCGTGAAAGACAAACGCCTAGGTTTAGTCCGAGCCGGCCGTGGCCTTGCCGCGGCTCTGGTGATGTTATCGGTTTTCGTTCCTATCACCGATGCACCGGCGCAATCGGGCGAGAAGACGGTCGTGATGGGCATCGAAGGCGACCCGTTATCGCTAGATCCGCACACCCATGCGCTCTGGCTGACCGCGCGGGTGGTATCCAACATCTTCGAAGGGTTCGTAGGCCAGGATCTCTCGAAGTCGAACGTCCCGATCGCTCCGATCGTGCCCGCGCTCGCTGAAAGCTGGGATATCTCAGCCGACGGCGCGGTCTACACATTCAAGCTGCGTCAAAATGTGAAGTTTCATGATGGCGAGTCATGGAATGCCGAAGCCGCGAAGTTCAATTTCGACCGCATTCTGAACCGCGAGTCCCCGCAGTTCTACGAAAAGGCCTACCAGCAGAACACCTGGTGGCGCCAAGACGTCGAGAAATACGAAGTTGTCGACGACTATACGTTTCGCATCACGCTGAAGACCCCCAACGCAGAGTTCTTGCGGCGGCTCTCCCAAGGTGGCATCGGCTCGGCCTGGATGGCCAGCCCGAAGGCCGTGCGCGCGGCCGCGAGCAACGACGACTTTGCCAAGACCCCAGTTGGAACCGGCCCGTTCAGGTTTGTCGAGCGCGTTTTCGGCGAGCAGATCGTCCTGGAAAAAAATGAGAACTATTGGGACCCTGCGCGGGTGCCTCAATACGACCGTCTGATCTATCGGCCTATTGTCGATGTCGCGGCGCGCGAGCAGGCGCTCGTCACGGGCGCGATCGACATCGCGGCGACGCCCTCCCCGGACAATTCGGCGCTGCTTGAGCAGCAGGGCTTCACGCTAGTCAAGGGCGAGGTGCCGACCGTTTACGTCATCTGGCTCAACATGAAACAAAAGGCTCTTCAGGATGTCAGGGTGCGACGTGCGATCTCGATGGCCCTCGACCGTGAGGGGTTGTCGCAAAAGCTACGTCTCGGCCAGGCGATCCCGGCATATTCGATGCTCAACATCGGCGGCCCGGGATACGATCCGGACTACAAATGCAACGCTTATGACCCAGCCAAGGCAAAGGACCTGCTTAAGGAAGCAGGTTATGGCGATGGCTTTGACGTAAAAATGATCTGGACGCCCGGAGGAGCCGGCGATGTCGGAATGGTCGCCGATGCGGAGTGGTTCCAGCGCAACCTTGCGGATGTTGGCATCCGTGCTTCGATCGAGGTTCTCGATATCGGCACGTTTTTCACGATGATGAATCAAGGAATGCCTGAAGGCTCAGACATGCTTCAGATCTCGTGGGGAGAGAACTCAGCGAACTGGCTCGACGCAGTTGTCCGTACCAGCGCGCTGCCGCCGAACGGATACAATTCGGGCTATTACGACAACCCGAAGATGGATCAATTGCTCGACGAAGCACGCACGTCTGCATCCGAGGAGCAGATGACGAGCAAACTGCGCGCCCTGCGCGATGTCATCTGCGAGGATGCGGCGTTTATCCCGACTCACTCCCCACTGGGTGTTGTCGCGACATCAAAGAGCATCCACAACTTCGTCATGGCGCCTCAACACTGGCCAGACATGGCGTTGGTAACCAAAGAATGACGTCCCCGCTGCAACGATTCACGACGGCGCCTGCTCAGGCGCCGTCACGAGAGGTTCCCTATGTTTGGCTATTCAATATGGCGATCGGTGCAGACGTTGCCGGTGCTGCTCGGCGTCAGCTTCATCGTATTCATTTCCGTCTACCTGCTTCCCGGAGACGTAACCCAGCAACTGCTCGGCCTTGCTGCTAGCAAGGAAAGCATCGCCAGCCTGCGCAAGGAGCTTGGCCTGGACGATCCGTTCATCGTGCAGTTCTGGATTTGGCTGGAACGTGTTCTGACCGGAAATCTCGGCAACAGTCACGTGATGCGGGCACCCGTATGGGACCTCGTGCTCGGAAAATCGATGAACTCCTTCGTCCTGATGTTGTCCAGCATGTTCATCGTCATGGTGCTTTCGTTTATGCTGGCAACCATCTCCGCATGGAAAAAAGACTCCGCCATTGACCGCGCAATCTCCACCGCCATGTTTCTGCTGGCGAGCATGCCGGTTTTCTGGCTCGGGATCGTCCTGATCCTTCTGTTTTCGGTCACGCTGCCGCTGCTTCCGTCTGCAGGAATGTACAACTTATCCGCGCCAGGCGGCTTTTCTGACCTGCTTTCGCATTTGATTTTGCCAACGGTCACCACAGCCGCGACGTCGCTTGCGATCGTGACACGCGTGACCCGCTCCGCCATGGTCGATGCGCTCGCCTCTCCCTACATCACCGCGGGCAAGGCACGGGGACTTTCGTCGCGATCGATCATTTATCGGCATGCTTTCCGAAACGCCCTGCCGACCTTCGTCAACATAAGCGGACTTCAGGTCGGATATCTGTTTGGGTCGGCCGTATTCAGCGAAATCATCTTCGCGTGGCCAGGGATCGGCCTGCAACTCTATAACTCGGTCATTTCCCGTGACGGACCGATGATCCAGGGCTGCGTACTGATGGTTGCTGTCGTTTTCGTACTTGGAAATCTCGTCGCCGACATCATCGTGAGATGGCTCGACGTGCATCAGAGGTAAGGAAGCCATGACATCGAAAACGATAGCCTTTGCCCCAGCGCCGACCCGTGAGAATTGGCGCGAGCGGACCTCTGCGGGCCGGATAGCCGCGAAGCTCCTGGCCGATGGTTGGGCCATGGCAGGTCTCACCATAGTCGTCGTGTTTCTCGCGATGGCCGTGCTTGCACCTGTCCTGGCTCCCTATGAGCCGACGTCGTCCTTCATCGAACTTAGACTGCGCGGCGTGTTCACGCCGGGTCACCTGTTCGGCGTCGACACGCAAGGGCGTGACGTGCTCAGCCGCGTGATCTACGGCTCGCGAGTATCGATGGTCACCGGCCTCGTCCCTGTCGCGCTTTCCGCCATTCTCGCAATTCCGCTCGGCCTCGTGGCAGCACATTTTAGCAAGTCGGGCGCGGCGATCATGCGGGTGATGGATGTGCTCTTCGCGTTCCCGATGGTGCTTCTCGCAATATTGCTGGCGTCCATTCTGGGACCGGGCATGGGCAATCTGATTGCGGCGCTCGTCATAGTCCTGCTGCCGTTCAACACGCGCGTCGTCTACGTCGAGGCGCTCGGTCAAAAAAATGCCGGCTATGTCGATGCCGCCCGCACGCTCGGCACACCAACACACCGCATACTCTTCCGTGAGATGCTCCCGCATGTCGCGTCCTCGAGCATCGTCTATTCGCTGACAATCGTGGGGACGATCATCGTCACCGCTGCGGGTCTCTCCTTTTTAGGACTTGGCGTTCAACCGCCAACTGCGGACTGGGGCCTGATGACCAGCGAAGGACGCTCGGTGCTCTATCTTGCACCGCATGTCGCATCGATCCCCGGCCTCGCGATCTTCACCCTTGTTGTTGGATTCAACTTGCTCGGTGACGGCTTGCGAGAAGCTCTTGATCCTCGTTCACGTGGACGATCCTGAGAACACCTTGGCTGCTGTAATGACGGCGCGGTTGTGAGACATCCTGCAGCCCGTTTATAGCCGTTCGCTGTCCGGGATCAGCGCCTATGGCACAGAAATGAGGGTGTGATTTAAGGAGTGTTCGTTCTCGTCGGAGACGAAGGAACGAACATGAATTCGAAGTCGACTGGCGGCAAACGCTCCGCCGAA
>NZ_JBDZDN010000007.1:0-180284 GCF_040049215.1 Mesorhizobium sp. KR9-304 | reverse complement strand
CCGGGTCCAAAAACGGAGAGCGAGTCCAGCCTGAAGCATCAGGTACGGCAAGTGCATCGAGTTGGAGGTCAGTCCGCGAATGCTCGCTGAGCCCACCAATCTGGCCTATATGCGAACGTTCTGCCTTTTTGACGTTCGGCGGCACATCATGGATGACCGCTTCGCGCCCTCAAAGCGGGCATGCGTCTACGCTTCTTAGATCCCAAAAGCAGACCTGTTAGCCCCGTGGGCTAGCGACTAACTGGCATTTGCTCTCCGCTACAAACGCCGTTCCACTTTAGGCTCCTAGATTTTCTAAGCCTGTTAGCGCTAATCTTCGACGCAGCGGACCCGATCAGGCGGCCCGGGCGCGGAAAAGTTCAGCGGTGAACGTCGAGCTCGAAACAACAGTTGCCGTACTCAAACGCGAGCTCGATAAGGCGCGAGCAGTCTAAGCTTTTCGAAGAGGTGCAGGGACGAAATCGCGATCTTGCCGAGACGCTTGAGCAGCAGAATACCCGCTGCGCCTCACACGGACGTGTAGCGACGCTTATCAGCATCCCTGGGCGAGCTATCAAGTCCGCTATCGCGGCTGGATCCGGCTCGTAGCGAATGGCAAAAATATCCGCCTCGATTAGCGAGGCCGCCGGCGGAAGAGTTGCGACCAGATGTCGTAGGCGGTGAGCGCCAGCGTGATGGAGATCACCACGCCCAGGTCGATCCTGCCCACCCTGACCAGCAGAATGCCGAAGAAGGCGCAAAACCCGGCAAATGCGATCACGGCAATGACGCGGTTGCGGTTCATGTCTCAGCGTCCCCCATAGATGAGGTTGGGCAGCCAGTAGACCGTCTGCGGGAAGATATAGATCAGCACCAGACACAGGATGACCATGAACATGTACGGCATCATGCCCCGGAAGATGTCGGGAAGCTGCACATGCGCCGGGGCGATGCCCTTGAGGTAATAGGCCGACATCGCCATCGGCGGAGAGAGGAACGCCGTCTGGAGATTGACCGCGACGAGGATGCCGAAGAACAGCGGGTCGATATCGAACTGCGCGAGAAGCGGCAGGAAGATCGGGATAAAGATGACGATGATCTCGGTCCATTCCAGCGGCCAGCCAAGAATGAAAATGATGAGCTGGGCGACGATCAGGAACATTAATGGCGACATGTCCAGCCCGGTGACGAAGTCGCCGACCAATTGTTGGCCGCCGAGATACGCGAAGACCGAGGCGAATGTAGCCGAACCGACAAAAAGCCAGCAGACCATCGCCGATGTGCGGGCGGTGAGATAAACCGACTCCTTCAGCCGCTGCCAGGTCAGCGCGCGATAGGCGGCGGCGAGGATCAGGCCGCCGGCGGCGCCGACCGCCGCGGCCTCCGAAGGGGTGGCGAAGCCGAACAGGATCGCGCCGAGCACCGCGAGAATGAGGAACGCGAGGGGCACGAATGAGGTGAACATCATCCAGGCTATTTCGAGGAACGAATGTTCTCCGACATCCTCGTCCTTCGGCTTCGGCGCGAGGTGCGGCTGAAGCAATGCACGGCCGACGACGTAAACCAGATAGAGGCCGGCGAGCATCAGGCCGGGTATGAGCGCCGCCGCATACATCCGGACCACCGAAACACCCGAGGTCGCCGCATAGACGATCAGCATGATCGAAGGCGGGATCAATATCCCGAGCGTACCGCCGGCGCAGATCACGCCGGTGGCGTAACGCACGTCGTATTTGGCCTTCAGCATGGCTGGGAGCGCCAGCAAACCCATCAGCGTGACTACGGCGCCGACGATGCCGGTGGCGGTGGCGAACAGCGTGCAGGTGACCAGCGCGGCAACCGCCATCGAGCCCGGCACGCGGCGCGTGGCGATGTAGAGCGTCGAGAACAGCCGGTCCACGATGTTGGCGCGTTCGACGATGTAGCCCATGAACAGGAAGAGCGGAATCGCGGTCAGCACATCGTTCGACATGACCCCGTAGGTCTGGTTCACGAACAGGTCGAAGATGCGGTTGTTGAAGAAGCCGTGGACCCATGATTCGAGCTGGGTCCAGCTGTCGGCACCGCCTTCGACCGCGCGCGTATAGGGCATCCACATGCGCGAGGCGTCGAAATATGCGTAGTAGCCGAACGCCACGCCGAGAGCCATCAGGGTGAAGGCAACCGGGAAGCCGAGGAAGATCGCAAGGATCAGGATCAGGAGCATCAGAACGGCGATGACTGGGTCGGTCATTTCCTGTCGTCCCGCCCGTCTTTGCCGCCGACGCGGCCGGCAGGGATGTCGACCGCTTCCGAGCCTTGCTTCAGCGCGTCGAGAGTCTTGGCTTCCATGAGGATCTTCTCGGTTTCCTCGACATCATCCGCGGCGCGCAGCCAGGTCCCGGTCTTCAGGCAGATGATGCAGCGGAACACTTGGGCGATGCCCTGAACGAGCAGCAGGATGCCGGCAGCAATGATCACCGACTTGAAGTGAAAAATCGGAATGTTCGCCGGACTGTTGGAACTTACCTCCAGATAGCGCCACGAACGCGAGGCATAGCGCCATCCGGCGAAGATCAGCGCCAGCACGCCGGGGAAAAAGAAGAGGAAGTAGAGCACCAGTTCCACGGCGGCCTGGGTGCGCGGCCGCCAGAGCCGGTAAATGAAGTCGCCACGCACGTGGCCGTCGCGCGACAGCGTGTAGGCGCCGGCCATCATGAACAGCGTGCCGTAAAGCATGTAGCTTATGTCAAAGGCCCAGGGCGTCGGCGCGTTGAAGAGGTAGCGCACGACCACCTCGTAGCCTACGCCGATGGTCATCGCCATGATGCACCAGGCGAAGACCTTGCCAAACCAGGCCGACAGATCGTCGGCGAATTTTATGTACCCAACCACCCGTGCGTCCCCCATGGCGTTTAGTGCGGGACGGGGCGCCATGCCCCGTCACCGCCAGCCAGCGTCAGATCTTGCCCGGGTAGTAGTGCTGATAGGCGAGCTTGTAGTCGGGCGCGTTGAGAAGGCTGTAATAGACCACCCGCTCGCACCATGCCTTCTGGCTGTCGACCACCTTGGCGAAGAACGGATCCTCCATCAGCGGCGGCAGGATCTTGTCCCACGCCTCGAGCTGCGCCTTCAGAACCGAGTCAGGCGTGCGCTTGACGTTGACGCCGTGCTCGGTGGCGAGCTTTTGCAGGTCGGCGGAATACTGGTTCATCGCCAATGCGTAATTGGCGAGATGCGCCGCCTCGACGCCGTGTTTCAGGATCGCCTGCAGGTCGGGATCGAGGCTCTCGAACTTGTCCCGGTTGAATATGTACTCGAAGGATTCCGAGGCCTGGTGGTACGAGGATAGCATGTAGTTCTTGGCGACGTCCTGCGAGCCGAAGCGCATGTCGGAGGTCGGGTTGTTGAACTCGAAACCGTCGATGACGCCGCGCTCCATGGCCGGCACGATCTCGCCGCCGGGAAGCTGGGCAACCGATGCGCCCATAGCCTGGAACAAGTCGGCGGCCAGGCCGACGGTGCGGTATTTCAGGCCGCTGAGCTGGCTGGCGTCGGTGATCTCGCTCTTGAACCAGCCGAGCGGCTGGGCCGGCATTCCGAAGGACAGGAAGCCGACGACGTTGAGGCCGAGTACGTCCTGCGTCAGCTGGCGATAGAATTCCTGGCCGCCGCCGTAATAGAGCCAGGCGATCATCTGGTTGGCGTCGCCGCCGAACACCGGCCCGGTGCCGAACAGCGAGGCGGCCTTGTTCTTGCCGTACCAGTAGACCGGCACGGTGTGGGCGGCGTCGATGACGCCGTCATGGCAGGCGTCCTGCACGGCGAAGGCGCCGACGACCGCGCCGGCCGGCAACAGGTCGATCTTCAGGCGGCCGCCCGACATCGCCTGCACGCGCTCGACATATTGCTTGGCCATGTCCTGGAAGACATCGGATTCCGGCCACGACGACTGCATCTTCAGGACGACCGGCGCCTGCGCGAGCACGGCCGGCGCTGCAAGCGTGGCGCCCGCTGCCGCCGTGCCGCCGAGGGCCGCGGTCTTGATGAAACCGCGGCGTGAAATTTTCTCCTTGGTCATATTTTCCTCCCGATTGCTTTTTTGCGAATTGTTTTTGCCTTGCCAGAATAGGCGTGAGGGGCAGCCACGCAAGCGCGGAAACAGGACTCTGTGTTGAGAAACGTTCACGGCAGCGTGATAAGGAGCATCACCTGAGAGGCACTTTGCTTAAGTCGTAATACTTTCGGTTAAGAGACAGCGGACTCGATAGCGCAGGCGGTGATCGAACGTCCGGTATCACTTCTCCCTGCTTCACTAACGGACCTTCTGCTGTCGGCCCCAATTCGGTCATCGAAACAGTTCGCTGCCGGTCCCGATTGGTAGCCGACTGGTCCGGCCAACCAAATCTCGCGAGCGCCTTCCGTTTGTGAAACAACATCATACACTTGCAGGCTATTAACCGGAAGCCGCCGGTTAATAGGTTTGGAGAATATCTGCGCAAGAGAGCGCTTTTTGGTCACTTAGCTCTGGGGGCCGGTTGACTGCCAATCACGCATAAGCCTCGAAAGTAACGACAAAATCCAGCCGAAGCCGTAGCGGGAGAATGCTTTCGCGAGGGCAAGTGGCGGAGGGAGTGGGATTCGAACCCACGGTGAACTTGCGCCCACGCCGGTTTTCAAGACCGGTGCCTTAAACCGCTCGGCCATCCCTCCGGGCTTCGACCAAGGACGGGCTTTAGCGCCTTGTGGTTCGCCGCGTCAACTCGGCAGCGAACGGCGCCCGGCAAGGCGTGGGGCGCGCGCGCTGCCGGTTCCGAGGGCGGCCCGCGGCACGCTCACGGGAGATGCCCTACGGCGTCAGCGGATGATGCGCCGGCTCCAGTCCGACACGGCCTCAGCCATCGTCTTCAGATGGTCCGCCGTGGAGAAGCCCGACACGTTTTTTCGCGGCTTCAGATCGTGGTCGCCGTCTTCCAGCCAGACGACTTCGATGCGGTCGGAGAGTTCATAGCCTGAAACCTCGTCGCGCGTGCCGAACTCGTCGCGCGTGCCCTGGACGACAAGGGTGGGCGTCTCGATCTGTGCAAGATGTTTCGTCCGGAGTTGCGCGGGTTTTCCCGGCGGATGAAACGGGTAGCCGAGGCAAAGCAGGCCCGCGATCCTGCGCGACATGTAGGCCTCGTCGGCGATCATGCTGGCGACGCGGCCGCCCATCGACTTGCCGCCGATGATGAGCGGACCGCCAGAAGCCAGCGCATCGATGGCGGCGAGATATTCGGGGTTGAGGGTCTCGGCGCGGGGCGGCGGCTTGCGGTGTCCGGAACGGCGCGCCGCCATATAGCCGAACTCGAAGCGGGCGACACGAAAGCCGACGGATGCCAAGGCCTGCGCGGCAGCCGTCATCGAGGGCGAATCCATCGGTGCGCCGGCGCCGTGGGCGAGCAATATCGTCACCGGCGCGGCATCAGGTCCATCGAAGATCATCGCTGTCCGTTCCGTGCTCATGTAAGGAACCGGGCGGCCGGCGGGCGCGGACGATGCTCAAGCGGTCAGGATGTCGTCTGTTGCCGGTGGTCGCAATTGTCGAACGGGTTGCGCAGGCTATCGGATTGCGGCGTGCAGTTTTCGCCTTCACAGTCGATGACGCCGTTCTCCGATGGCGGCAGGCAGTTCTCGCCGGTGCATTCCTCGACGTTTTCATTGGGGGCGCAGTTCTCGCCAGTGCATTCCTCGACGTTTTCACCTGCAGCGCAGTTTTCGCCGATGCACTCCTGAGCCCGCGCCGCCGGCGACAACAGGACGAGGGCGGCGACAATGGCAGGCAATAGAGCGTGTCGCTCCGGACGCATGGCGGCCTCCTGGCTTGATATGCCAAGCTATCTCAAACAGTTCTGCAGTCCAATATCGGGCGGCGCGATTCCGGCAGGGTTGCCACATTGCTGCCCTGTTGCGGACATAATCGCTTAACAAGCTGCTAAGCGTTCCCGTGCATATTGAGGGGTATTGGGGACCGATTCGGTAGCGCATACGCAGGGGACAATTCGAATATGCTGATTTCGGCGCGCTCGCGTCTCCGCAGCGCAACCACCATCATTGTCCTCACAGCCGCGGCAGGGTTTCTCGCCGCCTGCGCCTCGTCGCAGCCCAAGGCGATGGTGAACGTAAAGAAACGTTCCAAGGAATATTTTGCCGAATCCGAATACGGCGTGAAGGCAAGCCCCCGCGTCTCCACCAAAAAATCTAACCTCGCGCGCGGCGGAGGCCGCGACCAGCTCGGCAAGCCCTACAAGGTGCGCGGCAAGGTCTACTATCCAAAGGAAGACAAGAACTACAAGAAGACCGGGCTGGCGTCCTGGTACGGCGATGCGTTCCATGGCCGGCTCACCGCCAACGGCGAAATCTACGACATGACGCATCTGACCGCGGCGCACCCGACCATGCCGCTGCCGAGCTATGCGCGCGTCACCAACGTCGAGAACGGCAGCTCGGTCATCGTGCGCGTCAACGACCGCGGACCCTATTCGCACAACCGGCTGATCGACCTGTCCAAGCGCGCGGCCGAAATGCTCGACTACACGCATTCCGGCACGGCGAAGGTGAAGGTCGAATATGTCGGCCGCGCCCCGCTCGACGGCGAGGACGACGAATATCTGATGGCGTCCTATCGGCCCGGCAACCGCGCGCCCGATCCGTCCGACGGATTGCCCGACGGCGTCATGATCGCCATGAACGGCCCGACGCCGACCGCCGATGTCGGGGCGGCCGGTTTCCCGGGCGAAATGCTGGACGCGATGGCCACGGGCTCGAGCAGCCTTGCGCTGCCGGATGCCGGTCCCATCGCGCCGGAACGGCCGGCGCCGGACGGGATCGGGAACGTACAGGTCGCCATGGCGTCGCTCTCCTATGCGCAAGACGGCAAGCAGGGCACGGCGGCTTTCGCGGCGTTCGGCGGGCTGAACGCCGACGCGGTGGTGCAATCCTGGAAGCGCATGAACGGCGGCACGGCCGGCGCGCCTTATATCGCCGCTGGATCGTTCACCGGCGAGGGCGCGGCGAACAGGCTGGCCGAGAAATTGGCCGCCTTCGGCAAGACCGAGATCGAAATGACCGAGATCGACGGCACCATGTGGTACGGCGTCAACCTTCGCAGCGACGGGCGCGTCTCGATCGATGAACTGCTCGAGGCCGCGTGGACGCACGGAGCGCCGGACGCGATCACCATCCGCGACTGATCGCAGCCGCCACGCGCCGGAACACATCTGCGCGATTTCCGCCGTCGCCGATTGATCCTGCGTTGATCCGTGTTACGGATGGCTGGTAGTTTTCATATCTCAGCCGCATTCCTGCAGGACATCGCGCTCATGGCAACACGCGCATTCTCCTTCATCGTCATCGCGCTCGCGGGGCTGTTCGCTTCCGCCGGCGCGGGGCTGACGCAAGCACAATCCCAGCTCTTCGAGACTCGCGCCAAGCAAGCCGTGATGATCGACGCCGAGACCGGCACGATTCTGTACTCCAAGGACGCCGACAAGCTCATCCCGCCGGCCTCGCTGGCCAAGCTGATGACCATGGAAGTGGTGTTCCACGCGCTGAAGGTCGGCCGCCTGTCGATGGAGGACAAGTTCGCGGTTAGCGAGAACGCCTGGAAGAAGGGCGGCGCGAAATCCGGCGGCTCCACCATGTTCGCCAAGCTGAAGTCGCAGATCCGGGTCGAGGACCTGATCCAGGGCGTCATTGTGCAGTCGGCGAACGACGCCTGCATCACGCTTGCCGAGGGCCTGGCCGGGACGGAGGAGAATTTCGCGACGCTGATGACTGAACGCGCCCGCCAGATCGGGCTGACGAAATCGGTGTTCAAGAACTCCAACGGCCTGCCCGCCGAGGGCCAGGTCGTGACGATGCGCGAGCTCGCCATGCTTGGCCGGCACATCTGGAAGGAATACCCCGAATATTACCATTTCTACGGTCAGCGCGAGTTTACCTGGAACAAGATAACCCAGCCCAACCGCAACCCGCTGCTTGAGATGGAGATTGGCGCGGACGGCATGAAGACCGGCTATACCGATGCCTCGGGCTACGCCATCGTCGGCTCGGTGGCGCGGGGCGACAACCGCGTCTTCGCCGCGATGAGCGGCATGACCGGCGAACTTGAGCGCGCCGAGGAATCGCGCAAGCTGCTTGAATGGGGCCTGCGCGCGTTCGAAAGGACTGAGCTTTTCGCCGCCGAGGAGGTCATCGGCGAAGCGCAGGTTTTCGGCGGCGAAAAATCCGGCGTCGCGCTGAAGGCCAAGGGGCCGATCAGCATTTTCATCCCGCTCACGAATACGGATCGCCTGGTGGCGCGGATCGTCTATCAGGGGCCCCTGACGGCACCGGTGAAGGAGGGCACGCCGGTCGGGGTGCTGAGGATCTGGATCGGCGACAATATGAGCCAGGAAACGCCGCTCTATGCGGCCGAGACGGTCGGGCTCGGTACGCTGCAGCAGCGCGCGCTGGATGCCATGGGTGAGCTCATGGTGGGCTGGCTGCGCTAAGCAGTTGGAGCAACTGGCGGCTCCCGCATCCGACGATCTGGCTTTCGCACACGAATTCGTTTCATCCGGGCGTCCATTGTTCTAAATACAATCGTCGGCGGCGTTCACGCGCGGCCCTGGCATGGATTGGCGGATTTGGCGCGCGGGTTTTTCATCACGTTCGAAGGCGGGGAGGGGGCCGGCAAGTCGACGCAGATCGGGCAGCTTGCCCACAAGCTGCGAGACAAGCGCTACCCCGTCGTCGTGACGCGCGAGCCCGGCGGCTCGCCGGGCGCCGAGGCGATAAGGCATGTCATCCTGTCGGGCGCCGCCGAGCCTTTCGGTCCGCAGATGGAGGCGCTGCTTTTCGCCGCCGCGCGCTGCGACCATGTCGAACAGCTCATCCGCCCGGCGCTCAGGCGCGGCAAGATCGTGCTGTGCGACCGCTTCGTCGATTCCTCGCGCGTCTACCAGGGGATGGCGGGCAACGTCGACGCTGCGATGCTGGCCGAGATCGAGCGTATCTCCGTCAACGGAGTCATGCCCGACATGACGCTGATCTTCGACATCGATCCGGAAGAGGGGCTTCGCCGGGCAGCCGCGCGGCGCGGCGACGACCAGCCCGACCGCTTCGAGAAGGAGACGCTCGCGGTCCACAAGCGCCGCCGCCAGGCATTCCTCGACATTGCCAGGAAGGAGCCGAAGCGCTGCACTGTCATCGACGCTTCGGCCGACGCGGAGACCGTTGAGAATGCGGTGACGGCGGCAGTGTTCGCGGCGCTGGAAGCGCGGTCGCATGCCGACCACGAAGCGGTGCAGGGAGCCTGAGGCAAACCATGTTCGAACGCATCGCACCGGAGCAGCACGACACGCTGGATGGGGTTCCCGAGCCTTCCGAGAACCCGCATCTGGTCGGCCACGGGGAGGCGGCTTCGATGCTGGCGGCCGCTTACCGCGCCGGCAAGTTACCACATGCGCTGCTTCTGGCCGGACCGCTCGGCGTCGGCAAGGCGACCTTGGCCTTTCATCTGGCCTATCACCTGCTGAAATTTCCCCGCTACGAAAGCGCGCCCGCGGAACTGGCGGCGCCCGATCCGGAGTCGCCGCTGTTCCGGCAAATCGCAATCGGCGCGCATCCGTCGGTGCTTCATCTGACGCGGCCGGCGAACGAGAAGACCAAGGGTTTCAAGACGGTCGTCACCGTCGACGAGATCCGGCGGGTGAGCCGCTTCCTGTCCATGACCTCGCATGACGGCGGCTACCGGGTGGTGATCGTCGATCCCGCCGACGACATGAACGTCAGCGCGGCAAATGCCCTGCTGAAGAACCTCGAAGAGCCGCCGTCGCGAACCGTCTTCATCCTGATTTCGCACTCGCCGGGCAGGCTGCTGCCGACGATCCGCTCGCGCTGCCAGATGGTCCGGCTCCTGCCGCTTGCCGACAACGATCTGATGGAGGCGCTCGGTGGATTGGAGCCACCGCCACCGCCGGACGAGGCCTCGCGCCGCGCACTGGCGGAGCGCGCCGGCGGCAGCGTGCGCATGGCTGTCCTGCTCACCCAATATGGCGGGCTGGAGATCGCCGAGGCGACCGACGCCATCGTGCGGGGTCAAAACCTGGACGTCGCCGCGGCGCACCGCATCGCCGATGCAGTCGCGGGGCGCGACAGCGCCATCCAGTTCGACATCTTCAACCGCCATGTCCTCGACATGCTGGTTGAAGCAGCGAGCGCCGCGGCGCTGAGGGGCGATGCGACGCTGGCGAACCGTTGTTCGCAGAACTGGGAGGAATCGCGGGTTGCGATCGAGGAAACCGGGACCTATAACCTCGACCGCAAACAACACGCGCTGAACATGATCCTTCGCCTGCAAGACACGTTCCGAATGTGATGCTGCGCCGCCGGGGCTTTGATGCTCCTGCGCGGGGTGGCTTCGGCTGTTCCGATGCGTTATTTCCCCCGAACCTTGTCCTTGCATTCCCGAACGGCGCCATCCCATGTCACGCGACAAATTCTATCTCACGACACCGATCTTCTATCCGAACGGCAAGCCGCATATCGGCCACGCCTACACGGTCATCGCCAGCGACGCGCTGGCGCGCTTCCAGCGCTGTGACGGGAAGGACGTCTTCTTCCTGACCGGGACGGACGAACATGGCCTCAAGATGCAGCAGACTGCGGAGAAGGAAGGCATCACGCCGAAGGAACTCGCCGATCGCAATTCCGCGGTGTTCCGCGAGATGGACGCGGCGCTTGGCTGTTCCAACGACGACTTCATCCGAACCACCGAGGAACGCCACTACAAGGCCTGTCAGGCAATCTGGGAACGCATGGCGGCCAATGGCGACATCTACCTCGACCGCTACAGCGGCTGGTATTCGGTGCGCCAGGAGGCCTATTTCGACGAGAAGGAGACGACCGTCGGCGACGACGGCGTGCGCCGCGAGCCGCTCGGCTCGCCGGTCGAATGGACCGAGGAGGAAAGCTATTTCTTCCGCCTGTCGGCCTACCAGGACAGGCTGCTCGCGCTTTACGAGAGCAACCCGGAATTCGTCGGGCCGGCGGAGCGCCGCAACGAGGTAGTCAGCTTCGTGAAGTCGGGGCTGCAGGATCTGTCGGTTTCCCGCACGACCTTCAAGTGGGGCGTGCCGGTGCCCGGCGACGACAAGCACGTGATGTACGTCTGGGTCGACGCGCTGACCAACTACATCACCGCCGCGGGCTATCCGGACACGGGAGCTGAGAAGTGGTCCTACTGGCCCGCGACCCACATCATCGGCAAGGACATCGTGCGCTTCCACGCGGTCTACTGGCCGGCGTTCCTGATGTCGGCCGGCATCGAACTGCCGAAGCGGGTCTTCGCGCACGGCTTTCTGTTCAACCGCGGCGAGAAGATGTCGAAGTCGGTCGGCAACGTGGTCGATCCGTTTGCGCTCATCGAGCATTACGGGCTGGACCAGGTCCGCTATTTCTTTCTGCGCGAGGTGCCGTTCGGACAGGACGGCAGCTACAGCCACGAGGCGATCGTGAACCGCACCAATGCCGACCTCGCCAATGATCTCGGCAATCTGGCGCAGCGCTCGCTGTCGATGATCGCCAAGAACTGCGGCGGGCTGGTGCCGGCGCGGGGTACGCTGGCGGAAGCGGACACGGCGATCCTGAGCCAGGCGGCCGACGCGCTGGCGACCGCGCGCAAGGCGATGGCCGAGCAGGCGATTCACCAGGCGCTGGCGGCGATCTTCGGCGTGGTCGCGGAGGCCAACCGCTACTTTGCCGGCCAGGAGCCTTGGGCGCTGAGGAAGAACGATCCGGCGCGCATGGAGACGGTGCTGTGGACGACCGCGGAGACGCTGCGGCGGGTAGGCATTCTTTGCCAGCCCTTCGTGCCGGGTTCCGCGGCAAAGCTGCTCGACCTACTGGCGGTGCCGGGAGGCGAGCGCAGCTTCGTCAATGCCGACGACGACGCAAGCGCGCTGGTGCCGGGAACGGCGCTGCCGGCACCCGTGCCCGTGTTCCCGCGCTATGTCGAGCAGGCCGAAGAAGCCGCCTCCTGAGATCAGCCGTTATGCTTGTCGACAGCCACTGCCACCTCGATTTCCCCGATTTCGCCGAGGAACGGGCGGCGGTGGTTGCGCGCGCCGAGGCTGCCGGCGTCGGCCGCATGGTGACGATCTCGACGCGGGTGAGGCGCTTCGACCAGGTGCTGGCGATAGCCGAGGAGTTCGACAACGTCTTCTGCTCCGTGGGGACGCATCCGCACAACGCGGCGGAAGAGCTTGACGTGACGGCGGGCGAACTGGTGCGGCTGTCGGCGCATCCCAAGGTCGTGGCGATCGGCGAGGCGGGCCTCGACTACCATTACGACAAATCGCCGCGCGACGCGCAGATGATGGGGTTCCGCACACACATCGAAGCGGCGCGCAGGACCGGCCTGCCGCTGGTGATCCACGCCCGCAGCGCCGATGCGGACATCGCCGAGACGCTCGAGGACGAGATGGGGACGGGCACCTTCCCCTTCGTGCTCCATTGCTTCTCGTCGGGCCGCGAGCTCGCGCGAACCGGCGTCAAGCTCGGCGGCTACGTGTCGTTCTCCGGCATAGTGACGTTCAAGAATTCCGAGGAGCTGCGCTCCATCGCGGCTGAGGTTCCTCACGACAGGCTGCTGGTCGAGACGGACGCGCCGTATCTTGCGCCGGTGCCCCTGCGCGGCAAGCGCAACGAGCCGTCCTATGTGGTGCATACGGCTAAGGTTCTTGCCGAGACAATCGGCGTAAGCCACGAAAAAATATCGCAAATCACCACCGAAAACTTCCTCCGGCTGTTCTCGAAGATGCCCCAGCCAGCCCGGCGGGACGCCTGACCCGTGGCTGATATGCTGCGCCTCACCGTGCTCGGCTGCGGCTCGTCGCCGGGCGTTCCCCGGATAATCGGCGATTGGGGCAATTGCGATCCCGCGAACCCCAGGAACCGGCGCACCAGAACGGCCGCCATGATCGAGCGCGTCGCGGAAGGCGGCGGCACGACCCGCGCCGTTATCGACACCGGCCCCGATTTCCGCGCGCAGATGCTCATGGCCGGCGTCCAGCGCATCGATGCGGTGGTCTATACGCATCCCCACGCTGACCACATACACGGCATCGACGATCTGCGCGGCTATTGGCTCGAGCAGCGCAACCTGATCGACATCCACGCCGACGCGCCGACGCTGACGCGGCTGAAGCAGGCATTCGACTACTGTTTCGAGACGCCGCCGGGAGGGTCTTATCCGCCGGTCGTGAGGCCGCACCTGATCGATGCGCCGTCGCCATTCGTGGTGGAAGGAGAGGGGGGTCCCCTCACCTTCGAGCCGCTGCCGCAGATCCACGGCGACATCGTCTCGCTGGGCTTCAGGGTCGGCCGCATGGCCTATTGCCCTGACGTCAGCGATTTTCCGCCGGCCACCGTCGAGCGGCTGCACGGGCTCGACGTGTTTGTGATCGACGCACTGCAGTACAAGCGGCATCCGAGCCATTTCTCGCTTGGCGAGGCGCTGACATGGATCGAGCGGCTGAAGCCCGGGCGGGCGGTGCTGACGCACATGCACACGCCGCTCGACTATGCGACCGTCATGGCCGAAACGCCCGATGGGGTGGAGCCGGCCTATGACGGCATGGTGCTCGAAATTCCGTTTTGAATCAATATGATGTAATAGGAAGCTCATGGCCGGCAGCATCGAGCGGGTAACAAAGGCGGCGAAGGAAGCCGGCCTGGAGATCGAGGTGAAGCGCATGGGCGCTTCGACTAGGACATCGCAGGAAGCCGCGGCACAATGCGGCTGCAGCGTCGCGCAGATCGTGAAGTCGCTGATTTTCCAGGGCGAAACGAGCGACGGGCTCTATCTCTTTCTGATGCAGGGTTCGAGCCGGCTGGATCTCAGGAAGGCCGAGGCGCTGACCGGCGAGCCGCTGAAGCGCGCCGATCCGCGGTTGATCCGCGAGCGCACCGGCTTTGCCATCGGCGGCGTTTCGCCGATAGGCCACATGTCCGCTGTGAAGACCTATGCCGAGAACGGACTGCTGCTGCACGAAACCGTATGGGCTGCCGCCGGCGCACATGATGCCGTGTTCAGTGCAAGGCCTAACACGCTCGTGGCTGCGGCACGAGCCACGGTCGCCGACATTGCCGAGTAAAACGCACGGAGGAAGTCGGTTCGCGAAACCCGTGCGTCGTCGGAAAAGCCCGGAATTCAACGATCACTCCGGTCATGTAAGTTCCATAATATATCTTATGCGACTTTTGGATATGCATGCGTTGGCCCTGCCCACCTCATCAAGGCGTGACGGTGTGTCCCGGCCTGTGTGCAACCCACTCCACTTGACGCGATGCCAG
Organism: Mesorhizobium sp. KR9-304; assembly: GCF_040049215.1. Taxonomy (NCBI): domain Bacteria; kingdom Pseudomonadati; phylum Pseudomonadota; class Alphaproteobacteria; order Hyphomicrobiales; family Phyllobacteriaceae; genus Mesorhizobium; species Mesorhizobium sp. KR9-304. The sequence goes on along the minus strand of NZ_JBDZDN010000007.1, from coordinate 165,947 downwards.
TGCACTTGTACGGGCTCGTCAACGTCATCCGCGGCGAGGCTCAACTGAGGACTAAATGGAAATCTTCACGGCCGCCGGGTTTGCAGCACTTCTCCAGGTCATAGCGATCGACCTCGTCCTTGCCGGCGATAACGCCATCGTGATCGGCCTCGCGGCCGCTGGCCTCCCCGCCGACCTGCGCAAGAAGGCGATCCTCGTCGGCATCGCGGCGGCGACGATCCTGCGCATAGGCTTCGCGCTCGCCACGACCTGGCTCTTGCAGATCGGTCCGTTTCTCCTCATTGCCGGCGGCTTGCTGCTGCTCTGGGTGTGCTGGAAGATGTGGCGCGAACTTCGCACCTCGCACGAGGCGGAACAGGCAGCAACCGAAGCGCTGGGCGATGCGGACTATAACAAGGACGGCACGGTCGCTGCCAAGGCGCCGCGTAAAACGTTCGCGCAGGCCGCCTGGCAGATTGTCATCGCCGACGTCTCGATGTCGCTCGACAACGTGCTTGCGGTCGCCGGCGCGGCGATGGAGCATCCGACGGTCCTGATCTTCGGTCTGGCGCTGTCGATTGCGTTGATGGGATTTGCTGCCTCCTTCGTGGCGCGCCTGCTGCACAAATACCGCTGGATCGCCTATATCGGTCTGGCCATCATCCTCTATGTCGCCCTGAAGATGACGCTCGACGGCGCCGTGGATCAATTCCCCGCACAGTTCGGCTTCCTGAGCCCGTGGTTCGGCGGCCACAGCGGCGGCCATTGAGGTCATTGGTCAGACAACCCGTATGCGCCTGGTCGCCTCCGCCTGCTCGCGGCGGTGCTTACAAACCGCGCGAACTGTGATACTGCGCCGCCTTCCCAGCATATAGAAAGCAGTTCATGGCCGCACCACGCGTCAGTTTCGTCAGTCTCGGTTGCCCGAAGGCGCTCGTCGATTCCGAGCGCATCCTCACGCGCCTGCGCGCCGAGGGCTACGAGATCGCGCGCAAGCATGACGGCGCCGACCTCGTCGTCGTCAATACCTGTGGCTTCCTGGATTCGGCGCGCGACGAGTCGCTGAGCGCCATCGGCACGGCGCTGAAGGAAAACGGAAAGGTCATCGTCACCGGCTGCATGGGCGCAACGCCCGAGCTGATCCGCGAGAAGCACCCGAACGTGCTCGCGATTACCGGACCGCAGGCCTATGAGAGCGTCATGGCGGCGGTGCACGAGGCAGCACCGCCAACGCACGAGCCCTTCATCGATCTTATGCCGCCGCAAGGCGTGAAGCTGACGCCGCGCCACTACGCCTATCTGAAGATCTCGGAAGGCTGCAACAACCGCTGCACCTTCTGCATCATCCCAGCACTCCGCGGCGACCTCGTCTCCCGGCCGGCCGCCGACGTCTTGCGCGAGGCGGAGAAGCTTGCAAAGGCCGGAGTCAAGGAATTGCTCGTCATCTCGCAGGACACCAGCGCCTACGGCATCGACGTCAAATACCAGACAAGCCTTTTCCAGGACCGTGAGGTGAAGGCGAAGTTCCTCGACCTCAGCCAGGAGCTCGGCGAGATGGGGATCTGGGTGCGGCTGCACTACGTCTACCCCTACCCGCACGTCGCCGACGTCATCCCGCTGATGGCGGAGGGAAAAATCCTGCCCTATCTCGACATTCCTTTCCAACATGCCTCGCCGCGGGTGCTGAAGAACATGCGCCGGCCCGCGCATGGCGAGAAGACGCTGGAGCGCATTCGCGGCTGGCGCGAGGCCTGCCCCGACCTTGCCATACGTTCGACCTTCATCGTCGGCTTCCCGGGCGAGACGGAGGAAGATTTCGAGACGCTGCTCGACTGGCTGGACGAGGCCAGGATCGACCGCGCCGGCTGCTTCAAATACGAGCCGGTCGCGGGCGCGCGCTCCAACGAGATGGGACTCGAGCAGGTGCCGCAGGCGATCAAGGAAGCGCGCTGGCACCGCTTCATGCAGCGCCAGCAGAAGATCTCGGCCAACCTCCTGCAGAAGAAGGTGGGAAAACGCCTGCCCGTCATCATCGACGAGGCGAGCGGCACCGCCGCCAAGGGCCGGACGAAATACGACGCGCCGGAGATAGACGGCTCGGTGCACATCCAGTCGCGGCGGCCGCTTCGCGCCGGCGACATCGTCACGGTTAAGGTCGACCGGGCCGACGCCTACGACCTCTACGGAACCGCGGTCTGATCGTTCCCCGCAGGCGGCACTAAGCGAACTCCGAACACGCTTTATGCTTGCCGCGACAGGACCTGCATTGGCTCGGTGGACGCGTGATAAGCCTGTCTAAGGGCGCGGTCAAAAAAGAAGGGCGCCCGGAGGCGCCCTTCCCTGGACTGTCGATTGCGGCCTAGCTTACTGCGGCAGCTTGTCGTCCACGCCCTTGACGTAGAAGTTGAGCCCGAGCAGCACGCCGTCCTGGGCGGTCTCGCCAGCCTTCAGCCATTCCGTGCCGTCCTGCTTGGTGATCGGGCCGGTGAAGGGGTTGAGTTCGCCCGCAGTGATCTTGGCTTGGGCCCCTTCGGCGGCCTTCTTCACGTCGTCGGGCATGTTGGCGTACGGCGCCATCACGACGTGTCCGTCTTTCATGCCGCCCCAGACGTCGATCTGCTCCCAGTTGCCGTCGATCACCGCCTTGATGCGCTTGGTGTAGTACGGACCCCAATTGTCGACGATCGAGGTGAGCTGCGTCTCCGGCCCGAACTTGATCATGTCGGAGGCCTGGCCGAAAGCCTTGATGCCGCGCTCGGCGGCAACCTGCATCGGGGCGGTCGAGTCGGTATGCTGGGTGATGATGTCAACGCCCTGGTCGATCAGCGCCTTGGCCGCATCGGCCTCCTTGCCCGGGTCGAACCAGGTGTTCGCCCACACCACCTTCAGCTTGAAGTCCGGGTTGACGGTCTGCGCGCCGAGCACGAAGGAGTTGATGCCCATCACGACTTCCGGGATCGGGAAGGAGGCGATGTAGCCGGCGACGCCCGCTTTCGACATCTTGGCCGCGATGATGCCCTGAACGTAGCGGCCTTCGTGGAACTTCGAGTTGTAGGTCGAGATGTTCGGAGATTCGCGCTTGAAGCCCGTCGCGTGCTCGAACTTCACGTCGGGGAATTTCTTCGCGACCGCGTTGGTCGCGTCCATGTAGCCGAAGGAGGTCGTGAAGATGATGTTGCAGCCGGAACGGGCGAAACGCTCGATTGCGCGCTCGGCATCGGCGCCTTCCGGAACGCTTTCGAGATAGGCGAGTTCAACCTCGCCCTCGCCGCCCAGGTTCTTCTGCGCTTCGAGCGCGCCCTGATGGTGCTGATACGACCAACCGAAATCGCCGATCGGGCCGACATAGATGAAGCAGGCCTTGACCTTGGCCTCGGCTGCCATCGTTCCGAAGGCAAGCGCGGCCGCGGTGGCTGCGAGTGTTAGAAATCTGGTTTTCATGTGAGTGTATCCTCTTGAGGTTCTTTTTGGGGTCTCATCCCGTGTTTTTCTTGTGGTCTAGCGATCTGGCACGAACGGCCGCCCCAGAGATGCCGGTGTGTTGATCATCGTCAATCGCCTGTTCCTTGAGATTAGAACGAGGACGACGATGGTTGCCAGATAGGGAAGCGAAGAAAGCAGCTGCGAGGGTATGCCTATCCCCAGCGCTTGCGCGTGGAGCTGGCCGATCGAGACCGCGCCGAAGAGATACGCGCCGGCCAGCACGCGCAACGGACGCCAGGAGGCGAACACGACAAGCGCCAGCGCGATCCAACCGCGCCCCGCGGTCATGTTCTCGATCCATTGCGGCGTATAGACGAGCGACAGGAAAGCCCCGGCGAGCCCGGCGCAGGCGCCGCCGAACATGACCGCCAGATAGCGGATGCCAATGACGTTGATGCCGAGCGCATGCGCCGAGCCGTGATTGTCGCCGACCGAACGGAGCGTGAGGCCAGCGCGCGTCCTGAACAGGAACCATGCGACGACAAAGGTGAGCACGATCGACAGGTAGAAGATCGGATCCTGGCCGAAGAACAGCTTGCCGACGAATGGAAGGTCGGTGAGGCCGGGAATATAGAGCGTGCCGAGCTTGATGCCTGGCTGGCCGACGAAGCTCTCGCCGATCATGCCGGAAAGGCCGATGCCGAGCAGGGTGAGCGCGAGGCCGGTCGCGACCTGGTTCGTCACCAGCGTCAGCGTCAGGAAGCCGAACAGCAGCGAGAACAGCGCGCCGACGACGATCGCTGCAACCACGCCCAGCCATGGAGACCCTGTCGTGAGCGCCACCGCGAAGCCGGTGACCGCGCCCATGACCATCATGCCTTCGACGCCGAGGTTGAGCACGCCCGAGCGCTCCACTACGAGTTCCCCCAAGGCAGCGATGAGCAGCGGGGTCGCGGCGGTGGCGATGGTGATGATGATCTGCTCAAGCATTCTGCGCGGCCTCCCCCGCCTTGGCGGCAGGCGCGCCGACAATGCGTATGCGGTAGTGGATCAGCGTGTCGCAAGCGAGCACGAAGAAGAGCAGCATACCCTGGAAGGCGCGCACCGCCTTGTCTGAGACGCCGATCGCGATCTGCGCCGACTCGCCGCCGAGATAGGTCAGCGCCAGGATGATGCCTGCCGCGACTATGCCGAGCGGATTGAGCCGCCCCAGGAAGGCGACGATGATGGCGGTGAAGCCGTAGCCGATCGAGATCTTCTCGTTGAGATGCTCGATCGGGCCTGCGACTTCCGAAATGCCTGCTAGGCCGGCAAGTGCACCGGAGAGCAGGAAGGCAAAAAACACCATACGCCCCGACGAAAAGCCGGCGAAGCGCCCTGCCCGCGGGCTCTGGCCGAGCACCTTGACCTCGAAGCCCTTGAGCGTTTTCGACAGCATGAACCAGACGACCACGGCAGCTATGAGCGCCAGGACGAAACCCCAATGCGCGCGGCCGGCGTCCGGCCAGACCTGCGGCAGGATGGCGTATTCGCTGAAGCGGATGGTGCCCGGGAAGCTCATGCCTTCCGGGTTGCGCCAGATGCCGCGCACCAGCCAGTCGTTGAAGAGCTGCGCGACATAGACCAGCATGAGGCTGGTCAGGATTTCGTTGGTGTTGAACCTCACCTTGAAGAAGGCCGGTATTGCGCCGTACGCCGCGCCGCCGGCCATGCCGAGGATCAGCATCAGCGGCAGCACGATCCAGGAGTGGAAGCCCGGAAACACGACCGGTATGAAGGAGCCGGCAATCGCGCCGGCGATGAACTGGCCTTCCGCGCCGATGTTCCAGTTGTTTGACAGGTAGCAGACGGAGAGGCCCACCGCGATCAGGATCAAGGGCGCTGCCTTGATCGCAAGCTCGTGAAGCTGCCAGCGATTGGACGGGTCCCAGATGCCGGTCAGCGGATCGATGAAGTAATAGTAAAGCGCTTCGAGCGGGTTCTTGCCGAGCAGCGAGAACATGATGGCGCCGGCAATCAGCGTCAGGCCGAGCGCGATGAAGGGCGACAGCGCCGAAAACAGCGCCGAATGCTGAGGCCGCCTGACGAGTTCGATCCGCATCAGACGGTCTCCAGGGCGTGGTCGGGATGACCAGGTTCGGCGCCGCCCATCAAGAGGCCGATCTTCTCGAAGGTCGCCTCGGCGCGCAGCAGCGGCTTCGACAGCTCGCCATTGTGCATGACGGCGATCGCATCGGAGATTTCGAAGAGTTCGTCGAGGTCCTGGCTGATGACAAGTACGGCGGAGCCGCTGCGCGCCAGCTCGATCAAAGACTGCCTGATCTTGGCCGCTGCGCCAGCGTCGACGCCCCAGGTCGGCTGGTTGACGACCATGACGGCGGGCCGCCGGTCGAGCTCGCGGCCGATGAGAAATTTTTGCAGATTGCCGCCCGACAGCGAGGCAGCCTCCGGATCGCGCGCGCTCTTCCTGACATCCATCACCTCGATGATGCGCTGAGCGGCCTTGTCGATCGCGGCCTCCTTCACGATGCCGCCGGCGCCTAGGAAGGCTTTGCCGTCGGTTGCATAACGCGAGAGGAAGAGGTTTTCAGACAGCTTCATGCGCGGCGCGGCGCCATGGCCGAGGCGTTCCTCCGGCACGAAGGCCGCGCCAAGCAGCCGCCGGCCGGTGATGTTGAGACGCCCGGCGTCCTTGCCCCGGATGCGGACCGTGCCGGCGTCCTGCTGCATCACTTCACCGGATACGGCCTCGAAGAACTCGCCCTGGCCGTTGCCGGCCACGCCGGCGATGCCGATGACCTCCCCTGCCCGGACATTGAGCGAGATGTTGCGGAGAGGCATGGAGAACGGCGTGGCCGGCTTGCGGCTGAGGCTCCTGATCTCAAGCAGCGGCTCGGCCTTCTCGATGCCTTCGACAGCTTCGCGCACGACCGCGTGCACTTCCGTGCCGACCATCATGCGGGCGAGCGAGGAGGCGGTCTCCTTGCGCGGATCGCAATGGCCGACGACCTTGCCGTGGCGCATGACCGTCGCGGCGTCGCACATGCGCTTCACCTCCTCGAGGCGGTGGGAGATGTAGAGGATCGACTTGCCCTCGGAGCGCAGCCGCTCGAGCGTCTCGAAAAGCTTGTCGGCTTCCTGCGGGGTCAGCACCGACGTCGGCTCGTCGAGGATGATGAGGTCGGGCGTCTGCAGCAGGCAGCGGATGATCTCGATGCGCTGGCGCTCGCCGACCGAAAGGTCGCCGACCAGCGAATAGGGGTCGAGCGGCAGGCCGTAGCTGTAGGACAGCGCCTTCGCCTTGGCGGCAATGGTGGAGATCGGCGTCTGGTCGTTCAGCGAGAGCGCGATGTTCTCTGCCGCCGAGAGTGCCTCGAACAGCGAAAAGTGCTGAAAAACCATGCCGATGCCAAGCTTCTTGGCAATGCTCGGGCTGCCGATCTTAACCGCGTCGCCGTTCCAGCGGATCTCGCCGGAATAGGGTTCCAGCGAGCCGAACAGCATCTTGACCAGAGTGGACTTGCCGGCGCCGTTCTCGCCAAGCAGGGCGTGGATCTCGCCCTTGCGGATGGTCAGGTCGACACCGTCGCACGCCTTGAGCGTACCGAAGATTTTGGTCAGGCCCCGAACCTCGAGCAGGTTCGCGCCGCTATCGCCAGCACTCACGGTGCCTCCCGATCTGTTTGCCAGATTTGTTCTTAGTTCCCGAGGGCATCGTAGTTCCACCGGCGCCGCAACGCAAAGCACCGACCGGCTTGAAAGATTTTCAAGATTCTCAGGGGCAACGGTCCGGATTACTCACGGAATCAGAATGGTCGTGCCCGTGGTCTTGCGGTTCTCAAGGTCGGCATGCGCTTTGGCCGCGTCTTTCAGCGCATAGCGCTGATTGATCCTTATCTTGACCGTTCCCGAGGAAACGACGTCGAAAAGCGCTGCCGCCGAGGCTTCGAGGTCCGCGCGCTTGGCGATATAGACGAAAAGCGTCGGCCGGGTGGCGTAGAGCGAACCCTTCTGCGCCAGTATCTGCATGTTGAAGGGCGGGATGGGACCGGACGACTGGCCGAACAGGACGAACATGCCGAGCGGGCGCAGGCAGTCGAGCGAGCCCGGAAACGTGTCCTTGCCCACCGAATCGTAGACGACATCGCAGAGCTTGCCGCTGGTGATGTGCTTTACCTCCGCGACGAAATCCTGCTCGCGGTAGTTGATGACGTGGTCGAAGCCATGCGCCTTTGCGAGTTCGATCTTGTCGGGCGAGCCGGCCGTGCCGATGACGGTCGCGCCGAGATGCCTGGCCCATTGGCCGAAGATCAGCCCGACGCCTCCGGCGGCCGCATGGTAAAGCACCGTGTCGCCCGGCTTCACCCTGAAGGTGCGGCGCAACAAATATTCGGCGGTCATGCCCTTGAGCATCATGGCCGCCGCCTGTTCGTCAGAAATTCCGTCGGGCACCTTGACCAGCTTGTCGGCGGGGATCAGGCGTTCCTCGCAATAGGCGCCGAGCGGCGTCGTGTAGGCGATGCGGTCACCGGATTTCAGCCAGTCGACGCCCTCGCCGACTTCGACGACCTTGCCTGCCGCCTCTCCGCCCGGAACCAGCGGAAGGCCGTTCGGCGCCGGATAGAGCCCGCTGCGGTAATAGGTGTCGAGGAAGTTGAGGCCGATCGCCGTATGCCGCACCAGCACCTGGCCGGGGCCCGGCCGGCCGGGTTCGTCGTCCTCATAGGAAAGCGCTTCGGGGCCGCCGTGGGCGTGGACCTTGATGGCCTTGGACATGGTCAGGACTTTTCAGGCTCGGTTCTCGCACCGAGGTGCGGGAACAGCTGCATGACGCCGCCGATGCAGAAAAGATAGACGCTGGTCACGCCGATGCCAATCTTGGTGAAGGCGCTGACGTTTTCGGCCAGCACGCCGATCTGGGTATAGAACTGCGCCAGGAAGGACTCGGCCAGCGCCAGCGCCCCGAAGGCGCACCAGGCGAGCGTGATGCCGAGATTGATTGGCCTGAGCCGCTTCACCCGCACCGGGTGCAGGAAATGCACCGGCGCGAAGGTGAGGACGCCGGCAATGACCACAACGCCGAAGGACACCCATTCGCCCGGCTCGATGACGAACAGCGTAAAGACGATCATGTTCCAGACGACCGGAAAGCCCTTGAAAAAATTCTCCGTCGTTTTCATCCCCGTGTCCGCATAATAGATCGCGCTCGACACGACGATGATCGCCGCCGAGAGGAACGAAAGCCCCTCTCCCATCAGTCCGAACTGGTAGAGCGCGAAGGCCGGGATCAGCACATAGGTGACGTAGTCGATGATGTTGTCGAGGAGTTCGCCTGACCAGGTGGGCAGGATCTCCTTCACGTCGAGCTTGCGCGCGATCGGCCCGTCGATGCCGTCGACGAAGAGCGCGAGGCCCAGCCACCAGAACATCGCGGTCCAGCGCTCCTCGCTTGCGGCGACGAGGGAAAGGAAGGCCAGGAACGACCCCGAGGCCGTCAGCAGGTGGACCGAGAAGGCGCGCGCCTGCGGCCAAGTCACTTTTCTTATGGGTTTCAAAGACCTCGCCAACCCCATTGCGTGTTCCGGCCAAGCCGGGCCGGCGAAACGAAGCGACAGTAATCGCAGGGGCGCGACCGGCACAAGCCGTATCGCCGCCCCCGGCGTCCGAGCGTCGCATTGATTAACCTGCGGAGCCTGCCGTATAGCTCGGCTTCGTTATTGTGGAGCGCGCCCTTGGACACGGAACGGAACGGACGGATCATCATCGCCGGCACGGGGCCGGTCGGGCTGACCGCGGCGCTGGCGCTTGCCGACATCGGCATGCCGGTGACGCTGGCGGGTCCGCCTCCATCCTCCGACGACAGGCGCACGACCGCGCTGATGACGCCGGCTCTCGCGTTTCTCGACGGGCTTGGCGTTCTCGCCGTCATCGGGCCGAGGGCCGCGCCGCTGAAGGTGATGCGCATTGCCGACGCCACGAAGCGGCTGATCCGCGGCCCGGTGGTGATCTTTCGCGCGGCAGAGATCGGCGAGGATCATTTTGGCCTCAACATTCCCAATCGCGACCTCAACGCGGCGCTGGAATCGGCCGTCGCGGCGCATCCGGCGATCGAGTGGCGCCGCGTATTGGTCGAAAGCTGGACCATCGGCGGCGGCGGCGTCCTTGCGCGGCTGGCCGACGGGAGCACCGTTGAGGGAGCGCTTGCCGTCGCGGCGGACGGCAGGCTGTCGCCCGCGCGCGCGGCAGCGGGCATCAGGGTCACGACACGGTCCTATCCACAGGCGGCGCTGGTGCTGAATTTCTCGCACAGCCGCGGCCACGGCTTCGTCTCCACCGAGTTCCACACCGAGACCGGCCCCTTCACCCAAGTGCCCCTGCCCGGTGATCGCTCCAGCCTGGTCTGGGTGGTGAACCCGAAAACGGCCGAGGAGCTCGCAGCACTCGATGACGCGTCGCTCTCTGAACGGGTCGAGGAGCAGATGCAGTCAATACTCGGCCGCGTCGCCGTCGAGCCCGGACGGCAGGTCTATCCGCTTGGCGCGACGCTGCCCGTCCGCTTCGCCCAAAACCGCGTTGCACTGGTTGGAGAGGCGGCGCATGTGTTCCCGCCGATCGGCGCACAGGGACTGAACCTCGGTATCAGGGATGTCCGCGATCTCGTTCAAATCGTTACGGAAAACAGAAATGACCCGGGTACCGAACGAGCCTTGTCGGCCTATGACCGGAGGCGGCGGCCGGACGTGCTGGCCCGCGCCGGCGCCGTCAACCTGCTCAACCTGTCGCTGCTGTCGGACATGCTGCCGGTCCAACTCGCCCGCAGCGCCGGGCTCGGCATGGTGGGCGGCTTCGCACCGCTGAGGGCGCTGTTCATGCGCGAGGGACTGCAGCCGGGCAGCGGCTTCGCCTCGATGCTGTCGGGTCTAAGGGAACAGGTCAGGCGGTAGCATGCCGCTTTTGATCAGATAGAGCAGGCCGGTGACCGTCGCGACCGAAATGCAGGTCGTGAGCAGGATGCTGGCGGAGGCCCGCTCCACCCAGACATGATATTGCTGGGCAAGCACGAATACGTTGGTGGCGGTCGGCAGGGCGGCGAGCAGCACCGCCGAAAACAGCCAGATTTCCGAAAAATTGCCGACCCAGCTCAGCACGACGTAGCAGACCAGCGGGTGCAGGATCAGCTTCAGGAACGCGATCGGTCCGAGTTCCCTAGGCACCCGTTTCAGCGGGCGCAGCGCAAGCGTCACCCCCATCGCGAACAGCGCACAGGGTGCGGCGGCGGCCGACAGATATTCCAGCAGGCGCTCGACCGGCAAAGGCGGCCGGACATGGAAATAGGCGGCGGCAACGCCGAACGCGGTGGCGATAATGAACGGGTGCAGTACGATCTTGCGGATGACGCCGTATGCAAGCTGGAGGGGCGTGTTTTTTTCGCCGCCCGACAGCGCCATCATCATTGGGGCAACCGCGAAATGTATGATGTTCTCGAAGCAGAAGATGAGCGCGACCGGCACCGCCGCCTCCGGCCCGAAGACCAGCAGCGCGAGACCCGGCCCCATGTAGCCGATATTGCCGTAGGACGCCGCGAGGCTCTTGATCGTCGATTCGGCGATGTTGCGGCCCGCAAACAGCATCGATCCGGCGAACATGATCAGGAAGATCGTGTAGGTCGAAAGGATGGCGCCGAGGATGAAGGTCCATTCGGCCAGGCGCTCGAACGGGGTTTTGGCGAGCAACTGGAAGAAGAGCGCCGGTAGCGCGACATAGACGATGAACGTATTCATCCAGCCGAGCGCCCCGACCGGCTGGCGGGTAATGCGCGCTACGAAAAAGCCTAGCAAGATCAGGCCGAAAAACGGCAGAACGAGACCCAGTACGTCCGACATTTTCTGCGCGCTTCTTCCGGTTTCTTAGCCGCGGTAACACCGAGTTTCCCGGTCCGGCAAGCGTGCGGGATTGAATTGAATGCCGCACTGCGCCAAATATGGCGCTAGACTTGGACCATGGACGATATGAAAACGGCTAAGTTTGCAATCGGTCAGGTGGTGCGTCACCGGCTCTTCCCGTTCAGGGGGGTCGTTTTCGACGTCGATCCGCAGTTCAACAACACCGAGGAATGGTACCAGTCGATCCCGAAAGAGGTGCGGCCGCGCAAGGACCAGCCGTTCTACCACCTGCTGGCCGAGAATTCGGAGACGGAATACATCGCCTATGTGTCCGAGCAGAACCTGCTCGAGGACGAGTCAGGCGAGCCGGTCCGGCATCCGCAGCTGGGCGAGCTTTTCGACCGGACGGCGGACGGCCACTATTCGCCGAAGGCGCCTTCGCGGCACTGAGCGGTACTGACGCTGCAATGAAAAAGCGGGGCAGTCGCCCCGCTTTTCATTTTCGCGCCGTGAATCAGTTGGCTGTCTTGGCCTTGTCCTGCTCTTCCTTGAGCTTCTTGGCGAAGTCCTCATTGTTCTTCGCGACGAATTCCTGCAGCTTCTTCTGGCGGTCCTCGATGTCGGACTGCTGCAGCGGCGGGCCGTCGAACGCGCCGGTGAAGCCGTTGAGCGAAACCTTGACCGGGTTGGCCTGGTTCTGCGAGTTCACCGAAGTCAGCGTCAGTTCAGTGCCCTTTTTGAAGGATGCCACGAGCGCGTCGGAGAGCTGCGCTTCGGCGATGCAGCGGTCGGGGAAGCAGAGCACGTATTCAAGCTTCTGCGCCTTGCCGCCGTCGACCTGAAGGCCGATGCCTGGAGGCACGAGACGACCGGTCGGCACAGTCACCTGGAACACCTTGCGGTTCACCTTGCCCTTCAGTTCGAGCAGGCTGATGCCGGTAATGACCTGACCGGTGTTGGCGGTGAGGATGTTCTGGACGTTGCAGATGTCCACGTCTTCCTGCTTGGCGCAGGCCTTGAACCAGCCCTTCGGAATCTGCGGCTGCTGCTGCTGCTGCTGCGCGCCGGCCGGCGCCAGCCCGGCCGCGAGCACGCCCATCACACCGGCAGCCATGACCGAAATACGGTAAGCGTCGGTTTTCAGGCTTGTCATCTCGATCGATTCCTCTCAACTGATCCGGGGCGCGGCTCGTACCGCTCGTCTGCGCTACCTGTTGTCCAATTGAGGCAACAGGATGACTTCGCCCCGCCTGTACACCGGGCGGAGCGGCGAATCCAGTCCGGCGCAGCCTTTTCCGCGCGCAAGCCACTTGTCGCCGAGCCGTGATAGGTTCGGCGGCGAATCAACAAGGCCCGCGCTTCGGGAGACTTTTCATGCGACGCCTGGTTCTGAGCCTGATGCTGGTTCTGTCCGCGCTGCCGTGGGGCGCGACCGCCGGCGCCCAGCCTTCCCACGCCATCGCCATGCACGGCGAGCCGGCGCTGCCAGCCGATTTCACGCACCTGCCCTATGCCAATCCGGATGCGCCGAAGGGAGGCGCGGTCAACTATGCCTGGATCGGCACGTTCGACAGCATAAATCCGTTCATCGTGCAGGGCAGCGGCGCGCGCGGCAGCCGCGATCTCATCTTTGGCAACAACGTCTTCGAGTCGCTGATGATGCGCTCCGCCGACGAACCTTTCACTATGTATCCTCTGCTGGCCAAGACGATCGAAACGGACGATGACCGTACCTTCGCTGAATTCACCCTCGATGAGCGTGCCAAGTTTTCCGACGGCCAGTCGGTGACGCCCGAGGACGTGATATTTTCGTTCGAACTGCTGGCAGAAAAGGGTTTGCCGCGCCCCTTCGCTGTGACCGCGAGCAGGCTAGCCAAGATCGAGAAGGTGGGCGAGCGTGGTGTGCGTTTTACCTTCAAGCAGCCCGACCGCGAGCTGCCGCTGACCCTCGGCCTGTCCCCAATCCTCCCCAAACACGCAATCGATCCTGAAACCTTCGACAAGTCGACGCTGAAGCCCATGATCGGCAGCGGTCCCTACCGGCTGGAAACTGTGAGGGCGGGCGACTCGCTGACCTTTCGGCGCAACCCGGATTACTGGGCGAAGGACATCCCCTCGAAGACGGGCTTCGATAATTACGACACTGTCACGCTGACCTATTTCCGGGACGAGAATGCCATGTTCGAGGCGTTCAAGAAGGGGTTGGTCGATGTGTTCATCGACGAGAACAGCGGCCGCTGGGCGAGCCAGTATGATTTCCCGGCGGTGATGCGCGGTGACATCGTCAAGGAGGCGATCAGGACGCGGCTGCCGTCGGGGATGCTCGGCATCGTCATGAACACCAGACGGTCAGTCTTCCAGAACCCGAAGCTGCGCGTCGCGCTGATCGACCTCTTCGACTTCGAATGGGCGAACCGGACGCTGTTCTCCGGCGCCTATACACGCACCAAGAGCTACTTCGATAATTCGGAACTCTCCTCCCACGGCAGGCCGGCGAGTGAGGCCGAGAGGGCGCTGCTGGCGCCCTTCCCCGCCGCCGTGACGCCGGAGATCATGGCCAATGGCTGGACACCGCCCGTGTCTGACGGCAGCGGACTCGACCGTGCCTTCATGCGCGTCGGCTTCGGCAAGTTGAAAGAGGCGGGCTATGTGCTGAAGGATGGGCGCTTGATGGCGCCGGACGGCAAGCCGGTCACCTTCGAGATCATGCTGAAGAGCAACGAGAACCAGCAGGTAGCGATCGCCTATCAGCAGACGCTGGCGAAGCTCGGCATAGCGGTGTCGATCAGGTCGGTTGACGCGGCACAGTTCGTTGAGCGGCAGAAGGACTACGACTTCGATGCCATGTTCTTCAACTACACGCCGTCGCTGTCGCCGGGCGTCGAACAACTCGGTCGTTGGGGTTCTGCGGCCAGAGACACGCCAAGTACCTTCAACTATGCGGGCGTGGCCGATCCGGCGGTCGACGCGATGATCGAGGCGCTGATCAATGCGCGAGAGCGAGACGACTTCATCGATGCCGTGCGGGCTTATGATCGCGTACTTTTGAGTGGCGCCTACGTCGTTCCCCTCTATTTCAAGCCGGAACAATGGATCGCGCGCTGGAAACGCATCGAACGGCCGGAGATGACGCCGCTGCAGGGATCGCAACTGCCGACCTGGTGGCGCGAACAGGATTGAAGGATGGACAAATTGGCTGACGACCGCCTGAAACTCACGATCGACGTGGTGTCCGACGTGGTCTGCCCGTGGTGCTTCCTCGGCCAGAAGCGCCTCGACCAGGCGATTGCGGCCGCCCCCGATGTGGATATCGCCGTGACCTGGCGGCCGTTCCAGCTCGATCCGACGATCCCGCCCGAGGGCATGGGCCGCAAGGCCTATATGCGCGCCAAGTTCGGCGACGAGAGCCGTCTCAGCGAGGCGCACGCCAGGCTCGAGGCGCTCGGCCGGGACGTAGGCATCGACTATGCCTTCGACGCGATCAAAGTGTCGCCCAATACGCTCGACGCGCATAGGGTGATCCGCTGGGCGGGAACCAGCGGCCCGGAGGTTCAAAACAAGCTGGTGCGCGACCTGTTCAAGGCCTATTTCGAGCGTGGCAGGAATATCGGCGACCATGCGGTTCTGGTGGAGGCCGCGCGCGAGGCCGGCATGGATGCGGCGGTGGTCGAGAGCCTGCTCGCCAGCGACGCCGACCGCGACGCTGTGGCCAACGAGGCTGCGACCGCGTCTCGCATGGGCGTCACCGGCGTGCCCTGCTTCCTGTTCGAGGGCAAATACGCCGTCATGGGCGCTCAGGACGTTTCGACGCTGACCGACGCCATCAGGCAAATCGCGGCGGCCAAGGCGCGCGGTGACCTGGAAAAGGCGAGCTGAGGCATCACCTCGTGTCAGTAGCGGTTCTCGACCGCGAACGCGTTCAGGATCGCCACCGCCTCGTCCGCCCGTTCGGCCGGCACGAAGAGGTGGTCGTGGAAGAAACCCGCGACCGGGTTGACGCCCATGCCGGCCGACGCCAGACGTGTCGCAATCGCCGCGATGAAGCCGACGGCATCGAGCGACGAGTGCACGTTCAGCGTGATCATCCGGCTCGGGAAGACGGCGGCGAGCCCGGCCGCCCTCGCCTCTTCCTCGCGAAGGATGAGCGTGGCGCCCTCGCGCTCGCGGAAGATCATGACGGGATCGAGGTCGTCGGGCGCGGGTGCACCCGACGGAAGCGTTGCGAAGACGTAGATATCAGGCAGCAGTTCCGGAGACATGGAGCCGAGCAGTTTTCGCAGATTCGTTTCGCCGGGCATCGCTTTACGCCGCCTTCGCCGCCATGCGCGCGAGCTGCGTCATGACGACGGCCGAGCCGGCCAAGCGCTTCTCGGCGTTCGGCCAGTCGCGCATGAAGACGACGCTCTGGTCGGGCCTGATCTTCGCCAGCGAACCCTGTTCGCCGATGTAGCGGACAAGGCCGACAGGATCTGGGAACTTCTTCTCGCGGAAATGGATGACGACACCCTTCGGTCCGGCGTCGAGCTTTTCGACGTTCGCCTGGCGGCAGAGCACCTTGATGAAGACAATCTTCAACAGGTGCTGCACCTCGTCCGGCAGCGGGCCGAAGCGGTCGATGAGCTCGGCGCCGAAGGCGTCGATTTCTTCCGTCGTCTCAAGGTCGCCAAGGCGACGGTAGAGCGCGAGCCGAAGCTGCAGGTCGGGCACATAGCTTTCGGGGATCATGACCGCCGTGCCGACGGTGATCTGCGGCGACCAGCCGCCGTCGACCGGCTCGCCGGTGTCGCGGATCTCGGCCACCGCCTCCTCCAGCATCTGCTGGTAGAGCTCGAAGCCGACCTCCTTGATATGGCCGGACTGTTCCTCGCCGAGCAGATTGCCGGCGCCGCGTATGTCGAGGTCGTGGCTGGCGAGCTGGAAGCCGGCGCCCAGCGTGTCGAGCGACTGCAGCACTTTCAGGCGGCGGTCGGCGGTGTCGGTGAGTTTACGGTTGGCGGGAAGGGTGAACAGCGCATAGGCGCGCAGCTTCGAACGGCCGACGCGGCCCCTGAGCTGGTAGAGCTGGGCCAGGCCGAACATGTCGGCGCGGTGGACGATGAGGGTGTTGGCGGTCGGGATGTCGAGCCCGGATTCGACGATGGTGGTGGAGAGCAGCACGTCGTACTGGCCGTCGTAGAAGGCGTTCATGATGTCGTCGAGTTCGCCGGCCGGCATCTGGCCGTGAGCGGTCCCGACCTTCAGCTCTGGAACAGATTGGTGAAGGAAATCATGTATTTCCTGGAGATCGCTGATGCGCGGCACGACATAAAAACTCTGGCCGCCGCGATAGCGCTCGCGCAGCAGCGTCTCCCGGATGACCAACGGATCGAAGGGCGAGATGAAGGTGCGGACCGCCATGCGGTCGACAGGCGGCGTAGCGATCAGCGAAAGCTCGCGCACGCCGGTTAGCGCCAGTTGGAGCGTCCGCGGGATGGGCGTGGCCGAGAGCGTCAGCACATGCACGTCGCTCTTCAGCTCCTTCAGCCGCTCCTTGTGCTTGACGCCGAAATGCTGCTCCTCGTCGACGATCAGCAGGCCGAGGTTCCTGAAGGAGATGGCGCTGCCGAGCAAGGCGTGGGTGCCGACGACGATGTCGACCGTGCCATCGGCGATACCCTTTTTCGTCTCGGCAAGTTCCTTCGCGCCGACCAGGCGCGAAGCCTGGCGAACGGTGACGGGAAGCCCGGAGAAGCGCTGCGAGAAGGTCTTGAAATGCTGTCGGGCAAGCAGCGTAGTCGGAACGACGACAGCGACCTGGAAGCCTTCCATGGCGGCTACGAAGGCCGCGCGCAGCGCGACCTCCGTCTTTCCGAACCCTACGTCGCCGCAGACCAGCCGGTCCATCGGACGGCCGGCGGAGAGGTCGTCGAGAACGGAGTCGATCGCTGTCTGCTGGTCGTCGGTCTCCTCATAGGGGAAACGCGCGGAAAACTCGCCGTAGAGGCCGTCCGGCGGGTTGAATGCGGCGGCGGTGCGCATCTTGCGCTCGGCCGCAATGCGGATGAGTTGGCCCGCCATTTCGAGCAGGCGTTTCTTCAGCTTCGCCTTGCGCGACTGCCAGGCGCCGCCGCCGAGCCTGTCGAGCACCGCTTCCGTGCCCTCCGAGCCATAACGCGACAAAAGCTCGATGTTTTCGACCGGCAGATAGAGCCGGCCGTCGCCGGCATAGTGGATTTCCAGGCAGTCGTGAGGCGCGCCAGCGGCTTCGATGGTCTTCAGCCCGACGAAACGGCCGATGCCGTGGTCGGCATGGACGACGATGTCGCCGGCCGACAGTGCCGAGGCCTCGGCGATGAAATCGGAGCCCTTTTTCCGCTTCTTCGAGCGGCGCACGAGGCGGTCGCCCAGAATGTCCTGCTCGGCGACGACCACGAGACGATCCGTCTCGAAGCCCGATTCCAGCGGCAGGACGGCGGCGCCCGCCTGCCCCGCCCCCAGCTTGTCCACCTCGGCCAGTGTCGCGACCGGCTTGATGTTGCCGAGATTGTGCTCGGCGAGGATTTGCGTCAGCCGGTCGAGCGAGCCCTCGGTCCAGCCGGCAATGACGACGCGCCGTTTCGCCGATCGGACGGCGGCGATGTGCTTGACCGCAGCGTCGAAAACGTTGGCGTTGGGGTCGGCGCGGTGCTCGGCGAAATTCTCGCCGGCGCGGGCGCCGGCATGCAGCACCGTGCGCAGGCCCGCGTCGGGCGTGTCGAAAGGCGTGAGTTCGACCGAGAGATGATCCGCCAGCGTGGCGGCGACGTCTTCGGGCGTCAGATAGAGCAGGCCGGGCGGCGTTGGTTTATACGGGACCGCATCCTTGAGCGCGCTGCCCGACTGCTGGCGGCGCGCCTCGTAATAATCGAGGATGAGCTTGTGGCGCTCGTCGATCGCCTCATGCGCGAGATGGTCGAAGATGACGGGCGCGCTGGGCAGGTAGTCGAACAGCGTGTCGAGGCGGTCGTAATAAAACGGCAGCCAGTGCTCCATGCCGGCGAAGCGGCGCCCCTCGCTGATCGCTGCGTAGAGGCCGTCGTCGCGCGACGGCGCGCCAAACGCCTCGATGTAGTTGCGGCGGAAGCGGCTGATCGTCTCCGGCGTCAGCGTGACCTCGGTCATCGGCTGCAGCGACACTTGCGGGCGCGTGCCGGTGGTGCGCTGGGTGGCGACGTCGAAGGCGCGGATCGTCTCCAGCGTGTCGCCGAAGAAGTCGAGGCGCAGCGCCTCGTCGGCGCCCGGCGCGTAGAGGTCGAGGATGCCGCCGCGCACGGCGAACTCGCCGACGTCGCGCACCGTCGGCACGCGCTCGAAGCCGGATTTCTCCAACCGCGCGATCAGCGCGTTCATGTTGACGTTGCTGCCGGGCTTTGCGCGAAAGGCCTGTGCCTCGATCACTTCTGCCGGCGGGATGCGCTGGAGGAGCGCGTTGGCGGTGGTGAGGATGATCGCCCGGTGCGGGTCCTTTCGCAGCGCCGCCATCGCCGACAGCCCGTCGAGGCGGCGCGCGGCGGCGTCGGCGCCGGGCGAGACGCGGTCGTAGGGCAGGCAGTCCCAGGCGGGGAATTCGAGGACAGGCAGGTCGGGCGCGACAAAGGCGAGTGCCTCGATGATCGCCGGCAGCCGCTGGCCGTCGCGCGCGACGAAGAGCAGCGGGCCGTCGGGCGCGGCCTCGGCCGCCGCCGAGGCGAGCGCGAAGGCCTCGAAGCCGTCGGCGACGCCGTCGACGATGAACTGGCCGGTTCTGCCTTTGGGCAGGCCGATTTTTTCGAGCAGGCTCATGGATTCAATCTTCAGGCGGATATCGCTTTTCACACAGGCCGGGAGGCCATGATCTTCGTCAGCAAGGGCGTATCGAAAGCGGCGGGAACGGGGTGCTCGCGCGTGAACCAGGACAGGAGGTCGGCGTCCTGCAGTTCGAGCAGATGCTCATATTGGTCCAGTTCGGCTTCGGTCAAGGTGGCGATGGCGGCATCGGCAAAGCCGCCGAGGATCAGATCCATCTCGCGGATGCCGCGATGCCAGGAGCGGAAGAGGAGCTTGCGCCGCCGCCCGTCCAGTCCCTCGCTCGATCGCGCCGTCCCGCTCATTGCCCGTCCAAATCCATGATGAGCGGCGCATATAGCGTGGACAGACGCCGTTGTCAGCTTTGCGGGGCCGTCCGCGCCGCCTAAGCTGACAAAATGCGCCCGTCCCTGCTCGACCCGCTGTTTGCGCCGATCACCTCGCTTGAGGGAGTCGGGCCGAAGGTCGCGACCATGATCGAGAAGGTGGTGCCGGCGGACCTGGGGGATCGGTCGGCGCGGGTCGGCGACCTGCTCTTCGTGCTGCCGCATTCGGTGATCGACCGGCGCAACCGGCCGGGCATCGCGCTGGCCGCGGAGGGCGCGATCGTGACACTGGAGGTCAGGATCGACCGGCATCAGCCGCCGCCGCGGGGCAACCGCTCGGTGCCGTACCGGGTGTACGCGCATGACGATACGGGCGAGATCGCACTGACCTTCTTCCACGCGCATGCGGCCTATCTGGAAAAGCAGATGCCGGTCGGCGAGCATGTCGTCGTGTCGGGCCGCATGGAGTGGTTCAACGGCCGGCCATCCATGGTGCATCCCGACCACATCGCGCCGCTGTCGGACGCGGCTAGCCTGCCGCTGGTCGAGCCGGTCTATCCGCTGACGGCGGGGCTGTCGGGCAAGGTGTTGCGCCGGGCTATCGGCCAGGCGCTCGGGCGGCTCCCCGAACTGCCCGACTGGCTCGATCCGACGGTGGCGAAAAAGCATAGCTTTCCGGCCTTCGCGGCGGCGCTGGAGCGCCTGCACGATCCGTCCGATCCGATCGATCTGTCGCCCGAAGGTGCGGCGTGGCGCAGGCTTGCCTATGACGAGTTCCTGGCCGGGCAGCTTTCGCTGGCGCTGACCCGGACGCATGTCCGCCGGCTGTCGGGCCGGCCGCTCAAGGGCGACGGCAGGATCGAGGACGCGATCCGCAAGGCCCTGCCCTATTCGCTGACCGGCTCGCAGGAATTCGCGCTCGCCGAGATCAACGCCGACCTCGCCGAGCCGGAGCGCATGCTCAGGCTTCTGCAGGGCGATGTCGGTTCCGGCAAGACCGTCGTTGCGCTGCTTGCCATGGCGCGCGCGGTCGAGGCCGGCGGACAGGCGGCGCTGATGGCCCCGACCGAAATCCTGGCGCGGCAGCATCTGGCAACCATCACGCCGCTCGCCGAGCGTGCCGGGCTGAAGGTTGCGATCCTGACCGGCCGCGAAAAGGGCCGCGAGCGCTCGGCCACGCTCGCCGGGCTGGAAGACGGGTCGATCGACATGGTGGTCGGCACCCATGCGCTGTTCCAGGAGCCGGTGAAGTTTCGCGACCTGGTGCTTGCGGTGGTCGACGAGCAGCACCGCTTCGGCGTGCACCAGCGGCTGGCGATCACCGCCAAGGGCGACGCGCCCGACATGCTGGTGATGACGGCGACGCCGATCCCGCGAACACTGGTGCTGACCGCCTTCGGCGACATGGACGTGTCGCGGCTCACAGAAAAACCCGCCGGGCGGCGGCCGATCCGCACGGTTACACTGCCGCTCGACCGGTTGGACGAACTGATCGGGCGGATTTCCGACGCGGTAGCGGAGGGCCAGAAGGTCTACTGGATCTGCCCGTTGGTCGAAGAGTCCGAGGAGATCAAGCTGACCTCTGCCGAGGACCGCTTTGCAATCCTGAAGCAGGAGTTCGGCGACATCGTAGGTCTGGTCCACGGGCGCATGAAGGGCGCTGAGAAGGACGAGGCGATGCGCGCCTTCAAGGAGGGCGAGACGAAGATCCTCGTCGCCACGACCGTGATCGAGGTCGGCGTCGACGTGCCGGACGCGACGATCATGGTGATCGAGCATGCCGAGCGTTTCGGGCTGGCGCAGCTTCACCAATTGCGCGGCCGCGTCGGGCGCGGCGACAAGCCTTCCTCCTGCGTTCTGCTCTACAAGGACCCGCTCGGCGAAACCGCGAAAAAGCGGCTCTCGGTGATGCGCGACACCGAGGACGGCTTCCTGATCTCCGAGGAAGACCTCAAGCTGCGCGGCGAAGGTGAACTGCTCGGCACAAGGCAGTCCGGCACGCCGGGCTTCCAGGTGGCGCGCATCGAGTTCCACGCCGACCTCCTGGAGGTGGCGCGCGACGACGCCAGGCTCATCCTTGCCCGCGATCCCGACCTCCAAACCGAACGAGGCCAGGCGCTGCGCGTGCTGCTCTATCTGTTCGGGCGCGACGAGGCGGTAAGGTTGTTGCGGGCGGGGTGAGGCCTACGACGTGGCGCGTCTCACTTGAACCTGACGTTGGAGACCTTCTCCACCGTCGGGTTAGCCAGCGCGACATCGATCGGCGCGCCGTCCTTGGTGACCACCTTGCGCTTGTATTCCGGCGCGACGAGGCCGGCAGAAACGATCAGCTTGGCGCCGTCCTCGATCGTCATGTCGAGGAGCACGATCTCGGAGCGATAGACATACATCAGGAAGCCGGTGGTCGGGTTCGGCGTGCACGGCATGAACACGGCGATCAGCGGGTCGCCTTCCTTGTCCAACTTGGCGTTGATCTCCGTCATCTTTTCAGTGGCGACGAAAACCAGCGACCAGACGCCCTTGCGCGGATATTCGACCAGGCCGACCTGCCGGAACATCTCGTTCTTGTTGGAAAGAACCGTCTCGAATATCTGCTTCAGCGCCTTGTAGACGCCGCGCACCAGCGGCATGCGCTCGAGCAGGCGCTCACCGACCGAAACGATCGACCGGCCGACGATGTTGGCCGCCAGGAAACCGATCATGGTGATGACAAAGATCGCCACCAGCAGGCCGAATCCCGGCACCGCGAAAGGCAGATAGGTGTCGGGGCTGTAGGCAGTCGGGATATAGGGCTTCACCCAGGAATCGATCCAGCCGATGAACGACCAGACGATGTAGACCGTGATGGCGAGCGGCGCGCTGACGATGAAGCCGGTCAGGAAATAGTTCCTGAGCCGGGTCATGCCGGATATGACGCTCGGAGTTTCAGACATCGGTCACCGCTTCTCTCGCACTGCAAGATAGTGAAGCGGCGCCAGCTTTGGAACAGCGAAGTTAAGGAACTGATCCCGCGGCAGGTATCGCATGACCCGCATCCGATGAACGTCCGACGAGGCGGGGCGCCTCGTCGGCGATCGCCAATATTATTCCCGATTTGCGAGTCGAGCCAAAGTCCAGGCCGGCGAAATATATGCCAGGCAGGGCCGTGACGCCGTCCTCCTGCAACGGTTGTCCCTCGGCATCGAGCACTCCGGGAAGCTGCATCCAGCCAAAGTCTCCCCGAAAGCCGGTGCACCAAATCACCGTCGTAATGCCGCTCGCGGCGGGATCAAGCGTGTGTATTGGTGGGTTCGGCAACCTTGGAGTGACGATCTCCGCCGGATCGGGCTCCGCGGCGGGCGCGTCGATTCCGGCACGCGCGATGAACTCGTCGATCTGTCGTTTAACGTTCGCGGACGCCTCGTCCGCGAAGCGGAGATGGTCATCCACATCATCGGTGAAGGTGAGCTGGCCAACATTCTGGACGCCGGTAAACCGACCGAGCAGGACGACGCCTCGAGCACTGAGGGACTGAAAACTCATAGTATGCGTCGAGCCAAGAACGCCCCTGGCTGGAATGCGGCCCAGCATTTGAATGATTTGCTCCCGCCGAACGTCAAGAAACCCGCTCTGGACGAGCCAGATCATGATGTCTCGTCCGCGATAACGCCTCGGAAGTCGGCCGATCCGGCTTGTCGAAAGGAAAACGGTTCGCCCGGCCTCCGCCAGGTCCTCGGCTATCTGACAGCCCGATTGGCCGCCCCCCACAACCAACACCGCCCCCTTTTGTAGATCGGTTGCGCTGCGGTAGTCGGAAGCGTCTATCTGATGAAGGCTGGGCGGCAATGCCGCCGCCCACTGTGGACGCCGCGCAACGTTCAAGCTACCACTGGCGACAACCACGTTCCGCGCGGCAAGCTTCCCGCGCGAGGTGGTCAGACGGTAGACTCCGTTTTCTGGTCCGGCGGCAAGTTCGATCACTGGGCAGTTTTGCTCAACTGGAAGACTGTTCCGCTGAGCGAAGTCCTCCAGAAGCGCGACAAAGGCGTCGCGGGTCAAAACACCGTCGGGATCCGTGCCGTCATAGCTGTCTCCAGGCATGACGGTCTGCACGTTTGGCGTGTTCATGCGGAACGAGTCCCACCTTTGAGTACGCCAGGTTTCGCCGACGCGGCCCCGTTCCAATACGTGATGACTGAGGCCTTGTTGTTTCAGCGCATGGCTGACGCCGAGCCCTGCCCAACCGGCACCGACTACGACGGCATCAAGGACATCGACCTTGTTCGTCACAACAGGCTTTCCGCGCGTTCCCGATCAATGAGTACACGGCCCGACAATCTTTGACGAGATCGCGATATCGCTTGAGTGCGATGAACCGCTATTCGACCGTCACCGACTTCGCCAAATTGCGCGGCTGGTCGACGTCGGTGCCCATGAATACCGCCGTGTAGTAGGCGAGCAGCTGGATCGGCAGGGCGTAAATAATCGGCGCGATGAACTCCGGCACGTCGGGCAGCACGATGGTCTCCATCGTCTTCACGGTGGCGTTGGCGGCGCCCTTCCGGTCCGTGATCAGGATAATCTTGCCGCCGCGCGCCGCGACCTCCTGCATGTTGGAGACCGTCTTGTCGAAGATCCGGTCGTGCGGCGCGATCACGATCACCGGCATCTTCTCGTCAATCAGCGCGATCGGCCCATGCTTCAGTTCGCCTGCCGCATAACCTTCCGCGTGTATGTAGCTGATTTCCTTGAGTTTCAGCGCGCCTTCCATG
Organism: Mesorhizobium sp. KR9-304; assembly: GCF_040049215.1. Classification (NCBI taxonomy): domain Bacteria; kingdom Pseudomonadati; phylum Pseudomonadota; class Alphaproteobacteria; order Hyphomicrobiales; family Phyllobacteriaceae; genus Mesorhizobium; species Mesorhizobium sp. KR9-304. Next base: position 141,782 of record NZ_JBDZDN010000007.1, on the reverse strand, counting down.
GCCAAAGGGTAGTTGGTGTCGCGGCCGAGATAGAGCACATGCTTGTAGTGCGAAAGCTCGCGCGCGACCTTCTCGATCTGGCCTTCGAGCTTCAGCACCTGGGTGGCGTAGCGCGGCGCTTCGGAGAGGCTGCGCACCATCGCCCTCTCCTCGTCCGCCGTGATCGTGCCGCGGGCGCTGGCGGCGCGAACGGCGAGCGACGCCAGGACGGAAAGCTGGCAGGTGAAGGCTTTTGTAGAGGCGACGCCGATCTCGGGGCCGGCAAGCGTCGGCAACACGACATCGGACTCGCGCGCGATTGTGGATTCGCGGACATTGACGATGGCGCCGATCGGCACGCCGGCCTTGCGGCAATAGCGCAGCGAGGCCAGCGTGTCGGCCGTCTCGCCCGACTGCGAGACGAAGAAGGCCGCGCTGTCCTTCGAGATCGGCATCTCGCGGTAGCGGAACTCCGAGGCGATATCGATGTCGACCGGCAGCCGCGCGTAACGCTCGAACCAGTATTTGCTGATCAGGCCGGCGAGATAAGCGGTGCCGCAGGCCGAGATGGCGATGCGGTCGAGTTTTGCGAAATCGAAGGGCAGGTCGAGCGGCTTCGAGGTGCCGCTGGTGAAATCCAGATAGTGGGCGAGCGTGTGGCCGATGACCTCCGGCTGCTCATGGATCTCCTTCTCCATGAAATGCCGGTGGTTGCCCTTGTCGACCATGAAGGAGGTGCCGAGCGACTGCTGGCGCTTGCGTTCGACCTTGCGTCCTTCCATGTCGAAGATGGTGATCTCGTTGCGGCGCACCACCGCCCAGTCGCCGTCCTCGAGATAGGTGATCGAGTTGGTGAAGGGCGCCAGCGCGATGGCGTCCGATCCCAGGAACATCTCGCCCTCGCCGTGGCCGACCGCGAGCGGCGGGCCGTTGCGGGCGCCGACGATCAGATCCTCGTCTCCGGTGAACATGATGGCCAGCGCGAACGCGCCCTGCAGGCGCTTCAGCGCATTGTGGGCGGCCTCGACGGGTTTTGCGCCACCGGCCAGTTCGCGCGCGATGAGATGCGCGACGACCTCGGTGTCGGTCTGCGAGGCGAATTCATAGCCGTCGCGCTGCAGTTCCTCACGCAGCTCGGCGAAGTTCTCGATGATGCCGTTGTGGACGATGGCGACGCCGTTGGAGAAATGCGGATGCGCGTTGGTCTCGTTGGGCACGCCGTGGGTCGCCCAGCGGGTGTGACCGATGCCGATGGTGCCGCCCAGTGGCTCGCCCTGCAGGCGGCGTTCCAGGTTGACGAGCTTGCCCTCGGCCCTGCGGCGGCCGAGCTCGCCATGATCTATCGTGGCGACGCCGGCCGAGTCATAGCCGCGATATTCGAGGCGCTTCAGCGCATCGACGATGAGCGGTGCAACCGGCGAATGGCCGACTATAGCTACGATCCCGCACATGCTGACCTGTCCCGATTCCCGGCCCGATTCCGTCCCGACTTGCCGTCAACGGCTATTTACGGAGAGCCCGGACGCGGCGGAAGTCAATTTGCGTTTCGTTCCGTTTCAGCCGGATTTCTGGCACAGGGCCATTGAGATCGCGTTACCGGGATCGATTCATTTCTTCTTCGCCGCCGCGGCCGCCGCGAAGCGTTCGCGCAGCTCCTTGCCCTTGCCGGGGATGGTCTTCTGGCGAGTGCGACCAAACGCCAGCGCGTCGGCCTCCACGTCGTCGGTAATGACGCTGCCCGACGCGATATAGGCGCCGTCGCCGAGTGTGACGGGGGCGATCAGCGACGAGTTCGAGCCGACGAAGGCGCCGGCCCCGATGTCGGTGAAATGCTTGCCGAAGCCGTCATAGTTGCAGGTGATGGTGCCCGCGCCGATATTGGCCCCGGCGCCGACGCGCGCGTCGCCGATATAGGTCAAATGGTTGACCTTCGCGCCCTTCTCGACGGTCGCCTTCTTCACCTCGCAGAAATTGCCGACCTTGGCCTTTTCGTGCAAGTCGGCGCCGGGGCGCAGCCGCGCGAAGGGTCCGACCTGCGCGCCGGTGGCGATCGTTGCCCCCTCGATGTGGCTGAAGGCGTGGATCGTCGCGCCCGATGCGATTTTCACGCCGGGACCGAACCAGACGTTCGGCTCGACCAGCGTGTCCTGGCCGATCTCGGTGTCGTGCGAGAAAAACACGGTTTCGGGCGCGATCAGCGTGACGCCTGATAGCATCGCGGCATGGCGCCGGCGGCGCTGCCAGATGGCTTCCGCCTGCGCCAGCTCGGCGCGGTTGTTGATGCCGAGCACGCTTTCCGCACTCGCCTCGATTGCGACGACGTTGAGGCCGCGCGCATGCGCGATCTCGACGATATCGGTGAGATAGTACTCGCTGTTGGCGTTCCGGTTGCCGACCGCATCGAGCAGCGCCAGCGCATGTTTGCCGGAAATCGCCATCAGCCCGCCATTGCAGAAGCCGATCTTCTTCTCGGCCTCCGACGCGTCTTTCACCTCGCGGATGGCGACCAGCTTGCCGTCCTTCTCGATCAGGCGGCCGTAGCCGGCCGGATCGGCGGGGCGGAAGCCGACGACGGCGACCGCGGCACCCTCGGCGAGCTTCTGCCTTGCAGCAAGCAGCGGCTCGGCCTCGATCAGCGGCGTGTCGCCGAACATGACAAGCAGGTCGTCATCGCCGCGCGCGATGGCCGTGCGTGCCGCCAGCACCGCATGCCCGGTACCGAGGCGCTGCTCCTGGACGAAAATCTCCGGCGCAGGGTTCAGTCGGGCGGCGGCCTTGCGCACCTCGTCCGCGCCGTACCCGACGACCAGCGCGACATCGCCGCCGCCGGCCTTCTTCGCCGCGGCCGCGACATGCGCGACCATCGGCAAACAGGCGATCTCGTGCAGGACTTTCGGTTTTGCGCTTTTCATCCGCGTGCCCTCGCCGGCGGCAAGGATGATCGACAGGCAGGTTCTGGAGGTCATGGCGGCTTTCCGGGAGACGGCGGCGGGATTCGCCTGAGTTCTATCACCGCTGCCATACGTCTCCAATCCTGGAGGATTTTGGGCCGGATCTTGCCTAGTTGGAGAAAAACTCCACCAGCTTGGGAATGACCTAGCCCGGCGCCTCGTCGATCAGCCAGTGGCCGGAACCGATGACCAAAACCCCTTCGACATTGTCGTCCACCATGCGTCCCTGATCGATCAGGAATTGCCCACCGGCCTTTTCGCCGCTGAGCACCAGCATGGGCATGGTCAGCTTGGTCTTGGCAAACTCGGCGAAATCCTTGCCGTCCTGCTCAAAGGCGCGGAATACCTCGAAACCGGCCTTCATCGCGCCGGGCTGCCCGTATGCCTGCGCATAAAATACACGATCGGCCTCCGACACGGAGTGTTCGGGATCGGCGGCGAAATCGTTCCAGAAATGCTCGAAATAGATGCGCTCGCGCCCGTCGACCAAGGCTAATGGCGTCTTGCCATAGAAGTGGAAATGCCAGAGATCGCGAAGCAGCCAGACATGTGTCCAGTCGCCTACACCCGGCAGAAAAGCGTCCATTAGCGCGATGCGGCTTACGTCGGCGGGATACTGGGCGGCGTAGGCATAGGCGACCATCAAACCGATATCGTGACCGGCGACCCCTACTTTTGAAATGCCCAGCGACGTGGTCAGGGCGTGAATGTCCTGCGCCATGGATTTCTTGTCGTAGCCGCTGTCCGGCTTGTCCGACTCGCCGAAGCCGCGAAGGTCGGGCGCTATCACCAGATGCGTCTTGGCAAGTTCGGCAATCAGTGGCCGCCACATGTGGCTGTTCTGCGCATATCCATGCAACAGCACGACGGGATCGCCGGCGCCGGCCGCAAGATAGTGCAAGCGCACGCCGTTCACATCCGCGTAGCGGCTTTCGATCGTGACGGGCTCTTCTCCGCTCGCCGGCTGGATCAAGGATAGGCAAACGGAAAGACCGGCCAGAGCGGCAGCGAGGAGCTGTTTGAACATTTGTGCAAGACTCCTGGTCGGGACGCAGAGGCGAACCGTCAGTCAGCAGCAGTACAGGGCGACCGCGCTATGCGCCAGCAGTTTGGGTGGCGCAATTCGGCTTGGCCAATGCCCAATCAACCCAGCCGCGCCAGTCCCGGAAATGCCTCCAGCAGCCAGTAGGCTGCGGTTTGCACACCACCGGTGAGGAACAGCACGCCGGCGATCACCAGCAATCCGCCGATCACCTTTTCGACGCGGCCGAGATGGATGCGGAAGCGCTGCAGGAAGCGCATGAAGGCACTGGAAAACAGCGCGGCGATCAGGAAGGGGATTCCGAGGCCTATCGAATAGGCGAAGAGCAGTAGCGCGCCTTCGCCCACCGTCTCGCGGCCCCCGGCGAGCGTCAGGATCGGACCCAGCACCGGGCCGATGCAGGGCGTCCAGCCGAAAGCGAAGGCGAGGCCCATGACATAGGCCGTGATCGCGTTCGCGGGTCTTCCCTGCGCATGGAAGCGGGCGTCCCGCAAGAGGAACGGGATGCGGATCACGCCGAGGAAATTCAGACCCATGATGATGATGAGCACGCCGGCCGCGATCGCCAGCGGCTCCTGCCAGACGCGCAGCAGGCGGCCGATGGTCGAGGCGCCGGCGCCGAGCGCCACGAAAACCGTGGTGAAACCGAGCACGAAGGCAAGCGAGGACAGAAGCAGCGCCGTGCGCACGCCCGACCGCGCGGCTTCGATGGTGTTGGTGCGAAAATCGTCGACCGAAACCCCGGCCATGTAGCAGAGATAAGGCGGCACGAGCGGCAGCACGCAGGGCGACAGGAAGGACAGCGCCCCCGCCCCTATTGCGCTCACATAGCCGACATCCAGCGCCATTCAGCTTCGCCCGATTGCTCGCGGGCAGCTTATAGACGCGCGCCTGTCCGCGCTCCAGTCACGAACGCGTGGCATGTGGTCGCTTCGGCGGGTCCCGCCGCGTCAGAGCGCCCTTACCGCGACATCCTCCGGCGCCTCGATCTTCAGCGGGTTGCGCAGCGGCAGGCCGAAGTCGGGGGCGGAGATCTCAAAGACGTCGCCTTCCTCGGTCTTCACGCCATCCGCGAAGGAGAGCGTCGCGGTGCCGAACATGTGGATGTGCACGTCGCCGGGCTGGCGGAACAGCGTGTACTTGAAATGGTGGTGCTCGAGATTGGCGATGGTGTGCGACATGTTCGCCTCGCCAGACAGGAACGGCTTTTCCCACAGCGTCTTGCCGCCACGCAGGATTTTCGAGGTGCCGCGGATGTCCGCCGGCAGGTCGCCGACCAGCAGTTCCGGTCCGTAGGAGGCGTTCCTGAGCTTCGAATGCGCGAGGTAGAGGTAGTTGACGCGCTCGGTGACGTGATCGGAGAACTCGTTGGAGAGCGCGAAACCGACGCGGAAGGGCGTGCCGTCGTCGCCGATGACGTAGATGCCCGCGATCTCCGGCTCCTCGCCGCCGTCCTTGGCGAAAGCAGGCGAGAGCAGCGGCGCGCCGGGCGCGACCGCCATGGTGCCGTTGCCCTTGTAAAACCATTCCGGCTGGACGCCGACCTCGCCCTTCTCAGGCTTGCCGGCTTCGAGCCCCATGCGGAACATCTTCATCGAATCCGTCAGCGTCTCCTCGCCGTCGGCCGTCAGCTTCTTGTGCATGGCGTCGCGGGTCGAAGCCGAGCCGAGATGGGTCAGGCCGGTCCCGGTGAGGTGCAGATGCGCGGCGTCGGGATGGTTGATCGGTGAAATCAGCCGGCCCTGGCGATAGGCCGCGTCGAGATCGACGGTCTTGCCGAACCCCTTCCGTTCGATCAACGCCGCCAGCCCGCTGCCGCTGCGGGCGGCCTCCAGCGCCAGCGAGTAGACGCTTTTCGCGCCGTTCACGACCCGGGTGGCGCCATTGGTGCGCGCCACCACCTGGATCATGTCCGACGCGTCGACAACCTGTGAAATCAGCATGCCTCAATCCTCCTCGCCGCGGTGCGCTCGCGCGGTCTTCCGCAGGTTTCCAGCGCAAATTCCTGTCCGCCGCCCGTCGAGGGAAGCGAGTTGTGCTCCAAGATCCTGATTTGCGGCGCGCATCCGGATGTCAGGACGTGTTGCCGGCGTGTTTGCCAGCCCTAAGCCTTGTTCTTGTTGTAGACGTCGAAGACCACCGCGCCGAGCAGCACCAGGCCCTTCACCACCTGCTGCCAGTCGACATTGACGCCCATGATCGACATGCCGTTGTTCATCACACCCATGATGAAGCCACCGACCACGGCCCCGATGACCTGGCCGACGCCGCCCATCGCCGAGGCGCCGCCGATGAACACGGCGGCGATGACGTCGAGCTCGCTGCCCAGGCCCGCAGCCGGCACCGCCTGCCCGAGGCGAGCCGCGATGATCAGCCCGCCGAGCGCCGACAGCACGCCCATGTTGATGAACACGATCAGGGTCAGCCGCTCTATGTTGATGCCGGACAATTGCGCGGCCTTGGCGTTGCCGCCCATGGCGTAGATGCGGCGGCCGATCGTCATCCTTTTGGTGACGAAGACGAATAGCCCGATCAGCAAGCCCATCACCACCAGCACGATCGGCAGGCCCCGGTAGGTCGCGAACTGGTAGACCAGGAACAATATGAGTGCGCTGATGACCAGCGTTTTCACCGTGAACAGCGCGAAGGGCTCGGCGTGATAGCCATGCTTTTCGCGCGTGCGGCGCGCCTTGAGGCCGAAATAGATGTAGGCCAGCACGCCAATGATGCCGATGACGATGGTGGTCATGTGCAGGGAAATGCCGCTGCCGACGATGGTCTTGCCGGCGGCGTTGACGACCGGCGGAACGATCGTCCACGTGCCGATCAGATCGGGAATGAAGCCTGAGCTCAGCGCCTTGAAGCCGTCGGGAAGCGGTCCGACCGACGAGCCGCCGCCGAGCAGCGCCTGGCACATGCCGCGGAAAATCAGCATACCGGCGAGCGTGACGATGAAGCTCGGTATTCGGTGATAGGCGACCCAGTAGCCCTGCGCCGCGCCGATGGCGCCGCCGATAACGAGGCAGACTATCGACACGACGAGGGGGTTGCTGAGAAAACCGAGCGGCCAGATCACCATCATCATGGCGGAAAGCGCGCCGATGAACCCCGCGACCGAGCCGACGCTGAGGTCGATGTGACCGGACACGATGACCAGCAGCATGCCGAGCGCCATCACGATGATGAAGCTGTTCTGCTGCACCAGGTTGCTGAGGTTCACCGGCTTGAACAGCGTGCCGTTCGTGGTGAACTGGAAGAAGACCATGATGGCGATCAGCGCGAGCACGAGTCCGTATTCGCGCAGGTTGGTGACCAGCGCCGAAACGGCGAAGCGCGGCGTCGGCTGAATATCCTGGGCTACGCCGGTGCGTGGGGTCGGAGTGCTTTCGGTGCTCATGACGCTGCTTTTCCTTCTCCGCGAACGATGGCGCGCATGATCTTCTCTTGGCTGGCGTCCGTTGCCGCCATTTCGCCGACCATGCGTCCTTCGTTCATGACGTAGATGCGGTCGGTTATGCCGAGCAGTTCTGGCATTTCCGACGAGATGACGATGATCGCCTTACCCTCCGCCGCGAGCCGCGCGATGATCGTGTAGATTTCATATTTGGCGCCGACGTCTATGCCGCGTGTCGGCTCGTCGAGGATCAGCACTTCCGGGTTGGCGAAGAGCCATTTCGACAGCACGACCTTCTGCTGGTTGCCGCCCGAGAGATTGCCGGTCATCTGGTAGACGCTCGATGCCCGGATATTGGTCCTGGCGCGATAGTCGTTGGCGGCGGCGAGTTCTCTGAGATCGTCGATCACGCCGTGCCTGGACACGCCGCCGAGATTGGCCAGCGAGATGTTGTGCTTGATGTGGTCGATCAGGTTGAGCCCGTAGGTCTTGCGGTCCTCGGTCACATACGCGATGCCGTGCTGGACAGCCTTGCCTACAGAAGACGTGTCGATCGGCTTGCCCCTGAACAGCACCTCACCGGTGATGCGGCGGCCATAGGATCGTCCGAACAGGCTCATGGCGAACTCGGTGCGTCCGGCTCCCATCAGCCCTGCAATGCCCACCACCTCGCCCTTGCGAACATTGATGTCGATGCCCTTGATGACCTGCCGGTCGGCATGGATCGGGTGGTAGACCGACCAGTTCTTCACCTCGAAGACGATCTCGCCTATCTTGGGCTCGCGGGGCGGATAGCGGTCTTCGAGCGCGCGGCCGACCATCGAGGTGATGATGCGGTCTTCGCTGATATCCTGCTTGGCGAGCGTCTCGATGGTCTGGCCGTCGCGGATGATGGTGACGTGATCGGCGACGCGGTTCACCTCGTTCAGCTTGTGGGAGATGAGAATCGAGGTGATGCCCTGGCGCTTGAATTCGAGCAGCAGGTCGAGCAGCGCCTGGCTGTCCTTTTCCGACAGGCTGGCGGTCGGCTCGTCGAGGATGAGCAGGCGCACTTCCTTACTCAGCGCCTTGGCGATCTCGACCAGTTGCTGTTTGCCGACGCCGATATTGGTGATGAGGGTCTTGGGGTCCTCGTTCAGCCCGACCTTCTTCAAGAGCGCGCTGGTGCGCGCCTCGTTGGCGTTCCAGTCGATGACCCCGTATGTGGCGTGTTCGTTGCCGAGAAAGATGTTCTCGGCGATCGACAGCATCGGCACCAGGGCGAGTTCTTGGTGGATGATGACGATGCCCTGGCGTTCGCTGTCGTGGATGCCCCTGAACTTGCATTCCTCGCCGCGAAAAATGATCTGGCCGTCATAGGTTCCATCAGGATAGACGCCCGACAGCACCTTCATCAGCGTAGACTTGCCGGCGCCGTTCTCGCCGACCACGGCGTGAATCTCGCCCTCCTCCACGCTGAGGTTGACGTTGGACAGAGCCTTGACGCCGGGAAACGTCTTGGTGATGCCGCGCATCTCCAAAATCGTGGAAGCCATCGGGAATATTGCTCCTGCGGACCCCCGCAACACTATCGGGGTCACCGATCAACGAAAAGGGCCCCGCGCAAACGCGCGGAGCCCTTCGTATGTCAAAGCCTTACTGCAGCTCTTCAGCCTTGATGTAGCCGGAGTCGACGACCAGCGCCTGGTAGTTCGAGACGTCGACGTCATGCGGTGTCAGCAGGATCGAGGGAACGATCTTGACGTCGTTGTTGTAGGTCTTCTCGTCGAGGCCTTCCGGCTTGCCGCCCGAGAGCACCTTGTCGACCAGCTCGACGGTCGCCTTGGCCAGCTCGCGGGTGTCCTTGAACACCGTCGAATACTGCTCGCCAGAGATGATCAGCTTGACCGAGGCGGTCTCGGCGTCCTGGCCGGTCACGATCGGCCAGGGCTGGGCGTCGGTGCCGTAACCCACGGCGCGCAGCGATGCGGTGATGCCGCGCGACAGGCCGTCATAGGGCGAAAGAACGCCGTCGACGCGGCTGCCGTCGGAGTAGTTGGCCGACAGCAGATTGTCCATGCGGGCCTGGGCGGTTGCGGCGAGCCAGCGCAGCGTTCCAACCTTGTCCATGCCGGTCTGGCCGGACTTGATGACGATCGAGCCGTCGTCGATCAGCGGCTGCAGAACGCTCATGGCGCCGTCATAGAAGAAGAAGGCGTTGTTGTCGTCCGGCGAGCCGCCGAACAGCTCGACATTCCACGGCTTGGTGTCGGGGAAGCGTTCCTTGAGGCCCTTGACCAGCGAGTTGGCCTGGATCACGCCGACGCCGAAATTGTCGAAGGTGGTGTAGTAGTCGACGTTCGGGGTCTTCTTGATCAGGCGGTCATAGGCGACGACGACGACGCCGGCGTCTGCGGCCTTCTGCAGCGCGTCCGACAGGGTGGTGCCGTCGATCGAGGCGATGATCAGCGCCTTCGGGCCCTTAGTGATCTCGTTTTCAAGCTGGCTGAGCTGGTTCGGGATGTCGTCCTGCGCGTATTGCAGGTCGACCGTGTAGCCCAGGGCCTCGAGCTGGGACTTCACGGCGTCGCCGTCGTTGATCCAGCGCTGCGAGGTCTTGGTGGGCATCAGCACGCCGACGAGGCCCTTGTCCTGCGCATAGGCGCCGTAGCTCGTGGTCGCGAGGCCGAGCGCAAGCGCGCCGACCAATGCCTTGATGATTTTCACTCTGATTCTCCCTTGGTGATGATGTGCCGCGGCCGGAATTGCCGGGCCGCCTTTTATGCCTGTCGCCTCGGCGCAGGCTTTTCGTGTTTGGTATCCTCCCAGAGCGTCCGTCGAACCATGCCGCTGTGCGAGTGCGCCCAGACGGCCAGTCAAAAGACAGGCGGAAACTGGCTTCAATCGATATAACTGTCAAATGCATTTTCCGACATATGGCATAATTTCCTGATATGTCAGCTTACGTGGTGCAACGTTTCAATCGAGGATAATCTTTGGAAAGATCGGTCTACAGGGCAGATCCAGAGCCGCGCGGCGAAGACACGGAAGGCCTGCTGCGCAGCGCGCTCAAGGTCACGCATATGCGCATGATCGTGGCGATTGAGGACAGCGGCCAGATCAGCGCCGCGGCCCATATGCTCAATATCTCGCAGCCGGCCGCCTCGCGCATGATCGCGGAGATGGAGGACATACTCGGCGTGCCGCTCTGCCGCCGGCTGCCGCGAGGCGTCGAACTGACCCCGTTCGGGGCGGCGCTGGCGCGCCGCGCCCGTACCATGCTGCTCGAACTGCGCGAGATCGACCGCGAGATCTCCGATCTCAGGTCCGGCAAGGGCGGCGCGGTGTTCCTCGGCGCGGTGACCGCGCCCGCGATCGGGCTCGCCGTGCCGGCGATCCGGCGCATCCGCAAGAACTTTCCGCGCATCGAGATCAGCGTGCAGGTCGACACCAGCGGCGTGCTGGCCCGCGAGCTTCTTGCCTCGCGGCACGACTTCATCATCGCGCGCATCCCCGACGACCTCAATCCGCGCCTCTTCGAGGCGCGCGTCATCGGCATCGAGAAGGCCTGCCTGATCGTGCGCCGCGGCCACCCGCTGGCCGACGGACGGACGGTCGAACTCGAGCAACTGACCGGCTACGACTGGGTGTTCCAGCCGGGAGGCTCGCTGCTCAGGCGCACCATCGAGACGATCTTCATGAGCCGCAGCGTGCCCCTGCCCGACCGCATCCTGAACACCACCTCGCTGTTGCTGACGCTGGTGATGGTGGCGCAGTCGGACGCCATCGCGCCGGTGGCGCTCGACATGGCGAAGTTCGTCAACGCCGCGGACGGGCTGGCCGGCGCGATCGAGATCCTGCCGACATCCTTCGACGTCGACGTGCAGCCCTACAGCCTGATCATGGCGCGCAACCGCGCGCTCTCGCCGGCCGCCAAGCTGCTCTACGATCATATACTGGAGGAGATAAGGTAGGCGGCTCGAGCCATTGGCCGGAGCCGATCTTCCCGAATTTCATCTTGTTTCGTATCATGGATCGACCAGACCGCTGCCCGAAGCCCGAGACCTCGCAATGAACCATGTCCGCGCAACCATATCGATCGCCGCATTGCTCCTGATGGGCGCCACCTTTCAATCCGGTGCGGAGCCGTTCGACACCATGGATGAGGTCGGCGCTGCGATACAGGCGTGCTGGCATCCGCCATCCGGAACCGAGGGCTCCGAGGTCACATTGAGCTTCAGCTTCAATCGTGACGGCGCGCTGATCGGCCCGCCGATGCCGACCGCCATCAACGTTCCCGGCGACGAGGCGGCGAGGCAGGCTTTTGTCGAGGCTGCAACGAAGGCTTTGGAAGGGTGCGTGCCATTCAGCTTCTCGCCCGCGCTCGCGGCTGGCATCGGCGGCACCGTATTCACGACGGAGTTTGCCTCACCGGCGAATTGAACCGGGCGGGTGGCGAACCGGCGCAACATCCTGTACGCCGCTTCGCGGTGTCGTGGCCGCGCGGAGACGAGTTCATGTTTTGGGCAAACAACTGGCTGTGGGGCTTGCCGCTCCTCGTCACGACGGTGGTTGTCCATGTCGCGATGTTCATGGTCATCACCCGGGCTCTGGTCCCCGAGATTATTCCTTCAAAACGCAACCTGTTTGACTTCATCGTGTCGGTCGCGGTCATCGCATTGTTTGCCGCAACCCTTCATTCGCTCGAAGCGCTGGCCTGGGCTTTCCTCTATGTGGCGATCGGAGCTTTGCCCGACATCTCTGTCGCGATGCTTTATTCCCTCAGCGCAATCACGAGTTACGGCCACTCCAACGTCTTCCTTACGAATGACTGGCGGCTACTCGGATCGATCGAGGCGGTGAACGGGCTGATTCTGTTTGGGCTGACGACCGCATTTTTCTTCGCAGCGATTCAGAACGCGTGGCCGGCACACCGGGAGCGTCGCTGAGCCGGAATTTGCGGACATCCTGAAGACACAGCCAACCGGCCACCGCTCGGCAGCAACCGGCCTCCTGCAAAGCATTGATAAAGATACGTTTTCTGGTGAGCGCGCAGGGATTCGAACCCTGGACCTACTGATTAAAAGTCTGTCCAGACAGGCTAACGGGGCGCAACAATTCAGTCGTTCCGTAGGCGCTCATTCCCTTGCAAAGCTTGGATTTGTAAGGCATGTTAGCCCGTGATACTAACACGGGGTAGCGGCCGCAAACGGGCCAAATCTGTTACCCCACAACGATCCGGGGTAACACAATGGCGGTACGGCTCACCGATATTGCCATCAAAAACGCGAAGCCAGGGGCGGCCCGACGGGAGATACCGGACGGCGGCTGCAAGGGGCTCTATCTCGTCATCCAGCCGTCCGGGAAGAAGTCATGGGCGGTGCGCTATCGCCATGAGGGCAAGCCGCGCAAGCTGACGCTCGACGGCTTCCCTGCGCTCGCCACGGCGCGCAAGCTGGCAACTGCGGCAATCGAAAACTCGGAACTCGACCCGGCCCGAGAAAAGAAGGCGAGGAAGGCAGCGCAGAAGGACGAGGCGCAATCCACGCGCGATCTGTTCCCCGAGATCGTTGAGACGTATCTCAAGCACTACGAGGCCGGCAGGGCGACCAGAAAGAACGCCAAGCCGAAGCCGCGCACCATTGCCGAGACGAAGCGTCTGCTCGACCAGTTGATTGTGCCGGACGTGTGGGGCGCGAAGCGGATTCAGGACATCAGGAAGCGCGACGTAATTGACCTGCTCGACGGCATTGTCGACCGCGGCGCGCCATATGTCGCTAACCGGACCTATAGCGCGATATCGCCGCTGTTCGCCTGGGCTGCACGTCGAGACATTATCGACGCCTCCCCTGTCGTATGGAACAAGGCGGCCGAGGAAGCCCGTGAGCGGCATTTCACGGCAGCCGAGATAAAACTGTTCTGGCAGGCGACGGAAGCGCTCGGGCATCCGTTTCAACCGATCTTCCGGCTGCTGCTTCTGACAGGGCAGCGCAAGTCCGAAGTCTCGGAGATGACCGACAGCGAGCTCGACGGTTCCGTCTGGACGATCGGCGCCGACCGGACGAAAAACCGCCGCGAGCATGTCGTGCCCTTGTCGAAGCCGGTGCTTGCCATTCTAGAGGCCGTGCCGCGCATCAAGAGCGACAGGCGGCTGCTATTTACGACGAACGGGAAAACCTCGCCTAGCGGCTTCACCAAGCCCGTGGAGCTATGTCGAGCGAAGATGGAGGAACTGGCGGGCGAGGAAGTGCCGCACTGGTCCCTGCATGATCTGCGCAGGACCGTCAGCACCATGATGAACGACGAGTTGGCGATCGACCCGCATATCGTCGAGGCCACCCTCAACCATATCAGCGGCAGCCGAGGCGGCGTCGCCGGCACCTATAACCGGGCGGGCTATCTAAAGCAGAAAAAGACGGCGCTGGAGGCGTGGGGCCGCTACGTCGAGACACTTGTGTCCGGGACGGCCGCCGACAACGTGATTCCGCTGGCCCGAGGGTAGGTTTCCACCGGCTTTGCATGTCACATTGTCGTGATGCTTATCCGCTGTTTTCAGGCAGGTTCATGCAGGTTGATGCACGTTGATGCTTGTTGGTGCACGTTGCGAACGGAGAAAGAACATTTCGCTTGGGGGGGAAAGCGGGGAAAGGCATTGGTGAAAGGCCGCCGGACCTTGCGTCCGATGATTCGGGCGGGTTAGATTTCGTGCTAACGCGGGGATTCGAAGCGGTCTTTCGCGGAAATAGAAACAGCCGGGCGGGTTTCTGAGGCCAGTGCCCGGCTGTTTTCCATCGATGATCAAGGTCTCCCTTTCGGGAGCCTCCTCCACGCAGAGGAATCCCCTACGCATGAATAATCAAGCACAACAGGGTCAGGCGCGCAATTCGCATTTCGCCGGGTGCGGCGATTCATCCACTACCGGCTTCCTACCCGCCCGAAAGGTTCTCGATCGCTACGGCGTCTCCGACATGACGATCTGGAGATGGCTACGCGACGAGAAAATGAACTTCCCCCAGCCCGTCTACTTGGGCCGCTATCGATATTGGCGCATTGCCGACATCGAGGCTTGGGAAGCTGCGCAGATGCGGGGGGCCGCATGATGAGCATAAAGCCTTCCTTTGATAACGTCTCGGATGGCTGGCGGCGAAACCCGCCGGCCATTTTCGTATCGAGCGCTGGGGCGCTGGCTGGGCAATCAATATTCACCGCGTCGGCGAGCCCGTCCAGACGATCGTCTCAACTCTCGGACGCCGGCTTGTTCGGCTATGTGTCGGGAGGTGCGTGATGATGAAGCGCATCTCCCCTCAACTTCGCTGGAACCGCCGGCACCCGGCGGCAATCCGGGCACACGGCGTCGTTGCCCGCGCGATCCGCCGCGGCGAACTTCAACGTCTGCCCTGCTGGATTTGCGGTGCAGCGGCTGAAGCGCATCACGAAGACTATTCGGTCCCGCTGAGCATCGACTGGCTCTGCCGTTTCCACCACCGCCGGCACCATGACAGACAGCCCGGCGACCTGTTCGCGAGGTGCGCCTAGGTGGGCGCCTTCGCCGAGTGGCAGCCACTCTATGCCGAGCATGGCGTGGCCACCTTCCCTGTTCGGCCGGACAAGACGCCGGCCGTTCGGGGCTATCTCAAGATTGGTGCAAAGACTAGCGGCCAGCTCGCGCTCCGGTTCCCTGACAATGACGCCTTCGGCTTCGCCTGCCGCCGGAACCGCATCACTGTCCTGGACGTGGATACGCCAGACGATCGCGTTCTTGCGGACGGGCTCAGTCGCCACGGGCCGACGCCTTTCATCGTGCGCAGCGGTTCGGGCAATTTCCAAGCGTGGTATCGCAACAACGGCGAGAGCCGGAAGGTGCGGCCGGAACCCGACAGGCCAATCGATATCCTGGGCGACGGCTTCGTTGTGGCACCGCCTTCCATCGGCACCAATGGCCGATACGAGATCGTGCAGGGAAGCCTCGACGACCTCGACCGACTGCCGACGATGAGGGGGTTAAATTCTGACCCCAATAAGAAACAGAACACCCTCTTCCCTCTTTCCTCTCCTCCTCCAAGGGAAGCTTCCGAGAAATCGGACGGCGCCCGGAACGATACCCTCTGGCGGGAGTGCATGAAGATGGCACGGGGCATTCGCAACATAGAGGAACTGATGGTGAGGACGATGGAACACAATCGGGGCTATTGCGAGCCGCTGCCTGTGGACGAGGTGCTCAAGATCGTGGAATCCGCTTGGGGCTACGAAGTCGCGGGCAAAAACTGGTTCGGCCACGGTGAGCGTGTCGTCGTCCGGCATTCGATTGTTGACCAGTTGGCGGCATCCGATCCGCGCGCCTTCGCCTTCCTGTCGCTGCTTATGCGGCATCATTGGGGGCGCGACTTCTATCTGAGCAAGGCGTATGCGGAGACGCTGGGGTGGGCTACCAATACCATGAAGGCCGCGCGCAAAACCTTGGTGGACTGTGGGCTAATTGAGTGCGTCCATCCGGGCGGACGCGGGCCAAACGATCCGCCCGTTTATCGGCTTACCAAGGCCGACCCCAGCATCGCCGCTCGATGAGGGAAAGCCATACCCATGACGCCGCTCTCGAAACAGCCTAAACCCTCGCCAGCAATCGATAAGCCTGTGCGGACAAAGCCGCTCATCAAGGTCGATGGCACCCATGTCACCACCTGCGCTGACAAGACCGGGTGGGTCTTCGGGTCGACCGATGAGAACTTTATCGACGGTCTGGTTGGCCAGCTTGTAAATATCGGCAGCCCAGGCAAGGTGCCCGACCAAAAAGGCACGGCCTTTGTCGCATCGATTGTGCAAGGCATAAATCCGAGGGATCAGATCGAAGCCATGCTGGCCTCGCAGATGGCAGCGGTGCACCTATCGACGATGACGTTCGCCCGTCGCCTCGCCCATGTCGACACGATACCTCAGCAGGACAGCGCCGAGCGCGCCTTCAACAAGCTGGCGCGGACTTTCGCCGCCCAAGTCGAAGCGCTGAAACGCTATCGCACCGGCGGCGAGCAGAAGATGACTGTCGAGCATGTGCATGTGCATCCCGGCGGCCAGGCCATCGTCGGCGACGTGCACACCGGAGGAACCAGATGAAAACCGCGCTTATTGCAGCACTGCTTTTCACGGCAAGCCCGGCCTTCGCGAGCCCGGAAGACGATTACGTTGCGTGTTTGATTGGTCGTGCCGCCGTAGCGCTTCTAAAGCAGAATCCGCCCATGACGAATGCCGAAGCGGCCCAAGAGGTCGCCTATGGCTTTTGTCCCGAACCGGCCTCTATAGGCGCCGATCCTAATGGAGAAGCCGTCGAGGGGATAAGCGACTACGTTAACCTCATGGTCGAGCGGATGGCCGCTGAGTGAGCGACGAGGAACCGCCCCTGATCGAAACCGGAGCGACTGACCCGTGGAAGCATGGGGGGTAGGATGGCGGAAAAAAACAACGTCAACCTCATGAACCTGGCGCCGCGGTGCAAAGCCACGTCGAAGCGATCGGGCCTGCCCTGTCGGGCGCCGTCCGTCAGGGGCTGGAGTGTCTGCAGGGTCCACGGTGCGCGTGGTGGCGCTCCTGAAGGCAAGGCGAACGGCAGCTATCGACACGGGGGCCGAACGAAGAGCACAATGGCGGCCTTGGCCGCTGTCCAGGCAATGGCGCGACTATGCCGGCAGACGCTCGAAGATCTAGACTGAGGCCCCGCAAGCCGCCGCGTCTAGCCCACCTACTTTCAGCCGATTTTCATTTATGCTGTACTTGGAGAACCATTGGAGTTTGGGGGATGGCGCGTTACCGTCGTCGAAATCACACAAACACATTTTTCGGGGCTGGCGAGGCATTTAGCGCTCCTCAGGTTTGGCCGTGTGTGGTTAGGCATGATTACCAAAATTATGATTCCGTGCTGAAGCCTCAGAGCCTCGACTCCGGCGATGCCGGCGTGATTTTTCTCCCGCAGTTGAGGGGTCTGACGCGCGTTGGCTCTGTGTCGGCCCTCAGCAGAATCCAGGCACTCGCCGGTCGCGCATATCCACCCCCGCCAACGCTAAGCGCTGACCCTCCTGCCGAACCTGCCCATCCGGGCCAGCCCCCTAAGTTACCGGATCAGCCTATGTGGGCTCAGTTTGCTCCCAAGAAAAAGAAGGCGTTCTTGAGAAGACTCTACGACGTGTTGTCCGGCAGTTGGTCCAGACGAGAACAGGAAGCAAAACGCCTGTTTGATGCCTCAACTGAAAAGTGGGAGCTAGATCGGGGCCGTTGGGATAGTGCCAAGCGAACCTATGAGTCCAGTATGGCGCGCTACGACGAGCAGATTGTCGAATATCGAACGAAACATAATGCGCTCCAGGTGGAACTAGGGTCAGGACTCATAACCAAAAGATGACGGTTGCGGCGATGCAGACTGCCGACAGGAACAGTTCTCCGCATCGGTCATAACGGGTCGCGATACGACGCCAGTCCTTCAGTCGAGCAAACAAGTTCTTGACCCGGTGCCGCTTGCGATAGAGCGTGGCATCGTGGTCGGCAGGATTCCGTCGTCCTCGACGGGCGGGAATGCACGCACTGATGCCGCGCTTGGCCAGCGCCACCCGGAACCAGTCTGCATCATATCCTTTGTCGCCCAGCAGCGTTTTGGCGGGTGGCAGGCTGCCAAGCAAAACCAGCGCACCTTTGGCATCGCTCATTTGCCCGACTGAGAGGAAGAAAGTCAGAGGTCGCCCGCGTCCGTCGCAGACCGTGTGCAACTTGCTGTTCAGACCACCTTTGGTTCGACCTATGGCTCGCGTCCGAGTCCCCCTTTTGAGAGGCTTACCGCCGTTCGGTGCGCTTTCAGGTTGGTGCTGTCGATCATGATGGTTTCACCGTCCGACCCCGGTTCTGCCAGTTCCCGGAAGATGCGCGCAAAGACACCCAGGCGTGACCATCGCACAAACCGATTGTAGAGTGTTTTGTGCGGACCATACTCGGCTGGTGCATCCCGCCATCGCAGGCCATTGCGGATGACATGGATTATTCCGCTCAGAACCGTACGGTCGTCAGAGCGAGCAACGCCGCGTGGTTTCGGGAACATGTGCTCGATGCGTTTCAGGCGCGCTTGGTCGAGCCAGTATAGATGCGACATGGACAATCCTCCTGCCGCCCTTGAATCACGATGGCGACGCCGATGGAAGCAACGAGTGATGTCCGCGGTCCGGGACAAACCCGTCATCCGACAAAAACCGTCAGATGTCGGCTCAGAGCCCGAAGAGGACTTCCAATTTGCTCGACGCGCCTTTCGGATCAGGTATGAGGAAACAAGCGAACCGTGGATGTTGGAGAGGTACGTGACCTCGCGATCACTATGCCCGGGTTTGCCCAGGTTTTCTCGGACTGAGCACCGCGAGGCAGACCCCCGCGATAAGTGCACTGAGACCGAGGCTCACCCAAACGAAGGCAGTGGGCCATAGAGTCGCTCTGACAGTGTAGAACGTCGGGGGGAAGCCCTGCAGACGCAGAGGGATGTCAGAATACCAATAGACCCACCAACCCATGAGCAACGCGAGGAGCAACAGTGCAAACACGCGACGCAACGCTGAGGACTGCCTGGGACCGTCCCTCTTTCTCCGGCGCAGGTCCACCACCACTCTCCCGCTGATCAAGAGACCAATCAGCGCTGCAATTCCCCCGGCAAACCAGTGCGCGTTGCGGAGAGTCCGGAGTTGACCGCAAACATTGCGCATCGGATTGCCGGGCAAGGCTTCGCTCCAGGGACACGCAATGTCGGCGAATATTCCAGGCGCGGCACGGTCGCTGTTCGCAAGGATTACCAGCCCTGCGCCGATCTCGGGCATTGAGAAAACAATCGCTTTGTAGCCACGGTGGTCGCCGCTCTTCCGCGCGACCAGCGTCTCACCATCCAGGTGCAGGTTGTAGCCGAGGCCGACCGCGCTCTGGTCAGCTTCGAAGGGAAACGGGGTGAAGGTGGCCTTCACTGAACCCGGCGAGATCACGCCGCGACCCGGTTCGACCCCGTCCGGACCGCTCATCGAGGCCGCGAGGAACTTCGCCACGTCGGTCGCGGTCGCAACAATTCCGCCCTGCGCTTTGGTTGCATGGCTGTAATGCGGCAGCCGCCTGCCGTACCAGTCGTGACCCCAGGCGGCCCGCGCCTCAAGCCCAGGCGTCCAGCCGAATGAACTGTCGGTCATCCCAAGCGGGTCAAGGACTTCACGGGTCACATACAAGGCGAAGGGCTCGCCGGTGATGGTCTCGACAGCCATTTCCAGTAGGACGAAGCCCTTGGAGGAATAATGGTAGGCTTCTCCCGGTGGATGGGTGACCCGGATCGGCCCGTATTCCATCCCGGCGCCGTTTGCGGCCTCGACAAGCGTCGGAACCGAAGCCGCCGGGGGGCCGCCGGAATCGCCGCCAGCACCCAGCCCGGCCCCGTGCGCCAGGATTGAACGTCCCGTCACCCCGGAATGGTCGAACTCCGACGGCGGCAAGGTCCAGCCGCCAAGGTAGGTTTCGATCGGCGCGTCTAGGTCGATCCGTCCTTCTTCGGCCAACCTCAGCATCGCCCAGGCTGTGACCGGCTTTGTGACTGAGGCGATCTCGAAAACCGAGTCCGCGGTCACTCGGGCCCCGGTCTCGACATCCGCGACGCCAAAGCCGCCGGCCCAGACGGGTTCGCCGTCGATCACCATGGCCACGGCAACCCCTGGCACGCCGTGCCTGACAAGCGCTGCCGGAGCCGAAGCCTCAACGGCAGCAACCGCGGCCGCAAGGTCGTCGCGGGTCTGGGCCTCGACCAGCCCAGCCGAGACGACGCTGGCGAGAGCGACCAGCATCCTGAGCATTAGGCCGCTCCCGCCCCTTCGGCGGTGCCGCCGAGCATTCGCTCGGCGATGTCTTCCTCAGTGACGGTGAACATCAGCAATAGTCCCGCCAAGATATAGGCGCCGGACAACAACAGATGCGGACCAAACCCAAGCGGGACCGCGACGTAGGGCCCAGCAGTGCCGGAGGTCACATAGATGTAGTCCTCGATCGTGTGCAGATAGATCAACGGCAAGAGGCTGCCGGTCCGCAGAAGCAGGGCACCGTAGAGCACACCCATCCCAAATGTCGCCGCGAACACTTCGATCCAAGCGAAGAGCGAGAGATCCTGAAAGAAGGCGTTGGTCAGGTGCCCCAACGAAAACATCACCGCCGCCAACAAGACAGCGGCCCACTTGCCGTACCTCAGGAGCAGCGGGATCGCGACGCCGCGCGTCAACCCCTCCTCGCTGATCCCGGTCGTAAGTACGGCGAAAAAGAACAGTGATACCCCGGCCGCCGGGATCGAAACCGTGCCATGGAGCAGTGCCGGAACAAAATGAACGATGGCCGGGAATATCAGAAGGTAGGCGTTCCGCACCGTGCCGGTAAGTCCGCAGGCCCGGCTCCATCCCATGGTCCAGATGAACCAGATGATGAACACTGACTGGACGACGGGCACGGCCAGGCGAATAGGTTCCAACGACGTGCCCAGAGCCTTGCCCACGGCGACAACCGGGATGGCGAGTGCTGGCTGAAAGATGGACAAGGCGACGACGAACCAGAATGGATGGGTGTCGGCAAAGCGGCGAATGGCGCTCATGCTGCACCCCACCATGTCTATTCTCAGATTAATATACGATGCGTACCGTTTCGATTCTTGTCAAGATGGGGAAAATCCGCTCTACACCACATCGGCTGAACGCGCGGGAATGCGATGCGGAACGAAACAGAAAGTGACAACAAGAGGACTGGTCGCCCGAGAAGCGAGAACTCGAAGGACGCGATTCTTTCGACTGTTCGAACCCAGCTCTTGAAGGAGGGCTACGCCCGCTTGACGGTCGAAGGGGTTGCGAAAAAGGCCGCCGTCAGCAAAGCCACCATCTATCGCTGGTGGCGCACGAAGGGCGAGCTGGTCCTTGAGGCAGCCGGGAACGACATATCCATCGGCGAGGTACCCGACACCGGAAATTCCTTTGCCGACTTGGACGCGGCGATCAGCCAACTCATTGAGACTTTCTCGCGACGGCTCGCCTCAATCGTCATATTCGCCGCGATCACCACTGCAAGCGAAGACAAGGTGATGGCGGAAATCTTCCGTGATAGATTCGTTTATCCCTGGCGCAAGTCTGCAGCCGAGGCTCTCGACCGCGCCAAGGCCCGTGGAGATCTTACCTTTGATGACACTCAGTTCTTGCTCGACGTTATTGTCGGAACTGTGTTTCAGCGAACTCTCGTTGTGAAAGAGCCCATAGCCGTAGGCCTAAAGGAAAAGCTGCTTCGCGTCGTGTTTGACTCTCGCCAGATCGAGGGCATTGGTGATCGTCGTGAGTTAGTGGACAGGTGGCCCGCAGACCCCCTTCTCGCGATCCATGGCCTAAGGCAGCCAGACTCTGGGTAACGGCCGACTGAACGGAAGTGGCGACGCGAAGCACGGAACGTCCGTTTTGTCCGCAACCCGGACATAGCCCGGTTTTTGCTCTTGGTAGGAGCGGCCATTGAGTTTGGGGCCTATTTATAGGTCCTGACCCTAGAACAGGCCACGAATGCCTACTTGACCAATAAGCGCCGATTCGATGAGGAACGAGCGGCCCTGGATCCGCTTGCGAAAGGCGTCGAGCCGACATCGAAGCAGGGCATAGAAGCTTTGGCGGCTCTGCTTTATCGCGCGATACCGATGCCACTCGCACTTGGCCGGGAAATCGAGGTCAGGTTTGATCCCACTGAAGGCGTTCTGCTTTACACGCTGTCTTTGCCTGATCTCGAAAAGGTCCCGTTTGCTGTCGAACTCGCAACCAAAATACGACCCGCGTCAGAGAAGGAGGTCCGAGCGGCGCAGGAGCTTCTTGTCCACTCTATTCCGCTTCGCCTGATCCATGAGGTGTTCACAACACCCGGACTGAAGTCTGTCAATTTCGTTGGCGTGAATGTGCGGCTCAGCTTCATCAATCGAAGCAATGGCCGACAAATGAACCAGATCGTAGGTTCCCTCGCCGCAACGCGTGAGGAATTCGGGAACATTAACATCGCCGAAGTCGATCCCAAGCTTTGCTTCAGGTCTCTGAAAGGTGTCGCTTCCCCATCATTTCAGGATCTGTCTGCGGTTCGTCCGGTCCTAGTGTTCGACACCGACGACAAAAGAATCGTTAAGGGCCGCGAGGTCGTCGATAAACTCGACTCCAAGACGAACCTGGCGGCGATGAATTGGGAAGACTTCGAACACATCGTTCGGGAGTTGTTCTCGAAGATGTTCTCCGCTCGCAATGCATTGGCAGAGGTTCACGTTACCCGGGCCAGTCGCGACTACGGTGTCGATGCCATTGTTCACGATCCTGACCCTATCCATGGCGGCAAATTCGTGATTCAGGCAAAGCGATACGTGAACACTGTCGAGGTTTCGGCGGTAAGGGACCTATTCGGGACCGTACAGAACGAAGGAGCCAATCGAGGGTTTCTTGTGACAACGAGTTCGTTTGGCCCTGATGCATTTGCCTTTGCCAAGGGCAAGCCAATAACTCTCATTGATGGGCCTCATTTACTGCAACTCCTCCAGACCCATGGATACAGCTTCCGCATCGATTTGAAGGAAGCCAAGAACCTCCTCCACTCCCGCTAGGCGCCTGGCGGGCAATGGCACTTTACTAGCGTCGAACGGCTGGTCGATAAGCTTGCCGCCTAGTGTCGCGTCCCGGGTTGCGTAGGACACGGCGAGGCGCCCCAGCACGCGATGGTCAACAACGCGGATGCTCGATGCCGACAGACCTTACCGACGAGGGAATTGTGCCAGCGGCATGAACTCCGACGGCGCGCGGCAATGGATCTGGGCGCGGTAACCGGTGGCAATTTCAGGTGCCCTCATGGCGCTGCCGTAGGTGGCGCCGGGCGAACCCGAACGAAAGTGTCGCGACTGTTGTAAACGAAGGCTCTTTCCGAAATTTTGTTACCCCATGCGTTACCCGGAGCCGTAAATCGCAACGGAACGGAAAGTTGCGCTTCCCGTTACCGCTATGATTTTATTTAGAAATTTCTGGTGAGCGCGCAGGGATTCGAACCCTGGACCTACTGATTAAAAGTCAGTTGCTCTACCGGCTGAGCTACGCGCTCCCGCGAGGCGCGAATGCCGCCCCCGAAATTGCGCGGAACATAGGGAGAGTGCCCGGACGGGTCAACCGTAAAAAGCCTACCGGCAGGCCGCCTCCCCGCGGCCGGAATCAGCCCCGCGGCGCCAGGGCGGGAGCGGCATGCAGCTTGATTTGAATCAATGCCGGATCATTACGATTAGGCAATCTTGATAAACATGGGAACTATTTATCCAATCGGCCGTTTCCTGCGACAAGGGACACGGACAACCGTCTCGGACAAAGGAATCTATTATGAGAAAGCTCTTTTCGGCCCTGTGCGCCACGGCGCTTGCGGCTTCGTTCGCAATTGCCGGCGCGGTGCCCGCGACGGCCGCGCCGGTCTATGTGCCGCAGACCCAGCCGCTCCAGGCATCGGACGTGGTCTCGGTCGACTACCACTGGCGCAAGAAGCGCCGAAACTTCCGACGCAACAGCGGTTTTTACAAGCAAAACAACCATGGCTACTACA
Source organism: Mesorhizobium sp. KR9-304 (assembly GCF_040049215.1). NCBI lineage: Bacteria > Pseudomonadati > Pseudomonadota > Alphaproteobacteria > Hyphomicrobiales > Phyllobacteriaceae > Mesorhizobium > Mesorhizobium sp. KR9-304. Next base: position 117,826 of record NZ_JBDZDN010000007.1, on the reverse strand, counting down.
ACGGCCATCGCGGCTACCGCTACAAGCGTCCAGGCTACAACTACTACAACAACGGCTGGTGGTTCCCGGGCGGCGCCTTCATTGCCGGCGCGATCATCGGCGGCGCGATCGCCAACAGCAACACCTATTATCGCGGCGGCGGCAGCGCGCACGTCCAGTGGTGCTATGACCGCTATCGCTCGTATCGCGCGTACGACAATACGTTCCAGCCCTACGACGGCCCGCGCAGGCAGTGCTACTCGCCTTATAGCTGATAGCTGACTCGTTTCCTTGAAAGCCCGCGTCGTGAAAACGGCGCGGGTTTCCTGCGTCAGGTGCTGAGCGTGCGCCGGACGGCGTCGCGCCAGCCCCTCAGTTTCGCCGCGCGCGTCTTCTCGTCCATCCCGGGCTTGAAGCGGCGCTCCAGCGCCCAGCTTCTTGCGAAGTCCGCTGCTTTCGGCCAGACGCCCGCCCGCGAGCCTGCGAGCCAGGCAGCACCCAGCGCCGTCGTCTCCAATATCTCCGGGCGGTCGACCGGTGCGTCCAGAATGTCGGCCAGCCTCTGCATGGTCCAGTCCGAGGCCACCATGCCGCCGTCTACCCTCAGCACCGTGCCGGCCGAAGCTCCTATCCAGTCCTTCTTCATAGCGTCGAGCAGGTCGCGCGTCTGGTAGGCGACGGCCTCGAGCGCCGCGCGCGCGAATTCGGCCGGGCCCGAGTTGCGCGTCAGCCCGAAGATCGCGCCCCGCGCATGCGCATCCCAATGTGGGGCGCCCAGACCGACGAAGGCCGGCACGAGATAGACGTTCTGGGTCTCGTCCGCTTGTGCGGCCAGCTCGCCGCTATGCGCGGCCTTGGAGATCATCTTCGCCCCGTCGCGCAGCCACTGAACGGCCGCGCCGGCGATGAAGATCGAGCCTTCGAGCGCATAGGTGGTCTTGCCGTCGAGACGGTAAGCGATGGTTGTGAGCAGGCGGTTCTTCGAACGCACGATGTCGGCTCCGGTGTTGAGCAGCGCAAAGCAGCCGGTGCCGTAGGTCGATTTCATCATGCCCGGGTTGAAGCAGGCCTGGCCGATGGTCGCAGCATGCTGGTCGCCGGCAACGCCGAGGATCGGGATCGCCGCGCCGAAGATGGCCTTGTCGGCGATGCCGTAGTCGTCGGCACAGTCCTTCACCACGGGCAGGAGTTTTGCCGGGACCTTCAATAGCTCGAGCAGTTCGGCGTCCCACGCGTTTTTGCCGATGTTGTAGAGCAGCGTGCGCGACGCATTGGTGGCGTCGGTCGCGTGCACCTTGCCGCTGGTCAGGCGCCAGATGAGGAAGCTGTCGATGGTGCCGGCAAGAAGCTCGCCCTTCTCGGCGCGCCTGCGGGCGCCTTTGACGTTGTCCAGCAGCCAGGCGATCTTGGTGCCCGAGAAATAGGGGTCGAGCAGCAGCCCGGTCTTGCGCGCGAATTTTTTCTCCAGCCCGGCCCTCTTCAGCTTCGCGCAGAGCGGCGCGGTGCGCCGATCCTGCCAGACAATGGCCTTGTGGATCGGCTTGCCGGTCGCCTTGTCCCAGATCACCACCGTCTCGCGCTGGTTGGTGATGCCTATGGCCGCGATGTCGCCGGCCTTTAACTTGGCTTTCCGCAGCGCTTCCTTCGCGGCCCACACCACGCTCTGCCAGATTTCCTCCGGATCGTGCTCGACCCAGCCCGACGCCGGATAGAACTGCGTGAATTCCTTCTGGCCGACGCCCGCCACCTTCATCGCGCCGTCGAAGACGATGGCGCGGGAGGATGTGGTGCCTTGGTCTATGGCGAGGATGTAGCCGGTCATGATCCCTCCGCTTAACCGAACAGGGAGACGGCATGGCGCCGCCTCCCCGTTCTTCAGATATCCGGGCGCGGACGCCCGAACGATGTTTACTGCCAGCTCTTCACCAACTCGTCGTAGTTGATGGTGATCGGCTTTTCCTTCTCGTTCTCGATCTTGAGCTGCGGCGCGAGATTGCCGGCCTTGACCGCTTCCGCGTTCCAGTATGCGAGATCATGCTCCTCGGCGAGCTTCGGACCCATGTCGCCCATGACGCCGGCACGCTCGAGGCGTTCCAAGACGCTTTCCTGCTCGGCGCAGAGCGAGTCCATCGCTTCCTGGGGCGTCTTGGCGCCCGACGACGCGTCGCCGATCGCCTGCCACCAGAGCTGCGCCAGCTTCGGATAATCCGGGATGTTCGTACCGGTCGGCGACCACTGGACACGGGCCGGCGAACGGTAGAACTCGATCAGACCACCGAGCTTGGGCGCTCGCTCCGTGAACGACTTGTGCTGGATCGTCGATTCGCGGATGAGCGTCAGGCCGACATGGCTCTTCTTCACGTCCACCGTCTTCGACGTGACGAACTGCGCGTAGAGCCATGCTGCCTTGGCGCGGTCGTCCGGCGTCGACTTAAGGAGCGTCCAGGAACCCACGTCCTGATAGCCGAGCTTCATGCCATCCTTCCAGTAGACGCCATGCGGCGACGGTGCGAAACGCCACTTCGGCGTGCCGTCCGCGTTCACCACCGGCAACCCCTCCGTTACAAAGGAGGCTGTAAAGGCTGTGTAGGTGAACATCTGCTGGGCGACCTCGCCCTGCGAGGGAACCGGCCCCGATTCGCTGAAGGTCATTCCCTGGGCCGCTGGCGGCGCATAGGCCTTCATCCAGTCGAGATACTTCTGGATCGAATATACGGCTGCTGGACCGTTGGTATCGCCACCTCGGGCGACGCACGAGCCGACCGGCCGCGAATTCTCGTCGACCTTGATGCCCCATTCGTCGACCGGTTTGCCGTTCGGGATACCCTTGTCGCCATTGCCTGCCATCGACAGCCAGGCGTCGGTGAAGCGCCAGCCGAGCGACGGGTCCTTCTTGCCGTAGTCCATGTGGCCGAAGACCTTCTTGCCGTCGATCTCGCGGCCGGTGAAGAACTCGGCGATGTCCTCATAGGCCGACCAGTTGACGGGCACACCGAGGTCGTAGCCGTACTTGGCCTTGAAGTCCGCCTTGTTTTTCTCGTCGTTGAACCAGTCGTAGCGGAACCAGTAGAGGTTCGCGAACTGCTGGTCGGGCAACTGGTAGAGCTTGCCGTCGGGAGCAGTCGTGAACGACGTGCCGATGAAGTCGGCGAGATCGAGGTTCGGGTTGGTGGCGTCCTTGCCCTCGTTCGCCATCCAGTCGGTCAGGCTGCGGGCCTGCTGGTAGCGCCAGTGGGTGCCAATCAGGTCGGAATCGTTGACATAGGCGTCGTAGATGTTCTCGCCCGACTGCATTTGCGTCTGCAGCTTCTCGATCACGTCGCCCTCGCCGATCAGGTCATGGGTGATCTTGATCCCAGTGATCGCCGTGAACGCCGGCGCCAGCACCTCCGATTCATACTGGTGCGTGGCAATGGTCTCCGAAACCACCTTGATATCCATGCCTGCGAAAGGCTTGGCAGCGTCGATAAACCACTGCATCTCGGCTTCCTGGGCGCCGCGGTCCAGCGTCGACAGTTCGCCGATCTCGGCGTCGAGGAACGCCTTGGCCTCGTCCATTCCGGCATAGGCCTGACCCGCACCGAAGAGCAGTGCAAGCGCAGTCGTTGATGTTAGTAGATGCCGTCGCATTTCGTTTCCTCCACTTTTCAGGTTTCAAGTGCGATCTGGAGCGGTCGCCGGCACGCGGCCGCTCCAACAGTTTCCCCCTCTATACAAAGCGGAATACGCCAATCGCGTAGACCACCGAGAGAGCGAGAGCCCACCACAGGCTGGGGCCGATGAGCCCCAGCCAAGCGAGATGGATAAAGGCGCTGCCAAGCAGCGAAACAAAGAGGCGATCACCGCGCGTCGTCTCGAAGTGCAGGATACCGACGCGCGGATTGCCACCAGGCGAAAAATATTCCCATACGCCCATGCCGACGAGCATGAGGAAGATGGTGCCGAAGAAGGCGGCGGTCGGCAAAGTCCAGGCCATCCAGGCGAAGTTCATCCGCGGCGCCCTCCCCTTAGACCCGCCCAAGGGCAAAGCCCTTGGCGATGTAGTTGCGGACGAACCAGATGACGAGCGCGCCCGGAATGATGGTGAGTACGCCGGCCGCTGCGAGCACGCCCCAGTCAAGGCCCGACGCCGAGACCGTGCGGGTCATGATGGCGGCGATCGGCTTGGCGTCGGTCGTCGTCAGCGTGCGCGCGATCAAGAGTTCGACCCACGAGAACATGAAGCAGAAGAAGGCGGCGACGCCGACGCCTGACGCGATCAGCGGCATGAATATCTTCACGAAGAAGCGCGGGAAGGAATAGCCGTCGATATAGGCGGTCTCGTCGATTTCCTTCGGCACGCCCGACATGAAGCCTTCGAGGATCCACACCGCCAGCGGCACGTTGAACAGGCAGTGCGCCAGTGCCACCGCAATGTGCGTGTCGATGAGCCCGAATGCCGAATAGAGCTGGAAGAAGGGCAGCGCGAAGACGGCGGGCGGCGCCATGCGGTTGGTGAGCAGCCAGAAGAAGAGATGCTTGTCGCCGAGGAAGCGGTAGCGCGAGAAGGCGTAAGCCGCCGGCAGCGCCACAGCGATCGAAATCACCGTATTCATGACCACGTAGATGATCGAGTTGATGTAGCCCTTGTACCAGGACGGATCGGTGAAGATCACGGCATAGTTGCGCAGCGTCGGGTCCCGCGGCCAGAGCGAGAACGCTCCCAGTATCTCCTGGTTGGTCTTGAAGCTCATATTGACCAGCCAGTAGATCGGCAGCAGCAGGAAGATGATGTAGATCGTCGGCACCAGCCACCAGAACCGCGATTTCTCGCCGCGCCGGCGCATGGCGCGCGCGACCGCATCCTGTCCGGCCCCTGCGGCGCTGGACGCCTGCGCCGCCAGATTGTCGGTGCGGACCGCCACGGCGACGTTCTGCTTGCCGTCCGCCATCTCAGCGCTCCTGCCCGTAATTGGTCATGACCGTGTAGAACACCCATGACAGCAGCAGCACGATGAGGAAGTAGACGATCGACATCGCCGCCGCCTCGCCCAGGTTGAACTCGCCGATGGCGAGCTTGACGAGGTCGATCGACAGGAAGGTCGTGGTGTTGCCGGGACCGCCGCCGGTGACGACGAAGGGCTCGGTGTAGATCATGAAGGAGTCCATGAAGCGCAGGAGCACGGCGATCAGAAGCACGCGGTTCATCTTCGGCAGTTGGATGTAGCGGAAGATGGCCCAGCGCGACGCCCCGTCGATCTTGGCGGCCTGGTAGTAGGCGTCGGGGATGGAGACGAGACCGGCGTAGCAGAGCAGCACGACAAGGCTCGTCCAGTGCCAGACGTCCATCAGGATGACGGTAACCCAGGCGTCGAACGGATCATTGACGTAGTTGTAGTCGAAGCCGAGGTTGGACAGCGTGTAGCCGAGCAGGCCGATGTCGACGCGCCCGAACACCTGCCAGATAGTGCCGACGACGTTCCACGGAATGAGAAGAGGCAGCGCCATCAGGACGAGACAGGTCGGAACGCCCCAGCCGGAGCGCGGCATGTTGAGCGCTATGAAAATGCCGAGCGGTATCTCGATGGCGAGGATCGTGGCCGAGAAGATCAGGTTGCGGCCCATCGCCGTCCAGAAGCGGTCGGACGAAAGAATGTCCTCGTACCAGGAGGTGCCGGCCCAGAAGAAGACGTTGTTGCCGAACGTGTCCTGCACCGAATAGTTGACCACCGTCATTAGCGGGATCACGGCCGAGAACGCCACCAGCAGCAGCACCGGCAGCACCATGAACCAGGCCTTGTTGTTCCAGGTCTTGTTCACGCGCTCAGCCTCCCATCTCGACGCGCCAGGAATCGGCGTAAAGGTTGATGCCGGCGGGATCGAAGGCGATCCTCGGCTCGGCCGGGATTTCCGCGTCCTCGCCTACGATCACGGCTATGTCGCGCCCCTCGAGGTTGGCGCGCACCACCTTGTGGCGGCCGATGTCCTCGACCTTCCTGATCGTCGCCGGCATGCCGGCCGAGCCGAGGCGCACATATTCGGGACGGATGCCGAGTTCGATGGCGCCGGCGTCGCCGAGCTTTGGCGCGCCGGGCAGTTCGATCACCTGGCCGCCGAGCTTCGCACTGCGCCCCTCGACCGAGACCGGCATGACGTTCATGCCCGGCGAGCCGATGAAATAGCCGACGAATGTGTGCTTCGGCCGCTCGAAAAGCTCGGCCGGCGTGCCGATCTGCACCACCTCGCCGTCATACATGACGACGACGTGCTCGGCGAAGGTCAGCGCCTCGGTCTGGTCGTGGGTGACGTAGACCATGGTGTAGCCGAAGCGCTTGTGAAGCTGCTTCAGCTGCGAGCGCAGCACCCATTTCATGTGCGGATCGATGACGGTCAGCGGCTCGTCGAAGAGGATGGCGTTGACGTCGTGACGCACCAGGCCGCGCCCCAGCGAAATCTTCTGCTTCTGGTCGGCTGTGAGCCCCCTCGCCCGGCGCTTCGCCATGTCGGCGAGCCCCGTCATCTCCAGCGTCTCGCGCACGCGGCGGTCCACATCGGCTTCCGGCACGGCGCGGTTGCGCAGCGGGAAGGCCAAATTGTCGTAGACGCTCATGGTGTCGTAGATGACCGGGAACTGGAACACCTGCGCGATGTTGCGCTCCTGCGTCGACAGATGCGTGACGTCCCTGCCGTTGAACAGCAGTTCGCCATGCGAGGGGTGCAGCAGGCCGGAGATGATGTTGAGCAGCGTGGTCTTGCCGCAGCCCGACGGCCCGAGCAGCGCATAGGCGCCGCCGTCCTCGAAAGTGTGGTGCACTTCCTTCAGCGCATAGTCCCTCGGCGACCGCGGGTTTGCGCCGTAGGCGTGGCGGATGTGGTTGCAGTCGATGCGCGCCATCCTATCCCCCTCAAGCCGCCAGCTTTTCGCGCGGCGCGGCCGAGCGGCCCAGCGCGTCGAAGACCATGATGTGGCGCGGATCGATGAAGACCTCGATCTCCTGGTCCGGTTCGAAACTCAGAATGCCATGCGCCAGCATGACCCAGCGTACATCGGCGAAATCGAGATGCACAAAGCTTTCCGAACCGGTGATCTCGGTCACGATGACCTTGGCTTTCACCGGCACGGCGGCTGCGCCCGGGCGCGATAAAGAAAGATGGTGAGGCTGAAAGCCGATCGTGTAGCTCGCATCGGCAATGCCTGCGAGTTCGGCCGGCACAGGGAGGTTCACCCCACCATCAAGCTGGAAGCCCGTTCCGCTCTTCTTCAGCACGATCGTGTTGAGCGGCGGATCGGCAAAGGTTCTGGCCGTGACGAGGTCGTCCGGCCGGCGAAAGACGTCGATGGTCGGGCCGAACTGCGTGACCCGGCCTTCCGACAGCGTCGCCGTGTTGCCTCCGAGCAGCAGTGCCTCCTGCGGCTCGGTCGTGGCATAGACGAAGATCGTGCCCGCCTCGGCGAAGATTTTCGGCAGTTCCTCGCGCAGTTCCTCGCGCAGCTTGTAGTCGAGGTTGGCGAGCGGTTCGTCGAGCAGCACGAGGGACGCGTTCTTGACGATGGCGCGGGCCAGCGCGGTGCGCTGCTGCTGGCCGCCCGACAGGTTGAGCGGGGTGCGGTCGAGGAAGGGGGTCAGCTTGAGCAGCGACGCGGCGCGTTCGACCTCCCGCTTGATCGTCGCCTTGTCGGCGCCGGCGACGCGCAGCGGCGACGCGATGTTTTCATAGACCGTCATCGCCGGGTAGTTGATGAATTGCTGGTAGACCATGGCGACGTTGCGCTTCTGCACCGGCACGCCGGTGACGTCGACGCCATCGAACCAGATCGATCCGGAAGTCGGCGCGTCGAGGCCCGCCATCAGGCGCATCAGGCTGGTCTTGCCCGAGAGGGTCGGCCCGAGGAGCACGTTCAGCGAGCCGTGGCGAAGCGTCAGCGACACGTCGCGGATGTGATCCGCGCCGGACACCGTCTTCGTCACATTCCTCAGTTCGAGCATGTCGCCTCCTCCCAGGCTGCTACTTTCGGCGCGTCATTTCATTCCGCGGCGGCACTATGCACGCCGCGCTTGATGCCCTTCATGTATTCGTCAAGCGCTGACGCCTCGTCGCGGGACAACGTAAGCCCCCGCTTGGTCCTGCGCCACAGGACGTCCTCGGCCGTGACGGCCCATTCGTGTTCGGCCAGATAGCGTATCTCGGCCTCATAGAGGTCGGACCCGAACCTGCGGCCGAGGTCGGCCTCGGACCTTGCCAGGCCCAGAAGCGCAGTGGCGCGCGTGCCGTAGAGTCGCGTAAGCCGGCGTGCGAGGCGGATGTCGAGGAAGGGGTATTCCGCCTTCAGCTTCCGCACCTGAGCGTCGAAACCCGTCGCGAAAAAATCGCCCCCGGGCAGCGGCGCTCTCGCGGTCCAGGATTTACCTTTCTTGCCGAGGAAATGCTCGATCTTCTCCAGCATATGCTCGGCGAGCCTGCGGTAGGTCGTGATCTTGCCGCCGAAGACATTGATGACAGGCGCCTGTCCGTCCGGGTGATCCGCCTTCAGCACGTAATCGCGGGTAGCCTCCTGCGCTTTCGACGCGCCGTCGTCGTAAAGCGGGCGCACGCCCGAATAGCTCCAGACGATGTCTTCCGGCCGAACCGGCACGGCGAAATATTCGCTCGCCGCATCGCAGAGATATTTCGTTTCAGCGTCGCTGATCTTCGCTTCGTGCGGGTCGCCCGAATAGTCCCGGTCGGTCGTGCCGATAAGGGTGAATTCCTCCTCATAGGGGATGGCGAAGATGATGCGGCCGTCCTTGTTCTGGAAGAAATAGGCGCGAGGGTCGTCGAATTTTTTGCGGACGACGATGTGGCTGCCCTGAACTAGGCGCACATTGTGCACGTCGTTCTGTCCGATCGCGGCCGAGAGCACATGGTCGACCCAGGGGCCGGCGGCGTTGACGATCAGCCGCGCCTTGACCTCCTCCAGCATTCCGTTGCGAAGATCCTCGACGCCGATGCTCCAATGGCCGTTTTCGCGGCGCGCGCTCACCACCTTGCAGCGGGTGCGGATCGTCGCGCCCCGGTCGGCCGCATCGCGGGCGTTGAGCACGACGAGGCGCGCGTCGTTCACCCAGCCGTCGGAATATTCGAACGCCTTTGCGAACATGGGCTTCAGAGGCTTGCCGGCGGGATCCTTGCGCATGTCGAGCGTGCGCGTCGCCGGCAGTAGCTTGCGGCCGCCGATATGGTCGTAGAGGAACAGGCCGAGCCGGACCATCCAGGCGGGGCGCGGGCCGCCCTTGTGATATGGCAGCACGAAACGCATCGGCCAGATGATGTGCGGGGCATTGCGCCACAGCACCTCGCGCTCCATCAAAGATTCACGCACCAGCCGAAATTCGTAATATTCCAGGTAGCGCAGTCCGCCGTGAATGAGCTTGGTGGAAAACGACGACGTGCCGCTGGCAAGATCGTTCATTTCCGCAAGGTAGACCGAATACCCCCGCCCGACGGCGTCGCGGGCGATGCCGCAGCCGTTGATGCCGCCACCTATGACAAAGACGTCATGGACTGGGGATGTGCTCAATCATTCCTCCCCGCTTTCGCACTGCAGCATTTTAGGCTTTTTGCGAAAGCGTTTCGGAATTATTTCGAAAAGATAACGAATGTCAAACGAAATAAGCGAAAGCCGCTATGAGACCGAGGTCTCGACCAGATCGACTTCGGAATCGCGGCAGATGTTGCGGACCGAGGGCAATTCGCAGCGATCGGTGATGAACGTATCGACCTGGCTGAGATGACCGATCCGGACAGGCGCGGTGCGCTCGAACTTCGTCGAGTCGGCGACCAGAATTACATGCCTTGCATTGGCGATGATCGCTTGCGCTACCTTGACCTCGCGAAAGTCGAAATCCAGCAGCGCCCCGTCGTGGTCGATCGCCGAGGTTCCGATAACGGCATAGTCGACCTTGAACTGCTTGATGAAGTCGACCGCCGCCTCGCCGACGATGCCGCCGTCCGAGCCGCGCACCACGCCGCCGGCGATTACCACCTCGATCGAGGGGTATACGCGCATCCTATTGGCAACATTGATGTTATTGGTGATCACCATCAGCCCGTCATGATCGAGAAGCGCCTTGCTGACGGCCTCGGTGGTGGTGCCGATATTGATGAAAAGCGAGGCGTGGTCGGGGATCAGCCGCGCTGCCGCCAGCCCGATCGCCTGCTTCTCGTCGGACGCGATCTTGCGGCGCGCCTCATACTCCATGTTCTCGATGCCGGACGGGAAATGCGCGCCTCCGTGGATGCGCGTCAGCAGGCGTTGGTCGCACAAGTCGTTGAGATCCTTGCGGATCGTCTGCGGGGTGACGGCAAAATGCCGGGCAAGATCCTCGACCAGGACGCGGCCGTTGTCCTTGGCCATCTGGATGATTTCATTGTGCCGGGGTGACAGGAACATGGCGGGCCTCCTGGTTTCGTTTTTAGCACAGACACGCCAAAACGAAAGCAGTTAAAAGCCGACAGCCGGCTAAATGAATTTTATCGCTAACAAACCGCGTTAAGACCGCTCAGGTCGCATGGTCGTTCAAGCTTGACGCGATGCTGGTGATGACGTCAAAGGCGACCTCCACATCCGCCTCGGTGGTCTCGAATTGCCCGGCCTGGAAGCGTATCGCCACGCGTCCGTCGACCTTCGTCTGCGTCAGATAAATGCGGCCGTCATCGTTGATCGCGCTGATCAGCGCGAGATTGTGCTCGTCCGTGCGGCTCTCGTCGCGCGCCTGATGACGGAAGGTGAAAAGCGACAGCATCGGCTCGGTGACGATCTCGAAGCCCGGCACCCCGGCCAGCCGCGAGGCAAGGTTCCCGCTCCAGCGAACATGGTTGCGGATCATGGCGCGCAGTCCTTCCAGCCCGTGCGCCCTGAGCAGGAACCACAGCTTCAGCGCGCGAAAGCGGCGGCCGAGCGGAACCGTCCATTCCGAATAATTGACGATGCCATCCTTGCCATGCGTCTTCAGATATTCCGGCTTGATGGCCAGGGTGCGCACGAGGCTGTCGGGATCGCGTACGAAATGCACCGAACAATCGAACTGCGCGCCGAGCCATTTGTGCGGGTTGAAGACGATCGAATCCGCTTGCTCGACACCCGACCAGAAATGCCGGAACTCCGGGCAGATCATGGCGGAGCCTGCCCATGCGGCGTCGACATGCAGATAGAGGCCGTGTTTGCGGGCAATGGCGCCGATGGCGGAAATGTCGTCCGTTCCGCCAACGCTGGTGCCGCCGACGCAACCGATCACCCCGACCGGGAGGAAGCCGGCGGCGCGGTCCGCCTCGATCGCGGCGTCAAGTGCCGATGGCGCCATGGAGCGCCATCTGCCGCCGGTCGGGATGCGCACAAGGTTCTCCTCGCCGATGCCCGAAACCCAGATCGCGCGGTCGATCGACGTGTGGACCTGGTCGGAGGAATAGACGCGCAGCCTCGGCTGGCCAGCAAGACCGTTCCGGTTGCCCGACCACTTGAGCGCGCGCTCGCGCATGGTGAGCACGGCCGAGAGCGTTGCGGAGGAGGCGGAATCCTGGATGACGCCGGAAAAGGCCTCGGGCAGCGCGAGCGCCTGACGCAGCCAGTCGATCACCTTCGTCTCGAGCTCGGTCGCGGCAGGCGACGTCTGCCAGAGCATGCATTGCGCGGCCATCGCGCTGACGAGATACTCCGCCACCACCGAAACCGGCGCGGCGTTGGCCGGGAAATAGGCGAAGAAGCGCGGGTGCTGCCAATGCGTCATGCCGGGCATGATGTCCCGCTCGAAGTCGGCGAAGATCTGCTCCATCGGCTCGGGTTTTTCGGGAGCGGACGGCGCGATCAGCGCCGCGATGTCGCCCGGTTGCGTTCTGGCGCGCACCGGCCGCTCGCGCAGCGTATCGCGATAGTCCGCCCCCCAGTCGGCCGCGCGGCGCGACCATTTTCGGAAATCTTCGCTGTCCATCGGCCCTCCCCTGCGGCTCAGCGCTTCTGTAGCAGTATAGGAAGACGGACGCGCGCCGGAGGCTAGCTCTCCGGAAAGTCGGGCAGGCTCCTGAAAGCCTGTTTCAGCGCGTTCGACCAGCCGTCGGAGACGGTGCGGTAGTAGGGATCGTCCTGGGCGATACGCTTTTTCAGCCCCACCCTGAAGCTGTCCTTTTCGTAAAAAAGCAGATCGAGCGGCAGCCCGACCGACAAATTCGACTTAAGAGTCGAATCGAAGGAGACGATCAGGAGCTTCACCGTCTCGGCGAAGCTCATCGTCTTGTCATAGGTGCGCACGATGATCGGCTTGCCGTATTTGGTCTCGCCGACCTGAAAGAACGGCGTGTCGTCGCTGGACTCGATGAAGTTCCCCTCTGGGTAGATCATGAACAGCCGCGGTTCCGTGCCGCGGATCTGGCCGCCGAGCACGAAAGAAGCGTTGAAATAGGAATCGGCCTTTTCGCCTGCGGGCGAGGAGCTTGCGATGACCTCCTTGACCACGTTCCCGACCAGCTTGGCCGTCTGGTACATGGACGGCGTCTCCAGAAGGGTCGGCGTGCGTTCGTTGACCGACTTGGTGCGCTCGTCGAGGATGCTGACGACCGATTGCGTGGTGGCGAGGTTGCCGGCCGACATCAGCACGATGACGCGTTCGCCGGGTTCCTCCCAGACGTGCATCTTGCGGAAGGTGGAGATCGAATCGATGCCGGCGTTGGTGCGCGTGTCCGACATGAACACGAGCCCCCGGTCGATCTTCAATCCAACGCAATACGTCATGGAATCGTTTCTGGCAGCGCCTGTTGCCGGATTACTGCTCCACCGTGATCGCGACGGCAAGCTGTTCTTCCGCCCATCCAAGGCGAATTCCCGACACCGGCGTGGCGTCGCGGTAGTCGCGGCCGACCGCCATGCGCACATAACGCTCGTCCGGCGAGATGCCGTTCGAGGCATCGAAGGCGACCCAGCCCAGCCCGGGCACATGCGCTTCCGCCCAGGCGTGGCTTGCGGCCTGGTCAACGGTTTCGTTCATCATCAGGTAGCCGCTGACGTAGCGGGCGGGGAAACCGAGCAGCCGGGCCGCGGCGGTGAAGACATGGGTATGGTCCTGGCAGACGCCCGCGCCGAGTTTCAGCGCCTCCTCGGCGGTCGTCGCTGCGGTCGTCGCGCCAGCCGTGTAGGCCACCCTCGCCTCGATCGTGTTCATCAGCCGGTGCAGCCTGTCGAGTTCGGAGCCCGGTCCGATCGAAGCCGCCAGATCGCGAACCGCCTCGCCGGCAGCGGTCAGCGGCGTTTCATGCTGGAAGAGCCACAGCGGCGCAAATCCCTTGTGCTCGCCGACGACGCCGGCCGTGTCGAAGGTCTCGACCTCGCCCCAGGCGTCGATGCCGATGAGGCTGGCGTCTCCGGAGACGCTGACCAGCCGCGTATCGTTCTCGAACTGATCGACGAAACGCACCTCTTCGGTCGCGCCCTCGACCTTGAGCGACCAGCTTTGGACCGTCTGCGTCCTGCCGCCGCGAGGCACCAGCCGCAGCCGCTGCAGGGCATATTGGACCGGGGCGTCGTAGCGGTATTCGGTCCGGTGCGAAATCTTCAGCCGCATCGTGCCTCGCGCTCAGTGAAAACGGTAGCCGTTGGCGACTTCGTCGCCGAGACGGTAGTTGTCCTGGATGAAATCCGTCAGGAACTCGTGCAGGCCGGTGTCGAATATCTGCTTGATCGAGCCGACCCTTAGCTTGGCCAGCGTATGCTCCACAGTTTCATGGCAAGGGAGCCTGAGGCCGTATTCCTCTTCGCGGAAGCGCAGATGCTCGGCGAGGAAACGGTAGCAGAAGGTCAGCGAACGCGGCATGCGGCCATTGAGGATGAGGTAGTCGGCGATGTTGGACGGCCGGTACTCGGCGTCGTAGACCCAGCGATAGGAACGGTGCGCCGACACCGAGCGCAGGATCGACTCCCACTGGTAGTTGTCGAGCGTCGAGCCGACCCAGGAGACGGACGGCAGCAGCACGTAATATTTGACGTCGAGGATGCGTGCGGTGTTGTCGGCCCGTTCGACATAGGTGCCTATCTGCGCGAAATCGAAGATCTCGTTGCGCAGCATCGTGCCGTAGAAGGAACCGCGGATCAGAGCGGTCTCGCGCTTGATGGCGTCGAGCACCGCGGGAAGGTCGCGCTCGTCGATCGGCTTGGCAAGCATGCGCTTCAGCGCCATCCAGGCCTCGTTGATGCTCTCCCAGGTCTCGCGCGTCAACGCGGTGCGAACCATGCGCGCATTGAAGCGCGCGGTCTCCATCGAAGACATGGAACTCGACGGGTTGGAGGTGTCGCGGATGAGAAAATCCGACACGGCGGCGGAGGTGTATTCGCTGTATTTGGCGGCAAATCCGAAATCGACTCCGGCCGACAGCACGACCGATTTCCACTCTTCCTCGGCGCTCGAGGTCCGGGTCAGAGCCATGCGCAACCCGGCGTCGACCAGGCGCGCCATGTTCTCCGCCCGCTCGATATAGCGGTTCATCCAGTAGAGACCGTTGGCGACGCGTCCGAGAAGCATCACGCCGCTCCGCGACCGAGTGAGTAGTGAATAGGGAGTAGAGAGTAGTAGAGGGACATCACGAAGACTTCTGCTGTAGGCTACGGATCATTGCGTGCAACATTCTGCCGAGATCATCTGATTGGCTAAGCAGTTTCTGCATATCCTCTTCCGCCATTAACTCAACTCTTCCGCTCAGGATCACATGCGTTTCGAGTTCCTTGAGCGACCCTTGCGCGATCCTGAGAAACTGTATGAAAGAGCCCCTGTGCTCCCTTCCATACCCCTCGGCTATATTCGCGCCAATCGAGGCTGCTGACCGGCGAATCTGAGATGTCATCCCGAAGGCTTCTTTCTGAGGAAACGATTTCGTGGCGGCATAGCACCCTACAGCCAGTTCAATGGCTGCCTTCCAGACAAGCAAATCCCGGTAAGACTTGACTGCGGTCGCCAGCACTGCCCCCACTACTCACTACTCACTACTCACTACTCACTACTCACTACTCACTACTCACTAGTTCAGTCATCCAACACCCACGTATCCTTCGTCCCCCCGCCCTGCGAGGAGTTCACCACCAAGGACCCCTCCTTCAGCGCAACCCGTGTTAATCCGCCCGGCACGATCTGGATGCGGTCGGAAACCAGCACGAAAGGCCTGAGGTCGACATGGCGCGGCGCGAGCCCCGCCTCGGTCAGGATCGGGCAGGTCGACAGGGAAAGCGTCGGCTGGGCGATGTAGTTGGTCGGGTTGGCGGCGAGCTTTTTCGAGAAGGCTTCGCGTTCCTTCTTTGTCGAGGTTGGGCCGACCAGCATGCCGTAGCCGCCGGAGCCGTGGACTTCCTTGACCACCAGCTCGGCCAGGTTCTCCTGGACGTATTTCAGACTGTCCGGCTCCGAACAGCGCCATGTCAGGATGTTCTCGAGGATCGCCTTTCGGCCGGTGTAGAACTCGATGATCTCCGGCATGTAGGAATAGATCGCCTTGTCGTCGGCGATGCCGGTGCCCGGCGCGTTGGCGATGGTGATGTTGCCGGCCCGGTAGACGTCCATGATGCCCGGCACGCCCAGTGCCGAATCCGGGTTGAAGGTCAGCGGGTCGAGAAAGGCGTCGTCGACGCGGCGGTAAAGCACGTCGATCTGCTTGTAGCCCTCGGTCGTGCGCATCGCGACATGGCCGTCGACCACGCGCAAATCATGGCCTTCGACCAGCTCGACGCCCATCTGGTCGGCGAGGAAGGCGTGCTCGAAATAGGCGGAGTTGTAGCTGCCGGGGGTCAGCACCGCGATGGTCGGCGCCTTGCGCAGGTTTTCCGGCCTGACGGCGGCAAGCGACTGGCGCAGCAGCTGAGGATAGTTCTCGACCGGACGGACCCGCACCTTCTGGAACAGCTCGGGGAAGAGCTGCATCATGGTCTCGCGGTTTTCGAGCATGTAGGAGACGCCGGAAGGCGTGCGCGCGTTGTCCTCGAGAACGAAGAACTCGTCTTCGCCCGTGCGTACGATGTCGACGCCGATGATGTGTGTATAGACACCCGCCGGGGGGCGCACGCCGATCATCTCCGGTAGGAAGGCGTCGTTGTCGGCGATCAGCTGCTTGGGTATGCGGCACGCGCGAAGGATTTCCTGGCGGTGATAGATGTCGTCAAGGAAGGCGTTGAGCGCCTGGACGCGCTGCTCGATGCCCTGGGTCAGCCGGCGCCACTCCGACCCCGACAGGATGCGCGGCACGATGTCGAAGGGGATCAGGCGCTCCGCCGCCTCTTCCTCGCCATAGACGGCGAAGGTGATGCCCGTCTTGCGAAAGACGCGCTCGGCGTCGCGCATCTTTTCAGTCAGCCTGGCAGGGTCCTGCTGTTTCAGCCAACGGTCGTAAGCCGCGTAAGAATGTCTCAAACCGGATCGCTCCGGCTGCATTTCGTCGAACGCTACCAAGCGCGTACTCCCCTGTGGCGCTATTTGAAAATGCGTCGCGACCGAAAAGCAAGCGCAATCGGCCAATTCGGCCTAGACTTTGGTCAACACGCCCAAACTGCCGAATTTGCGGGCACGTGGCGGCAGCGCCGTGTCACCCTTTGCCCAACGACAGTGCAACAGCCTGTCGTGGCCAAAGCGCTTTGCCCCTAGGTCACCGGTGAATCAGGTCGCGGAGAGGTTTGGCGAGGCCCTTGCGACGGCAACTGCCTCTTTGAGCGCGGCCAGCGGCAAGCCGTGGCGATAAAGCACGCCGCCGACGAGCAGCGCCGGCGTTCCCGCAAGCCTGAAATCCGAGGCCTGCGCGGCGTTACGGGCAAGCACCTGGTCGATACCAGGCCCGCAGGCTTCCATGCGCTCGCCAAGCGCCGCTATGCTTATACCGGCGTCATCCAGCAGCCGCTCCGTGCGCAGCCTGGTCAGCTTGCGCTCGTTGCGCATCAGCGCGTCGATGGTTCCCGCGTAGGCGGGGTCGTCAGTCGAGGCAAGCAGCGCGCGGGCGGCGAACTCCGAGGGCGGGCCGAAGATCGGCCAGTCCTTCACGACCAGCCTGATGCCGCCGTCTTCCGCCACGAGCTTCATGATCTCGAGGTAGCAGAGCTTGCAGTAGGGACACTGGTAGTCGACGAATTCGACCAGCGTGACGTCGCCTTCCGGATTGGCGAGGGCCGGGATAGCCGGGTCGTGCGCGACCTCGTCGACCGACGGCAGCGCGATGGCCCGGCGAGGCAACGACGTCGAGGCAAGGAAACTGGTTGCGCCGGCAATGAGCAGGCGACGGTTGATCGAAGTTCCGGTCATGCATTCGTCCCGTGTCAGCCCCGAACGCCGTCCGTCCCTACGATGAGGCATGCGGTTTAAGGGAGACTTAAGCGCGGCGCGTTTCCGCCTTTCGCCTGAAACCGAAAAGCCTTTTGCCGCGTATGATACGATGTGCGGCAGCTATCGTGTCCGCTCGGCACAAGGAGACAAGACATTCGCCAGATCCGTGCATTCCTCCTCGCAAGCGCGCTGCTCCTACCGTCCGCCGCCTTTGCCGGCGACGCCGAGATCAAGGCCGCGCAAGGCACGATCGGGGCGCAGTTGAGGGCCTTCCAGGCCGGCGATGGCGAACGCGCCTATTCCTACGCGGCGCCGAGCATCAAGCGGATGTTCCCGACGGTCGACGTCTTTATGGGCATGGTCGAAAGCGGCTACCAGCCTGTGCGCAATCCGCAGCACTTCTCGTTCGGCAAGGTCGAGGAGATGGGCGTCGGCAAGATCGCGCAGCAGGTGATGATCACCGGACCCGACGGCAAGGAATACGAGGCGCTCTACACGCTCGAACTGCAGCCCGACGGCGTCTGGCGGATCACCGGCGTCAGCCTGAAGGCGTCGAATGCGCTGAGCACTTGAACGCCAAAAGTCGTTACAGCGACGGCAGGTCTCCCCGCACCCAGCCTTCGGTGATCCCGGCGGCGCGGTCGGCGAAAGCCAGCGCCTCGATCGCGTCGCGAATGTCCTGCATCAGCCGCTGGTAGTAGGACAGGTTGTTCCAGGTGAGCAGCATGGCGCCCAGCGCCTCCTGCGACTTCACGAGGTGATGCAGATAGGCGCGGGAATAATCGCGCGTGGCGGGGCAGTCGCTTTCCTCATCGAGCGGGCGCGGATCGTCGGCATGGCGCGCATTGCGCAAATTGATCTTGCCGCGCCGCGTGTAGGCGAGGCCGTGGCGCCCTGCCCGCGTCGGCATCACGCAGTCGAACATGTCGATGCCGCGCGCCACCGATTTCAATATGTCATCCGGGGTGCCGACGCCCATCAGATAGCGCGGCTTGTCGGCCGGCAATTCAGGGCAGGTGATGTCGAGCATGTCGAGCATCACCGCCTGGGGTTCGCCGACCGCCAGCCCGCCGATCGAATAGCCCTTGAGGTCCATTGCTTTCAGCGCCTGCGCGGAACGGATACGCAGCTCCGCCACGTCACCGCCCTGGACGATGCCGAACATCGCCTTGCCTGTTTGCTCGCCGAAGGCGGTCTTGCAGCGCTCGGCCCAGCGCAGCGACAACTCCATCGCGCGCGCGATCTCCTGAGGCTTCGCCGGCAGCGCGACGCATTCATCGAGCTGCATCTGGATGTCGGAATCGAGCAGTCCCTGTATCTCGATGGAGCGCTCCGGGCTCATCTCATACGCCGCGCCGTCGATATGGGAGCGGAAAGTGACGCCGTTCTCGGTCAGCTTGCGCAGCTGCGACAGCGACATCACCTGAAAGCCGCCGCTGTCGGTCAGGATCGGATAGGGCCAGCGCGCGAATTCGTGCAGGCCCCCCAGCCGGGCGACGCGCTCGGCGCCCGGTCTCAGCATCAGATGATAGGTGTTGCCGAGGATGATGTCCGAGCCGAGGTCACGGACCTGATCGAGATACATAGCCTTGACCGTGCCGGCGGTGCCGACCGGCATGAAGGCCGGCGTGCGTACGGTCCCGCGCGGCATGGACAGCTCGCCGCGCCGCGCCTTGCCGTCCGTGGCAAGCAGTTTGAAGGTAAAGCTGTCAGTCATGGTCGGCCCGGAAAAGCAGGCTCGCGTCGCCGTAGGAATAGAACCTGTAGCCGTTTTCGATGGCGTGGGCATAGGCCGCGCGCATGCGCTCCAGCCCGGAGAAGGCCGAGACCAGCATGAAGAGCGTCGAGCGCGGCAGGTGGAAATTGGTCATCAGCGCGTCGGCGACACGGAAACGGTAGCCCGGCGTGATGAAGATGTCGGTCGCGCCGGACCATGCCGCGAGGCTCCCATCCTCGCTCGCTGCGCTTTCGAGCAACCTCAGCGAGGTGGTGCCGACGCAGACGACACGGTTGCCGCGCGCTCGCGCGGCGTTGATCGCGTCGGCGGTCACCGATGAGACATGCCCGGTCTCGGCATGCATCCTGTGGTCTACCGTGTCATCGGCCTTGACCGGCAGAAAGGTCCCTGCCCCGACATGCAGCGTCACGAAATGTCGTTCGACGCCCCGCGCGTCGAGTGCGGCGAACAGTTCCGGCGTGAAATGCAGCCCGGCCGTGGGCGCGGCAACGGCGCCTTCGTCACGGGCATAGATCGTCTGGTAGTCAGCACGGTCACGCTCGTCGTCCGGGCGTTTCGAGGCGATGTATGGCGGCAATGGAACATGGCCGACAGCATGCAACGCCTCGTCGAGGAACGGACCGGAGAGATCAAAGGAAAGCAGCACCTCGCCGCCGTCGCGCTTCTCGATGACGGTCGCATCGAGTTGCCCGAGGAAGCACGAATTGCCGTCATGGCCGAAATGGATGCGGTCGCCCGCCGCCACGCGCTTGCCCGGCCGCACGAAGGCCAACCAGCGGTCCGGCGCGACGCGCATGTGCAGCGTCGCGTCTACCTGCGCCGAGGCGTCGCCGCGCTTGCGGATACCGGTAAGCTGCGCCGGGATCACCTTGGTGTCGTTGAAGACAAGGACGTCGCCGGGGTCGAGCAGCGACGGCAGGTCGCGCGCGATACGGTCCTCGAACGCGCCCTGCGGCCGCACGACCAGCAGTTTCGCCGCATCGCGCGGACTGGCCGGGCGCAGCGCGATTCGCTCGTCCGGCAGATCGAAATCGAAGAGATCGACGCGCATCAGGTCAGCCGTATGAGCACGGCCCCGGCCATCAGCAGGAGGGCTCCGGCCACGCGCCCGAGCGAGATTTCCCTGACCGCCATGCCGAGGAAGCCGATCCGGTCCATCAGCATGCCGGCAAGCAGTTGCCCCGCCACGATCAGCGCCATCAGCGCGGCGGCGCCGATGCGCGGGATGAGCAGCGTCGAGATGGTGACGTAGGAGCCGCCGAGCACGCCGCCGGCGACGAACAGCCAGGGCGCCGGCGCCTTCCAGTCGAGCGAGATGCCCTGGCCGCGGGTCACCACCAGCGTTGCGATGCCGAGCACGATCGCGCCCGACAGGAACGAGAAGGCGGCCGCGGCGACGGGAAGTCCGAGGCCGCGCGCCAGTTGCGAGTTGATCGGCGCCTGGATGGCGATGAAGGCGCCCGACACGATGCCGAGCAAGGACCAGAAAGCGCCCATCATCGCCGTGCCGCCCGCCAATTCAAATGGTGCATGATCTGACCCAAAAACCGGTTCCCACTTTTGGGATCATGCTCCCGGACTACTTCACGTCCGCGGCGACTTTCATCGAAACGATCTTGTCGGGATCCTGCACCGGTTCGCCGCGCTTGATCTTGTCGACATTCTCCATGCCCTCGATGACCTGGCCCCACACCGTGTACTGGCGGTTGAGGAAGCCGGCGTCGCCGAAGCAGATGAAGAACTGCGAGTTGGCCGAGTTCGGGTTCTGCGCGCGCGCCATCGAGCAGGTGCCGCGGGTGTGGTTCATGTTGGAGAACTCGGCCTTGAGGTCGGGCTTGCCCGACCCGCCCATGCCGGCGCGGCCCGGGTTGAAGTCCTTGCCGCCGCTCTTGCCGAACTTGACGTCGCCGGTCTGCGCCATGAAGCCGTCGATGACGCGGTGGAACACCACGCCGTCATACGCGCCCTCGCGGGCCAGTTCCTTGATGCGGCCGACATGGCCGGGCGCCAGGTCGGGGAACAGTTCGATGACGACGTTGCCCTTGGTCGTCTCCATGATAAGCGCGTTCTCGCGGTCCTTGATCTCGGCCATGCTCTCAATCCTTCTTGCTCGAGCTTACTTGTTGTCCGCGGCGACGCGGACCTTGATCATGCGGTCGGGGTCGCTGACCGACCCGTTGTCGGCCTGGTCGCCCTTCTTGATGTTGTCGACCAGTTCCATGCCGCTCTCGACGGTGCCGACGACCGTATACTGGCCGTTGAGGAAGCTGGCGTCGCCGAAGCAGATGAAGAACTGCGAGTTGGCGGAGTTGGGGTCCTGCGAACGCGCCATGCCGATCGTGCCGCGCACGAAGGGTTCGTCGGAGAACTCGGCGACGATGTCGGGCTTGTCGGAGCCGCCCATGCCGGCCGCGCCGGCGTCGTAGCCGTCGTTCATGTCGCCGTACTGCACGTCGCCGGTCTGCGCCATGAAGCCGTCGATGACGCGATGGAAGGCGACGTTGTCATAGGCGCCTTCGCGGGCCAGCGCCTTGATCTGCTCGACATGCTTGGGCGCCAGGTCGGGCCTCAGCGCAATCGTCACGTCGCCATCCTTCAGCGTGACGATCAGCGTGTTCTCCGGATCGGCGGCGAACGCGATTTGGGCCGTCAGCAACGTTGCGGCCAGCACGCACGCCGAAGCGAGCATTTTCAACATGGACTGTCTCCTGAACCTTATTGTCTGGATTGTTTGGATTTGAATTTCGCCTTGAGCGGAGCGACGACCGCCGCGGGTACGAAGGGACGGATATCGCCGCCCATCGACGCAATCTGGCGTACGAGTGTGGCGGTAATGGTGCGCACCGAGGGGCTGGCCGGCAGGAAGACGGTCTGCAGTTCCGGCGCCATCGTCTCGTTCATGCCTGCCATCTGCATCTCGTAGTCGAGGTCGGTGCCGTCGCGCAGGCCGCGGATCATGATCGAAGCGCCGAGCTTTCTCGCCGCGTCGATGACCAGCCCGTCGAAGGAGACGACCTTGATGCGCCTGGCGTCCTTGCCGAGCTCTTGCTTCGCCACAGTCTCGATCAGCTTCATGCGCTGCTTGAACTCGAAGAGCGGCTTCTTGCCCGGATGAATGCCGACCGCGGCATAGATCACATCGGCGACGGCAAGCGACGCCTTGAGCACGTCGAGATGCCCGTTGGTCAGCGGGTCGAAGGAACCGGCATAGATGGCGTGGCGGTCGGTCATGGGCGTGCTTCTAGTGCCTTTCACATCCGGATGGAAGCTGGAGCGTTGCGCCGTAGCCAAATCGCATGAACGCCAGATGAACGGCCCGCTCACGCATGATTAAAGATGGCCTGACTATACGTGAGGACAGCTTACGGCAACCAAACCGCCCGCACTACGTTGTTGCGCAGGAGATTTGCCATGATGATCTACATGCTCGCCGCCGCAATGACCATCGCCATGCTGATCGCGACCGCTTTCGGCCTGCACCAGGAGACCGAACGGATGCGCCTCAAGGAGAAGCGCAGTTCGTTCCGCGGCTTCGGTACGCGCTGAGGCGGCGTCCGCCGCCCCGCGCGCGCATCAAGCTCGCGCATCAAGCTTCCGGCGCATCAAGCTTCCGGCTCGGCCTCTATCGTTGGCGGGACAACCACTTCCCCGCCCTCCGGTTCCCCGCCCTCGGGTTCGGAAATCCGCTCGACCGAGACGACCTTCTCGCCTTCCGCCGTATTGAAGATGGTGACGCCCTTGGTGGCGCGGCTGGCGAAGCGGATGCCGCCGACCGGCACGCGGATGACCGTCCCCCCGTCCGAGACAAGCATGATTTGATCCTCGCTTTCGACCGGGAACGCGGCGATGAGCCTGCCGATCTCGTCGACCTTCGAGACATCCGTCGCGCGGATGCCCTTGCCGCCGCGGCCGATGACCCGGAAATCATAGGACGACGAGCGCTTGCCGTAGCCGTATTCGGTGACCGTCAGCACGAACTGCTCGTGCGCCTTCAGGAACTGATAACGATCTTCGGCGAGATCGCCCACTTCGCCGACCTCCTCGTTCGTCAGCACAACCTCTTCTTCGCCGTCGGCATGCTCTCCAGCGACTGCCCTTCTTTCGGCCGCGGCGCGCTTCAGATAGGCGGCGCGCTCGGCAGTATCGGCGTCCACATGTTCGAGGATGGCCATGGAAATGGCGTGGTCGCCGTCCTCGAGCTGAATGCCCTTTACGCCCTGCGAGCCGCGGCTCTGGAACACGCGCACTTTCGTAACCGGGAACCGGACGCAGAGGCCTGAATCCGCCGTCAGCAGCACGTCGTCGTTCTCCGTGCAGGCCTCGACGGCGAGGATGGCGTCGCCCTCCTCCTCGAACTTCATGGCGATCTTGCCGTTTCGCCGCACATCCGCGAAATCCGACAGCTTGTTTCGGCGCACGGTGCCGCGCGTAGTCGCGAACATTACGTCCAGCTTGTCCCATTCGGATTCGTCGGGCAGCGGCAATATGGCGGTGATGCGGTCGCCGTCTTCCAGCGGCAGCATGTTGCGCAGGAATTTGCCGCGCGACTGCGGGCTGCCGATCGGCAGGCGCCAGACCTTCTCCTTGTAGACGATGCCGCGCGAGGAGAAGAACAGGATCGGCGTGTGCGTGTTGGCGACGAAGAGCCGGGTGAGGTAGTCCTCCTCCTTGGTCGCCATGCCCGAGCGGCCCTTGCCGCCGCGCGCCTGCGCCCGGTAGAGCGAAAGCGGCACGCGCTTGATGTAGCCCTCATGGGTGACGGTGACGACCATGTCCTCGCGCTGGATGAGGTCCTCGTCCTCCATGTCGGTCCCGCCATCGGTCAGTTCCGTGCGGCGCGGCGTGCCGAACTCGTCGCGCACAGCGGCGAGTTCGTCCTTGACGATCTTCTGGATGCGGACGCGCGACGACAGAATGTCGAGGAAATCCTTGATCTCCTCGCCGATCTTGCCGAGTTCGTCGGCAATCTCGTCGCGGCCGAGCGCGGTCAGCCTGGAAAGCTGCAGGGCGAGGATGGCGCGCGCCTGCTCCTCGGACAAATTGTAGGTGCCGTCGTCGTTGATGCGATGGCGCGGGTCGTCGATCAGCAGGATCAGCGACTCGACGTCGGCCGAGGGCCAGCGCCGCTCCATCAACTGCTCGCGGGCGGCCTGCGGGTCTGGAGCCTGCCGGATCAGCTTGATGACCTCGTCGATGTTGGCGACGGCGATGGCGAGGCCAACCAGCACATGCGCCCTGTCGCGCACCTTGCGCAGCAGGAATTTGGTGCGCCGGCTGATGACATCCTCGCGGAAGGCGACGAACGCCTTCAGCATGTCGATCAGCGTCATGATCTCGGGCTTGCCGCCGTTCAGCGCCACGACATTGGCGCCGAAGGATGTCTGCAGCGGCGTGTAGCGGTAGAGCTGGTTCAGCACGACGTCGGCAACGGCGTCGCGCTTCAGCTCGATGACGACGCGGTAGCCCTGCCGGTCGCTCTCGTCGCGGATGTCGGAGATGCCCTCGATGCGCTTGTCGCGCACCAGTTCGGCCATCTTCTCGATCATCGTCGCCTTGTTCACCTGATAAGGCACTTCGGTGATGATGATCGCCTCGCGGTCGCCGCGGATTTCCTCGAAATGCACCTTGCCGCGCATCATGATCGAGCCGCGGCCCGTCGAATAGGCGTTGTAGATGCCGGAACGGCCAAGCACGATGCCGCCGGTCGGGAAATCCGGGCCGGGCACGATATCCATCAGGTCGGGAAGGTCGATGGCCGGATTGTCGATGATGGCGATGGCGCCGTCGCAGACTTCAGCCAGATTGTGCGGCGGGATGTTGGTGGCCATGCCCACCGCGATGCCGCCCGAGCCGTTGACGAGCAGGTTCGGGAAGCGCGCCGGCAGTACGCGCGGTTCCCGCCCGGACGCGTCGTAGGTGTCCTGGAAATCGACCGTGTCCTTGTCGATGTCCTCGAGCAGCTCATGCGCAACCTTGGTGAGGCGCGATTCCGTGTAGCGCATGGCCGCCGGCGGATCGCCGTCGATCGAGCCGAAATTGCCCTGTCCGTCGATCAGCGGCACGCGAAGCGACCAGTCCTGGGCCATGCGCACCAGGGCGTCGTAGATGGAGGCGTCGCCATGCGGGTGGTATTTACCCATGACATCGGCAACGGGCCGCGCCGACTTCACGTATTTGCGGTTCCAGTGGTAGCCGCTCTCATGCGCCGCGAAGAGGATGCGGCGGTGCACGGGCTTCAGCCCGTCGCGCACGTCAGGCAGCGCGCGCGACACGATCACGCTCATGGCGTAATCGAGATAGGAGCGCTGCATCTCCTCGATGATGGAAATAGGCTCGATGCCGGAAGGACCGTCGGGGCTGCGCGGTGTTTTCTGGTCGTTCAAAATTGGTTCACGCTATATCTGGGAATCAGGCTCCCCTTATATAGGAAGCGCTGCCGATTCTCCAACGAATGCCTGGGTTTTCCAGCGTTGGTTTTCCATAGAATTTCAAATGGATATGGTGTTTTCCGTGACCTCGCGTCAGCTTGTGACGCAAAGCCCGCTGGCCCGCTTGGAGGACCATTGCGGCGTAAAAGCGGCAAGCGCCGGGCTGGCGTGCGGCGGCGAGGCGGGATAGCCTGCGGTCGAGGGGAACGGACATGCCGAATTACGACAGTCTTTTCAATGCCTTCCTGACCATCCTGGTGACGATCGACCCGCCGGGGCTGGCGCCGCTCTTCCTCGGAATCACGCGGGGCATGAACCGCGTCGAGCGGACCCAGGTGTCCGTTCGGGCCTCCCTGATCGCTTTCGGCGTCATGGCGCTCTTCGCCATCGCCGGGGCGGCCATCCTGACGATGTTCGGCATCACGCTCCCTGCGTTCCGGATCGCGGGCGGCTTTCTGCTCTTCTACATAGCCTTCGAGATGATCTTCGAGAAGCGGCAGGACCGGAAGGAAAAGACCGCCGACGTGGCGATCACCAAGGATCTGATCCACAACATTGCAGCCTTCCCGCTCGCCATCCCGCTGATCGCGGGACCGGGCGCGATTTCCGCGACGGTGCTGCTTTCCGGCAGCTTCCATGAGCCGATAGCCAAGGCCGCGCTCGTCGGGATCATCGCGGTCTGCATCCTGCTGACCTACCTGGTCTTCCTGCTTGCCGAGCGCATCGACGGGATTTTGGGCGCTACCGGCCGCTCGATCCTGACACGCCTGCTTGGCGTGCTGCTCGCGGCGCTCGCCGTGCAGTTCGTCGCCGACGGCATCAAGGCGCTGGCCGCGGCGTAGATCACCGTGACGCGCCCAAAACCCATTGCGAGACTGCTGCACAAAGTCAAAAACCATGCGTTCCCGCTTTTCCGATCGTGGCCTGGACCCAGGGCGATCGAGCAACCGGACAAACGTATTGCCGATCTTGTGCAGCTTTGCGAGGATCGTTTGCGCGCCATCGGCGCGCTCGGATCGGAGATCGCGGAGTTGCGGCGGTCGCGCTCCAGCCTGCTTGACGAGGTGAGCGCTCTGCGATCGGCGGCTGCGCCTTATCGTGGGCCAGCCATACCGGTTGTGCTGGGCGTCGACGTGGAACCGAACGCCCGCGCCGTTGATCTGCGCGATCCATCCTGGGACGCCACGACTGCGTTTTTCTCCAAAACTGTCGATCTGCGCAATCGCGTTAGAACGATTTCGGGAGCCCCGCTACACATCACATGGTTTCCCAGGGCGGACCCGCAGGTCGAGATTTCGAACGGCAGCGCTGACTGGGCCCTGAAGCACTTCGAAGCCGAGTGGAGGATTGCGCAACTGGAGGGAGACGAAATCGGGTTGCACATGCACCCATGGCGGTGGGACGAGGTTACGCGAGGCTGGTGCCAGGACCACGGCGACGAAGGCTGGGTGTTGCAGTGCGCGCGCTCGTCGATCGATGCCTACCGAGGGGCTTTCGGCAAGACACCCGCCGCCTATCGCGGCGGCGATCGCTTTCTGAGCAATGCGATGGTGCGGCTGCTTGAGGAGGAAGGCGTTCAACTGGACCTGACCCTCGAGCGCATGC
Source organism: Mesorhizobium sp. KR9-304 (assembly GCF_040049215.1). Lineage (NCBI taxonomy): Bacteria > Pseudomonadati > Pseudomonadota > Alphaproteobacteria > Hyphomicrobiales > Phyllobacteriaceae > Mesorhizobium > Mesorhizobium sp. KR9-304. Next base: position 90,782 of record NZ_JBDZDN010000007.1, on the reverse strand, counting down.
CTGGAGCAGCACGACTTGTGGAAGCCGAGCGTGGTACCGGAAACATCCCGGACGGAGAGAATATTCCGCCAAGCGCCTATCGACCGTCGTCCGCGGATTTTCGCGTGCCGGATCCGGATAAAACGTCAGGACTCGGCATGTTGCCCTTGACCGCCTACGAGCAGGAAACGCTGGCTCCATGGCTGCCCAACATACGTTTCGAAGAAGCGTTGGATCGATTGCTGGCCGCCGCTCCGGAGAACGGACTTACACATCTGGCGTTCGTGGCGAGGTCCGACCTCGCCAACATTCCTCAGTGGGAGGCTTACGTCGACAATGTCATCTCCCTGGCGCGCAGGGTCCGAGAAGGGCGACTGGTCTTCAAAACCGCCAGCGAGACGTGGGAATATATCGGAAAGTCGCGGTCTCAGCCGCCATTCGACGAATCGACCACTTCGTAGTCGTGCGTCACGGTCGCCGTCTTCGACAGCATCGCCGTCGCCGAGCAATATTTCTCGATCGACAGGTCGATCGCGCGCTTGACCTTGGCGTCGGCCAACCCGCGCCCCCTGACAATGAAATGCATGTGGATACGGGTGAAGACTTTCGGGTCGGTCTCGGCGCGGTCCGAGTCCAGTTCGACCACGCAACCCTCGACCGCCTCGCGGCCCTTTTCCAGTATGTGGACCACATCAATCGCCGAACAGCCTCCCGCGCCGATCAGCATGAGTTCCATCGGGCTTGGTCCGGGCTTGGGCCTGATCCCGTCCGGGCCGGATGCCGTGCCGAACACGATCTTGTGGCCGGAGCCCGTCTCGCCGACGAAGGTCCGGTCCTCAACCCATTTGATGCGCGCTTTCAAATGCCTGGCTTCCGGTCGTTGTCCTGGGTAGCTACCGTATCAATCAAGTCCGCGCCTCAGAACGGGATTTCGTCGTCGAGTTCGCGCGAAGCTCCGCCGCCGCTTCGGTTTGCGCCGCCGCTTCTGGTGCCTTCATTGGGCCCGGATTGACCGAAGTCCGAGCTGCGGCCGCCGCCGGAATAACCGACGCTGCCGCCTTCGCCGCCCTGCCCGCGCGCGTCGAGCATCTGCAGCTCGCCGCGGAACTTCTGCAGCACCACCTCGGTCGAGTAGCGATCCTGCCCGCTCTGGTCCTGCCATTTGCGCGTCTGCAGCGCGCCCTCGACATAAACCTTCGAGCCCTTCTTCAGATACTGCTCGGCGACCTTGGCGAGATTGTCGTTGAAAATGACGACCTGGTGCCACTCGGTCTTTTCCTTGCGCTCGCCCGAATTCTTGTCGCGCCAAGTCTCCGAGGTGGCGATGCGCAGATTGACGACGGGATCGCCAGACGGCATCCGTCGGATTTCGGGGTCGGCTCCCAGATTTCCCACCAGTATAACCTTGTTGACGCCTGCCATGACACTTCTCCGCGCTCAATCCTAAACCAGGTCGACCGAAACCCAGGTCGATATCGTGTTGCGGGCGCATCCTATAGGATCAGGCCCGCGACAGCCCCGTTGAAAGACCTTTCTCCTTCGGCTGTCCACATAATAGTTAGTTCTCGATTTGTTCTACATATTTCCACGCAAAACGCAAGCGCTGCCGAAGACCTCAATTCCGGAACGTCGCCACGTTTCCCTCGCACGACACCAGCCCGGCATGGCCGGCCATGTGTCAGGTCGACCAAGAAAACGGCCCTGTCTCTCGCTCGGAGAGAACAGGGCCTCGATCACGCGGGCCTTGCCCGCTTATGCCGGGATTCCATAACCGGCGTTTATTCGGATGCCACGCGGCGTTCAGCCGACGATCCGACTCGTAGTCTCTGATTGTGGGTTGATCAGCAGGCCGTTGCCCGAACGGATCAGGAGTTTACCTGCCTAGGCTCCAGGCTTTTAGTGGAGCCTCTGGGGACTGTCCGGTGGAGTCATTCCTTCCTCCTTCGTCAGTTTCCGATCGCCTCTACGGCGGCCTCTCCGCTGGTCTGCGGCGTCTCGCAAACCGCCCTTTGGCAGCGAACGATGTCGCGTGGACATCCGGCGCCATGAGACACCCTATAAATCTGGACCCCGGTGCCTGCCGCGTCAACCGCGAAAGGGCGCCTGCAAAGAAATGTGATCGCCGCCAGCTTCGTCCCCAGCGATTTGTCAGGAACCTGTTCGACCTTTGTTCTTTTCGCTTGCCCCCCGGGCGACCGGAAGAGTAGACCTCGAAAGTCTGGCAAAATCGGGTTCCCGTGCTGGCCCCAATACTGGCACTCGACGCGGCGACGAAAACACCTAAATAAGGGGCTGGCTGGTGATACCCTGCCATCCCGACATTTTTTTGAGACGAGGCGGCGGACCGGCCATGGCCGACCACAAATACCTTTCCATTCGCGGCGCGCGCGAGCACAACCTCAAGAACATCGATCTCGACCTGCCCAGGGATTCGCTGATCGTGATGACCGGCCTCTCCGGCTCCGGCAAGTCGTCGCTCGCCTTCGACACGATCTACGCCGAGGGCCAGCGCCGCTACGTCGAGAGCCTGTCGGCCTATGCGCGCCAGTTCCTGGAGATGATGCAGAAGCCGGACGTCGACCAGATCGATGGCCTGTCGCCGGCCATCTCGATCGAGCAGAAGACGACCTCGCGCAACCCGCGCTCGACCGTCGGCACGGTCACCGAGATCTACGACTACATGCGTTTGCTGTTTGCCCGCGCGGGCATCCCCTATTCGCCGGCGACCGGTCTGCCCATCGAGAGCCAGACGGTCTCGCAGATGGTCGACCGCGTGCTTGCGCTCGACGAGGGCACACGCCTCTTCATCCTTGCGCCCATCGTGCGCGGCCGCAAGGGCGAGTACCGCAAGGAACTCGCCGAGCTCCAGAAGAAGGGGTTCCAGCGCGTCAAGGTCGACGGCGCCTTCTACGAGATGTCAGATGTGCCGGCGCTCGACAAGAAGTACAAGCACGACATCGACGTGGTGGTCGACCGCATCGTCGTGCGCGCCGACCTCGCCACCCGGCTCGCGGATTCGCTGGAGACTGCGCTAAAACTCGCCGAGGGCATCGCGGTCGCGGAATTCGCCGACCGTCCGCTCGATGCCAGCCAGACCGGCGCCGATTCCGTCAACAAGAGCGCGAACGAAACCCACGAACGCATTCTTTTCTCTGAGAAATTCGCCTGCCCCGTTTCGGGCTTCACCATCCCCGAGATCGAGCCGCGCCTGTTTTCCTTCAACAATCCGTTCGGCGCCTGCCCGGCCTGCGACGGGCTGGGCAGCCAGCGCGCCATCGACGCCAGCCTCGTCGTGCCCGACGAAAACGTCTCGCTGCGCGACGGCGCGGTGGCGCCCTGGGCGAAGTCCTCCTCGCCCTATTACGCGCAGACGCTCGAAGCGCTCGGCAAGGTTTTCGGCTTCAAGCTCGGCGACCGCTTCAGCGAGCTGAGCAAGGAGGCGCAGAACGCCATCCTGCACGGCACCGGCGCGAAGGAGGTCACCTTCAGCTATGACGACGGGCTGCGCTCCTACAAGACGACCAAGACCTTCGAAGGCGTCATCCCCAACCTCGAACGCCGCTGGAAGGAGACCGAATCCGCCTGGATGCGCGAGGAGATCGAGCGCTTCATGTCGGCCACGCCCTGCCCTACCTGCAACGGCTACCGCCTGAAGCCCGAATCCCTCGCCGTCAAGATCGCCGGCCTCCACATCGGCCAGGTCAGCGAAATGTCGATCCGCAAGGCCGACCAGTGGTTCACCGACCTGCCCGCCCATCTCTCGGCCAAGCAGAACGAGATCGCCGTGCGCATCCTCAAGGAGATCCGCGAGCGGCTGCGCTTCCTCAACGATGTCGGCCTCGACTATCTCACCATGTCCCGCAACTCCGGAACGCTCAGCGGCGGCGAGAGCCAGCGCATCCGCCTGGCCTCGCAGATCGGCTCGGGGCTGACCGGCGTGCTCTACGTGCTCGACGAGCCTTCGATCGGGCTCCACCAGCGCGACAATGCGCGGCTCCTCGACACGCTGAAGCACCTGCGCGACCTCGGCAACACGGTCATCGTCGTCGAGCATGACGAGGACGCGATCATGACCGCGGACTATGTCGTCGACATCGGCCCCGCCGCCGGCATCCATGGCGGCCAGGTGATCGCCAAGGGCACGCCGCGCGACATCATGGCCAACCCGAACTCCATCACCGGCAAATATCTCTCCGGCGAGTTGGAGATCGCCACGCCCCCCGCCCGCCGCCAGGGCAAGAAGAACCGCCGCATCCGCGTCGTCGGTGCGCGCGGCAACAACCTCAAGAACGTCACCGCCGACATCCCGCTCGGCACCTTCACCGCCGTCACCGGCGTGTCGGGCGGCGGCAAGTCCACCTTCCTCATCGAGACGCTGTTCAAGGCGGCGTCGCGCCGCATCATGGGCAGCAGAGAGCATCCCTCCGACCACGACCACGTCGAGGGGCTGGAGTTCCTGGACAAGGTCATCGACATCGACCAGTCGCCCATCGGCCGCACCCCGCGCTCGAACCCCGCCACCTACACCGGCGCCTTCACGCCGATCCGCGACTGGTTCGCCAATTTGCCGGAGGCGAAGGCGCGCGGCTACCAGCCCGGCCGCTTCTCCTTCAACGTCAAGGGCGGCCGCTGCGAGGCCTGCCAGGGCGACGGCGTCATCAAGATCGAGATGCACTTCCTGCCCGACGTCTACGTCACCTGCGACGTCTGCCACGGCAAGCGCTACAACCGCGAGACGCTCGACGTGCTGTTCAAGGGCAAGTCGATCGCCGACGTGCTCGACATGACGGTCGAGGAAGGCGTCGACTTCTTCGCGGCGGTGCCCGGCGTGCGCGACAAGCTCACTACGCTGAACCAGGTCGGCCTCGGCTACATCCACATCGGCCAGCAGGCCAACACGCTCAGTGGCGGCGAGGCGCAGCGGATAAAACTCGCCAAGGAGCTGTCAAGGAAAGCAACTGGCAAGACGCTCTACATCCTCGACGAGCCGACCACCGGCCTCCACTTCCACGATGTCGCGAAGCTGCTCGAAGTGCTGCACGAGCTGGTCGACCAGGGCAACACGGTCGTCGTCATCGAGCACAACCTCGAAGTGATAAAAACCGCCGACTGGGTGCTCGACCTCGGCCCCGAAGGGGGCGACGGCGGCGGCGAACTCGTGGCATCAGGTACGCCCGAAGACATCGCGGCCGAGAAGCGCAGCTACACAGGGCAGTTCCTCAAGGAGCTGCTCGGACGCCGGCCGGGGAAAAGGGCGCAGGCGGCGGAGTGAGGGGGTGGCTAATGGACTCGGATGAGAAGCCGGAGCGTTCGAAGGGCCGAAGGAAAGCCGGCGAAGACCACCAGAAGAAGTGGCTGTCGGAGCACTTCCCGTACGAAGTTTGCATGATGCGGTACGGGCTCACGGCCATGCGCGGGGCTATCATGCAAATCGACTACAATCTCGCTTTCGAGTGCTTTGTCTCAAAGGCGAGGGTCATTTACAGCTTCCTAACCAACAAGGCCCAACACAACGACGACATTCAGGCTGCTGATTTTACGTCGACCTATCCGCCTCCTAGCATTGAAAAGGTCAAGAACATCATCAGCCGCTGGAACGCACACGCGGCACATGCCTCGAACAAGCGACCGGACAGCGTCGCCGAAAAAATTGATCTGGAAGACTGCATCAAAATGGCCGGGTGGATTGAGAAAGCGCTCGTGGCGTTTCTAGCTGCCGTGCCGGAGAGGATGCGTGAGAACTGGAGCGGTGAACGTGCTGGAGACATGCTCCCCCAGATCGCGGGAACGGTCACTTTCCAATCAACCTTCTCGGCTTCGTCGGCTGCCCCCGTCATTGTGAAAGGCATGTCGACCGCAACCAACCACATCAGGCTCAGCGATGGCGACGATTCAGGAACTTGAAGCTCTTTTCGACCTTCAAGACGAAACCCTGAGCACCGAGTTCAAAGCGTGGCTTGACCTGACCACGCCACACGGCAAAGCCACCATGGCAAAGTCAGCTATCGCGATGGCCAACCACGGGGGTGGTACTGTGCTTATGGGCATGGGCGGCAAGCCTCCGCAATCCACCGAGCGTCCGGCCGAAATCGCTCGCTACACCGCCGACATGGTCAATGCAGCGGTGAATCGGTACGCCGACCCCAAAATTAGTTGCGAGGTTGCACACCTCAACCACCCTGACACCGGATTTCAGCATGCCTTGATACTTGTACCCGGCGGCGCATCGGTTCCCGTGATGTCGGTGAAAGAGCTGCCTGGGACGATTGCGCAGCAACGCTGCTACATACGAAAGCCCGGCCCGAAGAGCGAGGAGCCGTTTACCGCGGAGGAATGGCGTGCACTGCTGGACAGGTGCGTGCGTGCCAACCGCGACAACCTGCTCGATGCTATCCGGCAGATTGTTCAAGGCCAGCCGATTACACAAGCAGCGCAAGACCAAATCGACCGTTTACTTGGCTTCACCGATGAGTCTCGCGAGCGTTGGCAGAGCCGCATCGAACCGCTCCCTAAGGATGATCCTGCTCGCTTCAAGAAGGGTTTCTACGAGCAGTCATTCGAACTGGTCGGTGTAGAGCCCGCCGCGAACCTGAAGGAACTGCGGGATAGGATCTACAAAGCCGGAGAGGTCAAACTCACTGGTTGGGGGCCGTTCATCTACCTCGACCGCCCCCCCATTGGCCCGACTCCCGCCGGCGATGCAATCGAAGCATGGATTGGTCATCCTGATGAGCGAGGGAGAGACGGCAGACACTCTGACTTTTGGCGAGTGAACCGCCAAGGATGCATGTACGAAATCCGCTCTCATGATGAGGATTACACGGAGAAGGCGGTACCTGGTACCGTCTTAGACTTAACCATTCCGATCTGGCGTATCGGCGAGACGCTGCTCTACGTCGCACGATTTGCACGGCTGTTCGGAGAAGATCCAGAAATCGCGTACCGCATCGAATATACGGGGCTCAAGGGCCGGAAGATGAAAAGTGTCTTTTCATCTCGGTATCTGAGCTACGAACGCGAATGTGTGGTCGACTCGGTGCTGATGCAGGGAAAGACGCAAGCCTCGGTTCTCGATGACAACATCGATGAGGTTTTGCTGCAACTCCTGACGCCTCTCTACGAGGCCTTCAATTTCGCGCCGCTTAACGCGCCGCTAGTCAGTGATGAGCTGGCGAAATTCCGCAACTCTCGCTTCTAGTCTAAGGAGATCGCCCCAGAGGGGCTGAGGTCTTAGGCGTGGTCGCAGACGCGGCGACCGATCACATCTGCGGCAATGGCTGGACCTGATGACGTTGCGGCAGTACAAGCCGTGCCGTTTTATCAACCAAGCCATTTCAGAGGAGATATCTAGATGGCCAAGAATCGCCCTTTATGGGTTCAGTATTTCGACCCGGACGCAATCCCTGACCTTCCATGCCCGGAGTGTCGGCGGGGCAATCTTATGCTCGACAAGAAGAACTTGCTCATTAAGACGCCCGACCATCCGGACCATATTCGCAATCACCCGGACTGGGAGCCAGACTGGGACAACGGTATTTTCACGTGCGTCCTTGTCTGCGGTTCAAAGAAGTGTGGATCTTCCGTGACGATGAGCGGGAATTACGTGTGGGTGCCCGGCTACATTGCGGAACTCGACACCGATGGGTTCATGCCGTTTCTTGAGCCAAAGACGATGTACCCCGGCTCCCCGCTTATAGAGATTCCCAAGCAGACGCCTGCGTCGGTAGCGGATGCGATCAAGCAGTCCTTTGTCGCATACTGGGGCGACAGAGGTGCCGCCGCGAACCGGCTCAGAATCAGCGTCGAGCGCATCATGGATGAGGAGAGCATACCTGCGAAAGGCACGCTCTTCGACCGCATCGAGTTGTTCGGCAAGAAGCACACGGCCGAAAAGGATACGCTGGACGCGCTACGCAAGGTGGGTAATCTCGGCAGCCATGACGGTGAGGTTTCACGCGAGGCTCTGCTGGATGCCTACGAAGCGTATCAGTATTGGCTGAGCAATTTCTATGAAGCATATCCGAAACACATCGCCGGCATCGTGAAAAAGCTTAATTCCACCAAAGGCAAGTACGCCTATTAACTTGACGGCGCAGGCTTTGAATCCAGCCTAGGGGTGGCGGGCTTCGACGAGCGCCGCCTCTATGCGATTGCTTCGAATCGAACAACGGCCCAATTTCTTATCTTAAGATCGAGACGCACGATTTCCGCCCTCATATTTATCCACTCCCTTCCCACCTACGCGATAATCCCGCCGCCTTGAAAGGAGGCGGCGATGGACGGAACGGCGGCGATATCAAACAATCTCGAGGCGCTGAAGCGCATCCTGGCCGGTCTTGTCGCCATGGCCGGACTTGCATCCGGATCGCGGTGTCCGCGAAGGATCAGGACGCACGCCAATTGCCAGCGACAATCTCAGTGAAACGGCGACCTACAGATCCGCCTTGACCCGTGATACGGCTGAAAGGTGTCCGTTCGGACATCGTAGGACCGGTAGCGCTGGGCGCACCAGTCCACGTGCGAGGCGGGGGCGCGGACGACCGCCCGAGGCACGCGCGCGGGCGCTTTGTAGATCGGCACCGGATAGCCGGTCAGCCGATGCGGATAGCCCGGCACATGGTTGGGGTAATAGCTGTAGTAGTGGCCTGTCGCCGTCCCGGTCCACGGCTCCTGCCGGTACCACGAAGCCACGGGCACGGAGTCGTATAGGATCAGGTCAGCCGCGGGATCGTATTCCCATCCACCTGCCCTTGCCGAAGATGGTGCGATGACCATCGCGGCGGACACCGCGACCAAGACGCTTCTCCACATGCCAGCCTCCATGCGCGCACTGCGCCGTGCACTCAACCGGCGGGCGCAGCCTCGGTTCCGCGCGTCCGTCGGGCAGGGTTAACGATCTCGAAACGCGGCGCGCCGCCGAAGCGAGGACGGGTGCTGGAAGATTGCGGCGCTGGCGATCCTGCCAGAACCCCGTCGGCTAAAACCGCGCAAGTTTATCCACGCTCGCCCAACCTGCGCGATAATCCCGCCTTCCATGAAAGGAGGGCGGCGATGGACGGAACGGCGGCAATCAACCACAATCTCGAGGCGCTGAAGCGCATCCTGGCCGGCCTGGTCGGCATGGCCGGGCTTGCCGGCCCTTTCACCTCCCCCTTGAGGGGAGGTCGGCGGTCGTCAGACCGCCGGGTGGGGGTAACTGAGGCGTCGCAACCCCCACCCGACGCTTCGCGTCGACCTCCCCTCAAGGGGGAGGTGAAACTCACCCTGCCCCGTCATCTCCGCCTCGCCATCCTTCGCCTCCTGCGTCCGGCCGAAGCCGCCGCGCGGCGGCTGATCATCGCGGCCGCGCGCGGCCTGGCCGTGACCCTGCCGTATCAGCGAAAACGCGAGGCCCGGCCCGTGACCGTCGAGCCACAGCTCCGCCGCTTCGGCATCGCCGTCGTGATGTCGCCGGCCGATCTTGCGGCCGGCCGGATCCTCCCCCGTTCACGGGGGACCGGCGAAGCCGGTGGAGGGGGCGGCCCGCGCACCCTATGCCTGCCGCTCCTCGATCCACTGAAACGTCCGTCGCGCGCCCACCGCCGCACCGTCCCCGCGCATGCCGCGCCGCGCATCCTGTTTCCCGGCCTCGTCACGCCCCACCGCCTGCCGCCGCCGCCCTCCCCCGACGACCCGATCGACGCCACGCGCCTGGCCCAGCGCCTCGCCGCACTCTCCGCCGCGCTCGACGATTTGCCGGGGCAGGCCCGGCGCTTTGCCCGCTGGAAGGCGCGGGGGGCGGACGCCGCAGGCGCGCAAAACAAAAACCGCGACGCCGCAGGCGCGCAAAACCAAAACCGCGATGCCGCAGGCGCGCAAAATCAAAACCACGACGCCACTCGGAAAGGATCCACCCCCGGCCGCCGCACCGCGCCGCTGCGCCCCGGCCGCCCGCCCGGCGGCCGGCTCTCCCGCTACGATCCGTCTGCCCCCCATCGCCGCCGCATCCGCGAGGTCGATGAGATCCTCGCCCACGCCCATGCGCTGGCCCTCTACGCACTGGCCTATCCCGACACGTCATGAACTCACCGCCGCCTTACTGCTGGGGAAAGCGGCTCGCGGCATTGAATTGCCGCGCACGCTTTCGCGCGTCCCCGTGCTGCCGTATTCCCCTATTCCCCTACTCCCTGTCAGGAGCCATCCGCCACCGGGTGGACAAGCTTATCGGGCGAACGCATCTTCGCCGCACGAGCGATGCAAGGGAGGTGACGATGCCCAGAGGAAAGAGCGCGGGCCAGATCCGCGCCGGCATGGGCGGCTGGACCTTCGAGCCGTGGGACACGTCCTTCTATCCGGAAAAACTGTCGAAGGCGAAGCAGCTCAACTATGCCAGCCGGCAGGTGCCGACCATCGAGGTCAACGGTACCTATTATTCGACCTTCAAGCCGCCGACCTTCGCCAAATGGGCGGCCGACGCACCCGACGGTTTTGTCTTTTCGCTGAAGGCGATCCGCTTCGCCACCAACCGCCGCGTGCTCGCCGAAGCCGGCGAGTCCGTGCAGCGCTTTCTCGGGTCGGGCGTGTCGGAACTCGGCGACAAGCTCGGGCCGATCCTCTGGCAGTTCGCGCCGACGAAAAAATTCGACGAGGCCGATTTCAGCGCTTTCCTGAAACTGCTGCCGGAAAAACAGGATGGCGTGAAACTCCGCCATGCCGTGGAGGTCAGGACCGACTCCTTCATCGTGCCGGAATTCGTCGCTCTCTGCCGCAAGAACAATGTCGCGATCGTCTATGCCGACCACGAGAAATACCCGGCGATTTCGGACGTCACCGGCGACTTCGTCTATGCCAGGCTGCAGACGGGTTCGGACGACGAGCCGACCTGCTACACGCCGAAGGCGCTGGACGAGTGGGCCGCGCGGGCGAAGCTCTGGGCCGCGGGCAAGGCGCCCGACGACCTGCCCCGCGCCGACCCCGGTAGCGAGGCGCCCGTCAGGCCGCGCGACGTGTTCGTCTACTTCATCACATCAGGCAAAGTGCGCGCGCCGCACGGCGCCATGGCCTTCATGGAGCGTGTCAACGGCTGAGTCGTTCCCGCAACAGCGGCGGCAGCAGGTCGGGCAGGTCTTCGGCGATCAGCCCGGGCCCGAAGCGGGAGCCGGCCTCGGCGTGCAGCCACACCGCCGCGCAGGCCGCCTCGAAGGAGGGCATGCCCTGCGCCAGCAGGCCCGCCGCGATGCCGGCGAGCACGTCGCCCGAACCGGCCGTGGCGAGCCAGGGCGTCGCGTTGGCGTTGATCGCGGCGCGGCCGTCGGGTGAGGCGATCACGGTGTCGGGCCCCTTCAGGATCAGCGTCGCCCCCGCCAGCGCGGCGGCCTTCCTTGCCCGGTCGAGCTTCGACAGGCTCTCGTTGCCGGCGAGTTCGGGGAAGGCCCGGGCGAACTCGCCCTCATGCGGCGTCAGCACGATCTGCGGCGCGCCCGGCATCCCGAACGCTGCGAGGAACTCGGCGCGGCGGCGCGACAGATGCGTCAGCGCGTCGGCGTCGAAGACGATGTGGCGAACGATGCCGGCGCTCGCCGCGATCAGCTTGAGCGCGAGGTCGCCGACCTTGTCGTCCAGCCCGAGCCCCGGCCCGAAGACCAGCGCGGCCGGCTTTCGGTCGCCCAGCCATTCCGCGATCTCCTCCGGTGTATCGGCCTTGCGCAGGATGATCGAGGTCAGGTGCGCGGCGTTCACCTGGACGGCGTTGCCGGGGGACAGCAGCGTCACTGCCCCTGCGCCGGCGCGGGCCGCTCCCCTCGCCGAGAGGCGCGCCGCGCCGGTCGAGGCCGGACCGCCGGAAAAGACGCCGACATGCCCGCGCGCGTATTTATGCGTCTCGGCCGCCGGGCGCGGGAACAGAGCGCCCCACAGCGCCGGCGTGTTCTCGAAGCAGGCCGGACGGATCGCGGCGAGCACGCCCGGCGCTATGCCAATCTCAGCGACGATCGTCTCGCCGCAGCGCTGCCGGCCCGGGTACAGCAGATGACCCGGCTTCTTGCGGAAGAAGGTGACGGTGATGTCGGCGTTGAACGACGCGCCGAGGATACTACCGCTCTCGCCGGACACCCCGGACGGCAGGTCGACCGCGATGACCGGCACGCAGGCTCGATCGCATTTCTCGATTGCCCTCGCCGCATCGCCCTCGATCGACTTGGACAGGCCGGCCCCGAACAGCGCGTCGACCACGACCGCTCCCGGCGTCGGCGCGAAATCGTGCAGCGGCTTCGTCTCCAGCGGGCTTTCGGCGGCGGCCGTTGCGGCGTCCGCGCCCGGCCTCGGCGTGCCGAGCGACCAGACGCGCACCGGCATGCCGGCCGCATGCAGCAGCCTCGCCACGACATAACCGTCGCCGCCATTGTTGCCGGGACCGCACAGGACGTCGGCCGACGCCGCCGGATAGCGTTCGAGCACGACAGCGGCTACCGCCGCGCCGGCGCGGCGCATCAGGGCCATGCCGTCGAACGGCCCCGTCTCGATGGCGAGCCGGTCGGCCTCGCCCATTTCCGCCGGTGTCAGAAGCTCATGCGCCATCACCTCTGCGGTAGCACAAGCCGGTCCGGCTGCGAATAGCTGGATCGATCGGATCGGGGATGCATTATCTGCATACAAAAGAAGCATTTTGCTTATTCTTTATACTGCCCGATTTGGCGGCACTTTTCGGCGCTGCGCAAGGAAACAGCGGTTTGCGGATGGATGTCGTCGCCGGAAATCAAACTTTCGTCCGACGGGGACTTTCGGCGCAACGTTGCCGCTTTCGGGACGGATTGGCACGGTTCGTGCTAGACGTTGCGCAAGCGGGGCAAAGCTCCCGTCATCCCGGTACTGGAGGCCATAACAAAGATGAAGAAGATCGAAGCAATCATCAAGCCGTTCAAGCTCGATGAGGTCAAGGAGGCGCTCCAGGAGGCGGGCCTGCAAGGCATCACGGTAACCGAAGCCAAGGGTTTCGGCCGCCAGAAGGGACACACCGAGCTCTATCGCGGGGCCGAATACGTCGTCGACTTCCTTCCCAAGGTGAAGATCGAGGTCGTGCTCGGCGACGACGCGGTCGAAGGCGCCATCGAGGCGATCCGCAAGGCGGCCCAGACCGGACGCATCGGAGACGGCAAGATCTTCGTCTCCAACATCGAGGAGGTGGTCCGCATCCGCACCGGCGAAACCGGCATAGACGCCGTCTGATCCAATCGATATTTCAACAAAACCAAGTCAACAATTTCATCTAGGGAAACAGGACATGACGACAGCCAAAGACATCATGAAGCAGATCAAGGACAACGACGTGAAGTTCGTCGACCTGCGCTTCACGGACCCGAAGGGCAAGCTGCAGCATGTGACGATGGACGTCGTGGAGGTCGATGAGGACATGTTCGCGGACGGCGTCATGTTCGACGGCTCGTCGATCGCCGGCTGGAAGGCGATCAACGAGTCCGACATGGTGCTGATGCCGGACACCGAGACGGTCCACATGGACCCCTTCTTCGCGCAGTCGACCATGGTCGTGATCTGCGACATCCTCGACCCAGTATCGGGCGAACCCTACAACCGCGATCCGCGCGGCACGGCCAAGAAGGCCGAGGCCTATATGAAGGCCGAAGGCATCGGCGACACAATCTATGTGGGTCCCGAAGCCGAGTTCTTCGTATTCGATGACGTGCAGTACAAGGCCGACCCTTACAATACGGGTTTTCGGCTCGACTCGACCGAGCTGCCGTCAAACGACGACACGCCATACGAGACAGGCAACCTCGGCCACCGCCCGCGCGTCAAGGGCGGCTACTTCCCGGTTCCGCCGATCGATTCCGCACAGGACATGCGTTCGGAAATGCTGACGGTGCTCGCCGAGATGGGCGTTCGCGTCGAGAAGCACCACCATGAGGTGGCGGCGGCGCAGCATGAACTGGGCATCAAGTTCGACACGCTCGTGCGCAACGCCGACAAGATGCTGATCTACAAGTATGTCGTGCACCAGGTCGCCAACGCCTACGGCAAGACTGCGACCTTCATGCCGAAGCCGATCTTCGGCGACAACGGCTCGGGCATGCACGTCCACCAGTCGATCTGGAAGAATGGCAAGCCGACCTTCGCCGGCAATGAATATGCCGGCCTGTCGGAAAGCTGCCTCTACTACATCGGCGGCATCATCAAGCACGCCAAGGCGATCAACGCCTTTACCAACCCGCTGACCAACAGCTACAAGCGCCTGGTGCCCGGCTACGAAGCGCCGGTGCTGCTCGCCTATTCGGCGCGCAACCGCTCGGCGTCATGCCGCATTCCGTTCGGCTCGTCGCCGAAGGCCAAGCGCGTCGAGGTCCGCTTCCCCGATCCGGGCGCGAACCCCTATCTCGGCTTCGCGGCGATGCTGATGGCCGGCCTCGACGGCATCAAGAACAAGATCCACCCTGGCCAGCCGATGGACAAGGATCTCTACGATTTGCCGCCGAAGGAGCTGAAGAAGATCCCGACCGTCTGCGGCAGCTTGCGCGAAGCGCTGCAGAATCTCGACAAGGACCGCGGCTTCCTCAAAGCGGGCGGCGTCTTCGACGACGACCAGATCGATGCCTATATCGAACTCAAGATGGCCGAGGTCATGCGCTTCGAGATGACCCCCCACCCGGTCGAATTCGACATGTACTACTCGGTCTGAGCCTCGGTTTCGTCAGCAAAAAGAGCCCCGGCGTCGCAACGCCGGGGTTTTGCTTGAGAACACCACTCGCCGCTGACCGCACAGGCCTTACATCCGCCCGAGCGAAAGCATGGCAGGATCACCACGCCAGGCCCTGGCGAGTTCATCCGCAGCCTTTTGCTCGGCAAGCGTATCGCCTTTCGCCTTTGCCGCCTCCTTCAGCCCGTAAAGCGGCCAGGCGCTGCCTTTCTCGTGTTCGAGAGCCAGGCGGAACTCCCGCTCGGCCTCCTCCGCATTGCCCGTCTTCAGCAGGGCCGCCCCAAGCGATTGCCTAACCGGGTAGTACCAGAACGGCGGCTCCATATAGGGTATGGTGTCCTGGACGTCGGCGGCATGCTTCAGCAGTTCGATCGCCGCTTGCTGATCGTCTTCGGCCTGGGCAGCCCGCGCCATCACCACGTTCGCGGCCACTTCGAGAACCGGCCGCGCCGGAATGCCCCAGTTGTCGAGCTCGGTCCAGTCCGCGCCGCCGAGAATCGTCCGGATCGCTTCCGCCTCAGCGCGCGCTGCAACAACGTCTCGCTTCGCCGCGAACGCGGTTCCTCGCGCGTAATGCCACATCGCTTTGACATAGGGCGGCGCGCCGGGAGGCTCTGGAAGCGCAAGCACCGTGTCCGGATCGGCAAACTGCGCCCAGGCGAAATACGGAGCAGCCTTGACCGGTTGCGTGATCGGTATCGCCGCCGCCACCTCATTGCTCAGCCACTTGTCGAGCTTGTCGGCTTGCTCGAGCACCGTCGCCTTGTCGCCAAGCAGTTGCGCGGAAACGAGCACGAAGTGGATGTTGTGGGAGTAGTAGCCGATCGGATAAACGCCAACAGCGCCCGTCTCGGCGATATAGGCCTCATCGACCTTCGAGGCCGCCTTGTTGGAATCCAGCGAATCCGAATAGCGGCCGACCCGGTGGTAGATGTGGCTCGGCATGTGGACGATGTGTCCGGCGCCGGGCATCAGCGCCGCAAGCCGATCGGCATAGGGCTCGCCGCGTTCGGGCCGGTCCGACGCCTCGACGAAATGGATGTAGAGGTGCATCGCCCAGGCGTCGTCGGGGTTCTTGGCCAAGACCGCTTCAAGCCGTTTCTGGATGTCGGCGCCGCGGCCTTTTGGCAGCTTGCCGCCAGGCTCCCAGTAGTCCCAGGGCTGGGTGTCCATGCCGGCCTCCGCCGCGATGACGGCCAGCAGCTGATCCTCGGGATATTTGTCGGAGAGCGCCGCCATTGCGTCGGCGAAGGCGGCGTCGAGCGTTGGCCGTTCCGCATCCGGATCGTCCGAATAGCGGGCGGAGATCGCCTCGATCAGCCCCTGCTCCTTGTCGGTCGCGCCGGCGGCAAGCCGCTCAGCCCTGCGCAGTGCTTCCAGGGCAGGTGCATTGGCTGCCGGATCCATCGGCACGTTGATGTTCGGTCCGAGCACCAGCGCCTCGCCCAGGTAGCACAGGGCACATTCGGGATCGAGACGCTGTGCTTTCCGAAACGCTCGCCGCGCCTCGGCATGATTGAAGTTGCTGGCCTGCCTCAACCCCTGGTCAAAATAGGCCTGAGCCTCGGCATTCTTCGTGCTGATCGGGTAGCTCAGGGCCCCGAGTTCGTCCCACAGCGGCACCTCGCCTTCCTCGTAAGCCTTCGCGGCCTCCGCGGCTTGAACCTGCGGGGGAACCGAAGCGACCCTGCAATGCGCCGCCGTCCGCAGCTCGGCAGCCGCAGGGCCGTGCGCCCGGTCGGACCGGTCGGCGACGAACGCTACGGCTGCGCCGGCGCCCAGTCCGGCGAAAGCCAACATCGCCAGACTTGCTCGCGGCAGGATATGACGTGCTTTCATCTGAACCTCCTATGGCTTTGTCTTTGGGAAAGCCGTGATCGCTGGGATGCGATCGTGGCGGGCATTGTCGGAGGCGCTCGCCAAACTAATCATATCATCACTCTCTAATTTAGAGAACGTGTGAATTTGGCGGCATCGCGGCCCCGGCGGGTTCACCGGCAGCAGGCGCCGGCCTGATCGCATCCGCCGCCGACATGCGCCGCAACGCGCATGCGGCCTTCATCGGGGTTTTCCGATCGGCGCACATTGGCGGCGATCAACTCGGCGACCGAGGCCGGATGGGTCGATATCATGAAGTGCGCGGCGCCGCCTATCGCGTTGAATGTCGCGTCCTTAATGGCCATCGCGACGAGACCGTTGGCGCGGCAGATTGCCGGGTGGCTGCTAGCACCGACAGCCACGGCGACGGGCACGTCGATGGTCGCCAGCACCTCCGGGGACAATTCGTAGTCGTAGGCGCAGGCCCAGTCGAGCATGTTGACCGGCGTCGTCTCGACGGCATAGGCGCGCACGCGCTCCGGCCAGGAACGGTAAGTCCCCTCGCCGCCGTAGAAGTCGATCATCGACCTGATCGCCTCGCGGTCACCGCTGCCATAGGCCGCGAAATAGGCGTCGGTCATGTCGCGGAAAGAACGGTAATGCGCATCCTCTCTGCAATGACGCAGCAGCGCCGGCAGCGGCGCCTCAAGCACCGTCAGGCTGGCAAGGCGGACACGCTTGCGCATGGCCACGATCAGCGCCACCGCACCGCCGAAGGAATGGCCTGCGAGATGCACGTCGCCGCCAGCCCTGCCGATCACGGCCTCCAGCATTTCCGCCTCGCGCAAGACGGAAGGATCGGCCTCGGTCCGGCGTTCGGCGGTCGCGCCGTAGCCGAGCAGGCTCGTCGTCACGCAGCGGAATTTGCCGTCGAGGGCCTTCATCACCGGCCGCCATGCTGCCCCCGTGCTGCAGGACCCGGGCACCAACACCAGCGTCGGACCCGATCCGTATTCGTCGTATTCGATGCGCCCGAGATCGTCTTCGATCATGGCATGCTCCTCAGCCGCAGCCCCTCGCGGGCAGCGGCCCATAGCCGACGCCCGAAGTGCCTTATGGGGGAGCGCTGTTGCGAAACGACGCCGGCGCGAACAACGACTCTGTTACAGAGACTCGCGGGAGTGGGTTGGCGCAGTCTAGCCGATTCCCGGGCTGACGCTCAGATCAGTTCGTCGTTCAGCCTCTGGCGCCATTCGGCGAGGCGCTTCTTGATCTCTGCAGCGCGGAAGTAGGCGTTGGCCTCCTCGTCAATCCGGTCCACGACCTCAAAGATGAAATCGCTGGCGTCCCCCTCGTCCCAAGCCTTCTGAAGCGAGCGTCCGGGATAGCCGCTGTTGCGCAGCGAGAACCAGATGCGGTTCTGGACCTTGTCGAGATTGGGCGCGCTTCCGAGCCACACCTGTCCGGTCGGCAAACTCTTCACGGCGAACACGCCAGCCTCGACCTTGATCTCCTTGTATGCGGCGAGTGCAGCCTTGCGATCCACGTTTTTCATTGTCTTGGCCCTGTTGCGGCGGGCGGCTTAAGCGCTTCGGAGGCACTTGTGAAGCAATAAAAAGGCGGCGTCTCGCGGCGCGGCCCGTTTTTTTACACAACGTGAGAGATCAAGCCATCGAGCGCCTTATCGCCAGCCGCCACGCAGCGCCGGTGCGGCACGCGCGTCCTCGATCATATACACGGCTCCTCGGGACGCCTTCTGGAGTCTAAGCGCCGGAATATGCTTGCGCCGTCTTCCGCAAATCATCTTTCGCCGAGCAGATCGTCGGCGATGGCCACGAGGTCGCCCGCCTGAAGCAGGTCCTCATGCGCGCGCAGAAGATTCATGCGCAGATTGTTGAAGATGTAGTCGTAGTCGTTGGTCACGATGTCCTTGTGCATCGGCAGCGCATTGAAAATCAGCCGTGCAGTCGGTTTGGGGATCATGCGCACGGGCCGCGGCGGGCCGGATTGTGTCGCTTCCAATCTTGCCTCGACCAATTCCGCGGCCGCGGTCCAGAAATCGTCAGTTGTCCCGTCCGGCACCTTGTATCCCGAGAAGGTCTGCCTCGCGAGATTGGCAAGGACGCCCGGAAGCTTGCGCTGCCGGATGCCGGCCGCGGGACGCAGTACGCCTTCGGCCATTTCCGCCACCATCGCATAGGCAGGCGGATAGCTCAGCCATCGCGATTTGGTCAGTTCGGCCTGGAATTCCTTCTCGCTGAAAAGCTTCTGCCAGTATACGCCTGACCGCACGCGGCAGAATTCGACCACGCATTTCTGCGCCATGAATGCCGCACGCGAATCCATGAAATCGGCCAACGCGGAAGCGTCGGCGATCGATTCAGCCTTGCCGAACAAGCCAGCCGTAATGGTATCGAGTAGCCCCAAAGGCCAGCCTCCAACGTTCCTGCGGGCTGGAGTCTACTGCGCCGTCACGAACTTCACCAGACGTCCCCCACGGCCAACGAGCGATTCTAAAGTTGTATGAACAAACAGTGGCTACAAATGTTACGAAACGTCACTGTCGAGTCCGTGTGTCACACATTCGGTGCGCGATGGAGGAGGTCCGGCAGCCCTTGGCTGGCCGGAAGAAACCGGGCCCGGCTGTTGGAGGCGACAGCTTGGCTCTCAGGGAGGGAGGACAAGCGGGATGGCTACGCCAGATCGTGTAAGTTATTGGAATGACACCCGAAGGCTCATGTACATCATGTTGGCCCTGTGGGTGTTCTTCGGATACGTCGTACACTTTTTCGTGGGTGCTCTGAACAACATCGTTATTCTCGGCTTCCCGCTCGGCTTCTACATGGCCGCGCAGGGCTCGCTCATTGCCTTCGTCGTCATGCTGTTCTGGTTTGCACGCAAGCAGAACGCAATCGACGAAGAGCATGGCGTCGCTGAAGATTGATGGGGGGATGGATATGGCTAGCGCGACAACAAGTGGAGGCGATTTCACCTCCAATCTAGGCCGCATCTACGGCATCTACACCGGCGGCTTCATCGCCTTTATCATATTGATGGCGATCCTGAGCGCGATGGGCGTGCCGAACGTCATCATCGGCTACCTCTTCATGGGCTTCACCATCGTCATCTACGCGGTGATCGGCATTCTGAGCCGCACCATGCACGTCGGCGAATACTACGTCGCTGGCCGGCGGGTTCCTGCCATCTACAACGGCATGGCGACGGGCGCCGACTGGATGTCCGCCGCCTCGTTCATCGGCATGGCGGGTTCTCTTTACATCCTCGGCTACGACGGTCTTGGCTTCGTGCTCGGCTGGACCGGCGGCTACGTGCTCGTCGCCATCCTGGTCGCGCCCTATCTGCGCAAGTTCGGCGCCTACACGGTCCCCGACTTCCTGTCGGCGCGTTATGGCGGCAACCTCGCCCGCTTTATCGGCGTCGTTGTGCTGTTCTCCTGCTCGTTCACCTATGTGGTCGCGCAGATCTTCGGCACCGGGCTGATCTCCGCCCGCTTCCTCGGCATCGACTTCAACGTCGCGGTCTATGTCGGCCTCGCCGGCATCCTGGTCTGTTCCATGCTCGGGGGCATGCGCGCCGTCACCTGGACGCAGGTCGCACAATACATCGTGCTGATCATCGCCTACCTCATCCCCGTCATCTGGATGTCGACTGTGAAGACCGGCGTGCCGATCCCGCAGATCATGTACGGACAGGCGCTGCAGAACATCGGCGCTCTCGAGGTCGCGCAAGGCATAACCGTCGGACACGCCACGCCGTTCGCGCATGGCGGCTACGATGCCAAGAACTTCTTCCTTCTCATCCTCTGCCTGATGGTCGGCACGGCATCGCTGCCGCATGTGCTGATGCGTTATTTCACCACCCCGTCGGTGCGTGAGGCGCGCGTTTCGGTCGCCTGGTCGCTGCTGTTCATCTTCATGCTCTACTTTACCGCGCCGGCTTATGCGGCGTTCGCCAAGTGGACCATGCTCGACCTGGTGGCTTCCGGCCTGACACCCGACAACATTGCCGAAAAGGCTGGTTGGATGATGCGCTGGGCGGCGGCGGATAACACGCTGGTGCAGATCTGCGGCAAGGCGGCGGTCGATGCCGCTACAATCGCGGCCGCCTGCGCCGAAAAGGGCATCACTGCGCTGTCCTTCGCCGACATCAACCTCAACGCCGACATGATCGTGCTTTCCACGCCGGAAATGGCTGGCATGCCCTATGTCATCTCGGGTCTCGTCGCAGCCGGGGGTCTCGCCGCCGCGCTGTCGACGGCGGATGGCCTGCTGCTGGCCATCGCCAACGCGCTCAGCCACGACATCTACTACAAGATGATCGACCAGAATGCCCCGACCTCGCGTCGTCTCATCGTGTCGCGCATCCTGCTCGTCATGGTCGCGGTGCTGGCCGCCTATGTCGCGTCGACCAAGCCGTCCGACATCCTGTCGATGGTGTCGTGGGCCTTCTCGCTGGCGGCAGGCGGGCTCTTCCCCGCGCTGGTGCTCGGCGTGTGGTGGAAGCGGGCCACGTCGGCCGGCGCCATCGCCGGCATGATCGCCGGCTTCGGGATCACGATCTTCTATCTCGTCATGACCCAGTACGGCGCCGACTTCGACAAGGCTACGCCGAACATGGAACTGTGGTGGGGTGTGAAGAACATCTCGTCGGCCGCCTTCGGGCTTCCGGTGGGCTTCATCGTGATGGTTGTCGTCAGCCTGCTGACCAAGGCTCCGTCCAAGGAAATGCAGGACATGATCGAAGAAATCCGCGTTCCGCGCGGCAAGCAGATCATGGAAGAAAAGACGGCCTGATCGTCTAACTCTTACAACAGGCGGGGTCCGGCGACGGACCCCGCTTTCTTTTCGTCGCGACGCGGCCCATAAGGCCGCTTGGGCGTCATCCCCCAGGTCTTTGCCGAATGAATGATTTCTGGTCCTACTGGTATTTTCACATACCGAACTTCATCCTCGCCGCGATCATGTACACTTTGCTAGGGCGCCTGGTGCTGGGACTGTTCGTGCCGGAGAACTGGGACAACTACATCTGGCGCGCCTTCAAGCTAATCACCGACCCGATTCTAAAACTCGTCCGCTTCGTGACGCCGAACGCCCTCACAGGCTTGGTGGTCATAGTCTTCGGCGTGCTCTGGATCATGCTGATCCGTCTGGTTTATCTCGTCGCCTTGATAAACTACGGGCTGGCGCCTGTCGCACAGGGGAGCTGATGCTCATGGATCGCAATGCGCTTGTTCCGGTGATGGCGATCGCCATTATCAACGGCATCTTCTCGCCCTGGGTGCTTGTCGTATTCATTCTCTACCCGATCTGGTTTCCCGTATGGGCGCCGGCATACAGCCAGGTGGTCTACATGTGCAGCGCCCTGATCCTGTCGACGCTGACGATCATGGTCGCCGGCGTTCCGGCCGCGCTCTATGAACGCCTGGTTCCGGCTTCCCGCCCGGCAGTCGCGACAGTGATCTGGGTTGCAGGCGTGGCTCTGCTGACGCTTCCGGCGTTGCCCAACGTCCTGCGCGCGCTCGGCTTTTCCGCGTAACAGCCGGCGCGGCGAGCAACGGCACGACAACGAAAAAACCCCGGTGGACGACGCCACCGGGGTTTTCGCATTGTACCGCGTGGGCTAGCGGCCGATCAGGCGGCGGCCTTCTTTGCCTCGCCGGTCGACACTTCCGCGACCGTCTTCAGAACCTGCGATGCGATCTGGTAGGGGTCGCCCTGCGAGTTCGGGCGACGGTCTTCCAGATAGCCCTTATAGCCGTTGTTGACGAAGGAGTGCGGCACTCGGATCGAGGCGCCGCGGTCGGCGACGCCGTAGCTGAACTTGTTCCACGGCGCGGTCTCGTGCTTGCCGGTCAGGCGCTTGTCATTGTCCGGCCCATAGACGGCGATGTGGTCCATCAGGTTCTTGTCGAAGGCCGCCATCAGCGCTTCGAAATACTCCTTGCCGCCGACTTCGCGCATATATTTGGTCGAGAAGTTGCAGTGCATGCCGGAACCGTTCCAGTCGGTGTCGCCGAGCGGCTTGCAGTGATACTCGATGTCGATGCCGTACTTCTCGGTCAGGCGCTGCAGCAGGTAGCGCGCCATCCACACCTCGTCGGCAGCCTTCTTGGAGCCCTTGCCGAATATCTGGAATTCCCACTGGCCCTTGGCCACTTCGGCGTTGATGCCTTCGTGGTTGATGCCGGCTTCGAGGCAGAGGTCGAGGTGCTCTTCGACGATCTTGCGGGCGACATCGCCGACATTGGAGTAGCCGACGCCGGTGTAGTACGGGCCCTGCGGCGCGGGGTAGCCGGCGGTCGGGAAGCCAAGCGGGCGGCCGTCCTTGTAGAAGAAGTACTCCTGCTCGAAGCCGAACCACGCGCCCTCGTCGTCGAGGATGGTGGCGCGCGCATTGGTCGAGTGCGGGGTGACGCCGTCCGGCAGCATGACTTCGCACATGACCAGGGCGCCGTTCGTACGGGCCGGGTCCGGGTAGATCGCGACTGGCTTCAGCACGCAATCCGAGCTGCGGCCTTCCGCCTGCATCGTCGAGGAGCCGTCGAAGCCCCATAGTGGCAGCTGTTCGAGCGTCGGGAAGGCATCGAATTCCTTGATCTGCGTCTTGCCGCGGAGATTAGGAACCGGGGAGTACCCGTCCAACCAGATGTACTCGAGTTTGTATTTTGTCATTCGGGCCTCTCATAGCCAGTTGGCAATCGTTCGGGGACGCGCTTTGCGGCTCGGCGCACCGGGGCCGACTCCCCACGGTTAAGACGCAATTAACGTGCCACTTTCCGCACTGCAGCATTCGACGCGAACAAGGCGAGTTGCCGTCGCGAAACGCGCGGGCAGATCTGACCGAAAAATGGGCATCTGCACCGGATGTCAGGAACGGATGCAATGAACAGGCGTTTCGAAGGGATGGGGGCAGGAAACGCGACCGAATTGTCCCCTATTACAGCATTCAGCGGGCATGCCTAAAATTTGGTCATCTGATTATTTTTAGATCAGAACATTGCATAAAACTGCTGCAGACCTTACTCTTTGGGAATACTTGGAATCGCAAAGACGCAGCACAACAGGACAAAAACAATGACTGCGAAGGTTCAACACGAATCGGCGAAGATATTCGCCTTCCCCACCAGGGCCCAGTTGGCGGCGGGCTATCGCCGCGACATGTCGGCGATGGCTTCCGAAGTGGCGGATGCACTACGTCTCAAAAGGCCGGATTTCGGCAGCGGTTGGTATCATGACGCCGCCATCGAGGACGCTGGACGCGGGAAGAAGAACTGACGACTTCCCGGACGCCGGTTGGCTTGACGGATTACCATAGAAGCCCCGGCTAAACACGCCGGGGCTTTTCGTTTGGCGGTATATCAATGCGCGCTGTGGTCGCTCGTGCCCTCCCCCGCGCCGTTGCGCTCCAGCCAGTCCCTCATGAAGGCGATCTCGGACTCCTGGGCCTTGACGATCTCCTCGGCAAGTTTCCTGACCTCGGGGTCCGTGCCGTTCTCGATGACGATTTTCGCCATGTCGATCGCGCCCTGGTGATGGGGAATCATCATGCGCATGAAGTCGACATCGACGTCGCCGGTTGTTTCGACGGCCATCGCCTCGTGCATGGCGCCGTTTGCGGCTTCCAGCGCCTTTGAGCCCGCGGAATGCTCGGCAGCGGTTACCGCCGTCGACCCCGCGACCAGCAGCGCAACCATGGAAATCGTGTGAAAGAGCCGTTTCATCCTGTTGAAATCCTTCTTATTTCGGTTCCAGCCCCCACATTCGCCACGGGCAGTGACATGTGTCTAGAGGTTCCACCAAATGGAAGGTCAACAGGCAAAATCGGCCGGCCGGCGATTTAGCTCCTGATCGCGTCGATCAGCGCGGCGGCAGCCGTCATGTCGCGCTTGCGGTTGGCGCGACGCGCGACCGCCTCTGAATCCTGGCCCCATTGCGCGGCCTGGAAATCCTCGTCGACATGCGCGGCGGCCCAGGCGGTTTCGGCGTCGAGTTCGCCGAAGTCGACAGCGAGCGCGAGCAACGCCGAGCCGGTCAGGCTGGTCATCACATGTAGCGCCGCAAGCCGCAGCGGCTCGGCGCGCTGGCCGACATGAACGCCGATGGCGGCGATCGCCTCGCGCGGCTGTTCGAGATGGATGACGCCCTCGGCGAGGAGAAGGCGTGCGCCGAGTGCGGCCCGTGCCCAGTCTAGGACGGCGTCCCATGCTTCGTTCTGGCGGCGCACCAGCGCGTCCGGCCCCTCGGCGCGGTAGCAAAGCAGGTCGGACGAGGAGAAGCGCAGAATATCTTCGAGCACGGCCTGCGGATCGCTGGCGACGCCGTCTATCGCGGTGTTGACAAGCCGGTAGGCAGGCATCGAGGCGAGGTCGAGCGTCTCGCCCTGCGCGGCGAATTCGTCGGCGACCAGTTGCGCGGCGCGCTCGGTCGGCAGCGCCAGCAGCGCCTTGCCGGGGGTCTTCACGGTCCTGCCATCAAGCTGGACGACGAAACCGCCCTCTCCCGCCGCGACCGCCACATCCTTGTAAAAACGCTTCGGCGTCGGCGTGCGCATCTGCAACTGTGCGCGCCGCACCGGGTCCGGGTCGGAGAGAAGTCTGCCGGTTTCGAGGTCGTTCAGGATGTCGCGCATCATTGTCCCATAGGCCGTCGCGGCGCGCGGTTGACGAGGACCAGCCCGCCCGCAATCAGCAGCAATGCAATGAAGATAGTTACTCCGAGCGGCTCGCCAAGGATCAGTCCGGCAAACAGCACGCCGAAGGCCGGCGTCACGAAGGTGAAGCTGGCGAGCCCCGAAGCCGGATAGTGGCGCACCAGCCAGAACCAGAGCACATAGGTGACCGCGACGATATAGACCGACTGGAAGATCAAGGACCATGTCGCGACAGCGTTGGCGTCGCGGATCGCCGGTCCCCAGAACGGCAGCAGGATCACGGCAACGATGGCAGCCACGGCGAGTTGGTAGAGCAGCAGCTTTTCGGCGCCGGCATGCGCAAGCCTCGTTCCCTTGATCACCACATAGGTCGCAGCCCAGGCCAAACCGGCGCCGAGGCTCATCAGGTCGCCGATCAGCGCGTCAGGTCCCGGCCGGCTCAGCTTGTCGGAGAAGATGAGCGCAAGGCCGCCGAAGGCGAGCAGAAGACCGACGACCTTTCTCCCCGTCATTCGTTCGCCGAGGAACAGGTGGCCGCCGACGAGCATCCAGAACGGCATCGTGTTGACGAGCAGCGTGCTGCGCGCAACCGAGGTATAATCCAGTCCGACGAAGATCAGCAGGAATTCAAGTGCGAAGAGCAGGCCGGTCAGCATGCCGGGCCACAATGTCCCGTCACGTTCGAAAAGGTGTATGCCACGCCACCGGCACCAGACAAAGACCAGCAGGCCGCCAAGCGCCGAGCGCACCAGAGTCAGGAACACCGGGCTGTAGCCAGTGTTCGAAAGCTTCGCCGCGACCCCATTCAGGCCCCACGAAAGGGTGAGGGCGATCATCATGGCGACGGCGAACGTGTCGACGGCTTCGCGCCGCTGCACAGCGACGATTGCGCTCACTCCTGGTCACCGCTTGCATCGTCGAAACCGATAAGGTTCCAGCTCTGGCGCATATGCGGTGGCATCGGCGCGGTGACGTCGATCACACCCTTGTCCGGATGGGGAATGATGATGCGCCTCGCGTGGAGATGCAGCCTGTTCTGCACGCCGCCTGGAAAGTCCCAGTTGGAGTCGAGCTCGAAGTATTTCGGATCGCCGATGATCGGGCAGCCGATATGAGCGGCATGGACGCGCAACTGGTGCGTCCGCCCGGTATAAGGCTCCATTTCTAGCCAGGACAGCGTCTGCCCGGCCTGCTCGAGGACGCGATAATAGGAAACCGCGTGATCGGCGCCCTTTTCTCCGTGCTTGGCGACGCGGACCCTATCGCCGTCGGGCGTCTGCTCCTTGATCAGCCAGGTGGAGATCTTGTCCTCGCGCTTGGGCGGCACGCCCTTGACCAGCGCCCAATAGGTCTTTTTCGTCTCCCGCGCGCGAAACGCCTCGGCGAGCTTCATGGCAGCGAGGCGTGTCCGCGCCACGACCAGAACGCCCGACGTGTCGCGGTCCAGCCGGTGCACCAGCCGCGGCTTCTCGCCCTTGCTGTTGCGCCACGCCTCCAGCATGTCGTCGACATGGCGCACGACGCCCGAACCGCCCTGCACCGCCAGCCCCGCCGGCTTGTTGAAGACGAAAACCTTCGGGTCCTCGTAAAGCAGCATCTGCCGGAGGACGTCGCCGTCGTCCTGGTTGCGGATGGTCTTGGCCGTCAGCGGGCCAGAACCCGCCTTGTCTATGGGAAGCGGCGGAATGCGCACAGTCTGGCCGGGCTCGACGCGTGAATCCGCCTTCACCCGTCCGCCGTCGACGCGGACCTGGCCGGAGCGCAGCAGCTTCTGCAGGTGACCGAAGCCGAGGCCCGGATAGTGGACCTTGAACCAGCGGTCGAGCCGCATGCCCGCCTCGCCGTCCTGGACCGTGATCTGCTCTACGCCTGCCATCGCTTAAACCTTCAAGCTGCGCGCAATAGCATCAGCCGCCGATATCAGCCAACACTTCTTGCAAGCCACAGCCCGAGGAACAGCGCGACGATCGAGCCGACGACGCTTGCAATCGCATAGGCCAGCGCCGGAAGGGCTGCGCCGCGCTCCCAGAGCACGGCGAAATCGAGCGAGAAGGCCGAGAAGGTCGTGAAGCCGCCGAGAATGCCGGTGGCGACGAAGAGCCTGAGTTCGTTCGATGCGTTGAACCGTCTTGCAAGGAGCTCGATGAAAACTCCCATCGCTAATGAGCCGACGATGTTGACCGCCATCGTGCCCCAGGGGAAGCCAGGCCCGACCAGCCGGAGCGATGAGAGGTTGACGAGATGGCGAAGCGAGGCGCCGACAGCGCCGCCGACGGCGACGAGAAAGAGATGGAACATGACCCGTGTATTGCCCGCGCCCGCGGGGTCGGTCAACCGGGCTCAGTTCGACCTTGCTTCTTGCTTGGCCATTCTTCCGAATGCCTTCGCGCCTGCTCGACAGCCGCAAAGGCCAGAACAAGCCATAGGTTCTGCAAGGGCCAAGCTCGCGCAGGCTTTTTCTTTCGGACGGCATCAAAGTAGGCCGACGCCAGAAACTCCGGTAAGCTCTGCGCTTTGCGCGCCCTGTTGCATGGAAGGCAAGCCGGTATTTTGATGCCGCCGGTTGTGTGCGATTTCGGAAAAACATGGTCGCGCGTCGCATTTGCGGCGCCGGCTTTGTTGGCAGCGAAATCGATCGAGTCGCCGCAATACGCGCACCAATTTCGACGATCGTCCTGCCACAAGTCGCCCGTCTTCTTCGATATCAGCACTGCAGGATTGTTCACGGTCGCAGGAGCCGCCTCTTTTGCCTTGGCCATCATGATTATTTGGCAGGCAATTCTTTGGATTCTGCTAATTGGATAGCGCGAATTCTTTCCCTTACGGTTTCTTTGCCTTTAACCGCCTCCGACGAAAACCACACTTCCGGATAGATCGCTGTCGCCGTGTCGTCCGGCGCACGCTCCGATGTCAGCACGATCGAACGAGACGTCCGTGCCTCCCGCGGGCTTGGTGCCTTCAGGCTCAAGGCGCGGTCCGACGCGCCGCTGCACGGGATGAACCAGGAACCGCCGACGATGCGTATGGCAAAGCCCGCGCGCGCCCGCGTAGCCAGCACCGCGAGGCCTATCTCCTGCGCCGGCCGCCAGGGGAAGATCATGCGCCCGCCTGGCTTCAGCGCCTTCAGCCAGCTGACCGGCGGCGCGACCACGCCGGCATTGACGTAGATGATGTCGGCGCGCTTCAGCCGAGCCTCCACCGCATCGGCATGGATGAGCGTCACGTTCCCATAAGGCGCAAGGTTGCGCCTGGCCATCTCAGCCAGCCGCTCGTCGATCTCGTAGGCGAAGACCTTGCCTCCGGGTTCCACCAACCTCGCCAGGGCCGCCGTATAGTAGCCACCGCCGGCGCCGATGTGGATCACCGTTTCGCCCGGCCGCGGCGCGACCGCTCCGATCCAGGCCGCATGCAGGAACGGCTCGCCATTGTTGATGCCGCGTTCCACATCGAGCGCGATGAGCGCGTTGCGGTAGAGATGGACGGGATCGGCGCTTGGCGTCTCGATATATTGCTGGGCGACCAGCATGTGCCAGGGGCCGGTCGGCAGGAATGCCTCGCGCGGCAGCGTTTCGAAAACCTCGCCTATACGCGGATCGCCGGACCCGCTGGCGGCCGCCATCGAGCGCCCGTAGAAGGCACGCGCCTCGGCCAGCCGGTCAGTCGGATCATGCATATGGTCAAACCTCGCCGGCAGCACGCGGCGCTACACGCCGTCGCTCTCGCCGGGAGTGTATCATCCCATAAAAAAAGGCGGCCGGGAACTTGCCCGGCCGCCGCATTTCACGTTGAGCGCGCCTTACGCCGCCTTGGCCTCGATGCAGCTCATTGCGATCTGCTCGATGTGGCGGTGATCGGTGCCGCAGCAGCCGCCGAGCACGTTCATCCGCTTCAGGCGCGAACGGATCGCGGCGAACTGACGGCCGAACTCAATCGGGTCGCCATCATCCAATTCCGTTGCATTGTCGAGTTCGGCATGGCTGAGCCGCGACGCGTTGGCCCGCATGCCGCCGATGCGCTCCACCCAAGGTTCGCCTGACAGCAGCCGGGTTTCGTAGTGGGTCGGATGGGCGCAGTTGACCATGTAGTAGGCTGGACCGTTGCCGGTCACCCGGTCGACCATGTCGATCGCCTTGCCGAGACTGTCGCCGGTCGGCAGATTGCCGTCGGTCTCGACGGTGAAGGATATGACCACCGGCAGCTCAGCCTGCTGCGCGGCCCTGACGATGCCGAGCGCTTCGTTGACATTGGTCATCGTGATCGCCGAGATCATGTCGACATTCTCGTCGGCGAAGATGCGAACCTGCTGCGAGTGATAGGCCTGCGCCTCCTCTAGGCTCATGACCTTGCCAGGGTCGTAGCCGTCGCCGCGCGGTCCTACGCAGCCGCTGATCACCATCTTCGAACGGGGCGTCTCGTATTCGGCCTTGATGTCGCGCAAGAGCCGGATCGCCCTGCGATTGGCCTCTTCCAGGTCGGGCGCCGAATAGCCGAGCTTGTCGGCCCAGTCCTTGCTCGCGCGCCAAGTGGCGCTTTCCAGGATGAAGCCGGCGCCGGTCCTCTTCGCGACCGATGCATGGCGGGCGAAATAGCGGCGCAGAGCGCGCGTACCCTTCTCGTCCTTGAACAGGTCGAAGGCTGCGAAATATGGCAAGTCGAAGCCATCATGGAAGATCAAGGTCGTCTCGATGCCGCCGTCGGTCAGGAACAGGCCGCCGTTCATCTGCGGCAAGGTGCTTTTTGAGATGTTCATAGTTGCGAACGTCCTTCGTGTTGAACCGTGCCTGCTTCGCAAAGACCTCGCGCGAAGCGGCAGAGGGTCGATCGCGCCGCCGGCTTCTCGGCCACGCTCCGGGTCTAAGTATTTGTCGTGCTGTAACCGGGGAATGTCTTGGGACGCCGGCTTTCCAGCTTTCCTGCAACGGCGCTGAAACAGTTCCTGCGAGCTAGTCTAGTTTCGCGTCGTGCGGTTCCCATCAGCCGCGCTGTCGTTCGCGGGCTCGCCGAATGACGCGACAAACGCGTCGCGCCATGCCGGCGGCAGTCCGTCGACCAGCAGCGTCTTGAACAGCCGGTCCGCCTCGACAGGCGCGATATCGCGGCGGCCGCGCACCCACCAGTGCAATATCGTGTAGAAGGTCGCCACGATGTGCCGGATCGCGAGTTCCCTCGGCACGCCCTCGACCGTCTGGGCCGGCAAGGAGTCCCGCAGCACGTCCGCCAGCACCTCGCTGAGCGCTTCGCCCAGCACGGCGTCGCCGCGGCCGCCGGCAAGCGCAAGCTGTATGTCGGTGTATTCGTGGACATGCTCGAAGAGCGCGCGGCTGGCGTCCCAGGCTTCGGTCTGCGCGCCCTCTTGCGTGGCCAAACGATGCTGGTCCCTGGTGGCGACCAGCAGCGTCTTCAGCCGCTCGAGGCTGTTCTTCAGAAGGTCGTCCTTGGAGGTGAAGTGGGCATAGAACGTCGAGCGCCCCACATTCGCCTCGCGCAGAATGTCCTCCACGCTGATCGCATCATAGTCCCGGTCCCGGATGAGCCTGACCAAAGCGTCGTAGAGAGCGGTGCGGGTGCGGGCCACCCTTCGGTCGATTGCCATGTCGCGCTCGCATTTTTCCGCACGTCTGCCGGCCGTCGTCCGTTTCCGGAATTTCAGGCCGAATAGTCCGGAAACTTACCGAACATCATGTTCGGTATCGTGTTAGGCCGCCGCTACGAAGTCAATTGGAGCGTGGCCCATGAGCCTGACTGCCGCGAGGGACACAAGTCCGGTCCCCTATCTCCGAGCCGGCGCCGCCGCGCTCTCCGTCCTGCTGCTCACATCGGTGCACCATGTCTATGGCGCCGTCATCTACGACACGCCCTGGCGCTCGCACATCGCCCACATCTCGGCGCCCGTCGGGGCGGCCATCGCGCTCGCCTACTACATTGGCTGGTCGCGACGCGGCTCCCGGCTCGGCCTTGCCGCGACCTGGACGGGATCGCTGATCGCACTCGCCTTCCCGGTCGCGGCACTCGGCATCTACGAAGGCGGCTACAACCACGTCGTCAAAAACATCGCCTATTTCGGCCTTGGCCAGGAGGCCGCACGGACGCTGTTTTCCGGCGCTGCCTATGAAATGCCGAACGATTTCATCTTCGAGGCAACCGGCGTCGCGCAATTCCCTCTTGCCGTCCTGACGGCGGTGCTCGTCGTGCGGCTGTTGCGGTTGCCCAACCGCCGAACGTCTTGAGTTGGAGGACCGCGAACATGGCCACCCCTGCGCGCGACCCGCATCGTCTTGCCCCCGGCGACCGGGCTCCGGTCGAGAGGTTTCGCACGGTCAGCGGCGCGGTCATCGACGTGGCCGGATCGGCCTTGCCGACGCACATCCAGTTCCGCCGCTTCGCCGGCTGTCCGGTTTGCTCCCTGCATCTGGCAGGCTTCGCCCGGCGCAGAGCCGAGATCGCCGCCGCGGTACATGAAGTCGTGTTCTTCCATTCGTCGGCCGAGGAACTGTTTCCCCACGTCGCCGACCTGCCGTTCGACATTGTCGCCGATCCCGGCAAGGCGATTTATCGCGCCTTCGGCGTGGAATGCGGCAGCCGGGCGCTGCTCGACCGGCGCGCCTGGCCAACCATCGCGCGCTCGGTGGCGCAGTCGCTTCCGGACGTCGTGTCAGGCCGCAGGCCCGCTCCCTCGCTCAACCCGGCCGGCGGCCGCTACCGACTGCCTGCGGATTTCCTGGTCCTGCCGGACGGCCGTATCGAGGCGTGCAAGTATGGCGAGCACGCCGACGATCAATGGTCTGTCGACGACGTCCTTGCACTGGTTGCGTGGATCACCCCCCGCTCCGCTCGCGCCTGATCTTCGCCCAGTAGTCGAGGCGTTTTCTGATTTCCCGCTCGAAGCCGCGCTCGGGCGGGTCGTAGAAGGTGTGGCGGCCCATCTTTTCGGGGAAATAGTCCTGCCCCGAAAATGCGTCCGGCTGGTCGTGGTCGTAGAGATAGCCCTTGGCGTAGTCCTCTTCCTTCATCAGCTTGGTCGGCGCGTTGAGGATGTGCTTCGGCGGCAGCAGCGAGCCGTATTCCTTGGCCGCGCGCTTCGCCGCGCCGAAGGCGGTGTATACCGCGTTCGACTTCGGCGCGGTCGCCATGTAGACGCAGGCCTCCGCCAGCGCCAGTTCGCCTTCCGGCGAGCCGAGATAGTCGTAGGCGTCCTTGGCCGCATTGGCGATCACCAGCGCCTGCGGATCGGCAAGCCCGATGTCCTCGGTCGCCATGCGCACCAGCCGCCGGCCGAGATAGAGAGGATTCTCGCCGGCGTCGAGCATGCGCGCGAGGTAGTAGAGCGCCGCGTCCGGGTCCGACCCGCGCACCGCTTTATGCAGCGCCGAGATCAAATTGTAGTGGCCGTCCTGGCCCTTGTCGTAGACCGGCGCACGCCGCTGCACGATGTGCTGCAGCGCCTCGGCGTCGAACACCTCGCCGGGTTTTGCCGCGCGCCATACCTCTTCGGCCAGCGTCAGCGCGGCGCGCCCGTCGCCGTCGGCCATGCGCAGCAGCACCGCCCTCGCCTCTTCGTCGAGCGGCAGCGGAACGCCTTCGGCCTCCTCGGCTCGGGCGAGCAGTTTTTCCAGGCTCTCTTCGCCCAGCGTGTGGAAGGTCATCACCCGCGCGCGCGACAGAAGCGCTGCGTTGAGCTCGAAGGACGGGTTTTCCGTCGTTGCGCCGACGAGGATGACGGTTCCATCCTCCATCACCGGCAGGAAGCTGTCCTGCTGGGCACGGTTGAAGCGGTGTATCTCGTCGACGAAGAGCAGCGTCTGGCGTCCGTTCTGGCGGCGCAATCTCGCGGCCTCGAACACCTTCTTCAGGTCGGCGACGCCGGAGAAGATCGCAGAGATCTGCTCGAAGGCGAGCTTTGTCTCGCCGGCGAGCAGCCGCGCCACCGTCGTCTTTCCGGTGCCCGGCGGCCCCCAGAAGATCATGGAGCCGAGCGAGCCGGAGCGGATAAGCCGCGTCAGCGCGCCGTCCTCGCCGGTCAAGTGCTCCTGGCCGACGACTTCGGCGAGCGTCTTGGGGCGCAGCCGGTCTGCGAGCGGCGCCGCGGTCGGCGCCTTGTTGGGTTCGCCTGCGCCGAAGAGGTCCGCCATCAGTACCTGAGCGTCTGCCGCAGCAGCTTGCCGTCGCGCTCGACGGTGAAGCGCCACCAGCGCGACTCCGTCTCCGCGACCTGCTTCAGCTTCTCGGCGGTGTCGATCTCCTCGCCATTCACCTCGCGCACGATGTCGCGCGGCTGGAAGCCGAAGCGCGCGGCCGGCGAACTGCCGTCGATGTCGACAACCGCGACGCCCTTGATGTCGGCGTCGAGGCCGAGGCGCTGCGCCAGCCACGGCGACAGTTCCGCGAACTTCGCGCCCGCGAAGGGGCTGCGGCCGCGGATCGTGACCTCGGCCACACTCGCCCCCTCGGGCGCACGGATGAGGTCGACGCCGACCGACTTCTCATCTCCCTGCGAAAGCACCATGAGCTCGGCGGTCGTCCCGATAGACTGCGTCGCCAGCCGGTAGCTGAGCGCGTCGACATGCTCGATATCAGCGCCGTTCAACGTCAGCACCACGTCGCCGGGCTTGAGCCCGGCCTTGGCCGCCGGGCCATCCTTGGCCACCGACGACACCAGCGCGCCTGTCGGCCGCGCCATGCCCAGCGACTCCGCGATCTGCGCCGTCACCTCTTCGAAGTCGGCGCCGAGATAGGGCCGCTCGAAAAAGTCGCTGCCGCCGGCTGCCGCCTGCGTCACCGCGCGCACCATGTTCGAGGGAATAGCGAAGCCGATGCCGATCGAGCCGCCGCTGCGGCTGAAGATCGCCGTATTGATGCCGACGAGCTGGCCGGCCATGTTGATCAGCGCGCCGCCCGAATTGCCAGGGTTGATCGCCGCGTCCGTCTGGATGAAGAAGCCGAAGTCGGAGACGCCGACATGGCTGCGCGCGAGCGCCGAGACTATGCCGCTGGTCGTCGTCTGGCCGACGCCGAACGGATTGCCGACCGCAAGCACCAAATCGCCGACTTCCAGCGCGTCGGAATCGCCGATCGCCACGACAGGAAACGGCTCGGGCGCGTCGATCTTCAAGACGGCGAGATCGAGCGACTCGTCCTTGAGAAGCACCTTGCTGGCGAATTCGCGCCCGTCGGACATCGCGACTTTCACCTCGTCCGCGCCGCGGATGACATGGAAGTTGGTCACCACGAGGCCACTCGCGTCGACGATCACGCCCGAGCCCAGCGAATTCTGCGCCCGAGGCCGCATCTGCCTGCCGAAAAACTGCTCGAAGAAGGGATCGCCCTCGAAGGGGGACCGGACTTCCCGCGGTTTCTTGGATGCGTAGACGTTGACGACCGCTGGCGCGCTGGCCTTGACCAGCGGCGCGAAAGAGAGCTGGATTTCTTCCCGGCCGAAAGGGATGCGCCGGTCTGGGCCGGCCGTCGGGCCGGCGCCTTCCGAACCGCGAAGCAGGTCGGACAGAACGTCGCTCAGCCCTTCGCCTTCCTGCGCTGCCGCCATCGTGGCTGGCAGTACGCAGGCTGCGGCGAGCCAGGCGCCGAGCAAGACAATTCCAATTCGTATCGCGCGCATGCGAATCCCTCGATTTTCGGATGAACGGATGCCACTTTCCCGAGGATTGTGCAAAATAAATGGCTCCGAAGTGGGGCGGCGCGTCCGCTGATTGCGCCCCGCGACACGCCGCTCGATGCGCCGTCTTCGCCGTTAACCTTTTATTAGGAAATTACTTCTCGTTGTGCAGTGCGGTGTTAAACACATCCTGAAAGGCCCCCGACCTGACAGAGACCCGCCATGAACCACATCACCTCGGTTCAGGACGGCCACGCGATTGAACTTTCCGCGGCGCCCGAGAAGGTGCGGGCGAAAGCGCGCGAGCACGTCGCCTACATCGAGTATTTCCGCGCCGTCGCGATCATCCTGATCGTCTGTGGCCACACCTACGCGCTGTCGTGGACGCATTTTGCCGATGAGGACCCGCAGACGCGCCTGACGTGGCTCAACGTCATCCCGGCGCTGATCACCGGCGGCACCGCCTATTTCGTCTTCATCTCGGGCTTTCTCTACCGACAGGTCTTTTATGGCCGCACGCCCTATGGCGAGTTCATGCGCAAGAAGGCGCTGTATGTAGGCCTGCCCTATCTCGTGCTGGCGACGCCGCTGGCCTTCGCCGAAATCTGGCTCGGGCCGTTCTACGTGACGGCCGTAAAGGAAGGCGTGGCCTATCCACACAGCACATTTGTCGATTTCATCGTCCTGTTTTCGACGGGCCGCATGGTCACTGCCTACTGGTACATTCCCTTCATCTTTCTCGTGTTCCTGGCGTCACCGCTGTTCGACCGTTTTATCGAATTGTCCCGGGGTTGGCGCGCTGCCGCCTTCGCCGCATCGATCGGGCTGGCGTTCTGGATCGTGCGCCCGGCGGAGAACCTCAATCCGGCGCAATGCTTCTTCTACTTCGCTAACTTCTACATGTTCGGCATCCTGTTCTGCGAATACCGCAAGCCGATCATGGAGCTCGTCAGCCGGCCGCTCGTTCTGACCGCGCTCGGCGCGGTCATCCTGGCCATCGCATCGGTACAGGCGATGATCATGCAATTTCCGGGCAACCTCGAACGCCTGCCGGCCGACGGCTTGGGTTTCGTCGGCTTCGACGCGATGCTGGTTCAGAAATATATCGGCGTCCTCTTCTTCTGCGGCCTGCTCACCCACGTCGCCGGCTGGATGAAGCGGCCACTGAGCTTTGTCGCCGAACACAGCTTCGGCCTGTTCTTCGTCCATGGGGTCGTGATCGCCATACTCATGCGGCTGCCCGCGCCGCTGTCGCCTCATATCGGCGAGCCGATGATCGACCTTGCGATCTACAGCGGCTTCGTCATCGCCATAAGCCTGGCGATCGTGGTGATCGCGAAATACGTGACCGGCAAATACAGCCGCTACATCATCGGCTGCTGAGACAGGCGTTCTCATCGGCCGGCCGGCATTTCAACCGGCCAACAAAAAAGGGCCCGAAGGCCCTTTCAAAACTCAACCACATACCGTGAGATCAGGCCGCCTCGGCCTCGCCCCCGGCGTCTTCCGCTTCGGCGCGGGCGCGGTCGCCGGCGCCCTTGGCCGTGGTGTCGCGGTCGACGAACTCGATCACCGCCATCGCTGCGTTGTCGCCAGGACGGAAACCGGCCTTCATGATGCGCAA
This sequence comes from Mesorhizobium sp. KR9-304, assembly GCF_040049215.1. Lineage (NCBI taxonomy): Bacteria > Pseudomonadati > Pseudomonadota > Alphaproteobacteria > Hyphomicrobiales > Phyllobacteriaceae > Mesorhizobium > Mesorhizobium sp. KR9-304. Next base: position 54,395 of record NZ_JBDZDN010000007.1, on the reverse strand, counting down.
ATAGCCGCCGCTGCGGTCGGCGTAGCGCGGTGCGAGCGTGTCGAAAAGGCGCTTAACGACATTCTCGTTGCCGATCTGGGCGATCACCTGGCGGCGTGCATGCAGGTCGCCGCGCTTGCCGAGAGTCACCAGCTTCTCGACGATCGGACGCAGGTCCTTCGCCTTGGGCAGGGTGGTGACGATCTGCTCGTGCTCGATGAGAGACACGGCGAGGTTGGCGAACATCGACTTGCGGTGGCTGACACTGCGGGCGAAGCGGCGGCCTTTAAAACCGTGGCGCATGGCTCTTTTCCTTCTTCAGTTGTTCAAGAGGCCACGGCCTCTGATGGCTTTCCGCATGACCGTCGGGCCGGGCGGCTCGCGCCGCCGGCCCTTGGAATTCATGCTCAATACTGGTCTTCGTAACGCTTGGCGAGGTCTTCGATGTTTTCCGGCGGCCAATCCGGCACTTCCATGCCGAGGTGCAGGCCCATGGCCGCCAGCACTTCCTTGATCTCGTTCAGCGACTTGCGGCCGAAGTTCGGGGTGCGCAGCATCTCCGCCTCGGTCTTCTGGATCAGGTCGCCAATATAGACGATGTTGTCGTTCTTCAGGCAGTTGGCCGAGCGGACCGAAAGCTCCAGCTCGTCGACCTTCTTCAAGAGCGCCGGGTTGAAGGCGAGTTCGGTGACCGCCTCGGTCGCGACTTCCTTCTGCGGCTCGTCGAAGTTGACGAACAGGCCGAGCTGGTCCTGCAGGATGCGCGCGGCAAACGCCACGGCGTCCTCGCCGGTGACCGAGCCGTTGGTCTCGAGCGTCATGGTCAGCTTGTCGTAGTCGAGAACCTGGCCTTCGCGGGTATTCTCGACCTTGTAGGAGACCTTCTTGACCGGCGAGTAGAGGCTGTCGACCGGGATCAGCCCGATCGGCGCGTCTTCGGCGCGGTTGCGGTCGGCCGGCACATAACCCTTGCCGGTGTCGACGGTGAACTCCATGCGGATCTCCGCGCCCTCGTCGAGCGTGCAGATGACATGGTCGGGGTTCAGGATTTCGACATCGCCCACGGTCTGGATGTCGCCGGCGACGACGGCGCCCGGACCCTGCTTGCGCACGACCATGCGCTTGGGACCATCGCCTTCCATCTTGATGGCGATTTCCTTGATGTTGAGCACGATGTCGGTCACGTCCTCGCGCACGCCGGCGATCGAGGAGAACTCATGCAGCACGCCGTCGATCTGGACGGCGGTGACGGCAGCGCCGCGCAGCGACGAGAGCAGCACGCGCCGCAGCGCGTTGCCGAGCGTCAGGCCGAAGCCACGCTCGAGCGGCTCGGCCACCAGCGTGGTCACCGTCTTGCCCTTCGAGGAGAATTCGATCTTGTTCGGCTTGATCAGTTCTTGCCAGTTTTTCTGGATCATTTGGTCTTCCTTCCGTTGTGCCGCCACCATCCAATCGTGGCGGTCTCCATGGAAAGCCGTGGAGGAGCTGCTCTTTCAGCATGGAACCATGCTGGACGAACGCTCGCGCGGCGGTTCTATGCGTATATGGTTAGACGCGCCGCTTCTTGCGCGGGCGGCAGCCATTGTGCGGGATCGGCGTCACGTCGCGGATCGAGGTGATGGTGAAGCCGCCGGCCTGCAGCGCGCGCAGCGCCGATTCACGACCCGAACCCGGACCGCAGACCTCGACCTCGAGCATGCGCATGCCGTGTTCCTGCGCCTTCTTGGCGACGTCCTCGGCAGCCATCTGGGCGGCGAACGGGGTCGACTTGCGCGAACCCTTGAAGCCCTGGGCACCGGCCGACGACCAGGCGATCGTGTTGCCCTGCGCGTCGGTGATGGTGATCATCGTGTTGTTGAAGGTGGAGTTCACGTGGGCGGTGCCCGACGAGATGTTCTTGCGTTCGCGACGGCGGACGCGTCCGGCTTCCTTGGCCATGTAGTACCTTTCTATCGATCTCAACGCCGCCGTAATGCCAGCGGCTACACCAGGGAGTCAGTAGGGAATAGTCAGTAGTGAGTAGTGGGAAATCGACTATTTCCTACTCACTGCTCCCTACTCACTCCAGATTACTTCTTCTTGCCCGCGATCGCCTTCGCCGGACCCTTGCGGGTGCGGGCGTTGGTGTGCGTGCGCTGGCCGCGGACAGGCAGGTTGCGGCGATGACGCAGGCCGCGATAGGCGCCGAGGTCCATCAGGCGCTTGATGTTCATCGAGGTCTCGCGGCGCAGGTCACCCTCCACCTGGTAGTCGCGGTCGATCGCTTCGCGGATCTGGAGCACCTCGGCGTCGGTCAGCTGGTTGACGCGGCGGTCTGCCGGAATGCCGACCTTGTCGACGATCTCCTGGGCGAATCTCTTGCCGATGCCGTGAATGTACTGGAGCGCGATGACGACGCGCTTGTTGGTCGGTATGTTGACGCCTGCTATGCGGGCCATCGTCTTCTCCATGTGGGCCGGCTGCAGAATTTCATCTGGCCGGCAGGTTATGGTTGACCCGCGTCCGGTGGAGGCCGGCCCTTGCGGGGTATCTTCCAATTCAACAAGGCCGCCTTGTCCCAAGGGACCCGGCAGCCTCACGCCTATTCGGAGATGCGCCGCTATAGCCCAGCGACGCTTCCTAGTCAACCGTTACTTCTTCGCCTTCTTGCCGGCCTTCTTCAGCAGCGCCTCGATCGCTTTCGTCACGTCGTCGATACCAGCCATGCCGTCGACGGTCTTGAGCAGACCCTTGGCGTAGTAGTAGCCGGTCAGCGGCGCGGTGTTCTTGTAGTATTCGCGCAGGCGAACCGGAACCTTCGCCGGATCGTCGTCGGCCCTGACCGGCTTGCCGGCAGCCTTGGTCTCTTCCGCCCGCTTGGCGATGCGCGCTACGAGTTCGGCTTCATCGACGGTCAGTTCGATGACCACATCGAGCTTCAGCTTGCGTTTCTTTAGCATCCTGCCCACGGCGTCGGCCTGCGCCAGCGTGCGCGGATAGCCGTCGAGGACAAAGCCCCTGGCGCAGTCCTTCTGGTCGATGCGCTCGGCGACGATGGCGTTGACGATCTCGTCGGAAACGAGCTCGCCGGCGTCCATGACCGCCTTCGCCTTCAGGCCGATCGGCGTTTTCGCCGCGACAGCCGCGCGCAGCATGTCGCCGGTTGAGAGCTGAGGTATGCCGTGTTTTTCGACCAGTCTTAGTGCTTGCGTCCCCTTGCCCGCCCCCGGCGGACCAAGCAGTATCAGCCTCATTTTCCCCTCTTGCCCCCGCGCAGCTTCGACTTCTTGATCAGCCCCTCATACTGGTGCGCGATCAGGTGACCCTGGATCTGCGCAACCGTGTCGAGCGTTACACTGACCACGATCAGAAGCGAAGTGCCACCAAGGTAGAAAGGCACGCCAGTCGCCGAAATCAGGAATTCCGGCAGCAGGCAGACGAGCACGAGATAGATCGCGCCGATCACCGTGATGCGGGTGAGCACATAGTCGATGTAGTCGGCCGTGCGCTCGCCGGGGCGATAGCCGGGGATGAAGCCGGAATGCTTCTTCAGCTGGTCGGCGGTGTCCTTCGGATTGAACACGATCGCCGTGTAGAAGAAGGCGAAGAAGGCGATCATCGCGGCATAGAGCGCCATGTAGAGCGGCTGGCCGTGGCCAAGCGCTGCGAGGATGGCGGACGCCCAGCCGGGCATTGTCGTCGTTGCCGAGAAACCGGCGACGGTCGCTGGCAAGAGCAGCAGCGAAGAGGCGAAGATCGGAGGGATGACGCCCGCCGTGTTGAGCTTGAGCGGCAGGTGCGACGTATCGCCCTGGAACATGCGGTTGCCGACCTGGCGCTTCGGATACTGGATGAGCAGGCGGCGCTGCGCGCGCTCGAAGAACACGATGAGCGCGATGACGACGACGGCAAGCACGATGATCGCAAGGATCAGGCCGGTCGAGAGCGCGCCGGTGCGGCCGAGTTCGAGCGTGCCGCTGATGGCGCCAGGCAGACCGGCGACGATGCCGGCGAAGATGATCAGCGAGATGCCGTTGCCGATGCCGCGCGCCGTGATCTGCTCGCCGAGCCACATCAGGAACATGGTTCCGCCGACCAGCGTGATCACCGCGGAGATGCGGAAGAAGATGCCGGGGTCGGCGACGATGCCGGAGCCGCCCTCGAGGCCGACCGAGATGCCGTAGGCCTGCACGATCGCCAGGAGAACGGTGCCGTAGCGGGTGTACTGGTTGATGACCTTGCGGCCCTGCTCGCCTTCCTTCTTCAGCGCTTCCAGCGACGGGATGACCGACGTCATCAGCTGCATGATGATGGAGGCGGAGATGTAGGGCATGATGCCCAGCGCGAAGATCGCCATGCGCTCCACGGCGCCGCCGGCGAACATGTTGAACATGCCGAGCACGCCGGATGACTGCTGCGAGAATGCCTGCGCGAAAGCGTCCGGGTTGATGCCGGGAAGCGGGATGTAAGTGCCGAGGCGGTAGACGAGAAGCGCGCCGAGGGTGAACCAGATACGCTTCTTGAGATCCTCGGCCTTGGCGAAGGCTGCGAAATTCAGGTTCGATGCAAGTTGTTCAGCAGCCGATGCCATGCACTATTCTCCGCTTGGTCACGCTGACCCGGTGCGGGCATCGCGTGTCGCCGAAGTTCCGAGATAGGCTCCGGTCGACGAAGTTGCAAGCGGCGGCAATCCCCTTGCCGCCGCCCGTCTGAAGGGCCCGTTACTCGGTCGCTTCCGCCTTCGCAGGCAGCTTGACCGAACCCCCGGCCTTCTCGACTTTCTCGATCGCGGCCTTGGACGCTCCGGCGATGTCGAAGGCGAGCTTCGCCTTCAGCTCGCCGTCGGCCAGAAGCCGCACGCCGTCCTTGGCGCGGCGGATCACGCCGGCCTTGATGAGGGCTTCCGCGTCGACCGTCGCCTTGGCGTCGAGCTTTTTGGCGTCGATGGCCGTCTGGATGCGGGCGAGCGACACGACGTTGAAGCTCTTGGCGAAGATGTTGTTGAAGCCGCGCTTCGGCAGGCGGCGATAGAGCGGCATCTGGCCGCCCTCGAAGCCGTTGATGGCGACGCCGGAGCGCGCCTTCTGGCCCTTCACGCCGCGACCGGCCGTCTTGCCGGAGCCCGAGCCGATGCCGCGCCCGAGGCGCTTCTTCGAATGGGTGGCGCCTTCGTTGTCCCTGAGTTCGTTGAGTTTCATTGTCTTTCTCCTCGCGCCCTGCCCTATTTCTCGTCGACGACGCGGACGAGGTGGGCAACGGCGGCGATCATGCCGCGGACCGAAGGCGTATCCTCCAGCGTGCGCTGCTTGTGCATCTTGTTCAACCCGAGGCCGACCAGCGTTGCGCGCTGTTCCTTGGGACGGCGGATCGGGCTGCCGATCTGCTCGACGGTCACGGTCTTGGTAGCTTTCTTGGCCATGGTGATGATCCCTGAGGCGACGACTACTCTTCGGCCGCGACCGCGTTGCCGCGGCGAGCCTGGAGCGTCGAGTACTTGATGCCGCGCTGGGCCGCCACATCCTTCGGATGCATCTGGCTCTTCAACGCATCGAAGGTCGCGCGGACCATGTTGTAGGGGTTGGACGACCCCATCGACTTGGCGACCACGTCATGCATGCCGAGCGTCTCGAACACGGCGCGCATCGGGCCGCCGGCGATGATGCCGGTGCCAGGCTTGGCGGCGCGCAGCAGAACCTTGCCCGCCCCGTGCCGTCCCTCGACGTCGTGATGCAGAGTGCGGCCCGAACGCAGCGGCACGAAGATCAGGTCGCGCTTGGCCGACTCGGTCGCCTTGCGGATCGCCTCGGGCACTTCGCGCGCCTTGCCGTGGCCGAAGCCGACGCGGCCCTTCTGGTCGCCGACGACGACGAGCGCCGCGAAACCGAAGCGCCGGCCGCCCTTGACGACCTTGGCGACGCGGTTGATGTGGACGAGCTTGTCGACGAATTCGCTGTCGCGCTCTTCACGGTCTCGGCCGCCGCGATGGCCGCCGTCCCTACGTTCCTGTGCCATATCCTGTTCCTTGTTCTTTTCCGGAAGCACGGGTTGCTATTTGCCGATCCTTTTGGATCTGGCGGCGAAATCATTCTCTCCTTGGCATCGTCCCGTCCGAAAAGTCTGCAACTTTTCGGGACTATGCCTAGAAGCTCAGGCCGGCCTCGCGGGCTGCCTCGGCGAGCGCCTTGACGCGGCCGTGATAGATATACGGGCCACGGTCGAAGACGACTTCCTTGACGCCTGCCTTGGACGCGCGCTCGGCGACGAGCTTGCCGACGGCAATGGCGGCGGCCACATCGGCGCCGGTCTTCAGCGAGCCCTTCAAGTCCTTCTCGAGGCTCGAAGCCGAAGCGACGGTGTGACCCTTCGCGTCGTCGATGACCTGCGCGTGGATGTTCTTCGACGACCGGTGCACCGACAGGCGCAGGCGGCCGTTGGAGACGGCCTTTACCTGGCGGCGGATGCGCTGGGCGCGGCGTTGGGTGGATTCTTTCGAAGCCATGATCTTACTTTCCTTGCCTTCATAAGCCGGGGGCCGTCCTGTGCGGTAGGGATTGCCTCCCGCGACTGAGCCCCCGTGGCGTTGGTCTTTAAGGCATGACCCTGTCCGAAAAGTCTGCGACTTCTCGGGGATCATGCCGCGTTCTACTTCTTCTTGCCTTCCTTGCGCACGATGCGCTCGCCGGCATACTTCACGCCCTTGCCCTTGTAAGGCTCGGGTCCGCGATACTTACGGATCTCGGCGGCCACCTGGCCGACCTGCTGCTTGTCGATGCCCGTGATCGTGATCTCGGTCGGCTTCGGCACGGTGATCGTGATGCCCTTCGGGGTCTCGTACACCACGTCGTGGCTGAAGCCGAGCGCGAGCTGCAGGTTCTTGCCCTGAAGCGCCGCGCGATAACCGACGCCGCTGATTTCGAGCTTCTTCTCGAAGCCGTCCTTCACGCCGGTCAGGATGTTCACGATCTGCGTGCGCGACATGCCCCACTTGGAACGCGCCGTCTTCGACTGGTCGCGCGGCTCGACGGCGATCTGGCCGTCATCCATCTTGACCAGCACCTCGTCGTTGACGACGAAATGCAGCTCGCCCTTCGGTCCCTTCGCCGTCACGGTCTGGCCGTTGACGGTGGCGGTGACGCCTTGCGGCAGCGATACGGGTTTCTTGCCAATACGAGACATTGTCGTCTCCTCGATTCTTTTTGTTCAGCCGATCAGAAGATCTGGCAGAGGATTTCGCCGCCGACGTTCTGCTCGCGCGCCTCGTGATCGGCCATCACGCCCTTCGGCGTGGAGAGGATGGCGATGCCGAGGCCGTTAGCCACGTGCGGTATGGACTTGGCCGACACGTAGACGCGGCGGCCAGGCTTCGAGACGCGGGCGATTTCGCGGACAACCGGGGCGCCGTCGAAATACTTCAGCTCGATCTCGATCTCGGACTTGCCGTTGTCGAAGTCGGTCTGGCTGTAGTCGCGGATATAGCCCTCGGCCTTCAGCACGTCGAGCACGCGGGCGCGCAGCCGGGAAGCCGGCGTCGACACAGTCGACTTCTTGCGGCCGTAGGCGTTGCGGATGCGGGTGAGCATATCGCCCAGAGGATCACTCAAAGACATGTCAGTCCTCCTTACCAGCTGGACTTGACGAGACCGGGGATGACCCCGGAATTGCCGAGTTGACGGAGCGCGATGCGCGACATGCCGAGCTTGCGATAGACGGCGCGCGGGCGACCGGTGATTTCACAGCGGTTGCGGATGCGGATCTTGGCCGAATTGCGCGGCATCGCGGAAAGCTTGAGCTGCGCGCGGAAACGCTCCTCGAGCGGCTTCGACTGATCCATGATGATCGCCTTCAGCGCCGCACGCTTGGCGGCGCTTTGCGCCACGAGCTTCCGGCGCCGGTTGTTCTTCTCGACTGAGCTGGTCTTTGCCATTCAGATTGTTCCTTTGCTCGCTGCCGTTACTGCCGGAAGGGGAAGTTGAAAGCCTTGAGCAGCGCCCTGGCTTCGTCGTCCGTCTTGGCGGTCGTACAAACGATGATGTCCATGCCCCAGATCTGATCGACCTTGTCGTAGTTGATCTCCGGGAACACGATGTGCTCCTTGATGCCCATGGCGTAGTTGCCGCGGCCGTCAAAGCTCTTCGGGTTCAGGCCGCGGAAGTCGCGAACGCGCGGCAGCGCGATCGTGACCAGGCGGTCCAGGAACTCGTACATGCGCTCCTTGCGGAGCGTTACCTTGGCGCCGATCGGCATCTGCTCGCGCACCTTGAAGCCGGCGATCGACTTGCGGGCGCGGGTCACGACGGCCTTCTGGCCGGCGATCAGCGCGAGATCCTCGGCGGCGACCGAGGGCTTCTTGGAGTCGCCCGTGGCCTCACCGACGCCCATGTTGAGAACGATCTTGTCGAGGCGCGGAACCTCCATCTCGTTGTCATACTTGAACTGCTCGAGAAGCGCCTTGCGGATCGTCTCTTCGTAGACCTTCTTCAGGCGCGGCTGGTTCTTGGCCGTCGCCTGGGCCTGTGCTGCTGCCTTAGCCATTGATGACTTCTCCCGAGCGCTTGGCGAAACGCACCTTCTTGTCGCCGTCGACGCGGAAACCGACGCGGGTCGGCTTGCCGTCCTTGGGGTCGGCGACCGCGAGGTTCGACAGGTGGATCGGCGCTTCCTTGACGATGATCCCGCCCTCCTGGGACTGGGTCTGCTTCTGGTGACGGCGCACCTGGTTGACGCCGCGAACGAGGGCCTTGTCCTCCTTCGGCATGACGGACAGCACCTCACCGGTGCGGCCCTTGTCCTTGCCGGCCAGGACGACGACCTTGTCGCCTTTTCTGATCTTCTGCATTTCCGGCTCCTTACAGCACTTCAGGCGCGAGCGAGATGATCTTCATGTGGTTCTTGGCGCGGAGCTCGCGCGGAACCGGCCCGAAGATGCGCGTGCCGACTGGCTCTTTCTTGTTGTCGACGAGAACGGCCGCGTTCTTGTCGAAACGGATCACGCTGCCGTCCGGGCGGCGGATGTCCTTGGCCGTGCGTACCACGACCGCCTTCATCACATCGCCCTTCTTCACGCGGCCGCGCGGAATGGCTTCCTTGATCGAAACGACGATGATGTCGCCGACCGAAGCATATTTCCGCTTCGAACCGCCCAGCACCTTGATGCACATGACACGACGGGCGCCGGAGTTGTCCGCGACGTCGAGGTTTGTTTGCATCTGAATCATGACTGGCCGCCTTCTTCATTCACCGGGGACCGGCTCTCGCCCTCCCCGTCTCATCCAAAATTGTTCTTAGGCCTGCGCTTCGGTGATCACGATCCAGCGTTTGTCCTTGGAAATCGGCTTCGATTCCTGGATGAACACCTGATCGCCCACCTTGCAGGCGTTGTTCTCGTCATGCGCCTTGTACTTCTTGGTCGAACGCACGGTCTTCTTCATCACCGGATGGGTGAAGCGACGCTCGACCTTGACGACAACCGTCTTCTCGTTCTTGTCGCTGACGACGGTGCCCTGCAGAATGCGCTTTGGCATGTTCTTGTCCTTATGCCTTCTTGGCCGAAGCTTTTTCGGCGGCGATGGTCTTGATGCGCGCGATGTCCCTGCGGACGATCTTGACGCGCGCTGTCTTCTCGAGCTGGCCGGTGGCCTTCTGGAAGCGCAGGTTGAACTGCTCCTTCTTGAGGCTCGCCAGCTCGTCGTTGAGCTGGTCGGCGGTCTTGGTCCTGACGTCGGAGGCTTTCATTGCCGTCCCTTCCTATTCTGCGATGCGCTGCACGAAGCGCGTCTTGACCGAGAGCTTGGCCGCGCCGAGGCGCAGCGCCTCGCGGGCGGTTTCCTCGGAAACGCCGTCGATCTCGAACATGATGCGGCCCGGCTTCACGCGCGCCGCCCAGTAGTCGACGGCGCCCTTGCCCTTGCCCATGCGGACTTCGGTCGGCTTCGAGGTCACCGGCAGGTCCGGGAACACTCGGATCCAGACGCGGCCGGCGCGCTTCATTTCACGCGTGATCGCGCGGCGGGCCGCCTCGATCTCGCGCGCGGTCACCCGGTTCGGCTCCATCGCCTTCAGCCCGAAGCCGCCGAAATCCAGGTTGGTGCCGCCCTTGGCGAGACCATGGATGCGGCCCTTGAACTGCTTGCGGAACTTCGTGCGCTTTGGCTGCAGCATCTTCCTTACTCCAAATTCCTATGCGCTCAGGCGTTCTCGCGGCGGCGTCCGCCGCTGCGTTCGCCGGAATGGTCGCCTTCCGTCGCGCGACGCTCCGAAGCCATCGGGTCGTGCTCGAGGATCTCGCCCTTGAACACCCACACCTTGACGCCGCAGATGCCGTAGGCGGTCTGAGCCTCGGCGGTCCCGTAGTCGACGTCGGCGCGAAGCGTATGCAGCGGCACGCGGCCCTCGCGGTACCACTCCATGCGGGCGATCTCGGCGCCGCCCAGACGGCCGGCGCAGTTGATGCGGATGCCCTCGGCGCCCAGACGCATCGCCGACTGCACGGCGCGCTTCATGGCGCGGCGGAACGCGATGCGGCGCTCGAGCTGCTGGGCGATCGACTGGGCGATCAGCGTGGCGTCGATCTCGGGCTTGCGCACCTCGACGATGTTCAGATGCGTCTCGGACTTCGTCATCTCCATCAGCTTCTTGCGAAGCTTCTCGATGTCGGCGCCCTTCTTGCCGATGATCAGGCCCGGACGCGCCGCGTGGATCGTCACGCGGCACTTCTTGTGCGGACGCTCGATCACGACCTTCGAGATCGCGGCCTGCTTGAGTTCCTTCTCGAGATAGGCGCGGATCTTGATGTCTTCATGCAGCAGCTTGGCGTACTCGCCGGTGTTGGCGTACCAGCGCGAGTCCCAGGTGCGGTTGATGCCGAGGCGCAGCCCGATCGGATTGATTTTCTGGCCCATTATGCGGCCTCCCCTTTTTCCTCGACTTCACGAACGACGATCGTGAGGTGAGAGAATGGCTTCTCGATGCGGCTCGCGCGGCCCCGGCCACGAGCATGGAAACGCTTCATGACGATGGACTTGCCGACATAGGCCTCGGCGACGACGAGCGCGTCGACATCGAGGTCGTGGTTGTTTTCCGCGTTGGCGATCGCCGATTCCAGCGTCTTCTTCACCGTTCCGGAAATCCGCTTCTGCGAAAATTCCAGGTCGGAGAGCGCTGTCGCGACCTTCTTGCCGCGGATCAGCGCGGCAACGAGGTTCAGCTTCTGCGGGCTGATACGGATCGTGCGCAGGACGGCGCGCGCTTCGTTGTCAGCAAGCCTGCGCGGAGCTTTGGCCTTGCCCATATCTATTTCCTCTTCGCCTTCTTATCCGCGCCGTGACCGTAATAGGTCCGGGTCGGAGCGAACTCACCGAACTTGTGGCCGACCATGTCCTCGTTGACCGAGACAGGGATATGCTTCTGGCCGTTGTAGACGCCGAAGGTGAGGCCGACGAACTGCGGCAGGATGGTGGAGCGACGGCTCCACATCTTGATCACTTCGCTGCGGCCGCCCTCGCGCACCTTGTCGGCTTTCTTGAGCAGATAGCCGTCGACGAACGGGCCTTTCCAGACTGAACGTGTCACTTCTGACTACCTCTTCTTAGCTCTTGCGCTGGTGGCGCGAGCGAACAATGAACTTGTCGGTCGACTTGTTCGACCGCGTCTTCTTGCCCTTGGTCGGCTTGCCCCACGGCGTGACCGGATGGCGGCCGCCCGAGGTGCGGCCTTCGCCGCCGCCATGCGGGTGGTCGACCGGGTTCATGGTGACGCCGCGGTTGTGCGGGCGCTTGCCCAGCCAGACCTTGCGGCCGGCCTTGCCCAGGTTGATGTTGCCGTGGTCGGGGTTCGACACGGCGCCCACCGTGGCCAGGCACTGGCCGCTGACGATGCGCTGCTCGCCGGAATTCAGCCGCAGGATCGCCATGCCCTGGTCGCGGCCGACGAGCTGTGCGTAGGAACCCGCCGAACGTGCGACCTGGCCGCCCTTCCCAGGCTTCAGTTCGACATTGTGGATGATCGTGCCGACCGGCATCGCCGAAAGCGGCATCGCGTTGCCGGGCTTCACGTCGACAGCGCTGCCCGCGACGATCTTGTCGCCGGGGGCCAGGCGCTGCGGCGCGATGATGTAGTTCAGCTCGCCGTCCTCGTACTTGACCAGCGCGATGAAGGCGGTGCGGTTCGGATCGTACTCGATGCGCTCCACCGTCGCCGTCATGTCGAACTTGCGGCGCTTGAAGTCGATGATGCGATACGAACGCTTGTGACCGCCGCCGATGAAGCGGGCCGTGATGCGCCCGTAATTGTTGCGGCCGCCCGACTTGGTCAGGCCTTCCGTCAGGCCCTTGACCGGCTTGCCCTTATACAGGGCCGAACGGTCGACCAGCACCAGCTGGCGCGTGCTCGGCGTTACGGGATTGTATGATTTCAGTGCCATTGTACTTCCCTCGCGCCCTGTCTCAGAGGCCCGTCGCGACGTCGATCGACTGGCCATCGGCCAGCGTGACAATCGCTTTCTTCACGTCGCTCTGGCGGCCGACCGTGCCACGGAACCGCTTCACCTTGCCCTTGCGGACGAGCGTGTTGACGGCGGTGACCTTGACGCTGAACAGCGCCTCGATGGCTGCCTTGATCTCGGGCTTCGTCGCCTTCCTGGCGACGTTGAACACGACCTGGTTCTGTTCGGAGGCCATGGTCGACTTTTCCGTGATGGCCGGGCTGACGATCACGTCGTAATGGCGAAGGTCAGTCATTTGAAGCGCTCCTCGAGAGCCTCGACGGCGGCCTTCGAGAGGACCAGCGTGCCGCGGCGCAGAATGTCGTAGACGTTGATGCCCTGGATCGGCAGCACATCGATGTTCGGGATGTTGGTGGCTGCCCGCTTGAAGTTCTGGTCGAGCTCGGCGCCGCCGATGACAAGCGCGTTCGAGAGGCCGAGCTTCTCGAAGTTCGCAACCAGCACCTTCGTCTTGGCGTCCTTCATCGTCAGTTCGTCGACGATGATGATGCTCTCCGACTTCGCCTTGGCCGAAAGCGCATGCTTTAGGCCAAGCGCGCGGACCTTCTTGGGCAGGTCGTGCTCGTGGCTGCGCACGACCGGGCCGTGAGCCTTGCCGCCGCCGCGGAACTGCGGAGCGCGCGCCGAATGGTGGCGGGCGCGGCCCGTACCCTTCTGCTTGTACATCTTGGCGCCGGTGCGCGCGATTTCGGCGCGGCCCTTGGTCTTGTGCGTGCCCTGCTGCTTCTTGGCGAGCTGCCAGCGCACGACGCGGGCGAGGATGTCCTCGCGCGGGTCGAGCCCGAAGATTTCCTCGGAGAGCTTCAGCTTGCCGGCGTCCTTGCCGGCGAGGGTAGTGATCTTGAGATCCATTATTCCGCTCCCTCAGTAGCCGCGGTCTCGGGCTGCGTTTCAGCCTTGGCCACCGCGCGGATCGCGGCCGGCTTCGGCGCGTCCTTCGGCAGCGCGACCTTGGCGGCGTCGCGGACCAGTATCCATGCACCCTTCGAGCCCGGAACCGCGCCGCGGATCAGGATCAGGCCGCGATCGGTATCGGTCGAAACCACCTCGACGTTCTGCGTGGTCACGCGGGTCGAACCCAAGTGGCCGGCCATATGCTTGCCCTTGAACACCTTGCCCGGGTCCTGGCGCTGGCCGGTCGAGCCGTGCGTACGGTGCGAGACCGAGTTGCCGTGTGTCGCGCGTCCGCCGCCCATGTGGTGGCGCTTGATGACGCCCTGGAAACCCTTGCCGATCGTGGTGCCCGTCACGTCGACCTTCTGGCCGGCGACGAAGTGATCGACCGTGATCTCGGAGCCGACGTCGAGCATGTTGTCGGTCGACACGCGGAACTCCACGACCTTCGCCTTGGGCTCGACGGAAGCGGTCGCGAAATGGCCGCGCATAGCCTTCGACGTGTTCTTCACCTTGGCGAGGCCGACGCCGAGCTGGACGGCGGTGTAGCCGTTCTTCTCTTCCGTGCGCTGCGCCACGACCTGGCAGTTCTCCATGCGGAGAACAGTGACCGGCACATGCTCGCCAGCGTCGTTGTAGACGCGGGTCATGCCGACCTTCTGTGCAATTACACCTGAACGCATTTTTTCGTTCTTCCTTCAGAGGAGCCTTCGGGCGGACCCTTCAGGCTCATGGCTTTGCCTTAAAGCTTGATCTCGACGTCGACACCGGCGGCGAGGTCGAGCTTCATCAGCGCGTCGACGGTCTGCGGGGTCGGGTCCACGATATCAAGCAGGCGCTTGTGGGTGCGCATTTCGAACTGTTCGCGGCTCTTCTTGTCGACGTGAGGCGACCGGTTGACCGTGAACTTCTCGATCCGCGTAGGCAGCGGAATCGGGCCGCGAACGTTGGCGCCGGTACGCTTGGCCGTCGAAACGATCTCTCGCGTCGAGGCGTCGAGCACACGGTGATCGAACGCTTTAAGTCGGATGCGGATATTTTGCCCGTTCATCTCGTCATTCCTTGGTTCTGGCGCGGCGCGGGCGTTGTCCCGCCCGCGACAGATGTCTTTTCTTGTTCTTCTTACTCTTTGATGCTGGCAACGATGCCGGCGCCGACGGTGCGGCCGCCTTCGCGGATGGCGAAGCGCAGCTTCTCCTCCATGGCGATCGGCACGATCAGCTCGACGTCGACTGTCACGTTGTCGCCCGGCATCACCATCTCGGTGCCTTCCGGCAGCGTCACGATGCCCGTCACATCAGTCGTGCGGAAGTAGAACTGCGGACGGTAGTTGGTGAAGAACGGCGTGTGGCGGCCACCCTCCTCCTTGGTCAGGATGTAGGCCTCGGCCACGAACTTCTTGTGCGGCTTCACCGAACCCGGCTTGGCCAGAACCTGGCCGCGTTCCACGCCCTCGCGGTCGACGCCGCGCAGCAGCGCGCCGATGTTGTCGCCGGCCTGGCCCTGGTCCAGCAGCTTGCGGAACATCTCGACGCCCGTGCAGGTCGTCTTCGTCGTCGGGCGGATGCCCACGATCTCGAGCTCCTCGCCGACCTTGACGATGCCGCGCTCGACGCGGCCCGTGACAACCGTGCCGCGGCCCGAGATCGAGAACACGTCCTCAATCGGCAGCAGGAACGGCTTGTCGATCGGACGCTCCGGCGTCGGGATGTAGCTGTCGACCGCTTCCATCAGCTTGCGGATCGCGTTCTCGCCGATCTCCTTGTCGCCGTCATTGAGCGCGACCACCGCCGAACCCTTGATCATCGGGATGTCGTCGCCCGGATATTCGTATTTCGACAGCAGCTCGCGAACCTCGAGCTCGACCAGTTCGAGCAGCTCGGCGTCGTCGACGAGGTCGACCTTGTTCAAAAACACCACCAGCGCGGGAACGCCGACCTGGCGGGCCAGAAGAATGTGCTCGCGCGTCTGCGGCATCGGGCCGTCGGCAGCCGAAACCACCAGGATCGCGCCGTCCATCTGCGCGGCGCCCGTGATCATGTTCTTCACATAGTCGGCGTGGCCGGGGCAGTCGACATGCGCATAGTGGCGGTTGGCCGTCTCGTATTCGACATGCGCCGTCGAGATCGTGATGCCGCGCGCCTTCTCCTCAGGCGCCGCATCGATCGAATCGTAGGACCGGTACTCGCCGAAAAACTTCGTGATCGCCGCCGTCAGCGACGTCTTGCCATGGTCAACGTGACCGATCGTGCCAACATTCACATGAGGCTTCGTGCGCTCGAATTTACCTTTTGCCATGTGAGATCTCCATTCCTGCTGCCCGGTTGCGGGCGTTAATTAAGTTCTCGCGTCAAGCCCTTGGAATTACGCGTATTTCTTCTGAATTTCCTGGGCGACTGCGGTCGGCACAGGCTCGTAGTGATCGAACTGCATCGTGTACTGGGCGCGGCCCTGGGACATCGAACGCAAATTGTCGACGTATTTGAACATGTTGGCGAGCGGCACCATGGCGTTGATGACCACGGCGACGCCGCGCGCTTCCTGGCCCTGGATCTGCCCGCGGCGGCCGTTGAGGTCGCCGATGACCGAGCCGACATAGTCCTCCGGCGTCACCACCTCGACCTTCATGATCGGCTCCAGAAGCTGTGCGCCTGCCTTCTGCGCACCCTCGCGGAAGGCCGCGCGGGCAGCGATTTCGAAGGCCAGCACCGAGGAGTCGACGTCGTGGTATGCGCCGTCGAGCAGCGTTGCCTTGACGGCAAGCATCGGGAAGCCGGCCAGCGGACCGGAGGACAACACGCTCTGGATGCCCTTCTGGACGCCCGGGATGTATTCCTTCGGCACCGCGCCGCCGATGATCTTTGACTCGAAGACGAAATCGTCGCCGTCGGGATTGTGCTCGAACAGGATCTTCACCCGCGCGAACTGGCCGGTGCCGCCGGTCTGCTTCTTGTGCGTGTAGTCGATCTCGGCCGCGCGGGTGATCGTCTCGCGATAAGCCACCTGCGGGGCGCCGACATTCGCCTCGACCTTGAACTCGCGCCTCATGCGATCGACGATGATGTCGAGATGCAGTTCGCCCATGCCGGAGATGATGGTCTGGCCGCTTTCCTCGTCGGTCTTGACGCGGAAGGACGGGTCCTCGGCGGCAAGACGATGCAGCGCCAGGCCCATCTTTTCCTGGTCGTTCTTGGTCTTGGGCTCGATAGCGATCTGGATGACCGGATCGGGGAACTCCATACGCTCCAGGATGACCGGATGAGCCGGGTCGCAAAGCGTGTCGCCGGTGGTCGTGTCCTTGAGGCCGGCAAGCGCCACGATGTCGCCGGCGAAGGCTTCATCGATGTCGGCGCGCGAGTTCGCATGCATCTGCAGCATGCGCCCGATGCGCTCCTTCTTGCCCTTCACCGTATTATCCAGCGAGGCGCCCTTGGCCAGCTTGCCCGAATAGATGCGGGCGAAGGTGAGCGAACCGACGAACGGGTCGTTCATGATCTTGAAGGCCAGCATCGACAGCGGCTCGCTGTCGTCGGCATGACGCTCGATCTCGGCATCCGTCTTGGCGTCGACGCCCTTGATGGCGGGAACGTCGGCCGGCGACGGCAGGTACTCGACAACCGCGTCGAGCAGCGGCTGAACGCCCTTGTTCTTGAAGGCCGAGCCGCAGAACATCGGGAAGAACTTCACCGCGATCGTGCCCTTGCGGATCAGAGCGCGGATCTGGTCGTTGTCCGGGAGGTTGCCTTCGAGGTAGTTGTTCATCGCGTCGTCGTCCATCTCGACGGCGGCTTCGATCATCTTCTCGCGGTATTCCTCGGCTCTCGCCTTGAGATCGTCCGGGATCTCGACGACGTCCCAGGCAGCGCCCAGCGTCTCGTCGCGCCATACCAGCGCGTTCATCTCGACCAGGTCGACAACGCCTTTGAACTCTGTCTCGGCGCCGATCGGCAGCTGCATGACGACGGCCTGCGCGCCGAGGCGCGAGCCGATCATCTCGACCGAGCGGTAGAAGTCGGCGCCGATCTTGTCCATCTTGTTGCAGAAGATCATGCGCGGAACGCGATACTTGTCGGCCTGGCGCCAGACGGTCTCGGTCTGCGGCTCCACGCCGGCGTTGGCGTCGAGCAGCGCAATCGCGCCGTCAAGCACGCGCAACGAGCGCTCCACCTCGATGGTGAAGTCGACGTGGCCGGGGGTGTCGATGATGTTGAAGCGGCGCATCTTGCCGTCGCGGCCCTGCCAGAAGGTCGTGGTAGCGGCCGACGTGATGGTGATGCCGCGCTCCTGCTCCTGCTCCATCCAATCCATGGTGGCAGCGCCGTCGTGGACTTCGCCGATCTTGTGCGACTTGCCCGTGTAATAGAGCACGCGCTCGGTCGTAGTCGTCTTGCCAGCATCGATGTGGGCCATGATGCCGAAGTTACGGTAGTCCTCGATTTTATATTCGCGGGCCATGGGGGTGCCTCTTCAGTCTCTCTTCGCCGCTTACCAGCGGTAGTGCGCGAAGGCGCGGTTGGCTTCCGCCATCTTGTGGGTGTCTTCACGCTTCTTCACGGCGGTGCCGCGGTTGTTGGCCGCGTCCATCAGCTCGCCGGAGAGGCGATCGACCATGGTGGTCTCGTTGCGGTTGCGGGCGGCTGCGATCAGCCAGCGGATCGCCAGCGCCTGGCGGCGCTCGGGGCGGACGTCGACCGGAACCTGGTAGGTCGCGCCGCCGACGCGGCGGGAGCGGACTTCGACATGCGGCGCGACGTTGTCGAGCGCCTGATGGAAGACCGTCACCGGCTCCTGCTTGGTCTTGGCCTGCACCTGGTCGAGCGCGCCATAGACAATGGTCTCGGCGACCGACTTCTTGCCGTCGTACATGACGGCGTTCATGAACTTGGTGACGATGAGGTCGCCGAACTTCGGGTCCGGGTTGATCTCACGCTTATCTGCACTGTGACGACGGGACATGCTGTTGTCTCTCTTGTCTCAAGCCCGGCGCACAAAAAAAGCGCCGAAGCCGGGAAACCCTTACTTCGGACGCTTGGCGCCGTATTTCGAGCGGCGCTGCTTGCGGTTCTTCACACCCTGCGTATCGAGCACGCCGCGAATGATATGATAGCGGACGCCCGGAAGGTCTTTCACGCGGCCGCCGCGGATCATCACCACGGAGTGCTCCTGAAGGTTGTGGCCTTCGCCGGGGATGTAGCCGATCACCTCGAAGCCGTTGGTCAGGCGGATCTTCGCAACCTTGCGCAGCGCGGAGTTCGGCTTCTTCGGCGTCGTTGTGTAGACGCGTGTGCAGACGCCCCGCTTCTGCGGGTTCTGCTGCATGGCCGGGACCTTGTTGCGCGTCGCCGGCGCCTGGCGCGGCTTGCGGATCAGCTGGTTGACGGTAGGCATTAAACCCTCTTGTCTCTCAATTCCGTGTCTCAAGCCCGTCAAGGCTCGTCTCGCTTCCGGGCCCCTGGCCCATTTCCATACGCAAATTCGGGCCACAAACCGCGGATCGCGGTCCTGCCCGAACAAAAAGCAGAGGAAGCGGGAGCCGCTTCATGCATGCCGGAAATGTTCAGTCGCTCGTAAGACGAACCCTGTTTGAGGCAAACTCCGGGGCGAGCCGCCCTGGAAAGCAAAACCTCACATCGGCTCAGATTGCGCGGCTTCTACTCGCAACGCCCTGAAGCGTCAACCCCGATGCCGCGATTTCTCCGCTCACATAGCCACATGCGGGCGGCGGCGCAAGGGCGCGACATTTTCTTGCGCGATCCCGCTCCTGCGAAACACATTGTGACCAGCTTTCGCCTGTTGCGCTTGCGCCGATCATGCGAAAATGCCCCGGCATGCGAATCTCCCCACGATATGGACCAATGTACGGACCGGCGCGCGAGGGAATCACCGCTCGGGGAATCAAAGCAATGAACGACAATGAGGAGCGCCCGGTCACGATCATCACCGGCCGCGTGCGTCGTTCGAAGGCCGGCGGATGGGAGGGCGTCCATGTGCTTCTGGCCGCACCCGACGACGACACCGCTGTCCGTACGGCGCTGACCGCCCTCACCCGTGAAGGCTACGCCGAGGCCGAGCTCGACCAGATCGGCGACATTGAGGGCGAGCCCGAGGAGGAGCCGCATCTGTCGGCCTGGCAGGGTGCGCTCGAAGGCGAGGTTTCGATCGTCATGGTGAAGGACGAACGCTGAAGCCGGCATGCCTGTTTGGAAGCGGAACGCGCAGCCGCCTCAGCAGGGACGGCGCGCCTCCACCAGGCGGAATGGGTCTGTACCGCCCCGATGCTTGAGCCCGAACCGATCGGCGCCTGCTCTGCCGGCTGCGTTCGCCGCTTGCGCGAAGCCCAGCTTCTGCTAGTCACCTCCCGAAAATCAATCCGGGGTATATTCCATGCCATCAGCAGAAGCGCCCATCAGGCTCGGCATCGTCGGCGTCGGCAAGATCGTCCGCGATCAGCATCTGCCAGCAATAGCGAGAAACAAGGACTACGCACTCGTCGCGGCCGCCAGCCGCAACGCGACGGTCGACGGCGTCGCCAATTTCGCGACCATCGAGGAGATGCTCGCCGCTGATGTCGAGATCGACGCGGTTTCGCTTTGCCAGCCGCCCCAGGTCCGTCACCAAGCGGCGCGCGCGGCACTTGAGGCAGGCAAGCACGTCTTCCTTGAAAAGCCGCCCGGCGCGACGGTGAGCGAAGTGGAAGACCTCAAGGCGCTGGCAACGGCAAAGGGTGTTTCCCTCTTCGCCAGCTGGCATTCGCGCTACGCCCCGGCCGTCGAAGCCGCCCGCGCCTTCCTCGCCTCGACGCGGATCAGATCGGTCGCCATCGACTGGAAGGAGGATGTCCGCCGCTGGCATCCGAACCAGGACTGGATCTGGCGCGCCGGCGGGTTCGGCGTGTTCGACCCCGGCATCAACGCGCTGTCGATCGCCACCCACATACTGCCACCGATGTTCGTCGTCTCATGCGCCCTCGATTTTCCTGACAACCGCGACGCGCCGATCGCCGCACGGATCGATTTCCTGACATCGACCGGCCAGCCGGTCGCGGCTGTCTTCGACTGGCGCCAGACCGGCCCCCAGACCTGGGACATCACGGCCGAGACGGACGCCGGCCGGATGCTGCTGTCCGCCGGAGGCGCCAAGCTCGCGATCGACAGCCGTGTGGTCCACGACGAACCCGAACAGGAGTATCCGATGCTCTACCGGCGCTTCGCCGAGATCGTGCGGGCCGGCAAATCCGACGCCGACCTCGCGCCGCTCCAGCACGTCGCCGACGCCTTCATGCTCGGCAAGCGGAATGTGGTGGAGGCGTTCTTCGATTGAGAGCGGCGAGTTTCCGGCATTGAAATCTGCATCAAATGATGCAATATTTGATGCAGATGGGAGCATGCATCATGCGCACGACAGTTACCCTCGACGACGAACTGGTCGCGAAGGCTCAGAACTATACGGGAGTAAAGGAGCGGGCGACCTTGATCCGTATGGGTCTGGAAGCTCTGGTGCAAAGGGAAGCGGCACGCCGTCTGGCGCGCCTTGGCGGGAGCGATCCGAACGCCACGGCCGGCCGCCGGCGTCGTCCGGACAATGAACAAGAATGATCCTGGTCGACTCCTCGGTGTGGATCGATCATCTGCGCACTACCAATCCCTCATTGCTCGGACTGATCAAAGACGACGTGGTGTTGACGCATCCTTTCATCATTGGCGAACTCGCGGTCGGATCGATCAAGGGCCGTCAGGAATTTCTGTCGAAATTGTCCGATCTGCCGACAGCGATAGTTGCGGCCGAGGTCGAAGTGCTTGAGCTTATCGAGCAGCGTTCGCTATTTGGCGGTGGTATCGGTTATCTGGATGCTCACCTTCTTGCGTCGGCTCTGGTAACGGACGGCGCGAAGCTGTGGACGTTTGATCGCAGGCTTCATGCGCTGGCGGAACGCGAAGGTTGCGCCGCGGATCTGCCGCGTCGACAATCTCACTAGATCGCCTTACGTCCGTCCGAACGCACAAAGGACGCTCATTGGCGTTCTTCGCGAAATTTCATCGGACAGCAGATAGCAGAAGGGGCCCGGACGGGCCCCTTTCAATTCGCATTGTCGACGCCGCCCTTTTACTCGGCGGCGTTGGTCATGTCGGCGAGCATCGGCTCGGCAATTTCCACGCCGGACGTCTTGCGGCGCTCGTCGAGGATGAGTTCGTCGCGCGACGTCGCGATGCGCCGGATGGCGCTCATCGTTCCGCCGGTGCCGGCCGGGATCAGGCGGCCGACGATGACGTTCTCCTTGAGACCCTGCAGCATGTCGGTCTTGCCGGCGACCGCCGCTTCCGTCAGCACCCGCGTCGTCTCCTGGAAGGAGGCGGCCGAGATGAAGGACGGCGTCTGCAGCGAAGCCTTGGTGATGCCGAGCAGCACAGGCTGGCCTTCGGCGGGCTTCTTGCCTTCGTCGATCAGTCGCTCGTTGATCTCCTCGAGCTCGATCACGTCGACATGGTCGCCCGGGATGTAGGTCGAGTCGCCCTGCACGGTGATCTCGACCTTCTGCAGCATCTGGCGAACGATCACCTCGATGTGCTTGTCGTTGATCAACACGCCCTGCAGCCGGTAGACCTCCTGGATCTCGTTGACGAGGTAGGAGGCCAGAGCCTCCACGCCCTTGATCGCCAGGATGTCGTGCGGCGCCGGGTTGCCGTCGAGGATGTAGTCGCCCTTCTCGATGGCGTCGCCGTCCTGCAGGTGGAACGGCTTGCCCTTCGGGATCAGGTACTCGACCGGCTCCAGCGTGGAGTCGTGCGGCTCGATGATGACGCGGCGCTTGTTCTTGTAGTCGCGCCCGAAGCGGATCGTGCCGTCGATCTCGGCGATGATGGCGTGATCCTTCGGACGACGCGCCTCGAACAGCTCGGCCACACGCGGCAGACCGCCGGTGATGTCCTTGGTCTTGGCGCTTTCCATCGGAATACGCGCGATCACGTCGCCAGGGCGCACGGTGGCGCCCGGTTCCACCGAAAGGATCGCCTCGACCGAGAGCTGGAAGCGGGCGTCCCCGCCCTTGCCCAGCTTGCCGACCTTGCCCTTGGCGTCATGGATGACGATCGCCGGCTTGAGATCGGAACCGCGCGGCGTCGAGCGCCAGTCGATGACTTCACGCTTGGTGATGCCGGTCGACTCGTCGGTGGTCTCCTGCACGGAGATGCCATCGACGAGATCCTCGAACACCACCTTGCCGGCGACCTCGGTCAGCACCGGGCGGGTATAGGGATCCCACTCGGCGATGCGCTGGCCGCGCTTCACCTTGTCGCCATCGTCGACGAACAGGCGCGAACCATAGGTCAGCCTGTGCGTCGCGCGCTCCTTGCCGGCCTCGTCCAGGATCAGCACCGCCATGTTGCGGCCCATCACCATGTTCTGGCCGTCCGAGTTGCGCACCACGTTGCGGTTGCGGATCTCGACCTTGCCTTCATACGAGGCTTCGAGGAACGATGAGTCCACCACCTGCGCCGTGCCGCCCATGTGGAAGGTACGCATGGTGAGCTGCGTGCCCGGCTCGCCGATCGACTGCGCCGCGATGACGCCGACGGCTTCACCCTGGTTGACCGGGGTGCCGCGCGCGAGGTCGCGTCCGTAGCAGACCGCGCAGACGCCGGTCCTGACCTCGCAGGTCAGCGCCGAGCGGATGCGGATCGCCTGAACGCCGGCCTTCTCGATCTGCTCGATGTCGCGCTCGTCCATCAGCGTGCCGGCCTTGACGATCACGTCGCCGGTCACCGGATGCGTGATGTTGTCGAGAGCGGTACGTCCCAGAACGCGTGCGCCCAGCGAAGCCACGACCTGGCCCGCATCGACGATCGGCTGCATGGTGAGGCCCTTGTCGGTGCCGCAGTCGACCGAGTTGACGATGCAGTCCTGCGCCACGTCGACGAGGCGGCGCGTCAGATAGCCGGAGTTGGCGGTCTTCAGAGCCGTGTCGGCAAGACCTTTGCGGGCACCGTGCGTCGAGTTGAAGTACTCGAGAACGGTCAAGCCTTCCTTGAAGTTCGAGATGATCGGCGTCTCGATGATCTCGCCCGACGGCTTGGCCATCAGGCCGCGCATGCCGGCAAGCTGGCGCATCTGGGTCGGAGACCCGCGGGCGCCGGAGTGCGACATCATGTAGATCGAGTTCATCGGCTTCTGACGGCCGTTGTCGTCGAATTCGACCGCCTTGATGCGGGCCATCATCTGGTCGGCGACGCGTTCCGAGCACTTCGCCCAGGCGTCGACCACCTTGTTGTACTTCTCGCCCTGGGTGATCAGGCCGTCATTGTACTGCTGCTCGTATTCCTTGGCGAGCGCCTCGGTCCGTTCGACTTCGCCGGCCTTGGTCTCCGGGATCAGCATGTCGTCCTTGCCGAACGAAATGCCGGCCTTGCAGGCATGGCTGAAGCCGAGCGCCATGATGCGGTCGCAGAAGATCACGGTCTCCTTCTGGCCGCAGTGACGGTAGACGGTGTCGATCATCTTGGAGATGTTCTTCTTGGTCATCTCCTGGTTGGCCGTCTCGTAGGGCACGTTGACGTTCTTCGGCAGGAGCTCGCCGATGATCATGCGGCCGGGTGTCGTGTCGTGGATTTTCGACACGGGCTTGCCCTTGGCGTCGACCGTCTTGAAGCGGCCCTTGATCTTGGCGTGCAGCGTCACCGCCTTCGTCTCGAGCGCATGCTGAAGCTCGCCCATGTCGGCGAACACCATGCCCTGGCCGGGCTCGTTCTCGTTGACGATCGACAGGTAGTAGAGGCCGAGAACCATGTCCTGCGACGGCACGATGATCGGCGCGCCGGAAGCCGGGTGCAGGATGTTGTTGGTCGACATCATCAGCACGCGGGCTTCGAGCTGGGCCTCCAGCGACAGCGGGACGTGGACGGCCATCTGGTCGCCGTCGAAGTCGGCGTTGAAGGCCGTGCAGACCAGCGGGTGAAGCTGGATCGCCTTGCCTTCGATCAGGATCGGCTCGAACGCCTGGATGCCGAGGCGGTGCAGCGTCGGCGCGCGGTTGAGCAGCACCGGATGCTCGCGGATGACCTCGTCGAGGATATCCCAGACTTCCGGCTTTTCCTTTTCGACCAGCTTCTTGGCCTGCTTGACGGTCGAGGAGTAACCCTTGGCGTCGAGGCGGGCGTAGATGAACGGCTTGAACAGCTCCAGCGCCATCTTCTTGGGCAGGCCGCACTGGTGCAGCTTGAGCTCCGGACCGGTCACGATGACCGAGCGGCCCGAATAGTCGACGCGCTTGCCGAGCAGGTTCTGGCGGAACCGGCCCTGTTTGCCCTTCAGCATGTCGCTGAGCGACTTCAGCGGGCGCTTGTTGGCGCCGGTGATGACGCGGCCGCGGCGGCCGTTGTCGAACAATGCATCGACCGCCTCCTGAAGCATGCGCTTCTCGTTGCGGATGATGATTCCAGGCGCGCGCAGCTCGATCAGCCGCTTCAGGCGGTTGTTGCGGTTGATGACGCGGCGGTAGAGGTCGTTCAGGTCGGACGTCGCGAAGCGGCCGCCGTCCAGCGGGACCAGCGGGCGCAGGTCCGGCGGGATCACCGGCACGACCTTCATGATCATCCACTCCGGACGGTTGCCGGACTCCATGAAGTTCTCGACGACCTTCAGGCGCTTCAGGTACTTCTTCTGCTTCAGCTCGGAGGTGGTCGAGGCAAGCTCGGTACGCAGCTCGCCCGCGATCTTCTCGAGGTCCATCGCGGCGAGCAGGTCGTGGATCGCCTCGGCGCCGATCATGGCGGTGAAGCTATCCTCGCCATATTCCTCGACGGCCAGCATGTACTCCTCTTCGCTGAGCAGCTGGTGCTCCTTCAGCGCGGTGAGGCCAGGCTCAGTGACGATGTAGTTTTCGAAATAGAGGACGCGCTCGATGTCCTTCAGCGTCATGTCGAGCAGCGTGCCGATGCGCGACGGAAGCGACTTCAGGAACCAGATGTGAGCGACCGGAGCGGCGAGCTCGATATGGCCCATGCGCTCGCGGCGCACGCGGCTCAGCGTGACTTCGACGCCGCACTTCTCGCAGATGACGCCCTTGTACTTCATGCGCTTGTACTTGCCGCATAGGCACTCATAGTCCTTGATCGGGCCAAAAATGCGCGCGCAGAAGAGGCCGTCACGCTCGGGCTTGAACGTGCGGTAGTTGATGGTCTCCGGCTTCTTGATCTCGCCGAACGACCAGGACAGAATCTTTTCAGGGCTCGCGAGCGATATCCGGATGGAATCGAACACCTGCACGGGCGTCTGGGGATTGAAGAGATTCATGACCTCTTGGTTCATGCCGTTCTCCTTTGCGGGGTCGGGGAACCCCATTTCCGGTTCAATAACGGGCGATGCCGCCCTTTTCGTGACCCTCGGCGAGCTCCGCAGCCCTTGCCGCCGTCACGGGTAGTCTTGCCTGCGGGCGTTGTTTCGCGCCCTGGAATTCGTCCGGCGCGCCGCGGGTTTAGCCGCAGCGCGCCTTGATCGTTTACTCTGCCGCGTCGGGCAGCCGGGCCGGCGCATCGTCGAGCTTGGTGTTCTCGAGTTCGACGTTGAGGCCCAGCGAGCGCATTTCCTTGACGAGAACGTTGAAGCTCTCCGGAATGCCCGCCTCGAACGTATCGTCGCCTCTGACGATCGCCTCGTAGACCTTCGTGCGTCCCGCCACGTCGTCCGACTTCACGGTCAGCATTTCCTGCAGCGTGTAGGCGGCGCCGTAGGCTTCGAGCGCCCAGACCTCCATCTCGCCGAAGCGCTGGCCGCCAAACTGCGCCTTACCGCCCAGCGGCTGCTGGGTGACGAGCGAGTACGGGCCGATCGAACGCGCGTGGATCTTGTCGTCCACCAGGTGGTGAAGCTTGAGCATATAGATGTAGCCCATCGTCACCTTGCGGTCGAAAGCCTCGCCGGTGCGCCCGTCATAGAGCGTCGACTGGCCGCTGGTGTGCAGGCCGGCCTCGGTCAGCATCTCGTTGATGTTTTCCTCATGCGCGCCGTCGAACACCGGCGTGGCGATGGAAACGCCGCGCCGCATCTGTTCGCCGAGACGCACGATCGACTCGTCGTCGTACTGCCGGACCGGTTCGTTGCGGTCGTTGGCCGGGATCAGGTGTTCGAGCGTCTTCCTCAGCGGCTTGATGTCTCCAGCCGCCTTGTAGGCGTCGATCAACTCGCCGATCTTCTTGCCCATGCCAGCGCAGGCCCAGCCCAGATGCGTCTCCAGGATCTGGCCGACATTCATGCGCGACGGCACGCCCAGCGGATTGAGCACGATGTCGGCATGGGTGCCGTCCTCGAGGAACGGCATGTCCTCGACCGGAACGATCTTGGACACGACGCCCTTGTTGCCGTGACGGCCGGCCATCTTGTCGCCCGGCTGCATCTTGCGCTTCACGGCCACGAAGACCTTGACCATCTTCATGACGCCCGGAGGCATTTCGTCGCCGCGCTGCACCTTTTCGACCTTGTCCATGAAACGCTGCTCGAGCGCCTTCTTGGACTCGTCGTACTGGCCGCGCAGAGCTTCGATCTCGCCCTGCAGCTTCTCGTTCTCGACGGCGAACTGCCACCACTGCGAACGCGGATAGTCGTCGAGGACATCCTTGTTGAGCTTGGTGCCCTTCTTGAAGCCCTTCGGGCCGGCGATGGCCTCCTTGTTCTTCAGCATGTCGGAGAGACGGCTGTAGACGTTGCGGTCGAGGATCGCCTGCTCGTCGTCGCGGTCCTTGGCGAGGCGTTCGATCTCCTCACGCTCGATCGCCATGGCGCGCTCGTCCTTCTCCACGCCGTGGCGGTTGAAGACGCGCACTTCGACGACCGTGCCGAAGGTTCCCGGAGGCATGCGCATCGAGGTGTCGCGCACGTCCGAGGCCTTCTCGCCGAAGATGGCGCGCAGCAGCTTCTCTTCCGGCGTCATCGGGCTTTCGCCCTTTGGCGTGATCTTGCCGACCAGAATATCGCCCGGCTGCACTTCCGCACCGATGTAGACGATGCCGGCCTCGTCGAGGTTCTTCAGCGCCTCTTCCGAGACGTTCGGAATGTCGCGCGTGATTTCCTCCGGCCCGAGCTTGGTATCGCGGGCCATGACCTCGAATTCCTCGATGTGGATCGAGGTGAAGACGTCGTCCGAGACGATCTTCTCCGAGAGCAGGATCGAGTCCTCGTAGTTGTAGCCGTTCCACGGCATGAACGCGACGAGCACGTTGCGGCCGAGAGCCAGATCGCCGAGATCGGTCGAGGGACCGTCCGCGATGATGTCGCCCTTGTTGACCTTGTCGCCCATGCGCACCAGCGGACGCTGGTTGATGCAGGTGTTCTGGTTCGAACGCTGGAACTTCATCAGCCGGTAGATGTCGACGCCGGACTTGCCCGGATCGAGATCTTCCGTGGCGCGGATGACGATACGCGTCGCGTCCACCTGGTCGACCACGCCGCCGCGGCGGGCGCCGATGGCGGCGCCCGAGTCACGGGCAACGATCGGCTCCATGCCGGTGCCTACGAACGGAGCCTCGGCGCGCACCAGCGGCACGGCCTGACGCTGCATGTTCGAGCCCATCAGAGCGCGGTTGGCGTCGTCGTTCTCGAGGAACGGGATCAGCGCCGCGGCAACCGAAACGAGCTGCTTGGGGCTGACGTCCATCAGGTCGACGTTCTCGCGCGGAGCCATCATCACTTCGCCGGCGTGGCGGCAGATCACGAACTCGTCGACGAACTGGCCCTTCTTGTCGAGCTCGGCGTTGGCCTGCGCGACGTAGTGCTTGGCCTCCTCCATCGCCGACAGATAGGTCACGTCCATCGTCACCTTGCCGTTCACGATCTTGCGGTACGGCGTCTCGATGAAGCCGTACTTGTTGACGCGGGCGAAGGTCGCGAGCGAGTTGATCAGGCCGATGTTCGGGCCTTCCGGAGTCTCGATCGGGCAGATGCGGCCGTAATGCGTCGGGTGCACGTCGCGCACCTCGAAGCCGGCGCGCTCGCGGGTCAGACCGCCCGGCCCAAGCGCCGACAGGCGGCGCTTGTGGGTGATTTCCGAGAGCGGGTTGGTCTGGTCCATGAACTGCGACAGCTGCGAGGAGCCGAAGAACTCCCGCACCGCGGCAGCGGCGGGCTTCGCGTTGATCAGGTCCTGCGGCATCACGGTGTCGATCTCGATGGAGCTCATGCGCTCCTTGATCGCGCGCTCCATGCGCAGCAGGCCGACGCGGTACTGGTTCTCCATCAGCTCGCCGACCGAACGCACGCGGCGGTTGCCGAGATTGTCGATGTCATCGATCTCGCCCTTGCCGTCACGCAGCTCGACCAGCGTCTTGACCACGGCAAGGATGTCCTCCTTGCGCAGCACGCGCACGGTGTCCTCGGCGTCGAGCTCCAGGCGCATGTTCATCTTGACGCGGCCGACTGCAGAAAGGTCGTAGCGGTCGCCGTCGAAGAACAGCGAGTTGAACATCGCCTCGGCGGTCTCGAGCGTCGGCGGCTCGCCGGGACGCATGACCCGGTAGATGTCGAACAGGGCATCCTGCCGGCTCTCGTTCTTGTCGATCGCCAGCGTGTTGCGGATGTAGCCGCCGATGTTGATGTGATCGATGTCGAGGATCTTGATTTCCTTGTCGCCGGCCTCGAGCAGAACCTTCAGCGTCTTCTCGTCGATCTCGTCGCCGGCCTCGAGGAAGATTTCGCCGGTCTTGTAGTCGACGATGTCCTCGGCGAGGTAGCTGCCGAGCAGGTCATCATTGGTCGCCTTGATCGCCTTCAGACCCTTGTCGGCAAGCTGCTTGGCCTGGCGGGCGGTGATCTTCTTGCCCTGCTCGACCACGACCTCGCCGCTGTCGGCGTCGATGAGGTCGTTGACGGCCTTCAGTCCCTTGAAGCGCTCGACCGCGAACGGGATGCGCCAGTGGTCCTTCGAGCGCTTGTAGGTGATCTTGTTGTAGAAGGTCGACAGGATCTCCTCGCCGTCCATGCCAAGCGCCATCAGCAGGCTCGTCGCGGGAATCTTGCGGCGGCGATCGATGCGGGCGTGCACCACGTCCTTGGAATCGAACTCGATGTCGAGCCAGGAGCCGCGATAGGGGATGACGCGGGCTGCAAACAGCAGCTTGCCCGAGGAATGCGACTTGCCCTTGTCGTGGTCGAAGAAGACGCCCGGCGAACGGTGCATCTGCGAGACGATCACGCGCTCGGTGCCGTTGATGATGAAGGTGCCGTTCAGCGTCATGAGCGGCATGTCGCCCATGTAGACGTCCTGCTCCTTGATGTCCTTCACCGACTTGGCGCCGGTATCCTCGTCGATATCGAACACGATGAGGCGCAGCGTCACCTTGAGCGGCGCCGCATAGGTCAGGTCGCGCTGACGGCACTCGTCGACGTCGAACTTCGGACCCTCGAACTCGTACTTGACGAATTCGAGCATCGAGGAACCGGAGAAGTCGGAGATCGGGAACACCGACTTGAAGACGGCCTGCAGCCCCTCGTCGGGACGCCCGCCTTCAGGCTCCTTCACCATCAGGAACTGGTCATACGAAGCCTTCTGAACCTCTATGAGGTTCGGCATCTCCGCGACTTCGGGGATATTTCCGAAGAATTTTCTAACGCGTCTGCGGCCATTGAATGTAAGGGTCTGGGCCATCGTCGCTCCTTGCTTGCTCTTCTCGGGGCGCGGCCTCGGCCTGCACGCGCCTTGCGAATATCTCCGGATCACCGCCGCGACCCGTAAAAACGGTGAAAAACCCGTTTCCTGAAAGCCGTATCCCGGCCCTCAGGAAAGAGGTTCCCCATGACTTGCCCCGCGACGCGGGCGTCCCTGCCCGGCCCCCCCGCCGGCGGGATCGGCGGACGGCTTTTCGGCCGTCCGCCTGACGCAACGCTTACTTCAGGTCGACCTTGGCGCCGGCTGCTTCGAGCTGGGCCTTGAACTTCTCGGCATCGGCCTTGGAAACGGCTTCCTTGACCGGCTTCGGAGCCGCCTCGACCAGGTCCTTGGCTTCCTTGAGGCCAAGGCCGGTGATGGCGCGGACTTCCTTGATGACGTTGATCTTCTGGGCGCCGGCGTCGGTCAGAACGACGTCGAACTCGGTCTTCTCTTCGACCGGAGCGGCAGCGGCAGCACCACCGCCGGCGGCGGCAACCGCAACCGGAGCAGCGGCGGAAACGCCCCACTTCTCTTCCAGGAGCTTCGAAAGCTCGGCCGCCTCAAGGACGGTCAGCTTCGAAAGGTCATCTACGATCTTTGCGAGATCAGCCATTGTTGTATTCCTTCACTAGGTTTGAACGTGTGTTGGTGATAGCGAAGAACGGCCTCATGCCGCCTCGTCCTTCCGGGCGTAAGCGCCAATGACGCGCGCGACCGAAGCCGCTGGCGCATTGACGATCTGGGCGATCCGGGTTGCCGGCGTGGCGATCATGCCAACCAGCCTGGCGCGCAACTCGTCGAGCGACGGGAGCGTGGCCAAGGCCTTCACCCCATCGACGTTGAGCGAGGTCGAACCCATCGCGCCGCCGAGAATGATCAACTTCTCATTCCCCTTGGCGAAATCGGAGGCGACCTTCGGCGCCGCAATCGGATCATCCGAGTAGGCGACCAGCGTCTGTCCCTTGAACAGATCGATGATGCTCTCGGATTCCGTGCCCTGAAGAGCGATTTTGGCGAGACGGTTCTTCGCGACTTTGACGGTGCCGCCCGCAGCGCGCATTTTCGACCGGAGGTCGTTCATCTGCGCCACGGTGATACCGGCATAGTGGGCCACGACCACTGAACCGGCGCCCTTGAAGGCGTCGTTCAGGCCCGTGACGAGTTCGCGTTTTTCCGCTCTGTCCACTGCCTATCTCCAGTTGACCGCTTTCCCCATTCGCGGGGGTCGCGGCCGGTTGCCTTTTGCCGGCCGGGCTTTCCATCTCTGGATCACCCGAACGACGCTCGAGGATCCTGCCCCCTTTCGCCACATCGCCCCGATTTTTAGCGGACCGATGCGCAGACAAAAGGCAAACACGGTTCAAACCTTTCATTGGAGCCGAAGCTCCGTTGTCGGGTCCGTACCCGTCTCATGCAGGCCATGCGATTAAGGCCGTGGCTTCAAAAGCTTCGGGCCGCCTGCAATCTCGGACAGGATAGCCAAAAACATCTCTGTCTCTGGCATCCGAGCCACTTTCATGGCCAGGAATTCTTTCTGGATCAGCCTCTTAGCGGCTAATCCTAATTCAACGCATCAGGCCGTCAGGCTCGCTATGTCGAGCTTCAGGCCGGGACCCATCGTCGAGGTGACAGACACCTTCTTGATGTAGTTGCCCTTGGCGCCCGCGGGCTTGGCCTTGGTCACGGCGTCGGTGAAGGCGCGGACATTCTCTTCCAGCGCCTTGACGTCGAACGAAGCCTTGCCGACGCCGGCATGCACGATGCCGGCCTTCTCGACACGGAACTCCACCGCGCCGCCCTTGGACGCCTTCACGGCGCCGGCGACATCGGTGGTGACGGTGCCGACCTTCGGGTTCGGCATCATGCCGCGGGGCCCGAGCACCTTGCCGAGACGGCCGACCAGCGGCATCATGTCCGGCGTGGCGATGCAGCGGTCGAAATCGATCGTGCCCTTCTGCACGATCTCGACCAGATCCTCCGCGCCGACGATGTCGGCTCCGGCTGCCCTGGCCTCATCGGCCTTGGCGCCCTTGGCGAACACGGCGACGCGCACCGAGCGGCCGGTGCCGTTCGGCAGGTTGACCACGCCGCGGACCATCTGGTCGGCATGGCGCGGGTCGACGCCGAGATTCATGGCGACTTCAACGGTCTCGTCGAACTTGGCCGTCGCACGGTCCTTGAGGAGCTTCAGCGCCTCGCCGAGCGGATAGGCCTTGTTGCGGTCGATGCCCTCGCGGGACTTGACTACTCGCTTTGCAATCTTTGCCATCGTCTCAGCCCACCACTTCCAGGCCCATCGAGCGGGCGGAGCCCTCGACCATGCGCATGGCCGCCTCGACGTCGTTTGCGTTCAGATCCTTCATCTTCGTGGTCGCGATCTCGCGCACCTTGTCGCGGCTGATCTGGCCCGCCTTGACCTTGCCCGGCTCCTTCGAGCCCGACTTCAGGTTGGCGGCCTTCTTCAGGAAATAGCTCACCGGCGGCGTCTTCATCGCGAAGGTGAACGACTTGTCCTGGTAATAGGTGATGACCACCGGAATGGGCGAACCCTTTTCCATTTCCTGCGTCTGGGCGTTGAACGCCTTGCAGAATTCCATGATGTTGATGCCGCGCTGACCGAGCGCCGGACCGATCGGAGGCGACGGCGTCGCCGATCCTGCCGGAACCTGGAGCTTGAGCTGGCCCGCTATTTTCTTAGCCATTCTCTCTGCCTCTGTTTCATGCCGGACCCTTGTCCGGCGGTTGCAGTCTGGTGGTCCGGTTCCGGCGGCCGGCTATAAAAGCCGCCGTCGCCTCCCACCCGTTCAGGCCGTGAACCTTTCACGGCCGCCCGCCATGCCGGTCGCCCGGCGGCGGAACTTTCTTGACATTGGAATCATCCGAAAACCGCGATGCACTTTTCGGTCCAATGCCCTGGTCAGTTCTTCTCGACCTGACCGAATTCCAGATCGACGGGCACGGCGCGTCCGAAGATCGAAACTTCCACCTTGAGCCGCGCGCGCTCCTCGTCGACATCCTGCACGGTGCCGTTGAACGAGGCGAACGGGCCGTCCGAGACGCGAACCTGCTCGCCGATCTCGAAGGTCACCGATGGCTTCGGCCGCTCGACGCCCTCCTGCACCTGGTGCAGGATACGCTCGGCCTCCTTCTCGGTGATGTGCATCGGCTTGGCCGAATGCTTGTCCTCGCCGAGGAAGCCGGTGACGCGCGGCGTGTTCTTGACCAGGCTGATCACGGCGTCGTTCAGGTCGGCCTTCATCAGCACATAGCCGGGGAAGAACTTGCGTTCCGCGTCCACCTTCTTGCCGCGGCGGACTTCCACCACCTTCTCGGTCGGGACGACGATCTGCTCGATCCGGTCACGCAGGCCCTTCTGCTTGGCCTTGTTCTCAATATCCTCCGCGACCTTCTTTTCGAAGTTCGAATAGGCGTGGACGATGTACCACCGCGCAGTCATCCCAAGAATTCTCCAAAAACGTCCGGTGCCGATCGTCCGCCGGTCAGCGACCGATTCCCAGGATGAGTTCCACCACAAAGGCCATGATCTGATCAGCAGCAAAGAAGAAAAGCATCGCGATCACCGCGAAAACGAGAACCATCGCCGTCGAGATCATGGTCTCGCGCCGGGTCGGCCAAGTCACCTTCCCCCCTTCCGCCCTTACCTGCTGCAGGAAGGTGAAGGGATTCGTAGTCTTTGACGCCATGTGCCGCTTATCCTGCCGCCTTCGGTTAATCCGAAGAGTTTTCGATTCCGTACCCGGAAACGCCCTGCCGCGCCGAACTCAACCGCGAATCACGATACGTTCAGGCAAGCAATTAAGGCGCGCAAAGATGGTTTCCCCCTCAGCGCGCCGTAGGTATCTCTGGCCGATATATATCCTCGTGGAAAAATTAACAAGGCCCCATCGTGAAAACGGCGGGAGGATACCTTCCCGTACCGTGCATTCGGTGCCAATACCCGTTCGGGCGGCAAACGGGTGGTCGGGAGGACGCTTGAGACAGGATGCCTATCCGCAGCTTTCCCACGTAAAAGATGCGATCATTTACGAGATTGATCGTACCGGCAGGTCTCTGGGAATCGCGCTGCCGCGACCGCGGATCGCCTTTTCCCGCTCGTCTCCTCACATATACGACTGCCTGATCAGCCGCAATTGGCTGGGTTACAGGATCGATTTCCTCGGCGCGGACCCCGCCAACCTCTCGAATCTCCATCGCACAGCCAATTTCCTGCATTTCCTCGCCTCCTGTCCTCGGGCGGTGCGCTCGGTCTTCGCGAACATATCGGACGGGAATTTTCAATCGGCCGCGCCATTCGCCATGGCGGCTAGGCATCCGGACGTCATCCCCCTGCCCGACAATTATTTCTTCAATACGCGTGGCTTCATTGCCTTCCGCAAGCAGGCCGAAGACAAGCCGGTCGCCTGGGACGCGCGATCTCCAATCCTGCGGTGGCGGGGCGGCGCGTCGGGGGACTATCGCATCGACCCGATCGGGCCCGGAAGCAAGGAGGACAGCCAGGTTCTGCCGCGCATACGAATGGCACTGATCCTGAAGGGACATCCGGGATGCGATATAGGCTTCGCCGGGAGTTTGATCCCAGAGGGCGTGCGCCTGATATTGAGGGAGGCCGGTCTGGAGAGCGATTTTATCCCTGAGGAGAACTGGATCAACGACAAGTTCGCCCTCGACATAGACGGCCATACCAACACATGGAGCAATTTCCTGGTCAGGATGCATCTCGGCTGCTGCGTCATCAAGGTCGACAGCCAGCACGGCTACCGTCAGTGGTACTACGACCGCATACGTCCCTGGGAGCATTTCGTGCCTGTCAAGGCCGACATGAGCGACCTCGTCGAGAAGATCGAATGGGCGCGCTCGCACGATGCCGAAGCGAAGACCATCGCTGCCAATGGACAGGCTTTTGCGCGCTCGATGACCTTCGAGAGCGAGACACGATGGGCCGTCGCCGCGATCTGCTCGGCGAATGGCGTTTCGTCAGGTTGAGAAGATGGCAGGGGCAGCAGGGCTCGAACCTGCGACCTGCGGTTTTGGAGACCGCCGCTCTACCAACTGAGCTATACCCCTAACGCGGACGCGTTCATTTCACAAAGCCTTGGCCGTTTCAAGGCCTTTGCGCCGCCCCAACAAAAAGGGCGGCCGAAGCCGCCCTTATACGCAACCGGCTGACGCCGAGTTACTCTTTGATGCTGGCAACGATGCCGGCGCCGACGGTGCGGCCGCCTTCGCGGATGGCGAAGCGCAGCTTCTCCTCCATGGCGATCGGCACGATCAGCTCGACGTCGACTGTCACGTTGTCGCCCGGCATCACCATCTCGGTGCCTTCCGGCAGCGTCACGATGCCCGTCACATCAGTCGTGCGGAAGTAGAACTGCGGACGGTAGTTGGTGAAGAACGGCGTGTGGCGGCCACCCTCCTCCTTGGTCAGGATGTAGGCCTCGGCCACGAACTTCTTGTGCGGCTTCACCGAACCCGGCTTGGCCAGAACCTGGCCGCGTTCCAC
This sequence comes from Mesorhizobium sp. KR9-304, assembly GCF_040049215.1. Taxonomy (NCBI): domain Bacteria; kingdom Pseudomonadati; phylum Pseudomonadota; class Alphaproteobacteria; order Hyphomicrobiales; family Phyllobacteriaceae; genus Mesorhizobium; species Mesorhizobium sp. KR9-304. The sequence goes on along the minus strand of NZ_JBDZDN010000007.1, from coordinate 18,893 downwards.
GCCCTCGCGGTCGACGCCGCGCAGCAGCGCGCCGATGTTGTCGCCGGCCTGGCCCTGGTCCAGCAGCTTGCGGAACATCTCGACGCCCGTGCAGGTCGTCTTCGTCGTCGGGCGGATGCCCACGATCTCGAGCTCCTCGCCGACCTTGACGATGCCGCGCTCGACGCGGCCCGTGACAACCGTGCCGCGGCCCGAGATCGAGAACACGTCCTCAATCGGCAGCAGGAACGGCTTGTCGATCGGACGCTCCGGCGTCGGGATGTAGCTGTCGACCGCTTCCATCAGCTTGCGGATCGCGTTCTCGCCGATCTCCTTGTCGCCGTCATTGAGCGCGACCACCGCCGAACCCTTGATCATCGGGATGTCGTCGCCCGGATATTCGTATTTCGACAGCAGCTCGCGAACCTCGAGCTCGACCAGTTCGAGCAGCTCGGCGTCGTCGACGAGGTCGACCTTGTTCAAAAACACCACCAGCGCGGGAACGCCGACCTGGCGGGCCAGAAGAATGTGCTCGCGCGTCTGCGGCATCGGGCCGTCGGCAGCCGAAACCACCAGGATCGCGCCGTCCATCTGCGCGGCGCCCGTGATCATGTTCTTCACATAGTCGGCGTGGCCGGGGCAGTCGACATGCGCATAGTGGCGGTTGGCCGTCTCGTATTCGACATGCGCCGTCGAGATCGTGATGCCGCGCGCCTTCTCCTCAGGCGCCGCATCGATCGAATCGTAGGACCGGTACTCGCCGAAAAACTTCGTGATCGCCGCCGTCAGCGACGTCTTGCCATGGTCAACGTGACCGATCGTGCCAACATTCACATGAGGCTTCGTGCGCTCGAATTTACCTTTTGCCATTTGATCTTTCCTAAAGGCAGCAAGACAGACTGGATTTCGAATGCGGGGCGATTAGCGACAAAGGTCAAAAAACACAAGGGGCTTCTGCCCGGTGTGTCGGCCGGGTCATTGACTCCGGTCATTGACCCCGTGCCTCGTTCCGCACCGTTGCCGGTGCAAATCACTGCGGGTGAGATTTATGGGCCGCATGTAGGCACTGCGCCGGCCGGCGCAAAGGCTGCCCCGCCGTCACGGACTCTTAAGCACGGCCGGGCAATATCGGCGCTGGACGAGTGGGAACCGGCGCATCATGCAGACAAGAACGGTCGACCAAAGCCCGCGCCGGCGGCTCGTCCATCTCGTGCTCTTCGGCCTGGTCGTCGCCTATGCCGCGCTGCTCATCGCGACGTTTGTCATGGGCATCTGGCTGATCGGCGCGGATGGCCGGCCGATCGGGGTCGACTTCGTCTCCTTCTGGGCGGCCGGCAAGCTGGTGCTGCAGGGCCATGCGGTCGATGCCTACGACTGGGTGGTTCACAAGACCGTTGCCACGGCCGCCGGAATCGACATCAAGGGCCGCTTCACCTTCCAGTATCCGCCGACCTTCCTGCTCGTCACGCCGACACTGGCGCTTCTGCCCTACCCCGCCGCGATGCTTCTGTGGACCGCGTTCGGCATGACGCTCTATCTCTTCGCCGTGCGGCTGATCGCCGGGGGCTGGAACGCCACGCTGGTGGCGCTCGCCTGGCCGGCCGTGCTCTGGAACACCGTCGTCGGCCAGACCGGCTTTCTCACCGCGGCACTGCTCGGCGCGGGCATCGCGCTCATCGACCGGCGGCCGGCGCTGGCCGGCGTCCTCTTCGGCCTGCTCACCGTAAAACCTCAGTTCGGCTTGCTCATTCCCATCGCGCTGGTCGCAGGCGGTCGGTGGAAGGTCGTCATCTGGGCGGCCGTCTCGGCGCTGGCGTTGGCCGCGGCCTCCACCGTGATGCTCGGCGCGGCTTCCTGGACCGCCTTCCTCGATTCGGCTTCCCGCATCAACGACGCCATCCTGACCGCCGGCGGCGCCGATTTCTCCAAGCTGCAGAGCCTCTACGGCTATCTCCGCGCCCTCGGCTTCGGCTCCGAAGCTGCCTGGCTGGCGCATGGTGCATTCGTCCTCTTGCTCGCCGCCGGCGTCGCCTGGTTGTGGCGCTCCGCCGCCGCCTTCGACCTCAAGGCCGCGGGGCTCGCCGCCGCCACCATCCTCGCCTCGCCCTACGCCTTCATCTACGATTTCGTCATGCTGGCCCTCCCGCTGCTCTTTCTCGGCCGCACCGGCTTCTCCGGCAAGGAAGTCGCCGTCGTCGTCGCCGCGGCCCTTCTCGTCGGCTGGGGACCGGCCGACCACCTCGCCACAGGCCTTCTCGCGGGGATCCTCGTGCTCGGTATAGTGGCGGCCCGCGCCTATTCCGCTCAGGCCGCCCACCTTGGCAGCATCGATCGCCGCGCTAAACTTCAGCCGTGATCATCGCCACCTTCAACATCAACGGCGTCAACCGCCGGCTGCCGAACCTGATCGAATGGCTCGGCGAGCGAAAGCCTGATGTCGCCTGCCTGCAGGAACTCAAGGCCGATCAGAAGAGCTTTCCCGTCAAGGAACTCGCCCGCGCCGGCTACCGCGCCGTCTGGCAAGGCCAGCGCACCTGGAACGGCGTCGCCATCCTCGCGCGCGGCGTCGAACCGATCCTCACCCGCACCGCCCTGCCCGGCGATCCTTCCGACACCCAGGCGCGCTACATCGAGGCCGCCGTCAACAGCGTGCTCATCGCCTCCATCTACGCACCGAACGGCAATCCCCAGCCCGGTCCGAAATTCGACTACAAGCTCGCCTGGCACGCGCGGCTCCACAGACACGCAACCGAACTGCGAAAGACCGGCGCGCCGGTCGTGATTGCCGGCGACTACAACGTCGCGCCGACCGAGCTCGATATCTATTCGACGGCGTCCTACGACGACAACGCGCTGATACAGCCCGAAAGCCGTGCCGCCTTCAGGAAGCTCGTCGGGCGCTATTGGACCGACGCGCTTCGCTCAAAATATCCCGGCGAGCGCATCTACACGTTCTGGGATTACAAGCGGATGCGCTGGCCGCGCGACGCGGGGTTGAGGCTCGATCATTTACTGCTTTCGCCGCCCGCCGCCGAGCGTCTCGCCGAGGCCGGCGTCGACCGCGATGTGCGCGGCCGCGATGGCGCCAGCGACCACGCGCCTGCGTGGATCAGGCTGCGGTAGCGCAGTCGTACTTCCAGGCGACAGCCCGCCTGCGGCTGCATTCGGCGCAGGCGGGAAAGCGCATCCTTATACCGCCTTCACGGCGATCTTCTTCTCGGCGTTTTGCGCCGCCGCCGTCTTGGGCAGCTTCACCGTGAGTACACCCTTTGCGAAGTTCGCCTCGATCTTGTCGGCGTCAACGCCTTCAGGCAGTTGGAACGAACGCTGGAAGGAGCCGTAGCGGCGTTCCGACAGATAGTAATCCTTCCGTTTCTCCTCCGTCTTGTCCTCCTTCTCGCCCCTGATCGTCAGCATGTGGTTGGAAAGCTTGATCTCGACGTTTTTCTCGTCAATGCCGGGCAATTCGGCGGTGATTTCGTACTCGCGATCCTTCTCGACGAGGTCCATCGCCGGCGACACCGCCCACCCGCCACGGGCCAGCCCCGGGAATTCGAGATCGAAAATCGAGCGGGTTGCGGGCGCGCGTGAGCCGAAAGGGTGGAAGTTGTCGAACAGGCGATCCACCTCTCGGCGCAGGCTCGCGAGCGGTGACCAGTCTTCCAATCCTGCGGGCGACGCCGCCTTCTCGGTTTTGACGGGCATTTTCGTGGCGGTCTCAACCATGACACGTCTCCTTTTGACGTTGCCACCCGGCAACCGATCCGACCTGGCCGGGTGTCGTTGCCATGCACCACTTCGAGGCGGTCTCAACGCATCTGATTGCAGACCTCGACCGCGCGTTAAGCGCTACGGGCAACGACCAAATTAGAGCACAACAGCGTGTCGCCTTCGTTGACCGAGATCAAAGTCCGCAGCGCCGGCCAATCGATCGGCGGGACAACGGTCGTATCGGTCCAGGTTGATCGGGTCCTCAATGCCCGCCCGACAGGACGAGCGTCTGCACTGGCAGCAGCAGCGCCTGGATCCTCAGGATGATCGCGTGCACGACGCCGACCGTGTCGATGACGTGCAGGAAAAGCCACTGCCCGGTTCCGATGTTCGGGTCGTCCAGCCGGTCGTGGTTGTTCGTATAGGCATTGGCGATGCAGCTGCTGCCCGGCGGCACGCCGTCGAAGCCGCCCGCAAAAAGCGGCTCCATGTAGACTGTGATGGTGCCGGGCTTCACCACCTGCTGGGCATCGATCAGCCTGTCCGACGCCTGCACCTGGCCGGCCGCGATCAGGTCCTGCACCGAGGTCACCACCATCGGAATGATGGTCAGCGGCTTCGATATGCAGGTGACCTCGCCAATCATTCCTGTTTTCATCACCTGGGCTTCCAGCTGGCTGAAGCCCGCCACCAGGCCACCCCGGCCGGCCTCGGTCGGGATCAGCACGCCCGCCGAGCGCATGATCGGGTTGACGATGTCGCCCTTGCGCAGCGTGAACTGCTCGAGCAGTCCGTCCACGCCGGCGCGCACCACCGTCTTGTCCAGCTCGACCTGCGCCTCGGCGAGTGTGGCCTCCGCGCTCGCCTTCTGCGCCGGCAGCAACGACGTTATCTGCGCCTGCACCGACTGCTTGCTCGCAATGGCAGCCGCAACCGAAGCCTGCCGGCCGTTGACGACGTTCTGCAGCCTTTCGAGTTCGCGCTCCGAAACTGTCCCCGCGTTGCGTTTTTGCAGTTCAGTCTTGGTCGCGAGTTCGTCGACCGCCTGCTGGTAGGCGCTTTCCGCCTCCTGAATCTTGGCGTCGGCGCCGGCGAGGTCAGTCTTCGCCACTTCGAACGCTGCCTCCGTTTCTACGACGCGTTTTTGCGCGGTCAGCAGCGCCGCCTCCTGCCTGGAACTGTCGAGCTTGAAGATCGGATCGCCGGCCTTCACCTCGTGCTGCACCTCGACATAGACCTCCTCCACGCGTCCCGAACCCTCCGGCAGGATCGGAACGGTGCGGAAGAAGGAGATCGCGCTTGTCGTCGATGGATGGAAGTAGAGGATGAGCGTCAGCAGCACGATGGTGAGGCCAAGGCACGCGGTGATGCCGTAGCGCAACTCGTACCAGATCGAATAGAGCGTGATCTCGCGGCCGAGCCGCTTGCCCTGCACGAAGCGGCGGTAGAGGAAGTCGGGCAGGATCGTGACGACGGAACAGAGCAGCACTTCGATCATGGCTTGTGCCCTTCCGCCGCCGTGGCTTCGCCGTGAGGAGCCTCGTGCATGGTGCCGTGTTCGAGCGGCAGCATCGGCTGTAAGGCTGGATCGACCGCGTCATCCGGAGGCGGACGGCGCGGCCTCACCATACTGGCAAGCGAATCGGCCATCGAGGCCAGCGGCGTCCAGAAGTCGGGTATCGGGATCAAGGCGAGCATCAGCGCGAACACCCAGAACAGATTGTTGTGGGTGAACAGCGCCAGCAAGGCCAGCACGCCGACCAGCTGGAACTGAATCTTCCCCGTCCCGTGAGCCAGCCGCTCGGGGATCGAGTGCAGCCAGAAATACAAGCTGCCCAACCCCATAACCAGTATGATCAAAAAGATAACCGAGCCGACGAAGAGCGGGTCGGTTTCGCCGGGAGCGGTGATGAACCCCGGCAAATGGGCCGGCGCCGCTGGATGCATCGCTACGTTCGTCGCCATTCCATCCCCCGCGCTGCGTTCCTCAGGGCCGCGTCCGTAGCCTTGCCGGTTATCGGCCGGACTAAGTTTAGGCCCGACCCTGCCGACCTGTTTCCCAACTGAGCATACGTTGACGAATCGGTTGGGCGCAAGAAATTGCCATACAGCCAGTAAGCAGATTCCGCTTGGTCCGTACGCCCGATACCGTCGCGGCCCTGCCCACAGCCGGCATCACCGTGGCAAGGCGACCCGGCGGGCGGCCCTTTCGGGCCACCCATGGGTTGAGGACAGGTCTACTGTCCCGTGTGCTTTGAAGCTGCCTCGATCTGCGCCTTCACAGCTTCGAGGTTGAAGCTCGCGCCCTTCTGCATCGGCGGATACTCGAGGGCGGTCTGGACGAGTTTCCCTACTTCCTGCTGCACGAATACGAAGCGCCAGAACTCGTATTGGAACCAGCTGAAATACTCCTGCGCCCCATCCAGCGTGCCGCTCTTCGGCCAGGTCAGCCGCTCGAACGGGTCGAGGCGCAGATTGATCAGCGTCGGCACATCGAGCTGAACCTTACCGCCAATCCAGCCGTCCGGCTGCTCGAGGAAGCGATACTTGAAATCGTCGATGCGCACTGCACCGAGGGAGCTTTCGCCGAAGTAGAAGATCTCATGGCGGGCCGAGGGTCCCTTGCCGGTGATCATGTCCATCTGGTTGTACCCGTCGAGATGATTTTTGTAGGTACGGTCGCCGATCTGCTTTCCTTTCAGAAGCTCGTCGGAAATGTTCGGATTGCCCGCCGCCGCAACGAATGTCGGCAGCCAGTCGATGCCTGAAACGATGCCGTTCTCGACCACGCCGGCGGGAACCTTTCCGGGCCAGCGGATCATTGCCGGGCCGCGGAAGCCGCCTTCATAGGTCGTGCCCTTTTGGCCCTTGAACGGCGTGTTGCCGCCGTCCGGCCAGGTGAACGTCTCCGTGCCGTTGTCGGTGGTGAACAGGACGATGGTGTTGTCATCGACGCCGAGTTCCTTGAGCTTCTGCATGGTGGCGCCGACGATGTCGTCAAGCTGGGCCATACCTGCTTCGTGGATCGTCCAGCCATTCTGCGAGTTGCGCAGCCCCTCATACTTCTCCGACAAGTGGGTCACGATGTGCATGCGCGTCGGGTTGAGCCAGAGGAAGAACGGCTTGTTGTCCGCCTTTGCCTTGTCCAGGAACTTGAAGGCGAGGTCCTGGATTTCGTCGTCTACTGTCTCCATTCGCTCAGGATAGAGCGTGCCGGCGTCTTCGATCTTCTGCTTGCCGACCTTGCCCCAGCGCGGGTCGACGGTCGCGTCGTCGGTTTCGGTCGCCCAACTGTGGACCATGTTGCGTGGGCCAACCCTGTCCAGCAGTTCCTGCGGATATGCAGGGTGCGCTGGATCCTCCATCGCGTCGAGGTGATAGAGGTAGCCGAAAAACTCGTCGAAGCCATGGACGGTTGGCAAGAACTCGTTGCGGTCGCCAAGGTGGTTCTTGCCGAACTGGCCGGTGGCGTATCCCAAATCCTTGAGCGCAGTCGCAACGGTCATCGCTTCTGCGGGCAAACCGATCGTCGCGCCGGCCTGGCCGACCGTGGTCATGCCGGTTCGGATCGGCAGTTCGCCGGTAACGAAGGCCGCACGGCCAGCCGTGCAACTCGCTTCGGCATAATAGTCGGTGAACAGCATGCCCTCGGCGGCGATCTTGTCGAGGTTGGGTGTGCGCCCCGCCATCATGCCGCGATGGTAGGCGCCGATGTTCCAGATGCCGATGTCGTCACCCATGATGACGACGATGTTGGGCTTTGGGGTATCCTGCGCCACCGACGGCAAGTTCGACGCGGACAGAATTGCCAGTGTGACCGGCGCCGCCAGCCACGCATTCCTGATCATACTCATAAGCATTCCTCCCGGCTGCCCGAAACGGGCCGGCAGCCTGTGCCCTCTCAAGTAAGGCAAAAGCGGCTTTATATCCGGATGAAGCCCTGACAGCTTTGTACACTTGCACGAACCATGCAGGAACTTGTCCTCGGTACCGCCACATCCAAGAATGACAGGTTATCGGCTATTCAGGAAGTATGTTTCGGTTACTTACGGCCCAAAGCAGGGTGACGATCAATGTTGCCGACACCGGTCCAACGGACATGTCTCAACTGCAAATCTTGCCAAAGTGAATGCCAGCGACTTTAGCGGCGGAATCCGATGTTTTGTTCTGATATGCTTCCGTCCAATCAGGTTTTTGGGATCGCCAGGAGCATAGCTTGAAGCAAGTCGACATCGTCGACAGCATCACGAGGCCGCTCTCATTTCCGAGAGATGGCCAGACATCCTCGACCGCCCGGCGCCAATGGGTCAAAGCACGGCTGCCTCTTCGATAACGGACAGCCGCTACCGTATGCGGTTCCCGTCCGCGGCGATCACCACCTCGCCGTCGTCCTTGGTGAACGGGCCGATGTCGGGACTGGGCAGGATGTCGAGAACAGTCTCGGAAGGGCGGCAGAGCTTCACGCCCAGCGGCGTCACCACGATCGGCCGGTTGATGAGGATCGGATGCGCCATCATGAAGCCGATCAGTTCCTCGTCGGTCCATTTCGGATCGCCGAGGCCGAGTTCGGCATAGGGCGTGCCCTTCTCGCGCAGCAATTTGCGCGGCGTGATGCCCATGGCGGCAATCAGCTCGACCAGCCGCTCGCGCGACGGCGGCGTCTTCAGATACTCGATCACCCGCGGCTGCTCGCCCGACTGGCGGATCATGGCGAGCGTGTTGCGCGAGGTGCCGCAGTCGGGGTTGTGGTAGATGGTGATGGTCATCGGGGCCTTTCATTCAAGGAGGTTCGCCTCACGGCGGGGCCGCTCTCGTACCACCCCTTGGAACGGTTCACGATCCATACCACCGACAGCATGACGGGGACCTCGACGAGAACCCCTACCACGGTCGCCAGCGCCGCGCCGGACTGGAGGCCGAACAGCGCGATCGCGGCGGCCACCGCGAGTTCGAAGAAGTTCGAGGCGCCGATCAGGGCGGACGGACCGGCCACGCAATGGCGCTCGCCGGAGACGCGGTTCAGCAGGTAGGCCAGTCCCGAATTCAGGTAGACCTGGAACAGGATCGGCACCGCGAGCAACGCGATGACGGCTGGTTGGGCGATGATCTGTTCGCCCTGGAAGGCGAAGAGCAGCACGAGCGTCGCCAGCAGCGCGACCAGCGACAGCGGCTGCAGCGTCGCGAGCAGCCGATCGAGCGCGGCCTGCCCACCCTTCGCCAGCACGCCGGCGCGCACCGCCTGGGCCACGACGACAGGAAGCACGATGTAGAGCGCCACCGACAGCACCAGCGTGTCCCAGGGCACGGTAATGGCCGACAATCCGAGCAGCAGGCCGACGATGGGTGCGAAGGCCACGACCATGATCGCGTCGTTCAATGCCACCTGCGACAGCGTGAAGTTCGGCTCGCCCTTGGTCAGCGCCGACCACACGAAGACCATCGCCGTGCACGGCGCTGCGGCGAGGATGATCAGTCCGGCGATGTAGGAGTCGATCTGGTCCGCCGGCAGATACGGCCGGAACAGCCAGCCGATGAACAGCCAACCGAGCAGCGCCATGGAGAACGGCTTGATCGCCCAGTTTATGAACAGCGTCACGCCGATGCCGCGCCAGTAGGTGCCGACCTTCGCCATCGAGGCAAAGTCGACCTTGAGCAGCATGGGGATGATCATCAGCCAGATGAGGACGGCCACGGGAAGGTTCACCCGCGCGACCTCCGCCTTGGCGACGAGACCGACGAAGCCCGGCAGCAGGTAGCCGAGCGCGATGCCCGCGACGATGCAGAGCGCCACCCAGACCGTCAGGTATTTCTCGAAAAACCCGATGCTCGCAGGCGCGCTAGGCCCCGCGTCGAGAACGGTATCAGACACGTGTAATCCCTTTCAGCCGGCCTTGGGCAGTTCCCGGCCGATCTCTCGGAGACGCCCCTGCAGCGTCAGCCTGTCCAGCGATTTCAGCGGAAGGGCGGTGAAGATCGAAATGCGGTTGTTGAGCATCCTGTAGGCATCGGCGAAGGCGAGATGCTTCTCGGCCTCCGTGCCTTGCGCCGCCGCCGGGTCCGGCACGCCCCAATGCGCGGTCATCGGCTGGCCCGGCCACACCGGACAGGCTTCGTTGGCCGCGTTGTCGCAGACGGTGAAGACGAAATCCATGACCGGCGCGTCCGCGCCGGCGAATTCCTCCCAGCTCTTCGAGCGCGCGAAGGACGTGTCGTGGTTGAGGCTCTTCAGCAGCTCGAGCGCATAGGGGTGCACCTCGCCCTTCGGCTGCGATCCGGCGGAGAAGGCCCGGAAACGCCCCTGCCCCACCCGGTTGAGGATCGCCTCGGCAAGGATAGAACGGGCCGAATTGCCCGTGCACAGGAACAGGACATTGTAGACTTGGTCGCTCATCGCATTTTGCTCCTTGGCCCGGTTGCGGCCGGGTTCGAATTCGTCAGCATCGGCAGGTCACGGCATCGATCACCGGCCGGCAGAGCTCCGGCGCGCCGTCGCAGCAGTCTTCCATCAGATAGGCGAGCAGGTCGCGGAAGCCGGTCATGTCGGCGACATAGCGCACGATCCTGCCGTCCCGCTCGGGCCGGATGAGCCCTGCCTGCGCAAGCGCTTTCAGGTGCGAGGAGACGGTATTCTGAACCGCCCCCAGCCGCGTCGCGATCTCGCCGGCCCGCACGCCCTCGCCGCCAGCCCGGACCAGCAGCCGGAATATGTCCAGCCGGGTCTCCTGACCGAGAGCGGCCAGTGCGTTCAAGGCGAGTTTCTTATCCATGTATCCGACAATCCAGATATTTGGGTTTCTTTTGAACTAGCCGTATTGCGGCCGGATGACAAGCCGGACCTGACTAAAAAATGCTCGGCGGCGACGCGGCTCTGCAAGGCCGGCCCCGACAGGGCGTCAGATCGCCGATTCTATGCGATGGGAGGAGGACAAGGTCGCGGGTAGCGTGAGCGCGATCGAGCAATTGGAGCGGGTGAAGGGAATCGAACCCTCGTATTCAGCTTGGAAGGCTGCTGCTCTACCATTGAGCTACACCCGCAACCGCGCTGCCTTTGGCGCCCGCCTGTTTTGGCATAGCCGCCTCGCAAAAGCGACTGCTTCCGAGGCGATGCGCTGGCTTCCGGTGCGGCAGTGGTGGAGGAGGTTGGATTTGAACCAACGTAGGCTGAGCCAACGGATTTACAGTCCGTCCCCTTTAACCACTCGGGCACTCCTCCGTACTGCCGCCGGAGCCATGCAACGAGGCATCGACAGAGCAGCCGCCCCAGGGCAGCCGTTCCGCGAAGCGCCTTATGGCGGCACGGCCCAAAGCTGTCAACCGCGACAACCGGGCGCGGAGCCGAATTTCCGCCAGCCGATTTCACGGCGCCGCCATAGGCATTCCAACGCGTTGCGGATATAGAACCGGCCATGAGCGACGATAAGAAATCGAAGACCCCCAAGGACACGCACTACGCCAACCTCAGGCGCGCCTTTCGCGACCAGAAGAGCGGCGGCAAGCCAGATGGGAAACCGGCCGGCCCACCTGCCTTCCGGCCCCGCCCGCCGGTAGCGCCCGGCGAGGCCGCGCCCGACGGGCTGGTCAGGCTCTACGGTATCCACACGGTGCGCGCCGCTCTCGACAATCCCAGTCGCAAGATTTCGCGAATGCTCGTCACCCGCAACGCCGCCGAGCGGCTCGGCCTGGCGGACCTCTCCGCCCTGCCCTTCACCGCCGAACTGGTCGAGCCCAGGGACATCGACCGCATCACCGGCAGCGAGGCCGTGCATCAGGGCGTCGTCATCGAGGCGCGACCGCTCCAGCCAAAACCGCTCGATGCGCTTGGCGACACGAAGCTCGTCGTCGTGCTCGACCAGGTGACCGACCCGCACAATGTCGGCGCGATCATGCGCTCGGCCGTCGCCTTCGGTGCCGCCGCGCTGATCACCACCCAGCGCCACAGCCCGCAGGAATCGGGAGTGCTTGCCAAGTCCGCATCGGGCGCGCTGGAGCATATCGACCTCATCGAGGTGAAAAACCTCGCCGACGCGCTGGGCAAACTTCACGATGCCGGTTTCCAGACCATCGGACTGGACTCGGACGGCCCGGTCGAAATGGAAAAGTCGTTCGCCGGGGAAAAGATCGCCCTCGTACTCGGAGCCGAAGGGAAAGGCCTTCGCCAAAAAACGCGCGAAACCGTCACGACGCTCGCCCGATTGGACATGCCCGGCGCGATCCGCTCGCTCAATGTGTCGAACGCGGCTGCGGTGGCGCTATATGCGGCGAAAACCTGGCTCGGCGGGGCCCGCTAGCGCCCGCGTGAACAGAATCCAGCCTCCGCAACAGCTTTGATCCGCGCAAGCCGCTGACAAGCCTCCGGTATTTTCTGTCACGCCTGGATCGTCGGACCAATTCTATCCACGCGCCACCTCGTGCCCCGCCATTCGCTCCAGCGCCTTGACCAGCCCTGAATGATCGTCCTTCGCGCCGCCGTTCGCCGCGCATGAGTTGAAAAGCTGCTGCGTGGTCGAGGTATTGGGCAGCGACACGCCGAGCGCCTTCGCCCCGTCCAGCGCAAGCGCCAGATCCTTCTGGTGCAGCTCAATGCGGAACCCCGGCGCGAAGGTTCGCTTGATCATGCGCTCGCCATGCACTTCCAGGATACGCGAGGCTGCCAGCCCGCCCATCAGCGCCTGGCGCACCTTGGCCGGATCCGCGCCAGCTTTCGAAGCAAAAACAAGCGCTTCCGCCACCGCCTCGATGGTCAGCGCGACGACGATCTGGTTCGCGACCTTGGTCGTCTGGCCGACGCCGTTGGGGCCGACCAGCGTGATGTTCTTGCCCATCTTCTCGAACACCGGTTTCGCACGCTCGAACGCCTTCTCCTCGCCGCCGACCATGATGGTCAGCGACGCCGCTTTCGCCCCGACCTCGCCGCCCGACACCGGCGCATCGAGATAGTCGCAGCCCAGCGCGTTGATCTTCCTGGCGAATTCTTTGGTCGCGATCGGCGAGATCGAGCTCATGTCGATGACCAGCTTGCCCTTCGACAGGCCCGCCGCTACCCCGTTCTCCCCGAACAGCACCTCTTCAACCTGCGGCGTGTCCGGCACCATTGTGATAATGATATCAGCGTCTTGCGCCACAGCATGATGTCCGTCGACCGCCTTTAGGCCCCTCGCGACCAGTTCCTTCGGCGGCGGCTTGCGGTGGCTGCTCGTGACGACGCTGTAGCCGGCATCCAGCAGATGCCCCGCCATCGGCGCGCCCATGATGCCGAGCCCGATGAAGCCTATGGTTTCCATGATCTTTTTCCCTAAAGCGTACCGAGTGTTACGCCGCGGCGCTGCCTGCGCTTTTCATCTGCTTGAACCACCCGAGCCCCGCCTCGGTCCCGTCCCTCGGCTTGTATTCCGCCCCGACCCAGCCGGCGTAGCCAATACGGTCGAGGTGCGCGTAGAGGAACGGATAGTTGATCTCGCCTGTCCCCGGTTCGTGGCGGCCGGGATTGTCCGCAAGCTGGATATGCGCGATGCGGCCGAGATTTGCCTCGATGGTCCGGGCGAGATCCCCCTCCATGATCTGCATGTGGTAGATATCGTATTGAAAATAGAGGTTTTTCGAGCCGACGCGGTCGATGATTTTGAGCGCCTGCCTTGAAGTGTTCAGGAAGAATCCGGGAATGTCGCGCGTGTTGATCGCCTCGATCAGCAGCCGGATTCCCACCTCCTCCAGCCGTTTCGCCGCGTAGGTCAGGTTGTGGACGAAAAGGTCCTCCAGTTCCGCGGAGGCCGCCCCCTCCGGCGCGATGCCGGCGAGGCAGTTCACCTGCGGACAGCCGAGCGCCTTCGCATATGTGATCGCGGTGTCGACGCTTTTGCGGAACTCGTCGATTCGGTCGGGCAGCACGGCGATGCCGCGCTCGCCCGCCGCCCAGTCGCCGGGAGGCAGGTTGAAGAGCACCTGGGCGAGGCCGTTCTTCTTCAGCCGCGCCGCCACCACTTCGGGCGCGTGGTCGTATGGCCCGACATATTCGACGGCCTTGAAGCCCGCGCGCGCCGCGGCATCGAAGCGGTCGAGGAAATCGTGCTCGGTGAAGAGCATCGATAGATTTGCGGAAAAGCGTGGCATTCCAATCCCCTAGTCCAGCATGACGACCGCCGTCGGCGCGTCCTCGTTGTTCTCGGCAAGTTCCTCGAACTCGGTGATATTGTCTATCTCCGTGCCCATGGAAATGTTGGTGACGCGCTCGAGGATGAATTCCAGCACGACCGGAACCCGGTGCTGCTTCATCAGGCGTTTCGCCTCCTTGAAAGCCGCCGCGAATTCCTCCGGCCGCCTGACGCGCACCGCCTTGCAGCCCATGGCCTCCGCAACCGCGACATGGTCGACGCCATAGCCGGCCTCGGGGTCATTCGCCCGGTTCTGGTTCTCGAAGGCGAGGCTGACCTCGAAATCCATCGCAAAGCCGCGCTGCGCCTGGCGGATCAGCCCGAGATAGGCGTTGTTCACGACGACATGGATGTAGGGCAGCCGGTGCTGCGCGCCGACCGCCAGTTCCTCGATCATGAACTGGAAGTCGTAGTCGCCCGACAGCGCCACGATTGTCGCGTCGGGACGCGCGGCGCGCACGCCGAGTGCCGCCGGCAGCGTCCAGCCGAGCGGGCCCGCCTGGCCGCAATTGATCCAGTTCCTGGGACGGTAGACATGCAGGAACTGCGCCCCGGCGATCTGGCTGAGCCCGATCGTGGTGACATAGGTCGTGTCGCGCCCGAACGCCTTGTTCATCTCCTCGTAGACGCGCTGCGGCTTCAGCGGCACCTGGTCGAAGTGCGTCTTGCGCTTCATCGTCTTCTTGCGCGCCTGGCATTCCCTCGCCCAGCCGGACCAGTCAGCGAGCTTGCCCGCAGTCTTCCACTCCGTGGCGACGTCGAGCAGCATCTTCAGCGCCGCACCCGCATCGGACACGATACCGAGATCCGGCGCGAAGACGCGGCCGATCTGGGTCGGCTCGATGTCGACATGAACGATTTTCTTGCCCTTCGTGTAGGTCTCGACCGAGCCGGTGTGACGGTTCGCCCAGCGGTTGCCGATGCCGAAGACGAAATCGGCCTCCAGCATCGTCGCGTTGCCGTAGCGGTGCGAGGTCTGCAGCCCGCACATGCCGGCCATCAGACGGTGGTCGTCTGGGATCGTGCCCCAGCCCATCAGCGTCGGGATGACGGGAACGCCCGTGATCTCGGCGAACTCGATCAGCAGGTCGGATGCTTCGGCGTTTATGATGCCACCGCCGGCAACGATCAACGGCTTTTCAGCCGCATTGAGCATCGCCAGCGCCTTCTCGGCCTGGCCGCGCGTCATCGCCGGCTTGAACGCGGCGAGCGGCTCATAGGCGTCGATGTCGAACTCGATCTCGGCAAGCTGCACGTCGACCGGCAGGTCGATCAGCACCGGCCCCGGGCGCGAAGATCGCATCAGGTGAAATGCCTTCTGCAGCGCCATCGGCACCAGATAAGGCTCCATGACGGTGACGGCCCATTTGGCGACAGGTGCCGCGATCGCCGCGATGTCGACGGCCTGGAAGTCCTCCTTGTTCAGCCTGGCACGCGGCGCCTGTCCGGTGATGCAGAGGATGGGGATCGAATCCGCCGCCGCCGAATAGAGCCCGGTGATCATGTCGGTGCCGGCCGGACCCGACGTACCGATGCAGAGCCCGATATTGCCTGGCGCCGCGCGGGTAAAACCCTCGGCCATGTGCGAGGCCGCCTCGACATGCCGCGCCAGGATGTGGCGGATCGAACCGCGCGCCTTCAGCGCGGCGTAGAACGGATTGATCGCCGCGCCCGGCACGCCGAAGGCGCAGGAGATGCCTTCCTTTTCGAGAACGAGAACCGCCGCGTCGACAGCGCGCATCCGGGCCATGACCTTGCTCCATGTGCTTTGATGGCTGGAGAATGACAGGCCCTCTGCGATTTTTCAATTTTTCCAGAATAATTTTTCATTTCTGATCTACAATTCATATGTCTATGATTTTACGTGGTTTTGCGTTTTTCAGTTCGGGCTACCTCGATCACTTCTAAAAAACTATTTCATTTTCGGATGACAAATTCCCGCCGAAACGCCTACAAATGAACATGGACGCTACGGAAAAACGCCAGCGCGGGCGGCCGCGCTCCTTCAACGCTCCGGCCGACGCCGCGTCCGTGCAGGCGCTCGACCGGGGCCTGAAGATCCTCGCTATCGTGGCCGACGGCGACGCCCTGTCGCTCAGCGAGGTTGCCGCCAGGAGCGGAATCGCCGCCTCCACAGCATATCGCATGCTCACCACCCTCGCCTCGCACGGCATGGTCGAGTTCGACCGGGGCGGCCAGCTCTGGTCGGTCGGCGTCGAGACCTACCGCATGGGCTCGGCCTTCCTGCGCCGCCGAAAACTCGTCGATCGCGCGCGCATGGTCATGCAGGAGCTGATGGAAACGACCGGCGAGACGGCCAATCTTGGCGTCGCCGAGGACGATTGCGTGGTTTTCGTCAGCCAGGTCGAGACGCACCAGGCGATCCGCGCCTTCTTCCGGCCGGGCACACGCAGCCCCTTCCACGCCTCGGGCATCGGCAAGGCGATCCTGGCGCATCTGTCTCCCGAGCGTGTCAACGCCATCGTTCGCAAGGCCGGCCTCGAAGCCTATACGCAAAAGACGCTCGCCGACCCGATGTCGCTGGCGCAGGATCTCGGCGTCATCAGGGCGCGCGGCTGGTCGATCGACGACGAGGAGCGCAACGCCGGCATGCGCTGCGTGGCGGCGGCGATCTTCAACGAATTCGGCGAGCCGGTGGCCGGCATCTCCGTCTCCGGGCCGACGGTGCGCGTGACACACGAACGCGCCGCCGCGATCGGCCCGCTGGTGCGCGAAGCGGCCGAGGAAGTGACCAAGGCGATCGGCGGCAAGCTGCCCTAACAGCGCTGTTAGAGCGCCGAACCGTCGGCGAGTTGCGTCACGTCGAGCACGATGGCGGCCCCTACCCCGGCGAATGTCACCACCAGCCCGATCATGAAGAACCGCACCGCGCGATCGTGCACGGAGCGGCGCAGCGATTCCTGTCGCATGAGGTCGGCCAGCGCCTTCATCTGCAGCGCGATGCCGATGATGATCGGCGCAACCGCCACGAGATGACTTTGCTGCCAGGGGATAGGGTTCGACGCCCACTGCGTGAGGAAGACGAGCGAAAACGCCACCACGATACCGACGACGGTGATGGTGCCGTTCCTGAACAGGATTTCCACGCGGTCGTCGCCGTCCGGACGCTTGTCCGCCATCACCCGATGCTCCCCGATGTCGAGCGATTAGAGCGGAAAGAACGTCGAGTGAAAAGGTGGTCCGCCAGTCGGCGAGAAAGGAGCGCCTTGCGACGCCCCTGTCCCGAAAGCGCTGAAGCGGATCACCTCCTCTCAAAGCGTACAGCGATGCTCGTAGCCGTCGTAGCCGATGTAGGTGTCGGTACGGTGGTTGTAGGTACGGTAGCGGGCGTAGCAGCGGTCGACATGGGTTTCCCATGGGCTGCTGTGAATGTCGTAGTATTCCGGCCCGTGGCCGGCATTGGCGATGCCGAGGCCAAGCACGAAACCGCCGATGCCGGCGATGGCGGCCACTTCGCCCTTCGAGAGCTTCTTGGCCTCCGACTGGCCGACCGTGCCGGCCATGGCGCCTGCCACGACAGTCAGCGAAAGCAGGCTGGAAACGAGTTTGGTCCTGAGCGACATGGTGATCTCCTATGGTCCCGTTGGGAGGCGTCCATCCGCCTCATGACCATCAGTCGCTCGGGTCTCGAAAAAGGTTCGAAGCCGGTTCGAGATTTTTGGAGCTGTCGGGCGACCGCATTGAGGGCGCGATCGCCTCTCGGCTCAAAACTCGCCGATGCCGGTGACGTGGCGTAGGTAGAAGGCGAGCACAATGAAGCCGGCGATGATCGCCCAACCCTTCCAATCCACCTTCGATGCCTTGATGTCACGGAACAGTTTGATCAGCAGCACCCACGCCACGATCACGATCAGCGCAATCACCACAAATCTGAGCATTGCGTCACTCCCCCAAAACCCCAACCGGCCACCATCTGGATGTAGGAAGCCTTCGCGCCCATTTCACGACGCTGACGATCGAGCGTCTCCGCCATGCCCTACTTTTGATTTTACTGGCGCGCGAGATATGCTAACCGGGCGCCCGTGCCCTTGTAGCTCAGCGGTAGAGCAGCGGTTTTGTAAACCGAAGGTCGGGAGTTCAATCCTCTCCGGGGGCACCATAAAGATCAAGAACTTAGCTTTAAATGTTCCAGTCGCTCTAGGCCCGGGGGAACCTCAGGGGAACTGGGCTTTGCTGACGCGGGGCTCCTAATTCTTTGCCTTTCGGGGCCGGCTGCCGGAGGAGTTCTCATGCGCCTTCGAGCGAAGGCGCGCATTGGGCCGCCTACCGCAAGACTACGTGCAAGCGCACATGTGGTACAATCTCGCCACCGCAAACCATCCCACCGGAGAACTTCGGGTTGGGTCAGCGAAGAACAGAAGATCGGGTGGCGCGTCGGATGACGACAGAGCAAATCGCTGAGGCTCAGACGCTCGCGCGAAACTGGCTTAAACTGTCGGGGTGGGACGCATCGTCAGGGGCGATATGATCTTAGTTATCAAGGTTTTAGGCCAGTGGGAAACCAGCTGGTTCGGCTCCTTTTGTCCCGTGCATGGAAGGCTACGCCGAGACAGTGTTATTTCGAGGCCCTTTCCCATGAGACGACCTTCCGCCGCTTCGCAAGCGTACGCACCTGACCACCGAATAGCCTCAGGCCCATCAGTGGCGTGCATCAGAATGGTGGTGTATATTTTGAAAGACCCGGGCAGCGACATGAGGGCTCCATGACGTCAAAGTCAGCATTCACGGAAGAAGAAATCCAGAAGGAGCATGCGCGCCGCCGACGCGGATCGTCTGACTACGGGTCTAGACTGCTTCTTCAATGCCTACACTGCGGCAACGGATTTGATCCCGCGACAGGTGGCAACGCGGAAGCACCGCTTTGCGACCACTGTCTGCATTCCGGCGATTAGCCTGGGGCTCCCTTAGCGAACTGTCCGGGATCAGCGCCTATGGCACAGAAATGAGGGTGTGATTTAAGGAGTGTTCGTTCTCGTCGGAGACGAAGGAACGAACATGAATTCGAAGTCGACTGGCGGCAAACGCTCCGCCGAA
>NZ_JBDZDN010000006.1:146786-185544 GCF_040049215.1 Mesorhizobium sp. KR9-304 | reverse complement strand
ACCCGAACCGCTGCCCGAACCCGAACCACTGCCCGAACCCGAGCCGCTGCCCGAACCCGAACCGCTGCCCGAACCAGAGCCACTGCCCGAACCCGAGCCGCTGCCAGAACCCGAGCCGCTGCCCGAACCCGAGCCGCTGCCCGAACCCGAACCGCTGCCCGAACCGCCGCCGTCTCCTCGAACATTGATAATCCCACTGCCGCCGTCTCCTCGCTCCTTGGAGGAGGCGGGAGCATAGGCGAGCGTGGAACACGCCGTATCGTACTTCCGATACTTCTTTCGAAATTCCCGGAGCGCGCTCGCAGTTCCCTTCTCAAGAACCTCGTCGCAAGCGCGATCCGCCTCAGCCTGCATTTGCGCACGCGTCTTGGCCGCAGCCGAACTCGCGTTCAGTGCTGCAAGCGCAACCAAACACACAGCTCCGGCGCCGAGCGCCAGGCTCTTCAGATCCGATTTCATTTTTAACCACTCCCTGCGCTCGGTTCCACAGCCGGGCGCATTCCCAATACCACCACGCCGCCAAATTATTACGCCGGCTAGTTTTGGTCAATGGCAATAAAAGAGACGATTTCCAATCCATTTTCAAATGTAAGATAGTTTATAATTTGTTTATTCTGATGGTTAATTTCAGAACCTATCGAAGATTACTTTTATGCTTTCTTGATAAATTCTTAGTAGGAGGCTAGATAAGCTAAGGTTTTCCTCCATGTTTATACAGCCGCATTGTCGCTTCGGCCGAAGCGCTGCTATTCAACAGAAAACACAACCAGTTTCCGATAGCTACAATCTTAAGGTTATATTTAGCCCGATATCCACGCGCCTCTGAGATGCTGATGACCTCATCGGAGGTTTTCGGCATGCAATCGGCTCGTGGTTTTGCGCACGTTCTGGTTTGGGTAGCGCTGCTCGTCGGCAGTTCCGTTGCTGCGGCGACGGCCGGCCCATTCTCCCGGTCCACAGACGTCACGATAAGAAACGACCGCGGCGGACTGCTCGTGGAGTATGCGGTCCAACGGAGAGCTATCGAGAGGAGCGGCCGCAGGATTCGGTTCGCGGGTAGATGCCTGTCGGCTTGCACGCTCTATCTGTCCGTCTCCAAGTCATGCATCTCGCGAGGAGCGTCCTTCGGATTCCACCTCCCTTACGGCTCGAGCAAGAACGGAAACGTTCGTGCCTCGAACTTCATGGTCCGCTCTTACCCGGGATGGGTCCGGAACTGGATTTCGGCGAATGGTGGCCTTCGGCAGCGCATGAAAGTCATGCCTTACGAATACGCGGCACGCTACATCCCTGCCTGCTCGGTGTGACCCGAGCGGGGATCCAATTCGGGTGAAACGGATGGCGGCGGGGTTCGAGGCCTGGCGCTACCCGGCGCGGCCTAGCCCCTCAAGCTTACGGTCGAGATCCGACAATTCGCGGTAGAGGTCGTCGAGCAGGGTGTCGACCGCATTCATCTTCTCGGCGGCGAGGGTGAAGATGTCCTGCGACGCCCCGCGCGCCCTAGAGTCCGCGACAGTCTCCAGGATCAGGTCGATCCCATCATAGCGGTAGCGCGCGTGGGCGAGCGCGTCCTTGATGTCGATGACCCGCTTGCGGACGGGATCGAGGATTTCACCCAGTCTGTCCATGTGCTGCCTCTCCAGGATGGCGCCTGCGCCCGCCATAGCATGACGCCGCGGGCGGTTGAACGGAGCTTTGGCCGTTGCCCGGAACCTTTCGTCGCGACGCCGAGTTCTCAGGCGTGGGCGGATGCTGATCACATGACGGAGAGAAACATGCCATCGACCAAGAAGGACAAGAACCTCGAGGACCTGTTCCTCGACGGGCTGAAGGACATCTACTACGCCGAAAAGAAGATCGCCAAGGCGCTGCCGAAAATGGCCAGGGCTGCCGGATCGGATGAGGTCTCTGCCGCGTTCGACAAGCATCTCGGCGAGACCGAAGGCCAGATCGACAGGCTGGAGAAGGTCTTCGAACTGCTCGGCAAGCCGGCGCGCGGCAAGACCTGCCCGGCCATCGACGGCATCCTCGAGGAAGGCAGCGAGATCATCGAGGAGTACATGGGCACCTCCGCGATCGACGCCGGACTTGTGGCTGCCGCGCAAGCCGTCGAGCACTACGAGATCGCGCGCTACGGCACGCTGTGCGCCTGGGCCGAACAGCTCGGGATGGCCAAGGCGGTGAGCCTCCTGAAGGCGACGCTGGCCGAGGAAGAGAAGACCGACGAGGCGCTGTCCTCGCTTGGCCAAGGCGGCGTCAACGAGCGGGCGATGCTGGCCGCGGCCTGACCTCCCGGGAGGCGACACTACCGCCCGTGCCGCCGGAGCCGGCGGCACGGGCGAAACAAACGATTAGGGAGCTGGATCATGAGCGGCACCAACAGGCGCGAGACCGGCGCGCGCGCATTGCGCGAAAAGCGCCATACCGACGCCTCCGACGAGGTCTCGCAGGATGCGGCGGAGAACAGGCTACCCAAGGGCGGCGTCGGCAACACCGAGCCAAGCGGCGACCACGACGAGAAGACGCGCCATTCGGACGGCCGGCAGCCGCCGCGCCGCTAGCCGTCTCGCCTCCAATTGCCCGGCTAGGCCACAGCTTCGTGCCAGGTGGTCGAGGCGCAGCGCGGGCAGGCGGGCAGCACGGCGCCTGGCCGGGATCCGAGCACCGTCCCGCATTGGGCGCAGGCCACGGTCAAGGCATGGCTATCGCCAGCCTTGAGCTTCCTCGGCGGGTTCACGTCCCATGGCGGCTCGACGGACAGGCCGGGCCGGTTCGGTGCATTTGACGCCTTGAAGACCGAGAGGTTGCCGTTGGTCTCGAGATAGGCCGCGCGCACCTGCCCGACATGCTCGATATCCTTCATGCGCAATTGCTCGAACAGCTCGTCCTGGCCGAAATTCGCCTGGCGCAGCACTTCGTGCCGGATGACGCCGTCGCGGATGAGCTCGACCGTCTTGCCCTCGATCACATCCTCCAGGCGGTGGCTCCTGGCGAGCAGGAAGCTCAGCGCCTTGTCGATGAGGATCACCACCGTGATGACGACGAGGCAGTGGACGAGCGGAACGTCGGGATAGAACATCGCGTCGCCGACCGCCGAGCCCAGCGCGATCACCAGCAGGAACTCCACCAGCGACAGCTGACCGACCGAGCGGCTGCCGATCCAGCGGATCAGCGCCAGGGTGTAGACGTAGATGACGACCGTGCGGAATGCGATCTCGAACAGGAACAGCGGCGGCTCGTCGCCGAGCAGCATGCGGCCGAAATCGAACGCGACGACCGGCTCTTCCATCGGATACCCTCAGATTGTATGCGCCGACCGTGCATTGCGCCGTATCGCGCCTTCAGCCGCGCACATGTCTCGCGACGCGTGCTTCCTGCCCACTCGATAAAGCGGATAACCGCTGGAACGGTCAGGAGTTCCGCGCGACGTATCGCGCGTCGTCGGCAGAGCCGGCGCGTCAAGCCTTGGGGTCAGCGAGGCTCCAGCCGCCGATATGGCTGTAGATCGCGTCACGCAACTGCCTGACCTCGCGGTTCAGCTTGCCGAGGTCACTGGGGGACTGGCCGGACGCGGCAAGCAATGAATCACCGAGGCACCCGGCCCGCGACCTGATCGCGCGGCCTTCGTCGGTCAGCGCAACGACGACCTGCCGCTCATTGTCCGGGTTGCGGGTCCGGCGCACCAGCCCGGCCGCCTCCAGCCGCTTGAGCAGCGGGGTGAGCGTGCTCGATTCCAGCGCAAGCCGGTCGGCGATGCCGCCAACGGTCTGCCCGTCCTCGCGCCACAATATGTTGAGCACGAGATATTGCGGGTAGGTCAGCCCCAGCCCGTCGAGCAGCGGCTTGTAAACGCGCTGGACGGCCATGCCCGCCGAATAGATGGCGTAGCAGAGTTGATCGTCGAGCGGCACGGGGTTTTGCGGCACGGGATTTGAGGTTTTCTGGCCCTTGGATCCTTCGGTCATGGCAGGCTCCTTCCGGCTCAATATAGCCGGCCAACTCGCAAAAATAAATATCGCGATAATAATTATGCTGGACAAACAAACCGAGTCGCTCTAGACGATGCATATCGCGATAACAATTATCGCTGCATTTAGAGGAGTCTTCCCAATGACCACCAAGATTCGCAACGTCGTCGTCGCGGCCGCGGCGGCTACCATCGCCGGCGCCGCGCAGGCGCAGCAGGCCGACGTCGCATCGCAGCCCGTGAGGAACGTGGTGCTCGTCCACGGCGCCTTCGCCGATGGCTCGGGCTGGCGCGGAGTCTATGACGAACTCACCGCGCGTGGTTACCGCGTCAGCATCGTGCAGAACCCGCTGACCTCGCTTGCCGACGACGTCGCCGCGACGCGGCGCGTGCTCGCCCGCCAGGATGGCCCGGCCATCCTCGTCGGCCATTCCTGGGGCGGCTCCGTCATAACGGAAGCCGGCACCGATCCCAAGGTCGCGGGACTGGTCTACGTCTCGGCCCTATCCCCCGACGCCGGCGAGACGACTGCACAGCAGTACGAAGGCTTTTCGGGTCCGCCGGAATTCGTCATCGAGACGCAGGCCGACGGCTACGGGTTCATCGACCTGGAGAAGTTCAAGATCGGCTTCGCCGCCGACGCCAGCGACGCGGATGCCGCATTCCTGCGCGACTCGCAGGTGCCGATCAACATGTCTGCCTTCGCCACGAAGCTGGAAAACGCCGCATGGCGCACCAAGCCCAGCTGGGCGGTGATCGCCACCGAGGACAAGGCGTTCGACGGCCGGATGCTGCGCAAGATGGCGGAGCGCATCGGAGCGGCGGTAACGGACGTGCGGGCCAGTCACGCGGTCTTCATGACGCAGCCGAAGGTGGTGGCCGACGTGATCGACCAGGCCGCGCAGATTGCCGGACGCGCCGTGAACTAAAACCGAAACCGCGCGCCATGACGGGTGGAGTTGCAAGGCCCCGCCCGTCATGGCGCAGATCAAACCCTGGGCCCCCGTGGATGCGCGGGGCGTTCGTCGATAAAGTAGCCGCAACCCGATTCCCGGAGAGACGAGAATGATGCGGAAGTCGATGCTAACGGCGTTTCTTGTCGCGTCTGCCCTGCCGGCGCTGGCCGACCCGCCCGGCGACATACTCGACCTGCTCGGCGCGCGGGCGCCCGGCGCCGAGAACCAGATGCAGGCGCGCGGCTATGTCGCCGTCAAGAACAACGACTGGTGGAACGAGAAGACCGGCGTATGCGTCAGGGTGCACGTGTCGCAAGGCCGCTATCAGACCATCGACATGCTTTCGCCGATCGACTGCGGCATGAAGGCCGCCGAGGAAAGCGACGGCGATGCTCCGACCGAGCCATCCAGGGCCGCGATGGACGCCTGCATGAACAGCGCCGACGCGCTGCAGGAGGAAGAGACCGGCTCGAGCGTGGTGAAACACGCGAAGAGGTCGGGCAAGAACTGGGTGCTGACCATGAGCACGCTTGGCCGCGCCAGCCACTGCACGGTCACGCAGGCGGGCGAGGTCATCACGATGGATCCGTGAAGCATTCGTGGGCTCGCAGAACCTGCCTCGCTCGGCGGAACCTCGCGGGTACACGAAGCAGCGCGAGCGAGGCGGCAGGGCCGCAAGGGGGGCAACCATGCGCGCGCGACCGCCGCTGTTGCCAGGCCCCATCGCGGCCAGGGATTGAACCAACCACATCTCATGTCAGTATCCTGGCAGCAACCGCGATGGACCCCGGGAAATAATTCTTCATGCTGTCGGTTTGCGGAAGGCGCGTTCGTCTTCCAGTCGCGGGGCCGCCGCAGGGGCGGGCTCGCCGAGCAGTCAGGGAGATCGTCATGTCGCAGGCAGCCGCGGGGAAAACCTACGAGAGTCCTTATCGCTGGGTGATCGTCGCCGCCGGCGGCCTGCTTGGCTGCGTCGCGATCGGCGCGATGTTCTCGCTGCCTGTGCTCTTGAGGCCCATCGCCGAGGATACCGGCTGGTCCACGACCGGCGTCTCCAGCGCCATGACCATCGGCTTCCTCGCGCTGGCCTTCGGGAGCATCGCCTGGGGCGCCTTGTCCGACCGCTACGGCCCGCGCGTGGTGGTCCTAGCCGGATCTGCGCTGCTGGCGGCAAGCATGGCTCTGGCGAGCCGGGCCACGTCGCTGCTCGAGTTCCAACTCGTCTTCGGCGTCGTCGTCGGCGCCGCGACCGCCGCGATCTTCGCGCCGATGATGGCTTGCGTGACCGGCTGGTTCGAGACGCGCCGCAGCCTTGCCGTGTCGCTGGTTTCAGCCGGCATGGGCATGGCGCCGATGACCATGGCGCCGCTCGCCGCGTGGCTGGTTTCGGAATACGACTGGCGGACGACCATGCTGATCATCGCGGCGATCGCGGCTGTCATCATGATCCCGGCTGCTTTCCTGGTGCGCAGTCCACCCGCCCTTCAGTCAGCAAATGCGGAAGCATCCGCGAATGCGGAGCCGCAAACGGAAATATCGGTCGAACGGGCGATAAAGTCGCCGCAGTTCGTCATCTTGCTGCTGACCAACTTCTTCTGCTGCGCGACGCATTCGGGCCCGATCTTCCACACGGTGAGCTACGCCGTGACCTGCGGCATCCCGCTGATCGCGGCGGTCTCGATCTACAGCGTCGAGGGGCTGGCCGGCATGGGCGGGCGCATCGCCTTCGGCCTGCTCGGCGACCGCTTCGGCGCCAAGCATGTGCTGGTGAGCGGGCTTTTCCTGCAGGCCTTCGCGGTGCTCGGCTTCTTCTTCGTGACGCAGCTCAGCGGATTCTATGCGGTGGCGATGCTCACCGGCTTCATCTATGCGGGCGTCATGCCGCTCTACGCGGTGATCGCGCGCGAGAATTTCCCGCTAAAGATGATGGGGACCGTGATCGGCGGCACAGCGATGGCTGGAAGCCTCGGCATGGCGGCCGGCCCGCTCGTCGGAGGGCTGATCTACGACCGTTTCGACACATACAGCTGGCTCTATGTCGGATCGTGGGGCATCGGGCTCGGCGCCTTCCTGATCGCGATGACCTTCAAGCCGTTTCCAAAGGCACATACCGCGGTGGCGGCGGCAGCGTAGGCGCGGGTCCTCCGCGTCCCGCAATCATCGAGCGCAACCGACGGAATTTCGGTGTGCGGCGGCATGGGTGCTTGATGCTGCCCACATTTGGTTCCACATCGGCGGCATGAAGGATGAAACAGAGGATCAGCGCCTTGTATCCAGGTGGGCCCTGCCGGGCTCGCTCGCCGCGCATCTGCTCGTCGCCGCGCTGCTGATCTTCGGACTGCCTTTGCCGTCGTTCGAGCCGGAGCCGGAGGAGGCCATAGCGGTGGATCTGGTGCCGCCGCCGGAGCAGCAGCAGGCAGAGCCCGCACCCTCGGCGGAGGAAGCAAAGCCCGAGGAGCCTCAACAGGCAGAGGCCGAGCCTCCGCCGCCCGCGGAGGAAGCAAAGCCGGAGGAACCGCTACAGGCAGAAGCCGAGCCTCCGCCAGTTGCGGAGGAGGCAAAGACCGAGGAGCCGCAGCAGGCAGAGGCCGATCCTCCGCCGTCAGCGGAAGAGGCGAAGCCCGAGGAGCCGCAGCAGGCAGAGGCCGAGCCCCCGCCACCCGCGGAGGAAGCGAAGCCAGAGGAGCCGCAGCAGGCAGAGGCCGAGCCTCCGCCGTCAGCGGAAGAGGCCAAGCCCGAGGAGCCGCAACAGGCAGAGACCGAACCTCCGCCATCAGGTGGCGATGAAGTTCCCCCGCCCGTGACCGTTCTGCAACCCGTGTTCCAGTATGGTGAGACGGACGCCGGTCCCCGGGAGGCCCCGGATGGCAACAGCGCGGAGGACGGTTCCGCGGCGCCGGCGGCGCAGCCGGACAAGCCGGAGCCTGCCGAGCAACCGGTTGCCCTGACAGCCGGGCCGGCTGGCGAGGCTTCACCGGCCGGGACGCCGGGCATGCCGGCAGCCGAGCCTTCAGATGTCGAGAAGGTGCAAGAAAGCGTCCCGCAGCCCAAGGAAGCGAAAAAACTGTTCTCGCGAGAGGCAACCGGAAATCCGATAGCGACGACCGCGATGGCAGGCGTGCCGCGTGGCGTGCGCGCGGGCCGGCTCTGCGTCACCGAACTGCGCGAACAGCTGCAGAACGGCCTGCCTCCCTACTACCCCGACCTCTTGCCTTCGTTTCGCCTCGACGAGGGCAGGACTGTCATCGACGCGACCAAGGCGGCGTTCCGCATGAATGGCGAATGGTACGATTTGAGCTATCGCTGCGAGGTCGACACGAACGCGACGAAAGTGACGGCCTTCGCCTTCCGTGTCGGTGCTGCGCTTCCGCCAAGCGAATGGAGACGCCGCGGGCTGCCCCTGCGATAAGGACGCATACCTTCACATCGAGCGCCTTATGAGCGGCTCGCGCCAGGCAATTGCCGCTCTATCCCCCTCTCCCGTTCGGCGCTAGCCTGAGCCCAAGCGCAACGGGGCCGGACACGATGCATGACGTCGTCTTTCTTCTGGATATCGACAACACCTTGCTCGACAACGACCGCATCGCCGAGGATCTGCGGGCGCATCTGTCAGGCAATTTCGGCGCGGCGGGCGAGCTCTACTGGAAGCATTTCGAGGATTTGCGCAAGGAACTCGGCTATGCCGACTATCTGGGCGCGCTGCAGCGCTACCGGGCCGATTTCGAGGGCGACGGCGCAGCAGCGCTCAAACTGCTTTCGGTTTCGGAGTTCCTGATCGACTACCCCTTCGCCGACAGGCTCTATCCGGGCGCGCTCGACGTCATCGCCAAGCTCTCCGAATTCGGCCCGACGGTGATCCTGTCCGACGGCGACGTGGTGTTCCAGCCGCGCAAGGTGCAGCGTTCCGGCATCTGGAAAGCGGTCAAGGGCCGCGTGCTGATCTTCATCCACAAGGAGCAAATGCTCGATACGGTCGCCCGCGAATATCCGGCGCGGCGCTACGTTCTGATCGACGACAAGGAGCGCATCCTCGACGCGGTGAAGAAAATCTGGGGCGACAGGCTGGTCAGCGTGTTCCCGCGCCAGGGTCACTACGCGCTCGACCCGGCCAATGCCGGGAAGTACGGCAAGCCCGACGTGACTGTGGAGCGGATCGGCGACCTGCTGGCGATGGACATTGCGGGTCTGGTGGCGGGTTGAGGCCGCCACGCCGATCCCGGCTCGACGCCATGCCGGCGAAACCTGTATTCTTGCGCCCGGGGGCGCCGGAGGATGCGCCATGAGCGAAGCTGCGAACCAAAGTTCCCGACACGACGCCTGGCAGGCGGGCGACGCGTATGAAGGCTACATGGGGCGGTGGAGCCGGCGGATCGCCCCGCAGTTCCTCGATCTGCTCGCGCTGCCGCGCGAACTTCACTGGCTGGAGATCGGCTGCGGGACCGGCGCGCTGTCGGCGGCAATCCTGGCGCGAAGCGACCCGGAGAGCCTCATCGCCATCGACCCCTCGGAGGGCTTCCTGGCCAAGGCACGCGCCAGCATCACCGACCAGCGCGCCGATTTCCGCCAAGGCGACGCGCAGGCGATCGACGTCGAGACGGCGAGCCGCGACGCCGCCGTTTCGGCGCTGACGCTGAACTTCGTGCCCGACAGGGCAAAGGCGCTTTCGGAAATGAAGCGCGTGACACGGGCGGGCGGAACCGTCGCCTTCTATGTCTGGGACTATCCCGGCGGCGGGCTCGAATTCCTGCGCACCTTCTGGACAAACGCGGAGGCGCTCGATCCAAAGGGCGTCGAATTGGCCGAGGTCCGCCGCTTCCCCTTCTGCACGCCTGAGAGGCTGACGGTGCTGGCGACGGAGGCCGGGCTATCGGACGTGACCTGCGAGGCGGTGGTGACGCCGACTGTGTTTTCCGACTTCGACGACTACTGGCGGCCGTTCACGCAAGGCGCCGGGCCGGCGCCGGGCTATGTCGCGAGCCTTGCCCCTCAGGCGCGGGAGCGGCTGAGGGAGCGACTGGAGGCGAGCCTGCCGCGCGAGGCCGACGGCTCGATCGCGCTGCAGGCGCGGGCCTGGGCGGTGAGGTCGAAGGTGGCATGAACGGCGCCAGCGGTGGCGTGAAGGCGCCGGTCACACCGGCTTGGCTCTAAAGCCGCGCCTCGAGGACCAGGTTGAAGGGCGTTTCGAAGGCGCGGCGGAAGTGGCTGAACCCCGCCTTGCGGAAGATGTCGCCCAGCCGCGCTTCGCCGGCCTGCGCGCCGAGCACGTGGTGGCCGCCCTCGGAGATGGCATGGGCGCAGCAGATCGTGGTCGAGGCCGCGTAGTACATGCGCGCCACCGGCGAGATGTTGTCGCCGACGCTGTCATTGGCGAACGGCTCGACCAGCATCACCGTGCCGTCCTTCGCAACAGCCTTCGCCGCCCAGGCCGCCGCCGCGACCGGATCGCCCATGTCGTGCAGGCAGTCGAAGAAGCAGATCAAGTCGTAGCCGGTGCCTGGAAAATTGTCGGCGCGGGCGAGCGCGAAGGTGGTGCGCTCCGCGACGCCGGCCCGGTCCGCGACTTGCTTGGCCTCCAGAACCGACTCCCCGTGGCTGTCGAAGCCACGGAATTTCGAGTTCGGGAAGGCCTGCGCCATCAGCACGGTGGAATGGCCGTGGCCGCAGCCGATGTCGGCGACGATGGCGCTGGCCTTCAGCCGCTCGACGACGCCGTCGAGCGCCGGCAGCCACTGCGGCACCAGGCTCGCCTTGTAGCCGTTGCGGTAGAATGCGGCGACGCCGCAGAACAGGCGGCCGTCATGATCGCCCCAGGGAATGCCGTTGCCGGTGCGGAAGGCGTCGATCGCCTTGGGTTCGTCGGCCCACATCGAGGCCGGCACGTTCCAGGCGTTCGGGATGAAGACCGGGCTGTCCTCGTTGGCGAGCACCATCGCCTGTTCGGGCGTCAGTTCGTATGTGTCGCTCACCGCATGGTAGTCGACATAGCCGCCGGCGACCTGCGAACCCAGCCACTCGCGCACATAGCGCTCGGCGCAGCCGGCGCGAGCGGCGACCTCGCGCGACGCGAGCGGCCCGGCGCCGGCCATCGCCTTGTAGAGGCCGAGCTTGTCGCCCAGGCTTATCATCACGCCGCCATATCCGGCCGAGATGTCGCCGATCGCGCGGCCGACCATCGCGTCCAACCTGGCGGTGTCGATCGCGTTCGTTCCGACGTAGTCCATGTCTTAGTCTCCTGTTCAACGCCCGTGGAATCGGGCTGCCGCTGTAGTCGCAGGTGTGCCCGTTGAAGGTCAGAGCCGGACTGGCCTCAAACGGTCCGTTTGAGCCAATCCGCCAAAACAGGACGTGGTGCATGGCAGGCGCGCCGTCTATGATTTGGCGCAAGAGGGAAGCATGCGGGCGAGCGCAGCAACCGGGAACGCGCAAAGGAATGGCCCAGGGAAGGCGCAGGGGTTGATCCATGTCAGCCTCGTCGCCATCCCCGAGGCCGTGGTGTCGACGCTGTCGGGCATATTCGACGTGATGAACGCCTTCGCGATCCTTCCCCTGAGACATGGCGACGGCCCGCCGCTGCCGCCGCCCTTCAACGTCGAGATCGTCGGCGAAAAGGCCGGGCCGCTCACGCTGGCGAGCAAGGTGCCGGTGAGCGTGCAGCGGAGCATCGACACGCTGGAACGGACCGACATCGTCATCGTGCCGTCGATCCTGCTTGGACCCGAAGGCTGGCGGACGGGCAGCCATCCGGAGCTGGTCGAGTGGTTCAAGGCGATGCACCGGCGCGGCGCGCTGCTCTGCTCGGCCTGCTCGGGCATCTTCCTGCTCGCCGAGACCGGGCTGTTCGACGGCGTCGACGCGACCGTGCATTTCGGCTACGCGCGGTCCTTCGCGCAGACACATCCGCAGGTGCCGATCCATCCAGAGCGCGTGCTGGTCGTGTCCGGACGACGGGAGGAGCTGATCACCTCGGGCGCCTCGATGACATGGCACGATCTGGTGCTCTACCTGATCGGCCGCCATGCCAGCGCGACCGCCGCGCAGGAGGTTGCCCGTTCCTTCGCCCTGCAATGGCACCAGGACGGGCTCGCGCCCTACATCGTATTCGAGGGCCGCAAGGATCACGGCGACGCGGCGGTGGAGCGGGCGCAGAACTGGGTGGCGACGCATTTTTCGGTGGTCAATCCGCTGGAGGAAATGGTGAAGCTGACCGGGCTCGCGGAGCGCACCTTCAAGCGGCGCTTCACCGTGGCGGCGGGTCTCAGCCCCATCGCCTATGTGCAGCGGCTGAGGATAGAGGACGCCAAGCGCAGGCTCGAGCGGACGGAGGCCTCGATCGACGAGATAAGCTGGCAGGCCGGCTACGAGGACCCCGCCTTCTTCCGCCGCCTGTTCAAGCGCGTGACGGGTATGACGCCGGGCGGCTACCGCAAGCGCTTCCGCATTCCCGACTACGCGCTGCCCCCGAGGAAGCGGTAGCGGCGCTTATTTCTTCTGCGGGTAGATCGTTTCGCCGCGCTTCAGCATATCGACGAAGCTTGCGATCTTCTTCCTGCGTCCAGCCTCGGTCTTCATGTTGTGGGTGCGGAAAGCGAGCGCGAAGCGGTTCTGCTCGCTGAGCTTGGCGAGCATGGCCTTCGCCTTGGGCTCGGCGTCGATGGCTGCCTGCAGATCGTTGGGGATCTTCATGACCTTGCCGCTCGCATAGGCGCGGTCCCAGCGCCCGTCGGCCCTGGCAGCGTCGACATGCTTCAGGCCGTGGCCGGTCATGCGGCCTTCCTCGACCAGCCGCGAGACATTGTCGACATTGATCTGGCTCCAAGTGCTTTTTGCCCCGCGCGGCGTGTAGCGCTGCAGGTAGCTGGTGTCGTCGAGGCCCTTGCGGATGGCGTCGATCCAGCCCCAGCAAAGTGCCACGTCGATCGCCTCCTTGGGCGTGATCGACGGCAGCTCGGAACCGACCTTGTGGATCTTGATCCAGACCTCGTCGGCGCGGTCGTGGTTCTTGCCGAGCCATTTGTAAAAGGCTTCGGCATTCCTGAACTCGCGCACCTTCGTCGGATCGACGGTGACGGGAGCCATCAGGCGGCTCTGCGATTGGAAGAAACGAACGACGACAAAGGACGCATCTTCGGCCTCCGACTGGGTGCGATAGCGTGTTATAGCCGTACAGTCGAATGGGTGAAGCCGGGCAGCGATGTCTGCTGCCATCGGGGTGCACAAACGCATGACGAAGGTGAAGCGCAACACATGAGCGCGCTGTTCGCAGAAACCGCACTGCTGCCGACAGGCTGGGCCAATGACGTGCGCATCGCGACGGCGGGCGGGCGGATCGCCAAACTCGCGGCGGGCGCCTCGGCGCAAGCCGGCGACGAGCGGGTGGCGATCCTGATATCAGGCATGCCTGACGTGCACAGCCACGCCTTCCAGCGCGGCATGGCGGGGCTGGCCGAGACGCGCGGACCCGGCAACGACAGCTTCTGGTCGTGGCGCGAGGTGATGTACCGCTTCGCCCTGTCGATGACGCCAGATCATGTCGAAGCGGTGGCCGGCCAGCTCTACGCCGAGATGCTGGAGGCCGGATACACGCGCGTCGGCGAATTCCACTACCTGCATCATGACACAGACGGACGGCCCTATGCGGATGTCGCCGAGATGGCGGCGCGCATCGCGGCGGCGACGCAGGAGACCGGCATCGGGCTCACGCTGCTGCCGGTCTTCTACGCGCATTCGGGCTTCGGCGGCCAGAAACCGACCGAAGGACAGCGCCGTTTCATCAATGATCTCAACGGTTTCGCCAGGCTTATGGAATCAAGCCGCAAAGCGGTTGAATCAGTTCCTGAAGCGGTTGTCGGCGTCGCGCCGCATAGTTTGCGCGCGGTGACCCCTAGCGAACTGGAGACGGTGACTGCGATGGCGCCGGATGGGCCGGTCCACATCCACGCCGCCGAGCAGATGCGCGAGGTCGAGGACTGCATCAAATGGTCGGGCGCAAGGCCGATCGAGTGGCTGTTCGCCCACGCCGACGTTGATGCGCGCTGGTGCCTGATCCACGCAACCCACATGACCGACGAAGAAACAGCGGGCATGGCGAGGGCCGGCGCGGTGGCCGGGCTCTGCCCGATCACCGAGGCCAATCTCGGCGACGGCACCTTTCCCGGGCCGCTGTTCATGGAGCGCGGCGGACGCTTCGGCGTCGGTTCGGATTCCAACGTGCTCATCGGCGTGGCGGACGAACTGCGCCAGCTCGAATATTCGCAGCGGCTTCACCGCCAGGCGCGCAACGTGCTGGCCAGACCCGGTCAGTCGAACGGCCGGGCGCTGTTCGACGCGGCGGTGACCGGCGGGAGTATCGCGCTTGGCGCGAGGGATGCCGCATTGGCGGAAGGAGCGCCGGCCGACTTCGTCTCGCTCGACGCGTCGCACCCCTCGCTGACAGGCAAGAAGGGCGACGCCATCCTCGATGCCTGGATCTTCGCCAACGGCACGAAGGTCGACGGCGTGTGGGTGCGTGGGAAGAGGCTGGTCGAAGGCGGACGGCATGTGCGCAGAGATGCCATTGCCAAGCGGTTTCGAAAGGCCATGATGGAGCTGACAGCCGGCTAGATCTGTTTGTCGCAATTCCCAGGGAATACCGGGTTCCACTTTTCCTGGAATTGCTCC
Source organism: Mesorhizobium sp. KR9-304 (assembly GCF_040049215.1). Classification (NCBI taxonomy): domain Bacteria; kingdom Pseudomonadati; phylum Pseudomonadota; class Alphaproteobacteria; order Hyphomicrobiales; family Phyllobacteriaceae; genus Mesorhizobium; species Mesorhizobium sp. KR9-304. The sequence goes on along the minus strand of NZ_JBDZDN010000006.1, from coordinate 170,964 downwards.
AGCCGCGCAGGCGGGGATCATGGACGCGAAAACGGCGGGTACGGACGGTTCTGGCGCGCTTTACCAGCGCATCCTCAGCGACATTCGCGGCCGCATCCTGTCGGGCGAATGGGCGCCCGGCCACCGCATCCCTTTCGAGCACGAACTGGCGGCGGAATACCAGTGCTCGCGCATGACGGTGAACAAGGCGATGTCGGAACTCGCCCGCACCGGGCTGATCGAGCGACGCCGGCGGTCGGGCAGCTTCGTCAAGCGGCCGCAGAGCCAGGCGGCTATCCTCGAAATCCACGACATCCGCGCCGAGGTCGAGGCGCTCGGCCTGCCCTACCGCTACGAGCTGGTATCGCAAGCGGAGCGCATGGCGGCTGGGCCGGATGAAGATGCGGGTTTCCCTGAAGGCACGCTACTGGTCGAACTGGTCTGCCGGCATTTCGCCGGGGCGCAACCCTTCTGCCTGGAAGAGCGCGCTATAAGTCTGGCCGCCGTGCCGGAAGCAGCGGGCGAGAGGTTCGAAGAGGTCGCACCTGGCCCATGGCTGCTTTCGCGCGTGCCGTGGAACGCCGCCGAACATACGATCCGCGCCGTGGCGGCGGACGAGAATGTGGCGAAGATGCTCGGCCTGCCGCGCCACAGCCCTTGTCTCGTGGTGAACAGGCGCACCTGGAGCGCCGACCAGCCGGTGACGAATGTCACGCTGACCTATGCCGGCGAGACGCACTCGCTGGTGGCGAGGTTCGCACCGCAAAAGGGGTAGCGCCTCAGGCCGGCGGCGCGACCGGCGGCATCTGAACTACTCGACGATCTTCCAGTATGAGTCCTTGCGGACCACCTTGCCGTCGCGAAACGTGTAGAAATCGCAGCCTTGCACTTCTCTTTTCGTCCCGTCGCGGGTCGTGCCGGTGAGAGTCCATTTGGAGATGCCGGTATCGGCACTCGTATCCACAAAATGCTCATCGTTGCCGTAGTGGACATCGGGCAGGCCTTCAAAGCGCGTCGCGAGCGCTTCCCGCACGTTCCTTTTGCCCTCGAAACGGGAACCCCAGGGATTGCTTCCCCTCGGCATCTCCAGGACGCAGTCTTCGGAGAAGAACGCCATGATGCGATCAAGATCGTGCGCGTTGAACGCCTCGCACAGCGCTTTCAGTGTCGATCGAATGTCCATCGGCGTTTCTCCGTCAAGGCGGATGGCTGGTTGCTCCCTCTGCCTGCCGGGCCGCCGCCGCCCTGCAAGCTATCCCGGAGGCCATGGGCCGCTCCCGACACCCTAGCCTTTTCATTCAGCGCCGCTATCTCAATGTGGTGAAGGGCGTTGAACAACCGATATGGAGGCTTCAATGGATCGACGATTGTTTCTGACAGGCATGTTCAGCCTTGCGGGAGTAGCGGCCGTGGAGAGCCTGGCCCGGCCCGTCGCAGCGTATGCCGCCATGCCAAAGGCAGACGGCATACTCGACGAACTCGACGAACCGGCTGCGGAGGTCTTCGAGGAGGAAGACACCCAGGCGGAGATCGAAAAGGTGCATCGGCGGGGGCGGCGGCGCAGACGCCGGCGTCGGCGGCGCGAATGGAGACGCCACTGCCGCCGCTACTGGCACCACGGCAGGTGGCGCCGGCGCTGCCGCCGCAGACGGGTTTGGGTCTGGTACTGGATCTAACCTGACGAAGAACCCCGGCCTCGCGCCGGGGTTTTGCTTGCCGTCGAAACCAGCACCGCAGGACAAGTTCTGAGTTTCCGCCCTGCGCCGGGAGCGATCGGTCAAGCGATCAGGCGGCGCGCCTGGAGACGACCCAACTGGGGACATAGACGCTTGCAGCTTCTTGTCCCGGAGTCCTAACCGCCCGCAGCCGATGCAAAAAGATGGCTGGCGAGCACCAACACTGATATTGCTGCGGCCCAGACGAGGGACTGCCGAACGCTGATGACATCCGATTCAGACAAGCCAGAGCAGGTCGAGCAATTGCTCGATACGCCGGACCTCGCGACGGCGCTGGAAAGCGAGCAGTTCAAGAAGTTCCTTGACCAGGTGCCGATCGCCATTGCCGTGTCCGACATCACCAGCGCGGAAAGCGTCATTTATGCCAATCCGGAATTTGAGAAGCTATCCGGGGTTTCGGCCTCCAAGCTCGCCAAAAAGAACTGGTCCGGTCTTTCCGGAACCAGCCTGAGCGAACCCAACGACCGGCCCCTCGTGGCGGCGATCGTCGAGGAAACGGACTTTGTCGGCACGTTCCGGCTGGAGCGGAGCGAGGATGACAAACCCGTCGTCGTGGACGCCTATTCCAACCTGATCGAGGACGACAACGGCAGGCTCTGCTTTCGCCTGGTAGCGCTCGTCGACGTTTCCGCTCATGGCGAAGCCGACAAGCTTTCGATGGAAGAGCGCATCCGGGAAAAGGACACGCTTTTGCGCGAGCTTCAGCATCGCGTCAAAAACAATCTCCAGATGATAACCGCGCTGATACGGCTGGAAACGCGCAATGCGGTCGAACCGGATCAGAAACGGTTCGAACGCCTGGCCGGCAGGGTCGATGCGCTGGCGATTCTATACCAGGCGCTGTCGGCCGACGAGCAAAGCGACGAGGTCGACCTCGGCGTCTATCTCAGCCAGATTGCCTCCGCGGTCATGACTTCACATGCCGTCGAAGGCATTCGCCTGGACATGACTCTGGACACCTACCCTGTCTCCATCAATGTCGCGATGCCGACCGGCCTGGTGGTGAACGAATTGCTGACGAATTCGCTGAAGCACGCGTTCAAGGGACGCGAGGGCGGGACCATCACATTGCACAGCATCGTCAACGGAGAAGGGTGCAAAGTCACTATCGCCGATGACGGGATCGGCCTTCCGGAGGGCGAGACGTGGCCCAAGCGCGGCAAGCTCGGGGCCCTGATCGCACATTCCCTGACCGAGAACGCCAAGGCTGTGTTCGATGTCTCGTCCAGCCCGGATCAGGGAACGAAAGTGACAATCGTTTTCAGGCGGGCAGCCGCTACGGCCGGTTGACATATCGTGGGCCGCCGCAGCGAAACTGGACGGTTTCCAGCTTGTTGGCGGAAGCGTGGCGCGTATTCGCGCTTCCTCATTCCCTCCCGCACTGCAATAAGAGCTTGAGATTGCCCGGAAGTCGTGAAAACTGCGGGTAGCCAACGATCCGGGAGCCTTGATGGCAATCCTCGCCGCCGTCCATCACCTGACGCACTACAGATACGACCGGCCGGTCGTGCTCGGCCCGCAGGTGATCAGGCTGCAGCCGGCGCCGCATTCGCGCACCAAGGTGCTCAGCCACTCTCTGAAGGTCGAGCCGGCAAACCACTTCGTCAATCTCCAGCAGGACCCCTACGGCAATTTCCTGGCGCGCTTCGTGTTTCCGGAGCCGGTGATGGAACTCAGGATCGAGGTCGATCTCGTCGCCGACATGACGGTCTACAACCCGTTCGACTTCTTCGTGGAGCCGGCGGCGGAGAATTTCCCCTTCGACTATCCGGAAGACATCGCCGACGACCTCAAGATCTACCGAACGCAGGAACCATCCGGGCCGCTGCTCGGCGCTTTCCTAAGCCGCGTCGACCGTTCGCATACAAATACAGTGAACTTCATCGTCGCACTGAACGCGCAGGTGCAGCGCGAGATCGGCTACATCATCCGCATGGAGACCGGCGTCATGACGCCGGAGGAGACGCTGGCAGCCGGAAAAGGCTCGTGCCGCGATTCGAGCTGGCTGCTGGTGCAGGCGCTGAGGAACCTCGGCATCGCCGCGCGCTTCGTGTCGGGCTACCTGATCCAGTTGAAGCCCGACCTGGTGGCGCTCGACGGGCCGCCGGGCACCTCGGTCGACTTCACCGACCTGCATGCCTGGTGCGAGGTCTATCTGCCGGGCGCCGGCTGGATCGGGCTCGACCCGACATCGGGCCTGCTGACCGGCGAGAGCCATGTGCCGCTCGCCGCCACGCCGCATTACAGGAACGCCGCGCCGATCTCCGGCATGGCGAGCTTCGCCAATGTCGACTTCGCCTTCGAGATGCGGGTCGACCGCGTGGCCGAGCATCCGCGCATCACCAAGCCGTTTTCGGACGAGAGCTGGCAGGCGCTCGATGCGCTGGGCGAACAGGTCGACGCGACGCTTCATGCGGAGGACGTGCGCCTGACCATGGGCGGCGAGCCGACCTTCGTGTCGATCGACGATTTCGAGAGCGAGGAATGGAACACGGCCGCGGTCGGGCCGACCAAGCGGGAAAAGGCCGACGCGCTGATCAGGCGGCTGCGCGAGCGCTTCGCGCCGAACGGCTTTCTCCACTACGGCCAGGGCAAATGGTATCCGGGCGAAACGCTGCCGCGCTGGACCTTCTCGCTCTACTGGCGCACCGACGGCGAGCCGGTGTGGTCGGACCCCGAACTGATCGCGCGGGAAAAATCGGACAGCAAGGTCACGGCGGAGGACGCCGGCAAATTGCTGACGACCATCGCAGGCGAACTCGGCATCGAGACCGAGATGGTCGCCGAGGCCTATGAGGACCCGGCGGAGTGGCTGCTCAAGGAAGGCAAGCTGCCGGACAATGTCGATCCGTCGAATTCGAAGCTGGAAGACCCCGAGGAGCGCAGCCGCATGGCGCGCGTCTTCGAGCGCGGGCTGACCAAACCATCGGGCTATGTGCTGCCGGTGCAGCGCTGGCAGAGCCAGGCGACGGCAGCGGGACCGCGCTGGCGTTCGGAGAAGTGGAAGACGAGGCGCGGGCGGCTGTTCCTGGTGCCGGGCGATTCGCCGGTCGGCTACCGCCTGCCGCTCGGCACTCTGCCCTACGTGCCCCCGGCGCGTTATCCCTACATAGTACCGGTCGATCCGTCGGTGCCGCGCGGGGCACTGCCGGCGCGTGCGGAGATCCTGCCCGAACCGGCTGGCACGGCGGACGCGGAAGGCGCTGACGAGATGGCGCGGCGGCAGACGGCGGCGTCCTTCACGGCCGCGACCGCCGGCCAGGACCGCGTCGAACAGGAACTCGGCGAGATCGGCGGCGCGGTGCGCACCGCGCTTTCGGTCGAGCCACGCGACGGGCGGCTCTGCGTGTTCATGCCGCCGGTCGAGGCGCTGGAGGATTATCTCGAGCTGATCGCCGCGGCGGAGAACGCCGCGAAGAAGATCGGGCTGCCGGTGCATATCGAAGGTTACGCGCCGCCGCACGACCCCAGGCTGAACGTCATCCGCGTCGCGCCCGACCCGGGCGTGATCGAAGTGAACATCCATCCGGCGTCGAGCTGGAAGGACTGCGTGGCGACGACCGAGGCGATCTACGAGGAGGCCAGGCAGTCCAGGCTTGGCGCCGACAAGTTCCTGATCGACGGCCGCCATACCGGCACCGGCGGCGGCAACCATGTGGTGGTCGGCGGTGCGACGCCCAACGACAGTCCGTTCCTGCGCCGGCCCGACCTTTTGAAGAGCCTGGTGCTCTACTGGCAGCGGCACCCTGCACTGTCCTACATGTTCTCGGGCCTGTTCATCGGCCCGACCAGCCAGGCGCCGCGTTTCGACGAGGCGCGGCACGACAGCCTCTACGAACTGGAGATCGCGCTGGCGCAGGTGCCGATGCCCGGCATGGGCGACGCTCCCCTGCCCTGGCTGGTCGACCGGCTGTTCCGCAACCTTCTGACTGATGTCACCGGCAACACGCACCGCTCCGAAATCTGCATCGACAAGCTGTTTTCGCCGGACGGACCGACGGGGCGGCTCGGGCTGGTCGAGTTCCGCGGCTTCGAGATGCCGCCCAACGCCCGCATGAGCCTCGCCCAGCAACTTTTGGTGCGCGCGATCATCGCACGCCTCTGGAAGAACCCGCTCGACGGGCGCTTCGTGCGCTGGGGCACGACGCTGCACGACCGCTTCATGCTGCCGCATTATGTCTGGGCCGACTTCATCGACGTGCTCGACGATCTCAAACAGAACGGCTTCGCCTTCCGTCCCGAATGGTTCGACGCGCAGCTCGAATTCCGCTTCCCCTTCTGCGGCGAGGTGCAGACGCAGGGCATCAAGCTGGAGCTCAGGCAGGCGCTGGAGCCCTGGCATGTGATGGGGGAGCAGGGAGCGATCGGCGGCACGGTGCGCTTCGTGGACTCCTCCGTCGAGCGGCTTCAGGTGAAGGCGGAAGGGCTGAACCTCGAACGGCACACGGTCGCCTGCAACGGCCGGCCGGTGCCGCTGAGGCAGACCGACAATCGTGAGGTCGCGGTCGCCGGCGTACGCTACAAGGCGTGGCAGCCGGCATCGGGGCTGCATCCGGCGCTGCCGGTTAACACTCCTCTGGTGTTCGACATATACGACCGCTGGTCGGGCCGCTCCGTCGGCGGCTGCGTCTACCACGTGGCGCATCCGGGCGGGCGCAATTACGAGACCTTCCCGGTCAACGCCAACGAGGCGGAGGCGCGCCGGCTCGCCCGTTTCGAGCCGAGGGGCTACACGCCGGGCGGCTATGAACTGCGGCCGGAAGAAGCATCGGGAGAATTTCCGCTGACGCTTGACCTCAGGCGGCCGCCGAGATTGTGATCGGCGATGGCGAGGGGGAATCACACGAAAGCGAGGCGTAAACCGCCGAAGGACCTGCTACTCGAAAGCTACAGGCCCATCGAGGGCGTGCTCGACGAGATGGTCGACGCGGCGGGCGAGCCGCGGCCGGTATGGAAGCGATTCGTCGCCGCGCTGGAGGAAGTCGGCGCGGACGAGCTGAAGTCGCGGTTCGCCCGCGCCGACCAGTATCTGCGCGACGCCGGCGTCTATTACCGCGTCTACGACCGCGCCGGCGCCAATGAGCGTGAATGGCCGCTGGCGCATGTGCCGCTGCTGGTCGATGAGGTCGAATGGGCCGATATCAGCGCCGGGCTGACCGAGCGCGCGGAGGTCTTCGAGGCGATCTGCGCCGACATCCATGGCGAGAACAGTCTGGTCGCCGACGGGCTGCTGCCGCCCGGCCTGATCGCGTCGAGCCAGGAATATCTGCGGCCCTTCGCCGGCGTGCGGCCGGCGGGCGGGCATTTCCTGCATTTCTGCGCCTTCGACCTCGGCCGCGGCCCGGACGGCCGCTGGTGGGTGCTGGGCGACCGCACGCAGGCAGCTTCCGGAGCCGGCTTCGCGCTGGAGAACCGCGTCGCGACGACGCGCGCTCTCTCCGACATATACGGCGAGATGCATGTGCATCGGCTGGCCGGCTTCTTCCGCCGTTTTCGCGATGCGCTGACCGGCATGGCGGGCGAGCCGGCGGGCCGTGCGGCGATCCTGACGCCCGGCCCGCTCAACGAGACCTACTACGAGCACGCCTATATCGCCCGCTATCTCGGCGTCATGCTGCTCGAAGGCGAAGACCTGACGGTGACGAACGGGCGGCTGATGGTGCGCACCGTGTCGGGCCTGAAGCCGGTGACGGTGCTGTGGCGGCGGCTCGACGCAGCCTTCGCCGATCCGCTGGAGTTGCGGGGCGATTCGCATATCGGCACGCCGGGGCTGGCCGAGGCGGTCCGCCAGGGCTCGGTGACGATGGTCAACGCGCTCGGTTCGGGCATACTCGAGATGCGCGCGCTGACCGCCTTCCTGCCCGGCGTCGCGCAGGCGCTCATCGGCAAGCCGCTCGATCTCCCCTCTATCGCAACATGGTGGTGTGGCGATCATGCTGACCGCCGCCATGTGCTCGACAACCTCGACCGCATGATGATCGGGCCGGCGCTGTCGACCCGTCTGCCTTTCGAGGACGACGGCGTGACGGTGCTCGGCTCCAGCCTCGACGATGGCGAGCGCGCCACGCTTGTCGAGAGGATCACGACGGACGGCGCGGCCTTCGTCGGCCAGGAGGCGGTGACGCTGTCGACGACGCCGGTCTTCGTCGGCGGGAGCCTCGAACCGCGGCCGGCGAGCCTGCGCGTCTATCTGGCGCGAACGCCCGAAGGCTGGATCGTGATGCCGGGCGGCTTCGCGCGGATCGGATCTTCGCTCGACAACACCGCGATCGCCATGCAGCGCGGCGGCCAGGCGGCGGACGTGTGGGTGGTCAGCGCCAAGCCGGTGAAGCAGGAGACGCTGCTGCCTGATGACCGCGAGGGATTCAAGCGCAACCTGCCGGGCACGCTGCCCAGCCGCGCGGCGGAGAACCTGATGTGGCTCGGCCGCTACATCGAACGGTCGGAGGACACGGCGCGCATCCTGCGCGCCTATAATGTCAGGCTCGCGGAGACGTCCGATCCCGGCACGCCGCTGCTTTCCGACATACGGGCCTATCTGGAGCCCTATGGCATCGATGCCGAGGCGGCCATTCCCCCGGCGCTGATCGGTTCGCTCGACAGCGCCGTCTACAGCGCCGGCCAGATCCGCGACCGTTTCTCGCCGGACGGGTGGCTGGCGCTGCGCGACCTCTCCAAGACCGTCCACCGCTTCGCCAGCGACGTCGCGCCGGGCGACGACGCGACGCGCGCCATGACGGTGATCTTGCGCAAGCTCGCCGGCTTCTCCGGCCTTCTCGGCGAGAACATGTACCGCTTCACCGGCTGGCGTTTCCTGGAGATCGGCCGACGGCTGGAACGCGGCATCCAGATCGCCCGCTCGCTTGCCTGGCTGACGCGCGAAGACGCACCGGACGGCGCGCTCGACATGATGCTGGAGATCGGCGACAGCGTGATGACCCACCGCCGCCAATATGCCCATGCCGGCCGGCGCAGCCTGGTCGACCTGCTGGCGCTCGACCCGCTCAATCCGCGCTCGGTGCTGTTCCAGCTCGACCGGCTGAAACACGAGATCGCGCATCTGCCCGAGGCCGGCGACCGGGGCCATCTCTCGCCGGCGGCGAAGGACGTGCTGAGGCTGCACACGGCACTTGCGACCGACGAGCCGGGCGATCTGTCGCCCAAGGCGCTCGACGCTCTGGCCGACGACATAGCGGGGCTCTACAGCAGCCTTGCCAAAGCGTATTTTTCCTGACGCGCATGCTCTACGACATCAAGCTTCACCTGCACTACGACTACGCTGCCGCCGCGGGCGGCAGCCGGCACCATGTGCATGTGGCGCCGCAGACCATCGCCGGCGTGCAGCGCGTGGTCGCGTCCTCGCTTTCCTTTTCGCCGGTGCCGACGGAACGCTCCGACTTCCTCGATTTTTTCGGCAACGCGGTGACGTCGGTGGCTTCGCGCAGCGTCTATGACGCGCTCGACATCCGCATGAGCGCGCGCGTCTCGGTAACGCGGCCCGAGCCAAGCCTGGACGTCTCGCCCAAGCTTGCCGATCTCGCCGATGAGATCGGTTCGGTTCGTTCGCTGAAGCCGGACGCGCCGCATCACTTCCTCGCCGCGAGCGATTTCGTCGATCTCGATCCCGGCATCACCGCCTATGCGCGCGAAAGCCAGGCGCGCGGCGCGTCGGTGACCGGCGTCGCCAACGATTTCTGCAATCGCATCTACAACGACTTCGCCTATGATGGAGAGGCGACGACAGTGGCGACCAAGGCGGCCGACGCCTTCGCGCTGAAGCGTGGCGTCTGCCAGGATTTCACCCACGTCATGATCGCCGGCCTGCGCGGGCTGGGCATCCCGGCGGGCTATGTCAGCGGCTTTCTGCGCACCATCCCGCCACCAAGCAAGGAGCGGCTGGAGGGCGCCGACGCCATGCATGCCTGGGTCAAGGTGTGGTGCGGGCGCGAGGCCGGCTGGCAGGAATTCGACCCCACCAACGGCATGCGCGCGTCGAACGACCACATCACCGTCGGCTACGGCCGCGACTATGCGGACGTGGCGCCGATCGTCGGGGTGCTCAGGACGACCGGCAGCCACACCGGCGAACAGGCGGTGGATGTGATCCCCGTAGCATAGCGCTGACGGCATCTTGCCGCAGAAGCATGCGCTCCGTTTGCCGCGCCGGACGCCTATGCTAGGAAACGGCGCGCGGCGCTTTCGCGTCCGGATTTGCGCATGATCAAGGAGACAAAACATTTCCTTGATTATCAAGAACCAACGGCAAACTTCCAGGCGGCGCGGCCTCATGAGGCACGGCAAGGACAGCACAGGGATCTCACGCCTCGCGACTTTCGTCGCGGTGCTGGCGCTCGTGCTCCAGTCGGCTCTTGCCGTCGCTGCTCCGCCCGTCCAGCGCGACATCTTCGGCAACGTCATCTGCGTCGAAGGCAGCACCGGCCATAGTCCGTCCGGCCAGGGCCATGATGACGGGCACATGCCCGACTGCTGCATGCTTTTCTGCGGCGCGGCCTTCCAGGCGGCCGCGAACCTGCCCGCCGAAGCCGAATGGCCCGCCATCGACTTCGTAAGCGAGGCGGTCGGCTATCCGCCGCCAACACTGGTTTCCCCGCATGACCGGCGAACGCCGGCAAATCCCCGCGCTCCGCCTGCTGCCTGACCGCCGTCGCCGCGTTCCGCCGGAGCGCGGCTCGTCAGCAGCATAAGTTCGCCGGCCGCGGCACGCGGCGCGAACGCATTTTTCGGAGCACTCACATGATCCTTTCTCGTCGCAACGCCGCCCTGCCCGCGGCTGCCCTCGCCGCGGCCCTGCTGTTCTCGCCGGCGGCAATGGCGCACGAATTCAAGCAAGGCGACCTGACGATCGGCCATCCCTGGTCGCGCGCGACGCTGCCCGGCGCCAAGGTCGCCGCCGGCTATTTGACCGTCAAGAACAGCGGCGCCGAACCGGACCGCCTGGTCTCGGTGACCGCCGACATCGCCGGCAAGGGCGAAATCCACGAGATGAGCGTGAAAGACGGCGTGATGACCATGCGGCCGCTGGCCGGCGGGCTGGAAATCCCCGCCGGCGGCGAGGTGAAGCTCGAACCGGGCTCCTACCACCTGATGTTCATGGACCTGAACGCGCCGGCGGTCGAGGGGGTCAAGTTCCCGGGCACGCTGACCTTCGAGAAGGCGGGGACGGTGAAGGTCGAGTTCGCCGTCGAGAAGGTGGGCGGTGAGGCGGATCATTCGGCGCACGGCGGATAGGTTCGACCGCCGCTCGGCCGCGCACGACGGCGGCTGAGCCATCGCCAGGGTTACCCCCACCCTATCCCCTCCCCGTTGTGGAGGGGGTGGGGCGCCAAGCGGGACCATCTCCCCGGACCGGCAAAGAAGCTCCCGAAATCGTCGGGTTTTGCGCTGGAAATCCGGGGTTTGCAGGCCTGCTTTCATGGACAAGGTTTGCAAAGATGCTTAGGTTGCCGGTCTCTCAGCCGACAGCCGACGAATGCAGATGGTGACCAAGCTCGAAGTGTTGGAATTCCTAGGGGTTGCAGTTCCAAGGGCCTGCCCCCGCGCGCGGTTGCGCTGAGCGATGGCCATTGCCCCAAACGGGTCGAAAGGCGCGGCTGAAAAGCCGGCGCGCCGGCTGAAAATTCCGCTGTCGCTGAAATTCGCCGCCGTGACGGTGGCGCTGGTTGCATTGCTCCTTGCCGCTGGCGCCGCCCTCAGCCTCTGGTCGGGCTACGTCGCGACGGAGCGCTCGGCGCTGGCCTTGCAGCAGGAAAGGGCGCAAGCGCTGGCCGGCAGCATCGGCGGCTCCATCTCGGAACTGCAGGGCCAGCTTGCCTGGACCGCAGAGCGCGACTGGCAGGCATCAGGCGTCGAGCAGCAGCGCGCCGACTTCGCGCGCATCTTGCGGCAATTCCCGGCCATCGTGGAGCTGTTCCACATCGACAGCAGGGGCCTCGAGCAGCTGAAGGTGTCGCGGCTGGCGCCGGACTCGCTCGCCAGCCTCGCCAGCCACGCGAACGAGCCGCGCTTCGTCGAGACGGTAAAGGCGCGCAACTGGTTCGGTCCGGTCTATGTGCGCAACGGCGCCGATCTGGCGGGCACGATCGGCGTGGCGCATGCGGACGGCGGCGTCACAGTCGCCGAACTCGACCTCGCCTTCCTCGCCGCGCCCGTCAAGGCAGCGGCCGGGAACGGCCAAGAGGCCTTCGTCGTCGACGGCGCCGGCCGGCTGATCGCCCATCCGAGCCGCAACCCGGTGACGGGCGAGAACGATCTTTCCGCCCTGCCGCAGGTGGCGGAGGCACTCGCCGCGGGCGGCGCCGGCACGAGCATGGACGCGGTTGGGGAAGACGGCTCGGTTCCGGCATTCGCGGCATGGGCGCAGGTGCCGGGGCCTGGCTGGACGGCGATCGTCCAGACGCCGAAGGCCGATGCCCTTTCGCCCTTCCGCGAGCTGCTCTGGCAGACCGGCTTGCTTCTGGCCGCCGGACTGCTGGCCGCCGCGATTGTCGGAGTCTGGCTCGCGCGCCGCGTCGCCGTGCCGATCAAGCGGCTGCAGGCAAGTACGGAACTGCTTGGCGAGGGAGACCTGACGCAGCGCGTCGCCCTTCGCCGACGCGACGAGATCGGCGCGCTCGCCGACACGTTCAACGCGATGGCGAACCGCCTCCAGCAGAGCCGGAAGGGGCTGGAGGAAAAGATCGACGACAGCGCGGTCGGCTTCGACATCGCCTTGCAGCAGCAGTCGCTGACCGCCGAAATGCTGAAGACGATCAGCCGCACCGACTACGACCTGGAGCGGGTGCTTGACACGCTGATCGGCTCCGCGGTGCGGCTGAGCGAAGCCAATGTCGGCGCGGTCTGGCTGCGCGACGGCGACGCATACCGGCTCGCCGCGCAACTCGGGCACACAAGCGACTGGGCCGAGGCGGCGCGCCAGGCGCCCTTCACCAGGGACACCGACCTGCACGCGGTGGCGGCGGCGGCCGCCTATTCCGGGCAAGTGATCAACGTCGACGACGTCTCGCGCGACCTGCGCTTCATGGGCGACTACGGCGAGCGCCCCGCCAACGCCGACGAACGGGCCGCGCTCGCCGTGCCGCTCAAGCACGGCGACCGGGTAGAAGCCGTCTTCTCGCTGTCGCGCGCCGACCCCCTGCCCTTCCTCGAACGGCAGGTCTCTGTCGTGCAGGACTTCGCCGACCAGGCGCTGATCGCCATTCGCAACGTCCGGCTGCTCAAGACGATCGAGGACGGCAATCGCGACATTGCCGAGTCGCTCGAACAGCGGACCGCGACGGGCCGCATACTGCACGCCATCGCGCAGTCGCCGACCGACAGCCATCCGGTGCTGGATGCCATTGCCGACAGCGCGGCGCGACTCTGCAACGCACGCTTCTGCCATATCGCCCTGCTCGACGGGACGCGGCTGCAGGTGCGGGCGCATCGCGGCCTGCCTCCCGAGGCAAGGGATCTGGTCACGGCGGGCGCGGCGCCCTCTGCCGGCAGTGCGGCCGGACAGGCGATGGAGCGACGCAAGGCGGTGCTCGTCGCCGACCTCCAGGCCGAACCCGCGGAAGCGTTCGACGACCTGTCGCGTCTGCTCGGCATTCGCTCCGTCGCCATCGTGCCGCTGCTGAAGGACGGCGCGGCAATCGGCGTGATGACGGTCGCCGACCCGGAGCCGAACGCGCTGCCGGAACACCGGCTCGCGCTGCTCGAAACGCTGGCCGACCACGCCGTCATCGCGCTGGACGAGGCGCGCTTGCATGAGGAAGCGCGCCTGCGCACGACCGAACGCGATGCTACGCTCCAGCAACTCGCCGAACGCACGGCCGAGCGCGACGAATGGCGCCAGCGCCATGCCGGGGACCTGGAGGCCGCGGAACGGCGGCATGCGGCGGAGCTGGACGAGATCCGCCGGTTGCATGTCGCGGAAGTGGAAGCAGCCCGCCAGCGGTTCGACGCGGCGGGGCTGCAGCACGCGGCCGAGATGGAGGAAGCCCGCCGGCTGCACGCCGCCGAGGTGGAAGACGCCCGCCAGCGGTTCGACGCAGCCAAGCAGCAGCATGCGGCGGAGATGGACGAAGTCCGCCGGCTGCACGCCGCCGAAGTGGAGGAGGCTCGCCGAGAGTTCGACGCGGCGGGGCAGCAGCATGCCGCGGAGATGGACGAGGCACGCCGGCTGCATGCCTCGGAGGTAGAGGCGGCCCGGCAACGGTTCGAAGACGCGGAGCAGCGGCATGCGGCGGCGCTCGACGAGGCCGGCCGGCTGCACGCAGCGGAAGCGGAAGAGGCCCGGCAACGGTTCGACGAGGCGGAACAGCAGCATGCTGCGGAGGCGGAGGAGGCGCGCCAGCTGCACGCCGCCGAAGTGGAAGAAGCCCGCCTGCGGTTCGACGCGGCGGAGCAGCAGCACGCGGCGGAGATGGACGAAGCCCGCCGGCACCATGCCGACGAGCTGGATCAGGCGCGGCAACGGTTCGACGCAGCCGAGCAGCAGCACGCGGCGGAGATGGACGAAGCCCGCCGGCACCATGCCCAGGACGTCGAGGAGGCTCGCCAGAAGTACGAGGCGGCGGAGCAGCGCCATGCAGCCGCGGTGGAGGAGGCCGGCCGGCTGCACGCCGCCGAGCTGGATCAGGCGCGGCAACGGTTCGACGCAGCGGAGCAGCAGCACGCGGCGGAGATGGGCGAAGCGCGCAGGCTGCATGCCGAGGCGCTCGACGACGCCCACAAGGTCCGCGCCGCCGAACTGGATCAGGCGCGCCATCTGCATGCGGCGGAACTTGAAGACGCGCGCAGGCTGCATGCCGAAGATCGCGACGGGGCAAACAGCTTCGTGAGGGCGACGACCCACGCGCTGAAGCTTCTGGGCGATGCCGAGGGCGATCCGAAGCCGGTGTTCGACGCGGTCGTCGCAACCGCGGCCCAACTGTGCCGCGCCGACGCGGTCGAACTGCGTATCGAGGAAGCCGGCAGAGCACGCCTCGTCGCCGCGAAGGGCACAACAGCCGGGACCGGGGGAGCGACACTCGCCGTGCCCCTCATGCTTGACGGAGAGGAGGCAGGCGGTCTGACGCTGTCGCGCGTGGCCGCCGAAGCCTTCAGCGAGCACGAGATCGAACTGGCGGGCACGCTCGCCGCACAGGCCGCCGTCGCGATCGGCACGGCGCGGCTTGCCGGCGCGCTAGACGCGCGCAACCAGAGCCTCGGCAAGGCGTTGCGCGAACGCGAGGCGACGGCGCGCATGCTGGCGATTCTCGGCCGCGCGCGCATCGACCTCGGCGCGGTGCTCGACACGCTGGCGCGTTCGGCAGCCGAACTCTGCAACGCCGGCATGGCCGCGATCTGCCTTGGCGACGGCGCCAAGCTGGAAAACGCCGGCAGCGTGGGTTTCCCCGACGGCTGGCTCGGCGACGCAGGGTACCTGCAGACGGCCGGCCTCGCACGCCGCGCCGCGCGCGAAGCCGAACCGCTGCAATTGGCGGGCGACGCGTCATCCGGAAATGCGATCGCGGTTCCCCTGCCCGGTCCCGGCGGAGCGATCGGCGCGCTGGTGATCGCCCGTCAGGCGCCGTTCGGCGACGCCGAATTCGCGGTGGCGGCGACGCTGGCCGACCAGGCCGTGATCGCGATCGAGAATGTGCGGCTGATCGAGGCGCTCGAAACGCGCACGAGCGAGGTGCGGGCCCGCACGGTTGAAGTCGGCGAAGCGCAGCGGCGGCAGGCGGCAATCGCGGCAGTGCTGAAGGCGATCAGCGGACCCGGTTTCGAACTCGGCGGCGTGCTGACCACGCTGACCGCCTCGGCTGCATCGCTCTGCAACGCCGGCGGAGCGGCGATCTACCTGATGAAGGACGGCGCATACCGCGTCGGCGCGGCGACCGGCGCCATGCCCGAACCCCTCGTGCGCACTCAGCCACCCGGCCGGGACAGCTGGGTCGGACGCGCGGCGCTGGACCGCGCGGTCGTGCATGCCGCCGACGCCGACAGCGATGCGGAGCACGCCGGGATCGCCCGGATCGAAGGTCTGGGGGCGATCCTGTGCGTGCCGCTGCTGCATGACGGGACCGCGATCGGAGTCTTTGCGCTGACCCGCTCGACGCCGGGACCGTTCAGCGGGCCTGAGATCGAGCTGGCGCAGACATTCGCCGACGAGGCGGCAATCGCGATCGAGGAGGCGCGACGGTCGGGCGAAGCGCAGGCGCGCGCGCGCGAACTTGCCGCCCTGCTTCAGGATCTTCACGCCGCTCAGGCGCGGCTGGCCGAGTCGGAAAGGCTGGCCTCGCTCGGCCGGCTGACCACCGGCATCGGCCAGGATATCGAGGAACGGCTGAAGGCGGTCAACGACGAATCGCTGCGGTCGAACAAGCTTGTCGACGATATCCGCATGGTGCTGGAAGGCGCGGTGATCGACGGCGGCACCAGGGCGGAGGTCGAGGAGTTGGGCGACACGCTGAAGGCCAATCTCGACAAGGTGGTGTGGGAGGGCAGGCGCGCCGAATCGGCCGTCAGGAACACGCTGCTGCAGTCGCTTGAAGGCCCTGGCGAGCACCGCAGGGTCGACATCAACGCGGTGGTCGACGAGAGCCTGGGCATCGCCTATCACGGCGCGCGCGCCGAGCGGCGGGATTTCGATATTAAGCTGGAGAAGGTACTGGACCCCAAGGCGGGGGCGGTCGACCTCTACCCGCAGGAGATTACCCGCGTGCTCATCAACCTGTTTTCCAACGGCATCGACGCCATGGCGCGGCGCGGCGCGGCGGCCAACGGCGGCGGCTACGAGCCGATGCTTACTGCATCAACCAAAAACCTCGGCGACGCCGTCGAGATCAGGATCCGCGACAACGGGACCGGCATTGCCGCGGACGTGCGCGAGAGCATGTACGATCCGTTCTTCACGACCAAGCCCGCCGGCCAGGGCACCGGCCTGGGGCTTTCGCTCAGCCGCGACATCATCGTGAAGCAGCATGGCGGAACGATCGAAATGGATACGGTGCCGGGATCGTTCACCGAGTTCCGCATCGTCCTGCCGCGAAGGGCGGCGGCGCCGATGACTCGGCCAGAGGGCGGCGATACGGATCAGTCGAGCTGAAGCAGCGCGGCCACTTTTGCGTCGCGCCCCGTCGGGTCGCGGCGGAAATGCACCGAGCCGTCGCCATTCGCCCAGGCGGTGACGAAGGTGACGAAGAGCGGCAGCGGCTCTCCGAACTCAATTC
The DNA here is from genome assembly GCF_040049215.1 of Mesorhizobium sp. KR9-304. NCBI lineage: Bacteria > Pseudomonadati > Pseudomonadota > Alphaproteobacteria > Hyphomicrobiales > Phyllobacteriaceae > Mesorhizobium > Mesorhizobium sp. KR9-304. The sequence continues at coordinate 154,031 of NZ_JBDZDN010000006.1, read as the reverse complement.
TGGCCGGCGTATCGGAAGCGAGAAGCGTATCGATGGTCTCGCCGGGCAGCGCACGGACGGCGATCAGGTCGGACGCCACGGACACCGCGTCGGTGATCGCGATCTCCCGTTCGGAGCCCCGTCCGCCTATGCGGTCTATGAAGGGCGACTGGACGGTCAGCGCGATCTCCGGCACGTCGCCGGGACGCACTTCGACGCCGGTCACGGAACCGAAGAAGGTCGGCAGCGCGCCGAGCTCGGCGGCATTGGCGACGGCGACGAAACGATCCGACCGGCCGCCATGCACGATCTTCACATTGCTGTCGGCAAGGTTGATGTAGATGTTTTCGTCGCCGAGACCACGGTTCTGCCAGCGCCGGCGCTCCAGATTGACCTTGATCTGACGGATGCGATCGCCGATCGGGACGGCCATCTCGGCGAGCGTGGCGGCATCGATCGCGCCGGTGGGATCGAGCCCGTGCCGCGTCTGGAAGCCGCGCACGGCGTCGATCGTCTTGTCGTCATGCAGATCGCCGCCGCCCATCAGCGATATCGGCAAGTCGCCGGATAGAGCCAGCAGCCGGCGTATGTCCTTCATGCGCGGATCGCCGGCTCCCGACGCGATCGGCGCGCCCGCCGCGTCGATGGCCGGCCACTGCCCCGACGCCTGCAGGCGGGTGAATTCGTTGAGCTTGGAGATGAGGCGTACGTAGCGGAAATCCTCGTTGAGCAGGGCGCCGGCGAAATCGCGCAGATTCTCGGCCGCCTCCGCCCCCGCCACATATTCAGCCGGAGTGGTCGCGAGCGGCGCGACGGCATTTTCCGACGGTGCGAGATCGGGCCCGATGCGCCCGTTGGCGAGATCGCCGCCGAACTCGACCGCGGCGCCCGAGAGCAGCATGTCGAGGCGGGCAAGGTCGTCAGGCTCCGACGACTGCATCAGCGCCTCGATCTCGGCGACGTGGTAGAATTCCGGCGACAGGCCGTGCACGCCGGAGATTTTCAACTCGGCAAGCAGCGCCCTGGCCTTGGTCTTGGGGCCGTTGTCGCGCACCCAGATCGGCTTGAAATCGCGGATTTCGTAGATCTCGCGGACCGACGGCAGCGCCGCGTTGGCCGCCTCGGACCCAGTGTCGGCCGTACCGGACTGGAACATGGCTCGCAGCGATTCGGCGACGACGGCGTTGTCTTCGGCGGCGTGGAGGGGAAGGGGGAGCAGGAGCGACAGGGCGGCCGCGACGACGAGCCCACCCAATAAACGGCCTCCGAGCATCAACTGCCGTCCGCCGTTTCGCTGACAGCCACGATGCTCATACGGTCGCCATCATCGTGAGGACGTGATGGTCGGTATAATCGATGACTAGGTCTGTTTCGAACGAGACGTCAGCCAGCGAGGCGACTGCCAAACCGTCGACCATGAGATTGCTTCCGCCCAAACCGTTGTCCGCGAGACTGATGACCGTCGTGCTTTCGTCATAGCCGTAAAGGCTGATCAGATCGTTGCCGATCTCGAAATCGAGTATATCGTCGACGCCGCTTTCGCCGGCATAGAGAATGAACTCGTCGCTGCCAAAGCCACCGGTCAAATCATCGGAACCGTCGCCACCGAATAGCTGATCATCGCCGGCATCTCCGAACAGTGTGTCGTCGCCATCGAGCCCGAAAAGCTGGTTGTAGTCCCCGTCTCCGGACAGCGTGTCGGCGAACTGCGTTCCGCGCGCATGCTCGATGTCGATCAGGGTGTCGCTGTCGCCGAAGCCGTCGGTTGCCGTGCCCGCTGCCAGATCGACCGTGACCTCCGCCGTGCCACCCCTGTTCACGTCGCGGTCGTAGCGGACGGTGTCGTTGCCGCCGGCGCCATTCAGCGTGTCATCGCCGGCCATGCCGCGGAAGGTGTTATCGTTGGCGTCGCCGATGAAGGTGTCAGCCCATTGCGAGCCGCGCAGGACTTCGATGCCAGTGAAGGTTTCCGCATTGCCGTAGGTGTCAGTGCCGGTGCCCAGCGCAAGATTGATGATAGCGCCCTGACTGCCACCGCCGTCGTCGAACGAGACCTGATCGAAGTCCCCTGCGCCGCCACTATAGCTGTCGCTTCCGTCAAAGCCGCGGAAGAAGTTATCGTCCGCGTTGCCGATCAGCATGTCGCTGTTCTTCGAACCGTCGACTTCTTCGATTCCGGTCACCGATTCGATGGTGACGTTGTCGTAAGTGTCTGTCGCCGTGCCGGCTCCCAGATCGACCACGACGCCAAACGCGCCGGTCTCGTCCCTGAAACTGATCGCGTCATACTGGTCGGGACCGTCACCGCCGATATAGGTGTCATCGCCCTCCCCGCCGGCCAGATAGTCGTCCCCCTGACCGCCGTCGAGTATGTCGTCACCCGCGCCACCTTCGAGATAGTCATTGCCAGAGAAGCCGTCGAGGCTGTCCGCGCCGCCAAGACCGATCAGTTCGTTATCCAGGTTGTCGCCGATCAGCCAATCGTCGGTTTCCGTTCCAACCACGCGCTCAAAGTTGAACAAGGTATCGCTGTCACCGAAACCGTCGGTCGCCGTACCCGCCAAGAGACTGACGGTGACGCCCGACGTTCCGCCCCTGTTGACGTCGCGGTCGTATCGGACCGTGTCCCAACCATCGCCGCCGTCCATGACGTCGTCGCCGGCCATGCCGCGGAAAATATTGTCGCCGTCGTCGCCGATGAAGGCGTCGGCGTTTTCCGAGCCGCGCAACATTTCGATGCTCTTGAACTTTTCGACCTTGCCGTAGGTGTCCGTGCCCGTGGCAAAGCCGTCGACATCCAACACACTAAGGTCAATCACGACTCCGTTATCGCCGGTTTCCGCGTCGTAGGCGACCTGGTCGAAGCCAACGCCGCCGTCATAACTGTCGGCTCCATCGAAGCCGCGGAAGAAGTTGTCCGCGTCGTTGCCCACAATGGTGTCGTCGTTCTGCGATCCGTCGACCTCCTCGATGTCGATCAGCGTCTCCTCGTTGCCGTAGGTATCGGTCGCGGTCCCGGCCGCCAGGTCCACAACGACGCCAGAACCGCCCGTCTCGTCCCGGAAGCTGACCACGTCGAACTGGTCGGGACCTGTGCCGCCGCCATGATAGGTGTCGTCGCCCTCGCCGCCCACCAGGTAGTCGTCTCCGCTACCACCGATCAGCTCGTCGTTTCCGGCGCCGCCTTCCAGGTAGTCATTGCCGTCAGCGCCGCTCAGCGTATCGTTGCCGCCGAGACCGAACAACTCGTTGTCGTTGTCGTCGCCGGTCAGCTCGTCGATAGAGTCGGTGCCGCGCACATTCTCGATGTTGGACAGTGCATCTTCATCGCCGAAGCCGTCGATCGCGGTGCCCGCCGCGAGGTCGACCGTGACACCGTCGACGCCGCCGAAGTCGGCATCGCGATCGTAGCGGACCGTGTCGTCGCCATCCCCGCCGTCGAGGACGTCGGCGCCGGCCAGTCCGTAGAATTCGTTCACGCCATCGTCGCCGGTGAACGTGTCGATCCATTGCGATCCGCGCAGCACCTCGATGCTGGTGAAGGTCTCGGCATTGCCGTAGGTGTCGGTGCCAGAGCCAAGTGCGAGATCGACCTCTGCGCCCTGAAAGCCGCCCGCCTCCTCGTCGAACGCGACCTGGTCGTAATCGCCCGCACCGCCGTCATAGGTGTCAGAACCCCCATGCCCGCGGAAAAAGTTGTGTGCCTCGTTGCCGATCAATGTGTCGTCATTGGCCGAGCCGTCAACCTCTTCAATTCCGGTCGCCGACTCGCTGTTGCCGTAGGTGTCCGTCACCACTCCGGTTGCGAGATTCGCGTAAACGCCGCTCGTGCCGGTTTCGCCCCTGAAGCTGATGGCGTCGTACTCCTCGAAACCGTCGCCGCCGACATAGGTGTCGTCGCCCTTGCCACCGACGAGCCAGTCGTCTCCCTGACCGCCGTTCAGCGTATCGTCGCCCTCACCGCCTTCGAGATAGTCGTGGCCACGACCGCCGAACAGCCAGTCGTCACCGCCATTGCCGATAAGTTCGTCCGCGCCGGCAAGGCCGACGATCAGATCGGCGCCCGAGGTCCCTTCGAGTTGGGTGACACCGTTGTCATAGGTGTCGTCACCAGGCGTGCCAGTAACGATGCTTTGGAATGCACCGACTGAAACATCGTCTAGAATGGTCACATCGGAGACCACGGGTCCTGACCCGGTTCCGGAAATCGTCACTACAAAATTCTGAAGGGCGACACCGTTCGCTCCGTCCTCGATCGAAACGGTATAGAGAAGCGTCACCTGTTGCCCGTCGACAAGATCGAAATCGGTCTCGTCCGCCGTGAAGGTCAGCGTGGCCGTGCCGGAGGTTTCCCCGGACGCCTTTTCGGCGATGCCCGTCACCAATCCTTCCAAATCCAACCCGTCGGAGAGCAGCCCCTCCGGATCGTCGACGTGAACGTCGATCACACGCACATTGTAGTTGGTGTCCGTCAAGTCGGCGTCGGCGAAAGCGATCGAAATCATCGCCGAAAGATTGTCCGGATCGTCCGGGACCCACTCAGCGCCCGTTACCACCGGCATGTCATTGATGCCATGCAGGGCGATGCTCAAGGAGGTAGTGGACGTCGCGCCTTGAGCATCGGCCGTCGTGTAGGTGAAGACGTCGGTGGCGGCTTCGCCTTCGCCGAGCTGTTGCGTATCGGGATCGCCATCGTCGCGGGCATAAGTCCAGGTGCCGTCCGCACCGAGCGTCAGGGCGCCATAGACACCGGCAACAGGCGATCCGACCTGGCCCGAAACATCTCCTGGCGGCGTGCCTGCCGCAACGCCGACCACCGAGAGGCTGTCGCCGCTGTCAACGTCGGTGTCGTTGTCGAGCACGTTGTGGTGGATGGACTGGATTTCCTCGGCGGTCAGTGCGCGATCGTAGACCTGGATGTCATCCACCTCGCCCTGCAACAGGCCGGGGATACTGATCTGCGGACGCGCGCCAGCCAAGAAGTCCGTACCCGCCGGGGTATTGATGGACATCGTGCCGGTGGCGACGGCGACGCCGTCCAAATACAGGGTGACCGAGTTGCCGACATTGGTGACAGCTACATGATACCATTGCCCGGCTTCCAGGGACGGGCCGAACACCGCGTTGCCCCATTGCGAAAAGAAGAGCGTGTCGCCGGATGTGCCGAGAGCGTAGGTTTGACCACCTGACCCAAAGTTACCATAGCCTGCCAGAAACGACTCGCCGCTCCCAAATGCATCAGCCTTCATCCACAGCGAAAGCGTTCGATCGCTATTGCCGGTTGGCAGTCCAGTGCTCGGCGCCGAGAAGGAATCATCGATGCCGTCAAAACTGAATGCCTGTCCGAACTTGCCGGCCGCAAACGATGCCCCATTTTGCAGCACGCCGTCATTATCGCCCGCAGCATCTTCGGTCGTCCCGTCAGCCGACCACTGAGCGATGAGGCCGGACGGCAAGGAGGCGACTCCCGGATCGCCCAAGCCGGTATCGCTTAGAGCGACCGGCGCGTCGTTGGTACCGGTGATCGTCACCGTGACCGTCCGCTCGACACTGCCTCCTTCACCGTCGTCGACACTTACCGAGTAGACTTGAGTTATGGTCTGGCCTTCAGCCAGATCGTCGATGGCCGCGTCTTGAACCTCGAAACTCCAGCTTACCTGGCCGATGCCAGTGCCAGTGGAATCCGTCGCGACCGCAGCCGTCATAAGGCCGCGCTCCGGAACATCGCCGTTGACCGAGTCGGTGGCCGAAACAAGCTCAATTTCGACCGTATGGACATCGGTCAGGTCCACATCCCCAAACGAGAATGCGCCGGTCTCGACGAGCAAAGTCGCGTTCTCACTGGGGGCCAGATCGACGATCTCGCTCACGCCTGCCGCCGGTTCCCCGTCGCCATCCAGATCGGCCAGCGCGACCGTTGCGGCGCTCGGCAACACCTCGGGCGAGAGCGTGAAGGACGCATTTCCATTGTTCAGATAGATTTTCGTTCCGCCGCTGATGTAAGCCACAGCGGCATCGATATCGCCGTCGCCGTCGACATCGCCGAGCGCAAGTCCGCGGCTATCACCGGCGCCTATCGCTTGGCCAGTGGATGTGAAGACGCCTGACCCGTCGTTAAGATACACATAGGCAGACTCGCCCGACTGCGACGAGACAAACGCGTCGAGGTCGCCGTCGTTGTCAAGATCCGCAAGCACGGCCTTCTCGCTTTGAGCTGTGCCGAGAGCCTGACCAGAATCGACAAACAGGCCATTTCCATCGTTGAAGAAGACCTGATCCGGCTCATTGTTGCCGTTTGCGACAAACAGATCGAGATCGCCATCGCCGTCGAGATCGCCGAGGTCGACATCGCCAGTATAGACGTTCCCGCCAATCGACTGGCCGCTGTCCGTGAAAACTCCCGATCCGTCGTTCAGGAATACCTGATTGGGCTGATTGCTCGCATTTCCGATGGCTGCATCAAGATCGCCGTCGCCATCAATGTCGCCCAAGGCGACCGACCGGCTGTCGCTGCCATAGGCGAACGGCGTGGCTGTCTCAACGAAATTGCCACTCGAATCGTTCAGGAACACCCGGTTCGGTCCGGCACTGCTCGACGTGACGATTGCATCGATATCACCGTCGCCGTCGAGATCGCCGAGGGCAACGCCGCGCGCATCCTCGGCAGCAAGCGACTGACCCAGAAGGAAATCTCCCGACCCCGTATTGATGAAAACTTGGGTCGCCTGCCCGCCGGCATTGGTCACAACAACGTCGTTGTAACCGTCTCCATTCAGGTCGCCGACCGCGATATTCGAGCCGTTCAGCGTTCCTCCGAGGATCTGGCCCGAGTCGGTGAACTGCCCGCTGCCATCATTCAGATAGACCCGGTCCGCCGCGGCGATATGATCAACCAGGAAAATATCGGTATCGCCTACGACTGGCATAAGTGTTGGCGCGTCATTGGTGCCCTCGATGACGAGGGTGATCGTCTGCGTGTCCTCGGCGCCGTTGTCGTCGGTCACCGTCACCGTGTAGGTGATGGTCAGTTGCTCGCCGACCGCCAGATAGTCGAACTGGTCGAGGCCGGAGTTGAAGCTCCAGCCGACGCTGCCGGTGGTCTCGGTGCCGTCGATGATCTCGCCGTCGACCAGCGGGTCGAGCGTCAGCATGCCGAGCAGCGCCGCGTCGTTCGGCGCGCCGCTGGCGTTGTCGGACGTCGCGACCGTGATCGATTTCACCGTCACGACATCGGTCACGTCGACATCGAGCACCGAGAACGAGCCG
>NZ_JBDZDN010000006.1:0-146686 GCF_040049215.1 Mesorhizobium sp. KR9-304 | reverse complement strand
CGGCGCGCCGCTGGCGTTGTCGGACGTCGCGACCGTGATCGATTTCACCGTCACGACATCGGTCACGTCGACATCGAGCACCGAGAACGAGCCGGAGGTCGTCAACGCCGTCTCGGCCTCGTCAAGCGTCTCCGATACGTCGTCGCCGCTTTCGACGGTGATGAAGGGATGATCGTTGGCGCCGGTGATCGTGACGGTCACGTCGACCGTATCGGTCTCGCCCTCGTCGTCGGTCACGGTGATGGTGTAGACGGCGGTGACGGTCTCGCCCAACGCCAGGAAATCGAGTTCGGATTCGAGGATCGAATAATCCCAGGTCACCGTGCCGTTATGGGTGTTCGAGCCCGGTACCCCATCGGGGTTGATCGAGAACGCCGCCTCGATTGCGTCGTACTGATCCTGTGTCAGCACCAGTGGCGAGTTGACGCCCTGGACCGCGGTGATTGCCTTGGTCTCGAATGTCGCGACCGGCCGATCGGTCTCGTCGACATCGGCGAAGGTGATCGAGCCTGTCGTCTGGCGGATCATGGCGTCGGACGCACTGGGGTTCGTCTCGGCGATATCCGATACAGCGCCATCCACATCGACGGCCGTGATCACCGGGGCGTCGGCTTCCGACCCGTAGATCGTGATGGTGACATTCTGGGTCGCGGTTGGGGGCTCGTCGTTCGGGTCCGTGCCGGTGCTGTGGTCGCTGACCGTGATGGTGAAGATGACCGTCACGACCTCGTCCGCGCCCAGGAAGTCGAGGTCGACTTCCTGGATCGAATAGTCCCAGTTGATCGTGCCGTTGTTGGTGTTGCCGGGTTCGGCCGAGATCGAGAACGCGGCCTCGATCGCCGCGATCTGGGGGTTCGTCAGCACCAGCGGCTGGCCGTCCTGGCCCACTGCCGATATCGAGTAGACGGCGAATGTCGCAGTCGGCAGGTTGCTCAGATCGACATCGGTGAATGTGATGCTGCCGTCGGTTTGCAGCGTGCCGGCATCCGACTGCGGCGGGACGGTCGGCGCCTCGTCGACATCGACGATACTGCCATCGACCTTGACGATCTGGATTTCCGGCTGGTCGTTGCGGCCGATGACCGTCACCGTCACCGTCGCCGTGTCGGTGAAGCCATTCTGGTCGCGGATCGTGTAGGTGAAGGTATCGATGGTTTGCTCGCCGACGGCCAGCCAGTCGAAGGCGTCGACGGCGTTATAGGTGAAGCCGCCGCCGGGCGTCATCGCGAGTTCCGCGCCGGAGGGAAGAATCACGTGCGCCATGCCCGAGACAAAGGTGAGAGGCGCCCCGTCGACCTCGGTAACCGAAACGCCGAAGCCGTCGGGATCGACATCCGTGCCGCCGACCGATCCGTCGATGACACTGGCGGTCGTCGAGGAATCCTCGTCGAGCGTGAACTGGTCATCCCCCGCTATCGGGGGGTCGTCCCTGCCGGGGTTCGGGTCGACTCCGCCATTGCCTCCGCCGGCGCCATTGCCGTCATTGGAGCCGCCGGTCCCGTCCCCCGGCCCGCCAGCGGAGGACGACGAGTCGAAGGTTACCTGCTGGAAGGAGTTGGCGCCGTTGAGCTCCGTGCGCTGGCCGAGCGCCTTCGACACGGCCTCGCGTATGTCGTTGAGCGCCGCATCGTCCTCGAGCAGGTCGAGGCCTGACTTGGCGATCTTGACGGCTTCGCCCGACAGGCTGGTGATGACCCATTTGTCGCCGACGGATTCGACGGTCCCCAGGATCTCGCCCGTGGTCTTGTCGAGGAGGAGATAGCTGCCGATCTTGCCGCTGTCGGGATCGGGCAGGATGGTGAATTCGGTGACGCCGAGGTCGGTGTTGACGAGAACCTTGGGCGTCGTGCCGCGTATGCCCATCGTGGCGACGGGCGTCTCGACCTTCATGTTGCCTGCCGGCGCGACCTGGCCCGTGACGAAGACGAACGAGCCCTGCACCAGGTCGACGACCATCGAGCTTTCGGACGCCTTGGCGGGATCGAAGACAAGCTCGTTGAGCACCATGCGCGCATCGGCCGACATGGAGAACACGGAGTCGTCGATGAACGAGATGCCGAGCTTGGACTCCGGCCCGGTCCGCACGACGTCGCCCTGGTACACCGGATCGCCCGAGGCGAGGTTGACGGTTACGCCGTCGCTGTGCGTGGCGGTCGCTGTTCCGCTGACAGACACCACCTTGCCGATCTCGGTCAGGGCGGCGGCGGCCGGTTCGGTTCCGGCGGGTTCAGTGCCAGCCTGGGCGTACTGGCCCGGCGCGTTCGGGCCGGCCAGCGCCTCGACAACGGAAGGCGTCAGGAAGGCGCCGCTCGGCGCGACGAGATTGGCGCCAGGGCCTGCGAAATAATCCTGGACGAGGAACGACGCCCCGTCATGCTCGATGAGCAGGTCGTGACCCTGGCGCGAATAGTCGCCGAGGAACAGCGCTGCGGGATCGGCGATGCGAACGGAATCGCCACCGTCATGAGACAGGTTTATAGGACCGACGGAAGACCCGTCGCCGACTGCGCTCCCTGTGGCCATGGTCGACATGTTCCCCTGACGGCGCACCGTCAGCCCATTCGCACTGCAGCATACCGGCTAAGGATGCCGGAGTCCACAAACCTTACCGTAACGTAAACGTGTGCATGGAGTTAGGGTAAACTATCGGACGCCGAGGCGCCCGAGCTGAAAGCATACTACTGCGCCTCGCGCAGTGCCTGGTCGCGGATCTTCAGAACCGGTTTCAAGAGGTACTCGAGCACCGTCCGCTCGCCATTGGAGATGTCCACGGTGGCGACCATGCCCGGTATGACACGGATCTCGGCGCCGGGGTCGGCGGCCCCGGTGCTGACGATCACCTGGTAGAACGTCTCGCCTTCCTCGTCGGTGATGGTGTCGGCGCCGATGCGTTCGACCACCCCGGCAAGCGTGCCGTATTTGGTGTAGTCGTAGGCGCTCAGGCGCACGGTGGCCTTGGCGCCGGCGTGGATGAAGGCAACATCCTGCGGCCGGATGCGCGTCTCGACGAGCAGCGTGTCGTCGGCCGGCACGATCTCGACCACGCTTGCGCCCGCCGCGATGACCTCGCCGATCGTCGCCACGTTCACCTTGTTGACGACGCCGCCGACCGGCGACTTCAGCATCGCCCGGCGCACGCGGTCGTCGGCGCCGCGCAGGCTTTCCTGCACGACGGACATTTCGGCGTTGACCTTGGAGATGCGCGCCTGGACATCGGCCAGGAAGGCCGACTGCTCGGCCTCGACCTGCGCTTCGGCCTCGGACACCTCGGCCTCGAGCCTCAGCTTCGCGGCCTGCCAGATCGCAAGATCGCCGCGCAGCTCGGTCACGGCGCGCTCGATGCGCAGCAGCTCGAGCTCGGGCACAGCCTTCTTGTCGAACAGGGCGCGGGTCAGCTCCAGCTCCCGCTCGGCGAGTTCCAGGGAGGCGGCCTGCTTGGCGGCGGTCGCTTCCGCCTCGCGCAGGTTCTGGCGGCGCTGGACGAGCTGCTGGCGGCGGATGACGATCGCCTCGTCGAGCTTGCGCCGGTCGGCGAGAAAGACCGCAAGCTGGTCGCGGTAGAAGGGCTCGGAACCCGCCGCCATGACGGCCGGCGGCGAATAGGCGGCCGCGCCGCTTGCCTGGGCGTTCAGCCGGTCGAGCTCGGCGGCAAGCGCAAGCTGTTGCTGGCGCAACTCGCCGAGCCTGGAGGAAACGCCGGTGTCGTCGATGCGGATCAGGTTCTGGCCGGCCTCGACACGATCACCCTCGTTGACGAGGATTTCAGCCACGATGCCGGGCTCCAGGCTCTGCACGACCTGCACCTGGCTCGACGGGATGACGCGGCCCAAGCCGGTGGCCATTTGCTCGACATGGGCGACCGACGCCCACAGCACGCCGAGCGCGAAGACGGCGGCGATCACCATCAGGATCCGCCAGGCGCCGGGCGTCACCGAGGATTCGATCGCCGCGCGCGGATCGTTGGCGAAGTTGAGGTCGACGTCAGCCATCGGCGCCCTCCGTGCCGACCGGTCGATCGCCGGCTTGACCGTCCGACTGACCATTTGGGGCAACCAGCTTGCGCTTGAGCAGCGAGGCGAGCACCTTGTCCTTCGGCCCATCGGCGGCGACGCGGCCGTTTTCGAGCACGACGAGCCTGTCGACCAGTTCGAGCATAGACACGCGATGGGTGGAGAGGATGAGCGTGACGTCCGGCTTCAGCCAGTTGCGAAAACTTCGAATGAAGGCCGCCTCGGTGAGATTGTCCATCGCGCTGGTCGGCTCGTCGAGGAAGAGCACGCGCGGCTTGCCGAGCAGCGCGCGGGCGATGGCGACCGCCTGGCGCTGGCCGCCGGAGATGGCGCGGCCCCGCTCGCCGACCGGCAGAGCGTAGCCGAGCGGATGACTTTGGGCGAGCGAGGCGATGCCGGACGCGCGGGCGGCTTCCTCGAATGCCTTGTCGTCGCCCTGCTTGCCGAAGAGGATGTTTTCCCTGAGCGTGCCGGCGAACAGTTCCGGCTCCTGACCGACATAGGCGACCGCCTTGCGCAGGTCGGCCATCCAGCAATGCCTGACGTCGGTGCCGTCGATGATGACGGCGCCATTGTCGGCCGTGTAGAGGCCGCACAGCAGCTTGCCGAGCGTCGACTTGCCCGAGGCGACACGCCCCACGATGCCGACCCGCTCGCCCGGCGCGATCCTGAGCGACAGGCCATCGAGCGCCTTGGCCTGCTGGCCCCGATAGGCGAATTCGAGATCGCGGATTTCGAGCCGGCCTTGGTCGATGCGGCCGCCGCCACTCGGCGGCGCCTTGTGATCGCGGTCGAGCCGCATCATCTGGTTGAGCTGCCGCAGCGCCGAAAACGAAGTCTGGGCGCGCGCCAGCGTCATGGCGATCGAGCCAAGAGGCGCGAGCACGCGGCCGGCAAGGATGTTGGAGGCGATCAGCGCGCCGATGGTGATGCTGCCCGCGCCGACGAGATAGACGCCCCAGACGATCAGCACGACGCTGACGCCCTGCTGCACCAGCATGGTGAAATACATGGCGAGGGAGGACCAGAAGCGCATGGAGGAGCTGGCGCGGACCGAGCCGGCGACCGCGTCCTCCCACCTCTTCTGCAGCACGCTCTCGCCCGCCACGGCCTTGACCGTCTCGATGGAGACCATCGATTCCACCAGGATCGTGTGCCTGCTCGTCTTGGTGAGCTGGGCGGCGTTGACCGAGCGCGACAGCGGTATCTGGATGAGCAGCGTCGCGGCCAGCACCACCGGCACTGCTATGAGCGGCACCAGCGCCAGTTCGCCGACGATCATATAGAGCAGCCCCAGGAACACGCCGATGAACAGAAGGTCGATGACGGACACGATGCTCGACGATGTGAAGAAGTCGCGCACCTGCTCGAACTCGCGGATGTGGTTGGCGAACTCGCCGGCGCGCGCCGCACGGCTGGCCATGGTGGCGTCGAGCGCCTGCTCGAAAAGCGCGGCGGAGACCTTCATGTCGACGCGCCGGCCGGAATTCTCGATGACGCCGGCGCGCAGCATGCGCAGCACGAAGTCGGCGCCGAGCGCGATCGCCACGCCGGCGGCCAGCGCCCACAGCGTGGCGACGGAATTGTTCGGGATGACGCGGTCGTAGACGTTCATCACAAAGAGCGGCAAAGCGAGGCCCAGGAGATTGATCACCAGCGCCGCGAGGACGACGTAGTTCCAGGTCGGCCAGAGCCGCCAGACGACCGACCACAGCCAATGGCCCTTCATGCGCCGCATCATCGCTGCATCGGACGCGACCGCCTCCTGCTGACGGCGATCGGCGACGTAGATGACGATGTCGGTCCCCATTCGGTCGAGCTCGGAGAGCCGCATCTTCTTCACGTCCGACACGCCCGGCACGATAACCGAGGCCCTGCGCGAGCGGTGGCGCTTTTCCAGCACGATGGCCACGTCGCCGCTCTTCAGGGGAACGATGAAGGGGCAGACCAGGCCCGACACTTCCGAGGGGCGGCGGTCGACGATCTTGGCCTCGAAGCCGAGCCGCTCGGCACCGCGGGCAAAGAGGTCGAGCGTCAGCAATCCGCCCTGCAGCGGCAGGCCCTGCAGCACCGCGGCGGCCGAGAACGGCCGGTCGTGATGGCCGGCGAGATATTCGAGCGCGGCGAGCAGCGGATCGTGAACGTCGAAGGCGCCGGGCCCGGGGCCTGGCTCCGGGTCGGCGCTTCCGCCGAAAAATCTATGCCTTTGTTCCACCTGTCACCGCGACCCGAGGCCGACTCGGCATTTGCCGGAGACTAGCGCGGCGAACGCTCAACCGGAATCGCTTCGCCGCTCTATCTCTTTGTTTCAGCATCGGATTTGTCCGAAAACCGCTGCGCACTTTTCGGTCCGATGCTCTATTCCATTCCAATGACATCGGAGTTGCCTCTATTTCATTGATATGCCGACAGAATCTTGTCCGAACAGTCAGCAACTTTTCGTGATCAGACCCTAGAACGGGCGTCATTCCTGACTCAGCGCCGGAATGTCGAACTGCGACTTCGCGGGCGAACGCAAAAATGCCGGCAGTGGATCTGCCGGCACATCCGGAATTTCCGGCGCCTGGACGCCAAGGGTGTCCAGGAGGACACCCATCTGAGCGAGCAGCTCGTAGCTGGAAAAGACGTGCAGCGCGGTTACGTTGGACAACTCGAACTGACTCGCGAACTTGGAGTTCTCCGCGTCGAGTACGTCGAGCAGGCTGCGCTTGTTGGCGTTGTATTCATCCTGATAGGAGGCGACGACCTTGATGTTCTGGTCCACCTCGCGCTGGATCGCCTGCACCTCGGCGCGGCCATCGACGAGGCGCGCCCATGCGATTTCGACCTCCTGGGTGAGTTCGCGCACCAGGATCATCTGTTCGGAGAGCTTCTCGGAATACCGCTCGCCGAGTTCGGCCGTGCGGTTTCGCCTGACGCCGCCGTCGAACAGCTTCCAGCGCAAAACCACCATCGCCTCCAGCTCGTTGTCGCGGCCGGGCGTGCCTTCGAGATTCTCTCCGGCCATAGCGTTGCCTTCGAGATAGACCTGAGGGTAGAGGGTGGAGCGGAACTGCTCCTTGTCGAAATAGGAGACTTCGGTCTCGGCGACGGCTTCCTTGACGCGCGGATTGTTACGGATCGCGCGGTTGGTGACGTCGGCGACGCTTTTCGGGATACCGGTCGCGTAGCTGACAGACTTCAGGTCCGACGGAGAGATGCCGACAGCGTTCTTGTATTTGGCTCTGGCAGTCTCGCTTGAGACCTTGATCTGCGCCACCAGCGCCTTGGCGGCCTCGACGCGTTCAATCGTCTGCTGCAGATCGCCGATCGGCGCCCGGCCGCCGTCATAGCGCTCCTGGATGATGCGCAAAAGCGCCTGATGGCGCCTCAAATTGTCCTGAGCGAGGGCAAGGAGGTCGCGGTGCCGAATGACGTCGATATACGCCTCGACGCTATTCAAACCGACCGCTTCCGAACGGACCATGACCCTGAAGGAAGCCGCCGAAATGCTCGCCTGCGTGCGATAGATGTCGTTGGCGCGGTCCCAGCCGTCGAACAGAACTTGGCGGATGCTGATCCCGGCCTGCCGGCGATCCTGCCATGTGTTGTTTACGTCGGGTCCGAGTCCTTCCGGCCGGTCGATCTTCTGCTGGCCGATATCGGCATTGATCTCGACCTCGGGCAAAAAGCGGCCCTTGGCCTGTTTGAAGGAGTATTCGGTGGCCCTGCGGTTCGCCTGCGCGGCGTCGATCCTGGGATTGGTGAGAACCGCCTGTTGAACCGCTTCACGAAGGGTGGTTGCCCGCGCATGAAAAGTCGTCGCCGCCATGACAATGGCGATTGCAATTCCTCCGACGCGCAACCCCACCATACGCCCGAACCCCTAAACGCCGCCGTTCATATACTATTCCTTGTTAAAAGGACAGGGATGATGCTGCACTGCAAGGAAATCCGGACTTATCCCAAGATTTTCGAATTGCTGTGAGGCGAACGCGCCACATGTTTACTTCGTGGCGGCGACGTAAACGCCGTCCCAATCCTCCCCGGGAGGGTTCTCCCGGAAATATTCGATTCTCGAACGATAGAGCGCGATGTAGCCGTCGAGCTCGACGCCAAGGCGAACGGCGATCGGCTCCATGCCGGCTAGCGCCTCCGACGCGGCTTGCCACTCCTGCGCCCTGTAATTCTGGAGCATGGCCAGATTGGCCGTGCGCAACGCCTGGAAGCCTTGGTCGGCGACCATTTCCTCCATGCCGATCAGCGTATGGATGCGCTCCGGCTCATTCTTGCCCTTCACCCGGATCCGGTCGATCTCCAAAACGGCCAGCTTGTCCCCGACCGCAATCGCGGTGCTGTCGCCCAATATCACGGCCACGCCGTAAGGCTTCGACTGGCCTTCGAGGCGCGAAGCGAGGTTAACCGTGTCACCCAGCGCGGTGTAGTCGAAGCGCATGTCGCTGCCCATGTTGCCGACCACGCACTGGCCAGTGTTGATGCCGACGCCGATCCTGATCTCGTGGAAGTCTTCCTCCGGGTTCTGCTCGACCTCCTTGCGCCGTTCCTCATTCAGGTCGCTGGCGCGCTTCACCATGTCGAGCCCGGCCCGGCACGCACGAAGTGCATGATCGTGAAGATCGAGCGGCGCGTTCCAGAACGCCATGATGGCGTCGCCCATATATTTGTCGATCGTTCCGTCGCGTTCCAGGATGGCCTTCGACAGCGCGGTGAGAAACCGGTTCATCAGCCTTGTCAGGCCCTGCGGATTGGACTTGAAGCTTTCGGAAATGGTGGTGAAGCCGCGCACGTCGGTAAAGAGCAGCGTCAGTTCACGCGTCTCGCCGCCCAGCTTGAGCTGTTCGGGATGATCGGCGAGGCGGTCGACCAGCGCCGGCGAGAGATATTGGCCGAAGGCGCCCCTGATCTGGCGCTTCTGGCGCTCCTCGCGCATGTAGTTGGCGGTCGCCATCAGCATGAAGAGCGCCGCCAGCGCCCCCATCGGAAAGGAAGCATCGATCAGCATGCGCCGGGAATAGAACGCCCAGAACGCGCCGATGGCGACCATGCCGATCATCGAGACGGCTGCGAAGAAGGAATAGGACGCGCCGATGCGCGGCACGAACCAGATGACGAAAAGTCCGGCCGCAAGAACGAAGACCAGTTCCATGCCGATGGCATAGGCCGGGCGATGCAGGAACTGCTGGGTGAGCACGTTCTCGATGATCTGCGCATGGATCTCGACGCCGGGCATGAACGCCGCGACTGGAGTGGCGCGAAAATCCTCCAGCCCGACGGCCGAGGTGCCGACCAGCACCATGTGTCCGGCTATGCTGGCGGCCGGCGCCTCGCCCAGCATGACACTGCCGGCCGAGACGTAGCGCTCGCGCGAGGAGCCGTTGAACCACGGCCAGACGCGTCCGTTGCCGTCGGTCGGCACGAAGACCCCGCCGACCACGATGCCTTCGAGGCCGGCATCGCCCGTCTTCATCGCAAACGCCTGGCCCCCGGTGGCGATGCGCAGCATCTCGGCCGAAAGCGCCAGGCGCACCTTGTCCTCGACCATCATCACCAGCGGCACGCGGCGGAAGATGCCGTCCGGGTCCGGTTCGACCGTGAACAGGCCGCGTCCCGCCGCGACTTGCGAGATGACCGGCATGTTCTGCACCAGGCGCGGGAACTTCAGCAGGTACGGAACCGGATCGCCGCCGAGCGCGGCGTGCGGCACCTCCGGTATGTCGCGCTTGCCGCCGGCGAGCGACTGGTCGTCAACTCGCACGCTCGTCTCGCCGACGACGACGCGCGAGCGGCCGATCGCGTCGGCAAGCACCTGCTCGTTGGAAGGAAGCGCGAGCAGCCCGGCCCTCAGCGCGTCGGGCAGATCGGGATTGTCCTCGGCGATGCGGTCCGGCGACAGGCGGTCGGGCTCGGCGAAGACAACGTCGAAACCGATGTCGATGGCTCCCATCGCCGTCAGCCTGTCGATCAGCCGCGCGACCTCCGAGCGCGGCCACGGCCATTGTCCGACCTGCTCGAGGCTCTTTTCGTCGATGTCGACGATGACGACCGGCTGCTTGACCGGCGGGCGCGGGTAAAGCCGCTGGAAGATGTCGAAGCCCTGGTTGCGGATGGCGGAGACGAAAAGCGGGTCGGCCACGCGCAAGCCGAGCAGCAGAAGAAGGAGCACGAGCCCGGCGAGGCGCGCAAGCGCCACACTCATCGATCCGGGAGATCGGAAAAAACGCATGCGCAAGGCGACCCCGCTGCCTTGCCATTGATCGGCGGCGGCATCGAAGCTGTCAATCCGCGATTCGGCGGCTTGACCGAACGGAACGATTTTTCTATTTTTCCCCAAATAGAAATCGAGTTGCGCGACGATGAACCTGTCCCTTGCCGGAAGTGCGCTGATCGTCACGGGCTCGACCCAGGGCGTCGGCCGCGCCGTCGCGCTGGAAGCTGCCGGCAACGGCGCCGAAGCCATATTGATCTGCGGCCGCGACGGGGCGCGCGGCGCGGCCGTGGTCGCGGAGATCGAAGCGCTCGGCGCCAAGGCGCATTTCGTATCGGCGGATCTCGCCGAGCCGAACGCAGCCGACCTCGTGGCGGACGCGGCACTCCAGAGGTTCGGCCGCATAGACGCGCTGGTGAACGCCGCCGGCGCCACCGACAGGGGATCGATGGTCACCGCCACTCCCGAGATGTGGGACAGGCTGCACGCCGTCAACGCCAAGACGCCCTTCTTCCTGATGCAGCGGGCGATCGCCGACATGCGGACGCGCGAGAAGCCGGGCGCTATCGTCAACATCCTGTCGATCAACGTGCATGGCGGGGCCACCGACCTCGCGGTCTATTCCGCCAGCAAGGCGGCGCTGGCGCTGATCACCAAGAACGCCGCGCATGCGCACCGCTTCGAGCGCATCCGCATCAACGGGATCAATATGGGCTGGGCCGACACGCCGGCCGAGCGCATCATGCATGCGCAGACGCTTGGCAAGGGACCCGACTGGCTCGCCGCGCAGGCTGCCCAGCAGCCGTTCGGCCGGTTGCTGACGCCCGAGGACGTGGCGCGGCTGACGCATTTCCTGCTGTCGCCTGCCTCGGAGCCCATGACCGGCGCGCTGATCGACCAGGAGCAGTCGGCCGTCGGGCCGCGCGACGCATGAAGCGCCTGAACAGCGGCAAGCTTGCGCGCGCACATGGCAGCGTGCGCAGGCCGGGCTACGATCGGGCCAGGACACGGATCGGCTTCGCCCATGTCGGCGTCGGCGCGTTTCACCGCTGCCACCAGGCCGAATACACGGAGGACGCGCTGGAGGCTGGCGCGGACAACCGCGCCGAGATCGGCGTCAACATCAGACCGCCATCGATCGAAGAGCAGCTCACCCCGCAGGATGGGCTCTACACGCGCCTGCTGGTCGACGGAGAAAAAGCCGAGGCGCGGGTGATCGGCGCGATCAGGCGCGTGGTGGACGCGGACAGGGAAGCGGAAAGGGCGATCGAGGCGCTGGCCGATCCCGGCGTCGACGTGATCACCATGACGGTGACGGAGAAAGGCTACTGCCACATACCGGCGAGCGGTGCGATCGACTGGGAACGGCCGGAGATCGCCGAGGACCTGAAGCGCGCGTCGGGACGGCGGTCGCTGCCGGGGTTCCTCTCCGAAATGCTCGCTAGGCGCATGGCGGCGAACGCGCCGGTGACGCTGATCTCCTGCGACAACATACCCGGCAACGGACATATCCTCAAAAATGTCGTGTCGAGTTTTTCGGAAGCGGTCGACAAAAAACTCGCGGTCTGGATATCAGACAATGTGCGTTTCCCCTCGACCATGGTCGACCGCATCGTGCCGGCGACGCGGCCGGATGATCTGGCCCGCGTCGAGCAGATTGCCGGTTACCGAGACGAAGGCGTGGTGGTGGGCGAGCCGTTCCGGCAATGGGTGATCGAGGACGACTTCAACCGCCCTCGCCCGCGCTGGGATATCGCCGGCGCGGAATTCGTCAAGGATGTCGAGCCTTACGAGTTCGTGAAGATGCGCGTGCTCAACGCCTGCCAGTCGGCGCTCTCCTATCTCGGTGCGCTGTCGGGGCTCGGCACGACATGCGACGACGTGCGCGACCCGATGCTGAAAAATTTCGCCACGCGCACGATCCTCGACGAGACAGCGGCCGTGCTGCCTTTCGTGCCGAGCATGCAGGTCCGCCCCTATCTTGAGCTGACGCTGTCGCGGCTCGGCAATCCGGCGATCCGCCACGCCAACCACCAGATCGCGACGGACGGCTCGCAGAAGATCAACCAGCGCATCTTGCAGCCGCTGCGCGACCGCATGGCAAAGGGGCTGCCGTCGCCGCTACTGGAGACCGCGATCGCCGGCTGGGTCGCCTACCTGGCGAAGTCGCAGCCGGCGTTCGGCTCGGCCTGGGACGCAAGCGACCAGATCATGCCGTTCATAGCCGGCATCGCCCGGCAATCATCCGGCGACATCGGCGTCTTCACAAGGCTGTTCATCGGCAATCGCGCGATCTTCGGCGAAAGGCTGGCGGAGGATGCGGGCTTGATCGGACGCGTTGCCTCGCGCTCACGGGCGATGCTTGGCGAGGGCGTGGCGAAGGCGCTCGGCGGCGCGATGGCCGAAGCGACGCCGGCAGGCTATGATGGCGTGGGGAGGATTGCGTGAGCGAGGAGACGGACAGCAGGCGCGACTACGGCGAGTTCGTCGCCACGCTGCTGACGCGAAAGCCCTCGCTCAGCCGGCGTTTGCAAGAGGTCGCGCAGTATCTGCTGAACAACCCGGAGGATGCGGCGATCTTCACCATCGTCGAGATCGCGCGGCGCGCCGGCGTGCCGCCTTCGGCGATCACGCGTTTCGCCAAGGAGCTCGGCTTCGACGGCTTTGCCGGGCTGCAGGCGATGTTCAAGCAGCGGCTGCTCGGGCCGCGCATGTCCTATGCCGACCGCCTGCGGGCCGTGAACCGCGAGGTCGCATCCGCCACCGGCCCCCACGAGCCCGGCGACCCTCGCGACCCGCATCAGGTCGCCGAGACCTTCATCCAGGCGGCTTTCGACGCGCTGCTCAGGTTGCGCGAGGACATTGCCGGCGCCGCGCTGACGCCCTTCGTCGACGCGCTGCAGGAAGCGAAGGCCGTGCACATAGCTGCGGCGCGCGGCGCATTCGGCGTCGGCAGCTACACCTATTACGGCCTGTCGCGCATCGGCAAGCGCGCCTTCCTGCTCGACAATCTCGGCTCGATGCGCGCCGAGCAGCTGGCCGCGATGGATGCTGACGACGCGCTGCTGGTCGTCACCTTCGACGATTACACGCCAGAAACAGTCGAGCTGGCGCGCAATGCCCACGCCGCCGGCCGCACCGTGCTCGCCATCACCGACAACGAACTAAGCCCGGTCGCGCCGCTCGCCTCGCATGTGCTTTTCGTCAAGGAGGCGCGGTTAGGGCATTTCCGGAGCCAGGTGCCGGCGATGGTGCTCTGCCAGACGCTGGTGATGAGCCTGGGCTACCGCATGCCGGAGGCAGCAGCGTCGCCGCGCGGACGCAAAACGCCGTAAAGTCTACCGATCCTCGATGATCCGGAGATAGGCGGCCGTGACGAGGAGAACGATCGCGCCGAACAGGATGCGGCGCGCGCCTTCCGGCATCTGCAGGATGGTGAGCAGCGTGGTGAGCACGGTCAGGATCAACGCCCCGACGATGGTGCCCGTGTAACTGCCGCGGCCGCCGAAGATCGACGTTCCGCCGATGACGGCGGCGGCGACCGACGGCAGCACGAGAGGTTCGGCAAGCGACAGCGACGCCGCCTTGATCAGGCCGACGTAAAGCAGCCCCATGATACCGGCCAGCGCGCTGGAGAGCATGTAGAGAACCAGGATCACCTGCCAGTATTTGACGCCGGCAAGGCGGGCCGCACGCTCGTTGTCGCCGATGGCGTAGAGCAACCGGCCAAAACCCGTTCGGCGCTGGATGAAGATGAGCAGGGCGGCAACCGGGATGAACAGCACCAGGGCATTCGGGAACCCCCAGGTAAGCCCCGTGCCGAGCCAGACCAGGACATCGGGATATTTGGTGCCGGAGGAAATGACCGTGCGCTGGTAAACCTGGAGGCAGCCGACGCCGATCAGGCTGGTTCCGAGCGTCATGATCAGCGGATGCACCCGGAAGATGCCAACGCCGATGCCGTTGACGAAACCGATGACCAAAGCGGGTAACAGCGCGATCGCGATTGCCACTGCCGGCGCATGTTCCACCGACTGCGTGGCGACGATAAAGGCAGCCATGGTGGCCGCCGTCCCGACGGAGAGATCGATGCCGCCGGTGAGCATGACCATCGTCTGCGCGCCGGCGAGCAGCGCCAGCGGGATCGCGAACTTGACCGTGTTGGCGATCCAGCGCTGGTTGACGATGCCTGGGCTTAGCATGTTGAGCACCAGCACGAGCAGGATGAGCAGCACGATCAGCGGAACGAGCGGATAATCGCTCATGAAGCGCTTGAAGCGCCGGCCGAGGGGCGGCGGCTGGATGGACGTCGCGCTGATCGTCATGACGAGCGGCTCCGCATGGTGATGAAGGCGCCGAACATGACGACGGCAACCATGATCGAGCCTTCGACGATGGCGGTCACGTTCGGGTCGATGGCAAGCAGCGTCAGGTCGGTGCGCACCAGCCTCAGCACGAAAACGGCGATGATCGGGCCGAGAAGCCCGCCCCTGCCGCCGCCGAGCACAACCCCGCCGAGCACCACCGCGGCGACGCTGGCAAGCAGATAGGGGCCGGGGATCGGCGAGCCGATGCCGGTGCTCATGGTGAGCGAGATGCCGCCCATCGCCGCGAACAGGCCGGAGAAGGCGTATGCGAGGATCTTGGTGCGCGCGACCGGCACGCCGCTGCGGAACGCGGCCAATTCGCTCGAGCCGATCGCATAGATCGACAGACCGAGCCGGGAGCGCTTCAGCGGGATCCAGACGATGCAGAGCAGGATAACGAGGAGCAGCAGCGCCTTGGGGAACCAGGCGGTGACGGAGCCCGGAACCCCCGGGATGGGAACGGTGCCGACGATCAGCGAGCGCAGCCATTCGGCCGAACCGCCGCCGGGCGCGCCAAGCACGAGCAGCGCCGCGCCCTGCAGCATGAAGAGCGTGGCGAGCGTGACGACGATGTCGGGAACGCGCGTCACGACGATGAGGATGCCGTTGACGGCGCCGAGCGTCAAACCCATGGCCAGCACGAACGGCACGACGAAGAGCGCATATTCCTCGCTCGCGCCGGCCATCATCGCGGCGGCCGTCACGCTGGTCAGCGCCATCATCGCGGCGACCGACAGGTCGATGCCACCGGCAATGACCACGACGGTCTGTGCGGCCACGGCGAAGGCATAGGGCAGCACCGCGCTCACCAACGAGCCGAAATCGCCCGCACCGTATTGCGGTTGAATGACCTTCGTCGCGATGGACAGCACCACGAAAAGGACGGAGAGGCCGACGACCCAGCCGTTGTTGCGCAGGAAACGCATCAAGTCGCCACCTTGTCGCTCTGCACATTGGCGAGAATGCCGACATCGGCCTTGGCGTCGCGCGGAAGGCCGTAGGCGGCGCGCGTCAGTGCCGGTTCGTCGGCGATCTCGACGGGCAGGATGTCGACGACACGGCCGCCGAAGATGACGATGGCGCGGTCGCAGACAAGCTCGATCTCCTCCAGTTCCGATGTGTAGAACAGGATCGACTTGCCCTGATCAGCGAGCTGGCGAAGCAGCTTGTAGATTTCCTGCTTGGTGCGAACGTCGATGCCGCGCGTCGGGTCGAAGCAGAGGATGGTCCTGGCGTCCGCGGCGATCCAGCGCGCGATCGTCACCTTCTGCTGGTTGCCGCCGGAGAGGCGCTGGACCTCGCGCTGGGCGCGCGTGTCGATCTGCAGCCGTTCGATGGCGCTTTGGACCTTGGCGCCCTCCCGTCGACGGCTGATCGGGCCCCAGTTGCGGAAGGCGGCGGAGAAGGGCAGCGCGATGTTTTCCCGCACCGACTGCTTCATCGCCAGCGCTTCCGAGCGGTCGCCGGGAACGTAGGCGATGCCGGCCTGGACCGCGTCGACCGGGTGCGAGAATTTCACCGCCTGTCCGTCGACCTCGATGGCGCCGCCGCTTGGCTTGATGGAGCCCGCGAGCGCGGCGAAAAGCTCGTCCTGGCCCTGCCCTTCCAGCGCCACGACGCCGGCGACTTCGCCGTTCTTCAGCTCGAACGAAACGTCCTGGAGCTTGGTGCCGAAGCGCAGGTTGCGCACCGCGATGCGGGTGGTGCCGTCGGGCGGCGGCGAGCTCTCGTTGACGGCGCGCAGCGTCTTGCGCGCCTTTTCGACCTTGGCGCCGAGCATCAGCTCGACGATGCGTTCCTCGACGCCGGGCTCGATGTCGACCACGCCGACGGTCTCGCCGTCGCGCAGCACTGTCGCGCGGTCGCAAAGCGCCGAAATCTCGACAAAACGGTGCGAGATGAAGATGACGGAGCGGCCGGTCTTGCTCTGACGGCGCACCACGTCGAGTACCCGCTCGGCGAGGTTTGCCGGCAGCGCGGCGGTCATCTCGTCGAGCAGGAGGATGTCAGGTTCGATCGCCAGCGCGCGTGCGAGGTCGAGCACGCGCTGGATGGCCAGCGGAACGTCGCGCGCCGTCTCGCGCAGGTCGAGGTCCGGCACGCCGAGCTCGCGCACCCACTCGCGAAACGGCTCGACGGGAGTCTGCGTCAGGCGAAGGTTGGAGAACACGTCGAGATCGGGGATCAGCGATGGTTCCTGATAGACGGAGACGAGGCCTGCCCTGCGCGCATCGGCCGGCGAACGCACCTCATGCGCCTTGCCGCGAACCATGATGCGGCCGGCATTGGCCGTGATGGCGCCGGTGAGGATCTTGACCAGCGTCGACTTGCCCGCGCCGTTCGCCCCCATCAGCGCATGCACCTCGCCGGGCAGGACCGACAGCGACGCATTCTTCAACGCGGCGACGGCACCGTAGTTTTTTGCCACGCCGGTGGCGTCGAGGAGCGGTTCTATCGTCAAGCGGCGGAAGTCTTCCCTAAGGCGCGGGGACGGCGAACCTTGGTTCGTCGTCCCCGCTGTCCGATCAGATCAGGCGTTTATTCGCCGGGGCCTTTGCAGGCCACGATCTGGTCCTTGGTGTAGGAGGTCCAGTCCTTGATCGAGATCGACACCGGCCACTCGGGCGAGAGCGACGGATCAGCAGCAGCCTTCAACTGCTCCTTGCCGGCGTCGGTGACATTCTCCCAAAGCGCCGGCTCGACAAGCACGGTCTGCGCGGCCGGCTTCTGGCCTTCGAGGATTTGCAGCGCCAGCGTGACGCCCGCGCCGCCGATGGAGCCGGGGTTGGTGACCGCCGCGCCCTTGAGGCCCTCGACCGAGTTGAGCTGTCCGACGAAGCCGGCATTGTCGGCGCCGACGACCGGCACCAGCGTCGCCTGGCTCTCGACCAGTGCATCGACGATCACGTTGTCGATGCCCGAGGTCCAGATGCCGTCGAAGGGCACGCCGGTGGCGATGTAGTCGAGGATCTGCTGCTTGCCCTGGTCCTGCTGCCAGCCTGTGAAGGTTTCCTGGGCCACCTTGATATCAGGGAACTCGGCGAGCGCCTTCTTGAAGCCTTTGTCGCGGTCGCTGTCGGCCGATGCGCCGGCGGCGCCACGCATGTAGACGACGCTGCCCTTGCCGCCGAGTTGCTCGAACAGCCACTTGGCGCCGAGATAGGCGTACTGTTCCTGGTTGTTGGAGATGATGTAGGCGGAAGGCTCGGTGACCGCCTGGTCGACGGCAACGACGACAATGCCGGCATCGGTGGCCTCCTTGAGCGCCGCCTGGATGCCGGCCGGGTCGGCCGGGTTGACGACGATGGCGTTGACCTTGGCGCTGATCAGGTTGCGCAAATCCTCGAGCTGGCCGGCGGCGTCGGTGTTGCGGTGCGCGATGTTCAGCGATTTGACCTTGCCCGACGCGAGCGCCTGCGCCTTGATCGCGCAGATCATCTCTTCACGCCAGCCGTTGCCCTGCACGGTGTTGGACACGCCGATCGTATAGTCCTGCGCGTAGGCGGCGCTCCCGAGCAGCGTGGCGCCGATCGCCGCGAGGCCCGTCTTCATCCAGTTGTTCATTGTCTTCTCCCTGTTCGAACGTTTTCGCGCCTGGTCCTCCAAACGAGCCGTCAGGCGCAGCCGGTCGTTTTTTGAAGCAAAGTTCTACAGTTGCGCCGCGATTTGTGTCCAGACACCTCCCGCTTCGTGGCTGTCTACCGATGCTTCGATGAAGCGCATTCCGATGAGACCGTCTTCCACCGACGGCACCATCGCCGCAAGCCTCGATTCCATCAGTTCCCCTCGCCGGCGCGCCGAAATCAGCGCAATCGCGTCGCGGTAGAGGTTGCCGAAACCCTCGACATAGCCCTCCGGATGTTCCGCCGGCATGCGCGACACGCGCGCCGCCTCGCCGCCGACGGCAGCGCCGCCGCGGGTCAAAATAACGTGAGGTTTGCCGAATTCGCAGAAACGCAGATATTCCGGCTCATGGCCGTGCCATTCCAGCCCGGCCTTGTCGCCATAGACCTTGACTGACAGGCGGTTGTAGTTGCCGGGCGAAACCTGGCTGGCGACGAGCACGCCGCGGGCGCCGGACGCATAGCGCATCAGCACATGCGCGTTGTCGTCGAGCCGGCGGCCGGGGACGAATGTGGTGAGGTCGGCGGCCACCTCGGAGGGCGCCATGCCCGACACGAAATGCGCCAGGCTGAAGGCGTGCACGCCGATGTCGGCGAGGCAGGCGGAGCGGCCGGCGCGCGCCGGGTCGGTGCGCCATTCGGCTTGCTTCTGGCCGTCGGCGTCGATCGGCAGCGTCAGCCAGTCCTGAATGTATTCGGCTCGCACGATGCGTATCTTGCCGAGCGTGCCGGACGCGACCAGTTCTCGCGCGTGGCGGACCATCGCATATCCCGTGTTGTTCAGCGTGACGGCGAAGACGAGGCCAGATTTTCTCGCAAGTGCCGCGAGCTCTTCCGCCTCTTTCAAACTCGCCGACAGCGGCTTGTCGCAGATGACGTCGATGCCGGCTTCGAGGAAAGCGCGGGCGACCGGCGCATGCAGATGGTTGGGCGTGACAATGACGACGGCCTCGATGCCATCGGGCCGCCTGGCTTCCGCCTCGGCCATCTTGCGATAGTCGGAATAGGCGCGATCCCCGGCGATGCCGATGTCGGCGCCGGAAAGCTTCGCGTTCTCGGGGTCGGAAGACAGCGCGCCGGCAACGAGGTCGGCGCGGTCGTCGAGCCTGAGCGCCATGCGATGGACCGCGCCGATGAAGGCGTTGCGTCCGCCTCCCACCATGCCTACCCGCAGGCGGCGCGGACCGATCTTGTCGCCGGTAGCGTAAACCATGTCAGGCCTTCAATTCCGGGAGTTGCGCGGCCGCTGGCCGAAGCCTCGCTGCACCGCGCAGGAACCCCTCCCAAACTTCCATTGCGGAAAATACCGCACATAAATTTCCAATAGTCAAGAAATGAAACTTTCGTTCCAAAATCGTTTGGAAGCCTTCCGCGGCGGCTGCCGGACGGGCTAAGGACAGGTGGCTTTCGCGGAAATGGAATCGCAACCGGAGGAACCTTGCCGATGGCAATCGTCGAGATCGAAGCAAAAGGGATCGAGGTTCGCATCGAGCTCCTGTACGGCATGATCGGCGAACTGGTCGTCGAACGCGACGGCCGCGCCGTATCGATGCTGCACAAGGCGCCTTGGATCGGCGAGCCTATGCCCGAGGATGCGGCCCCGCATCTCGGCGGGCTCGCCGGCGACTTCTTCTGCGCGCCCTTCGGCGGCGCCTCCGCCGACGATGCGCCGGGGCACGGCTGGCCGGCGAACACGACGTGGACGCATCTCGGCACCGGTCGGAAGGACGGCGAGACGGTCGCCCGCTTCAGGCTGGACCGCAAGGCGATGGGCGCCGACCTCGTCAAGGAGCTTCGGCTGGTCGACGGGCACCCTTTCCTCTACCAGCGCCACATCTTCACCGGCGGCCACGCCGAGCGCATGGCGGTCGCCAATCATGCTATGGTTTCGCTTCCCAACGGCGGCAGGCTGAGCTTCTCGCCGAAACGCTGGTGGGAGACGCCGCAAATCCCTCTGGAGCCCGATCCGGCGCGCGGGCGCTCGGCTCTCGCCTGCCCGGCAAAGACGACCGACCCCCGGCATTTTCCGCTCGCAGCCGGCGGCGAGGCCGACATCACGCGCTATCCCTTCGCCTCGCGGCACGAGGATTTCGCGATCGGCGTGGAGGCGCAAGGCAGCCGGCTCGGCTGGACGACGGTCGCGCGCGGCAAGGAAGGCGATCTCTTCATCAGCCTGCGCAACCCGGCAAAGCTGCCGATGACCATGCTGTGGTTCTCCAACGGCGGACGCGACTACGCGCCATGGAGCGGGCGTCATCTCGGCTGCCTCGGCGTCGAGGAAGGGTTGAACCGCGCAATGCTCGGCGATTCCCTGGCCCGGATACCCCATCCGCTCGATGCGGCCGGCGTGCAGACCGGCCTGACGCTCGACGCCAATGGCTCGGTCGAGGTGCGGCATGTCATCGGCTCGGTCCCGTGGGGCGGCGACGGCGAGGTCGCAAGCGTCAGCCCGTCCGCAAACGGCATCGAGGTTAGGCCCGCCTCCGGCGAGGCGGTGACGATCCCCTGCGACCTCGCGTTCCTGCAAATCTGACGGTCAAAGCCCCGATACCTTGCGCACCGTGCCGGGCTTTACCGCCTGGCCGGTGTGCGCCGAGGCGATCGCCGCGAAGACGAGCGCCAGGCTGTCGAGATTGCCGCGCGCGCCGTTGAGCGGCTCGCGCTTCTCTTCAATGGCCACCAGCAGTTCGCCCATCGTGCCGGCAAAGCCGTCGTTGAACCACGCGCCCTCCAGCCTCGGCCGCGCGATACCCTCGGCTGTCGTCAGCGTCACCGACTGTTCGCCGAGGTTAGGCCCAGTGCTGGCGAGGCTGCCCTTGGTGCCGCCGACGAAGGTGGTATCCAGCGGCCCGTGCTTGATCGCCGCGTCGAACACAAGCGAGGCCTGCCCGCCGTCAAAGGCAACCAGCGCCTGCGCCAGCAGCGGTGGTTTCGCATCCTGGCCGGCGGCGCGGGTGCGGGTGGCGTAGACGCTGGTGCCGCGCGCCCCGATCAGGCTCGCCAGGAAATCGAACCAGTGCACGGCGAAGTCGAAGAAGATCAAATCGTCGATCTTTTCGAACGGCGTGCCGACGATCCAGCTGTGATCCCAGTGCATCGCCGTGTGCGAGGCGACGACATCGCCGATCAGCCCCGCCCGCACCGCCTCGCGAATATAGGCGAAATGCGGCGCCCAGCGGCCGTTCTGGTTGACGGCGAGCTTGACGTTGTTGCGGTCGGCGAGGTCGACCAGCCGCTCGCCGGTATCGAGATCGGTAACGAAAGGCTTTTGCGACAACACATGCTTGCCGGCCTTCAGCGCCGCCTCCACCAGCGGCACGCGCTCGGCGGGATGCGGCGTGATGTCGAACACCTCGATGTCGTCGCGCCTGAGCAGGCTCTGGAAATCGTCCGTAGCGATGGCGTCGGGGTAGAATTCCTTGCGCCGCGTCTCTGCGCGCGCCAGCGTGCGCGACATGATTGCCGCGACATCGAGCCCGGCGCGCCTGTAGGCGTCGAGATGTGCAAACGAAATGCCCCCTGCCCCGACCAGCGCTATCTTCGGCCGGTAGCTTTTCGGCATCGGCGGCTTGTAGGGCAATTCCGGTGCGGCGATTTCCGGCACCGTCTTGCCGACCAGTGCATAGTCGGTCTCGGATGCAAGGTCCTGCTCGCTCATGGCAACAGCCCCACGGTGCGCTTCTCGCGCGCCGAAAGCACGGCGCTGTCGGTGATCTGCTGGCCTATGCGCGACAGCTTTGGGTCGAGCGGCCCGGCGATCTTTTCGCCGGTGGCGATCAGGTGCAGCATGTATTCGACCGGCGCGCGCCGCGGTGCGGCCAGCGTGTCTGCCTGCACCTTGAACTGCTCGCGCTTTGCCCGGATCTGCACGGTGACGTGGTCGTCATAGTCGTAGCTGGCGATCGTGCCGTCGGTGCCGACGATGACGAAGCCGCATTTCGGCTGCGGCTGCAGCGTCCATGGATCGGTGAAGGTGCCCCAGCGCGTCTCGAACTTCGACAGGCCGCTTTTGTAACGGCACACCGTCACAGAGTGTTCGTCGACCTCCAGCCCCTGCGGCTCGTCCATGACGCAGGTCACCTCCACCGGCTTCTCGCCGTTCATGAACCAACTGCCGAGCGTCACGCCGTAGCCGACATAGTCGAGCAGGCTGCCGCCGCCGGAAGCCTTCTTGTAGAACCAGGAATGCGGCTTGCCGGCGTGCACCTCCTCGTCGCTCACCTCGACCTTGTCGGCGAGATGGTAGAGCGGCCCGCGGTTGCCGTCGTAGAAATGTACCTCGATCACCTCGCCGATCGTGCCCTCGTCGATCAGGCGCTTGGTGGTGTTGTGCGAGCGGTACCAGGCGAGCTGCCAGTTGATGGCGAGCAGCTTTCCGGTCTTCTGCACGGCCGCGATCATGCGGTCGGCGTCCGCGATCGAGGCCGCGAACGGTTTTTCCATCAGGATGTTGACGCCTGATGGAGCGACGCGCTCGACCCAGATGGCATGCTCGGCGGTTGCGGGGCACAGGATGACGAGGTCGGGTTTCGTCTCAGCCAGGCACCTTTCCGGATCGGTGTAGACCCGGTTTTCGGGGATGCCGAAATTTTCGATCGCGCCCTGCATGCGCTTCGGATCGGCGTCGCAGATGCCGACGATCTCGGCGTCGGGATGGTTGAACGCTTCCCGGAGCAAGTCGCCCATGTGGAAGTGATCGAAATTGATGCCCGCCACCTTCCATTTCGCCATCCGGTCTTCCTCTCCAAAACTCTTACAAGGCTGACACGTCAAACCGCATGAGCTGCGTCACGGCAACGGCGCCCGCGACGATACCGTTGCGATGTCGCTGCGTTGCAGCTGGTCGAGGAACTGGTCGAGTTCCTTCTGCTCGATGCCGACGACATGCTTCGGCTCCGGATAGGCGCCTGAGCGCACGTCGGCGACATATTCGCTGAACGCCGCGACGCGCTCGGCCTGCAGGCGATCGTATTCGGCGGCGAAGTTGCGATAGACCTTCGAGTGGCGCGGATAGTGGCCGCGATTGTAGCCGAGGATGTCTTCCGAGAAGAGATATTGCGCGTCGCAGCCGCCTCCGGCGCCCATCGAGATCATGAACAGCGAGGTGCGCGCCGAGATCGCGCTCGCGACCTCGACCGGAACGACCTCGATCTCGGCGGCGAAGGCGCCGGCTGCCTCCAGCGCCTTGACCTGCTTCCAGACGGACATCGCCGTCTCGGCGGTCTTGCCGACGGCGCGAAAACCGCCGGTCCAGGTCGAGTGGTGCGGGATGAGGCCGGAGTGTCCGCACACCGCGACATGCTCGTCGGCGAGCGCGCGGATCGTGTCGAGGCTCGCGGCGCAATAGACCGCGTCGGCGCCTGCGCGGATGAAACGGAAGGCATCGCGCATCACGTCGTCCTTGAGCGCGAAGAAGGAGTTCACGCTGCCCGGGATGGCGAAGACGTCGGGCGCGGCGTCGCGGAATTGCGGATCGAGGATCAGTTCCGGCGTCACCGAAAGAATCTCGACGCCCGCGCGCGCCGCGGCCTCGACTTCCTCCATGGTGAAGACGCGGATCTTGGAAAGCTGCCGCTTGCCCTTCATTGCGCGAAGGTCGGCGACCGTCGGTCGGTTTGAGCGCATGGTTCCCCCCACTTGAAAGATCGGCTCCGCCAGGCGGAAAAGACCGGCCGTCAGCCGATCTGTATCAGCACCTTGCCCGCTTCGACGCGCGCCGGATAGGTTTTCAGATTGACGCAGACCGGCGCTCCCCTGGCCTCCCCGGTCTTGTAGTTGAAACGGCCATTGTGCTTCGGGCACTCGATGATGTCATCCATGACGAGGCCGTCGGCGAGATGCACATGCTCGTGCGTGCAGAGCCCATCGGTGACGAAATATTCGTCGTCTGGCGAACGGTAGATGGCGAAGGTGCGGCCGGCATGGTCGAAGCGCACAACATCCTCCTCGTCTATCTCGTCGGCGCCGCAGGCCTCGATCCAGTCCGCCATATGTTTCCTCGCCTGGCTGTTTTCTTATTGCTGGTTTCTTATTGCTGGTTTCTTATTGCTGGGTTGGGCGCCGCGGACGACGGTCCGCCGGCCGGCTGCGTCACTCGGCAGCGATCAGATCATGGAACTCCTCGCGATAGGGCTTGGCCGTCGGCGGCAGTTGCCGCTTGAGGAAATAGTCCTCGTTGCGCAACTGGCGCAGGAAGGCCGGGACCATCTCGCGGTAGCCGTCCCACATGGAAGGGTTGGGCGCCGGCAGGTCGTGCTTGATCAGCTCATGCAGTTTCGGCAGCGCGTGATAGGGCACCATCGGGAACATATGATGCTCCACGTGGTAGTTCATGTTCCAGTAGATGAAGCGGCTGATCGGATTCATCAGCACCGTGCGCGAGTTGAGCCGGTGATCGGTGACATTGTCGGCGAGCCCGCCATGCTGCAGCAGGCCCGTGAGGATGCCGTGCCAGGCGCCATACATGCGCGGCAGGCCGACGATCATCAGAGGCAGCCATGAACCCATCCAGAGCGCCAGCGCAACGGTCGCGACATAGATCGCAAGATGCACGCGCGCCGCCCGCACCACCTTCGGCCACTCCTGCACGGGGATGAAGCTCTTCTCGGCGGCGCTGACATTGCCGGCGGCGTTTCGCAGCATGTCGGACATGAAATGCCAGACATCGAGTATGCCAACAAAATTGAGGATCACGCGCAGAAGGTCCGGCGGCCGCATGACGGCGATTTCCGGGTCGCGGCCGACGATGACCGTGTCGGTGTGGTGGCGCGCATGGCTCCAGCGCCAGGTCACCGGGTTGCGCATGATCATGAACGAGGCGACCTGGTAGACCACGTCGTTCATCCAGCGGGTGCGGAAGGCGGTGCCGTGGCCGGCCTCGTGCCAGCGCGAGTCTCCGGACGAGCCGTAGAGCGTGCCGTAGACGAAGAAGAAGGGCACGCACCACCATGTGCCCCAGAACCAGATGCCGCCGGCGGCCGACAGGATCAGGACGGCAAGCCAGACGATCGTGTCGCGGATCGCGGGCCCATCGGATCGCTGCATCAACTCCTTCATCTGCTTGCGCGGAATGTCGGTGTGATACCATTGCGCTGCCGCCAAGCCGGTCTCAACGGCGCGGCGGCCGCTCTCGCCCATCAGGTCGTAGTCGCGTTTCGACATGGGACTCGCTCTCTTCCAACAGCGTTCCGGCCGGTCTATCGGGGCCAGATTATCGGGGCTTCCACGCGCTGACCAAGGCAATTTTTCCGCGATTTATGGGTGCGCGCCGTCGCCGGGGCCGCCGGCCTCCGGTGCTCCAGCCATCCGGGCAACGCTAGAAGCTGCAATGATGGCACACAATCAGGCTTTCCATCAGATTCAATCATTGGCAGTGCGCGACCGGTGGTTTATGGCCAATAGTCCGATTGGACGGAACAAGGTTCAGCGTGATGAAAGTAACGGTTTCGGCGGTTGCACGAAGCTGCGGCCTGTCGACGGCGACGGTCGACCGGGTGCTGAACGACCGGCCGGGCGTCAGCGCGGCGAACCGCCAGCGCGTGATGGAGGCGGCGCAGCGCCTGGGTTACCTGCCGACAGCAGGTGCGGTGGCCCTGCCCTCGCGGCCGGCGGCGCTGGAGTTCTTCCTGCCGATCCGGCAGAACGTCTTCATGGGCGAACTCGCGGACCACATCCGCACCTACGCGAGCCGCATGCCGCTCGTTGCCTCCTGCAAGATCCGCGACCTCTCCGACATCTCCCCGGCCACGCTGCAGGCAGCCGCCGACAAGCTGTCTCTCGACACCAAGGGGGTCGGCGTCATTGCCGTGGATCATCCGCGGACCCGCAGCATAATGCAGGGCATGGCGGATGCCGGCATCAAGCTGGTCACCATAGCGTCTGACGTCCCCGCCGCTCCACGCTCGACCTATGTCGGTCTCGACAACCGCGCCGCCGGGCGGACGGCGGCGCTGCTGATGGGAAGGCTGCTGCGCGGCCTGACCGGCAATATCGCAATCGTCACCGGCTCGCGTTCCTACCGCGGCCACGAGGAGCGCGAGATGGGGTTTCGCGCCGTGCTCGGCGAGGATTTCTCGCAGCTTTCGGTGACCACGGCGGTCGATATCAACGAGGACGGCGAAGCAAGCTATGCCGAGACGCTGAAGCTGCTGCGCGACCAGTCCGACGTGCTCGGCATCTACTGCGTCGGCGCTGGCCGCTTCGGGGTCGCGCGCGCCCTACGCGAGACCAGGCTCGCCCGCAAGCCGGTGTTCATCTGCCATGACCTGACGCCGCTCACGCGCAGCTACCTGATCGACGAGTTGGCCGATGTGGTCATCGACCAGAACGCGAGGCTGACCGCCGAGCAGTCGGTCATCCAGTTGCTCGGCTCGATCGCGTCATCGGCCCCGGTGATCGCCAACCGCTACATCGAGCCGCGGCTGATCTTCAGGGAGAACATCCCGGCCCAGTGACAACGGCTCCGTGGCCAGCAATCAGACAGCAAGATAGCCGCCGTCGACCGGCAGGATCGTTCCGGTGATATAGGACGCCATCGGGGAGCAGAGGAACAGGACGGCGCCGGACAGTTCGTCCGGCCTTCCCCACCGCTTCAACGCGGTCCTCTCGGCGACGGCCCGGTGGCGGGTTTCGTCATCGCGGATGGCTTTGGTCAGCGCCGTCTCGATCCACCCGGGGGCGATGGCGTTGACGCGGATATTGTCGCCCGCCCAGGCAATCGCCAGCGACTTGGTCAGCTGTGCGATGCCACCCTTCGAGGCGGAATAGCCCGGAACGAGCCCTCCTCCGAAGAAGCTGAGCATGGAGGCGGTGTTGACGATAGTCCCGCCTTGCCGGGCAAGCAGGGGGCGGGCGGCGGTGGAGAGCCGCATGGTGCCCGTCAGGTTGATGTCGATCACATCCGCGAAGACATCCGGCCTGAACTCGTCGCCGCGGCGAATGACTCCGGCGCAATTGACGAGATGATCGAGCCGGTCGAAGCCGGCGATCAACCCGGCGATGGCGTTGTCGTCGCGAACGTCGAGCTGGCGCACTTGCGCGCCCTCGACCTCGCGTTCGGCTGCCGCCACATCGGCTTCGCCGACGCCCGTCACCGTCACCCTTGCCTTCTCCGCGAGAAACGCCCGGGCGACGGCAGCGCCGATGCCGGAGGTGCCGCCGCTGATCAGGACATGCTGGCCGGCGAAATATCCACTAGGCCAGAACCCCTTCGTCGTACCGGACACCATTGAATTACCGGATGAACGTATTGACGTAGTCGGCGCCGAGGCCGACCCGCTCGAAATGCGCCCGGCACATGTCGATCTTGGTGAACACGTCCTCGTAGCCGAGATTCCTGCCCCAGGGATCGACGTAATACATCACGCCGTTGACCTGGAAATAGGTGATCATCTCCTCGATGTCATCCGGCACGACGAGCGTATGCGTCTCGCCGGGGGGCTCGAAGACATAGGACCCCTCGGTGGCGATCCAGTCGTGCTCGAGATAGCGCCAGCGCCCCTTGAGAACGAGGCCGTGAACGGACTGAGGATGGCGGTGGCGCGACAGCACGCCTGCCTTGCGCACCTTGAGGAGGTTCATCCAGTAACCCTGCGAGCGGTTGAGGCAGAGCGGCCTGAACCAGACATTCTCGGCCTGCGGCACCCACAGCCGGTCGTCCGCCGGAAGGGCGTCGGGGATGACGATTTCCGGCAAGGCGTCCACCGGCATCGGAAGCTGGTAGGGCATGCGGGCATGTTCGTCCTTGTCGGCGGGCATTATGGTCATCCTGTCGGCCGTCGTCGGGCATCCAGATTGCGCAGAAGCGGCCGACAGTCAAATGAAGGCGATCGGCCTGCGGGATCGGCGTCTGCTGAAATTTAGATGTTTGGTCTCGGCAAGGCGCCATATCGGATTTTTCGACCCCTAAACCGCAATTGCGCGGATTGTACTTCCTCGTGAACAAAAGCCATATTTGCCATACCTGCCGTCGCACTGGGGCGAGGACCGTGCGTTGGAGCCAGAGATGAGCGAGACCGGAAACCAGAGCTCAACCGCCGCGCGGACGCGGCTGCAGCCGCCTTTTTCGTCCGTTCTGGACCTCATCGGCCAGACGCCGGTCGTCGAACTGACGAAATTCGACGCGGGAAAATGCCGCCTGTTCGTCAAGCTGGAAAGCCAGAATCCGGGCGGCTCGATCAAGGACCGCATCGCGCTTTCGATGATCGCCGACGCCGAGAGGAGCGGCCGGCTGAAGAAGGGCGGCACGATCGTCGAGGCGACCGCCGGCAATACCGGGCTCGGCCTCGCCCAGGTCGGCATCCCCAAGGGCTACCGCATCGTGCTCGTCGTGCCCGACAAGATGTCGCGCGAGAAAGTGCAGCATCTGAGGGCGCTCGGCGCCGACGTCAGGCTGACGCGCTCGGACGTCGGCAAGGGGCATCCCGAATATTACCAGGATATGGCCGAGCAGATTGCGGCGGAAACCCCGGGCTCGTTCTACGTCAACCAGTTCGCCAATCCGGCAAACCCCCTCGCCCATGAGACGACGACGGGTGCGGAATTGTGGGAGCAGCTCGGCGGCGACATCGATGCGGTGGTTGTGGGCGTGGGCTCGGGCGGCACGCTGACCGGCCTCGGGCGCTTCTTCGCAAAAGTGTCGCCGAAGACGGAAATGGTGCTCGCCGACCCGATCGGCTCGGTGCTTGCGCCGCTGGTCAAGACCGGCGAGATGATCGAGGCCGGGAGCTGGACGGTGGAGGGTATCGGCGAGGACTTCGTGCCGCCCAATGCCGACCTGTCGCTGGTGAAAAAAGCCTATTCGATTCCGGATCGGCTGAGCATGGCGACGGCGCGCGACCTGCTCGCCAGGGAAGGCATCCTCGCCGGCTCGTCGTCGGGAACTCTGCTCGCCGCTGCGCTCAAATATTGCCGCGAGCAGACGGCGCCGAAGCGCGTCGTCACCTTTGTCTGCGATTCCGGCAACAAGTATCTGTCAAAGATCTTCGACGACTACTGGCTCGCCGAACAGGGGTTGTCGGAACAGGTGCAGCATGGCGACCTACGCGACCTCGTCGCCCGCTCGCACCGGGAGGGCGGCACGGTCACCGTCGGGCCGCAGGACACGCTCATCAACGCTTACGGGCGCATGCGCCGGGCAGACGTCTCGCAGCTTCCCGTCATCGACGGCGGTAAGCTCATCGGCATCATCGACGAGAGCGATATACTCTCGCGCGTGGAAGGTTCGTACGACGGCCGCTGGGAGCGCTTCAACGCGCCGGTTCACACCGCGATGAGCGCCGATCTTCATACGCTGCAGGCGAGCCAGACGCTCGACGCGCTGCTGCCGGTGTTCGACCGCAACGAGGTCGCCATCATCTACGACGGCGACGAATTCTTCGGGCTCATCACCCGCATCGACCTGATCAACCATCTGAGGCGATCCAAGACATGAGGCGATTCAAGAAATGACTGGAACCGGCAAGAACCGCCTGGCCTTCTCCACGAGAACGATCCACGGCGGCCAGAGTCACGATCCGACCACCGGCGCGGTGATGGTGCCGATCTACGCCACGTCGACCTTCGCGCAGGAAAGCCCCGGCGTGCACAAGGGCTTCGAATACGCCCGCAGCCAGAACCCGACGCGCTTCGCCTTCGAGCGCGCCGTGGCCGACCTCGAAAGCGGCGCGGCGGCCTTCGCCTTCGGCTCCGGACTGGCCGCGATCGCCAACATCCTCGAACTGCTCGACGCCGGGGCGCATGTCGTCGCCACCGACGACATCTACGGCGGCACGTACAGGCTGATGCATCGGGTACGGCAGCGCAGCGCCGGTCTCAAAGTGAGCCTCGCCGACTTCACCGACCTCGCTGCCGTCGAGGCGGCGATAAGGCCGGAGACGCGCATGCTCTGGATCGAGACGCCGACCAACCCGCTGCTCAAGATCGTCGACCTCGAAGGAATCGTGGCGCTGGCCAGGCGCAAGGGCCTGCTGACGGTTGCCGACAACACCTTCTGCAGCCCGTATATACAGCGGCCGCTGGAACTCGGCGTCGACATCGTCGTCCATTCGACGACGAAATACCTGAACGGCCATTCCGACATGGTCGGCGGTGTCGCCGTCGTGCGCGAGGAAGGCGAGTTGCTCGACCAGCTGAAATTCCTGCAGAATGCGGTCGGCGCGATCTCCGGCCCCTTCGACAGCTTTCTGGCGCTGCGCGGCCTGAAGACGCTGGCGCTGAGGATGGAGCGGCATTCGCTGAACGGGATGAGAATCGCCCAATGGCTGGAGAGCCGCAAGGACGTGCGCCGCGTGATCTACCCCGGCTTGGAGTGCCATCCGCAGCATGCGATCGCCAAAAAGCAGATGTCGACCTTCGGCGGCATGATCTCGGTCGAACTGGATCGCAACCTCGCCGCGACGAAACGCTTCCTGGAGCGCACACAGCTTTTCGCGCTCGCCGAGAGCCTGGGCGGGGTCGAAAGCCTGATCGAACATCCGGCGCTGATGACGCATGGCTCGATACCGGCCGAGCAGCGCGCGGCGATCGGCATCTCGGATTCGCTGGTGCGCCTGTCCGCCGGCATCGAGGATGCCGACGACCTGATCGCCGACCTGGAGCAGGCGCTGGCTGCCTAGGCCCGATTGACGCGGTCGGTTTATTGCAATCTCTTATAGTGAAACACAGGGCCTGTGGCCGACCGACCGCATGCGGCAAATCCCTTCGCACGCTTTTGTTGGAGGTCCCCGGCCAGGAGCCCAAGCTTGAAGATCGCAGCGATCGACCTCTTCCCGGTCTCAATGCCCTATCGTCACGTCGAACTCAGCTCCCGGGTTTCGCGCGGCGGGGTGAGCGACGTCGTCGTTCGCATGACGGCCGATGACGGCCGCGTCGGCTGGGGCGAATGCTGCAGCGGCGCGGACACGCTTTCTGTTCTCGCCGCCGCGCAGGCCATGATCCCCTTCCTGATCGGGCGCAGCCCGCAGGACGGGCAGATCGTCCGCCGCGACGTATACGGCAAGGGCCTGTGGGACTACCGTGTCCAGACCGGCAACTTCGCCTGGGCCGGGCTCGACATGGCCATGCTCGACCTCGCCGGCCAGGACGCCGGCCTGCCGATCTGGCGCCTGCTCGGCGGCCGGGGAAGCCTCGCGCCGGTTTCCTACTTCCACTACCTGGCGCGCGATACGAGCGAGGGTCTCGCCCGGCAGTGCACGGAGGCCGTCGCGGCGGGTTACGAGCATTTCTATCTCAAGGTCGGCCTCGAGCCGGCCGACGACGAGCGGATGATCGCCGACGTGCGGGCGGCGATCGGTCCCGACAGGAAACTCAGGATCGACGCCAACGAGGCGTGGTCGGCACCGCAGGCAGCGAAGCTGATCCGGCGCTGGGACGAGGCCTACGATCTCGACTTCGTCGAGGCGCCGATCCGCGCCCGTCCGGTCCGCCACATGGCGAAGTTGCGCGAACGGCTCGACGTCCGGCTCTGCGCCAATGAGGGGCTGGGCAGCGAGACCGATGTCCTGGAGATGATCGCCGCCGGCGCGGCAGACGTACTCTGCTTCTCGAGCTACTGGGTCGGCGGGCTGCAACAGTTCCTGACGCTTTCCCGGGTCGCCGGGCTGGCGGGCATCGAGGTGTGCAAACATACGCACGGCGAGTTCGGCATCGCGGCGGCGGCGCACCAGCATGCGCTGCTGGCGCTGGGCGATGGCGCACGGGGACACCAGCACACGGCCGCCGTGCTGGCCGACGACCTCCTCGAGGAGGAGATACCGATCAGGACGAGCCCGCTCTGGGGCGAGATCGAAGGCGTCGGTCTCGGTGTCCGTGTCGATGCCGCGAAGCTCGACCGCTACCACAAGCTCTTCCGCGCCCAGGGGCAGTTCCTGCCCTGGGCCGCGGGCGAATGATTTCCCAGCCTATGCATTGAATGGAGAATGCCATGCGTAAAGTCGTAAAGACCCACCTGCCGAACGAGTCGGCACCTATCGAATGGGCGACCAAAGGCGGCGACTACCTCTACACCGCCCATGTTCCATCAGGGAGGATGGTACTTTCGAGACCGGCGACATCGCCGCGCAGACAAGCCTGACGATGGACAATCTGAAGCGGACGGTGGAGGCAGCCGGCGGAACGCTCGACGACGTGACCCAGGTGCTGATCTATCTTCCGAACAAGGAAGACTTCGCCGGCATGAACGCGGTCTACCGGACCTATTTCAACCAGCCCTATCCAAACCGGGCGACCGTCGTCGCCGGCCTGATGATCCCGGGCGCGCGCATCGAGATCGTCGCCCACGCCCACATCAAGGGGTGATCCATGCCGGATGCGATTGTTGTCGGCGCCGGCGTCATCGGCACCACGACGGCGCTCTATCTCGCCCGCGAAGGCTTGTCGGTCCAGGTGGTCGACGGCCGCGCGGAGGCGGGCCTGGAAACGAGCTTCGCCAATGGCGGGCTCGTCACCCCGAGCACCGCGCTGCCGTGGTGCTCGCCGGGGGTTCCGGGAATGCTGCTTCGCTGGATCGGCCGCGAAGATGCGCCGCTGTTGCTGCGACCTTCGGCAATCCCGCGCCTCGGCCTATGGGGTCTGAAGTTCCTCGCAAACTGCAGGCCTTCCAAATACACGCAGTCGTCCAGGAGCCTCACGCGTTTCGCGCGCGAAAGCCTTACCGAGACCGAAGCGCTTCTGGCGCAGCGCACGGTCGACTACGAACTCAGCCACGGCGGCCTTCTCGAGCTTTACCGCGATGATGACGGAATCGCGACGATGGAGCGCTATGCGGTCTTTCTCGAAGGGTTGGGCGTCAGGACCGCGCGACTGAGCGCGGCCGATTGCGTCGCGCTGGAGCCCGATCTAGCGCCGATCGCTCCGACGATCCGCGCGGCCCTGCACCTGCCGGATGACGCCTGGGGTGACGCCCGGAAGTTCACGCTGGCGGTCGAAACCTCCGCCCGCGAACGCAATGTGGAATTCAGTTTCGGAACGCAGGTCACCCGCCTGCTGGCGTCCTCCGGGCGAATCGAAGGCATAGAGACACAGGAAGGGCGGATCGAGGCGCGCACGGTCGTCGTTTGCGCGGGAGCATCGAGCAAACGCCTTCTCGCGCCGCTCGGCATCCGGCTGCCGATCGAGCCGGTCAAGGGTTATTCCATCTCTTTGGCGCGCAAGGATCTCGGCTTCCTTCCCAACAGGCCGATCGTCGACGATACAGCCCATCTGGGCGTCACCCCGCTCGGCGATCATCTGCGGATCGCCGGCACCATCGAGTTCGACGGCTACAATCCGACGCTGCGGCCCGGACGCGTCCGAAATCTCGTTTCGGCATTCAAGGGGCTTTTCCCGGAAGCGCGCGTGCCCGAACAACTGAACGCCTGGTGCGGCTTCCGGCCGATGTCGGCGGACAGCATGCCTATCGTAGGCGGCACTCAGATCGGCGGGCTATATGTCAACAGCGGCCATGGCGCGCTCGGCTGGACACTCGCCTGTGGATCGGCGCGCCTTCTGACCGATAGCGTGACGGGCCGGCCCGGCATCGACGGAACTCTCTTCGCGACCGGCCGTTCGTTTCTGTGACAGTGCATTCGAGCATGCAGCGCCGCGAGCGGGACATACCACTGCGGCTAGTTCAATGACAGTTTCCGCATTCCGGACGCGCGACCGCCCGCGTTCGCCTCATGCGACTGTCTGCGCCGCCATGTCCCCGATCGTGGCCTCGGCTTGGTTGCGCAGACGCTTCGCCGTTTCGGAGGCGAGCCTGGAGCCTATCGAGGCGATCTTGCCCGCTTCGGTTGCGTATTGCGCGGTGGCGTTCTGAACAAAAGTGCCGACCACGTCGAGCGCATCGTTGAATTCCACGCTCTCCGCAAGATCGTCCATCAGCTTCATATCCTGTTCGTAGCGGTGCTTCAGGAAGGCGAGCGTCTCGATCTGGTAGCGCATCGCGGCACTGAAGGCATGAGCCTGGAGACGCAGACTCGCGTGAAGCATCTGCTGCCCGCCGGCGACCACGGGCACGGATGGAACCGCAAAAGGCGACTGTTCGATCTTCGCTGTCATGACACGCTCCCCGGTTCACGCGACCGATGGGCCGCGAAGGCAAACGTTACCTGCCGGGAGAGTGCGCCACTTTGACCTGCATCAAGCGACAGGCTGAAAACTCATGCCGAAGGGCAGAGCGTCTTGAACCTCGGGTGAAACGTTCACTAGGACAGATGCTTCCGGATAAGCACCAGGGTTGCATCGTCCGGGTAGCTTTCCGCGACAAAACCCTGTTCCAGCTCGAGTTCGATGGCGTCGTGATTCTGGCGGCTCTCTATAGACTCGAGCGTCTGAACACCCTTGGCCTGGGCATATCGTGCGACATGGCGCAGCATTTCCCAGCCGACCCCTCTGTGCTTGTATTCGGCACGGATGGAGATCGCCACCTCGCCCTTGTCGAGGCTGGCATCGCAGGCCAGCATGGCCGTGGCGATGATGGTCTTGCCATCCTGCGCGAAGGCGAGCAGGTTCTCGGTCCGCCGGTGGTCGACATTCGTCATTGCCACCAGGCGCTCATGGCTTACCTCCCGCAACCCGCCAAGAAACCGGAAGCGCAGGTCTTCCGGCGTAACATGCCTGAAGAAATCGGCAAGCGCCGCCTCGTCGTCGGGGCGCGCCGGGCGTACATGGAATGTAAGTCCGGTGCGCGTGGTGAGGTCGCGGCCTCCGTCATCGACCTTCTTTCCCGGTGCCTGATGGACGCTAGCTTTCATCGGTAGTCTCCTTCGATCGGCGCTGCTGGTAGGTATTCATCACTTCTGAGACCAATCGCACGCGACCGCATTGACACCGGTCAAACGGTGGGGTCGCTCCGCGAACGAGGCGTTGGTGCGTGTCACGGGCTGGCGGCGGGGCGATTGTTGATCGGAGTCAAGGCGTCGCTCCGTGCGGCAAGTACTGTCCGGCTCGACGGAAAGTCAGATGAAGGAACGCCCCGATGAGCTACAAAACCATCCTAGTGAATCTCGACATCGACGGACCAGTTGCCCCTGTCGTCAGGCTTGCGGCCGGTTTGGCCGCCCGCTTTGACGCGAAGCTTGTTGGATTCTGTGCCGCCGATGCGCCCTTGCCCATGGCCAGCCCCGACGGCGCCGGGCTTGCGGCGGAAGTGTGGCAGCAACTCAGGGAAGACATCGAGCGCCGGCAGAAGGAACTGCATGCGGAATTCGACCGAATTGTCGCGGGCTCCGTCGAGGCGGAGTGGCGTGAGTCGCTCGATAGTCCGACCCGTGCCCTGACCACCGCATCGAGGCTCGCCGATCTCGTCATCATGAGCGCATCGCGAAACGCTTCCACCGGCAATGCATACCGGGTTGCGGATCCCGGAAGCGTGGTCCTCCAGGCTGGCCGGCCCCTGCTGGTCGCCGCCGAGAATACCGAGCAAGTGCCGACGAAGACCGTGGTCATCGCCTGGAAGGACACGCGCGAGGCGCGCCGCGCGGTGGCCGACGCCGTGCCGCTGCTTTTGTCGGCCAAAGAGGTGATCGTCGTAACGGTCGATCCGGCGCCGGACAGGTGGATCGGCGCCGGTATCGCGGACGTTGCTGAATTTCTCACGCGTCACGGAATCAAACCGCGAACCGAAATGGTGGAGGCGACGAATGAAGGCGAAAAATTGAGCGAGTTCGTAGCTTCCTGCCATGCCGATCTCGTAGTGTCCGGCGCCTATGGCCACAGCCGATTGCGGGAATGGGTATTCGGCGGCGTCACCCGGTCCCTGCTCGATCAGGTTGGGCTCAACCGTTTCATGTCGAGCTGACGACCGGCTCACATAGTTTCGACAGAGGCGCTCACGTACTGATCGAGGCCGACGCAAAAACTCTCCGGTCAAGCTTATGGCTGGCGGCCACGCGGCATCGCCGGCACGGGCGTCATCGTGCTCGGCAGCTCACACCGAGCTTTATTTAGGATAACCGCCGATATATCGTCGGCTTGGTCGCGTTCATTCCCGGTGTCGTCCCCAAGATCAGCCGTTCGCCCTTTCCAGTCAGGCTGACAATGAAGACGCAACGGGAGCTGTCGCCGCGATGCGCTGATATGATTTCCAGACTTGGTGGTGCGATGCCGGCGCGAGACAATTTGGGCATTCAGAGCGGGTTCCTGCAGACGGTTTTCTCTCGCCGTTTCGAGGGTTGGTCCGGATATGCCCTCGCTTTTGCGGCAATTGCAGTCGTGTTTGCCATTCGCCTTGCCTTGCAAG
Organism: Mesorhizobium sp. KR9-304; assembly: GCF_040049215.1. Classification (NCBI taxonomy): domain Bacteria; kingdom Pseudomonadati; phylum Pseudomonadota; class Alphaproteobacteria; order Hyphomicrobiales; family Phyllobacteriaceae; genus Mesorhizobium; species Mesorhizobium sp. KR9-304. The sequence continues at coordinate 110,261 of NZ_JBDZDN010000006.1, read as the reverse complement.
GTTTTCTGCAGAGCGACGCCGCGTTCGTTCTCTTCGTTCCGGCGATCCTGGTGGTGTCGATCGCAGGCGGAATGGGACCCGGCCTGTTTGCCTCAGCGCTTGCACTGCTTGGCGCTTTCCACCTCGCCGCGCCCACGGAGAATCTATGGTTGCAACTGGCGATCTTTGCAGTTGTCGGATTGGCAATCGCCTGGATAGGCAAGATGCTGCATGACGCGCGCCGCGCCATTGACGGCACAAAAGCGGCCCTGAAGTCGCGCGAAGCCCATTTGCGGTCCATCCTCGACACCGTGCTCGACGCGACAATAGTGATCGAACACGACGGAACGATCGTGTCCTTCAATGCCGCGGCAATCCGTCAATTCGGCTACAGCGAATCGGAAGTCATCGGACGAAACGTTCACATCCTGATGCCCGAGCCATATCACCGCGAGCATGACGGCTATATTCAGCGCTATCTCAAGACTGGAGAGAAGCGCATCATCGGCGTCGACCGCGTTGTGGTGGGTCGACGGAAGGACGGCTCCACCTTTCCGATGAAACTCGCCGTCGGCGAAACGAAGGCGGGCGGCAAGACCTTCTTCACCGGCTTCATCCGAGACCTGACGGAACGCCAGCAATCCGAGACCCGTCTGCAGGAAATCCAGGGGGAACTTGCACGGCTGGCGCGCCTCAATGAACTGGGAGAGATGGCCTCGACCCTTGCGCATGAACTCAATCAGCCGCTTGCGGCAATCGCGAACTATACGCAAGGTTGCGTACGGCTTCTCAATGGCATGGGCGACGAGATCGCCGGTCGTATGAGGGAGGCGCTGGAAGAAACGGCGAAGCAGTCGTTGCGCGCCGGCGGCATCATCCGGCACTTGCGCGAATTCGTGACCCGGGGTGAAACCGAGAAGACTCCTGAAGACATCCGCAAGCTGATCGAGGAAGCTGGAGCGCTTGCGCTGGTAGGGTCGCTGGAGCGCGGAGTACGCTCGGTTTTCGACTTTTCCTCGGATGGCGAAACGGTCATGGTGGATCGCGTGCAGATCCAGCAGGTCCTGATCAATCTCATGCGCAACGCGATGGAAGCGATGCGCGAAAGCGAGAGGCGGCAACTGTCGGTGAGTACGGCTTCCAATGGCGACGGAACCGTGGTCGTCGAGGTCGCCGACACCGGGCCTGGCATTTCGGACGAGATCGCGGCACGGCTGTTTCAGCCTTTCGTCACCAGCAAGCCGGGCGGCATGGGTATCGGGCTTTCCATCTCCAGGCGTATCGTGGAGGCCCATGGCGGCAGACTGTCGGCCAGCCGCAATGCCGAGGGCGGTGCAACATTTCGATTCTCGCTGCCCACGGTTGAAGCGGCGAGTTCGGCAGACAAGGAAGACAGTGCGAATGCGAACCGATGATTACGTCGTGCACATTGTCGACGATGAGGAGCCGGTGCGGAAATCGCTCGCCTTCCTCCTGGCAACGTCGGGCTTCACCGTCCGGCTGCACGACTCCGCGACGAGCTTCCTGTCCGTTGCGGCCGATATCGGCAATGCCTGCCTGGTGACGGATCTCAGGATGCCGGACATGAGCGGAGTGGATCTGCTGGCACAATTGAAAGAAATGAACGCCATGCTGCCTGCCATCGTCATAACCGGACATGGCGACGTGCCGATGGCGGTTGCAGCGATGAAGTCAGGCGCGCTCGACTTCATCGAAAAGCCGTTCGAGGACGAGGTTCTGATTGACGCGATCAGGCGGGCGGCGGAGCGCATCACTGGAAAGCCGGACAATATCGAGGATGTCGCGGCCATCCGGGAACGGTTTGACCAGCTCAGCGACCGTGAAACACAGGTGCTGTCAGCGGTCGTCGCGGGGCTGCCAAACAAGTCCATCGCCTATGATCTCAATATCAGTCCTCGGACCGTTGAGATCCATCGCGCGAATGTCATGACCAAAATGCAGGCCAGAAGCCTGCCGGAGCTGGTCCGGATGACGATTGCGATCGACCACGGCAGATCGTAGGCCGTCGCGCACGGTCCGCGGGACCTGTGGACGCTAAAACCCATGAGCGCGGTGCGGCAATTCCGTACTCTGGGATTTCTGCCCTGTTTTGATCTGCCGCAAGGCGTGCTTGGTCGAACCCGCGAAAAATGCCGGCTAACCGTTCGAATGGAACGCGTCTGACGGAGATTTCGCGATTGACCAGAACTGATCACGTGCTTGCCGTTATTCCGGACCGGGATTTTCGGCATTCGGTCGTGTTCGCGCTGGGAACCGAGGGGTTCGCGGTCGACAGCTGCGCCGACCTGTCGGAGGCCTTGGCCTCGCTGCAAGTGGACGAGGCCGCCTGTATCATCGTGGACGACAAGGCGGTCGACGACTGGCGCCTTGCGGCCGATCAGTTCAGTCGTTTCGCAAAACCCGTTGTCCTCCTCATCAGTTTTCTACGGCCGATTCCCGAGTTATCCCAGGTCACGTTCGTGACGAAACCTTTTCTTGGGGCGCCGCTTATCGATGCTGTCCGCCGCGCGGTGGCGGGCAACTAGGTAGTTTCCCTTAAGGACATGACCGAATTTCGGACTGCCGGAATATACGCGATTGCTGTCTCGCAACAACGAATTGGGAGACGGTCATGGCTATCCTGGAAACGCCCCGGATTTCTTTCCATCAGCAAGATGCCTGGTTCTCTCGCGATGAGCGAGTGCAGCCGGCCCCAGCGTTGGCCCCGCAGCCGCCCTCCTTCTATCCCGCAGGCGCCGAGATTTATGCCCAGGGCGAAAAGTGCGGCAACCTCTACCGGGTCGAATTCGGCGCCGTGCGGATTTATCGGTTGCTCGCCGATGGCCGGCGCCAGATTTCGGCTTTCCATCTCACCGGAGAAACGTTCGGGTTCGAAGCCGACGACACCCATCACTTCTTCGCCGAGGCCATCAGCGCGACCGGCATCCGGATCCTGCGCGCGGCCCGTGACAAGGATCTTTCGACGGAACTGCTGCCGATCGCCCTGAAAGGCCTTGTGAGAGCCCAGGAACATCTGCTCGTGCTCGGCCGGCAGAATGCCATCGAACGCATTGCCGCCTTTCTGACCGACTTGGCCGAGCGCCAGGGCGGATTGAGGAAGATCGAACTGCCGATGTCGCGCACCGACATTGGCGACTATCTGGGCTTGACCATCGAGACCGTGTCACGCGGGTTCACCAAGCTGAAGCAAAAGGGCATTATCAGATTGCCAAACCTGCGCAGCGTCGAGGTCGTCAGGTGGCAAACGCTCCACGACATGGCAGCCTGACAGCCTTCGGCAACTTGTCCCGTCGATCTTCAGGACGGCGTGCCAGCGAAAAGGGGCCGAGCGCTACGCTCCGGCCCCTTTTCCGTCGCTAACCCAAGAGGGCTCCGGTCAGCCTAGGCTGCAGTGATCGCCGTTCGTATCGACTCGGCGGTGCCGCCGGCAAGATTCTTGGCAAGCTGACCGATCAACTTCGCCACAAGCACGTCGTGGAAATGCTTGCGCAGTTCTCCGAGCGTACGCGGGTCGGCGATGATCAGTATATGGTCGATCCTGCCCGCCAGTGCCTCCCGGTTCAGATGCCCGGCGGCGGCCGCGGCGAAATCGTCCTCCTCGATGCGCGACCTGTCGGGATTGGCGGTACTGCTGCGATGACGGGAGCCCGATCCAGTGTTGCCGCTGCCAAGATCAGGGTCCGGCATAGGCGCAAGATCGATGTGCGGTTCGTGACCGTTGTTGCGGAAGAGCCGCATTCTTTCGCCGTCGATGACCGCGACGACAGCGCCATTTGGCAGGATCATTTCATTCTCCATTGGTTTTGACTGCGGTGAGTCTTTCGGGCGCAGGCCCGTGCGGCTCAGGCAAGCGTCGCCGTCGCCGAACTTTTTTGAACTGGCCGCTAGCGCGCCAACAGGATCGGCAGCGGCGGTTCCTCCAGCATCGATCTCGTCACGCCGCCAAAGATGCGTTCGCGCAGGCGCGAATGTCCGTAGGCGCCCATCACAAGCATGTCGGCCGTCGTGTCGACCGCGTGGCGGCGCAGCACGTCGCCCACCGAACCTCCCTCGCGCGGCAGCCTGTCCACTGTGACCTTCGCCCCATGGCGCGCAAGATAGGCGGCGGCGTCCGCGCCTGGCTCGCCTCCCTGCTGGAACTCGCCGGTTGTCGGATCGACCAGCACCAGGCGCACTTCCTGGGCGGCGGCCAGCAGCGGCCGGGCCTCGTGGACGGCCCGCGATGCTTCGAACCGCGAATCCCAGGCGACCATGATCCGCTTGGGGTTCAATGTAGCCGTGGACCCAGCCGGAACGAGCAACAGCGGCTTGCCGGACGAAAACAGCGCCCCTTCGATCACCTTTTCCTTGAGTGTACCGGCTGCCAGCAGATCGGGCCCGGCAACGATGAGATCCGCGTAGTGCGCACGCCGTCCGACGGCCTCATCGGCCGAAGCGATTTCCGCGTATGTGCTCGATATGTCGGTCGAAATCGCGCGACTGGCGATCGACGCCGAGACCGCTTCCGTGCGGGCCTTCAGCTTTTCCTCGTCGGCCTGCCGCTCTTCCAGCCAAGCTTCGGAGACGACCGCGGCGTATTCGCCGATCGGCGGCGGTGCTGCCAACGCCATTACCAGCACGGAAAGATGCGCGTTGACCTCCTCGCAAAGATCGGCCGCGAGCTTTAGGTCGGCATCGCCCGTCTCGGTGCCGACCACCGTTAGTATCGTCTTGAAGGCCATGATAGCTGCTCCGTTTTGCAGAGGAATAATCCGATCCATCTCGGGTTACACTATCCGCCGCTGCCGGCACGATCCTTGCGCTGGGTCAAATCATGAGGCTGATGAATCATGCAGGATGTTCGCGGTGATCATCCTGACCAATCGCAAAGCATCGACGTGGAAGTCATTCTGAACGCACTCCCCGCCGCAAATGTGACCACAGCCTGGCGCTTGACGGCATCCCTAGCAGAGGAACAGCATGGGTCGCTTTGGTCACTGCCGACTTAATGCAACTGGGGACCGTGGCCGTGGATGACAACCTAATTGTCTGCAGCGAATGCGGAAGCGTCAACCGCGTGCCAAAGGCGCGGCGTATCGCCGATGCCAAATGCGGCAGTTGCGGCGCCAGGATTTTCAGCGGCCACCCTCGCGACGTCGGCGGAGCGACGTTTGACCGCCACGTCACCCGTAACACGCTGCCGGTCCTGGTGGATGTCTGGGCGCCTTGGTGCGGCCCGTGCCGAACAATGGCGCCGGCCTACGCGGCGGCCGCGCTCGAACTCGAGCCGCGGGTCGTGCTGACAAAGCTCAATTCGGACGATGAGCCTGCCATTTCAACGAGGCTCGGCATCCGAGGCATTCCGACCATGATTCTGTTTCACGGCGGCAAGGAAGTGGCTCGCACGTCGGGCGCAATGTCGACCGGACAGATCGTCAGGTGGGTCCGCGACCATCTGCCTTCGGTCGCGGCCTGAGCCCGGTTCGACGATGGACCCGCTCATAGCCCGGCTCGGTCTGGCCCTGGCTATCGGCCTGCTTGTCGGAGTCGAGCGCGGCTGGCGCGAGCGCGATGCGCCCGATCGAAGCCGCACGGCGGGAATTCGTACCTATGGGCTATCCGGGCTTCTCGGCGGCGTCTTCGCCGCGCTGGCGGACGCCACCGAGGCGCCCTTCCTGCTTGCGGTCGGCTTCATCGGATTTGCAGCGGTCTTCGCCTGGTATAAGTCACGGGAAGCGGCCAGCGACCAGGATTTCAGCGTTACGGGCGTCATCGCGGGGCTTGGCGTATTCGCGCTCGGGGCCCTGGCGGTCGCCGGCGACTATCGCGCGGCGGCAGCCGGCGGCGCCGCGCTCGCCGCCGTTCTTGCGAGCCGGGAGCTTCTGCATGGACTGCTGAGGCGCCTGACCTGGATCGAATTGCGCTCGGCCTTGATCCTGGCCGTGATGACCGCGGTAGTCCTGCCCTTGCTGCCGGACCGGACGATCGATCCCTGGGGCGGTTTGAATCCGCGTGAGATCTGGTTTTTTACCGTGTTAGTCGCTGCGATCTCGTTCCTCGGCTACGTCGCCGTCCGTATTCTAGGGTCAACCCGCGGCTTGTTGGTCAGCGCTGTAGCTGGCGCCGTGGTTTCGTCGACGGCGGTAACCGTCGCGCTCGCGCGCACGGCAAAGGCAGGCGGCAGCCCGTTGCCGCTGGCCGGCGCCGCGGCATTGGCGGCGATGGTCTCGATCCTGCGCGTCTGCGTCGTCGTGATGCTCGTCGAGCCGGCGCCTATTTCCAAGATTGCGCCACCGGCGCTGGCGGCTGCGCTGTGCTTCGCCGCCTGCGGAGCCTTGCTGCTGCGGCGTTCAGATGGGCAGGCGGCAGGTGAAACGCTGACGCGCAATCCCTTCGAGATCGGACCGCTGCTGCTTTTCGCCCTGCTCTTCGCCATCGTCTCCATGATAAGCGCGGCGTTTGCCGGCCGCGTGGGCGGGAGTGGACTGCTGGCGACATCGGCACTGTCGGCCCTGTTCGACGTGGACGTAGCCGTGCTGAGCACGTTGCGGCTGATAGGAGCGTCGGTCACCCCCCCGATGGCTGCGGTCGCCGTGCTCGCGGCTCTCGCCGCCAATGCGCTTGGACGCCTCGGTCTCGCCCTGATGGCCGGCCCAATCCGCTTCACTGCGCCACTACTTGTCGCCACCGCGGCCGCGATCGCATTGGGTTTCGCGACCTACGTCCTGCTGCCAAGCTCCTGAGGCACCGACACAAAGCAGCGGTCATCGCGCAGCGGGAGCACAAAATGCCTCGTGCAGTGCATCGACCACCGTCAACACCTCCGGCCGCACAATTCGGTAGTAGACGGTGGTTCCCTCCCGCCGCGAACCGACCAGCCCATCGGCTCTCAGCCGCATGAGCTGCTGCGACATCGGCACCTGCTCGATGTCAAGTTCCTCCCTGAGCTGAGCAACGGATTTCTCTTCGCTGCCCAACGCGCACAACACCAGCAACCGCTGCGGATGCGAGATGCTGCGCAGGAGGTCGGCGGCCTTGCCTGATGCGGGTATCATTTCTTTTACATTCATATTCTTGAATTTATAATCTCTGAATGTTACATGCAAGCCCACACCGGCTGTATGCGCGAAAGCGGCGTGGAACTGAAGGTTGGCGGGCCGAACTAAACGCCGAATTGAGCGGGATCAAAGCGGAACGCGCGACAAGAGCAAAAATAGGGCAAACGCGGGAAGAGGAAATACCCCATGTCACACGTCGTCGTTCTCGGTGCCGGTCTCGGCGGCACCATCATGGCCTATGAGATGAAGGACAAGATGCGCCCGGAAGACAGGCTCACCGTGGTCAACATGGGAGCGAGCTATTCTTTCGTGCCTTCGAACCCCTGGATTGCGGTCGGGTGGCGCAAGCGGGAAGACATCACCGTCGACCTGTCGCCAGTTCTTGCCAAACGAGGCATCGCGCTGAGGCCCGAGGGTGCACGGCGCGTGCATCCCAAAGAAAACCGGATCGAGCTCAACGACGGCTCCTTTCTCGACTACGACTATCTCATCATCGCCACCGGGCCGGACCTCGCATTCGACGAGGTCGCGGGACTTGGACCCGATGGACACACCCAGTCGATCTGCCAGGTCGATCATGCGATGCAGGCAAAGGCCGCTTTCGATGAGCTGGTCGCGAAACCTGGACCAATCGTCGTTGGCGCCGCTCCTGGCGCGTCGTGTTTCGGCCCGGCATACGAATTCGCCTTCATTCTCGACACGGCCCTGAGGTCAGCGCGCAAGCGCGACCAGGTCCCGATGACGTTCGTTACTCCGGAGCCGTATATCGGTCATCTCGGCCTCGACGGCGTTGGCGACACCAAAGGTCTGATGGAAAGCGCGATGCGCGAGCGCCACATCAAGTGGATCACCAACGCCAGGATGACGAAGGTCGACGCCGGACGCATGTCGGTCGAGGAGGTCAACGAGGACGGCACCATCAAGGCGACCCATGAGCTGCCTTTCGCTTTCTCGATGATGCTGCCGGCCTTTCGCGGCGTCCCGGCCGTTCACGGCATCGAGGGGTTGACCAATCCGCGCGGCTTCATCCTCATCGACAAATATCAGCGCAACCCGGCCTTTTCGAACGTGTTCGCCATAGGCGTTTGCGTTGCCATTCCGCCCACGGGAAAGACGCCGCTGGCCGTCGGCGTGCCCAAGACCGGTTTCATGATCGAATCCATGGTGACGGCCACCGCCGCCAACGTGGCCGCGCTGCTGCGCGGAGAAGAACCGCGGGCGGTCGCCACTTGGAACGCGGTCTGCCTCGCCGATTTCGGCGACCAAGGCATCGCCTTCGTCGCTCAGCCGCAGATCCCGCCGCGCAACGTCAACTGGTCGTCCCAGGGCAAATGGGTCCATGCGGCCAAGGTCGGCTTCGAGAAATATTTCCTGCACAAGGTGCGGCAGGGCCGAAGCGAAACTTTTTATGAAAACCTGGCGCTGGATCTGCTCGGTATCAAGAAGCTCAAGGATATTCACATCGAGCCAGCGGAATGATTTCGCCGGCTGCAATCTAAGGAGAAGAACATGACCATCGATCGTGCCGTTCTGATGTTTGCGGGAGCAATGGTGCTCGTCTCTCTGGCGCTTGGCTACTTTGTCTCGCCTTGGTGGTATCTGCTGACTGCTTTCGCCGGTCTCAACATGATGCAGGCTTCGCTGACGGGGTTCTGTCCGGCGGCACTTATCTTCAAGCGGCTCGGCTGCAAGGCCGGCGTCGCCTTCAAATAGGACAGCTCGCCATTTCCGTGCCAGCCGCCAGTACGGCCTCCCGATTTAGAGTTCCGATGCGCCACCGCAAATTCAACCCGATCGTCGCTGCACTCCTGCTTGCCGGAACCGTCATCCCGTTGCCCGCAGGCGCGGCGGAGTTCGTGGTGAAGGCGGTCACGATCCCAGAGATGAAGGCGGTCTTCGGCGAGGTCGAAAGCCGTACGGTCGTCCCCGCACGCGCACGTATCCCCGGCACCCTTCGCGAAATCCGTGTCAGCGAAGGCAGCGAGGTCAGGGAAGGCGATGTCGTCGGCGTCGTAGTCGACGACAAGATCGCGCTTCAGCTGAATGCCGCGAACGCCAAGATCAAGGCGCTGGAGTCTCAGCTCGGAAACGCACGCACCGAAGTCGAACGGGCTGAACAACTCCTGAAGCAAGGCGTCGGCACGCAGAGCAGGCTCGACGCCGCCAGGACCACCTTCGAGGTCGCCATCAATCAGGTGGCGGCGGCGGAAGCCGACAAGGCGGTGATCGAACAGGGCGCGCGTGAAGGCGACGTGCTTGCGCCGGCCACGGGGCGTGTTCTGACGGTGCCGGTGACGCCGGGTTCCGTCATTCTTTCCGGCGAGGAGATCTGCCGCATCGCCACGGGACCCTATTACCTGCGGCTGTCACTGCCGGAGCGCCATGCCACGGAAATCGTCGAAGGCGCTTCGGTTGAGGTCGGCGAGCGCGGCCGGACGCAGTCCTCGGGCGAGCCCGTCGCCACACGCGGAGGAAGGATCGTCAAGGTCTATCCCGAGATCGTCGACGGCCGCGTCATCGCCGACGTCGACGTCGCCGATATCGGCAGCTATTTCGTCAACGAGCGCACGCTGGTCTCGATCCCCGTTGGCAAGCGATCGGTACTGGCTGTGCCGCCCAAGGCGGTGAAAGTGCTTCATGGCGTCGACTACGTCCGCATCGCGACCGCCGGCGGCGAGATGGAAGTCGCCGTCATTCTCGGCCAGGCGTTCGAGCACGGCGGCGAAGAACTGGTCGAGATCCTGACCGGGCTGCATGACGGCGACCGGGTCGTGCTGCCATGACACAGTCTTCCGGGGGGCTGGGCATAGCCGGAGGACTGACGCGCGCCTTCATCGCCTCGCCGCTGACGCCACTCCTGCTGCTGGCCGCGCTGGCGCTCGGGCTCATTGCGCTGGTTACCCTGCCGCGCGAGGAGGAGCCGCAGATATCAGTGCCGATGGTGGACATCCACGTCAGCGCCAACGGCCTGAATGCGGAAGACGCCGTCAAGCTCGTCACCGAGCCGCTGGAGACCATTGTCAAGAGCATCGACGGTGTCGAGCACGTCTATTCGCAGACCGAAGACGACGGGGCGTTGGTCACCGCCCGCTTCAAGGTCGGCACGAATTCGGACACCGCCGTCCTGAGGGTGCACGACAAGGTCCGCGCCAACATGGACCGCATCCCGGTCGGGGTCCCCGAGCCGCTGATTGTCGGGCGCGGCATCGACGACGTTGCGATCGTCGTGATCACGTTGCGGCCGACCCAGGAAGCGACAGCGCGCTGGACCTCGAACGGACTGACCCGGCTGGCACGGGAACTGCAGGTTGAGGTCTCGAAGCTCCCGGATGTCGGCCTGACCTACATAGTGGGTGAGCAACCCGAGACGATCCAGGTCGAGCCGGACCCCGAGAGGCTTTCGCTCTATGGCATCACGCTTCAGCAACTCGCCGCCAAGATCGAAGGCGCCAACCGGTCGTTCCGGATCGGCACCGTTCGCGACAACGGCGGGCAAAGAGCTATCGTGGCCGGCCAGACGCTGCAGGAATTGCCTCAGATCGGCAATCTGCTGCTTACAGCGCGCGATGGGAGGCCGGTCTACGTGCGCGATGTCGCGCGGGTAGTGCTGGCGACCGAGTCTGCTGAAAACCGCGTGACCGACATCCGCAAGACGGACACCCGCCTTGAGCGCGCACCGGCTGTCTCGCTCGCCATCGCCAAGCGGCCAGGCACCAATGCCGTCGTCATCGCCGAGGAGATCGTTCACCGCATCGAACAGGTGCGCGGCCAGATCTTCCCGAAAGAGGTGGAGATGACGGTCACGCGCGACTACGGCGAGACCGCCAATGAAAAGGCCAACGAGCTGCTGTTCCATTTGGGGCTGGCGACGATCTCGATCGTCGTGCTCGTCGCCATAGCCATCGGCTGGCGGGAGGCGATCGTCGTTGCTGTTGTCATCCCGACGACCATTCTGCTCACCCTCTTCGCCTCATGGGCGATGGGCTATACGCTCAACCGCGTCAGCCTTTTCGCGCTGATTTTCTCGATCGGCATCCTTGTCGATGACGCCATCGTCGTGATCGAGAACATCGCCCGCCACTGGGCGATGGGAGACGGCCGCCCACGCGCGGCTGCCGCGATCGATGCCGTCGCCGAGGTCGGCAATCCCACCATCGTCGCGACTTTGACGGTGGTGGCCGCCCTCCTGCCGATGCTTTTCGTTTCGGGCATGATGGGCCCCTATATGAGCCCGATCCCGGCCAACGCCTCGGCCGCCATGCTTTTTTCATTCTTCGTCGCCGTCATCCTCACGCCTTGGCTGATGCTGAGGATCAGCGGCCGGCATGCGGCCGCGCACCACGCCCATGACGCGGCCGAGGGCGGCCGGCTCGGCCGCTTCTATGTCGCCATCGCGCGGCCGATCTTGAAGAGCCGAGCCAGAGCCTGGGCGTTCCTCCTCGTCGTCGGCTTCGCCACCGTCGCTTCGCTCGGGCTCATCTACACCCAACACGTGACCGTCAAGCTGCTCCCCTTTGACAACAAGGCCAATCTCCAGGTCATGCTCGACCTGCCGAGAGGCTCTTCCGTCGAGGACACCGACCGAAGCTTGCAGCAAATGGTCGATCTGCTCGCGGCCGTACCGGAAATCGTCTCGTTTCAGACCTATGCGGGGACGGGCTCGCCCTTCGACTTCAACGGTCTGGTGCGCCATCAATACATGCGGTCGGAACCGCAGCAGGGCGACATCGCCGTAAACCTGCTGGCGAAGAGCGCCCGGGACCGGCCGAGCCACGCAGTGGCCCTCGACATCCGTGAACGCCTCAAGGCCCTCGATCTGCCAATGGGATCGGTGGTCAAGGTGGTGGAGCCGCCGCCCGGCCCGCCGGTGCTCGGTACGCTGCTCGCCGAGATTTATGGACCTGACCCCGAAACACGGCGCGCGGTGGCAGGGAAGGTACGCGAGGCGTTCGAAAGCGTTCCCTTCATCGTCGACATTGACGAGAGCTATCGCAACCAGGCCGAACGTGTCCGCATCTCGATCGATCAGGACAATCTCGAATACTACCGTGTCGAACAGTCGGACATCTACGATGCGCTGAACTCCCTCTACGGCGGCACCACGGTCGGATATTCGCACCGCGGCGACGGACGCCAGCCGATCCCGATCCGGATTGCACTGCCTAAGGCGGAATCGGTGATGGACGAGCGGACGCTTGCAACGCCGGTGCCGGCGAATGCGCTGCCCGGCGGACGCGACGTGGTCGAACTCGGCGACGTCGTCTCCATCACGCGCGAGGCTGCCTCGTTTCCGATCTTCCGGCACAACGGCCGCGCCGCGGAGATGGTCATCGCCGAGCTTGCCGGCTCCTACGAAGCACCCGTCTACGGCATGCTCGCCGTCGCCGACGCCATCGCCAAGGGCGACTGGGGCGATCTCCAGAAGCCTGTGATTGCGCTGCATGGCCAGCCGGACGACGAATCGAGGCCGACGCTTCTGTGGGACGGCGAATGGGAGGTGACCTGGGTGACCTTCCGCGACATGGGTGCGGCCTTCATGGTGGCGATCCTCGGCATCTACGTCCTCGTGGTGGCACAGTTCGGCTCCTTCCGGCTGCCGCTCGTCATCCTGACCCCGATTCCGCTCACCTTCATCGGCATCATGCTCGGCCATTGGCTGTTCGCGGCCCCCTTTTCCGCCACATCAATGATCGGCTTCATCGCGCTTGCCGGCATCATCGTGCGCAACTCGATCCTGCTGGTCGACTTCATCCGCCACGCGCAAGGGCCCGACCGGCCGTTGGTCGACGTCTTGCTGGAAGCGGGCGCCATCCGCTTCAAGCCAATCCTCCTGACGGCCATCGCGGCAATGATCGGCGCGGCTGTCATCCTGTCGGACCCTATCTTCCAGGGCCTGGCGATCTCGCTGCTGTTCGGCCTTGCCTCATCCACCGCGCTCACCGTGCTTGTCATTCCGGCGATTTATGTCGCATTGCGCGGCGGGAAGCGCGACGCACAGGGGGCGGCGGCGGCCGATCCATCGCATCCCGTGCTCGAACCGGCCCAGAGCGCATCGTTCTAAAAGCGTGTCGTCCCGGAAACGCCCCGCTGTTTGCTCGGGCGCAACGTTCTCGCCGTCACGATCGTCTCTGATGTGCTTCTTTGGAGGCGTTTCTCGCGATGAAACCTGCGACGATCGACCCGAGCATGACAGTCGACGAGATCATGCGGCGCTGGCCGGCCACGATAAGAGTGATGATATGCCACAAGATGCTCTGCATCGGGTGCCCTATCGGAATCTTCCATACCGTCAGCGACGCCTGCGAAGCGCACGCCTTGGACAAGGACGTCTTCTCGATGGAACTGTTGAAAGCGATGCGAAGCGATCCCTTGGCAGATGCCGCCTCGGCTTTCGGCGAGCGGGAGTCCGGCGTCGGCGACCGGCGCATCACCGCCATAGCATAGGGGTTAGAACCGGCCCGACGGAGCCGGGCACGGGCAGCACTCATTTGCGGCTGCGGCTTGGCCTGTTCTCGGCGATCAGCATCAACGCGTGCGGGTCCGTGACCGTGACCTTCTGCCGCCCGCTGCGGACTATGCCTTCGTCTTCCCAGGCACTCAGCAGCCTGCTGACAGTGTGCAGCGTGCTGCCGGTCATCTCCGCGATATCCTGGCGGCTGATGGGGAAGTCGATCTCGATCCCTTCGCTCGTCTTCCGTCCGGACTGCGTGACGAGCCGCAGCACCGCGCTTGCGATCCTTTGCTCGACCTGCTGGGTGGACATTTCCATGACCCGCGCCTGCGTTTCCTGGAGCCGGGCGCCCATCGTCTGGTAGGCGCTGGCGCCGAAGGCTGGAACCCGCGACTGCAGACCGGGCCAGGCCGCGTTGGGCCACACCAGGACCACGCAGTCGACCGCTGCCACGGCGCTTGCGGGATAGGTGGTGCGTCCCATTGCCATCGCGATGCCGAACAACTCCCCTTCGTTGATGTAGCGAGCGATCATCTGGTCGCCGTCGGGCGTGGTGCGCACGACCCGGATGTGGCCAGACAGCAGGAGGAAAAAATGCTCCGCTTCCGCGTCCTGCGCGAAGACCTCCGAATCCTTCGCAAACCGGGATGAGCGGGCCGGAGCGAGGATCGAATCCAGATCGCCGGCTTCGAGACCGACAAAGGCCGGCAGTCCGGAAATCAGCGACCTGTCGAGTGGCATTGCCATGCGATTCCCGCGCGACCCGATGTCGCCTGCCCGATTCTATCCTTTGTTTGCGCTGGCGCAAACTGCCCCGAGGCGTCGCGGGGTAGTGAGAGCTCAACGGCAACTGGAGCCGCAGAAAAGAAGGACAGGACAATGAAACGGATCATGGCAACCCTGATGGTCGGCGCGGCCGTCATCCTCGCAAGCGCAGCCGGCGCGGCCGAGATCGAAGTCAGAATGCTCAACAAGGGCGAGAAGGGAGCGATGGTGTTCGAGCCGGACCTGATCATCGCCGCCCCCGGCGATACGATCCGTTTCGTGCCCACCGACAAGGGCCACAACGTGGAAACCATCAAGGGCATGCTCCCGGAAGGCGCGAAGCCCTTCAAGAGCAAGTTCAACGAGGAATTCACCGTCAGCCTGGACACGGAAGGGGTCTACGGCGTGAAGTGCATGCCTCACTACGCCATGGGCATGGTCGCCCTCATCCGGGTCGGCGAAGCCACCAACGCGGATGAGGCCAAGGCCGTGAAGCAGACCGGGAAAGCGAAGGGTGTGTTCGCCGAGCTCTTCGGCCAGGTGCTCGCGGCCAACTGAGCGCCGCGCTGCGCGCGCAGCAGTCGGATCGGGCTATTCCCAGGCAACCCGGTGTGGCGAGCGCGCAATCGTCTCCAGCCGGTCGAACACGGATGCGGCCGGCAGCTCCTTACCCTCCAATTCCGGCGGCACCTTCCAGCCGGGATCGACGCCTTCCATGTTCGGCAACTCGTGCGCTATGCCCTTGTGGCAATCGATGCAGGTTGCCTGATCCGACAGCAGGAAGCGCGTATGGATCTCGGCCGCGCGCGGAGCCTGCCTCGATAGGTCCATGGCGACGGATGAATGACAGTTGCGGCATTCGAGGCTATCATTTGCCTTGAGGCGGGCCCATTCGCGCTGGGCGAGTTCAAGCCGATGGTCGAGGAACTTCTGGCGCGTGTTGATCGTCCCGAAGATCTTGCCCCAGACCTCCTTCGAGGCCTGCATCTTGCGCGCGATCTTGTCGGTCCACTCATGCGGCACGTGGCAGTCCGGACAGGACGCGCGCACGCCCGAGCGGTTCGAGAAATGCACTGTCCTCGACAGCTCCTCGTAGACGTTGGTCTCCATCTCATGACACGAGATGCAAAACGTCTCGGTGTTCGTCGCCTCGAGCGCCGTGTTGAATGCGCCCCAGAAGATGACGCCGCCGAGGAACCCGCCGAGCGTCAGGAAGCCGAGGCTCAGCGTCGCAGCGGGGGTTGAAACGATGCCCCAGGCCCACAGCGCGACAGCCTTGATCCGCGCCCACATCTACTGGTCCCCGGCGTGGCCGACGCCAAGTTCGCTCATGTCCACGAAGGTGTTGCCGACCAGAGCGGGCGTATCGGCCTGAGGAACATGGCAGGCCGTGCAGAAGTAGCGGCGGGGCGACACATCGCCCAGCATCTGCCCCTCGCGCGTCATATAGTGTGTGACGCTGATCATCGGAGCACCCGACCCCTCTGTAAACTCCCGCTTGTGACACGACATGCAGCGATTGGTGTTCACCGAGAGCTGATAGCCTTCAATCGAATGCGGGATGATCGGCGGCTGCTCCGGATAGGCGCGCATCTTGCGGATGTCGTCCACCACCCAGCTGGGCATGGGGTCCGCCGGCCTATTTTCCATCGGCTGTCCGGCGCCCGTCAGTGGCGGGACGATCTCAGCCGACATCTGCGCGAGCGCGGCCGTCCCGGCGACAGCGAGCAGCCCGGCTGCGATGGAAACGCGCACGCGACGCGTCAGACGGGGACGACCTTGACCGCGCATTTCTTGAAATCCGTCTGTTTCGAGATGGGATCGGTCGCGTCGAGCGTGACCTTGTTGATCAGCTTGCTTGCATCGAACCAGGGCACGAAGACCACGCCGCGCTGCATGCGGTTGCGGCCTCGCGTTTCGACGCGGACCCGGATCTCGCCGCGTCGGGAGACGACGCTGACCTCCGCCCCCTGGTTGATGCCGCGACGGCGCGCATCGTCCGCGTTCATGAAGCAAACCGCTCCGGGAAATGCCTTGTAGAGTTCCGGCACGCGCATGGTCATCGAGCCCGAGTGCCAATGCTCCAGCACGCGGCCCGTCACCAGCCAGACGTCATATTCCTCGTCGGGCGATTCCGCCGGCGGCTCGTAGGGCACCGCCAGGATGACGGCCTTGCCGTCCGGCCTGCCGTAGAAACGGACGCCCTCGCCCGGCTTCACATAGGGATCGTAGCCCTCGCGGTAGCGCCATTTCGTTTCCTTGCCGTCGACCACCGGCCATCTCAGCCCCCGGACCTCGTGGTAGACGTCGAAGGGCGCAAGATCGTGCCCGTGGCCGCGACCGAACTCGGCGTATTCCTCGAACAGGCCCTTCTGGAGATAGAAGCCGTAGTCCCTCGATTCCCGGTTTTCGTATTCCGGATCGAGTTCGGCGAGCGGGAAGCGATCGACCTTGCCGTTCCTGAACAGCACGTCAAACAGCGTCTTGCCCTTGTACTCGGGATGGGCGTTCAGGATGTCCGCGGGCCAGACCTCGTCGGTCGTGAAGCGTTTCGAGAACTCCGTCAGTTGCCAGAGATCGGACCGCGCCTCGCCCGGCGCGTCGACGAGTTGGCGCCAGAAATGGGTGCGCCGCTCGGCATTGCCGTAGGCGCCTTCCTTCTCCACCCACATGGCGGCCGGCAGGATCATGTCGGCCGCCAGCGCCGTCACCGTCGGATAGGCGTCCGACACGACGATGAAGTTGTCCGGGTTGCGGTAACCCGGATAGGTCTCGTTCGAGCTGTTGGGCGCGGCCTGGACGTTGTTGTTGACCTGCACCCAGTACCAGTTGAGCTTGCCGTCCTTGAGCATGCGGTCCTGCTGCACGGCATGGTAGCCGGGCTTGCCCGGCAGGAGCCCTTCCGGCACCCGCCAGATCTCCTCTGTGTGTTTGCGGTGTTCGGGGTTGGTGACCACCATGTCGGCCGGCAAGCGATGCGCGAAGGTGCCGACCTCGCGCGCCGTGCCGCAGGCGGACGGCTGCCCGGTGAGCGAGAATGGGCTGTTGCCGGGTTCGGAGATTTTCCCCGTGAGCAGGTGGATGTTGTAGACCATCTGGTTGGCCCACACACCCCGGACGTGCTGGTTGAAACCCATGGTCCAGAGCGACATCACCTTGACGTCGGGATTGGCGTAGAGTTCTGCCAGTTGCTCTAGGAACCCCGGCTCGACGCCGGACAGTTCCGACACCATCTCCAGGGTGTATTCCGAGACCAGCGCCTTGAACGCCTCGAAGTCGATCGGGTCCATCTTGCCGGGGTCGGCCGCGCCCTTCGCCGCCACCTCGACCGGGTTGTCAGGGCGCAGGCCGTAGCCGATGTCGGTGGCGCCGCTCATGAAGACAGCATGGTCGCGGACAAAGGCCTCGTTCACCCGTCCTGTCTGGATGATGTGATTGGCGATGTAGTTGAGGATCGCCAGATCGGTGCCCGGCTTGAAGACGATCGGAATGTCGGCCAGATCCATCGAGCGGTGCGTGAAGGTCGAGAGCACCGCGCAGCGGACATGTGGGTGGCCAAGCCTACGGTCGGCCAGCCGGGTCCACAGGATCGGGTGCATCTCGGCCATGTTCGAGCCCCACAGCACGAAGGCGTCGGCGTGCTCGAAATCCTCGTAGCAGCCCATCGGCTCGTCCATGCCGAAGGTGCGCATGAAGGCGACGGCGGCGGACGCCATGCAGTGGCGGGCGTTGGGGTCGAGGTTGTTGGAGCGGAAGCCGGCCCGCATCAGCTTGGTCGCGGCGTAGCCCTCGAAGATGGTCCACTGGCCGGAGCCGAACATGCCGACGGCCTCCGGGCCCTTCTCGCGCAGCACCTCCTTGCACTTCTGCGCCATCACGTCGAAGGCCTCGTCCCAGGAGACGGGCTCGAACTCGCCCTCCTTGTCGTAGACCCCGCCGGCCTTGCGCATCAGCGGCGTGGTCAGCCGGTCCTCGCCGTACATGATCTTAGAGAGGAAGTAGCCCTTCACGCAGTTGAGGCCGCGGTTGACCTCGGCCTGCATGTCCCCGTGGGTGGCGACGACGTGACCGTCCTTCACCCCCACCATGACGCCGCAACCCGTGCCGCAGAAGCGGCAGGGCGCTTTCGACCACTTGATCTCGAGCGCGTCCACGCCGCCGGGCACGGGCTGCGCTGAAGCCGGCAGGGCGATTCCGGCCGAAGCAGCCGCCAACGCCGCGGCGTGAGCCTTGAGGAGGTCGCGGCGGTTGATGCCTGCGGTCATGGCTTTCCGTCCTCCGCTTCCTCGACATGCTCGAAGACCATGTTCGCCGCGAGCACCCCGTCCATCACGGAAATCATGGCCAGCGTCTCGCCCAGCACGCCGCTGGTCGGGCCCTCGATGGTGAGCACGATGCGGCTGCCCTCGGCGGCGTGGATCTCGACGCCGCGCAACCCCGCGAGAAGTCCGACTATCTCCTCCCGACGCGCCGGGAGCGCGATGACGACCGCGCTGGAGATGTGATGGCGGGGCGGCGACGCGACGGTCAGCAGGTCCCTGCGGGTCATTGCACGCATGTCGTCACCCTCCCGGAGGCCCGGGCGGGCCGAAGACGATCTGGTACATCCAGACGAGGAAGCCGTAGCCGCCAACGACGGCGACCGCGACCACGGGCCAGATTCCGAATGCAAGGACCAGGAAGGCCAGCAGTTCGCTGCGCCGCGACTTCGCAGGTGGCAGGTCGGCCGATGCGGCAACCTCGCGGCTGTCCTGGGTCATGACCTCCCTCATGGGCCTCGGACTGAAAAGCTCCCCGGCTTCGGGAAGATTACGCAGAGACTAACCGCAAAAGCGGTTGGCACAATACCTTATTTCCGAAAGTCGAAATTCAAACCCCGGCGCGCTTTCCCCAGAGGATCGGAGCATAGCGGACAGCGAACAGAACAAAGCCTCCGCTCCAAAGCGCGCCCCCGCAAGCGAGCACATGCGCGTACCAGTCGGCGGCGAAGGGTGCGGCCACGCGCAGCGCGGCCCCTGTCGAGACCATCAAATACATGGCAACGACGAAGCGGTCGGCGACGATCGTCCGCCCGGTGTGGCCGAGGCTTGCCCTCGTCATGACCGCGAGCGTCATGGTCCCAACAGCTCCCGCCGTCAGGGCATGGAGCGCAGCGGAAGAGGGAATGGCGGGGGACAGTTGGCTTATTCCCAGCAAAAGCAGTGCGACGGCCAGCCATCCGTAGCCGACGTGGAGGACAAACAGGATGGGTTCCGAAACCGTCGCGGCTCCGCGCCAGCGCATCAGCCTCGCCGCAAGCAGAATACCTGCCGTCGTCAGGAAGGCACCCGCAGCGGCGGTCTCCGGGACAACGATCCACGCAAGCATCGCGGCCGCCGTCATGGCAAGCGCGGCCTTGTCCAACCTGCCGAACGGAGACGGAAGGCAAGCAGATCCTTTCTTGACCAGCCAGTTGCGCGTGAAGCTGGGCACGATCCGACCCCCGATGAGCGCGATCAGCATGGCCGACACGGCGAGCGCCAGTCGCTGCCCCAGATCGTGGTCGAGGAACCCCGCATTGGCCAGGTGGTCCGCCGCGTTGGCGCAGCCGAACAGCGTGATCATCACCACCACGGGCGCGTTCTTCCAGTTCCTCCCCGCGACGACCTCGCGCCAAATGGCGAAGCCGAGGGCGGCGGGAAACGCCAGGTCAACGGCCATCGCCAGCCAGGGGTCGGGCGCGAGCAGGCAGGCCGCCCTGCCCGCCAGCCACAGGCCGACAAGAACCGCGAGCGGTTTTCCGCTCAGGGGCAGCCGCCCGGTCCAGTTGGGGATCGCCGTCAGGATGAAGCCCGCCATCACGGCTCCGAGGTAACCGAACAGCATCTCGTGCGCATGCCAATGCATACCGCCGAACGGCCCGCCGATATCGAGGCCGCCGAGATAGGCCCCGAGCCACGCGGGGATGGCCAGTCCCGCATGGAGGGACGCCAGGAAGAAGAATGGCCGGAATCCGTAGTGGAGGATCGGAGGCATCAACCTGATGCGGCCCCGGCTGTCCCGCGTGGCATCGCCGGCCTTGAGCGCGGCCCGGGGAACGGATCGGTCGGATGGGGATGTCGTGGTGACGGCCATCACGCGTTCCCCTGCCCTGCGGCGCGCATCGCCGATGCCGCGCCGCAGGCGGCGAAGTCGGCCACGTCCTGGAAGAGCCCAGCGATCTCGGCGAAGGCGCTGCGGTCCGGTTCGTCGGGCATGAGTTCGTCCAGTTCTCCCAGGAGGGCGAGCACGACCACGATGGCATCCCGCATCTTCCTGGCGTCCGCGAGCCCACTGGCGCGCCGCACGAGGTCCTCCTCCGCGCCAACCCGGTCGAGCATGTCGTTCGCGGCTTCCCGGCAGCCGCATTCGAGCCCCGCTTCGGCAATTCCTTGCCGCAGGCGCTCGACGACGGTCCGTTGGCCGGCAGGCAGTTGGACGGCGTGTGCGCCGTACATCTTCGTTTTCATGGCACGTTCCTTCAGGCGGGGTCGCTCACGGCGGATTGGAAGGCGCTTCCGATCCAGGACCTAGTCCCGGCGAGGATCGAATCCTGGTCCCGCACGAGGCGGAAGCCGAGGTTCTCAGGCGGCGTGCCGACAGCGCAGCCGCCGCTCTTCCCGTCACGGACGAAGTTCGACATGGTTGCGCGGTGCCTGCCCTCCAGAATATGAACGCCGCAATTTTCGGTGACGGTCTCGACCGCTCCATCAGCCGGGTTCAGCGTCACGCGGGCATGGCAGGTCGAGGTCCATTCCCAGACATTGCCGCCAAAATCCTCGATGCCGCGGGAATTCGGGCCATAGTGGCCGCGCGGCTTGGGTTCCGGATCGGCGGGCCGCTTCGCCGCGGCCTCCTCGCGGTAGCGCCGGAGCCACCGGACGGCGGGGTTCGCGGCGTCATCCGCTGCCGCCGAGAAGGATTCTCCGCCGAAGCGCTCGCCACCAGCCGCGGCGGCCTCCAGAGCGGTCGGCAGGCGCCAAGTCTCGCCCATCGCCTTGGAATACCAGCGCGCATAGGCCTCGGCGTCGAGGAAGCTCACCCCGGTGACTGGTACGTCGGCAGCCGTCGGGGTGGCGTCCGCCGGATCGCATGCACTCTCGGCCGCGCAGCGGTTGTAGTCCGAGAGGCTCACCTGATGCTTCATGATGCGAAACGCCGGCGCCGTCTTCTTTACTATCGGAGCCGCTGACGGGCGTCCTTCCGCGAGGAACTCGCCGGGCAGTGGGTAGTCGATCACTGTTTGTGCGATCTCGACGGTCTCCGCAGATCCTTGCAGATCGCCAACACGGGGTTCGCCGCTGATCCCGATGATCGCGGCGGGCACGGCAAGCGCGGCTGCGACGCCGATGGCCGCTTCGTAGAGGTGCAGGTGCATGGCTGGTACCTCCGGCTGCGGCCCGGGATCAACCGGGCCGCGTTGCCACAAGGTTCAGTTGACCGGGATCGGACCCGGCGCCTCGACCTGCTTCATCAGGTCGTCGTTCCACTCGCCCTCGACGAGGAAGTGCGCGGTGGCGCCCAGTTCCACGGCCTCGATGAGGTTGTGGTTCACGTAGGCATAGACGCCCGGCTGGAGGAAGGTATAGAGCGCCGCTCCCGCCGATCCGCCGCGGATGAACCAGGTCTCCAGGTTCTTGGCGGGCGGGTTCGCGAACTTGCCCTGTTCCCAGACGTAGTCTCCGTGGCCGCCGATAAGGTGCGGACGGGTATCGCGGTTCGCCTGGCTGTGAACGATCAGCACCGTCTCCCCGACCTTCGACTTCATCGCGTTGTCGCCCGTGAGCGCGCCTTTCGCACCGTTGAAGACGACATGGGTCGGGATCAGTCCCTTCATCACTTCAAGGGTGTCGGCATAGCTGTCGCCGTGGCTCTCATAGGCCTTGAAGTTCCCCTCTTCGTCGCGCGGAACGTAGAAGTCGTTCTCGCCGATGTAGAACACCTGGTCATAGCGGAGCGGTTCGCCCTTCTCGTTCTTCAGGCCGTCGCGCGGCAGCACCATGATCGTGCCGCTCATGCCCGACACGACATGCCAGGGGATCATCGCGCCTTCGGGAGCGCAGTGGTAGACGAAGGTGCCGCTGCGGGTTGCCTTGAAGCGCAGCTTCACCTGCTCGCCGGGATTGATGAGCGTGAGCGCGCCGCCGCCCAGGGCTCCGGTCGCGGCATGGAAGTCGATGTTGTGCGGCATCGAGTTCGTCTCGGGATTGATCAGGGTGAGCTCGACGTAGTCGCCCTCGTGGACGACCATCATCGGACCCGGCATCGAGCCGTTGAAGGTCATGGCCTGCAACATGGTTCCCTCGTCGTCGATTGCCACCTGCTTCTCGACGATTGGCATGGTGAACTCCACGATCTTGGGACCACCCGATGCGACCTGCTCGTGGGCATGCACGAAGGGCGGCGCGACGAGCGTGACCTTTTCGCGCACAAGTGCTGCGATCTCGGCCTCGTTGGCCGCGGCTGCAAGCGGTGGCATCGCGGCCAGCATGGCGGCGGCGGCCACTCCCAGAAGTGCTTGGCGGCGCGTGAACATCGTTCTCTCCTGTCATTGATCGTTGTCGATGAGAGGTTTCTACGCTTCGCGGCGGCACAGTGTTTGTGTTGGAACAAACTCGCGACAAGATTTGCGATGGTCAGGCGGCCAGCCGGCGACTTGGGCGGGAGACGTTGTCCCCCGCAAAGTTGTGGACTGTGCCGGCAGCCAGGCCCGCATCTGGAAACCCGAACGGAAACAAGCTACAGTGCCCGCACTACAGGGGAGGACAAAACAATATAATCTCCCTTGGAATGCCGGGAGGAACGCGGCATGGCCATAGTGATCGTACTAGTCCTCGTGGTCGTGGGCTCGATCTTGTTTCACGCTCTGAGCCCGTGGTGGTGGACGCCTATTGCGTCCAACTGGGGCTATATCGACAGTACCCTCGTCATCACGTTCTGGATTACCGGCATCGTCTTTGCGGCCGTCGTCCTGTTCATGGCGTATTGCGTCTACCGATTCCGGCACAAGGAAGGGGTCAAGGCCCACTACGAACCGGAAAGCAGGCGGCTCGAGACCTGGCTGACCGCCATCACGGCGGTCGGCGTGGCTGCCATGCTGGCGCCCGGCCTCTACGTCTGGGCTCAGTTCGTCTCCGTCCCTGAAGACGCGACTGACGTCGAGGTGGTCGCCCAGCAATGGCAATGGAGTTATCGACTGCCGGGCACAGATGGAAAGTTGGGCACCTCCGACAGCCGGCTGATCTCCCCCGAGAACCCACTGGGCGTGAATCCCGACGACCCCAACGGTCAGGACGATGTCGTGGTCGAGGCCGCCGACCTGCATTTGCCGATGGGCAAACCCGTCAAGATGCTGCTGCGCTCGATCGACGTACTGCACGATTTCTATGTCCCCGAGTTCCGCGCCAAGATGGACATGATCCCGGGTTCGGTCACCTATTTCTGGTTCACGCCGACGAGGACGGGAACATTCGAGGTCCTGTGCGCGGAACTTTGTGGCACCGGCCATGGCTTCATGCGCGGCATAGTCATGATCGACACGGACGAAGACTATCAGGCCTGGCTGCAGGAGCAGTCGACCTTCGCTCAGCTATCGGCGCCCCAGCAGGTGGGCGCGATCGGCGATCTCAGGAAATGAAGGTGGGGGCGGCATAGCAGCGCATTTGGCATGACGGGGTCCGGGCCACCTCTGGCCCCGCCGGAAAGCAGGAGGTAGCTTGATGGTTGATATCGCGCCTCGCGCGGTCGATGCGGTACCGCCGGCCGAAGTACCGGATGTCGATCTTTACCATCCGCACAGTTGGTGGACGACCTACGTCTTCTCGCAGGATGCCAAGGTCATCGCCATCCAATATTCCGGCACCGCCATCGCGATCGGTCTCGTGGCGCTCGTCCTGTCCTGGCTCATGCGGCTGCAGCTGGGCTTCCCCGGCACCTTCGACTTCATCACGCCGGAAGCCTATTATCAGTTCGTCACCATGCACGGCATGATCATGGTGATCTACCTGCTGACGGCCTTGTTCCTGGGCGGTTTCGGCAACTATCTGATCCCACTCATGGTGGGGGCCCGCGACATGGTGTTCCCCTATGTCAACATGCTCTCCTACTGGATCTATTTGCTTGCCGTTCTGGTGCTGGTGGCCGGCTTCTTTGCGCCGGGCGGACCGACCGGCGCCGGCTGGACGCTCTATCCGCCGCAGGCGATCCTCGGCGGTACGCCGGGCGGTCAGCAGGCAGGCATCATCCTGATGCTCGTCTCGCTGATCCTGTTTATCATCGGCTTTACAATGGGCGGCCTGAACTACGTCGTGACCGTGCTGCAGGGCCGCACCCGCGGCATGACGCTGATGCGATTGCCGCTCACCGTCTGGGGCATTTTCACCGCCACGGTCATGGCCCTGCTCGCCTTTCCGGCACTGTTCGTCGCCTGCGTCATGATGCTGTTCGATCGCCTGCTCGGAACAAGCTTCTTCATGCCGGCTCTGGTGGAGATGGGCGAGCAGCTCAGTTACGGGGGCGGCAGCCCGATCCTGTTCCAGCATCTGTTCTGGTTCTTCGGGCACCCTGAGGTCTACATCGTGGCGCTGCCTGCCTTCGGCATCGTGTCGGATCTCATCAGCACCCATGCGCGGAAAAACATCTTCGGCTATCGCATGATGGTTTGGGCGATCGTCGGCATCGGCGCGCTATCGTTCATCGTGTGGGCGCACCACATGTATGTCAGCGGCATGCATCCCTGGTTCGGCTTCTTTTTCGCCACCACGACGTTGATCATCGCCATCCCGACCGCCATCAAGGTCTACAATTGGGTGCTGACTTTATGGCGGGGCGACATCCACCTCACCATTCCGATGCTTTTCGCGCTGGCCTTTATCGTCACCTTCGTCAACGGCGGGCTAACCGGGCTGTTCCTCGGCAACGTGGTCGTCGACGTGCCGCTGTCCGACACGATGTTCGTCGTGGCGCATTTCCATATGGTCATGGGCGTGGCGCCGATCATGGTGATATTCGGCGCGATCTACCACTGGTACCCGAAGATCACCGGGCGGATGCTCAACGAAGCCATGGGCCAGTTCCATTTCTGGGTCACCTTCGTCGGCGCCTATCTGATCTTCTTCCCCATGCACTATGTCGGGCTGGTCGGCGTGCCGAGGCGTTATCCGGAACTCGGCGAGACGGCGTTCATCCCTGAGTCGGTTCACGATCTGAACGCGTTCATCAGCGTCGCCGCGCTGATCGTCGGCTTTGCGCAGATGGTTTTCCTGTTCAACCTGTTCTGGAGCCTGCGCTACGGCAAGGATGCCGGTGGAAATCCCTGGCGCGCGACGAGCCTCGAATGGCAGACGCCGACAACGCCGCCACCGCATGGCAACTGGGGCAAGGAGGTGCCCGTCGTCTATCGCTGGGCCTACGACTACAGCGTGCCCGACGCGCCCGAAGACTTCATCGCTCAAAACGATCCCGGGCCGGCTAAGGCCGCGGCGGCGCCGGCATGAGCGTCATCCTCGTTTTTCTTCTGGTGATCGCCGGCGTCGCCGGGTGGTGGCTCAGCAACCAGCGGATCATGTCCAAGCCATGGCTGGAGCAAGGATCCGTCGCCGCATACCCAGGAACGGAATCCGGCATGATGCCGACAGCCAAGATCGGCCTTGGCGTCTTTCTCGCGGTGGTCGGGTGCCTGTTTGCGCTCTTCGCCAGCGCATATTTCATGCGCATGGAGCTGTCGGACTGGCAGGCCTTGCCGTTGCCGCGCCTGCTCTGGGTCAATACCGGCGTCCTGGTGCTGAGTTCCGTCGCGCTGCATCTCGCGGTCGCGGCGGTGCGCAGGGATCAGTTGGACACTGCAAGGCTTGCGCTCGTCACCGGCGGCCTGACCGCCCTGGCCTTCCTGGCGGGGCAGTTGATCGCCTGGCGGGAACTCTCTGAAAGCGGCTATCCGCTCGGTGCGAACCCGGCGAACAGCTTCTTCTATCTGCTCACCGCCATGCATGGACTGCACATCATCGGGGGCCTCATCGCGCTCGGCCGGACGACAGCCAAGGCGTGGGCCAACGTCCCGCGAGACCAGCTGCGCCTGAGCATCGAGCTCTGCGCCATGTACTGGCACTTCCTGCTGTTCATATGGATTGGCGTTTTGGTGCTCATATCCGGCTGGGCGGCCGACTTCATCACGATCTGCCGCCAACTGCTGACCTGAGGGAGGATGCGAATGGCCGACACGACCTTGACCCCAGCCGGCCACGAACGGTCGGTCGGACTGCGAGGCGTCGCCTCGGACTGGTCCTCCGACCAACGGGCCTTCAAAAACGTCTCCTGGGGGAAGGCCATGATGTGGATCTTCCTCCTCAGCGACACCTTCATCTTCGGCTGCTTCCTGCTGTCCTACATGACCGCCCGGATGTCGACGAAGGTCCCTTGGCCCAACGCAAGCGAGGTGTTCGCCCTCCACATAGGCGGCCAGAACATCCCGCTGATCCTGATCGCCATCATGACTTTTGTCCTGATCTCGTCGAGCGGCACCATGGCGATGGCTGTCAACTTCGCCTATCGCCGTGACCGCCGGACGACGGTCGTGCTGATGCTGCTCACCGCTGCGCTGGGCGCGACGTTTGTCGGCATGCAGGCATTCGAATGGACGAAGCTGATCAGCGAGGGCGTGCGCCCATGGGGCAATCCATGGGGCGCGGCGCAATTCGGCTCGTCCTTCTTCATGATCACCGGCTTCCACGGAACCCATGTGACCTTAGGCGTGATTTTTCTGGTTATCGTGGCGCGAAAGGTTTGGCGCGGCGACTACGAAACAGGAAAGCGAGGCTTCTTCACAAGCCGGAGAGGCAACTACGAAAGCGTCGAGATCATGGGCCTGTACTGGCACTTCGTCGACCTCGTCTGGGTGTTCATTTTCGCATTCTTCTATCTGTGGTGAGGAAGGGACATGGCTGAAGCAACGGCACACGGAATCACTCCCCTGGATGGGCACGCGGCGCACGCGGCCGTCGTGGCTCACGCAGATACCCATCAGGAGCACCCGATCAAGCTCTATCTGGTGGTCTGGGGCTGGTTGTTCATCCTCAGCGCCTGCTCCTACATGGTCGACTACCTGCATGTGCAGGGCTACCTTAGGTGGTCGCTGATCCTGATCTTCATGATGCTGAAGGCCGGCCTGATCGTCGCCATTTTCATGCACATGGCGTGGGAGCGCCTCGCGATGGTCTATGCAATACTGGTACCGCCGATCGCGGTGCTGGTGTTCGCCTGGATCATGGCCATCGAGTCCGAGTACACGCTCTGGACCCGGATGACGTTCTTCGGCGCCGGCCCATGAGATTCTTTGGGTACCGCGAAACCCTTCGACCGCGCGCCGCAACGCGCGGTCGAATTATTGCCGGTTCGGAGATATCCGCGTCCTCAGGTCGACCGCGCCGGCTCGACAACCTTCCGGTACAGGTGCCAGGTGGCATGGCCGAAGACGGGGAGCACGATAGCCAGGCCGGCGAATAGCGGCAGCGACCCCAGCATCAAACCCACGGTCACCATAAGTCCCCAGACAATCATGGGGATCGGGTTGGCCAGGACCGCCCGCACCGAGGCGTGGACCGCTTCATAGGCGCCGACATCCCGATCGAGCAGCAGCGGAAACGCGATGACGGTCGTACAAAGCACCACCACGGCGAAGATGAAACCGATGGCATGACCGACGATGATAAGCGTCCAGCCCTGGTCGGTGGAGTAGATCTCCCTGATGAAGGCGCCGACGGACTCGGGCGGTATGCGGCCAAACAGATTCTGGTAGAAAGCCTGCGCCGTCAGCAGCCAGGCAAGGAAGATGACGAACAGCATGCCTCCGACTGCTGCTATCGCCGGCAGCGCCGGGGAGTTCCGAATCTCGAACGCATGCCGCCATGACGTGTCCAAGCCAAGCTCCCGCCGGCGACTGATCTCGTAGAGACCGATCGCCGCGAACGGACCGATGAGCGCAAATCCCGAGACCAGCGGAAAGAGCAGCGGCAGCGCATTGTTGCCCGACGTCCACGCCGCCAGGAAAACACCGACGATGGGGTAAATCAGGCAAAGGAAGACAATATGGGACGGCTTCACCATGAAATCGTCGATGCCGCGTCGCAATGCGTCGACTAAGTCGGAAACGCCTATTTTTCGTACGCGAATATGTTCCTGCGTTTCGTTGGCGCCTGCAATCACGTGAAAGCTTGCCATTGACCACTCCTCCTAGACCAGGTCCAGTTGGCCGCGGCTCGATGTCGCTCAGCGTGTCAGGTCACGCTCACGACCGCGACCATTTGCCTCACCAGCATACTCTCATTCGCAGGATTTGCTACAAAGGACTGCTAGCCACCTGCGCAGGCAGAGCGCAGACTCTTATGGAGGAAGAGCACGGACGTGCGCGGCAGGGTCGCCGGTAGACCCGCAGCCCCATTGAGGCTCGGCCAGCGCGCTTTCCGGCTGTCGATTCGGTACGCAAAGATGCTGGTCGCGCTCCGCGGCCTTCTTACGGAGGATATCGCTATGAAGTTGACGAAGATGTTCGGCCCGGCCTTGTTAACTGGGTTGCTTGGCGTCCTTCCCGCTCAGGCTGACGGCGATGCGGTCGCCGGGAAAAAGGTCTTCAACAAATGCACGGCCTGCCACGACGCGACGACCGGCAAGGACAAGGTCGGTCCGTCGCTGGTCGGCGTCATCGGCCGCACCGCCGGCACGCTGGAAAGCTACCTGTCCAAATATTCCGCCAATATGAAGGAAGCCGGCGCGGGCGGACTTGTCTGGGACGACGCCAACCTAACGGCATATCTGCGCGATCCGAAGGCTGTGATCCCCAAGGGCAAGATGGCGTTCCCCGGTTTGAAGAAAGACGAAGACCTCGCCAACGTCATCGCCTATCTGAAGGCCGACCCGAAACCGTAGCGGGACGGCGCGAAGGCTGGCGCGACGGCGCGTTCCACGGCTCCCGCCCGACCTGCGGTTCTTCGACCGCCGGTCCATTCGCACGCCGTTTCCCGCATGCCGCATTGCACAAAACCGGCGAGTGGTCAGAATGGCGTCATGCATAGCGGCGCGCTGACAATTCTTGTGATCGACGAAAACCGCATCCGCGCCTCGATCATCGAGGCCGGGCTGCGGGATGCCGGGCATGAACACGTCACCGTCATCCGTGACGTGACCGGCATTGCCAAGCGGATCGCCGAGATCGAACCCGACGTGATCTTCATCGACCTGGAGAATCCCAACCGTGACATGCTGGAGAACATGTTCGAGCTCTCGCGCGCCGTGAAACGGCCGATCGCGATGTTCGTCGACCGATCCGATACTGCTTCGATCGAAGCCGCCGTCGACGCCGGAGTATCCGCCTATATCGTGGACGGATTGCGCAAGGAACGCGTGAAACCCATCCTTCAGATGGCGATAAGCCGCTTCAACGCATTTTCACGCATGGCCCGCGAACTCGAGGACGCTCGCACCGAACTCGAGAGCCGCAAGCTGGTCGATCGCGCCAAGGGCATTTTGATGAAATCGCGCGGGCTTTCCGAGGGGGAGGCCTATGCGCTGTTGCGCAAGACGGCGATGAATCAAAATCGCAAGATCAGCGACATAGCACAGAGCCTGGTGATGGCCGCCGGCCTGCTCGGACCGGAGAATAACGCATGACGGCGCGCCCCGAACACCAGATCGACGCTGCCTTCATGCCGCTCTTCGATAGCGCGGTGCTGATAGCGGCTCGCGAGATCGGCTTTGCCGAGCGCGAGGGCGTGGACCTGGTGCTGCATCGCGAGACCTCATGGGCCAATATCCGCGACCGCATCGCCATAGGCCATTTCGACATCGCCCACATGCTCGGTCCGATGCCGATCGCCTGCAATCTCGGCCTGACGCCGCTCACTTCCGACACGATCGTGCCGTTTGCACTGGGGGTTGGCGGCAACTGCGTGACGGTATCCAATCCGGTCTGGGAGGGGATGGCCGACCATGGCGCAGTACCCGACCTCGATCCGGAAACGGCCGGTCGGGCGCTGGGCGGGCTCGTCCGCCAACGCACCGCGGCGGGCAAAGAACCGCTGCGCTTAGGCGTCGTGCACCCGCATTCAGGCCATTACTACGAGCTTTGCTACTGGCTGGCTGCGTGCGGCATCGATCCGCTGCGGGACATCGAAATCGTCATCGTGCCGCCGCCCTTCATGGCAGATGCGCTCGCGGCCGGCCGGCTCGATGGCTATTGCGTCGGCGAACCGTGGAACAGCCTGTCGGTGGCGCGCGGCATCGGCCACATCGCGACGGTAAAGGCGAAGATCTGGCGCAACAGCCCGGAGAAGGTGGTCGGCGTGCGCAAGGCCTTTGCCGACGAGCGGCCCGACGCGCTGGCGGCTATGCTGCGGGCGCTGCATCAATCGGCACGCTGGTGCCAGGATCCGGCGAACCGTGACGACCTCGCCTTGCTGATGGCACAGCCGCGATTCCTTGGCGTGCCCCCTGCCCTGCAGATGCCGATCCTGACCGGTCGCCTCACGGTCGGCGATGGGGTGGACCTGTCGGTCGCCGACTTTTTCCTGCCCTTCGACAAGGGGGCGAACTTTCCCTGGAAGAGCCACGCGCTGTGGCTCTACACGCAGATGGTGCGCTGGGGGCAGGTCGCACATACGCCGAAAAACGAAGCGGCGGCGCGCGATACATATAGGCCCGACCTCTATCGGGCAGCGCTGAAGCCGCTTGGCGTAGCGTTGCCCGGAGCCAACGCCAAGGTGGAAGGCGCGCTGGCAGGCCCCACGCCTGTCGGCTCTGCCGGCGCCAGCCTCGTGCTGGGACCGGACGGCTTCTTCGACGGTGGCGTCTTCGATCCTGACCGCGTCGACGCATATGTCGTGGCACAAGCCGCCAGGGGCGGTGACCAAAATCCAGGCAGATAGTGCAATGCACAATTTTTGTGCTGCTCTGCGGCCGAATTGGCTACCCTTTGGACGTAAAGCGGCGTGACTGTTTATTGTCACCTCACCTTTCCATTGATTTCATTCGACAATCCCGAGTGAAACGAAACTGGCACGCTTCGTGCTTCTAAAATTGCGAGCCCATTGAGGGGCCATGAAATTCGCGTCCAATGGCGGGCGCAACAGGCAAAGCTGCCGATCAGGTTTGCGCGATCCCGCTTGGACGGGCGCGCAGGATCTGGCCGGCAGCTTTTTTCGTTTCGAATGACCTCAACCGACGGGTCCCTCCCAGACCCGCGACACCGGAGACCGAAATGACCGATCGCATCGATCCGAAAAGGCAGTTCCGCGCCACCCGCCGTACCTTCCTGAAACAGGCCGCGACAGCCGCGGCCCTGATGGCCGCAGCGCGTGAACTATTGCCGTATGGCGCCTATGCAGCACCGGCCGTCCCGGAGGTTACCGGCGCCAAGCTCGGTTTCATCGCATTGACCGATTCAGCCCCGCTGATCATCGCCAAGGAGAAGGGCCTCTACGAGAAATACGGCGTTCCGGACGTAGAGGTACTCAAGCAGGCCTCGTGGGGCGCGACGCGCGACAACATGGCACTCGGCGGCGAGAACGGCGGCATCGACGGCGGCCACATCCTGCGTCCCAAGGTGCATCTCTATTCGTCCGGCGCTGTCATGCAGAACAAGCAGAAGCTGCCGATGTACACTCTAGTCAATCTCAATGAAGACTGCCAGGCAATCTCGGTCGCGCAGGAATATGCAGACACCAACGTCCAGCTCGATGCGGGCGCGCTGAAGGAGGCTTTCGCCAAGAAGAAGGCCAGCGGCAAGGCCGCGACTGTCGCGGTGACATTCCCGGGCGGCACGCATGACCTGTGGATGCGCTACTGGCTCGCCGCAGGCGGCATCGACCCGAACGCGGATGTCGAGGTGATCGTCGTCCCGCCGCCGCAGATGGTCGCCAACATGAAGGTCGGCAATATGGACGCCTTCTGCGTCGGCGAGCCCTGGAATGAACAGCTCGTCCACCAGAAGATCGGCTTCACCGCCGCGACGACCGGCGAGCTGTGGTTCCGCCATCCGGAAAAGGTCCTCGGCATGCGCGCCTCCTTCGTCGATGCCAATCCGAAGGCCACCCTCGCCATCATGATGGCCGTCATGGAGGCCCAGCAATGGTGCGACAAGATGGAAAACAAGCATGAGATGGCCGAGATCGTCGGCAAGCGGCAGTGGTACAACGTGCCGGTCGCCGACATCATCGGCCGCATCAAGGGCGACATCAACTACGGCAACGGACGAACCGCCGCCGGCACCAATCTTCTGATGAAATTCTGGGGAGAGAAGGGCGAGACCTCCTATCCGTGGAAAAGCCTCGACAGCTGGTTCGTTGCCGAGAACATCCGTTGGGGCAAGTTCCCCGGCACAACCGACATCAAGGCGATGGTCGACGCCACCAACCGTTCGGACCTGTGGCTTGAAGCCGCCAAGGGCCTCGGCTTGGCCGACATGCCTTCGGGCGACAGCCGCGGCGTTGAAACCTTCTTCGACGGCAAGACTTTCGATCCGGCGAATCCGTCAGCCTATCTCGACAGTCTCGCGATCAAGGCGATGGTCTGATTGTGCCGGCCGGCGCGACGCCACCGGCCGATCCATTCCTTCGACAGAGGTGAAACCCATGCCCCTTCCCGCCGCCAAGAGCGACGTCGTCGTCGCCGGCCCCTTCAAGCAGCGCCCCGCGGCCGTGGTGCCGCTCGCCGTCAAGACGAAACGCTTCGATATCAACGCAATCGCCATGGGAGCCGCGCAAACGATCCTGCCGCCGCTGGTGGTCCTGGCGATCATCCTCGCCGTCTGGCAGGCAGCCTTCTCCGGCCCGGAAGCTTCGCTGCCGCCGCCCTCCGAAGTCTGGGCGCAAAGCAAGGACCTGATCATCAATCCGTTTTTCGTCAACGGCTCGCAGGATATCGGGCTCGGCCTGCGCGTGCTGGTGTCGCTGGAGCGCGTCGCCTACGGATTCGGGCTTGCCGCGGTCATCGGCGTGTTGCTCGGCGCGCTGGTCGGGCAGTCGGTCTGGGCGATGCGCGGACTGGATCCCATCTTTCAAGTCCTGCGTACGGTGCCGCCGTTGGCCTGGCTGCCACTGTCACTCGCCGCATTCCTCGACTCGCGGCCATCGGCCATTTTCGTGATCTTCATCACGTCGATCTGGCCGGTGATCATCAACACCGCCGTCGGCATCCGCAATATCCCGCAGGATTACCGCAACGTCGCTCGGGTACTGCGGCTCAACCAGGTCGAGTTCTTCTTCAAGATCATGGTGCCGGCGGCAGCACCCTATATCTTCTCGGGCCTGCGGATCGGCGCCGGCCTGTCTTGGCTGGCAATCGTAGCCGCCGAGATGCTGACAGGAGGCGTCGGCATCGGGTTCTTCATCTGGGATGCCTGGAACTCGTCGCGCCTCAC
The DNA here is from genome assembly GCF_040049215.1 of Mesorhizobium sp. KR9-304. Lineage (NCBI taxonomy): Bacteria > Pseudomonadati > Pseudomonadota > Alphaproteobacteria > Hyphomicrobiales > Phyllobacteriaceae > Mesorhizobium > Mesorhizobium sp. KR9-304. Next base: position 76,585 of record NZ_JBDZDN010000006.1, on the reverse strand, counting down.
CGACATCATCGTGGCGCTCATCTACATCGGCCTCGTCGGCTTCATGCTCGACAAGCTGGTCTCGTTCGCAGGCGTCATCGTCACCCGCGGCACCGCGTCGAACTGAGGATATTGACCATGACCGCCTATCTCGAACTCGACCACATCGGCAAGACCTTCAGCCGCGGCTCACACTCCACCGAAGTGCTGCGCGACATTCGCATAGTCATCGACAAGGGCGAATACGTCTCGATCATCGGCCATTCCGGTTGCGGCAAGTCGACTTTGCTCAATCTGGTTGCCGGCCTGACCCAGGTGACGACCGGCGCCGTGCTGCTCGAAAACCAGGAGGTGAACGACCCCGGTCCCGACCGCGCGGTAGTTTTTCAGAACCATTCTCTGCTTCCCTGGCTCACCGTCTACGAGAACGTCAACCTCGCCGTGTCGAAGGTTTTCTCGGGCCGCAAGTCCAAGGCTGAGCGGCACGCCTGGATCATGGACAATCTCAATCTCGTCCAGATGGCGCATGCTGTCGACAAGCGGCCCGGCGAAATCTCAGGCGGCATGAAGCAGCGCGTCGGTATCGCACGGGCGCTAGCAATGGAACCGAAGATACTGTTGCTCGACGAGCCTTTCGGCGCGCTGGACGCCCTCACGCGCGCCCATCTCCAGGACCAGATGATGGAGATCCATGCCCGCCTCGGTAACACGATAATCATGATCACCCACGACGTCGACGAGGCCGTGCTGCTCTCCGACCGCATCGTGATGATGACCAACGGCCCGGCGGCCACGATCGGCGAGGTGCTGAACGTTCCTCTGGAACGGCCGCGCAACCGCATCGCGCTTGCGTCCGACAGAACCTATCTCAAATGCCGCGAGGCGGTGCTCAAGTTCCTCTACGAGCGCCACCGGTTCGTCGAGGCAGCGGAGTAGCCGATATGACCGAAAAACTCGTCATCGTCGGCAACGGCATGGCGCCCGGGCGAATGCTCGAGCACCTGCTGGAAGCCGCACCGGACCGCTACCAGGTCATCATCTTCAACGCCGAGCCGCGCGTGAACTACGACCGCATCATGCTGTCGCCGGTTCTCTCAGGCGAGAAGGCGTTCGAGGAAATCGTCATCCACGGCGACGGCTGGTACATCGAACACGGCATCACCCTCTACAAAGGCCACAAGATCCTCGCCATCGACCGTGAGGCAAAGACCGTCACCTCGGACCATGGCGTGACCGAAAGCTATGACCGGCTCGTCATCGCCACTGGCTCAGTGCCGTTCATCATTCCGGTACCCGGCAAGGATTTGCCGGGCGTGCTCACCTACCGCGATCTCGACGACGTCCACGCCATGCTGCTCGCCGCCCAGTCGCGCGCAAAGGCCGTGGTCATCGGCGGCGGGCTGCTCGGCCTGGAGGCGGCCGCAGGTCTCAAGGAACGCGGCATGGACGTCACCGTGCTGCACGTCATGCCGACCCTGATGGAGCGCCAGCTCGATCCGGCGGCCGGTTATCTGCTGCAGAAGGCGGTAGAGGCGCGCGGCATCAAGGTGATGACTAAAGCCAACACCAAGGCGATTGTCGGCAACGGCAAGGTCGAGGGTGTCGAGCTTGCCGACGGCACGGTGCTTCCCGCGACGCTGGTGGTGATGGCTGTGGGCATCCGGCCGAACGTCGGCCTCGCAAAGGACACGGGACTGGAGGTCAATCGGGGCATCGTCGTCGATGACCGCATGCAAACCTCCGATCCCGACATTTTCGCGCTTGGCGAATGCGCAGAAGTTGGCGGCAACGTCTATGGCCTGGTCGCGCCGCTCTACGAAATGGCGCGGGTGACCGCCGCGAAGCTGGCGGACAGTGAGGACAGGCGTTTCGTTCACACCGACACGCCGACCAAGCTCAAGGTCACCGGCATCGAGCTGTACTCGATCGGCGACTTCGCCGACGGCGACGACCGCGAGGAGATCATCCTGCGCGACGCTTCGGCCGGCATCTACAAACGCGTGATCCTGCAGGACAACAAGATCATCGGCACGGTGCTGTTCGGCGAGACCGCCGACGGCGCCTGGTTCAACGATCTCAAGAAAAAGCAGACCGACGTCTCCTCGATGCGCGACACGCTGATCTTCGGGCAGATGTTCCAGGGGGGGGCCCCGGCGGACCCTTTGACGGCCGTTGCGGCACTGGCGGATGATGCGGAAATCTGCGGCTGCAACGGCGTCTGCAAGGGCAAGATCACCGGCGCGATCTCGGCCAAGGGCCTGACCGGTCTCGACGACGTGCGTGCCCACACCAAGGCCTCTGCATCCTGCGGTTCATGCACCGGACTTGTCGAGCAGCTGCTGAAGCTGACGCTTGGCGAGGCCTACAACCCGGCGGCGGTGCAGCCAATGTGCTCCTGCACGACGCTCGGGCATGACGACGTGCGCCGTCTGATCAAGGCCAAGGGCTTGAAGACGATACCTTCGGTCATGCAGGAACTCGAATGGAAGACCTCCTGCGGCTGCGCCAAATGCCGTCCGGCGCTGAACTATTACCTGATCGCCGACTGGCCTGACGAATATGCCGACGACTACCAGTCGCGCTTCATCAATGAGCGCGCCCACGCCAATATCCAGAAGAACGGCACCTATTCAGTCGTGCCGCGCATGTGGGGTGGCATGACCTCTTCGAAAGAGCTGCGCGCCATTGCCGACGTCGTCGACAAATTCGGTATTCCGGCGGTGAAAGTCACCGGCGGCCAGCGCATCGACATGCTGGGCATCCGCAAGGAGGATCTGCCTGCCGTCTGGGCCGATCTCGGCGAGGCCGGCTTCGTCTCGGGCCATGCCTACGCCAAGGGCCTGCGCACGGTGAAGACATGCGTCGGCACCGACTGGTGCCGCTTCGGCACGCAGGATTCCACCGGTCTCGGCATCCGCATCGAGAAATTCATGTGGGGCTCGTGGACGCCCGCCAAGGTCAAGATGGCGGTGTCCGGCTGCCCCAGGAACTGCGCGGAAGCCACCTGCAAGGACGTCGGCGTGGTCTGCGTCGACTCCGGCTTCGAGATCCATTTCGCCGGTGCTGCCGGTCTGGATATCAAAGGTACCGAGGTCCTGGGTCTCGTGAAGACCGAGGGCGAAGCGCTCGAAGTGATCGTCGCGCTGGTCCAGATGTACCGCGAGCAGGCGCGCTACCTCGAACGCATCTACAAATGGGCCAAGCGCATCGGCGTGGCCGAGATCAAACGACAGGTGCTTGACGATCTCGACAGGCGCAAGAGTTATTTCGAGCGCTTCGTCTTCAGCCAGAAGTTCGCACAGGTCGATCCGTGGTCGGAACGCGTATCCGGCAAGGACAAGCATGAGTTCCAGCCAATGGCCGTAGCCCAGTTCGCCGAAGCCGCGGAGTAGCATCATGACCTGGTTCGACATTGGCGCCATCGACGACATCCCGCAGCGCGGCGCGCGTTGCGTAACGACGCCGCAGGGCAAGATCGGCGTCTTCCGCACAATGGACGACCGGATATTCGCCATCGAGGACCATTGCCCGCACAAGGGCGGGCCGCTCAGCCAGGGCATCGTGCATGGCGCGGCGGTGACCTGCCCTTTGCACAACTGGGTGATCTCGCTGGAAACCGGCATGGCGACCGGCGCCGATGAAGGGGCGGTCAAGACCATCCCCGTCAAGGTCGAGAGAGGGCGCATTGCGCTCGGCCTGGATGAGATGCTGCTGGCGGCCGAGTAGCGCGATCATGGACAAGCCAGCGGCCGAAGTGAGGACGACATGCCCCTATTGCGGGGTAGGTTGCGGCGTGCTGGCCAAGGTCGCCGCGGATGGAACGGTTTCCGTCCGCGGCGACCCCGACCATCCCGCCAATTTCGGCAAGCTCTGTTCCAAAGGTTCGGCGCTTGGCGAGACGACGGCGCAGGACGGTCGACTGCTTCATCCGGAAATCGGCGGGTGGCGCGCCGAATGGGACGAGGCGCTCGACCTCGTCGCCGCCAAGTTCTCGGAGGCCATCACGCAGCACGGCCCTGACGCGGTCGCCTTCTACATCTCCGGCCAGCTGCTTACCGAGGACTATTACGTCGCCAACAAGCTGATGAAGGGTTTCATCGGTTCGGGCAACATCGACACCAATTCGCGGCTTTGCATGGCCTCGTCGGTCGCGGGCCATCGCCGCGCCTTCGGCGAAGATATCGTGCCCGGGGCGTACGAGGATTTCGACGAGGCCGACCTTGTCGTCTTGACCGGCTCCAATGCCGCATGGTGCCACCCGATCCTCTATCAGCGCATGCTCGCCGCGCGAAAGGAACGCGGCACGAAGATCGTCGTCATCGATCCGCGCCGCACGGCAACCGCCGATGAATGCGATCTGCATCTGGCGCTTGACCCCGGCACCGACGTTTTGCTGTTCAACGGGTTGCTCGCGCACCTTGCCCGGACCGGCAGCGTCGATCGCGACTTCATCGCGAAAAGCACTTCGGGTTTCGAAGAGACCATGGCGCTGGCAGCCGCCGATGCCCCGACCATCGAGCGCGTAACGCAAGGTTGCAGCCTCGCAACTGCGGACGTGCGCCTCTTCTATGAGCTCTTCGCGGCGACCGCGCGAACCGTCACCGTCTACAGCCAGGGCGTCAATCAGTCGGCGCACGGGACCGACAAGGTCAACGCCATCGTCAATTGCCATCTGGCGACCGGGCGTATCGGCAAGCCGGGCATGGGCCCGTTCTCGGTCACCGGCCAGCCCAACGCGATGGGCGGGCGCGAGGTCGGCGGCCTTGCCAACCAGCTCGCCGCGCATATGAGCTTCGACTTTCCCGCAGACGTCGACCGCGTCGCGCGGTTCTGGACGGCTCCCGGGATCGCCCGCAGGCCCGGCCTGAAGGCGGTGGACATGTTCCGCGCCGTCGGCGATGGCCGCATCAAGGCGCTCTGGATCATGGGCACCAATCCGGCCGTCAGCATGCCGGATGCAGGCCGCGTCCGCGCGGCGCTGCGGGCGTGCGATTTCGTCGTCGTCTCCGACGTCGCTCGTACCGACACCACCCGCTACGCCGACGTGATGTTGCCTGCGGCCGCCTGGGGCGAGAAGGACGGCACGGTCACCAATTCAGAGCGGCGCATGTCGCGGCAGAGGCCGTTCGTGCCGGCGCCCGGCGATGCCAGGCCGGACTGGCGCATCATCTGCGATGTTGCGCGGCGCATGGGCTTTGCAGGCGCTTTCGGCTTCGGCGATCCAGCTGCGATCTTTCGCGAGCATGCAGCTTTGTCGGCATTCGAGAATGAGGGCAAGCGGCTGTTCGACATCGGCGGCCTGGCCGAGATCGATCCGGCTGCATACGAGAATCTCGCGCCTCGCCAGTGGCCGGCGCCGAAGAAAAACAGAGTGTCGGACCGGCTGTTTGGCGACACGCTTTTCCCGACGCCGGACGGTCGCGCCCGATTGGTGCCGGTACGCCAGGAGGCACCCGCTACAACCGTCGATGCCGCCTTTCCGATAGCGCTCAACACCGGCCGCCTGCGCGATCAGTGGCACACGATGACGCGCACGGGCAGTGTGCCGCGCCTGATGGCCAACGCACCGGAGCCAACGGTCGACGTTCACCCGCTCGACGCGGCGGCGAACAAGCTCAGGGACGGCGACATCGCGCGCCTTTCGACACGCTACGGCTTCGCCCGCGCGAAGGTCCGCATCACCGACGCCCAGCGGCCCGGCCAAGCCTTCCTGCCTATGCATTGGAGCGGCAATTTCTCAGCCAATGCCGGCGCTGGAACACTATCCGCTCCTGTCGTCGATCCGATCTCCGGCCAGCCCGAATTGAAGCACGTGCCGCTGTGCATCGTTCGCGAGGTGATTGCCTGGTCGGGCGCTCTGATCACAAGGCGCGACCTTAGGCCAACCGGTTTTGTCCACTGGAGCCGGTGCAAGGTGGACGGAGGCTGGGTCTACGAACTCGCTGGTACCGAGACACCCGACCAGGGCGTCCTGCTGGCGCGCTCGCTCCTGGACACTTTCCGGCGCGACCGACTGCTCGAATATACGGACCGCCGGGGTCTGAACTACCGCGCGGCGGCGGTCGATGAAAACGGCGCCATGGCGGAAGCCCTGCTGGTGGCGCCACCAGATCAGTTGCCGGCGCGGGACTGGCTGGTATCGCTGCTTGCCTCGCGCCAGCCTTTGTCCATGGCCGACCGCATGGCGCTGCTGTCCGGCCGCTCGCCGGTCCCGATGCCGTCGGTCGGGCGCATTATCTGCTCCTGCTTCAACATTGGGGTGAACCAACTCGCCTCGGCCGCGGCGGCAGGCTGCGCCACCGTAGAGCAGGTCGGAGCACAGTTGCGGGCCGGCACCAACTGCGGCTCCTGCCGCTCCGAAATAAGGGCCATCATCGATGCAGGTCGTGTCCAGGCAGCCGAGTGAATCGGGCTCCTCGCGTATCCAGCCGCTGAGCATTCTGCCGGTCTTTTTCGACATGACTGGAAAGCGAGCCGTGGTGGCCGGTGGGACCGCTGCTGCCGCTTGGAAAGCCGAGCTGTTGGCGGCGGCGGGAGCCAACGTCCATGTCTATGCCCGACCGGACGAGATTTCCGGCGAAATGGCTCGCATCGTCGAGCAGGGATCCGGCATCACCCTCCACAGTCGCGGCTGGGATGCGGCGTGCCTGAGCGACACCGCAGTGGCGCTGGCCGACGCCGAGAATGACGAAGGGGCCGCGATCTTCGAGACCGCCGCGCGCGCCGCCGGTGCGGCCTGCAATGTCATCGATAAGCCGGCCTTCTGCCATTTCCAGTTCGGGTCGATCGTCAACCGCTCTCCCGTCGTGGTTGGAATATCGACCTCGGGCGCGGCGCCGATCCTTGGGCAGGCCGTTCGCCGACGTATTGAAACGCTGCTGCCTCCATCACTGGCGGAATGGGCAGCCTTGGCGCGCAGACTTCGCGACAGCGTGCTGGAGCGCCTGGAACCAGGCGCCAGCCGCCGCTCCTTTTGGGAAAAGCTCGTCGACCGCGCCTTCGGTCCAGCTCCTGATGGCGCGGACGATGAACTCCTCCGCGAGATGCACACGGCTTCGGATAATACCCGGCGCGGTCACGTTACCTTCGTCGGCGCAGGTCCGGGCGACGCCGAACTCCTGACGCTGAAGGCTGTGCGCGCGCTGCAGGCGGCCGATGTCATCCTGTTCGACGATCTTGTCTCCGACGAGGTACTGGAACTGGCGCGCCGGGAAGCCAAGCGCATTCTTGTCGGCAAGCGGGCCGGCCGACCAAGCTGCAAGCAGCACGAGATCAATGACATGATGGTCAGCCTCGCAAAGGCCGGCCGCAGGGTCGTCCGGCTGAAATCCGGAGACCCGATGATGTTCGGCCGCGCCGGCGAAGAGATCGCCAGGCTTACGGCGGAAGGGATCGATTACGATGTAGTCCCCGGCATCACCGCCGGCATCGCCATGGCCGCGGCATTAGGAGTCTCGTTGACCCATCGCGACCACGCCAAGTCGGTTCGCTTCGTCACCGGCCATTCGAAGTCGGGCGGGCTGCCGCAGGACGTCGATTGGCGCGCCATCGCCGATCCCTCGGCGACAACGATCTTCTATATGGCCGCGCGAACCGCCGACCAGATCGCCGAGCGGCTTATCGGCATGGGCTGCCCGCCGGAAATGCCCGTTGCCGTTGCGGCGTCGCTGGGACGTGGCGACCAGATCCTGCACAGGACGACCTTGCAGAGCATTGGCGCGGCAGTTGAAGCGATTGGTTTCTCCAGGCCGTTGATCGTCGGCATTGGCGAAGTTTTCGCGCTTCAGCGGCCTGCGGTTGCGATGTCTGGTGCAGGTGCCGCGCCGATCCCCGGCGCATTGGCCGACCAGAATTCGGACACTCGGCGCTTCAGGGCCTAGAGCATCGGACCGAAAGGGCGCAGTGGTTTTCGGATAAATCCGATGCTGAAACAAAGAGATAGAACGGCGAAGCGATTCCGATTGAGCGTTCGCCGCTCTAACGACGCTCGGGTTCATCCAGAAGGATGCGCTCGGCCGCGCCGTCGAGATCGTCATACTGGCCGCTCTTCAATGCCCAAAGGAAGGCGACCAAGCTTATGCCGCCGAGAAATAGCGCGACTGGAATGAGGTAGACGAGGATCGTCATGCCAGGGCCTCCCCCCGCTCGTTCCGCCCCGCCCAGGCGACGCTGCTTTTCCAGCCGGTCAGCCTCAATGCGTTCGCGATGACCAGAAGCGACGACGCCGACATCGCCACCGCGGCGATCAGCGGCGTCACATATCCGGAAATCGCGATCGGAACGGCGACGAAATTGTAGACGACGGCCAACGCAATGTTCTGCCTGACAAGCCGATCGGCCTTTTTTGCAACCGATATGGCGAGTGTGACGGCGGAGAGCCCGTTGTGCAGGAACACGAAATCGGCGGCATTCCGGCCGATGTCCGCCGCCGTGGCCGGAGCCATCGAGACGGACGCAGCCGCCAGCGCGGGGGCGTCGTTGAGGCCGTCACCTACCATCAAGACCTTTCTTCCCTGTGAGCTCAGTTCCGCTATGCGAGCGATCTTCTGCGCGGGCAGCAGGCCGGCAAGCACGTGACGGATGCCGAGTTGGCCGGCGACGGAAGCGCATTTGTCGACCGTGTCGCCCGAGAGCATTTCCACATTCATGCCAAGCCGCGCCAATTCGCTGACGGTCGTCTCGGCTTCCGGCCTGAGCGTATCGCTGAATTCGAACACGGCTTTCACGACACCCTGCTCGGCAAGCAGCGTTCCTTCAATGCCCGATTCCGGGGCGGCCCAGCTCCCTCGCCCGAGGCGCCAGGTCTTACCGTTGATTCGTGCCTCGATGCCGTAACCCGGAATCTCCTCCACGTTTTCAACCTGGACCTCGCCGGCCCGGCGCAGGCCAGTGATCGCCTGCGCAGCAGGGTGCCGCGAATAGGCGGCCAAGGCACTCGCCACCGACACCGCGTCCCTATCGAGGGTTTCGGCATTCGAGACTTGCAACGTGCCCCGCGTCAATGTTCCGGTCTTGTCGAACGCGACGGTGTCGACTTCCACCAGACGCTCCAGTGCGGCTCCGTCTCTCATCATGACGCCCTGCTCGAACAATCGGCGTGCGGCAACGACCTGAACGATAGGGACCGCCAGGCCCAGCGCACATGGACAGGTGATGATCAGCACGGCGATGGCAATCGTCGTTGCCCGGTGCCAGTCGCCAGTCATGGCGATCCATCCGAGCAACGTCAGCAATGCCGTGAGGTGTACGACGGGCGCATAGAGCGAGGACACCCGTTCGGCCAAGCGCCTGTAGCGTCCGCGTCCGCCCTCTGCCGCCTCCATCAGGCGCGTCATTTCCGCCAGGAAGGAGTCGGATGCCGGACGGACGGCCCGCACGGTCAGCGGACCTGTCAGATTGAGGACGCCCGCGCGGAGTTCCTCGCCGACGCCGATCGGATGCGGGGCGCTTTCACCCGTGGCGATGGAAGCGTCGATGTCGGAATGGCCCGCTTCGACGACCACGTCGACGGGAATGCGCTCGCCGGCCGCGATCAGCAGCCGGCTTCCCGCGACGATGTCCTCGACAGGCCGATAGGAGTGGCGCCCGTCCGCTTCGAGCAGCAGCGCTCCGCGCGGAGCCAGTCGCGCCAAGCCGGTGACGGCCGACCGCGCGCGCTCGCGCATCACATGGTCGAGCGTCCTGCCGATCAACAGGAAGAACAGCAGCGAGACCGAGGCGTCGAAGTATGCGTGCGGACCATGCACGACCGTCTCGTAGAGGCTCATGGCATAGGCGAGCGTGATGCCGACCGCGATCGGGACGTCCATGTTCATCCGTCCGTGGCGCAACGCGTTCCATGCCGAACGGTAGTAGATGCGCCCCGCGAATATGAGCGCCGGAATGGCAATCAGGGCCGAGATCCAGTGGAACAGGTCGCGGGTCGATCCTTCCGCCCCGGACCAGACCGAAACCGACAGCAGCATGATGTTCGCCGCGGCAAAGCCGGATATCGCGACCGCCTGGATCAGTTCGGACAGGACTTGGTCCCTTCCGTTATCCGGGCTGAACAGGTGCGGGACGTAGCCAAGCGACGCCAGCGACTGAACGATCGGCGGCAGGTCCGGACCCTGCCATTGTATCGTTACGCGTTTGGTCGAAAGGTTGACGCGCGCCGAGGTCACGTGATCCAGGCGCAGCAACGCCTTCTCCACAGTCCCGATACATGCGGCGCAATGAACGCCTGGAACCGACAGTTCCAGCTGGCGGCTTCCGTCGCCGAGCGGCCTGGCGGCCAGCGAAAGTTCGTCGGGTGTCGGAAGGGTAGCCTCGACACACAGCACTCTTTCAGCGTTCGGAGCGCAGCAGCTCATTGCATACTCCCCCCGACAACCTGGATTCTCCGTGTCTCCCGATAGTGGCTCGGAAGGCCCGCGTCCGCGTCGATCTGGACGATCCAGGCGCCGTCGGCGACCGCGCTCGTCGTGGCGTAACCATGGCTGTCTCTCGCCAGAGCGATCGTGTGATCTTCCCGGTCATCGACAGGTCGGCGGAAAGTGACTGCGACCGCCTCCAGCATGACTTCGTCGCCCCGCGCGTCGCTGATGGCGTAGTGGACCGTCCCGTTTTGGAGCTCGAAGCGGCCTGTCCATCCCAGCGCGGTCTGCGCCCGCGTCTCGGCCATCTTGGCGTTGAACTGCTGGCTGGCGACATAGGAGTTCTCGACCACGAGACCGGTCCAGCTCGAGCGTGCGAACCAGGCCATGGTGACGTTTACGGCGACGATGACGCCGAAGAAGGCGAGCATCGTCAGCAGCATATGGCGACCGGTGAAAGCGCCCTGGGGCCTGTCCGAAATCATCTTGTCTTCCCCGGCGCTTCGAAGGTGGCGGTGTAGGTGTCGGACTCGAAGCTCGACTTGTCTTCGACGACAAAGTTGAAAGTCTGCGATTGGCCTACGACGAGGTCGGCAGGCTGGCGGACATATACCTTGAGCGTCTTCAGGCGATCCGGCTCCACGTTGACCGCGAACGAGCGGTCTTCCGGCTGGTCAAGTCCCACCATGGTCATTTCCGCGCCTTTCAGACCCTGCAGCGTCACGATGATCGTGCGCGGCTCGGGGATCATGTTGAGCAGCTTGACCGTGTATCCGTTGCGGATCGAGCCGTCCGAGAGCGTGACGAACTGCGGGTTGCGGTCGTGCAGCACGTTGACCTGCAAGCGGTCGCGGGTGAGCAGACCGTAGACCAGAAGAATGCCGACAAGCGACCAGGCAGCGAAATAGATGAGTGTGCGCAGCCGGAAGATCTTGCTGAGGTGGAAGTGGGCCACCTTGGGCAGAAACTGTCGGTCCCCGTCACGGACGAGAGACGGCGTTATCGCTTGCGTACCGCCTGCCGTCGCAAGCGCCATGTTCTGTTCGTAGTCGTAAAGCGTCGCGTACGAGATCAGGCCGCGATCTAGCCCGAGTTTCTCCATGACCCCGTCGCAGGCATCGATGCATAGCGCGCAGGTGATGCATTCCAGCTGCTGGCCATCGCGAATGTCGATGCCCATCGGACAGACGGCAACGCAGGCATTGCAATCGACGCAGTCGCCGACGGGCTGGCCGGCGGCGATCGCCTTCTTGGTGTGGCGGGACCGGGGTTCACCACGCCAGTCATTATATGTGACGGTCAGCGAGTGCTCGTCGAGCATCGCCGCCTGGATGCGCGGCCAGGGACACATGTAGGTGCAGACCTGCTCGCGCATCAGGCCGCCGAAAGTGTAGGTCGTAGCGGTCAGGATCGCCACGGTGATGTAGGCGACCGGCGCGGCCCGGCCCGTGAAAATGTCGACGAAAAGAGTCGGCGCATCGGCGAAATAGAAGACCCAGGCGCCGCCCGTCGCGACCGCGATGACGATCCAGATGGAATGCTTGAGAATCCTCAGCCGAAGTTTTCGCAGCGACCAGGGGCCTTCGTCGAGCTTTATCCGCGCGTTGCGGTCGCCTTCAACGGAGCGTTCGACGACAAGGAAAAGATCGACCCATACGGTCTGCGGGCAGGTGTAGCCGCACCACGCGCGCCCCACGCTCGAGGTGACGAGGAAGAGGCCGAAGCCCGCCATGACGAGAAGGCCCGCGACGAAGTAGAACTCCTGCGGCCATATCTCGACGAAAAAGAAGTAGAAGCGGCGGTTGGCAAGATCGACCAGCACGGCCTGGTCGGGCGCGAACGGCCCGCGGTCCCAGCGGATCCATGGCGTGAGGTAGTAGATGCCAAGCGTGATCAGCATCACGATCCACTTGAAGCGGCGGAACTGCCCTTCGGCGCGCTTTGGGAAGATCTTCTTGCGTTTGGCGTAGAGCGGTTGTCTCACGCGCGGGGAATTTACCGCGGCGACGTCCACTCTTTCGACTTCTGCCGTATCGAGCAATTTCGTGCGCTCCTCGCCAGCGAGTCCGATGCCGGCATCCTTGCAGATCGCATGTGCAGGAGCGGGGTGCGTTGACCTGAATCAAACTGTCGAGCGAGGCCGGCGCGAACGCTCAGGCCCCGCTTGACAGTCCCCGCAGCGAGACTGCCCCCGTCCGCTACTCGCCTCCGCCAAGCGAATGGACGTAGACCGCCAATTCCTTCACGCTGACGTCGCCCAGCCGCGCATTCCAGGCCGGCATCGCGCCATGTTTGGGGCTGCGCACCTGGCTTTCGATGTCGGCTTCGGAATGAACGTAGAGCGTGATCGCGTCCGTCAGATTCGGCGCGCCGAGCTCGCGATTCCCCTTCCCGTCGTCGCCGTGACATACGGCGCAGTTCTGCGCGAAAATCGGCAGGCCAGCCGCAGCCTTGGCAGGGTCTGCGTCAAGCCCGGACAGCGACGCGGTGTAACTGGAGACTTCCGATATCTGGGCGGGCTCAAGCACATCCTTGAAGACGGGCATCTCGGAAACGCGGGTGTCGCCGTCACCGCCGAATCGGGCGCCGTGAGCGATCGTCAGCTGGATGTCGCTGATCTTGCCGCCCCACAACCAGTCGTCATCGTTGAGGTTGGGGAACCCTTTGGAGCCTTCGGCGCCCGAGCCGTGGCATTGGACGCAGTTGACCTTGAACTTGGCAGCGCCTGCAGCGGCCGCGAAGGTGCGCAGGCGTTCGTCCGCGAGAATCTCCTCGACCGACTTCGCCGAGATGGCGGTAACGTAATCGGACTTGGCCGCTTCAGCGGCGGCAAGCTCGTTCTTGACGTCTGTCCGGCTCGAATAGCCGAGGAGGCCGGCGGTGGCCGAGGAGACGAGAGGCCAAGCTGGGTAAGCGACCGTATAGGCGATCGCCCAGATGATCGTCATGTAGAAGGTCCAGACCCACCAGCGCGGGAGCGGGTTGTTCAACTCCTTGATGCCGTCCCATTCATGCCCGGTCGTGGAGACGCCAGTCGCCTCGTCGATGTGTTTCTCGGTCATCTCAGTCGTCCTTGAGAGGGATCTGTGCGGCCTCGTCGGCCAGTCGTCTGCTGCCCGGCCGAAACACGAAAACAGCGACTCCGACGAAGAACAGCGCCATGGCGAGCAAGCCCCAGCTGTCGGCGAAGTGGCGCATCGCGGTGTAGGTCTCCATGATGGTCTCCTAGCGCGCGTTCTTGACTTCGTCGTAGGTCGAGAAGTCGACCAGCGTTCCCAGCCCCTGGAGGTAGGCGACGAGCGCATCCATCTCGGTCAGAGCCTGCGGGTTGCCGTCGAAATCGCCGATCTTGACCTTCGGATAACGGGCTTCCAGCGCCGACGTGTCTGCGTTCGGATCGGCCTGGGCGAGAATGTCCTCGTCCGCGCTGGCGATCATCTCGTCGGTATAAGGCACTCCTATCCTGGCGTTCGCGGTAAGGTGAGTCGAGAAATCGCGGACGTCGAGCGGCTTCGCCTTGAGGAAGGCGTAGCTCGGCATCACCGATTCCGGAACGACGCTGCGCGGTTCCTCGAGGTGCTGGACATGCCACTCGTTCGAGTAGCGGTCACCGACCCGGGCGAGGTCGGGACCCGTCCTTTTCGACCCCCATTGGAACGGGTGATCATACATCGACTCGGCGGCGAGGCTGTAGTGGCCGTACCGCTCGACCTCGTCGCGGAAGGGACGGATCATCTGGCTGTGGCAGACGTAGCAGCCTTCCCGGATATAGATGTCGCGCCCCGCGAGCTCGAGCGGCGAATAGGGGCGCATCCCCTCCACCTTCTCGATCGTGTTGTCGAGATAGAAGAGCGGCGCGATCTCAACGATGCCGCCCACCGAAACCACGAGCAGGGAGCCGACCAGCAGCAGTGTCGCGTTCTTTTCAAGAATCGCGTGTTTGTCCATCAGTGCCATTGGAGGCTCCTATTCGGCAGGCTGCAGGGACGGCGCGCGCCCATCTGTGGGCTCTTCCTCGCGCTGGCGCCCGAGGATCGTCATGGTGATGTTGAAGGCCATGAGGAGCGCGCCCGAGAGATACATTGCACCGCCGATCGCGCGCATCACGTAGTATGGATGCATGGCTTGGACCGTCTCGGCGAAGGAGTAGACCAGGAAGCCCTGGTCATCGTACTCGCGCCACATCAGGCCCTGCATGACGCCCGACACCCACATCACGGCCGCATAGACGACGATGCCAAGCGTCGCGAGCCAGAAGTGCCAGGTGACCAGCCGCGTCGAGTAGAGCGCCGGGCGGTTCCAGAGCTTCGGCACCATGTAGTAGATTGCCGCGAACGAGATCAGGCCGACCCAGCCAAGTGCGCCGGAGTGGACGTGGCCGATGGTCCAGTCGGTGTAGTGGCTGAGCGAATTGACCGCCTTGATCGACATCATCGGGCCTTCGAAGGTCGACATGCCGTAGAAGGCGATCGCAGCCACCATCATGCGCACGATCGGATCGGTGCGGATCTTGTCCCAAGCGCCCGACAGCGTCATCAGACCGTTGATCATGCCACCCCAGGAAGGCATCCACAGCATGATCGAGAACACCATGCCCAGCGTCTGTGCCCAGTCGGGCAGAGCGGTGTAGTGGAGGTGGTGCGGACCGGCCCAGATGTACAGGAAGATCAGAGCCCAGAAGTGGACGATCGACAGTCGGTACGAATAGATCGGGCGGTTCACCTGCTTCGGCACGAAGTAGTACATCATACCGAGGAAGCCGGCAGTCAGGAAGAAGCCGACGGCGTTGTGGCCGTACCACCACTGCGTCAGGGCGTCCTGTACGCCGGCGAAGAGCGAGTAGCTACGCGAACCCGCAAGCGAGACGGGCATCGCCAGGTTGTTCACCACATGCAGCATTGCGATCGTCACGATGAAGGCCAGGTAGAACCAGTTGGCCACGTAGATGTGGGGTTCCTTACGCTTCAGGATGGTGCCCATGAAGACAATGAGATAGGCGACCCAGACGACCGTCAGCCAAAGGTCGACGTACCATTCAGGCTCGGCGTACTCGCGGCTCTGAGTGATGCCGAGCAGGTAGCCGGTCGCCGCCATGACGATGAAGAGCTGGTAGCCCCAGAACACGAACCAGACGAGGCTGCCGCCAAACAGGCGGGCGCGGCAGGTGCGCTGAACCACGTAGAACGAGGTGGCGAGCAGCGCATTGCCGCCGAAAGCGAAGACGACCGCCGACGTGTGCAGTGGCCGCATCCGCCCGAAGTTGAACCAGGGCTCGATGTTGAGATCCGGGTAGGCGAGTTGCAGCGCGACGACCACGCCGACAAGAAAGCCCACGATGCCCCAGAACATGGTGGCGATCGATCCGTAGCGGATCGGCTCGTCCATATAGGCATCGGGATCGACCGGCCCGGCGGGTGCGAAGCTGGTCCGGCGCATAAGGACGACGGCGCTGCCGGCGAGTACGAAAAACAGCACCCACATGTGCTGCCGGAAAGGTTCGTCCGCGGCGAAGGCGGCTCCCAGAAGGGCGATGAACGCGAAAATGCCTATGGCAACGATTTCGGTACCGTATTTCATCAGAGTCCCCACGCCGGAATATCGGGTCGAGGACTAGCTATGCTGGGCGGAGCCGGCATACCTTGATTCAGATCAAATGGCCTGAAACTGCCCGAGCAGCCCCGATGCAACGGAGCTGTCTGAGGTTATATTGAGTGTAACCCGGCAGGCGGGATGGATATATCGCGGCTATGGCGAGGAGATTCCCATGGCCGGGGCACAAGAGCGCTACGCCGGTCAACCGGCGGCGCGGTTGGTCGAACGCCAGATCCTGCAGTGGAACGTGACTGCTTCAGTGCTTCCGGCAATCAGGCGCTGGGCCCGGTCGAGATCCGGGCGTTGGCAAGGGCCGCCGCCACGGCTGCTCTCGCGCTATGCTGGCTGGGATCCGGAGCATATGCCGCGGCGGCCAGGAAGGCCTCCCTTGCGTCAGAGAACCGCTCAAGCCGGAACTGCGCCACGCCAATAAGGTCGTATGCCCACTCGCCAAAGATGCGCAGGTCATAAGCGACATCGGGGTCACAGAATTCCTCTGGATCGTCGAGCAACAGGCCCGACAGCAACGGCAGTGCTTCCGAATATCGTCCAAGATCGACCAGCGAGCGCGCTTTCAGCAAAAGCAGAGCGGGATCATCGGGCCGAATCGATAGACCTTCCTGGAGGACCGCCATGGCGTTCGATGGCTGGCGCGCCTCAAGATAAACACGCGCCAGCGCATGCACCGCCAGGTTTGCCTCGAGAAGCGCGCGCGATGTCCTGGTTCGCTGCGCCGTTTCTATTCCCGTGCGCAACGCCGCCTCGGCCTCGCGCGATTTGCCGACCGCGGCCAACGTCTCGCCAAGATGCCACCAGTAGTAGACCCTGTCGGGATCGTCATCCACCGCGCGCGCTAGCAACGGAAGATTGCGTCCATGCTTGTGGGACTGGTCGCCTTCATAGCCCAAATGCCGGAGCCCGAGCTCGGTCTGGCCGATGACGAGGCCATCGCTCTCGCAGACCCGCAACACGCTTGGCAGCACACGTTCGTGAATCCGCATCTCGAAGCGGATTCGGGGGTCGGAACGAAACAGGCGCAGCTCATTGTACGGAGAATAACCGACCTTGGGTCGGAACTTCATCATGAACGCGGCGTGCCCAGGAGCGGTTACGACGTCTCGCAACGCAGCTCCCGCAGCGGGGACAAGCCGCTCATCGGCATCGATGTAGAGAACCCAATCGCCGCTCACGGCATCCAGGGCACGATTGCGGGCGGCGGAAAAATCCCCGTCCCATTTGTGGTGGAGCAGGCGTGCTCCGAACGACGCCACAATCTGCGGCGTCGCATCGACAGAACCGGTGTCGACGACAACGACTTCGTCAACATGCCCGCGAAGTGATTCGAGACAACCGGGAATCATTGCGGCTTCGTCGCGTACGATCAATGCGGCAGATACCTGCAAATGACTCCCGCAGAGCCAGCGGTGTCGTCGGGGGGCCGGCAGGACTGTCCTAGGAGGTACTGCCGTTAGCCTGAGCCATGGCATCCATGCTCAGGCGCCCATCCATCGGGAACGAAGTGACCATGGGAACGGCAAAAGTGCCGACCAGCAGTCCCTTGACGACCTGACGGCGAGACGCAGGAACCTTACGCAGCAAGCTGTCGAGGCGGTCGTCGGTCATGGTCGATTATCTCCGTGAGGCTAGCTCTTTGCAGCTTGATCATGCAAATTCCTAGCTTGTTCCTTAGCGAATTCAGCCACTTTCCGCAAGTGCCGATGGGCATGGTCAAGGTTACCAGCCTGCAGGCGCCACAGTCCGGCATCGACACAGAGCTTTCGCAATCTGACCGCAGCCGGCCCTTGCTGCACAGATGGCATGAAAGTCGTCTCCAGCAAGCGCGCGAAGGCCTCGTCGCGCGAAAGCGGAGACAGAACCGACGACCCACCGAAATTCGGTTCGACGAAAACGAGATGATCGATCGGGACCTCGGCGATCGCCCAGCTTCCTCCCCGAAACGACGGTGAACAGGCATAGATCCGGTTGCCGGTCCAATCCGTCTCTGATGGCGATGAGCGTATCGCATCGCGCAACGCCGGAACCAGATCGAGGGAGCTCTCCTTTACATGAAGCCGCCGGGGCCTTGTGATGGCGCCGCTGTGCGTCACCACAACGTGCTCATCTCCTTCCACTGCAATTCCCTGTTCGATCAAGCTGAGCATCAGTGTCGTCTTACCGAACCCCTTGTCACCCAGGAAAACAAACCGTTGGCCTTCGATCGTGGCAATTGCCGCATGCAGGATCGGCGAACCGCGAGCGTCCTCAGCCAAGCCATTGGCGAGCAAGCGGAACACACCATTCATGATCGTGCCGATTGAGCCTTCGACGGCGGCGTGGCCGGGCAGTTCAATCCTGAAGAATCGGCCGAACGGCTCGACCGTCAGGTCAACCGCCGCAAGCGTTGCGTCCACCATGACCGGATCTGCCCCGACATATGACAGTGCGGCAAACGCTTGGTCGCTGTCTGTGTGAAGCCTGTACTCACGCGACAATGTGCGGACGACTATGGAGTGCACGGCTCGATCAGGCCTTCGGTGATCAGACTTGATACCGAAACCTTGAAATCCTCCAACGGCGCAGTATCGAGGTCGTAGGCAGCCTGGAGAATGTCGACGATCTCCTGGAGCGAATGCTCCCCGTCGCAAAGTTCGAGCACGGCGGCGGCAGTCGTGTTCAGGAAATGAACCCTGTCGGGCTTCGCCTGGTAGATCACATAGCCGTCGGGAGCCTGGTTGACCTCGAGATTTGGAGACTTCGCGAACCGCGCGGACATGTCGAGATTCAAGGCTGCGCTCCTGCACCGGAAAGATGACTGGCAAAATAGCTCCTGAGCGCTGATACCATTGCCGGCCGGGAATGGCGAGCCACAACAATCTCCCTGGCGGCAGCGGATCTGCGCATGGCCTCCGCCGGTTCCGCCCATATCGCGACACATGCTTCCACGATCGCTTCGGCCGTATCGGCGACCCAGATTTCGCTGCCGTCATCGAGCCCGGAATTCTCGGCGCCCGCCGACGTGGCGACGATCGGCACCCGATAGGCGGCGGCTTCCAGCAGCTTGATGCGCGAGCCTCCGCCTGCGCGTATCGGTACGAGGGCAATGCTGGCGCGCGCATAAAGCGGCGCGAGATCAGTCACGTCTTGGAGTAGCTGCACGCCAGTTTGTTCGGCCAGGGCGAGCAGCCGCCTGGACGGATTGCGCCCGACCAAGGTCATGGATACCGCGGTTCCGCAACGATTTATCAGTTGTGGAAAAACCTCTTCTAGAAGCCAGCAAGCGGCGTCCAGATTGGGGAAATATCCAAATCCGCCGACGAAAAGCAGAGTGCGGTCCGGCGGCTCCCGCGAGGCGGCAGGCGGAATTGCGACCGTGTTCCCGGCGATCAGCGGTCGAACACGGTAGCGTTCTGCAATAGCGTCGCGCTCCCGCTCTGTTGCTATGAAAGACAAGTCGGTCCGCGGCAGCCAGATCTCGATCAGACGGTCGAATGCCCGCGCTTCGGCCTCCAGCCATTTTGCCCTGAAATCGTCGCCGCGGCGCGCATGCAACGCGCCGATCCGGCGATGAGTCTCGGCATCGTCTTCATCGAGGTCGACAGAGACCGTTGGCTTTTGTCCGGGCGACCAGATGCCAGCGGCAGGCAGCAGGTAGGAACGTGCGAGATGAACCAGATCGAAGCCGCGCTCGGCGGTCAGCACCTGGATTTCACGCAACACGGGAACGGACAGGAAGGCCGACAGCGATGGCTTTCCGTAACGAATGAACGCCTCGGCCCGAGCCTGCGGATCAGCCATGCTTGCCACGATCGAAAAGTGTGTTTCAGCACGCCCCACAACCGGGACTATGTGCGGGCGAACGCCAAGGCGACGGCAAAGCGCACTCTCGGCCTCGGCCGTGCCGAACATCGGCAGCAGGATCACATCGAGTTCGCCAAGGCTGCTCAGCGCTTCGAGAAAGACGCCGACCCGCATCGCCAGGCCGTTACCGGCATCGTCCGGCATCGTCGGTGCGATCAACAGAGATTTCATATGCTGGCAGCCGGCGGACCCATCAGGGGCGGACGTAGTATCGCGGGTCAAACAGGATTTCGGGACGCGGGCGCACGTCGCGGCGTTCTGGAAGCTTGGCGAGAAGGCGCTTCTGATCGGCGGCAAGTCGGAGCAGTCCGTCGCGGACGGTGCTGTCCAACTCCTCGCCGGCGGAGGCATAGTCGGCGACTTCGTCCGCAAGCCCCGGGTCCAGCCTGCAGAGCGCCTTCAACGCCATGCTCAGTTCCTCCTCCCCCTCCGGCGTCCATCCACTGTCGCGCAGCACCGCCTGGCAAAGCGCGCGTGCAAAGGTGTATTCGCGACGCCTGCCGGTCTCGATGGACCGGCCCGTGGCGGTAAGGCTGGTTGCGCGGCGCGCACTGCCTGCTTCCAGCCAGTGATCGTCGTCCCGCCGCTGCAATTCGCATGTCACCTGATGACGATCCATGATCCGAAGCGCGAAGCAACCCGGCTCGGTCTCGACGACATGCCAGGTGTCGTGCTCGAAATCGCGTCCCTTGCCGATCTGGTTGTAGGCGAGCAGCTCGATTTCGCGATCCTCCTCGCCGGGCCGCGCGGCGATGAACAGCCGGCCTTCCATCAGCTGTTCCATTCGCATCGCCGCCGGCGATCTGGCCGGCGGCTCGAATATGCGCCCGTTCCATATCCTGCGCAGCTCGTGGAGAGCCTCTTCGCAGGACGCCCCGTGGACGAAACCTTCCGCCTGCACCTGTGGGCCGCCATACTTCCATTTGCCATTCGTTCGATGCTGGAAGACGATCCTGCCGCCGAAATCACGCTGGTACAGAACGTATCGATCGGCGATGGGCCTGTGCGGCATGAGCTGATATTGCGCGCTGGCGAGGAGCCAGGCGACGAGGAACGTGTCCTTGTCTCCATAGATCAGCCTGTAATAGCGATCCGCATCCTCATTGAGACGCAGGACCGTTGCCAGGGCGTCGCCATGGCGGCTCTTGTCGATGAGCATCTGGCCCGTTTCGAACGACGTCCGCTGCATGGCCGGCAGGCCAAGTTCCTCCCAGATCGGATTGGCTTGCGCGATATCGAGCAGATCCGGCCAGAAGACGGCGCCGGTCGTGACGAATTCCGGCCGATCGAACAGGAACGCCGGATCGACAGCCGGCACGTTGTCGGCATCGAGCATCAGCACTTCGCGAAAACCGGACATGATCAGCGCATAGGGCTTCAGCTGCCATCCATCGGCAATCCGTGCCGGAAAGCGCAAAAGAACGTCATGCGCGTCCACGACCTTCGCGCCAAGGTTCTCCAGCATGCCGCGCATGCCGGTGGACATTTCTCCCCGGCCCAGATGCCAGACTTCAACGGGGAGTTCGCATCCCAGCACCCTGCGAAGCTGCCACACCAGCACCCAGGCGTTGGTGAACATCCGGACGCCGCCGGCGCAGATCACGATCCCGCGCCCCGTTCCGGGGAACTCCTGTCTGTCCAGCCATTCCCGCTTCGGCGCGGCGTTGGCGATCGTATCCGGGTGATCGGTCATTCGTGGTGCAGCACTTCATAGTCAGGCAGGCCCCAGCATTGAATACCCATGTCGCTGGCCATGATGCCGAAACCTTCCGTCTCGATTTCGCCCCTGCCCCAGACCGGATGACTGTCGCGGATTCTTAGATTGTGCACGCCGTAGGGAAATGGCGGGAAAATCAGGCCGTCGCGATGCCTGTCGGCGCGCACCAGCAGCACCGTTCCGCCGACGGTGTCGAGCCGCACCGGCGCGTTGGCGCCGCGAAGATCGCTCATATGGAGCTTGCCCTTGTCCCGCCAGGCGTTGAGGTCGAAGGTGGGGCCGCCATATTGCTGCACGCAATGGGCATGAACGACGTCTCTTTCGGCCGACAGCAACGTTTCGACGAGATCGGCGGGATAGTCGATGACATCCACGTCAAGCCACAGGACCCAGGATTCGTCGTCAAGCGCGCGCATGAGCAGATGATTGCGGCTGCGCGCCAGCACGGCGCGGCGTTGCAGTTGATAGGCGTCCGCCCATCGGGCCACCGTAGCGGGCATCTTGAAGCCGAAGTCGCGTTTGCAGAGCGTAACCCGGTTGAATCGTTTCTCCAGTCGCGCCTGAAGACTGCGCAGATGTGCGAAGGTCCCGTCCGTACTGTCGCTTTCCAGCATGCCCAGGGACAGCAGTTCCCTCGCGTAAGACAGGCGCTCCAGACCTTTCAGATAGGTCTCGATATGGGATGCGGCGTCCTTGACGGGCGTCAGGATCAAAATCGAGGGATTGCCGGTGTCTTGGCTTGTGATCAATGCATCTTCCCAAATTTCGGACGCCAAGGAGGCCAGCACGTTCGGCGATTGACGGGAATACGTGCTGCTGGCGGATATCAATGTCAACCGAGTCCCCGACCTGCGGAGGTTTGGGGCGGAGGTTTGGGAAGGTGCTCGCCGCTCGCGGACCGTATTGCCGCCATCGGTCGCCGGCTCGGCCTTGGCCGTAGGGCGCGTTTCACCATTGCCACGCCCGCCGAAGCGTCTGGCCTTTGTCAAAGAACGCTCCCTGCCTTGGCAAGGAGAAGTCGGGAAGCGGGGCGCGTTGGCCGAGCCTCTCAGACTAATTTCAATGGCGCAGCTTCCCGCGCCCCGCCGGCGTTCTTTGGCCATTCCACTCCCTGCCTATAGGACCTTCCGGTCACGCGATCCGCTTGGAATGCCGGGATCGCGGCTCTCGACCGGTGGTTTCTACTTGCCGGCGTCTGGACATACCCACGCCTTGTCCCCGTCGCTCTCGCGCGGGGAGTCTGGAGCTCTGGAACGACCCTCGGCCTCCACGGCCACGTTAGCCGTATCGCCCGAGCGCCGGTTCCTCCCCACAGACCACCGTCATGACCGGCGTTCCCGCAGGAGAAACTGGTGGCAGTATCGCCCTCGTGGCGTAGGCGTGAATAAACAGGCCCCAGTTTCTTTCGAGGTCGAACGAAATCAAAGGGTTGTCGGGAAAGAGTTTCAACACTTTCCACACTGCTGACCCTCGGCGGATTCAATTGGCGCCCAACCGCTCGTCGAGTGTTTCGACGGCGCGCTTCATTTCGGTGGCGAAGTCACGGCGTAGGGCGAAGTCACGTCCGGCGGAGGCGATTTCGGCGCACTCCGCGTCATGCGTCCTACACCAATCGATCTTCTCCCTGAGATCCGACAGATCCGCTTTCACCGGAACGAAGTGCTGCCAAGGCGTCAGCGCGTCGTAGTACCACTGTCGATAGCCGAACGGAGATGCGATCTTTATCACGCAGCATCCCGCCAGAAGCCGGGTGAAGAGATTCGTCCAGGCATTTGTATTTCCGTCGATGTCGATTGCGAACTTTCGGACAAGCCACGTCATCGGATCGATGTAGCCCGCCAGAATTCCGGCCCGTTCGAGCCGCAGCCGGTCATGCCGGGGATCGGCGCTCTGGGCGATCCCGGCAAATTTCGCATCGACCCCAGGCGTGGCGCGCAGAATCAGGCACATCCGCGTGCGCTGCAAAAGCCCGTCGTCATCCAGCGTCATTTGGGCGCCGCAGATACGCCCGCTTCCGGTCGTCGTGCCGCGCCAGACAATTGTTTCCTCGCGCACGGCCCAGCCGGTCCGCCAGGATTCGCTCGCCGTGCGGTAGGAAGCGTAGCCGCGGGTCTGGTAGAAGAAAGGATCGGGAACAAGAATTGCGTCCGGCCTGTTTGCACAGAAGACGATCGTTCCCGGCCGGCCTTCTTCGCCGTCCGAAACATTGCCAAGCGCCGCCGACGCTCGCGAACGCCAAAACGGATCGATAATCGCCGACGCGCGATCACGGAAAACCTCCGCCAGTTCAGCGTTGTCGAGCACGGACCGGAAATTCAATGCGACGTCGACATCCCGGCCGCTTCTGGTAAGCGCGAGATCGTGCGCCAACCCACCATTTGAGTCACGAATGTGCAACGCGCCGATCGATACCCCGGCCTTGCCAAGGCGCCGGACGAGACGGCGCTGCAGGCGGCGCCGATGTATGGCCCGGACAACCGGGCGAATTGCGGTCCCGATCACCTTCAGCCTTCTGGTGCGGTGCAGACTTCGCGAATGGAAGCCGAAGTCGGGATCGTTTGCAACAACGCGCCATCAACCAAGAGCGACCCCGCCTTTCCAAACGCTTGCTTGCCCTGCGCCCTGTTTGCGATGATGTTGCTTGCGGATGTTCGGTCGGGGAAAGCACCGGGAACGCATGCACAAGGATACGCGCGATATCATCGCCATCCCGACCTTCAACAGGATTCGCCATCTGGTGGCGTGCCTCAGATGCCTGCGGCAGGCCAGAGGACTTGAGCGATACCGCGTTTTCGTTCGCGACGATGCGAGCAGCGAGTTCGGGGCGGACGAGATCGCCCGGCTCATACCGGAGGCCACGAGCATCGAACGCAACGTGGTCAATCTCGGTCCCGACGCCAACCAGTTGCTGCTGTTTCGGGACTGCCTCGAGGCTGGCGCGCGACGCATCCTCGTACTTGACAGCGACATGCTGGTATCGCCCTCGATCCTGGAGTTCACCGAACAGGCCTTCGAGCGCACGGGCGGCTTCCTCGGCCTCTACAATTCATTGTTGCACGGCAAGCGGCGCGACATGGATTGCGACCTGATCGAGAAGTGGAGCGTCGGCGGGACCGCCACGTGCTGGGAATCCGGCCTGATGGGTCGTGTGATCGATCGCTGCGAACGCGATCTCACGCAGACATGGGACTGGATCGCGAACGCCGAACTCAACGAAACCCGGACGCCAATCATCGTATCACGGCGATCATATGCCCAGCATCTAGGGATCATGGGCGTGAACAACGGCGTCTTCGGCAAGATCGACTACGGCCTGGGGTTCATTATCGAAACAGATGATCAGGCGCGCTTCATGGCCGAGACCTTCGACGATCTCATGTCCCGCCAACGTCAAGTCGCCGCCTCGAAACGGAAGACAAAGCTGAAGGCATGGTACAAGCCTCGTTTCCTGGAGGTGCTGAAAAGGATTAGGCAGCGGCCGGACGATGCCTAGGCCCCCTCATGGCGATCACCTGACCCAGTGCGTCGACACGGCGTTTCCGAAGGCATACGGGGCACGAATATGAGCCTCCTGCCCCGCGCGCCTGACAACGGCAAGCCGGTCATCCTGTTCTACAATGATTTTTTCGGGCGCCCTCCCGACACGCAGTCGCTCGCCCACATTGAGAGTTGCACCTTCAGTACCGACAGAGGGGATTTGTCCAGAGCTGCCGCGGTGGTCTTCCACATACCGTCGATGCGCAAGCCAAAGCTCGTCCGCAAGCGGCGCGGGCAGTTGTGGGTCGCCTGGTCGATGGAAAGCGAGATCAACTATCCCCTGCTCGCCGACCAACAGTTCATGCGGAACTTCGACCTGACGATGACCTATCACCAGTCGGCCGACATCTGGTGCCCGTATCTGCCCGACATATCCGCTTTCGAGACGGCGTTGGCGGCGCCGATCCCACACAAAAATGCCGGTGTTCCGCTCGTGATGTTTCAGTCTTCGCCGATGAACCGAAGCGGCCGCAATTCATTCGCCCTCGAACTCATGAAACACATCGGCGTACACTCCTACGGCAGTTTTCTGAAGAACCGGCCGCTGACGATCGAGGACCGTGGCCACGAGACAAAACTTTCGGTCATCGGAGCCTACAAATTCTGCATCGGCTTCGAGAACTCAATTGCCCCGGATTATGTCACGGAAAAGTTCTTCGATCCGTTTTTGGCGGGGACGGTCCCAGTCTATCTCGGGGCGCCCAACATCGACATGTTCGCCCCAGGCGAGAACGCCTTCATCGACGCGTCCAAGTTTTCCAGTCCGTTGCAACTCGCTCAGTTTCTGGCGCAGCTCGACAGAGACGAAGAAGCCTATCGCCGATACTTCAAATGGCGGGAGAACGGGTTGTCGGCGGAGTTCCAGCGACTGCTGTCGGCAGCCTCCGGGGAGCCGTTCCGCCGCCTGGCCGAGATTGTTGCGGCACGGCGCGCGGCGCCGGCGCGCCACTGGGGATGGCCATGGAGCCGCAACCGCGCAAGCTGAGCCCAAGATCTCATCATGTTCCGTACAAGAGTTGGCCAAGCCGGCCGAGCACCCCGGAAAGCGCGGGACCCGAATGCCTGATGCGCTTTTTCAACTGTCTTGCGCGACGCGCGCATTCCGCGGCGATCTCCGCCTCGCCACGCCGCCTTGCCGTTGCTTCAAGCTTCTGGAGCCAAGCCCTTGCGGCATTCAGCCGATCTGGCCCTGCGATGTCGCGATCGGATGCATAGTCGCAATGCAAGGCCATTTCCGACGGGGTCGGGTCGATGCCGAGACGATGCAGAGCGCGCATCCGCACGCCGTCTGCCACTTTGAGCTGCTGCTCGCCATAGAGGGCGCTCACCTGGTTGGGATGATGGCGATAGAAGAGCAGATATTCGGGGATATTCGCAAATGTGGTTTTCGTACACGCCCGTTCCCACAGATCGTAGTCTTCCGCATGAGTGGCCGTTTCGGAATATCTCAAGCCGGCAGCGTCGAGCTGCTGCAGATCGAACATCACGGTCGAGTGCGCGAAAGGACTTCCAAACAGCGTTGTGGCGCGCAAGCTCTCGTGATCGAGAGGCAAACGAACGGCGGCAGGCGAAGAGCCGGCTTCCGTTTGTATGTACCAGGATCCGCAAATCCCGACTTGCGGATTGGCCTCCATGAAAGCCAGCTGGCGGGACAGCCTGGACGGCGCTGCAATGTCGTCGGCGTCCATCCGGGCAACGAATCTGGTATCCGCATGATCGAGGCCCCAGTTCAACCGGGAGGCAAGGCCGCGATGATGCCCGTCCTGGATGATCTCGACCCGTCGGTCGGCCAGCCTGCCGGCGATTTCCAGGCTGTCGTCATCGGACCCGTCGTCGATGATCACGAACGTGAAGTCGCGTTCGCTTTGCGTCAGGATGCTGGTGATGGCGCCTGCAACGAAGGCGCTGGCATTGCGCATCGGCATCAGAACCGTCAACCGTCCGCTGCTGTATCGGCTCAACTCGAAACCCCATGATCGCAAATCCACCCAGTTGGGCCAACATCTACTTCGACCCGAAGGAAATCGCCAGCCGCGCCCATTTCGCCACCGAGCATGGTCAGATCGATGCGTGGTTTCGCCAGACGCCCGGCCAGGACGGCATCTTCGGGCGTACCGCGTTTGCCGAGGAGGCGTCTGGTGATCCCGGCGAATGGCTGGTCGTCTGCGACGAACCGCCGGCTGGCCTGCGCACCCGCATCCCCGTGGAACGGCGTGTCTTGTTTCTGGGCGAGCCGCCATCGATCAAGATCTACCCGACCCCCTATCTCAACCAGTTCGGTCTGGTCGTCGGCCCCTTCGCGTTGCCGGGATACGAGGGTTGCCACATACGCCAGCATGCATCCCTGCCCTGGCACTACGGCCGATCGAGACCATTTTCATGGCGCGAACTCGCCGCGGACAAAGTGAAGTCGCGCACCATCTCGGTCTTTTGCTCCAGCAAGAAGCTCACTGTGCAGCAGGCGTTCAGAATCCGTTTCGTCGAAGCCTTAAAGGCACATTTCGGCCCCCGCATCGAGCATTTCGGACACGGTTTCAGGCCGATCGAGGAGAAGGCCGACGGGCTGTCGCCGTTTCGCTACACGATCGTTCTCGAGAACAATCTGACCGAGGGGTTCTGGACCGAAAAGCTGGCCGACGCCTATCTCGCAGGCTGCTTCCCGATCTATGCCGGCGGAAAGATTCCGGCTGAGGATTTCGATCCTCGGGCACGGCTCGACATCGACGTGTTCAAGGTCGGCGATTCCTTGCGCGCCATCGAGGACCTTATCGGCACCGCCGATTTCGACGCCCTGAGCAATTCTGTCCGCGAACAGCGGCGGCGCGTCATGCTGCAGCACAATCTGTTCGCCGTTGCCGAGCGCCTGATAGAAGTCCGCAGGGACCGCGCCGGGCTGCTTGCCCGCCCGGCCAGCGTCCTGCGCTCGCAGGATGCCCGACTCACACCTTGAAAGCGGTGAGCAGCGCGCCTGATGCCTACTGTAGCGAGGTCGAACGCAGCAGCGTCTCGCGTGCCGACGCAAGGTGGGCGCGGCAGGCGAGCTCGACCATGCTCGCGTTGCGGCTGACCAGCGCGTCGATATAGGTCAGGTGTTCGCGGATCGCGGCCTCGTTGCGCTGCCGCTCGTCATGCTTGTTCCACTGGTAGTGGTAGTGGAAGATCAAGGTGATGATGTCGTAGAAGCTGTCGATGAAGCGATTGGGCGCGGCCGAGCTGATCAGGCGGTGAAAGCGGCTGTCGAGGTCGGAGAAGTCGTGGTAGCGCTCGTCGATCTCGTTCAGCAGCTGAACGTGCTCGCGCCGCAGCGCCTCCAGTTGCGTCCAGTGCGGCGACGAGTCCGGCATGGCGGCCAGCGCGCGCGCCGAGCGCAGCTCGAACATCTCGCGGATCTCGAACAGCTCCAGCGAGAAGCTGTTGGTGAAGCCCTTGAACACCCAGCCGGCATTCGGCCGCTTCTCGATCAGTCCGAAGCGCTGGAAGCGGTTCAGGAATTCGCGGATGCCTGTTGTGGCGACGCCGAACTTGCGCGCCAGCTCCAGCTCGTTGATGGCCGTGCCTGGCCGGGCACTGTCGCGCAGCATCCACTCCATGAAGCGCTCCTCCACCTGCGCCGCCGTCGGCACCGTCTCGGAAAGCGGATAGCGCCGCATGGCGTCGCCGGGCGGGCTGACGTTGCGATGGCGCCCGTCACCGGTCACCAAGCCGCCGCCCTTGAGCGCGGCGATGACCTTGCGCACCGTCGTGCGGCTCACGCCGAGCTGCACGCTCAGCGTATTCTCGGACGGCAACGGCTCGCCCTCCGATAACCGCGAGACAAGGTCGAGCGCATCGTTGAAGGCGCGCTTGAATACAGTGTCGGTCTTCACGATCCACCCCGCAATGCGTCGGTAATGCATTTTAATCGATAAAAAACAATTTGACGAGCGGCTTCGATCAGGTTTTTCTCTATAAGAAACATAAGTGGGAGGAGCTTGTCGTGGCCGAAGCGACCAGGCAGCCGGACGTCGCGTCCGGCGCCGAGGCGAATCTGCGCGCCATCAAGGGCGCCGGCGCCGTGTCGCTCGGCCTGAGGCTGCTCAATTTCGGCCCGCTGCTGATCCTGGTCCTTCTTGTCGTCGGTATCAGCCTGCTGACGCCGAATTTCCTCAAGCCCGGCAACATCGGCAACATCCTCGCCCAGACCGCCGTCATCGCCATCGTCGCGATGGGCCAGCAACTGGTCATCCTGACGCGCGGGATCGACCTTTCGGTAGGCGCCAACCTGGCGCTTGCCACCGTCGTCGGTGGGCTGGTCTACCGCTGGGCCGACTCTTCCGCGCTAGTCATCCTGGCCATGCTGGCAACCGGCGCGCTCGTCGGCTTCGTCAACGGCGCGGTCTATGTCTTCGGCCGCCTGCCGCATCCCTTCATCATCACGCTGGCGACGCTCAGCATCTGCAAGGGCCTGGCGCTGGAACTGGCGATCAACCACACGACCATGCGCGGCATGCCCTCCGCGGTCACCGCACTCGGCGAAACCTCGGCGCTTGGCGTGCCCAACTCACTCTTCGTCGTCGTCGGCATAGCGCTGATAGTGCTGGTGATGACCAAGTCGATGGTCTGGGGCCGCTGGACCTACTCAGTCGGCGGAAATCCCACGGCGGCTGTCGAGATGGGAATACCGGTCAAGTGGGTGCTGGTCGCGACCTACGTCTTCGCCGGCCTGTGCGCCGGCATCGGCGCGGTGGTCCTGGCCGGGCGCACCGGCGCCGGTTCGCCGCTCTACGGCAATCTCCTCGAGCTCGACACGATCGCCGCCGTGATCATCGGGGGCGCGTCATTCCTCGGCGGGCGCGGCCATCTCGGCCACGCGCTGATCGGCGCCGTGATGATCGGCGTCATCCGCAACGCGCTCAACCTGCTCAACGTCGGCGTCTTCTACCAGATGATCGCCATCGGCCTGATCATCGTGCTGGCGGTCGAGGCCGACGTGCTGCGCAACCATCTGGAAGCGCGCGCCCGCGTCAACCAGGCGAGGGCCGCGCAATGAACGCGCCCGTTCTCACGGTACGCGGAGCGCACAAGCGCTTCGGCGCCGTGCATGCACTGAAGGGCGTCGGACTGGAGGCCTGGCGCGGCGAAGTGCTGGCGCTGCTGGGCGACAACGGCGCCGGCAAATCGACGCTGGTGCGCTGCATCAGCGGCGTGCACGCGCTCGACGAGGGCGAAATCCTGCTCGACGGCGAGGCCGCCGCGATCGGCACCCCCTCGCTTGCCCGGCAGGCCGGCATCGAGACGGTCTATCAGGACCTTGCGCTGTTCGACAATCTGACGCCCGCGCAGAACTTCTATTGCGGCCGCGAACTCTCCTGGCCCGCATGGCTCCCGCGCGGCATGCGTTTCCTGAGCGCCAAGGCGATGGACCGCGAGGCAGCCGCCGTGATTGAGCGGCTCAAGGTCAATTTGCCGAAATTCGACGCGCCGGTGGCGCTGATGTCGGGCGGGCAGCGGCAGGCTATCGCGGTGGCCCGCGCCACCGTATTCGCCCGCAAGGTCGTGATCCTCGACGAGCCGACCGCCGCGCTCGGCGTGCGCGAGTCCCGCAAGGTGCTCGACCTCGTGCGCCAGCTTCGCGACGAGGGCAACGCGGTGATCCTCATCACCCACAATATGGAACAGGTCATCGAACTCGCCGACCGCGCGGTGGTGCTGCGGCAGGGCCGCAAGGTCGGCGAACTCAGGCCGGAGCGGGCGAACCAGCAGGAGCTGGTGTCGCTCATCGTCGGAGCGGAGGCCTGACAGGAATTCGCCTCGCGAAAGCGGCGGCGATGGGAGGATCGCTCAAGGGGAGCGATCACGACAGGAGGAGGACCACAGTGAGGTTCAAGACATTGATCGGCGGAGCGGCCATAGCCTTCGGCTTGGCCGTACCCGCGACGGCAGCCGATGCCGTCAAGATCGGCTTCATAACCAAGTTCCCGGTGCCGTTCTTCGCCACCATGGAAAACGCGGCCAAGGAATACGCGGCCGCCAATCCGGGCGTGGAGATCGTCTACGGCCAGGGCGCGTCGGCCACGGACATCGAAGGACAGATCGCACTCATCGAATCCATGGTGACGCAAGGGGTGCAGGGCATCGCGCTGACTCCCGTCGACCCGACCGTCTCGACCGCCCTGGACAAGGCCATCGCCGCAGGCGTGAAGGTCGTGCTGATGGACAACAACATCCCTGACTGGAACGGCCGCACGGCTCTCGCCACCACCGACAACTACGCCGCCGGCAAGATCGCCGGCGAGTATCTGAAGACAGTGCTGAAGGCCGGCGACACGATGGGCATCCTAGAAGGCGTGCCCGGCGTGCCGGCACTCGACGACCGCGTCAACGGCATGAAGGAAGGTCTCGGCGGTCTGGACGTCAAGATCGTCGGCAGTGGCGCCACCGACTGCACGGAGGAGAAGGGCATCAGCGTGGCCGAGGACCTCCTCACCGCGAACCCCGACCTGAAGTCGATCTATGCGGCCTGCGGTCCTCCGGCGGCCGGCGCCGCACAGGCGATCAAGAACGCCAATCTGGCGGGCAAGATCATCCTGGTCGGCTTCGACTTCTGCTGCGGCGAGGCCGAGGCCATTGAGGCGGGAATCGAGAACGCCACCGTGGCGCAGTTCCCGACCAAGATGGCGTCGCTCGGCGTCGACGCGCTGGTGAAGTCGATCCGCGGCGAGAAGGTCGAGTCGCTGATCGACTCGGGCGCCGCCCTCGTCACCAAGGCGAACATGGCCGACTTCCAGTAACACGCTAGTGACACCCGGGGGGCCGGCGGCAAGCCAGCCCCCTACCCGCCCGGCGCGGCACCTGGCTGCGCGACAAAAGAAAGCGACAAGCAGTGCAGTCCATGGAAGCCCTCGTCTGCGTCGAGCCCGGAACTCTGCGGCTGGAACAGAGGCCGAGCCCGCTGGCCGACCCATCGCATGTGCTCGTGCGGCCTCGCCGCGTCGGCGTGTGCGGCACCGACTACCACATCTTCGAAGGCAAGCATCCCTTCCTCCAGTATCCCCGCGTCATGGGTCACGAGCTCGCCGTCGAAGCCGTCGAGGCGCCGGCCGGGTCAGGCATCCGCGCCGGTGAGATCTTCACCGTGAACCCCTACATTTCCTGCGGGCATTGCATCGCCTGTCGGCGGGGCAAGCCGAATTGCTGCGTGCGCGTCTCCGTTCTCGGGGTGCATCAGGACGGCGGCATGGCCGGCGTGCTGGCGGTGCCGCCCGCCAACCTCGTGCGTGCGCCGGGCCTGAGCCTCGACCAGTGCGCCATGGTCGAGTTCCTCGCCATCGGCGCCCATGCGGTACGCCGTGGCGCAGTGACGAAGGACGACCGCGTGCTGGTGGTCGGCGCCGGTCCCATCGGCCTCGGCGTGGTCATGTTCGCTCACTTGTCGGGGGCATCCGTCGCCGTGCTCGATCGCGACGCGGCGCGCGCCGAGGTGGCCCGCTCGATCGCCAAGGTGTCGACATTTTCCGCCGACCCGCAGGGGCTGGTGGCGCTCCGCTCCCATACCGCCGGAGAGGGCTTCGACGTGGTGTTCGACGCCACGGGCAGCGCGCGCGCGATGGAGATGAGCTTCGACCATGTCACCCATGGCGGGCGCTACGTCCTGGTCAGCGTCGTCAACGAAGCGATCAGCTTCATGGACCCCGACTTCCACCGCAGGGAACTCACCCTGCTGGGCAGCCGCAACGCCACCGCCGAAGACTTCGAGCGGGTGATAACGTCCGTCCGCGACGGCTCCGCGCCGGCCGATCGCCTGATCACCCATCGCACCGATCTCCGCGGCGCATGCGCCGACATTCCGCGCTGGGCGAAGGACAAGGCCGGCCTGATCAAGGCGATCGTCGAAATCGGCTGACCGTCCGGGACAAGCCCGGGGATCGCGTCAGCCGCCCGGACAGCACCAGCCTCCGGCACACCCACTTCAGACACCGCAATTAATCTCCGTCCATGGCGGGCGCCGAATCGGCATGCGGGTCGAGAATATCCCGCAAGAAATTTCACGTACTGATTTTGAATGCACAGTCATTGACTGGCCGTCGGCCGTGCCGTAAGAGTCGCTCGCGAAATCTGTCGCGATATGAAATTTCTTGCACTTGCCTTCGGAAGCTGCCAGCTTCCGCCGGAAGGCGCAGGAATAAAGTGGAGGAGACAATGAAGAGAGTTGCAATGACCGCGGCTGTCGCCGCGGCCACGATGACGCTTGCGCTCGCATCGACGGGCGGGGCGTCCGCACAAAGCAAGTTCCAGTGCGAGCCGGGGGAAACCTACGTGATGAACGTGATGGTCTCCGCCCACCCGTACTGGGTTCCCGTCTATCAGGGCTTCAAGCAGGCCGCTGCCGCGATGGGGTGCAAGACCGTGTTCTCGGGCACGCCCGACTACGACATAACCAAGCAGATCGCATCGTTCGAGCAGGACCTGGTCAAGAAGCCCGCCGGCGTGCTGCTGCATCCCATGCAGTCGGATCCGTTCATCGAGTCGATCAACGGGGCGATCGATGGCGGCATATCGGTAGTCACCTTCGCGGCGGATTCGCCGAAGTCGAAGCGAACCGCCTACATCACGTCGGACAATCTGGCGGAGGCCAAGTTCGCCGCCGAGGAGATCGTCAAGCAGGTCGGCGACAGCGCCGAATACGCCGTGCTGGAGAACCCCGGCCAGAGCAACCACGATCTGCGCGTCACCGCGCTGATCGCCTACATGGAGAAGAACTACCCGAACATGAAGCTGGTTGGCCGCCAGGCCAGCAACCAGGACAGCAACGCCGCATACAAGGCCACCGCCTCGATGCTGCAGGCCAACCCGAAGCTTGCCGCGCTGTGGATACCCGAGGCCGGTTCGGCCGAGGGCGCGGTTACGGCCGTGCTGGAAGCCAAGGCCAAGGTGCTGATCATGCACGCCGACGTCACGCCGACGACGCTTGAGCACATCAAGGCCGGCAACATCCACATGGCGCTGAACCCCAATCAGGGCGTTCAAGGCTACATGGGCTTCATCGCCACCTTCCTGGCGGCGCATCCCGACCTGTTCGATCCGTTCAACGACTACAAGGTGTCGGGCTACAACCCGATGCAGATTCCCTTCATCGACAACGGGTTCGCGGTCATCACCAAGGAGAATGCCGACTCCTTCGACCTGAACAAGTACATGGAAGGACGCGATCCGAGCTGAGCGGCGGACCGCAAGAGCGACACCCGCGCCGCTTCACCGGCGGCGCGGGTATCCGACACGAAGCAAGCTTTCAGGACTAAAGGCATGAATTCCGCCGCGGCAAGCGACACGATCCTGGCGATCACCGAGTTGAGCAAATCGTTCGGAGCCGTCCACGCGTTGCGCAATGTGAGCTTCGACCTGCGCCGCGGCGAGATCCACGCCCTGGCCGGCGAAAACGGCGCCGGCAAGTCGACGCTGATGAACGTCATCGACGGCATTCTCCAACCTGATTCCGGCCAAATGTTCCTCGACGGCAAGGAGGTGCGCATCACCTCGCCGGCCATGGCCCAGAAATTCGGCATCGGCTTCGTGCACCAGGAGATCGCGCTCTGCCCGGACGTGACGGTCGCCGAGAACATCTTCATGGGTGTCACCAGCACCAGCCGCGCCGCGCTGATGGACTACCGCGACATCGAGCACCGCGCCGCCGAGATCCTGCGCCGGCTGGGGGACATCGACCCCGCCGCGCTGGTGCGCACGCTGTCCATCTCCCAGCAGCAGCTGGTCGAGATCGCCAAGGCGCTGACGCTCGACTGCCGGGTTCTCATTCTCGACGAGCCGACAGCGGCGCTGACCGAGCGCGAGGCGCAAACCCTGTTCGGCATCATGCGCGACCTGGCGGCGCGCGGCATATCGATCATCTACATCACCCACCGAATGGCTGAGATCTTCGACAATTGCGACCGCGTGACCGTGTTCCGCGACGGCGAGTTCATCACCACGATGAACGTCGCGGAGACGACGCCCGGCGCCGTGGTCAGCGCCATGGTCGGCCGCGTCATCGACAATCTCTATCCGCCCAAGCTGGGCGAGGAAGAGCCGGGCGACATCATCCTCGAGGTCCGCAACCTGAGCGAGCGCCGACGTTTCGCAGAGGTCTCGTTCCAGCTCCGCAGGGGCGAGATTCTCGGCTTCGCCGGCCTGATCGGCGCCGGCCGCAGCGAGATCGTGCGCGGTATTTGCCGGCTGGAGGGCGAGGTGACCGGCGAGGTGCTGTTGCACGGCGAGCCGCTGCGCCTCGCCCATTACGGCGAGAGCATCGACAAGGGCATCGTCTACCTGTCGGAGGACCGCAAGGGCGACGGCCTGTTCCTCGACATGTCGATCGCCGCCAACGTGTCGGCGTTGCGCGTCGAGCAGATCGCGACGCGCGGCTTCATCATCGACGAGCGTCGCGAGGCCGAACTCGCCGAAGGCCTGGGAACGCGGCTCAACCTGAAATACGGCCATATCGGGCAGCCGGTCTCGGCGCTGTCGGGCGGCAACCAGCAGAAGGTCGCCATCGCCAAGATGCTCTCGGTCAACCCGAGGGTGATCTTCCTCGACGAGCCGACGCGCGGCGTGGATGTCGGCGCCAAGGCCGAAATCCATCGCATCCTGCGCGAACTGGCACGCGCGGGCGTGGGCATCGTCGTCATCTCGTCGGAACTGCCGGAACTGATTGGCGTGTGCGACCGCGTGCTGGTGGTGCGCGAGGGGCGGATCGCCGGCGAGGTTTCAGGCGCGGAGATGACCGAGGATCACATGATGTACCTCGCCTCGATCGGCGAAGAACAGCGTCTGGCGTCGTGAAGGCGGGGGATCAGGTGGTCATGGCGATAGCAACTTCCGACAACGAGCAGCGCAGCCGGGGTGCGGCGGGCGGGATGAGACGACTGCTGCGCATGCGCGAGACCGGGCTGATCCTGATCATCCTGCTGCTGTTCGTCGTCATGTCCTTTGCCTCGGAATATTTCCTGACCTGGGCCAACATGCGCGCCATGGCGATGGCCTTCGCGGTCGAGGGCATCGTGGTCGTCGGCATGACCATCCTCCTGATCTCGGGCGGCATCGACCTGTCGGTCGGCTCGGTCACCGCACTCGCCATGGTGATCGCCGGCCTGCTGTTCCTCAACGGCATGGACCCGTGGACGGCCTCGATCATCGCGATTGCCGCCTGCACGGCGATCGGCGCCGGCATGGGCTTCTTCGTCA
Source organism: Mesorhizobium sp. KR9-304 (assembly GCF_040049215.1). NCBI lineage: Bacteria > Pseudomonadati > Pseudomonadota > Alphaproteobacteria > Hyphomicrobiales > Phyllobacteriaceae > Mesorhizobium > Mesorhizobium sp. KR9-304. The sequence continues at coordinate 40,333 of NZ_JBDZDN010000006.1, read as the reverse complement.
CCCGCGTCGGGCTGCACCATTTCATCGTGTCGCTCGCGGTCATGGTCATCGCGCGCGGGCTCTGCCTGCTCGGAACCGGCGGGCGGCCGCTCGGCCTGTTCACCCTGCCGCCAGAATTCAAGTTCATCGGCCAGGGCTCGATCGGCGTGATCCCTGTCGTCATCGTGATTTTTGTCGTGGTGGTCGTCGCCTTCGACTTCATGCTCCGCCGCACAACCATGTTCCGCAAGGTCTTCTACACGGGCAGCAGCGAGAAGGCGGCGGCCTATTCGGGCATCCGCACCAAGAAGGTGGTGTTCCTGACGACGACGCTTTGCTCGGCGCTGTGCGGCGTGGCTGGCGTGATCTACATGGCGCGCTTCGGCTCCGCGCAGCCCACCTTCGGCATCGGCATGGAGTTGAACGTCATCGCCGCCGCCGTCATCGGCGGCGCGAGCCTGTCGGGCGGGACCGGCACGATTCTCGGCGCGATCCTCGGCACCATTCTGCTCTCGGTGGTTTCCAGTTCGCTCGCCCTGCTCGACGTTTCCGTTTACTGGCAGGACATCATCCGCGGCTCGATCTTGCTGTCGGCGGTCACCATCGACCACTATCTGAACAAGCGTCGCGGCTGAGCGATGACGATGCGAACGGGCATTTCGAATGGCTGAGAAGAAAGAAGATTTCGAATCGATCCGCCAGACCTACACGGTGCTGGTGCTGCACTTCATCGACGGCATGAAGCAGTCCGACATCGCGCTCGCCATGAACCTGTCCCCGTCCAAGGTGAACCGGCTCATCGCCCAAGGCCGCAAGCTCGGCATGGTGAAGATCGAAATAGAGAGCCCGTTCCAGCGGCTGGTCGATCTGGAAAAGCGCATGATCGAGGCGGCGGGCCTTGCCAGCGCGGTCGTTGCCCCGACCGTACCGGGCAGCCCGGACACGACCATCCAGCAGGTTGGGCGCGCGGCGGCCAACCAGCTGCTGGAGACGCTGCGCGACGGCGACGTCATCGCCATCACCGGCGGCAAGGCGGTGAGCGCGGTGGTGGAGAACCTGCTGCCTGAGCGCAGCTTCGACGTGACCGTGGTGCCGCTGACCGGCGGCGTGCAGGGCAAGCACTACACCGACGTCAACCACCTGGCGACGCGGCTTGCCGAGAAGCTGGGCGGCAAGACCATGCTCCTGCATGCGCCGCTGTTTGCCGAAAGCCGCGAGCAGCGCGACATGCTGATGGAGATGGCGTCGATCAAGGGGGTGTTCGACCTGGCGCGCAAGGCGGCCATCGCGCTGGTCGGCATCGGCTCGATCCAGACGGCGAGCTCCAGCTATTACGACCTGCATCCGATGCCGAATCCTGACCGCGAATTGCTCGCCCGAAGCGGGGCGGCCGGCGAATTCCTGGCGCACCTGATCCGCGACGACGGTTCGATGGCCGATTATCCGCTCAATCTGCGCCTGGTGGCGCTTGAGCCCGAAGAACTGTCCAACTGCCGGCGCACCATCGGCGTCGCGGCCGGTCCGGAGAAGGTGCGGCCGATCCGCGCCGCGCTCGCCGGCCGCTATCTCGATTCGCTGGTGCTGGACGAGGAGACGGCGCAGGCGGTGCTGGAAGGGATGGAAGGGCTGCGCAATGTCGCATGACGTGATGAAGCGCGAGATCGGCTCGTCCGGCATCGGCGCCAGCGCCATCGGGCTCGGCACCTGGGCGATCGGCGGCTGGATGTGGGGCGGCACCGACGAGCGGCAGTCCATCGCGGCGATCGAGGCTTCCATCGACGAAGGCGTCAGCCTGATCGACACCGCGCCGGCCTATGGCAAGGGGCTGGCCGAGGAGATCGTCGGCAAGGCGATCCGGGGCCGCCGCGACAAGGTCGTGCTCGCCACCAAATGCGGGCTGGTCTGGCACACCACCAGGGGCAACCATTTCTTCGACTATGACGGCGAGCCTGTGCATCGGCATCTCGGCGGCGAGTCGATCGCCTACGAGCTGGAGCAGAGCCTGCGCCGGCTCGGCACCGACCATATCGATCATTACATCACCCATTGGCAGGACCCGACCACGCCGATTGCCGAGACGATGGAGGCACTGCAGCGGCTGAAGCAGCAGGGTAAGATCCGCTCCATCGGCGCCAGCAACCTTTCGCTCGGCGAACTCGAGGCCTATGTCGCCGTCGGCGGGCTGGACGCGATCCAGGAAGAATACTCGATGGTGAAGCGCGACGCCGAAGCGACGCTGCTGCCGGTCTGCCGCCGCCACGGCCTGTCGATGCTGAGCTACTCGTCGCTGGCGCTCGGCCTGCTTTCGGGCCGCATCGGGCCGGACCGCAAGTTCCAGGGCGACGACCAGCGCAAGAACAACCCGCGTTTCTCGGTCGGCAACCGGGAGAAAGTGGCCGCGCTGATGGCCGAGGTCGCTCCCGTCGTCGAAGCGCACAAGGCGACGCCGGCCCAGATCGTCATCGCCTGGACGCTGCAGCAGCCGGGCATCACCTTTTCGCTTTGCGGCGCGCGCAACCCCGCCCAGGCTCGCGAGAACGCGGCCGCCGGGCGCATCCGTCTTTCATCGAGCGAGATCAACACGATAAGCGAGGCCGCCAGCCGCCATCTGACCAACCTCGACTCCTGACCGCCACATAGAGAAACAAGCCTTGAAGGCACCGCCGCGAGGCGGTGGAGAACAACGACGTGCCTGAGCAACGCCCCGAGCAACGACAAGACAGCCTCGAACAGATCCGCCGCGACGGCGCGTTCGACGTGATCGTCGTGGGCGGCGGCATCAACGGCATCGGCGTCTATCGGGAACTCGCATTGCAGGGTTTGCGCGTGCTTCTGGTGGAGCGCAACGACTTCTGCTCGGGCTGCAGCGCAGCGCCCTCGCGCATGATCCATGGCGGGCTGCGCTATCTGGAGAACGGCGAGTTCAACCTGGTGTGGGAATCGCTGCGCGAGCGCGACGCGCTGCTGGCCAATGCGCCGCACATGGTGCGGCCGCTGCCGACCACCATCCCGATCAACTCGCTGTTCTCGGGCATGATGAACGGCGCGGTCGGCTTCTTCGGCCTGTCCGGCAGGCCCGCGAGCCGCGGCGCGGTGCCGATCAAGATCGGCCTGATGCTCTACGACTGGATCACCCGCCATCGCCGCCTGCTGCCGAAACACAAGTTCCGCGGCGCGCGCGAGACGCTGGCGATCTGGCCGGCGCTGTCGGCCAAGCTGCGCTTCTCCGCCACCTATCACGACGCCTGGATCAGCCACCCCGAGCGGCTGGGCGTCGAGCTGCTGCTGGACACGCGGCGGCTGACGCCGGGCAGTCTCGCGCTCAACTATGCCGAGTTGCGCCCCGACGGATCGCGGTTCGTGCTTTGCGATGGGACGACGGGCGAGAAACTGCCGGTTGAAGCGCGGGCAATAGTCAACGCCACGGGAGCGTGGCTCGACGAGTCGCTCGGCCTACTTTCCGGTGCAGGCCCGCAACGCGAGCCCTTCGTGTCCGGCACCAAGGGCTCGCACCTCATCCTCGACCACCCCACGCTTCACAACGCGCTCGGCGGCCACATGATCTTCTTCGAGCACGCCGACGGCCGCGTCTGCATCGTGTACCCCTATCTCGGCAAGGTGCTCGTGGGTTCGACCGACATCCGCGTCGAGCGCGCCAGCCGCTTGCGCTGCGAGCCCGAGGAGCGCGACTATATCCTCGACGCGCTGCGCCGCGTGTTCCCCGGCATCGCGGTCGGGCCCGAGCACGTCGTTTTCAGCTATAGCGGCATACGCCCGCTGCCGCGCAGCGACCACGAATTCACCGGGCGCATCTCGCGCGGCCATTTCGTTCATCGCATCGAAGGAGCCGTGCCGCAGTTCTGCATGGTCGGCGGCAAGTGGACCACCTTCCGCGCCTTCGCCGAGCAGGCCGCCGACGAGGTGATGACCGAGCTTGGCCACGAGCGGGTCGCGAGCACGCTGTCGCTGCCCATCGGCGGCGGCGCGGGCTTCCCGCAGGCGGCGGATACATTCGAGGTCGCGCTGGTCGAGCGCCACGGCATCGACCGGCGCCGCGCCGCCCACCTGGTCGACATCTACGGGACCCGCGCCGAGGAAGTGCTTGCCTTCTGCCGCGGGCGCGAGGACGATCGGCCGCTCGCACCGTCGTGCCAGGTCACCGGCGCCGAGATCGCCTTCCTTGCCCGCACCGAATACGTGCACTGCCTCGGCGACATTCTTCTGCGGCGCACGCCGCTGTCGATCCGCGGCGACGTGTCGTCCGGGCTAGTGCAGGGTGTCGCGGAGGCTCTCGCCGCCGAGTTCGGCTGGGACGATGACAGGACCAGGCGAGAGATCGAGACTTTCACCGGCGATCTCGCCGACTATCATGGCGTCTCGCGCGAGATGCTGGGACGACGCGACCGCGAAAGGGCATGACCATGCGCATCAGCACGAAAGCTCGGATGAACCGGCTTTTCACCAATGGCGGCTGCCTCGACGTGGCCGTCGACCACGGCGTCTGCAACGAGCCGGGCTTCCTTGTCGGGCTGGAAGACATGGCCGGCGTGATCGACGCCCTGGTCGCCGCCAAGCCGGATGCGATCCAGATGGCCTACGGCCAGGCGGACCTGCTCCAGGGCCGCCCGGAGAAGGACAAGCCGGCCCTGGTCATGCGCATCGACATGGGCAATCCCTACAATGCCCAGCGCCACCGCGTCATGTGGTCGATGCTGCAGAACCGCGACGAGCCGATTATCGGCGCGCTGGAGATGGACGCGGCCTGCGTGGTGGTGAACCTGTTCATGCTGCCGGACGAGCCCGAGCTTTTCCGCCAGTGCGTCGACAACATTTCCCGTGTTCGCGCCGACTGCCACCGCTACGGCATGCCCCTGATGATCGAGCCGCTGGTGATGCTGCCCAACGAGGTGCGCGGCGGCTATCAGGTCGACGGCGACGCGCGGAAGATCGTGACGCTGGTCAGGCTTGCCTCCGAAATGGGCGCCGACATCATCAAGGCCGACCCGACCGACGATCCCGAGGAGTTCCACCGCGTAGTGGAGGCCGCGCGCGTGCCGGTGCTGGTGCGCGGCGGCGGCAAGGAGGATCTCAAGGTCGTGCTCGGCAAGTCCGCGGCGCTGATGAAGCAGGGCGCCAAGGGCATGGTCTACGGCCGCAACATCTACCAGCACGCAAATCCGAAAGCCGTCGTGAACGCGCTGATGGCGATCATCCATCGCGGCGCCGACGGCGATGAGGCCTGGGACGTCTACAACCGTGGCTGACCGCCCTGCCCTGCTGCTCGGCCTCGACGCCGGCAACACCGTCATCAAGGCCGTGCTGTTCGACCTCGACGGCCGGCAGATTGCTTCGCACGGCATCGACGGCGCGTCCCACAAGCCGGCGCCCGGCATGGTCGAGCGCTCGGTGGCGGAACTGTGGGACAATGCCCGCGTCGCCATTGCCGGATGTCTGGCGGCGGCAAACGCAAATCCTAGCGATATCGCGGCAGTCGGGACCGCCGGCCATGGCAACGGGCTCTATCTGCTCGACCGCGACGGCGCGCCGCTGATCGGCATCCAGTCGCTCGACACGCGCGGGGCGGCGCTAGCAGCCGAGCTGGACGCGGCGGCGGGGGCTGACATGCACGCCATCGGCCTGCAGCGGCCGTGGCCGTCGCAGACGCCTGTGCTGCTTGCGTGGCTGAAACGTCACCGGCCGGATCTCTATGCCCGCGCCGGCACGCTGCTCTTCGCCAAGGACGTGCTGACCTTTCACCTGACAGGCAAGCGCGCCAGCGACATCTCGGACATGTCCGGCGGAGGGCTTCTGCGCCTGCCGCAGGCAGTCTACGATGCCGAACTGCTGTCGCTGTACGGGCTGGAGGACGCCGAGCCGATGCTGCCGCCGCTGCATGAGCCGACCGGCGTGGTGGGCGCCGTGACTCGGGCCGCCGCGAACGCGACCGGGCTGGCAGAGGGCACGCCGGTCGTTGCCGGCTATTTCGATGTCGTCGCTTCCGCGCTCGGCTCCGGCGCGGTCGGCCCCGGTGCCGCTTCCGTCGTCGCCGGCAGCTGGTCGATCAACCAGGTGTTCTCCGACGCGCCGGTGCGCGACGAAAGCGTGTTCATGGTTGCGGCCCGCGGAGGCGGGCATTTCGCCAACATGGAGAACAGCGCCACCTCGGCAGCCAATCTCGAATGGTATGTGCGCACGCTTATCGAACGCGGCGGCCACCATGACGACCCGTTCGGCTTCGTCAACGCCGCGGTCGGCGCCACCGCGCCCGCCCATGACGACCCGCTGTTCCATCCCTTCCTCTATGGCGGGCGGCTCGGCGCGCATCAGCGCGGGGGCTTTTTCGGCCTTGCCGGCTGGCATGGAGAGGGCCATGTGCTGCGGGCGCTTTTCGAGGGCGTCATGTTCGAACACCGCCGCCATATCGAGGTGCTGACGGCAGCGGGCGTGGGCTTCTCGAGGGCCGCTTTGTCCGGTGGCGGGGCGCGCTCGGCGCACTGGCCGCAGATCTTCGCCGACGGGCTCGGCGTGCCGGTGACGGTGGCTGAGTGCTCCGAGACCGGGGCGCTGGGCGCGGCCATCGCGGCATCCGTCGGCGCCGGGCATTATCCCGATGTCGAAACGGCAGTGAGCGCGATGACCAGGCCGGCCCGCACCTTCGAGCCCGACCGCGCCATGCGCGGCCACTACGACCGCCGCTACGGCATCTGGGCGGAACTGGCCGAAGCCGTCGATCCGTTCTGGCGGCGGCTCGCGGCAAAGGACGACGCATGACCCTCGAAGGCCAGTACGACTACATCATCGTCGGCGCCGGGACGGCTGGCTGCGTGCTCGCCAACCGGCTGACGGCCGACCCGGCGACTCGCGTTCTGCTGCTCGAGGCCGGCGGCAGCGACAATTACCATTGGGTGCACATCCCCGTCGGCTATCTCTACTGCATTGGCAATCCGCGCACCGACTGGATGATGAAGACAGCCGCCGAGCCGGGGCTCAACGGCCGCTCGATCGCCTATCCGCGCGGCAGGCTGCTGGGCGGCTGCTCGTCGGTCAACGGCATGATCTACATGCGGGGCCAGGCGGCCGACTATGAAGGCTGGCGACAGATGGGCAATACCGGCTGGGGCTGGGACGATGTGCTGCCTTATTTCCTGAAGTCGGAAGACCATTACGGCGGCAAGACCGATCTCCACGGCTCCGGCGGCGAGTGGAAAGTGTCGAGGCAGCGGCTGACCTGGGACATCCTGCGCGCCGTACAGGAAGGTGCGCGGGAGTTCGGGATCGAACCGCGCGCGGACTTCAACGACGGCGACAACGAGGGCTCCGGCTTCTTCGAGGTGAACCAGAAGCGCGGCGTGCGCTGGAACGCGGCCAAAGGCTTCCTGCGCCCGGCGCTGCGAAGGCCGAACCTGCGGCTGGTGACGAACGCGCTGACAGAGAGCCTCATCCTCGAAGGCCGCAGGGTCGTCGGCGTGCGCTACAGCCACGAAGGCCGCGTGGTCGAAGCGCGCGCCGAAGGCGAGGTGCTGCTGGCCGCGGGTTCGATCAACTCGCCGAAGCTGCTGGAGCTTTCCGGCATCGGCCGACCCGACGTGCTGCGCGGGCTCGGCATCGACGTCGCACATGAGAGCCCCGGCGTCGGCGAGAACCTGCAGGACCATCTGCAGATCCGCACCGTCTACAAGGTGACCGGGGCAAAGACTCTCAACGCCGCCTTCAACAGCCTGTTCGGCAAGGCCGGCATCGCGTTGCGCTACGCGCTGACGCAGAGCGGGCCGATGTCGATGGCGCCGAGCCAGTTCGGCATGTTCACGAAGTCGGACCCGTCGCGCGCCACGCCCGACCTCGAATACCACGTACAGCCGCTGTCGACCGACAGGCTGGGCGACCCGCTGCACCCTTTCCCGGCCATAACGATCTCGGTCTGCAATCTGCGGCCCGAAAGCATCGGCTGCGTGCATGCCATCACGCCCGACCCGGCCGCGCAGCCGGACATCAGGCTCAACTATCTCTCGGCGCAGGCCGACCGCGACATTGCTGTGAAGGCCGTGCGGCAGGCGCGGCGGATCATGAGCGCGCAGCGTCTGGCACGTTACCAGCCGCGAGAGATTCTGCCGGGCCCCACGGTGCAGTCGGACGCCGAGCTGCTTAGCGCGATCGGCAACATCGCCACCACCATCTTCCATCCTGTCGGTACCTGCCGCATGGGCAGCGACGACGCGGCGGTCGTCGACCCGCAACTGAGGGTGAAGGGGCTGTCGGGCCTGCGCGTGATCGACGCCTCGATCATGCCCAAGATCGTGTCAGGCAACACTGCCTCACCCGTGGTGATGATCGCCGAAAAGGCGGCCGACATGATTAGAGCCACATGACCGGTCGCCGTCGACTCACTCAGTACGCCGAGTTCTGATCACGATCCGATATGCGGGTCTTCGGACCGCCGTCGCCTTGCAACTGGTCCCACTGCCCAACCTCTGCGAGCTCGGCCTATCACATCCAAAGGACCCGCGATCGGGCGACAACAGTGGCCTTGGATCGCCGGGGTGATGGCGTGCTTCATGGCGAGGCGCTTGACAGAGCCACTCTCCGGCGCGACAAGACCTCCATGGGGACTGCGGTCTCCCCACGAGGCTCCGGCCCAAGAATCGCGTCCAGCAGCCCGGCAACGGAGGACGCGCCATGCCATCTCCCACCACTATATCCGTCGACAAGCTTTCCCGCCTGTACGGGACACCCGCCTGCCCCCGGCTGGTCGACGTGAGGACAGACGAGGACTTCGCGGCCAACCCAAGGCTCCTGCCCGGATCGGTCCGACGGTCGCATGCTTTGGTTTCCGACTGGAGCGAGGCGTTCGACGCGCCCTCCGCGATCGTCATCTGCCAGAAGGGAAAAAAACTCAGCGAGGGCGTTGCCGCGTGGCTGCGCCACCGGGGCGTCGCGGCCGAATCCTTGGAAGGCGGCTTCGAGGCATGGTTGGCGGCGAGCCTGCCGACCGTTCCGGACGCGCGCATCCCTGCCCGCGACATACAGGGCCGCTCCGTCTGGGTAACCCGGGCACGGCCAAAGATCGACCGCATCGCCTGTCCCTGGCTCATCCGACGCTTCGTCGATCCCGGCGCGGTCTTCCTGTTCGTCGCGCCGCAGGAGGTAGAGGCCGTCGCCGACCGCTTCGGCGCAACCCCGTTCGACGTCGAGAACGTTTTCTGGAGCCATCGCGGCGAACTGTGCACATTCGACGTGATGGTCGAGGAGTTCGGCCTGACGACCGAACCGCTGCTTCGACTGACCCGGATCGTGCGGGCGGCCGACACGGCGCGGCTTGACCTCGAACCAGAAGCGGCCGGACTGCTTGCCATGTCGCTCGGGCTATCGCGCATGTTCTCCGACGACCTCGCCCAACTCGACGCCGGGATGGCCGTCTATGATTCCTTCTACCGCTGGGCGCGCGACGCGACGGGCGAGGCACACAACTGGCCCTCCGCAAAGGCGGGAAGCAGTCCATGAGCACGACACTCGAAAGCCCGTCGGCTGAACGAGTGGCCCCCGGCCACGATCATGGCATTCCTTTCGGCGAGGCCGTGCGCGTCTGGGTCCGTATCGCCGCGCTGTCCTTCGGCGGTCCGGCGGGCCAGATCGCCGTCATGCACCGTATCCTGGTCGAGGAGAAACGCTGGATCGGCGAGAACCGCTTCCTGCATGCCCTCAACTACTGCATGCTGCTCCCAGGGCCCGAAGCCCAGCAGTTGGCCGTGTATATCGGCTGGCTGCTCCACAAGACAAAGGGCGGGCTTGTCGCGGGCACGTTATTCATCCTGCCCGGGTTCCTGTCGATCCTGGCGCTGAGCTACGTCTACGTGCTCTTCGGCAACGTTCCTCTCGTCGAAGGCCTGTTCTTCGGCCTCAAGGCGGCGGTGCTGGCGATCGTGCTCCACGCCGTCCAGCGCATCGGCAAGCGCGCCCTGAAGAACAATGTCATGCTGGCCATCGCGGCCGCCTCCTTCGTCGCGATCTTCTTCCTGGGCGCGCCGTTTCCATTCATCATCTTTGCCGCGGGCATCATCGGCTATCTCGGGGGGCGCGCCGGGCTTCCCGCCTTCAAGGTGGGAGGAGGAGGACATGGCGCGGGCTCTGGCGTTGCCCTTTCCGATGCCGATTCAGCGCTCAGCGACGGCGTTCCGGCGCATGCGAGGCCGAATGTCGGCTGGTCGCTGCGCGTATCCGCGGTGTTCTTGGCGCTGTGGCTGGTGCCGGTCGTAGTGCTGGTCACGCTGCTCGGCTGGGACAATGTGTTCAGCCGCATCGCCCTCTTTTTCAGCCAGATGGCCGTCGTTACGTTCGGCGGCGCCTATGCCGTGCTCGCCTATGTCGCCCAGCAGGCGGTCGAGACCTATGGCTGGCTGCAGCCCGGCGAGATGCTGGACGGGCTGGGAATGGCCGAGACCACGCCCGGGCCGCTCATCATGGTCGTCCAGTTCGTCGGGTTCCTCGGCGCCTATAGGGATGCGGGTGGGCTCGATCCGCTGCTGGCGGCGACGCTCGGGGCGATCCTCACCACCTGGGTAACCTTCGTGCCCTGCTTCCTGTGGATTTTCCTCGGCGCACCCTTCGTTGAGCGCCTGCGCGGCAACGCGGCGCTTTCGGGCGCCTTGTCGGCCATCACCGCGGCGGTTGTCGGCGTGATCTTGAACCTCGCCATATGGTTTGCACTGCACGTCCTATTCCGGACAGTGGTGGAGAAGCCGGTGCTCGGCCTGACACTCGATCTTCCGGTTCTGGCGAGCGCGGACTGGGCCGCGATCGCGCTGACCGTCGCGGCCATGCTCGCGCTGTTCAGGTTCGGCGCGCCGATCGGCTGGGTGCTGGCCGGCGCGGCCGCGGGAGGTTTGCTGTTGCGCCTGGTCGCCTGAGCAGTTTCGCCCACGGTGGTTCGCCCTTGGCCTTGCGTGCAGGCCCGCCTCAGCCGGCGCTCCAGACGGCAAGCGCCGAGCCGCCCCAGATTGTGGCGACGACGCAGGCGACTCGCAAAAACATTCCCAGTTCGCCTTGGCGCAGCCCGCCCTGCGGGACGAGTTCGCGTCCGCTGTTGCCGACGGGACGCGCCTCAAACTCGTCCTCTACGCTGCGGTACATGCCCAATCGCCCAAACATCTGTCTGCTCTTTCTTGTGGTCCATGCACGGGCTTTCAATGCCGCGGTCTTGTCCGCGTCTGACGGCGTATCGTGCATACCCAGCAAGGTATCGGCGGCGGCATATGTTTTCGATTGGGGTGGATCGCTGCGAAGATAGTTTTTTCATAATGATCGACGGCGCTGCCGCGGTGTCGCTGCGGGGGCCGGTTGCTTCGCGGTCCAAAATTTTCGCTACGAGCCCAGTTCCGGCATAGCGCTCACGACCCGCCGATCCTCATTCACCGCACTTTTGCAACATCTCGTGGTGACAACCCGAATTTCCGACGAAACAGGGTACTGAAATGAGCGGAACTGCTGAAGCCGTGCTCAAACGCGACGGAGGTTATCGAGTGACCTTCTCCCTTCGCAATCTTGTCGTAGGCGAGTTGAAGGCGCCGATCCCAGATCCACTCCGAAGCCGACATCTCGGATTGCCGGAACAAGTGGTGAAGGTAGCGCAAGGACACCCCATTTGCGCTGGCGATCCTCTCCAGCGAGAGATTGGGGTCGCCCAGGTGGGCTTCGATCCACTGCCGGATCGAGCGGAGCCGAGCCTGCTGAACAGACCCGTCCAGCGAACCGGTATCGGTTTCGGCCGACTGCAGCGTGATGGCAAGGATGTCCATAAGCTGGTCGCCCATTTTGGCTTTAACATCCTGCGACAGCTTCGACCCTTCACCTGCCAGTGCCGCGCAGAATTCCGTTGTGATCCTGCCGAGCCCCTGCGTGCTGTTGAACGCAGCCGAGACGGGTATCCGTTCGCTCGCGAACCTCTGGGCAAAATCGGCGCGCGGTATTTCAAGATAGAACGAGCGAACCTCGCCAAGGCATTGGAGCTCGTATTGCTCGGTGGCGCAGAAGATGGCGCCCCGCGCGGCGTTGGAGGAATGGGTCGAGCCCCGCTGCACCACATTCAGGCTCCCGCGGTGAATGAGCTGCAAATAGTAGCAGTCCTTGTCCAGCCGCGAGATGTGCTGGCTTTGTCGTCTGATGCTTTGTTCGGAGAGCAGGATATCGGTCATGACGATATCGCCGAAGCGAGCCTCGCGGATAAAGCCGCGGTAATCCTCCGGCCTGGTCGCCTTCACGTCCACATGGACGTAGAAGTCGCATATGGCTTCACGCCAAGCGTTGTACCGCTTCGGCGTTGGCAGGTCTTCCGTTGAAAAGACAAGATCCATGGGCTCCCCCACCCGCGGTCAAGTACCGATATTGATGCAGCCCTCTGATGTTTGTTTAGCCGCGCCAATACACGCTCCCCCGTACTTGTTACTCCATTTGCGGGCGTTTGGGCAAGAAATTCGCCCGATTGCACTCTCAGGCAAAAGTTCTGCGTTCTGGCGAAAGATCGACACTCGCCCGCAGGGATAGTCTTTTCCATGCCAACCGCTGAGGGGTGGCTGTTCACGTTGGTGGAGGACCGACATGAATGCCTTCCGGCATCTGAGCCAGGAGCAGATCGTATTCGTCCTGGCACTGGTGCTGTGCGTGGCGTTCGCCGTCGCCCTGCCTGGCTTCCTCACCACCAGCAACGTGCTGAACCTCGTTCGCAGCGTTTCGATCCTCGGCATGCTCGGCGTGGCGATGGGGCTGGTCGTGATCGGGCGCGGCATTGACCTGTCGCTGGTCGCCTTGATGGCGGTCTCGGTTGCGTGGACCCTGCATCTCATTGGCACCGGCATGCCGCTGCCCCTGGCGTTGGCGTTGGGACTGGCGTTCAGCCTCGTCGTAGGTGCTTTCAACGGCTGGGTGGTCGCGTATGTCGAGATACCAGCGATCTTCGCCACGCTCGCCATGGGCACGCTGATCTACGGTTTCGGCCGCTATTTCCTCTTCAACCTCGATGTCGTCTACATGCCCGAGGCGGGCCAGCCGCTCCTGGTTTTGGGTCAAGGGACGCTGCTTGGCGTTCCGCTTCCAATCTTCCTCTTCGCCGCCGTCTGCCTCGGTGGCTACTTCTTCCTGCGCTACACCAAGTCGGGCCGCTATCTGCGCGCCGTTGGCGACAACCTTCTCGCAGCACGCATCACCGGAGTGCCGGCACGGCCCATCATCGTGCTGCAATATATGCTCTCGTCATTGATCGGCTACATGGCTGGGATCGTCACCGCAGCGTCCGTGGCCAGCATGAATACCCGCGTCGCCATCTCGACCTATGTCTACGACGTCATCCTGGTCGTCGTGCTGGGCGGCATTGGGCTGTCGGGCGGCAAGGGCGGCGTCCGCAACGTCATCGTCGGAACGCTGCTCATCGGCGTGCTGCTCAACGGCATGACGATCATGGACATCCAGTACACCGTCCAGAACGTGATCAAGGGCGTCATCCTTCTTACCGCGATCGTCATCGACACGATCATCAACCCCCGCGACGAGCAGACCGCTCAGCAAGGGGACATCTAGGCCTGTTATAATTGGGAGGACAAAACATGAGACTGTTGAAAACTGGCATTCTGGCCGCAACCTTCGCCCTTTCCGCCGGCTCCGCGCTGGCCCAGGGCATCGACGACCCCACGCGGGCGCCCTACTACGACTCGTTCAAGGGCAAACGCATAGCCTACGTGCCGGTGGCGATGGGCTTCGACCTGACCGAAGGCTGGGCCGCGGGCCTCAAGGAGGCGTTCGAGCCGCTTGGGGTCACATTCGACATCCGCGACCCGAACTGGAGCACGGATGCCGGCGCCGCCGCGATAACCTCGCTGATCACCGAGAAGCCGGACGTCATCGTGGTCCACAACCCGGACGTCCAGTCCTACGCCCGCCTGCTGAAGAAGGCGGAGGAGGCCGGCATCTACGTCGTTCAGGTCAACATGCGTTCGAGCTACTCGACCGACGCTTTCATCGGCGCCGACTATGTCGGCATGGGACAGCAGATCGGCGAACGCCTGGTCGAAAAATGCTCGCCCGCAAACGGAGGCAGCGGCAAGGTCGCGATCACGCAAGGCGTGCTGACGGCGGCCGCCAGCGTCTACCAGATGGAGGGCATCAACAACGTGCTCTCCCAGCATCCGGAGATCCAGCTGGTCTCGAACCAGGCCGCCGACTGGGACGCGACCAAGGCGAAGAACATTGCTGCGACCGTGATCCAGCAGCATCCGGACCTCTGCGCCATCACCGGCTTCTGGGACGTGATGGACGTCGGCACCGCTGCGGCGATCAAGGAGTCCGGCAAGAACGTCTACCTGCTTACGCAAGGCGGCGGCAACCGCATGGCCTGCGACGGGCTCGCCAACGGCACCTATTCCGAGGTCGTCGTCTACTTCGTGCCCGGACAGGCACGCGACATGGCGACCATGATCAAGCAGATGTTGCAGCTCAAACAGCCCGCCGGCGCGAACAAGACCACGCTGTTCACGCCGCTGACCTTCCTGACGAAGGATAACATGACCCCGGCCTCCTGCTGGGATCTTCCGACCAAGAACTGATCCGACCTGCGGTCACGGGCGGCACACGCCGCTCGTGACACTCATGCAATCCGGGACGATACGATGGCCGCATCCGACACGATCGCGCGCTGGCGCTACCGCTACGTGCCCGACCACCTGCTTGGCGAAATCCTCGCGAAGCGCTGGATCGACAATGCGATCCCGCTCCTGATCCTGCTGATCGTCGTTGCGGTCTTCGGTTCGCTGATCCCCGATTTCTTTGGGGCTGCAAGCATATCGAATATGATGCGGCAGTGGGGCGAGTTCGGTCTGATCGTCATCGCGCTGACTATCGTGATGGTGGCGGGCGGCATCGACCTCAGCGTCGGCTCGGTCTTCGCACTTGGCAACATCGTGGCGCTGGGGCTGCTCAGCGTCGCCGAATGGCCTGTGCCGGCAGTGGTCGCCGCGACGCTCGCCTGCGGCGCGGCGGTCGGCCTCGTCAACGGCCTGCTCGTCGGCTACCTGCGCCTGCGCGCCTTCCTGACGACCCTCGTCACGCTGATCATCGTGCGCGCCGTGGTCGACATGCTGCTCCTGAAATACTCGGTCGCGATCGCCGCCGCCTTCCCCGATTCGGAGCTCTGGTATTATTTCGGCGAAGGCGACGTGCTCGGCGTTCCGTTCAGCGTCGTCGTCGCGGTGACGCTCGCGCTCGTGCTGCACCTCTTTCTCAGCCGCAGCCGCGCCGGATGGCATGTTCTGGCGGTCGGCGGCTCGCGCCGCTCCGCGCACAATGTCGGCATTCCGGTGCGCAGGGTAGTCTGCGCGACGTATGTCCTGTCCGGCGCGCTCGCCGCGCTGGCAGGCTTGCTCTTCGCCTCACGGCTCGGCGGCGCCGGCGCCGATACAGGCATCGGGCTCGAGATCGCCGCGCTGACCGCCGCGGTTCTCGGCGGCAACAGCCTCGGCGGCGGCCGCGGCTCGGCCGCAAAGGCGGTTATCGGTTCCATTACCGTAATGATCATGGTGAACGGTTTGGTCCGCCTCGGCGTAACCAGCGGCGCGAACTCGCTGCTGCTTGGAGCGGTGCTTCTCGCCGCTGTCGGGATCGACGTCCGCTGGCTAAAGAACCGGCACAAGTTCCTCTCGAAGGTCTACGTGTCGCCCACCTATTCGCAGTTGCCGCCGGCGCCCGCCACTTCCGGTTCGTCGCCCTACGCGCTCAACGACCGTCTGCGCACCGTCGAGGCGATCGGGCTCGGCAGCATCGACGGCCCCGAGGACGTGATTCTCGACGAGGACGACAACATCTATGTCGGCAACCGCACCGGCGACATCGTCCGATTCCTCGCTCCTGACTACGCGCGCCAGGAACTGTTCGTCCACACCGGCGGCCGGCCGCTCGGTATGGCGTTTGCCAGGGACGGATCGCTCTTGGCTTGCATCGGCGGCATGGGTCTCTACCGCATCACCGGCGACCGCAGGGTCGAGAAGTTGACCGACGAGACCAACCGCTCCTGGCTCTCGGTCATCGACGACTCGCGCCTCCGGCTCGCCGACGACCTGGACATCGCGCCCGACGGCCGCGTCTTCTTCAGCGAGGCGACGGTTCGCTACGAGATGCACGAATGGCCGGTCGACTGCTTGGAATCGCGCGGCAATGGGCGCATCATCTGCTACGATCCGAATGCCGGCACGACCCGGACCGTTCTCAAGAATCTCGTCTTCCCGAACGGCATCTGCATGACGCATGACGGGCAGTCGTTTCTCTTCGCGGAAACCTGGGCCTGCCGCGTCAGCCGCTACTGGTTCGACGGACCGAGGAAGGGCACGGTGGAGCCGGTCATTTCGGACCTGCCGGGCTATCCCGACAACATCAACCGCGCCTCCGATGGCACGTATTGGCTGGCGCTGGTCGGCATCCGCACCCCTTCGCTCGACCTGGCGCTGAAGATGCCGGGCTTCCGCCGGCGCATGGCCCGGCGCATCGCGCCCGACGAATGGATGTACCCCAACATCAACACCGGATGCGTGATCCGCTTCGACGAAACAGGCCGCATCATCGAAACCCTGTGGGACTTCGGCGGCGAGAACCATCCGATGATCACCTCCATGCGCGAGCACAAGGGCCATCTCTATATCGGCGGCATCCTCAACAACCGTGTCGGGCGACTGAAACTGCACGGCATGGACCCCACCTGGACAGGCGCCGGCTCGTATTGGGGGCGGAAATGATCGGCTCATTTTCGCGCGCAGTCGACAATCTGTTCGGCCGTGGCGAGGCGGCGGTCACCGTTCCCCCTCTCGACGGAGCGCTTCGTCCCAATCGCGCGCTGGATGAGGCAGCATGGCGTATCGAGATGCCCGAAGTTGATTGCCTCGCCGTCCTTGGAGGAACGCTGTTCACGTCCGTGGGCGACGCGATCTACGCGCTCGCCGCCGATGGCAGCCGGACGCCGCGCCGGACGTACGACGCCCGCATCGCCTGCATTGCAAATGTCGGTGACGACGGCCTCGCCGTCGCACTCGACAGCGGCGATGTCGTGATCGAAGGCGGCCCCCACGACGGTGGCCGCTTCCGTATCGGACCAGCGGTCGCATGCATCACGGCGATGGCTGTTGCAGGTGGGGCCCTGTATGTTGCGAACGGCTCCGCCACCAACAGAACCGACGAATGGCAGCGCGATCTGCTGGAGCGAAACGCCTCGGGCAGCATCTGGCGCATCGACCTCGACAGTGGCGCCAGCCATCGCATCGCCGACCGTCTCGCCTGGCCATCCGGGCTGGCTCCCGATGCTTCTGGCGTCGTCTATTCGGAAGCCTGGCGGCATCGCCTGGTACGGATTGGCCGTGAAGGGGCCGGCAAGCCCGCGGTGCTCCAGTCCGATCTGCCCGGCTATCCGGGAAGGCTCTCGCCCTCGGTCGGCGGCTGGTGGCTGGCCGTCTTCGCGCCGCGCAGCCAGCTCGTCGAGTTCGTGCTGCGCGAGCCCGCCTATCGAAGGCGGATGATGGCCGAGGTGCCGCGCGACTATTGGGTGGCGCCGAAGCTCAAATCCGGCCGCAGCTACTACGAGCCGCTCCAGGGCGGCGGCGTGAAGCATCTTGGGCTCCTGAAGCCCTGGGCGCCAACCATGTCCTTCGGCATGTGCGTCTGGCTCGACGCCGGTTTCCAGCCGCGCTTCAGCCTGCAAAGCCGCGCCGACGGCAAGACCCACGGCACCACCAGCGTGGTGGAGCATGGCGGTGCGGCGGTCGTGGCCGCGCGTGGCGACGGCATTGTCGTCAGGCTTGACCAGCCCGCGAATACGATCGGACCAGGAGGTGTGGCATGATCCCGATGGTCGACGTCCGGCGCACGACCAAGGAGTATCGCGGCGTGCCGGCCGTGAAAAACGTCTCGTTCACCTTGCAGCGGGGCGAGGTGCACGCGCTTCTCGGTGAGAACGGCGCAGGCAAGTCGACGCTCGCCAAGATGATCGCCGGAGTCGTGACGCCGACGTCCGGCGAGATCTGTATCGACGGAACGAAGGTGGAGATGAATTCGCCTTCGGAGGCGCTCCGCCGCGGCATCGCGATGGTCTACCAGGAGACCAGCCTGGTGCCGTCGCTCACCGTCGCGCAGAATATCTACCTGACCGACGCCAGGCACTTTCACCGGTTGCGAGGCATCTACATCGCCGGCCAGCAGTTCCTGCAGTCGCTCAACTTCCACGTCGATCCGACGGCGATGGTGTCCGCACTCGGCGCCGGGCAAAAGCAGATGGTGGAGATTGCGCGCGCGGTTCACCACAACGCGCAGGTGATCATTTTCGATGAGCCGACGGCGACGCTGACGCCGGAGGAAAAGCATCAGTTCTTCTCGCTCGTCGAACGGTTGAAGCAGCGCGGTGTCTCGATCATCTTCATCAGTCACGCGCTGGAGGAAGCACTAGCGATCGCCGATCGCATCACCGTGATGCGTGACGGCGAGCACGTCATCACCGACTCTGCCTCGGCGTTCGACCGAGAGAAGATCGTGCGCGCTATGGTGGGCAGGACCCTGACCAACGAGCTTTATGGCGCGCAGGAAGGACGCCCCGTCCGTCCCGCCGGCGACAAGGTGCTCAGCGTGCAGAATCTTTCCATGGGAAACCTCGTACGCAACACTTCCTTCTCGGTTTTCGCGGGCCACATCACCGGCGTCTTTGGACTGATCGGCTCCGGCCGCACCGAGACCGCAAAGGTGGTTGCTGGCGTGTTGAAGCGCGACCTGTTTCATGGTGGGCAGGTGCGGCTTGACGGCCGGCCGGTACGCTACCGCGTACCCCGTCCGGCAGTCCGCGATGGCATCATCTACGTCACCGAAGACCGCAAGATGGAAGGCTTCTTCGAGACGATGTCGATTGCGGAGAACATCCATCTCGGCGCGATGGCAGGCGGGCGCGCAAAATCACTGGCAGTCTCGATGAGCGAGATGCGCGCCATCGCGCAGGAGTGGATCACCGCGCTCAACGTCAAGGCGATCAATGCCGACGCACGGGTCATCGAGCTGTCGGGAGGCAACCAGCAGAAGGTCGTCGTCGCCAAGGCCCTGGTGCAGAAACCCCGCCTGATCATCTTCGACGAGCCGACTCGCGGCGTGGATGTCGGAGCGATCGCGGAGATCCACCAGTTGATCAACCGGCTGGCCGACGATGGCATCGCGGTGATGGTGATCTCGTCCTACTTGCCAGAGGTGCTCCAGCTTTCGGACCGCATCCTGGTCTGCCGGCAGGGGCGCATCATCGAGGAATTCGACGGTCACCGGACCAACGAGGAAACGATCATGTACGCAGCGGTGCACTGATGCTGAAGACGATGCGTCCGGTCAGGACAGTCCGCACGATCGAGGATGTCCGGGCGATTGAATCGGTGCCCTACGACGACCTTGTCACGGCGCACAACCTTTACGACCTGTTTCGGGCAACTGCCGCGCACGTCGGCGAAAGAGCGGCTTTGACCGTGCTGCGTCCGGGATCGCCATCGGATGTCGGCATTTCCCTCACGCATCGCGAACTGCTGAGGGAAATCACGCGGTGTGCAAACCTCTTCCATTCACTGAACGGCGACCAGGGCGGCGTGGTGGCCTTTCTGGTTCCGACGCTGCCCATGGTGCCGTGCGCGCTGCTTGGGGCCCAGGTCGCCGGTGTCGCAAGCGCATTGAACTATCTGCTCACCCGCGAGGCTGTCGTCGACCTGCTCAATATACAGCAGGCACGGGTTCTCGTCATTCCCGCCCCGGGTCTCGACGAGGACTGCTGGCTCAAGTCTGCCGATATCAGGCGCGACGTGCCCTCACTGAAGCACGTGCTGGTCATTGGAGCCGATAGTCACCCCGGAGACGACAATCTGGATTTCGACGCCCTGCTCTCCGGCTGCGACGGCGACCGCCTCGCCTTCGACACGCTGGCCGGCCGCGACACCGTCTGCGCGCTGTTCCACACGGGCGGGACGACGGGCCGCCCGAAGGTGGTTCAGCTGACGCATGGAAACCAGATTCATGGCGCGTTCGGGTTCACCCAGGTGTTGGGTTACGATGAACTGGACAGCGTGATCAACGGTTTCCCCTTCTTCCACGTCGGCGGCACGATCACAGCGGGCCTCGCGGTCTGGGCGGCGGGTGGCCATGTCATCGTACCGTCGCCTTACGCGTTGAGGCGCGCCGCCGTCATCGATGGATATTGGGGGTTGGTCGAAAGGTTCAAGGCAACCGTCGTGAGCGGCGTGCCGACGTCGATCGCGGCACTCGGCAACTCATTCCGCACGGACAACGATGCGTCCTCCGTTCGCATGGCCCTTACGGGAGGGGCGGTGTTGCCCAAGGCCGTCGGGTCGAGGTTCGAGACCGTGACAGGAATCCGGCTGTTCGAAACTTACGGGATGACCGAGGTTGCGGCGGCCATAGCCTTCAATCCCGGGCTTGGCACACCCGTGGCTGGCAGCGTTGGATTTCGTGCCCCCTTCTCCGAGACGCGCATCGTGGCGCTCGACCAGGATCATCCCAGGATCTGCGGTCCAAACGAAAGCGGCGTGGTCCAGGTGCGCGGCCCCCAGGTTTTCCCGGGTTACGCGGACAAAGCGCACAACGTCGGAACGCTTGCGGCGGACGGATGGCTGACGACAGGCGACATCGGGTACCTGACCGACGACGAGAGACTCGTGCTGACCGGTCGTGAGAAGGATCTGATCGTGCGGTCCGGCCACAACATCGACCCCGCCGCAATCGAAGACGTCGCGAACCAGTTCGACGGCGTACAAATCTCGGCCGCGGTGGGTATGCCCGACCAGTATGCGGGCGAAGTGCCTGCTCTTTTCGTCGTGCCCCGACCAGGGGTCGTTTTGGACGTCACAGCCATAGAGACCTATGTAAATTCGACCGTGCACGAGCCGCCCGCCCGGCCCAAGAGCGTCATGATCATCGATGCCTTGCCGGTGACGGCGGTGGGAAAGATTTTCAAGCCTGCTCTGCGCGATCTGGCGATCAAGGAGAAGGTAAGGCTCGAGGTTCTTCGCACTTGCGGGGCGGATGCATCCGCCAGAGTGGACGTGTCGCTGGATGATCGCAAGAATACGGTTGTCCGCGTCCGGTTGTCTGGCACCGACGAGGAGGGTGCGGCGAAGCTCACCGAAGCGCTGCGTTCATTGCCGCAAAGCTATGAGGTGGAACTGAACCGCCGGACTGCGTCCAGCGAGCCGGTGATCCTTTCGATCGATGAGGGCATCGCCACCATCACAATCAATCGACCCGACAAGCTCAATGCCATGGATGGCACCGTGATGAGTTCCCTTGATGGGCATCTGCGGACACTTCATGGACGACCGGGCATCCGGGCCGTCATCATAACCGGCACAGGACGATCCTTCTCGGCAGGCGGCGATTTGATCGAGTTCGGCGCCAGGCTGAATGAAGATCCTGACAGACTGCTCCGCGACCTCGAGTTCAATCAAGGGGTGCTGACCCGCATCGAGGAACTGGCCGTTCCCGTCATTGGCGTCGCCAACGGCACTGCCGTGGCCGGTGGGCTGGAACTGCTCCTGTGCTGCGATCTCGTGCTTGCAGCGGAGGGTACGAAGATCGGCGATGGGCACGCCCGCTACGGTGTGGTGCCCGCGGGCGGAGCAACGGTACGCCTGCCGCGCAAGATCGGTCCGGCGCGCGCTGCGCGGCTGTTCTTCACGGCCGATCTTGTGGAGGTGGAGCTGTTGCAGTCCTGGGGCCTAGTGGACGAGGTGGTTCCGGCCGAGAACCTGCTGTCGCGCGCATATGATCTCGCCGAGCGCATAAGCCGCTGCAGCCCAGAGGCGATCCGATGGATCAAGCGGCTGACTGCGGCTTCCGACAAAGCGCAAGACGTGCGGCTGCGTGCGGAACTTCAGGCGTTCTCCTCGCACATCGGCGGAAACGACCTGTCCGAAGGCCTTCGGGCTTTTCGCGAGAAGCGGCCGCCGGCATACGGGAGTGATTGAAGTGACCATATCCTTCGATGGCCAAGTCGCGATCGTGACCGGATCGGGCAGAGGGCTTGGCCGAAGCTACGCCAGGGAGCTCGCCGCGCGCGGAGCCAGGGTCGCGGTGGTCGATCTCGGTCCTGACGCAGCCAGTGTGGCTGGGGAAATCGTGCAGGGCGGAGGCATCGCCCGCGGCTATGAAGTCGACGTGACCGACTTCGAGGCGGTCACTTCGATGGCCGGGGAAATCATGAGCGATTGGGGACGCGTCGACGTCCTGATCAACAATGCCGGCATCCTCAGGGACAAGTCCTTCGCCAAGATGGATCTGACCGATTTCCGTACGGTCGTGGACGTCCATCTGATGGGTTCGGTAAACTGCGCCAAAGCTGTCTGGCAGACCATGATCGACCGGAAATACGGGCGGATTCTTTTTACCTCATCCTCTTCCGGCATGTACGGCAATTTCGGCCAGTCCAACTATGGAGCCGCGAAGGCAGCCATGCTCGGCCTCATGAACGTGCTTCACCTCGAGGGCGAAAAGCATGGGATCCGTGTCAACTGCGTCACTCCCAGCGCGGCCACGCACATGACCGAAGGTCTCCTCAAGCCTGCGCACGAAAAGCTGCTCACGCCTGAAAGTGTCGCGCCGGGCGTGGCATTTCTCGTGTCGAGGGATGCGCCGTCGCGCGTCATCATCGCAGCAGGCGCGGGCTCGTTCGCCCGGATCTATGTGACCGAGACGCAAGGGGTGAGCTTTCCCCCTGATCGCCTGACTGCCGAAGCGGTTCGTGACAGCTTTCACGCAATCAGCGACACGAACGGCGCAGTGCCGCTACAGACCGCATTTCAGCAGACCGACAAGCTTGCTGCCTTGGCGCTGCACGCCTCCGCCTCGGGAGAATAAGCATGCCGAACCTCGAACAAGTCGTCATCGCCTCTGGTGTTCGAACGGCTATCGGAGCGTTTGGCGGGTCGCTGGCGGAAATTGCCCCAACCGACCTTGCAAGCAACGTGACGGCGGAAGCGCTGAAGCGAGCCAAAGTCGAGCCGAGCGAGGTCGGACATGTCGTGTTCGGAAATGTCATCCATACCGAGCCTAGAGACGCGTACATGGCGCGTGTTGCCGCCCTTGGAGCTGGCTTGCCTGTGTCTGTGCCGGCCCTGACTGTCAACCGTCTCTGCGGCAGCGGCCTCCAGGCGGTGGTTTCAGGGCTCCAGACAGTGATGCTTGGCGATGCGGACATTGTCGTAGCCGGAGGTGCCGAGAGCATGAGCCGCGCACCATATTCGATGCGCGACGCACGATGGGGCAAACGAATGGGGGACGCGAACATGACCGACATGCTCATCGCAACCCTCCATGATCCTTTCGGCAACGGGCATATGGGAATTACCGCGGAGAATATCGCTGCTGACCGGAGCATCAGCAGAGAGACGCAGGACATGATCGCTCTGCGCAGCCACCATCGTGCAAGGCAGGCGATTTCCGAAGGCCGCTTCAGCGAACAGATCCTGCCTGTGGAGATCAAGCGTGGCCGTGAACTCGTGGCCTTCGACACCGACGAGCACGTCCGTGACACGATCGACATTGAGGGGCTCGCCAAGCTGCGCCCGGCCTTTCGCGCGGACGGAACCGTAACCGCTGGCAACGCGTCGGGCGTTAATGACGGCGCGGCCGCGCTGGTGCTCATGCATGCGGATCGTGCTGCTCGAGACGGCATACGTCCCCTCGCGCGTTTCGTCTCCTACGGATTTTCCGGCGTCGATCCCAGCCGGATGGGACTCGGGCCGATTCCGGCTGTCCGGAGCGCACTTTCCAGGGCCGGCCTCTGCGTCTCGGACATGGATGTGATCGAGAGCAACGAGGCCTTTGCCGCCCAGGCCTGCGCCGTCGCGCAGGAGCTGGAGTTTCCAGAGGAGAAGACCAACCCCAACGGAGGCGCCATCGCGCTTGGTCATCCGGTTGGCGCCACCGGCGCCATCATTCTTGTTAAGCTGGTCTACGAACTTCAGCGGATCGGTGGACGCTACGGGCTGGCGACGCTCTGCATCGGGGGCGGACAAGGCATCGCAGTTGTCGTGGAATGCGGAGCCTGATGACCACCACAAAGGACCAGCTTTCCGGCGGCATGCGAAGATGTTTCTCTACCAAACCACGTGTCCCAGGAAGCCGACGCGCTCGGCGTTCCACTCGTCGGACGGCTCGAAATAACCTGACCAAGGGACCAGGTGCTCGCGGATCACATCCTCGTTCAGGTCGATGCCCAGACCCGGAGTTTCAGGTACCGCGACGTAGCCGTTTGCCAGGTAGTCGGGCGCGATCCCGGTGACGATATCGGTCCACCACGGCACATCCAATGCGTGGTGCTCGACCGCCATCAAGCTGGCGAGCGCCGCGCCGAGGTGGAGGTTGGCCATGAACGCCACCGGCGAGCAGCAGGCGTGCAGTGCCGTCGGGATGCCGTGGCGCTCGGCATGGTCGGCGATCTTCTTGGTCTCTGTCAGCCCACCCGAGGAAAGCATATCGGGATGGATGATGTCGAAGGCGCGGGTCTCGATCGCCTCGCGGAAGCCTTCGAACAAAAACAGGTCCTCGCCCGCCGCTACCGGTGTCAGCAGCGCATCGGCGACCCGCTTGTGGCCGGCGATGTCGGTCCAGGGCATGACGTCCTCGATCCAGGCAAGATTGAACGGCTCGACCGCATGGCCGACCCGGATCGCCTCGTCGACCGTGACGAACCCCTCGCCGAAATGATCGGTGCACAGAGACACCTCGGGGCCGACCTCCTCGCGTACCGCGCGGCAGATATCGCGGACCAGTTCCAACCCCCGCTCGCTGATCCGTGCGCCGGCGCCGCGCCCTGGAGTGTGGAATTGGCGGTACTGCGGGTACTCGTGCCGAGTGTCCGAGCCGACCATTGCCCCCGGGACCGCCTCGAACATCCGCGCCGAGAGGTCGAACTTGATGAAGGTAAGCCCCAACTCGCGTCGTGAACGGACGACTTCGGCGAATGCCTCGGGGGTTGGATCGACTGGCGAAGGCGTATCGCCATAGATCCGCACCTTGTCACGGAATTTCCCGCCAAGCAGCTGGTAGCACGGCACCCCGTAGACCTTGCCGACCAGGTCCATGAGCGCGATCTCGATGGCGCAGACCCCACCCGCTTCCCGGCTCTCACCGCCATAGCGCTTGATCCGGCGGAACAGGTACTCGACGTTGCAAGGGTTCTGTCCGACCAGCAGCGGCTTGAGCCGCATCGCGGTATCGGGATGGGCGCCGTCGCGCACCTCGCCCAGACCGTAGACGCCCTGGTTGGTGTCGATCCTCAGGATCGGATGAATGCCCTGAGCCCGGATCGTGGCGACGCGGATATCGGTGATCCTGAGCTGCGACGGCTCTGACGCGCGGCGTACCGCATTCTCAATGGTGCCGGTGACGGACATATTCTCCCCATGTCTTCTGGTGCGAGTGAAGGCGCCCTGCCCGCCCGCGCCGTGGTCGGTACGGACTTGCCAATATGCCGCAAAGGTGGTCACGTCGGCGTGCTGAACGGGGCACTCTTGGCGTCACTCTTTCGACCCACGCTCGGCCAGCCACGCTTCGTATTCCGGCCAGGCATCCTTGTGCAGCGGGTAGTAGCGCTTGAGCGATTCACCGGCGAGGAGCTTCTCGCGCGAGAATTCCTCCCAGCCGTGATCCTTGTGAGCTTTCGCGATCATCGCCTCAGCCAAGGCGACGGGGACGCATACCGCGCCATCGTCGTCGGCGACAATGATGTCGCCGGGAATCACCGTCACTCCGCCGCACGCTACCGGCACGTTGACCGCCAGCGGCATCAGCACCGTCTGCGCGTGATAGTTCGGCGTGACTCCCCTCAGCCACATCGGGATGCCAAGCTTCTGCACCTTGGCCCAATCGCGCACGCAACCGTCGATCACCACGCCGGCGCCCTTCAGCCCCTTGAAATAGGTCATCATCATGTCGCCGAAGATGCCGGAGGTCATGTCGCCGCGAGCGTCCACCACGACGATGTCGCCTTCCTCAACCTGGTAGAGCACGTGCCGGTGCAGCTGCTTCTCGACGTCGGCGTATTCGCCTTCCCCGAAGAGGTCCTCGCGCTTGGGCATCATCTGCAGTGTCACGCAGGGCCCGGCGACCCCCTGGCCAGGCGAGCGCGCCACCGGGCCTTCCATGAAGCAGTTGCGGATACCCATGTGCGCCAGCGTCGCGCTCGCGGTAGCGGCGCCGACCTCGCGAACCCTCTCGACCAGATCCCTGGAGGGTCGTTTGATCTTGGCTATGTCCATGTCCATGTCGGCTCCCTACCAGTTCGTCACCGAACCGTCCTTGCGCACGAGATGCGGCGCTTCCCACTGCCTGTAGCTTTGCTTCGCGACGAGCGCTTCGTCGACGTCGACGCCGAGCCCCGGCCTGTCGCTGACGCGATAGTTGGCCCTTTCAAGCGCGAGCAGTCCGGGGAAGAGTTCGGAGTTGTCGAAGCCGTGATAAAGCTCGCCCGGTGACGCGCGTGTCTCCAGCCACGCGAAGTTCGGCACTGCGGCCGCGAAATGCACAGTAGCGGCGGTGCAGATGGGGCCAAGCGGGTTGTGGGGCATCATGTCGATGTAGTGGGCCTCGGTCCAGCCCGCGACTTTCAACGCCTCGGTCAGGCCGCCGACATTGCAGATGTCGATGCGGTTGAACTGCGCTATGTCCCTCTCGATGTACGGCAGGAACTGCCATTTCGAAGAGAACTCCTCGCCGATCGCGAAGGGAACGTCGGTCAACTTCCGCAATGCTTCGTAGGCGCCCGGCGTCTCGTCTCGAATGGGCTCCTCCAGAAAGTCCAGCGTACCGCGCGGCATTTTCTGGCAATAGCTGGCGGCTTCCGCGACGCTCAGCCGATGGTGGAAGTCGATGCCAAGGGCGACCTCCTCCCCTAGTGCCTCGCGGCACTTGCACGTCCATTTGGCGGTCTCGGCGATGCTTTCGCGTGGCTCATAGACCCTGTCCGATTTCTGGCCCGCCGGAATGAGGCGGATTGCCTGCCAGCCCTGAGCCTTGAGCTCAAGCACCTGCTCGATGACTTCCGTGCTCGAGGCTTCCGAACGCGTGGTCGCAAACGTCGGAATGAGATCGCGCTGCTTGCCGCCGAGAAGTTCGTAGACCGGCACTCCGAGCGCCTTGCCCTTGATGTCGTGGAGGGCGATGTCGATCGCCGAGATGGCGGCCTGTAAGACGCGGCCGCCTTCGAAATACTGGCTGCGATACATCTCCTGCCAGATGCGACCGATCTGCATCGCGTCCTGGCCGATGAGAAATTCGCGGTAATGCTCGATCGCGCCGACCACCGCCCTCTCGCGCGACGACAGGCCGCTTTCGCCCCAGCCATACACCTCCTGGTCGGTTTCGACTTTGACGATCAGCTGGTTGCGGGTGCCGACCCAAACCGGATAGGGCTTGACGGCGGTGATCTTGAGTTTCGGGACCATGATCAGTCTTGCAGGGCCAGTTCGGTCTCGCCGTCGAACAGGTGCATGCGATTCTGATCGAACTCGAGCCACACCTGCTCATCAGGCTCGACATCGAACGTCGGCGGCATGCTGATGTTGACGACTGCCCCCGACAGAAACACCTGCACGAAGGTCACGTCGCCGGTCGGCTCGACCGTGTAGACCTTCGCCGGCACGCTTGCATCGACCTGAGACTTGTGCAGCCGGATCGTTGAGTGACGCGCGCCGAGCACGACCTTCCTCGATGTCGCGTTCGCGACCTTTCGCGCATTCTGGTCCGAAAGCGTAATGCTCCATCCCTCTGCACTGTTGAGGACCGTCTGGCCCTCGGCGGCAGTCGCCTCAAGCGGGATGAGACTCATCGCGGGGCTGCCGATGAAGCTGGCGACGAACAAGTTCTTGGGATTGGCGAATACCTGCGCGGGCGTATCATACTGCTGCAGGTAGCCGCCGTTCATCACGGCCATCTTGTCAGCCATCGTGACAGCCTCAAGCTGGTCATGGGTCACGTAGATGATGGTCGCGTCGAAATCCCGGTGGAACCTTTTGATTTCCGATCGCATCTGCACGCGCAGCTTGGCATCGAGATTGGACAACGGTTCGTCCATCAGAAAGACGGCCGGATTGCGGACGAGCGCTCGGCCGAGCGCGACGCGCTGCTGCTGGCCGCCAGACAATTCCCGAGGTTTGCGTTCAAGAAGGTGGGCGATGTCGAGCATGCGCGCCGCGTCGCGCACTTTCTGGTCGATTTCGGACGACGACATCCGGCGCATCTGCAGCGGGAAGGCGAGGTTCTTGTAGACCGTCTTGTTGGGGTAGAGCGCGTAGTTCTGGAACACCATCGCGATGTCCCGGTCCTTCGGATCCAGATCGTTGACCACGCGGTCGCCGATGATGATATCGCCGCTGGTAATCGGAATGAGCCCGGCGACCAGATTGAGGGTCGTCGTCTTGCCGCATCCCGACGGTCCGACGAGGGCGACGAACTCTCCGTCGCCGACCGTCAGCGATACGTCCCTCACCGCATAGACCGAGCCATACGTCTTCACGAGATCCGTGAGTACCACCTGCGCCATGAAATCCGATCCTAGTGTTTGACGGCACCTTCGGTGAGGGCGCGCACGAAGTACCGCTGAAGCACCAGGAACAACACGACGACCGGCACGCTCATCATGAAGCTCGCGGCCATCAGTCCCGGGAAGTCGGTTGTGTTTTCCGAGAAGAACCTCTGGACGCCGACAGGCAAGGTCAGCTGATCGTTCTTTGAGAGAAACGTGTAGGCGTAGATGTATTCATTCCATGCCCCAATGAACGAGTAGATCGCCGTGGCAATGATCCCCGGCACCGAGAGCGGCATCACGATCAGGATGAAGGCCTGCAGCCGCGTCGCGCCATCGATGCGCGCCGCCTGCTCGAGTTGCACCGGGATGTTGTCGTAGAATCCCTTAAGCAGCCAGATTGCGAGCGGAAGGCCGAAGGTCAGGTAGGTGAGCACCAGCGATCCGTGCGTGTTCACCAGGCCCAGAAAGCGCATCAGGATGAAGAGCGGCACCAGGAAGATCACCGCGGGGAACATGTTGCGCAGCAGCACCGAGAAATACAGGAACTGCCGTCCCGGAAAACTGAAGCGCGAGAAGGCATAGGCAGCCGGCACCGCGACCAATACCGCCAGGATCGTGGTCAGGATCGAAACCAAAAGGCTGTTCCAGAAAAATTGCAGAAAGTCCTTGCCGACGCTGTTTTGGGGATCGAGGAGGTTCCTGTAGCTCGCCAGCGTTGGTTCGTCTGGCCACCACTCCGGCGGAAACGCCATGGCCGCAAAACCGGACTTGATCGATGTGAGCACCATCCAGACCATCGGTAGAGCGGTATAGATGAGCATCAGCACCAGGAAGAAGCGGCCTACCCAGCGCCAGCCATCCAGCCGTATGCGACGCGGCTTCGAGACGCTCGTCTGCGAACTCATGCCGCGGGCCTCCCTCGTTCGCCGCGGCTGAGCGCACGCACGTAGAAATAGCCCAGCGTCATCAGGATGATGAACAGGAGGACGGAATAGGCCGAGGCCACGCCCCAGAGCTGGCGCCCGAAGGCAAGTTCGTAGATATGCGTGATCCAGATGTGGGAGGCATTGGCGGGGCCGCCGCCCGTCATGATCCATGGAATGACGAATGAGTTGAAGTTCGCGACCGCGAGCAGCAAGATCGTCACCGTGGACACCCCGCTTAGATGCGGAAAGGTGACGTGCCAGAAGCGCTGCCAGGCCGAGGCGCCATCGACCTGCGCGGCGCGCAGGAGCTGTTCGGGAACGGTTTGCAGCCCGGCCATCATCATGATCATGACAAACGGAAACTCGCGCCAGATGTTGACCACGATCAGCGCGGGCAGGACCGTGTTGACGCTATCGATGAAGTTCGGTGGGCGGTCGACGAGCCCCAACTGCACCAGCACCACGCCGATGATGCCGAAGTCCGAGTGATAGATCCATTTCCAGATATAGGAGGCGGCGACCGCGCTGATCACCCACGGGATAATGAAGATGGCGCGCAGGATGGCGCGCCCGAAGAAGTCGCGATGCAGCGCGAGCGCCAGCGCGAAACCCAGTACGAAGGCGATGACCGTCGAACCCAGCGTCCAGATCACCGTGTTGATAGAAACGCGCCAGACCACGCTGCTGCTGAGAATGGCTGTGTAATTGTCTAGACCGACGAAGCTCTTGTCCTTCAGCTGCAGCCCTGGCGGCGTCTTGTAGAATGACAAGTCGATCGTGTAGTAGATCGGGTAGGCGATGACGATGAGCATCACCACGATGGCGGGCAGCACGTAGAGATAGTCAGCCCGATTGATCCAGATCTCCCGGAGCAAGTCGGTGCGCATCGCGCGCGTTTGGCGGCCCGAGTCTGCCGCGCCCGTCACCATGGTCATCCTGCGCAAGCCTTGCTTTGGTAGGTGATGTCGGCCGGCAGCGCGGAGAGCTGCCGGCCGAGTTCGCGACGGTGGGGCCTAGAGCCCGCCGTCGCCCATTACTTTCTTGACCTTTTCGGCCGCGTCGTCGGCCGCCTGGTCGACGGTCATGGCGCCGGTCAAGGCGTTCTGCAGCATGTCCGGGACGATGATGTTCATGATCTCGGGCGCTTGCGGCAAGGCCGGGAACGGGATTCCGTATGGCAGCATCGAGGTCGTGACATCGAGGAACTTGATGTTGTCCAGACGTTCCTTCATCCACTTGGTCTTGAAGCCGTTGAGGTTGCCCGGGTTCGAGCCGGCATAGGCCATCTTCAGGGACCATTCAGGGCTCGTCCAGAAGCAGATGATGGCCTTTGCAGCCGGCTCGTCCACCTTGCCACCCTCGACATACTCTGGCTTGAGAATGTGGATGTTGGAGCCACCGAACACCACCGCACGCTTGCCGTCCGGGCCGGTCGGGATCAGGCCGTACCGCATGTTGTCGATGACTGTTTGCGCCTTGTCCTTATCGGCGCCCGTTGCTTTCTTCTGCAGGTCGAGCATGACGTTGTAGTCGGACGGGTGCGAGATCATCATGCCGAGCTGTCCGGCGACGAACAGGGGCTGGTTGTCCGCCTGCTGGTTGGTGAGGGCCGAAACGGGCACTGACTTATCGCGGACATACATGTCGTACGACGCTTGCAGGGCCCGCTTGCTGGCTTCGCTGTTCAGCCTGATCTCGCCATAGTTCGGGTTCGGATCGGCTTCGTCGAACACGCCGCCGCCGTAACCCCAGAGCTGCGGCATGAAGCGGTAGGGCGTGTTGCCGGCATTCTTGCGGGCGACGAGGCCATAGCCGGCGATCCCGAGCTTTTCGTTGATCTGCTTGGAATACGCGACGACATCGTCCCAGGTTGCCGGCGGACTGTCCGGATTGAGCCCGGCCCGCTTGAAGATATCGGCGTTCCAGATGAGCGCCATCGTCTCGTTGTTGGTCGGGATGCCGTAAGTCACCCCATCCCAGGTCACTGCCTTCATGGCGCCAGGCCAGAAATCCTCGGTCGACCAGCCGACATCCTCCGGCTTGAGCGGCTCGAGATAGCCCTTCGACGCGAACTCGGTTCCGCCCAGGATTTGCAGCCGGACCGCCATCGGCGCGGCATTGCCAAGGAGCGCGGTGCGGAACTTGTCGAGCAGGTCGTTGTAGGTGAGAGCCTGTTCCTCAAGCTGGATGTTTGGATAGGTTTGTCGGAAGGACTCGAAGAAATCCTTGTAGTACTGGCGCAAAAGGTCGGGGTCGCCCTCGAACACGCCCTGATACCAGAACGTCAGGTGCCCCTTGTAGTCGAGCGGGGTGACCTTGCCGCACGCCTCCGCCGTGTCAAATTCCTCGGTGCCCGCGATGGAGCGGACGTATTCCGGCGACCATTTACTCAGGTCGACTGGAGCGCCGAAAGCCGAAGTCGACAGCAAAGAGGCTATGAGGGCAGGTGCAACGGCGCCGCGCGCGACGGCACAGCCGGATTTCAACCGTGTCATAAGGAATCCTCCACATTTTTCCCTTCCGTCACACTGACTGCAGGCGGCGATTTTTAATCTTGACCGCAGGGGAATGGCTGCTTGTTTGTGTATCCCTCGGACGGTCAGGTACCGTTCCAGAATAAGGATTGCGTGTCAACCGCATCAGATCATACATTGTTTGACGAAAATCGTGGACAATGCCAGAAAGCATGAATGACCATTGGGGGACAGCGGCGCGATGACGGACTTTAAGGCTAGGCCGCCGGTGGGGATCGACGCAATTGGCGCCTCCACGGAAGGGGCGTCCATCTATGAGCTGATCCGCGACGACATCATCGAAGGCCGCCTTAAGGCGAACGAACGATTGGTCGTCTCTGACCTCGCCCAGCGGCATGGCACATCCACCAATCCGGTCCGAGAGGCCCTGCAATTGCTCAGAGGCGAGGGCTTCGTCATCTTCGCCCCCAACCGCGGTGCTCGCGTCCGGCCGATCGATCAGGATTTCGTACGCGACATCTACGAAATCGGCGTTCTCATCGAGCCCGCGCTTACCCGCTGGTTCGTCAGCATGGCAACGCACGACGACATCATCGAACTGGAGCGCATTCAACGCCTCATCGAGGAAAACAACTTCGCCGATCAGCTTCGGCATAGCGAGCTCGACACGGCGTTTCACACCGTCATGTACCAGCGCCACTACAACCGGCACGCGGCCGAACTCTGGTGGAAGCATCGTGAGGTGCTGCGCGCCGTGAGCCGCCGGTTCAACTTCACTCTGTCGCGGCGCGCCCAGGTGCTGCGCGATCACCGCGAACTGATCGAGCTCATAAAGGCCGGCGAGGCCGAAAAGGCTGCCGAGCTCGTCGGCCGCCATGTCGAAGGCTCGGGCCGGCACATCCTCGAGCAGATGCGGGCGTCCAACGCTGCGCGGGCCGGCTAGGTCCGGCCGGCTCGGCTCCCTTGCGGCGCGTGCCTCCCAATTTTGGAGAAGCAGAAGTAAAATGAAGATAACGAATGTCCGGCCCTGGCTGATAAAGTCGAGCGCCTCTTACTGGGGCGAGTTCCTGTTCGTCGAGGTAAACACTGACGAGGGGATCACCGGTTGGGGCGAGATCACCACCACGACAAGGATCGCAAATCGCGCCCTGACCACGATGCTGCGGCAGATCGGCACCATGCTGATCGGCGAAGATCCGGCGCGCATCGAACATCTGTGGCATAAGCTGTTCCGCAGCTTTACCTATATGGGTAGCCGCGGCGCCGCGGTGGAATGCGTGAGCGCAATCGACATCGCCCTGTGGGACATCCGCGGCAAAGCGCTCGGTCAGCCGATCTACGAGCTTCTGGGTGGGCCTGTGCGGGATGAAATCGCGCTCTACACCCATCCCGACCAGCGCAAGTTTACCAGCAGAGCCGGCGCGATCGCCGAGATCAAGGACATCGTGAAGTCCGGGCACACCGCGCTCAAATTCGACCCCTTCCCGCAACAGGGTCCACATGTGGATGGCGAGGCCCGTGAGCAGCGCGACGGCTATCTTGACGGGTCAATGACTCGCAAGGACGAGCGCGAGGCCGCCGAACTCACCGCGCTGATCCGCGAGACGGCTGGCCCGGAAATCGAAATCCTCATCGATGCGCACGGCCGCTTCGACGTCCCGACCGCGATCCGGCTCTGCCGCACGCTCGAGGACGCAGGTCAAATCGACTGGTTCGAGGAGCCGGTGCCGCCGGAGAGCTTCAACGCGCTGAAGCAGGTTCGCGAGAAGGTCAACGCCCCGATCTCCTGGGGCGAGCGCGGCCACACGAAGTGGGACTTCGTGCCGATTCTCGAGAACAAGCTGGCCGACTACATCATGCCCGACGTCACCTGGACCGGCGGCATCACCGAGCTCAAGAAGATCTCGGCCCTGTGCGAGGCCTACTATATTCCCGTGTCTCCTCACGACGCCGCCGGTCCAATCAACGTCGTCGCCGGGGCGCAGGTGATGATGACGGTCCCGAACTTCTACAAGCTCGAGACTTCGGAGTGGAACCTTCGCAAATACGATCAGCTCATCGACAAGCCGCTCGACAATTCGAACGGCAGCCTCAAGCTCAACAAGACGCCCGGGCTCGGAATCGAAATGAACCGGGACTATTTGGAGGCAAACCAGGTCGAGTAGCCCGCCAGCCCCACCATACGCCGCACTGGGCAACTCGCCGGCGCGGCTCGCCCCAAAACGCCGAAAGTCCGGTACCATGAAGATCGTCGACCTCCGTTGCGCCGTCATCGGCCGCCATCCTATCGTCCGCATCGTGACGGACGAGAACATCCACGGCCTGGGCGAGGTGGAGTTCACCAAGCCATACCTCAAGCCCTTTGTTCTGCATTTCCGCGATGCGCTGATCGGCGAGGACCCAACCGACGTCGAACGTGTGATGCTCAAGATCCGGCAACGCGGCTCGTTCAAGCCATACGGCGCCGCCGTCAGCGCCATAGAACACGCCTTGTGGGACATAGCCGGCAAGGCTGCTGGGGTTCCGGTCTACAAGCTGCTCGGCGGCAAGGTGCGCGACCAGGTGCGAGTCTATAACGGCTCGATCCGCAGAAAGCGGACCGGCGACCAGCCGGAAGACTACGCCGCCGATGTCAAATGGATGATGGAGCGGCCCGAGAAATTCTTCATGGTGAAGCAGGGCATCAGCTTCCACTCCAACATGAAGACGAACGTTCCCGACTTTCATTACGGAGTGCGCCAGCCGCCGACCTATCACGGAGCGATGGATCAGGGGCAGATCAGCGAACGCGGCATGGCGCACATGATCGAATGCGTCATTGCCATGAAGGAGGTGCTCGGCGACAAGGTTTCGCTGGCCCTCGACTGCGGGCCGGGCTGGTTCCTGCCTGATGCAATACGGTTCGCGCGGGCGGTGGAAAAGTACAATCTCATGTGGCTCGAGGACATGCTGACCGGCGACTATGTGCCGTGGGTCAACCCACAAGCCTATCGCGAGCTGACGGTCTCCACCTCGACGCCGATCCATACCGGCGAGCAAATTTACCTGCGCCACAATTTCAAGGAGTTGATCGAGACGCAGGCGGTGCGTGTCATAGGCCCGGACCCGGCCGATATCGGCGGCATCGCCGAACTCAAATGGGTGGCCGAGCATGCCTACATGCATTCGATCATGATTGCGCCGCACGGCACGGCAAACGGACTGCTTGGGCTCGGCGCGCTGATCAACGTCTGCGCCACCCTGCCGGCCAACTACATTGCCTTCGAATATCCCAGCGCTTCCGACGCGTGGTGGGAGGACATCGTCGTCGGCCTGCCCAGGGGGCAGATCGTCCGGGACTCGATGATCGAACTGCTGCCTGGCCCGGGGCTCGGCCTCGACATCGATCCCGAGGGCGCGCGCAAGTATCTTTCGGAAGGAGACGAGGGATTTTTCGATCGCGTGTAGGAGCCGTATTCAAGCAATGGCGTGCAGCATCCTGCCGGAGATTGATCAAGAGCCGGTGCACGAGATGACCATCTGCACGGAGCGTACAATTTCAGACGCGGAGTTGACGTTTGCCGCGGTCCCTCCGAGAACCAGCGACTTGGGAAGTCTGCTCGAGACGTTCGCCTACAACCGCTCCAGCGCCACTGCGATTCCCTGGCCGACGCCGATGCACATGGTGGCAAGTGCGAGCCTTGCGCCACGCTCCCTGAGTTCCAGCGCCGCCGTGCCGGTGATGCGCGCGCCTGACATGCCGAGCGGATGGCCGAGCGCGATGGCGCCGCCATTGGGATTCACATGCGCGACGTCCTCGGCGATACCGAGTTGCCTAAGCACTGCGATGCCTTGCGAGGCAAAAGCCTCGTTGAGCTCGACCACGTCGAAGTCTGTCGGCTTGAGGCCGAGCCTGGCGCAGAGTTTCTGCGTCGCGGGCACCGGGCCGATACCCATGATGCGAGGGCTCACGCCGGCCGCGGCCCCGCCCAGGATGCGGGCGATCGGGGTCAGGCCGTATTTCCTAGCGGCAGCCTCCGAGGCCACGATCAGCGCGGCCGCGCCGTCATTGACGCCGGACGCATTGCCGGCCGTCACCGTGCCGCCCTGCCGGAACGGCGTCGGCAATTTGGCCAGCGCTTCGATGCTGGTGACGCGCGGATGCTCGTCCTTGGCGACGACAATGGGATCTCCCTTGCGCTGCGGGATCGTCACCGGGACGATCTCCTTGGCCAGTCGGCCATTCTCCTGCGCGGCGGCGGCCTTGGCCTGGCTGCGCACGGCGAAAGCATCCTGGTCGGCGCGCGAGACCTTGAAGTCTTCGGCCACGTTCTCGCCGGTTTCGGGCATCGAATCCACACCGTATTGCTTCTTCATCAGTGGATTGACGAAACGCCAGCCGATCGTGGTGTCGTAGATCTCGGCGTTGCGGGAGAAGGCGCTGTCCGCCTTGGGCAACACGAATGGCGCGCGGCTCATGCTCTCGACGCCGCCGGCTATCATCAGCTCCGCCTCGCCGGCTTTGACGGCGCGCGCGGCGATCGTGACGGCGTCCATGCCGGAGCCGCACAGGCGATTGACCGTCGAGCCGGACACTTCCTTCGGCAGGCCTGCCAGCAGCAGCGCCATGCGCGCAACGTTACGGTTGTCCTCACCGGCCTGGTTGGCGCAGCCATAGACAACATCGTCCACCGCCGCCCAATCGACGCCGGCGTTGCGTTCCATCAGCGCCTTCAGCGGGATCGCGCCGAGATCGTCGGTCCTGATCGACGAGAGCGATCCGCCAAAACGCCCGATCGGCGTACGGATGTAGTCGCAGAGGAATGCTTCAGGCATGGGTCCCCCTTTTGGTGTTTCCAGTCGTGCTACCCATATGCGCAGCCTTCGTTCGTGCGTAGAGGTCGCGCAACGTTGTCAGTTCCAGCTCGGTGGGCGCGGGCGTCTCCCCGACATGATCCGCGAACTTCACCGGCCAGCCGCAGGTCTCCTTCACTTCTTCGCGTGCGACGCCGGAATGCAACGAAACTACGGTGAACTCCTTGGTCGCCGGGTCGGGCTTCCAGATGGCGAGGTCGGTGATGAGCAAGGTCGGGCCCGATGTCGCGATGCCCAGACGCTTCCTATGGTCGCCGCCATCGCCATGGCCGAAGGAGGTGAAGAAGTCGACCTTTTCGACCATACCGCGCTTCGACTGCGCCATAGTGATGTAAATCTCCTTCGCGCTGGTTGCGATTTCCGGCGCACCGCCGCCTCCGGGCAAGCGGGTCTTCGGATGCGCGTAGTCGCCGATGACGGTGGTGTTGATGTTGCCGAACTTGTCGAGTTGGGCCGCGCCCAGGAAGCCAATAGTGATGCGGCCGCCCTGCAGCCAGTAGCGGAACATCTCGGGCACCGCGACGGTGGTGACAGCAGTGTCGCAAAGCTCGCCGTCGCCGATCGACAGAGGCAGCACGTCCGGCTTCGCACCGATGGTGCCCGACTCGTAGATCAACGTGATGTCGGGCGCATGCGTCAGCCGCGCGACGTTGCAGGCAGCGGAGGGCGCGCCGATGCCGACAAAGCAAACATCGTCATTGACGAGCACCCGGCTCGCCGCGATGGTCATCATCTCGTTGGGAGTGAAGGCCTGGCTCACGCGGCCTTCCTCAGATGCGCTACGCGGTCGGCAAAATCGCCCGGCGACTTCTCGATGACGTTCTCCTGCATCCATTTGCGAAAGCGGTCTCGGTCGGCGGCGATCTCGTCCCATTCGACATAGGCTGCGTTGTCGCGGACGTAGCGGCCGTGGACATAGGACGGGTGCGCGCCGCCTGGAACGACCGAAATCGCCGTCACCGTCCAGGCCGGAAGGATGCATAGATTGGGATGCAGATCGTCGAAATCGTCGACCACCTCCTCGACAGTCACCACCGAGCGCGTGGCGGCCAGCACGGCTTCCTTCTGGACGCCTGTGATGCCTTCGACCAGCACGTTACCTTTCTTGTCGGCCTTCTGCGCGTGGATGAAGGTGACATCCGGCCGGATCGCGGGCACGGCGGCCAGTACCTCGCCGGTAAACGGGCAGGTGACGGACTTGATGGTTGGCGTGACGCGCGCGAGCTCGGCCCCGCGATAGCCCCTGAAGACGGCGAAGGGCAGGCCGGCAGCGCCCGCCTCATAGGCATTGGCCATCGCCGCGTGGCTGTGCTCCTCCAGCTCCAACGGCCGCGGCCAGCCGTTCTCGACGGCGTCGCGCACGCGCCTGAGCAGGCCGACACCGGGATTTCCGGCATAAGAGAAGATCATCTTGCTCACCATGCCCATGCCGACCATCTGGTCGTAGATCAGGTCCGGCGTCATGCGGATCAGCGTCAGCTCGCGAACCCCCTGGCGGATCGCCTCATGCGCCGCAGCCGTCGGGATGAGGTGCGTGAAGCCCTCGAAGGCGGCCGAGTCCCCCCTCTTCAGGTTCTCCGATATCGCACGCGGGAGCGGCATGAACGTCGCCATGGCTCACTATCCAAAAGTTGTTCGTATTGCGAACATCTGTTTCGTATGCGATACCTTGATACTCTTCGACATTGATCTAGTCAACGTGGAGGGGGATAGACAGTGGTAGGTTCGATGACCGCAAGGGTGTATTCGCGCGACCACGTCGGCTCGCTGGAAAAGGGTCTCCAAGTGATGGAGATACTCGCCCGTCATCCCGATGGCCTAACGCTGTCTGACATGGCCCTCGCGACAGGATTGACGCGCTCAGGATCGCGTCGTTTCCTGCTCACGCTAGTAGAGACAGGCTATGCGACACAATCCGGAAGGCTTTTCACGTTGTCGCCACGTCTGCTGACTGTCGCTCGCGCATGGCTGCAGGGTGCGACTCTCTGGAGCCATGCCGAGCCCGTGATGCGCGGCGTTGCGGCTGCGCTGAATGAATCGTGTTCGGCAGCGGTGCTATCCGGCGAAGACGTCGTATATGTCGCGCGTGTTGCTGGGCGACGTATCCTAAGCGTAGCCCTCAACGTGGGCACCCGGCTGCCAGCATGGTGCACTTCCATGGGCCGTGTACTGCTCTCCAACCTGTCGAAGGACGAACTCACCCGCTTCCTCGCCACGGCCACGATAGAAAAGCGGACGGCGAAAAGTATGACCAACCGCAAGCAACTCATCGCCGAGATTGCCAAAGTAGCGCAGCAGGACTTTGCCATCGTCGACGGAGAACTCGAGATCGGGCTGTGCTCAATCGCCGTGCCAATCCGCGACGGCTCCGGCAGGATAATCGCAGCGATCAATGTCTCGACCCAATCAGAGCGTTTCTCCGCGGCGGAGATACGGCAACAAGTCTTGCCCCAACTACGCAAGGCGGCAAAAGCAATTGAGGACTTCGCGTCGTTTTAGTTCAGTCGGCTTAGTTTTGCTCCACCTGGTGCTTCGGTCACCGCTGATCACGTGGTGGGTGCGTCACCTCATCATCCTCGCGAAGGGGCCGTCGCGCTCGCGTCAGGCAAGGCGAGATCGCTCCAAGTGCCGTCCTGATCCAGAGATTTGGCCGCATTCTTGATCAGATTGCCGAGAATGAAAGGCATCATTCCGCCAGCGCGCAGATAGTCGATTTCAACTTGCGTGTCGACACGCAGGACAAGCGGAATCTCCTGGATCGCTCCACTCGCCGGTCTGACCTCCAGGGTGAGGCGATGCCGTGGCTTAACGTCCCCCATGATCCCTTTGAGTGAGAATTGTTCCGAACCATCGAACCCCAAGCTTTCCGCGGTCTCGCCCGCGGGGAACTGGCATGGAAGCACGCCCATCCCGATCAGGTTCGAGCGGTGAATCCGCTCGAACCTCGAGGCAATCACGGCACGCACGTTGAGCAGTCGCGTGCCTTTGGCGGCCCAGTCGCGCGCGCTGCCGGTACCGTATTCCTCGCCGGCCAGGACGATCAGCGGCACCCCCTCGTGATGGTAGCGTACAGAGGCGTCGTAGATCGTCATCTCTTCGCCGGAGGGAAAATGGCGCGTAACGCTGCCTTCGCGCCCGGGCATCATGAGGTTTCGCAGCCTCACGTTCGAGAACGCGCCGCGGACCATCACCTCATGGTTCATCCGCCGGGACCCGAAATTGTTGAAGTCCTTTGCCGCCACGCCTCGCTCAGACAGGTAGGTTCCAGCGACCGTGTCACGGCCGATGCTCCCGATCGGCGAGATATGGTCGGTAGTCACCGAGTTGCCGAGGATCGCGAGAGCGCGAGAACGATGTTGGCTACAGTGTCCGTCGTCTGAACATTTGGCGCTGATGGCTGCTTGATGTCCGTCGTCTGAACATTTGGCGCTGATGGCTGCTTGATTTAGCGGAGTGTTGGCCTCGATTTTGGATTGATGTTAAGCGGCGAGCTTGCGGTGCTGCAAGCGTCGGAGCTGGATTGTCTT
>NZ_JBDZDN010000005.1:0-278555 GCF_040049215.1 Mesorhizobium sp. KR9-304 | reverse complement strand
ACTCGCGGTAGCCGCGCAAAGAACCCAGTCTTCCGGATCCATCTCCACGGTTGAAAAGGCCTCCTGCAGGAAAGGTAGGTAGATCACGGCCGTATGGAGGGCGAGCGACAGGCCGACGGCAGCCCATAGCCAGCGGTTCGCGAACAGGTCCGAAAATGCGCTTCGCTCGTCGGAACGCGCGTTGAAGACATTGAAGAGCTGGAACAGCGTCAGCGTCGTGAACGCCATGGTGCGCGCATAGTCGATGCTGCCGTTTCCCGGGATCATGCCGCCCGGCAGCGAGGCGTCGAACACGGCGAGCGTTCCCGTCGCCATGACCGCGCCGACGAAGAATATGCCGGCCCACATGCGGCGCGTGATCACGCCTTCGCCGCGCGGACGGGGCGGCATCGCCATTAGGCGTCACGACACGAAAGTGTTGAATCTGTCCGACATTTGAGAACGTACCCAGAACTTCTGCCTATTTGATGGTGGACGCGGCAGATTTGTCGGCTTTCAGAGCTTGGTAGAGTGCGGTCTTGCCGATTTTTACGCGCGCGGCGGCTTCGCGAACATTGAGGCCGGCGGCCAGATGCTGGCGAGCCTTGGCGAGCTTCTCCGGCGTGACGACAGCTTGCCGGCCACCGCGTCGACCTCGCTCCCCTGCAGCCTGGAGACCGGCGCGGGTTCTCTCCCGGATCAGATCACGCTCGAACTGGGCCAGGGCCCCAAACAAATGAAAGACCAGGCGGCCGCCGGATGTCGTGGTGTCGATATTTTCGGTGATCGATCGGAACCCGACACCTGTGGCCTCCAGTTCGGTGATGATCTCGATGAGGTGCTTCATCGATCGGCCGAGACGGTCGAGTTTCCAGACTGTGAGCGAGTCGCCTTCCCGGACATAGCGAATGGCTTCCGCCAGACCAGGCCGATCGGTTTTGACCCCCGAAGCCCTGTCTTCGAACAGTTTCTCGCAGCCGGCTTTGCGCAATGCGTCGAGTTGCAGCGCCGTATCCTGATCACTGGTGGAGACCCTTGCGTAGCCGATCGAAGTCATGAGGTATGATTTGTCCGTTTTCTCGTTGAAGGTGGACAATGTCCAATTTGCCGTTGCGTGGCAAGGTTTGCGGACAAAATCTGTGGAAGCCGCGAAACGGTCGTTTGCCGGACATGCATTTTCCATTTCGGTGCAGCCTCCGCGAAGAGATGGATGATGATGAATGGCGCGAAGAGCACTGCTGAGCGAAACATGGTGGAGCCAGGCGACAGCGATCCCCGACGACGAAAGGGAGATCGCCAAGCATTACACCCTGGACCAGCCGGAGCTCGATCTGATCATGCGGCAGAATCGTGCATCGAACCGACTGGGTCTGGCCTGCGTTTTGGCGATTTTGCGTTTTCCAGGCAGGCCGCTCGCGGATGGTGAGATCCTGCCTTCCGGCGTCTTGCGGTTCCTGGCCCGGCAGATCGGCGCCGATCATCGCGAGATCGACCGATATTTCGAGCGCCCGCAGACACGCCGCGAGCACCTCGCTCTGCTGTTCGAGAAAATGAAGATGTGCCCATTTGCGCCTTCGGACGTGCGCGCACTGACCGGCTGGTTGACGCCGGCTGCGCAAACCCTGCGCCGGGCCGATGCTCTGGCGGACATGGTCGTCGAGGAATTGCGACGCCGGCGAATTCTCCTGCCGGCGCGCGGAGCACTCGAAGCCATCATCCACGTTGCAATCCGGCGCGGCATCCGCATCGCTCACCGGGCCCTGGCTGGCGGGCTTTCGGAGGGCCAGAAGCGTGACCTCGACAAACTTCTCGACCCGCGTGCGGGGACGAACGTGACCATCCTCGCGTGGGCGAGAACACCGGCATTGTCGCCTACCGCCATCAATCTCGACAGGATAGCCGAACGCGTGCAGTTTCTTCGGTCACTGAACCTGCCAATGGAATTGATGGAGCGCATTCCGGCCAAGGTTTTTGATGAACTCGCCGCGGAAGGGATGCGGATGAGCGCGCAGCATCTGCGCGACCTCAACGCCGAACGCCGGCACGCCGTGCTGGCTGCGACGGCTTTACACCTCTCTCGCCATTTGACCGACTGCGCAATCGACGTGTTCAAGAAACTGATCGGCGCCATGACGCGGCGAGCCGACAATCAGGCGACCGCCCGCATCACCCGTTCCGTCCGGGAGGTTCAGAAGCCGCTCAAGGACGTTTCGAAAGTTTGCCACGCGATCATCGAGGCCAAGGAGAGAGGCGAGGATATCGGCAGGGCGCTCGAAGCGGTCATTCAATGGCCGGTCTTCGCGACCAGTGTCCAGGCGATCGACACGCTGATCGCCCCGGACAGCATCGATGGGAAGATCGAAATGCTCCAGCGCTATCCGACAATCCGGAAAATGGCGCCGGAATTCCTGTCGACGTTCGTGTTTCGTGGCCACGCCGTGGCGGCGAATCTCCTGCGCGCGCTATCGATGGTCGCCGATCTGTACCGCAAAGGGAAAAGAGCGATACCCGACAGGGCTCCCATATCCTTTGCACCGAGAGGCTGGATGCCTCTGATCCTGCAGGATGGCAAGATCGATCGCAGGGCCTATGAACTCAGCCTGTTCAGCGAATTGAAACGCCGCCTCGATGCCGGCGATGTCTGGGTGGAGGGCGCAAAGCGCTTCCAGTCCTTCGAGAGCTTCCTCATTCCCGCGCCGACATTCGAGTTGATGCGCGAGGAAGGTCCGCTTCCGGTTGCAGTCGATACCGATGTAGAAATTTATCTGAAGCAACAGCGCCAGACCTTGAACGACGGGTTGAGCGCGCTTTCCCGTCTGGCAGCAGCGGGTGAGCTCGACGATGTCGAATTGACCGGCGCGGGTTTCAGCGTCACGCCGCATAAGGCCATGTTTCCCGACATCGCGAAGGCGCTGAAACCGAAGGTGGA
Organism: Mesorhizobium sp. KR9-304; assembly: GCF_040049215.1. Taxonomy (NCBI): domain Bacteria; kingdom Pseudomonadati; phylum Pseudomonadota; class Alphaproteobacteria; order Hyphomicrobiales; family Phyllobacteriaceae; genus Mesorhizobium; species Mesorhizobium sp. KR9-304. The sequence continues at coordinate 275,647 of NZ_JBDZDN010000005.1, read as the reverse complement.
AGGCCGCCTGCCTGCGATCCGGATCACCGACCTGCTGCTTGAGGTGGACGCCCGAACGGGATTTTCCAACGCCTTCACCCATCTGCGCACCGGGCGGACGGCCGACAACAAGCTTGCCCTGCTTACCGCCGTTCTGGCGGACGGCATCAATCTCGGTCTCACCAGAATGGCGGATGTTTCCCCCGGGCTGACGATGCGCCAGCTCGCCTGGGCGCACGACTGGCATATCCGGGAGGAGGGTTACACCGGCACGCATGCCATCCTTGTCAACGCCCAGAGACAATTGCCTCTCACGAAATTGTGGGGCGACGGAACCACCTCATCCTCGGACGGGCAGTATTTTCCAGCGGGAGGGCACGCCGAGGCGATCGGCGACCTTAACGCCCGCTATGGCCCTAACCCCGGCGCCAAGTTTTATCGCTTCACCTCGGACCAGTATGGCGCATTCCACATCATCGCCATGAATGCCAATGCGAGCGAGGCCATTTATGACCTCGACGGTCTGCTCTATCATGGCAGCGACCTCGCCATCGAAACCCATTATGTCGATACCGGCGGGGTCAGCGACATGAGCTTCGCTCTCTGCCATCTTGTCGGTTTCCAGCTCGTGCCCCGGCTGCGCGGCCTCAAGGATCGCCGGCTCTATCTCTTCCCGGGCGACACGCCTCCCGAAAACCTCGCCACGCTCTTCGGCGAACCCATCAACGTCGAGCGGATCAAGGCAAACTGGAATGACATCCTGCGTCTCGTTACCACGATCCGTTCCGGCCAGGTGCGGCCTTCGACCTTGCTGGCGAAACTGTCCGCATTCCCGCGCCAAAACGGACTGGCGCTCGCATTGCGCGATATCGGACGCATCAATCGATCAATCTTCCTGCCGCAGTGGTGGCAGAACCCTGAAATGCGCAGGAACGCCACCGCCGGCCTCAACAAGAGCGAGGCCCAGAATACTCTGGCCCGGGCGCTGTTCTTCAATCGTCTTGGAGAGCTGCGGGACAGAACCTTCGAGAGCCAGTTCTACAGGGCGTCCGGGCTGAACCTGCTCATCAACGCTATCGTCTACTGGAATACGCTCTATCTCGAACCGACTTTCGCCGAGCTCAATCGCGAAGGCATTGCGACGCCGGCCGACGTGATCAAGCACATCACCCCGCTTGGATGGCAACATATCAGCCTTACCGGAGATTACATCTGGACCCCGACAGACAGCCTCGATCTCAGGCCCCTTCGGCGCGAAATGTCGATACTGGCCGCTTGATCACCCTATGTTCTCAAAAGTCGGACAGATTCATCACTTTCGTGTCGTGACGCCATCTTGGTGGCCATCGGCCGCATCGTCGATTTTGGGCGTGTTTTCCGGGGGATTTTGCATGATTTGGGAGCTTATCAGAATATGTCCGATAATGGAAGCTTACCGGACATAAAACAATGTCGACAGGCGCGGCGGTTTGTCCCATTTTCGTTGCCAAAAGCGCCGCACTGATTCATCCTCTTTGCGATGATTCTCCGCCCAAAATTGCTTGGCCATGCGCCAGTAGCCGTCAGCGGTGCTGGCCCGGCGGCGCCGGCCGCGCCGGTGCCGAGCTGGCTGCGCGCGGCGGTCGCTGGTCCCGTATCGCTTGAAGACGCTGCCTTTGCCGCCGCCGCGGCGCTGGCGACCCTCGACGCCGTGGTGCGCCGGAAAGAAAAAGCGGCCGGCGCCTGGCGGCACCGCCTGGCACTCGCGGCGGCCGCGGTGACGGCGAAGCGGGCCGGCCGGGTCGAGGACGCCGCGGCGTTGCGCGACGCGCTGCTGCTCACCCGTCCCGGCGACGAGGTCGGTCCGGCCGGCCGCATACTGCTGGCCTGGCGCACGCTGGCATCGCGTCCGGTCGCGTCTTTGCTCAGCGACTCGGTCCTGGCCGATGTCGCCGCCGATCTGGGGGGCCCCCTCGACGCGGCGGCGGCCGGCCAGATCGGCGACGACATCCGGCCGCTTGCCGGCGCGGTCGGCAATGCGCTCGCCGCCGCGGCCGACGCGATCGCCGTGCTGGAGCGCCATGACGGCCGTGCTGCGCGCGCGCTTGGGCCGTGGCTTGCCGACGCCGTTCTGGCCGATCAGCTCGGATGGTCGCGCGCGGTTCCTCTGCTCGGCACTCACCCGTCACCGGCGGCAGGCAGCGGTCGATCGTCGCCCATGGAACAACGGCAATCGCCGCAAGCAGCCCGGCAACGCATCTTCGCCGGCTATGCCCGGGCAGCGCTGCAGGCGGTGGATCTTGCGGCGGAGCTCGGCCGCCGCGCCGAGCGTCTGCTGGCCGTCGCGCCAAAGCTGCGGGCGAAAGGGTCGGACGCCGTCGTCGAGCGGTTGCTCTTTGACGACGCACTCGCGGCTTCGCGCGAGGACAAAAAGACCGGCATGAGCGATCGTGGCCTGCGCCGCCTGTTCGACCGCCTTGTCGACCTCGGCGCCGTGCGCGAGCTGTCGGGCCGCACCACCTTCCGCCTCTACGGGCTGTAGCCGATGGGGGAGGGCGCGCGTGCGCGACGGGGAAAAGGCCGATCGGATGACCGCCGATCAGATGACCGCCTGTTCGACCGGGAGCTCGACCACCTGCCGCCGGAAGTCCGGTGGCGCGAATGGATGAACCGCGTCGAGGCGACCATCTTCGCGGCCAGCGAGCCGGTGACACGCAGTGTCCTGGCGCGTGTGGTTGGGCAAGAATGCAATCTCGACCTCCTCATCGACGACATCCGCGCCGAGCTCGCCGGCCGCCCGTACGACCTGGCCGCCGTCGGCGGCGGTTTTCGGCACCTGACGCGGCCGACCTACGCCGACGCCATTCGCAGTGCATTTGGCACGGCCGTCGGCCCCGATGAGCGCGGAATAGACCTCTCGCAGTCAGAAGTACTGGTGCTGATGTGCATTGCCTATTTCCAGCCGATCACCCGTGGCGAGCTCTCCACATTCTTCGGCAAGGAAATCAGCCGCGATCTGATCGGCACGCTGCGCGGCCAAAACTTCATCGCCTCGGGGCCCCGCAGCCCGACGCCGGGCGCGCCCTACACCTATGTGACGACGAAACAGTTCCTGCTGCAGTTCGGGTTCAATTCGCTGCGCGACCTGCCCGACGTCGAAGCGCTCGAAGACGCAGGCTTGCTTTCGAAGGAAAAGCTGCTGGCGGGAGACTTGACGGGGGCGCTCGACGATCCAGCCGGCGATGAGGATGTTGGCTGAAGCGGCTCCAGCGGCTGGGTAACGCCGCCACTACCGGTAATCGCAGCCCCTCGTTGACTGATCTTCAGCGACCTGCCGGCAGGAGAGCGCTATACCGTGTGGACGGATGGCCCGCTCACCGGCAAGTCGTGTTCGTGTTGTGGCGCGCAATTCGAACCTCGGGCGGGCCGCTGGGAATGCTGGCTTTTGGTCGGCTGGCAAAGCAGACGCACTCAAGGCATCAGCGCGCCGCTGGGCCATTTTTGCGCACCGACGTCTCCGGTTTGTGGAGTAGGACTCGGTTGCGGCCGGCTTGCTTGGCAAGATAGAGCGCCGCATCCGCGTGACGCTGGAGTTGCTCCGGTGAGGTGTCCACTTCAGTCTGCGACTGAACCGCAACTCCAATGCTGATGGTGACGTGGCGGGACGCCCGAGAAGAAGGGTTGGGAAGCGCGGCGGCTTCGACACTCTCGCGAATCCGCTCGGCCACCACGATAGCCTCTTGCTCGTTTAGTCCAGGAAGAAGGACGAGGAATTCTTCACCGCCATAGCGCGCTACGTGATCTCGATCATACCTTACGTTGGCTTGGATTATACCCGCCACTTTGACCAGACAACGATCGCCCTCGGCATGGCCGAGGCGATCGTTCAGCATTTTGAACTCGTCGATGTCACACATGAGCATAGCGGCGCCGCCGGGGATTTTTCTGCGACCGCCCCAGAGGTGGTCGAGGGTTTCGGTCATCCAGCGCCGGTTGGCGAGGCCAGTGAGCGGATCGGTCCTCGCGAGAAGCTTCAACTGGTCGTTCGCTGCCGCCAGTTCGGCAACCCTACGTCGGTCACGAAGCTCAAGAAGGAATGTTTTCTGAGCGAGAATTGTCATGGTGCGTCGCGCGGCAACCGTTGCAAAAACGCCACTGGCGAAAAATAGGGTCGCAGCCACCGCACTCCCGATTTCGAGCCCCGGGTTCTGTAGCTGAAAAGCGAGATAGAGTGCGAGTGCCAAAGTGGCGAGCGTCACCGTCCAGTCGAGTGGGATGCTGAAGATGATGATGGCTGTAATCGCGACGAACAGCATGATGCTCAGGTGCCGCTCGTAGAATTCGCCACCGGCACTTGCGCCGACCAGTGCGACCGACAACAGGATGAGGAACATGCCCGCGATCAGCGTTGCCCCTTGGAGCCAGAGGGCACGCGGCTTTCGCCAGATGAGGACGACGGCGATAACGACGGGCGGGATGATGGCTCCAGGCAGAAGCATGGATAGCGCGATCGCCCTTGGAAGCAGCAGCATGTAGAGCGCCAAGGTCAGCACATCCAAGAAGGACACCCAAATCATCCAGGCGCGGATGATCTTCGCCGTTTGCGACCAGACACGTGCTCGAAACAGCCGGTTGATCTCGCCTGTGAGGCGGATGTCACGCGTGCGGCGCGCTAGAAGTCGCTCAACTTCCGCAGTGATCGCTGGATCGTCCAGCGCATCGAGGTGCATTCGATCTGACACAATCGCCGGGCCCTGAAACTGCTTTGTCCTGCACAACTCTGAGCCATCCAGTCGTTGGCTCGGGGGTAGCTTGCCACCATTTCCTAAACATTAGATTTCGGCTCAGACTCACTTCGAAAGTGAAATCGTTCGAGTAAAGTCCGGCCAGCTATGTCAGCCGTAGATATTCGCTGTCGAAGCTCGACAGTTTCATCAGTGTGGTACCGTTGATGATCTCAACAGATCCAGCCTTGAACGAAGCGATATCGGCCTTCCGCAACTCCCCAAAGGTCCGGCTGACATGAACAGCCGTGAGGCCAAGGATATCGGCAAGATCCTGCTGGGTGAGTGGGCAATCGAATCTCCCTCGGGCGGCCAGGCCATAAAAGGTGGGCGGTCCTGGTTATCGCATTGCGTCGCCCGGCATTGATCAGGTGTTCCGCTAAGATGGAATTCTGGCGCGCGATGGCGCGGGTCAGCATATTACCGATGGCTTGGTGCAGGAGCATCGCACGGTCCAGTGCCCACTTCGGAACTTCAAAGAGCGACAGCTCCGATATCGCCGACAGAGTGGCGTAGTTCGGCCCGTCGACGGCCCTGACGCCGATGATGTCGCCCCTAAGAGGCGTGTCGATGATCTGCCTGCCGCCGTTGTGGAGTTCGCGGTAAAGACACCCCCAGCCAGCCGGTCCGATCAATCCGTTCGCGCAACATTCCACATCTTGGCCAATTTCGCAGCTTCGGCCGGTTTGGCCATAGACCTCTCCGCCGAGCTCTGGCGCCGCGCGGAAAAACTGCTTGCTGTCGCGCCAAAACTCCGGGCCAAGGCGGCGGACACTGTGGTGGAGCAACTTTTGTCTGACGATGCGACCGTGGCATCGCAAAAGATCGCAGGGATGAGCGACCGCGGGCTGCGCCGCCTGTTCGACCGGCTGGTAGAACTCGGCGCCGTGCGTGAACTGTCGGGCCGCACCGCCTTCCGCATCTACGGGATCTAGACCAATGACCGGGACGGCGCGCAAAAGGCGAGAGCAGGGCCGGTCAGATGATCATCGGTCAGATGACCGTCTGTTTGACCGGGAGCTGGATCACCTGCCGCCGGAGGCGCGCTGGGGCGAATGGATGAACCGCGTCGAAGCATCGATCTTTGCCGCCAGCGAACCGGTCAGCCACGAAACGCTGGCCCGCATCGTCGGAAAAAGCTGCAGCATCGACCTGTTGATCGACGATATTCGCGAGGAGCTGTGCGGCCGGCCCTACGATCTGGTCGCCGTCGCCGGCGGTTTTCGGCACCTGACCCGACCTGCCTATGCCGACGCCATCCGTGAGGCGGTTGGCGGAGGCGAGAAGACGGCCGAGCTGACGCAGTCCGAGGTTTTGGTGCTGATGTGCATCGCGTATTTCCAACCGATCACGCGTGGAGAACTGTCGTCGTTTTTTGGGAAAGAGATCTCTCGCGACCTGATCGGCCATCTGCGCGGCGCAAAGCTGATCGCCTCCGGACCGCGCAGTCCGACGCCTGGCGCGCCTTACACCTACGTCACGACGAAAAGTTCCTGCTGGAGTTCGGGCTCGACACGCTGCGCCAGCTGCCGTATTTCGAGGCGCTCGAGGACGCAGGGCTACTGTCGAAGGAAAAGTTGCTGGCGGGAGATATTCCGGTCGGGTTGGCGAGCGGAGAGGACAACGGTGAAGAACAACCAGAAGACGATATCGTCGAGGACAAGCTATCTTGAACGGATCGTTGCTGTTATGGCCAGGATGACTAGGCAGAAACGTTCGCGTTCCTGAAAAGGAAAAGATTTTGTTCAGACTGAAGGTCTTCCCGAACATGCAAGGATCCTGGGCAGATTTTCGTGCTCCGTTGCTGCGCCTCTTGCACGAGGTTGTGTTTGGCCTCCAGCTACTTGCCGTCGGCGTCTCGCTTTCCGCCTGTGCAAGCCGGCCGGGTCCCGAAATTTTGGAGCCGGTGCAAGCCCAGGTCGACGGAGCGCAGACAGTCACCGTCTACACAGCAACCACCCGCGCCAGGGAGGCGCCCGGCGTCACCCGGTTCACTGGCGAACGCGCGCGGCAGACGAATTACGCCACCTTCGACATCTCGCTGCCGCCTGGCAGGCAGCCGGGGAAAATTGACTGGCCACGGAATCGACCGGACCCGCAAAGGACGGTCGCGGTCGTCGATCAGCAGGGTTTGGACGAGCGCGAGTTTCTCGCGAGACTCTCGGCCTCGGCGCGATCGACGCAAGGCGAGGTCTCCCTCTTTGTGCATGGCTACAACCAGAATTTCCAGCAGGCGCTGTTCCGGCTTGCGCAGATGGTCGGGGACAGCCAGCAGGAAACTTCATCCATATTGTTCGCATGGCCCTCGCAGGCCACGGTTGCAGGGTATGTTGCCGACCGCGACGCAGTTATCTATTCGCGCGACTATCTCGTGGAGATGCTCGCCGCCCTTGCCCGCGATCGCAATGTATTTAAGATCAATCTTTTCGCACATTCGATGGGCGGCCTGCTGACGGTCGAGGCGCTGCGGCAACTGCGTCTGACAGGCCAGGATCGTGTTCTCGACCGTCTTCAGGTGGTGCTCGCCGCACCCGACATTGACGCTGACGTGTTCCGTGCCCAGATGAACGTCGTTGGCCCGATGGAGATGCCGTTGATCGTACTCGTTTCGCCGGACGACCGAGCCCTTCTGGTTTCGCAGCGTCTGGCGGGGCAGCACGAGCGCGTGGGCGCTCTCGATGTCACCGATCCCCGCGTCGAGGAAGCCGCGCGACAAGCCAATATTGCCTTCGTGGATATTTCGTCTCTCGACACGTTGGATCCCCTGAATCACAACCGCTATGCGCTTGTTGCCTCGATTTACGCGCAACTCGAGGAAACGGGAGACTTGAACGCCGGACAACCGCTACGGCAGGCCGGCGCTTTCGTCTTCAAATCAATTGGTTCGACAATCTCAAGCCCATTCGTTCTCGTTGGAAAAGCGCTGGCCGGCGATTGACACGCCGTGCGAAGGCGACGGACATCGCAATTGTGAGGGTACTGAGCCCTACGGAAGTTATGGTTAGACCAGTCTGGGCGCGTGGATCTGAACCGGCATTGATATGCTCAGCTTGCTCGTTCAGTGCCGAGAGTGGCAAGCGACTTCAATCGCCCAATTGGCCGGCAGGCGCTTCAGGCGCGTGGCGCGAACTGGAAGCAACAGATATGACCCCTTCGCCAAACAATTCTGGTGGCGCCGATGGCAGGGTTGCATTTTCTGTTACGCGGTCCGTCGCCGTCCCGCTAACGCTAACGCCTTTTTTGCGAACGGCTTGGCTCCAGACTGCGCCTCTCCATAGAAGCTACTACGGACTGCGCACCGGGTAGCCCTCCGCCTTCAGCAAAAGCACTTGACCGGATGGTTGTTTTTACGCCCCGCCTTCCACAGGCGCCGCGTGGGATTGAAGCCGGTGCCGTGCTTCGGCACGGTGCAGCAGCCACGTCGGCCATAGAGCGACCAGGAATACGATCGTCACAACAATAAACCCATCCCGGAACGCGGCGGTGTTGGCCTGAATGATGATGGTTTGCGCCAGAAACGACGCGGCCGTCGGCAATTGCTGGAAGTCGGGGACACCCGCTGTCTTGACCATTGCAGCGACCTGGCTCAGCAACGTCATCGTGGCGGAGTTGTCGGTGGTTTGGGTCGCGGCGAACGCGTCAGCGTGCATGACGGTGCGCCGTTCCATGAACACGGCTAACAGGTTGACCCCGAACGCGCCACCAAGCTGGCGAATGAAATTGATCGCGCCTGATCCCTGCGCGACCAGTTCCCTTGGAAGAACCTTAAGCGATGCAGAGGTCAGAGAAGGAAACACCAGCCCGAGGCCAATGCGCGAAAGAACGGTGAGCCAGGCAAGCATCCAGAAGGTGGTGTTGATGTCGATGTCGGCCGTCAGGTAGGAGGAATAGGCGAAAATGGCCATCCCGGAGCCGATCAACCAGCCGGATGGGAGCTTATCAGACATGCGTCCGGCAATCGGGAAGACAAAGACCAGCACAAATCCCGACGGCATCAAAAGCAATCCGGCCTGGGTAGGGGTGAAACCCTGAATCGTCTGCACGAACAGCGGAACCAGATAGGTGGATCCGAACAGACCCGCACCCATGATGAAGCCGACCAGACAAGCCGAGGCGAACGGTAGCTGCCTGAAAAGCCGCATGTCGAGCATGGGCTTGGCCGCCCTTATCTCCCACCAGATAAAGCTTGAGGCCGCGATCATAGCAATCGCGAATTGCGCGAGGATCGGATCGGACGTCCAGCCTTCTCGCTGAGCGTTCGTCAGCGCATTCAGGAGAACACCGAGGAACACGCTCAAAAGGAGCACGCCGAACCAGTCGAATCCTGGACGAGGACCCTTGTCGGCGCGAGTCGGCAAAAACAGATTTGACAAGAAAATGCCGAGGGCGGCAAACGGAATCCCGAGATAAAAGACGTAGCGCCAGTTGAAAGCGTCAATCAGTATCCCGCCGATCCATGGGCCGAGCGCCGGCGCGAGCACAACGCCGATGCCGAATATACCCATGGCGGCGCCGCGCTGGTCTGCCGGAAAGACCTGGAACAGAAGGACCATGGCGAGCGGCTGAACGATGCCGGCGGCAGCGCCCTGGATAACCCTTGCAATGGTTAGAACGGTTTCGTTCGGCGCGACGCCGCCAAGAACGGACCCTGCGGCAAACAGGGCGAGGGCCGTTATCATGCTGGCTCGCTGGCCGAATGCCTTGTTGGCCCAATCGGCAAGCAGCATGGTCGCCGTCATTGCTGCAAGGAAGCCGGTCGAAATCCATTGTGCCTCGACCTGGCTGATGCCGAAAGCGCCCATGACGCCGGGGATCGCGACATTGACGATGGTCGTCGACAGAACGACGGCGATGGCCGAGATCATCACAGTGCCTGTTGCGAGCCAGCGATAGGCCGGACCGTAGCTGTCGAACAGGTCTTCAATCGACATCGATGCTGACTTCCACCATCATTCCGGGGCGCAGGAGGCCATCCTGCTGTTCGATGGATATCCGCACCGGCAGGCGCTGAGTGACTTTGGTAAAGTTGCCACTCGGATTGGGGCTCGGCAGCAGAGCGAACTGGCTGGTGGCGGCTTCGCCGATCCGGACGACTTCGCCGCGGAATTCCCGATCCGGATACGCGTCGATAGTAATCTGCGCCGGCGCGCCGGCCGTCAGCCGCCTGAAGTCCGTCTCCTTGACGTTGGCGTCGACCCAGACTGTGCTCGGGTCGTGGTAGATCAGGAGCCGCGTGCCGGGCGATACGTACTCCCCCGCATCGATAAAGGTGCTATCGATAACGCCGTCAAACTCTGCCCTGATGTCGCGGCGGCCGAGGTCGATGCGTTTCTGTTCGATCTGCGCCGAAAGTGCCTCGACCTGCGAATCAAGGGTCGCGATCTGCTGGTCGAGGACGCCAAGCTGTGCCTCTTCAGCCTTCACGACTTCGAGATTGGCGCGGGCTGTCAGAATCCCGGCCGCGGTCAACCGTTCCTGCTGGGTGGCGGCAGCCAACCGGGCATCCGAGTCTTCGAGCTGCTGGGCCGATAGAACGTTTCGACCTGCGAGCGCCTTTACACGGCCGAATTGAGATTGCGCATTCTGAAGCGCGGCCTCGGCGGCGGCATGGGAGGCTTGAGCTGCGGCAATCTGGGCTTGGGCCGCCTGAAGCTTCGCCGCGACCTGACCTCGAACGAAACCCTGCTGGGCACGCAGCTGGTTCTGCTGGGATTTGACGCCTGTAACCTGTGCTTCCAGGCCCTTCAGTTCCTGTGAGGCGGATGCCGCATCGATGGTAGCCAGAACCTGTCCACGAACGACCTTGTCGCCCGCAATAACGGGGAGCGATATGATCCTGCCGGACACTTCGCTGCTGACGGCGATCATATTTGCCGCGATCCGGGCATCGTCGAGAAAGACGTGCGTCCACCGCGCTGCCAGCCAGGGATAGGTGAAATACGCGACGACGCCGAGCACCGCGAAAAGCGCCGTCGTGCGAACCAACCTGCGCCCTAGCCCGCCTTTCTTCGTAGCTGGTGGTGTCTCGACAGTGCCAGCAGCTGAGTGCGCCGCCCCGGAGAATTGCGACGGCTTTGCTTCCATGTTCATTCTACGATCTTTCCAGCCTGTCGCCGATGAGTCCCAGCACGCGGTGCGCCGCCGCCAGATCATTCGCGGGAACGCCTTCGAGCAGTTCTTCCCTGAACGCATCGGAAATGCGCGTGATTTCCTCGATAAGCGGCTTGGCGCTTTCCGCGAGATGGATATTCTTGACGCGCCGGTCATCATCGGAATCGACGCGCTCGATCAGACCGCGCTGCTCGAGCGCATCCAGGAGACGCACCAGGGTCGGTCCCTCAACCCCGATCTGCTCGGCGAGATTCCTTTGCGACATCGCCCCCGCCCGCCGCAGATGCAGCAGCGCGATCCATCGCGCTTGCGTCAATCCGAGATGTTTCACGCGCGCATCAAGGCCGGTTCTCCAACGACGCCCAACCCGTGCAAGCTCCATGGCGAATTCCTGGCCGATGCCCACTTGATAGCTTTCTTATTGATAGTATGCTAACGACATAGCGCAACTCTGGTTCTGGTGCAATGTGGCAACGCAGGTACGCATGTATCGACGCATTCTCCTCGCCTATGACGGGTCCGTCGAAGGTCGTCTGGCACTACGCGAGGGTGCACGCTTGGCGCGGCTCTGCGAGGCCCAGGTGTGTCTCCTGGCGGTTGTGCAGATTTCCACCGGGATTGTCGTTGCCGAAGGTGTTTATCCCGGAGTCGTGGGCGAGCAGAGCGAGGTCTATAAAAACATCCTCGCCGAAGGTGAACGGCAGTTGCGGGATATAGGATTTGAACCCGACACGCGGCTTGCGATGGGCGATCCCGGCCCGGAAATTCGCGCCGTCGCGAAGGAAATCAACGCCGATCTGGTCGTTATCGGGCATCGCCAGCACGGGACCCTGGCGCGCTGGTGGTCAGGGTCCGTCGCCACATACCTCATCGACCATCTCGACTGCAGCATGCTGATCGGACGAATGGAGGTATCCGACGCGGAGTTCGACAGACTCAAACCGAGCTATAGGGTCCCAGAGTGACTGTCCTCGACCCGGTGCCGAGCAGCTTCGCGAATACCGGATACGGGATTTTGGCGTCGGGCCCGCCTTATCGCTCAACTGCGGCAACCGCGTGAAGCTATTTCGCATGTCGCCACTAAGGCGACGCAGTCGCGACCTCATCGTCGTCGCTGCCGGGGTCGATTCGACCAAAGTCAAACGCTTGTCGGAAAAGATCGGGGGGCTCTCCGAGAATGGTTTCGCCCACATCGCATAATAAACCCTGGTTTGGCCCGCATCGTTGGACTGGAGCCGAGAGTGGCCGGGCCTTATTATCGATAATGAAACATGAATAGTACGCTTTCACTCCTTGCCAGACGCTACAACGGTGATACAAAAGCTGCCCTTGTGGTTCGGATATCGGGGTCGCCTTTGTCCGCAGAAGGCGCTTGAGTATCGTTCACCCCGCGAGTTCATCGCGGATCAAATCCAACTTGGCCCTGTCCGATTGCACGGGGTCGACAGCAAGTTCCACGAGAGAAAATCCCTTGGCTGACGAGCGCAAATTCTCCAGGGAGAGGCATAAACTGAAGCTAGCCCGTCGCGAAGATATTGAAAGACGCCTTTACACTACAATTCATTCAGTACTGGTTGAGCATGATCCAACCTTGTATCCTAACGCTGTCCACTTGATTGCGGAGTTGGCGGCTGTAATTGGGTCGCAATTGGCTTCTCAACCGCAATCAATGCAACGGGCACTACTGACCATCAAAGATGACATTGCCGAATTTGGAACGGAGTTTGTATCTCAATTGACCAGTGAGGCAAAAAAGGACGTCGATAAACGGATTAGGAAATTTGAAGTGGCAGCCCCCCCACCCGCGGCAGGGCGGCTTCATTTGGCAGACGAATGGGCTGGGCCTGTTGCGGGTCCCACACTGATCGAGAGGCATTTCGGCATACCACGATCTACTCTTTATAGATGGCAAAAGCTGAACGAAGTCATCGCACTTGACACCCGCAGCAGTCGTAAGCCGGTATTCCCGTTAAAGCAGTTTATTGACGGGAGACCAGTGCAAGGCATTGCAGACCTCGTCGAAATATTTCGCGATCGCCGTCTTGCTTGGCAGTGGCTAGTGAAATCTCATCCGGCATTTGGCGGCAGCTCGCCTCTCGACGCCCTTTTGGAGGGGCGAGCGAACGCCGTCATTGAAATCGCGCGGGGGCTTGACCAAAGTCAAAAGCACACAGAGTAGCTATCGGACCTGAGACCCTGAACTTCCTCCAGATTTGGGAGAGTCCGTCGATCACTGAGGTGCACCCCGATTTAGGACCGCCCGGCTGGAGGATTTTCCGGGCTGGGGCTCACGGCGGATGGGACGCGCCGGAGCCGTTCATGAGCGATACCCTCAGGGAAGGGTCGGATCCGGGTCGCGATACCACAGCTGCCATGTCTCGCCTTGCGACCGAAGAGATCACGCCCGGTGCCGACACGGGCTGCGACACCGCGCTTGCGGCCGCGAAGCGCGCCGGATGCCCTTCGGTGCTTCCGGGAGTTGACGAGAATTCCTGGAATGGCAACGTCATTGCGGTGTCTGCAAGTGAGATACCCGACATGTCAATTTCAAACGGTGCGGCAGAAGCGATGCAAAAGTCGCGGAGCTGGCCGATTGGGGTAGCTCCGGGGACGCGTCAGGGTGCTGCCCTAGCCGGTACGGGACTGCCAAGCGACAGTAGCGGCGATCCTGACTTTCGGCGGACGGCGGCCTCTTAACGGCGCAGGTTGGCGTCACGACACGAAAGTGGTGAATCTGTCCGACATTTGAGAGCATATAGTGATCAAGCGGCCAGCATCGACGTCTCTCGCCGAAGCGGCCTGAGGTCGAGGTTGTCAGCCGGGGTCCAGATGTAATCGCCGGTCAGGCTGATGTGCTGCCATCCGAGCGGCGTGATGTGTTTGATCACGTCCGGCGGTGTGGTGACGCCTTCGCGATTGAGTTCGACGAACGCCGGCTCGAGATAGAGCGTGTTCCAATAGACGATGGCGTTGATGAGCAGGTTCAGCCCGGACGCCCTGTAGAACTGGCTCTCGAAGGTTCTGTCCCGCAGCTCTCCAAGACGATTGAAGAACAGCGCCCGGGCCAGAGTGTTCTGGGCCTCGCTCTTGTTGAGGCCGGCGGTGGCGTTCCTGCGCATTTCAGGGTTCTGCCACCATTGCGGCAGGAAGATGGATCGATTGATGCGCCCAATGTCGCGCAACGCGAGCGCCAGTCCGTTTTGGCGCGGGAATGCGGACAATTTCGCCAGCAAGGTCGATGGCCGGACCTGGCCGGAACGGATCGTCGTGACGAGACGCAGGATGTCATTCCAGTTTGCCCTGATCCGCTCGACGTTGATGGGCTCGCCGACGAGCGATGCCAAGTTTTCAGGTGGCGCGTCGCCGGGGAAGAGATACAGCTATGCTGAAGGGAAAAGGGGGGCCGGAGCGTCTCTATGTCGACATAGACCCGATCGGCGGCGGCGATGGCCGACAGCCAGGGAGCAAGCGGTTCAGCGCCGATATCGTGAAGAAGCATCAGTTCTCCGGCACGGCGGCTAAGCAGCTCATGCAGATCGCCAAGCTCTGGGTCGATGAGCCCGCGCGGTTCGTCGTGCCGCACAGCCCGATCGCCCGAGCCTTCGAGCCGCGATGATCTCCGGTCTCGCGAACGGGCGAACCCGTCGGCTTGCACTTCATTTAATTAATCCCTATACTGGGGATAGATTAGAACAGGAGACAGGCATGTCCGCCGCCGAAGCGTTCACACTTACCGAGGCCGGCTACGTTCTCAATCGGTCGACCACCGCGCTCAACAAGGCCGTCGATACCGGTCTCATCCGCGCGCGCCAGCGCCGGGTCGGCAGTGCCGTGCAGCGCCTGCTGGGACCCGCTGAGATGCGCTTCCTCCTGGTTGCCGACCGGCTCGAAAAGGATCTGACGCCCGCCGGACGGCGGCGCCTCTACGAGGCAATCCGTCAGCTTTCCGCCGATGCCCATCGCCTCACGCTTGGAGAGCTCGTACTCGATCTCGGCAAAGTCGACGCCGACCTCAAGAGCCGGCTCCGACGCCTCGAGGAGCTCCGCCGGTGGGTGGAGGCCGACGACGGAGGCGACCCGCTCATTAAGGGCACTACCATTCCCGTTCACATGGTGGCGGCCTTGGCCCGCACGCAGTCTATCGCTGAGATCGTGGCGGACTTTCCATCGCTGACTCCCGAGCAGGTGGAATCCGCGATCGAATATGCGAAGGCCTATCCCAAGCGCGGACGGCCCTATCCCCCCCGGAGCCTGAAGCGCGCTCTCGCTGAATTGGCCGACCTTGGCGCATTCGACGACAAAGCGCCGACGACGGAGGTCGTGCCGCGCAGGATTCCGTGACCGCCTATCTGATCGATGAGAATGTGCTCCGCGAATTCGGCGCGCGGGGCAATGCGAATTTGCGCAAATGGCTCGCCACCGTCGACGATGCGGATCTGAGGCTGAGCGTCGTCACCCTGTTCGAGAAGCGCCGCGGCGCGGAAGCGCTGAAGCGTCGCGACCCGTAGAGGTCGGCGGAATTGCTCAAGGCCGTCGCAGCCGCCGAAAAGGCCTTTATCGACCGCATCATTCCCGTCGACGCCACGATCGTCGAGGAATGGACGCGAATGCTCGGCGCCAAGAACAAGGACCGGTGGGACATGGCGCTCGCTGCGACTGCGCGGGTTCACGGTCTCGTCCTCGTGACCCGCAACACCAAGGATTTCGAGGGCCGCGGCGTGCGTCTGCTTGATCCATTCCGTGATCCTCCGTTCCAGATCGAGCCGTGAGACGATGCGCGCCAAACCTTCACACGCCCGACGATCGTCGCCGCCAGCCGCAGTGTCGCCCGCGTTGCAATTGCCACGCGGGGCCACATGCGGAGGCCGCGCAAACTCCTGGAGCAATTTTCGCGATCATTGAATGTTACCGGGGTACGGGCGTGAACTGCATCGGCGAGGATAACTTCGATCTCGAACCGAACCGGCCGGCCCGGTTCTATGCAGGGCGTGCTCGTGGACCTACCGTCTTCCGACCTGGCAATCGAGCAGGGCTCGACGGACAGCACTCCGCAACCAGGCCGCAGGTCTCGCCAGAGTTGAAGCCAGGGCAAGGTATCGGTCGACCAGTGGAACGCGATGGTCGCCCCGCCACCGTCGACGCGGCAGACTGCCCGCCCAGGAGAAGCCGTGTGCAGAGTCGATTGCGCGGGGGCCGGCTCGTGCCGTGGCAGAGGGCCTGTCACCACGACGCCGTCGAGGCTGATTTCGGTGCCTTCCTGATGCAGCGGATAGCCGAGGTTGAAGTGATAGAGCGCCATGATCGGCGCCGGATCGGGCCCGATCACCTCGACTGCATCGACGATGCGGAGCGTCGAGCCGCCAATTGGGGCCTCGATGCGCCGATGAAGCCGATGGCCGCCGCCTCCAAACGCCCACACGACGAGTTCGCCCTCGCAATAAAGGAGAGGTTCAGCCGTGTTCCAATCCTCGCCGTAGCTGTTGAGGCGCGCCGGCGTGAAGGGCGCCGAGCCATGCAGGGGATTTCCTTCGGCCGGCTGGCGGATGTGCTCGAACCCACAAGTATTGAGAAAGCCCCCGAAGGCGCGGTTGAACGTCCGGTCGCCTGTCCCGGCCGTGGCAGGCGGAAGCCGAAAACCTGCCGGGCTCTGCCAGGCGAGTTGAATGCCGCGCCACGACAGGGTAGCGATGTCCATCCCCCGTCCCGCGGTGACCCAGAAATCGAGCCCCCCACCGGTCGAGAAGGCAAGCGTCTCGATGCCTGCTTCGGACCCGTCCGAGAGGAGGAACCGCCTGACGCTGGCGACCTGCCTCAAGTCACCGACCAGCGCGCTCAGCGCCTTTTTCGAAAGAGGTGTCCCGGTTCGTTTGGCTGTCATCGATACCGGCTCTATTTCTTCCCCACGCGCAGACCCGATTTGTCGAAGAGATGCCACCCCTCGGCCGTCGGCCTGACATGGATGATGGCGCCGGCCCCGATGCCATCTCTCAGGGCATGCCCTTCGGCCGGCAGCTTGACGGTCAACTGTCCGGCATCGATGGTTCCGAAGACAAAGACGTCCGAGCCGGTATATTCGACCGCGCGGATCGTCAGAGACACGGTCCCGGCAAGCGGCGTGGCCGAGACGTCGAAGGCTTCAGGTCGAATGCCAAGTGTATATTCACCGCCGGTCGGCATCTCCGCTTTCCTTCCGGGCAGGGTCAGACCGTTGAAGAGCATCGTGTCGCCGTCGACATGGAGGCCACCCTCAAGCAGGTTGATCTCGGGCAAGCCGATGAAGCTCGCGACGAAACGGTTGCGCGGCTCCTCGTAGATCTCGCGCGGGGAGCCGATCTGCTGGATGCGTCCACTGTCGAGCAATACGATGCGGTCGGCCATCGTCATCGCCTCGATCTGATCGTGCGTGACGAAAATCGATGTCGCGCCGAGCCGGTCATGCAGTTCGCGTAGCTCCAGCCGCGTGCGGGCGCGCAGTTTGGCGTCGAGGTTCGACAGCGGCTCGTCGAATAGGAAAACGCGCGGTTGGCGCACGATAGCGCGCCCCATGGCGACGCGCTGGCGTTGGCCGCCAGAAAGCTGCGCCGGTTTCCTGTTTTCGTAGCCTTCGAGAGAGAGCATGCGCAGCGCCTCGGCCAAGCGCTCGCGGATCACCGCGTCCCCTGTGCCGCGCATTCGCAGGGCAAAGGTCATGTTCTCCGCCACCGTCATGTGAGGGTAGAGCGCATAGGACTGGAACACCATCGCCATGTCGCGGTCGCCGGGATCGCGGCCGGTGATGTCCTCGCCGTCGATCGAGAGCTTTCCGCCGTCGATCTTCTCCAGGCCAGCGATCATCCGCAGCAGCGTTGACTTGCCGCTTCCCGACGGGCCCACAAGCACCACGAACTCGCCCGTTCGGACCTCAAGGTCGAGCGGTGGAATGACTTCGACGCTGCCGTAGAATTTCTGGAATCCCTGGATAGTGACGTCGGCCATCAATGTCTCCCGCGCCCGCCGGGCCGCATCGGCTTCAAAACGCTCATTTCACGGCGTCCGCAAGCAGGCCGCGCACGATGAAGTTCTGGCCGAGCAGAATGAGCAACAGCGCAGGAACGATCGAGAGCAGCGTGCCGGCGGCCATCTCTCCGTAGCGGATGTCGTATTCCTGCGCGAAGGTGGCGATCGCCACGGGCACCGTCATCGTGTCGCGCGACGTGAGGGTCAGCGAGATGGCGAAGTCGCTCCACGAGAAGATGAAGGTGAGCGCGGTTGCGGCGATCATGCCGCCGCGCACGAGCGGGAAGGCGATGCGCCAGAACACCTGCCCGTAGCTGCAGCCATCCATCCTTGCCGCCTGGATCAGTTCGCGCGGCAGGCCGCCGACGAAGCTGATCATCAGGAACAGCGCCATCGGCAGGTTGTGCACGGCATGCGTCATGATCACGGCAAAGTAGGTGCCATGCAGTCCGACCAACGAGAACATGAGGTACCAGGAGCCCACGAACGTGAGCGTCGGCAGCATGTGGAACAGCAGCGCCCAGCCGAGCAGCGCCCAGCGCATCCAAGGACGCACGTCGAGGCAGGTCAGCGTGAACGCCGCCATTGTCGCGACGACGATGACGATCGCCGTCGAGCCGATCCCGATCACCGCGCTGTTGAGGAGGTTCGCGAGGAAATCAGACTGGCGGGAGAACAGCAGTTCGTTGAAATTGATCCAGGTGAATGGAGAAATGGTGGCGCCGGTGATGATGTCGATCTTGAACTTGAAGGCGTTGGACAGCACCCAGAGCGTCGGTCCGAGGATGACCAGCGCATAGCCCCACACGACGGTGTTGGCGAGCCCGAGACGCAACCTCATGACGCAGCACTCCGCCGCGCGGCGCGGCGCGGCGCAAAGCCGCGCGCAAGGACGATGACGACGCTGATCGCAAACAGCGTGACGATCGACATCGCCGAGCCGTATCCGACCTGGTCCTGGCGGAAGAAGGTGCGGTAGATCGAGAAGTTGACGACTTCCGTTGCGGTGCCCGGGCCGCCGGAGGTCAGCAGGTAGACCTCGTCGAAGACCTTGAAGGACAAGATCACGCGGAACAGCAGCGTGACGACGATGGTCGGCATCATCATGGGCAGAACGACGTGGCGGATCTGCTGCCAACGGCTCCTCGTGTCCATCCGGGCGGCCTCGATGACCTCGCCGTCGAGCGACTCGAGCCCGGCCAGCATCAGCAGGAAGACGAAGGGCGTCCAGTGCCAAATGTCGACGAAGATGACCGAGGCGAGCGCGATGCTGGGGTTGCCGAGCCAGTCGACCGGCCCGAGTCCCAGAAGCCCGAGAAGCATGTTGGCGAGCCCGAACTCACGCCCCATGATGAGGCGCCACATGGTGCCGATGACGATCGGCGGAACGACGATCGGTAGCAGGAAGATGCCTGTCAGCACGGCGCTTCCGTAGGATACGGCGACCCGGACGGCGAGCGCCATGGAGAAACCGAGCACCATCTGGCAGGACACGGCGGTCACGGCGAAGAGGGCCGTATTGCACACACCGTCCCAGAACACCTTTTCGGTCGAAAACAGCCGGTGGTAGTTGTCGAGGCCGACGAAGGAGAAAGCCGAGGTCGCATCGCGCCATTCGACGTGGAAGAAGCTCAACGCCAGAAGATTGACGACCGGGAACGCGGTCAGAACGATGAACAGGGCGACCGCAGGCAGCAGCGAGATCGCGATCCAGCGCTTGTTGCGCCGCTCCTTGTAGCTTGGCCCGTGAGAAATCATCGCATCGATCCTGCCCGGGGGAGTGACGCCGGTCGTAGCCGGCGTCGCTTCACATCATCACAGATTTGGAAGCCTCGTGACGGCGAAACCGTTGCGCTCCAGGACGCCGGCCAGGTCGGCGGCGGCCTGGTTGAGCGCCTGGGCAGGCGTCATCTCGCCGATGACGGCGCGGTTGAGACTGAGCGCCATGGCGTCGGAGGCTTCCGCGGCCTGCGCGAAGGGGAGGCCCATCACCGCGTGCTGGGCATTTTGCGAATAGGCGTCGATGAAGCGGAACGCCGCCTCGTCGCCAAGATCCGCGCCGGTTATGTCGCCCCTGACCGGTACACCGCCGGCGCGCACATAGTCGACCTGACGCTCCTTGGCTGCGAACCAGTCGAGAAACGCCAGTGCCGCCTTCTGCTTCTCGGGCGCGACATTCCTGGGGATGCCGGCCACCCAGTGGCCAGCGCTCGATGCGACCGTGCCGGCCGGGCCGGCGGGCAGCAGCGCGGCGGAGATCTTTCCGACGACGCGTGAGGAATTGGGGTCCTCGAGTTGTCCCCAGGCGGCGATGACGGCAATCGCCTGTGCGCCTTTACCGGTGGCGAGAAGTTGGATCAGTTCGCCCTGCGCGATGTTGCCGGGTCCGGGAGGGCCCGATTCCGTGGCCAGCTTCGCATAGGTTTCCAGCGCCGTGAGGGCTTCGGGGCTGTTGACAACGACATCGGCCTCGTCGGGGCCGGTGATTTTAAAGAAGGCCGCGTCGTGGCTGAAGAGGTAGGGAGTGAAGTTGTAGACGATCGAGTCGCGAGCGGCCCGCGGCACGAAGCCATAGGCCTCGCCTTCTTTCTGGATTGCCTGTGCGTTGGCGAGGAGTTCGTCCCACGTCATCGGCGGATGCAGGCCAAGCTTCGCGTAGATGTCAGTGTTGTAGTAGAGCACCTGCACGTTGCCGTTGACCGGCACGCCCATCAGCGCGCCGCCACTGGCAAATGTGCCGGCCGCGGCGTCCCAGTTTGTCGTGTCGCCATAGGTCAGCACGCCCTCGGGCAGCGCATAGCCTGCCTGGACGTCGCCTAGGGGGGCGAGGAACTCACCCGAATAGATCTCGGACAGCCAGAGCGAATTCACGTTGACGATGTCGTAAGCGCCCTGCGCGCCTCGCACGGAGTTGCGGATTTTTTCAAGGAGCCCGCCGAATGGCGTGACATCGAGCTCGACCTTGTTCCCGGTCTCCTTCTCGTATTCGTCGACCATGGCAACGAACGATTTGAGCCATGGCGACTGGTTGATCGCCATCGTGATCGGCGGCTGGCCCTGGGCAAGGGCTATGCCGGCGCCTGCCGCAACGATGCAAGCCGCCGCACAGGCGTGCAGCACGCTCCGACGCGAGAATGTTAGGATGACAGGTTGCATTGCGATTTCCTCCCTTGGGTTCGACTATTCCACCGCGGCCGTATCGAGCGACATCCAGGCAAAATATTCCGGCGGCGCATCATGCTCGCGCAGGATGCGGATCGCCGCCCGACGGAGCCGTGCCTCCACCGCCGGATCGTGGATCGGATTGAGCTGATTTGGATCGCTCGCATTGTGGTAGATCGCGGACTTGAAGGCACCGAACTTCGTGCCGTCCAGCCCGGGTGGCCGCCGCGCCTCGTTCAGCGCATCATACCGCAGCACCTTCTGGCCCTTGGTGAAGTCGAACGGTTCGGCCAGCGCGGCAGTCATCATCTCGTTGCCGTTGAAGAAGCCGGTCATGTGGGTCGGCATCAGCGTGTATTCTCCGAGCCGCTCGTCGAACAGGTTCTCCGGATAGCGGAAATAGCTGTACTCGCCGTCGGTGACGCCGATCGGCCCACCGAACATGCCGAATATGATGGCTTCTGGACCCGGCGCGCCGGCGATCAGCGGCAGCAGCGAGCGGCCGGTGACCTCGGGCGGGCAGGCCCGGTCGAACATGTCGAGAAGCGTCGGCATCAGGTCCGTCGTCTGCGTCAACGCATCAATGCGCGCGCCGGCGCGGTCAGCGAAGTGAGGGTAATGCATGATCAGCGGGATATGCGAAATCTCCTCGTAGTAGGGAGTCAGGTTCTTGCCCCACCAGTCGTGCTCGGAAAGCAGGAACCCGTGATCGGTGGTGAGGATGAGACAGGTATCCTTCCACAGATCGTGCTCGTCGAAATAGTCGAGCAGCTTTCCGAAATAGGCGTCGCACATGGCAACCAGCGCGGCATAGTTGGCCCTGATCTCGGCGATCTCGGTCTCGTTCTCTCGGACGGGAGCATATTTCGGCCAGTCGAGGATCGGGCCGTTGTAGGCGGTGCGATAGGCGTCCTTGTATCGGTCGGGTGCGTGGAAGGGTTCGTGCGGATCGAAGCACTCCAGATGCAGCATCCAGTTATCGGCGCCGCGATTGTCGTCGAGAAAGCGGAACGTCCGCTCGAAGCATTGCGGGCCGGGAAACTCTTCTTCCAGCGTGACCTTCTCGCGGTTGACCTGGTGCTGGCGTCGCTTGGGTTCGGTCGGCACGTTGTAGTGCTTATCCGAATACATCTCCTTGAAGCGCTTAATGGGATGCTCGACCATGGCGATCCACGGGTCGTACTCCTGGCCGCGGATGAATTCCCAGGACCGATACCGGCTATGATAGGTCGCGCCGCCGTCCTCGAAATAGTGGAAATGATCGCTGATGAGGTGAGTGTAGATGCCGGACGATTTAAGGATTTCCGGCATTGAATTGTCGAAAGGCTCGAGCGGACCCCAAGACCGGTGCATGAAGTTCAGACGTCCGGTGTGAATGTCGCGGCGCGCCGGCATGCAGGGAAGCGAGCCGGCATAGTGCTTGTCGAAGGTCACGGCACGGCGCGCAAAGCGATCGAAATTCGGCGTTGCAACCTGCTCGCCACCATAGCAGCCGAGTGCGGTGCGGTTGAGCGAATCGAAGAGCACGAAGATCGCCCGCATAGAGTTCCTCCCATTCGCGTCCATGCTAGACGTGCCGGAGCGGAGAGGGTAATAGTTCTCGATATATCAGGTATAACTGAAATCGATGGACCAGATCGGGCGTATTCGGCATTTCCTGGCAGTGGCCGAGTTCGGCAGCGTCCAGAGCGCGGCGCGCAGCCTCAACATCAGCCAGCCGGCGCTGTCGAAATCGCTGCGCCTGTTGGAGGAGCATCTGCGCACGCCACTTTTCGACCGGTCGGCACGCGGCGTCGTTCTCACCGAGATGGGGCAGGTCTTTTACCGGCGCGCCCGCAATATCCAGGCCGAATGGGACGGATCCTTGATTGAACTCGGCGCGACGCGTGACGGAGCGCAGGGGGAACTGCGGATCGGCATAGGCCCGACTTACGCGGTGGTGTTTATGCCACGCCTATTGGCCCGGCTTACACGCGACTATCCCAATCTGCGCGTCTCGGTTCGGACGGGGGTGGGAACCCTGCTGATCCCGGCGCTGCAGGCCGGCGAGATCAGCCTCTACGCGGGCGGCTTGCGGAAGCCGGACGAGGCGAGTGGCGAAACGCTAGAGGAACTCTTTCTCTACGACCAGCCGAACTGCATCGTGGCATCGAGCACCGCTCCGCTCGCCGCGCAAGCCGAAGTCCAGTTGCAGGAACTCGCGCGGCGTCCTTGGGTAATGCTCAGTTACGACAGCATCGCTAGGGAGCAGGTTGACCGGCTTTTCAAATCAAGAGGGATTGTCGGTCCGAAATCCGTCGTGTCCACCGAATCGCTCGAACTGGCCCTGGAACTCGTGCGGCGAGACGGCTTCCTTACAAGCTTGCCTCGGCCGCTCCTCCACCTGGACATCAATACAGATCTGTCGGCGCTGAAGGTGCGCGGCTACGAGTGGACGATCAGGAGCGGGGTCACCTATCGCCGTTCGATGCGTTCGCTTGCCCCGGTAAGGTCGATACTGCGCATGCTGAGGGAAGATGTTGCTGGACTGGGCTTGGCTAAGCCGGCTGAAGAGTAGTCGCGTTGGTGTTGAGGATGTCGCGTCGCGGTTGCGATAGGCGATTTCGAGGAAACCCATTGCGGCGTAGAAACAACCCGGATCCACGTTAGCCAAGCGCCAAGCTGTCTCACCGGGCGGGACCACCTGTGTTGGATTGTCGGCGAAGCTACGATCAGCCTCAGCCAAACCGCCTTCCTTGTCGGGTTTGTAAGTGGGTGACTCCGAGACGGCGGGTCGCGGATGGTTGCGCCCCTCTGTTGCCTCTAGGTCGTCGAAGAAATCATCAATCCAGCCACAGCGTAGCTCTGGGACGTAGATCTTGGGAGCCGCTGCGCCTGCTGCCTCATCGAGTTTCTCTAAGGGAGGCGCCAAATCCAATGATAGCAAGGCCCTGAAACAGTCCATCCAGGGCGAGTATAACCGATGACGCCGGCGGCATGCGAAAGACCCACACTGCAACGACGCACAGTCCGCTGATCGCGCCCAAGCAGCCAGAGGCGAGAATCCAGCTCGCGGCCTTACGCGGGAAGGCCGTTGAGCCGATCCATAGCCGAGCAGCAACAGACGATCCAAGAAAGGTGCACACAAGGATCAACGAGAGGGTGTCGGCAATCTGCTCGTCGAAGTACAAGACTATGCCCACGCCTATGGAGGATACCGCCAAGACAATCCAGTCGAAGTAGATGGCACCGGTTCCGGTTCTTACGACGAAAAGGATGATCGCAATGCCGCCAAACAAGGCCGAGCTCCCACCAAAGTGACCCGGAAGCGGCATGATCGCCAATGTACTCGCAAGTGTCAGCGCGCCGAATGTGACGAGCAGAATACCCAACGCCACAAGCCTGGAGCCGTCACTCTCGCCCGCAAAGCGGTTTGTGCTGTGTCGGCGCTGGCGTGCGATCACCCGCTTTATCATCTCCGTTATACGCAGCCTCACGATCCTCATTCCGTCATGTGCTTGGTCACTCGTGTCTTGCAATTTCGGCCGCACTTCTGTGCTGCCGCGTCGCCGAATTCAGTGCGACGTCATCGCGGGAACGGAAGTCTCCTTCAGGATTGCCCGCGTCACGCCGCCGAACAGCAATTGCCGCGACCTGCTGTGGCTCTGGGCGCCCATGACGATCAGGTCAGCCCGGTGATGAGCAGCAGCGTTCGGGATGGTCTGGGCAACAGGGGTGCCGTTTGAACTGAGTTGCTCAATCTCAACTTTGGCGCCATGTCGCGCCAGATGACCCGCGATGTTGGCGCCGGCCTCTTCGCCATGGCGGTCGGCGGTGACGGCAGCATCGACAATCAGGATTTTCACGGAATGGGCAGTCGACAGCAGCGGCAATGCATCCGTGATCGCCCGGCGCGCTTCCTTGCTGGCATTCCAGGTGATCACAATCGGATCCCCGACCGTGTCCGAAGCCCAACCCGTCGGCACGACCAGCACCGGAACCCACTCGTGAGCAGGAGGCGATCGGGAAGCCAATGTGGCGGCAGGTCGTGCGGCTCCGTCTTAGCGACGATCACGAGATCCGCGTACAGCGAATTGAGGACAACATTCCGATCGTCCTGGCTGTTCAGGATGAGCCTGAACTCTGCCGGAAGGTCGTTGCACCTTGAAATATCGGCAAAATGTCGTCCAATCCCGAGAACCGAACGTTCCTCCTCCAGGCGCCAGCGTTCTCCGACGGCGCGAATTGCCGCTTCGCCACGCACAAATCCGTCATGAACATGACTGATAGCGGGCACGACATAAACGCCGATCAGGTGGGCCGCGTAGCGTTGCGCCAGATCGACGGCGATTCGTAGACGACTTGTGCTCGCCGGTGCCGAATCAACAAAACGACAATATCCTTGAGCGACATATGCCTAACCGCCACCGCGTCGCCGAAACCCGGCGCCCTGCACCGGCCCCGGCGGCTGAAACCGAAGCGATCACCACCCATCAGGACGTGCCGCACCCCATCGGGTCCCGACCGGTCTCCAAAGGCCGGTAGTTTGACGTATCCACTTGGCAATATCCAGACCGATTGTGGTAATCTTTTCCATGGACGGCTCTCCCTCACGTGACTTTCGACAGCCACACTATGGCACCTCGATGCCGGGAGCGGAGGCCGTCAACCCCATCAGGTCACTGTGGCTGCCGCTGGCTAGGAAGGCTTCAAATGAGGCGCACGACAGCCGAGAAGACGGTGGTGG
The DNA here is from genome assembly GCF_040049215.1 of Mesorhizobium sp. KR9-304. NCBI lineage: Bacteria > Pseudomonadati > Pseudomonadota > Alphaproteobacteria > Hyphomicrobiales > Phyllobacteriaceae > Mesorhizobium > Mesorhizobium sp. KR9-304. The sequence continues at coordinate 249,910 of NZ_JBDZDN010000005.1, read as the reverse complement.
TGACGCGAAAGGTGGCCTATCCGATCGATCGACTTTTCCGGCCGCGCCTTCGATTTTTGGTCCGTCCGCTAGCGGTGTCTCTGCTTGCGGATAGTGCGATTCTCATACCTTCCCGGGCCGAAACAAGTTCAGTTGCGGGCATGGGTCGTGCCGGCACTATTCCCGAGGCCGCGGTCCGCGAACACCATTGCTGCGGGTGAGAGGTGTCCTAGTCCCTTCATCCGTCCAACAACGCCTTCTGATTTCCCCAGCGTGCCTTCGCATAGGACAGGCTCGAAGACAAAGATATGTGCCGCCCGCGTCTTGCCGCCGGTCAAATTGCCACCGGGACTGTGCCGCCGCCGTAGTCGATGAACAGCTTCTCCCCCGGAATCATGATCCTGCCGCATCGTAACAGGCAGATTAGAGCTCCCCAGCCACGGTAGAGATCTCAGAAATGGCTGCAGCGGTAACTGACCGGCTGGCGCCTGCAGCGTCACATGTTTTACGCTTCAGCTCCCGGTAGGCCTCCGACCAGTCCGGCTCCGGCGCGGCGATGGCCGGTCTTCGTGGCTGCCGCCTTGTAGAGGGCGGCCTCCGGAGCCGCGTCGCTGACATCCTCGGCAAGCGGCCAGGAAAGTCCCGCATCCGCAGCACACCGCAGCCCGCCTTCCACCCGCCTGCGGCCATAGACAATACGCTCCAGCATTGGCAGGATTTTGAAAAAATGCTGAGCACTCGTGGCTATCGGCTTGGCGCCACACCACATCCCTTTGGCGCTACGAAGCACGGGACGCACCGGCAGCGCCGAGCGGATGATCCTCCACGGCGACTGGATGAGTTGCGCGGATCATATCGGCGGCACCACGCTTGGTAACATTCTCCGGTGGGACTTAGGAGTCAATTTCTCAGTTCGCCGGCCATAACTAGCAAGACTAATTGCCGAACAGCCCTCTGTGTCCCGAGATCTTTTAAATCGCGGCCGTAGATGCCGCCGATCATGAAATTGTCGGTGTAGTCGGTGTCCCAGAATTGGACGACGCTGCCGAAAGAGCCGCCGGCAAAGACGCCGCTGAAGACATGGATATCGTCCTTCGCGTTTGGCGCTTCAGGGCTGACGAACGGGTCTTGCGTCGCGAGATAGATGAAGGGGGCGCTTTCGCCCGCATGGGCTACGCTCACTGACGCCATCAGCAAGGGCTGCACTGAGGCTGGTTTTGATATCGCTCATCGAATTCCCCCGAATCACACTGCCGATCGGGCAGCAAGTTTGACATCTGTATGACCGCGATCACAACCCTATTCTCGCGTGCTCATGATCGAGACAATAATTTCGCAGGGATTATTGACGGCCGAGGCCGGGCGGAAACGGCGCCGAGCAAGATTGGCCAGGCGACACTGCGATGACGTGATGCCCATGGCAGTCGGGTTCTTTACCTTAGCCGCTGGGAAAAGCCGCCGAAATTCAGCGGTCTCTTAAGCCGGTGAATGCGGAATGGGGCACCGGTCAGCGCTCGTTGCTCTCAACGCGTGTCCAAGGTCCGAGAACCAGCGTGGTTCGAGGTCTCCGGTCGGCTACGAGCGCCCTCGTTTCCCACCTGCCCAAGGAGAGCGGCGAGTCCCGCTCAGTCCAACGTTTGCCGGAACCGGTTGACAGCCACCGCCATCGCGACCAGCGTGAACAGGCCTAGCGCGCCGACGGGTATTGCCAGATGCGACAGGTCTGCCCCTTTCAACATGATGCCGCGAACGATCCTGAGGTAATGGGTCATTGGCAGCGTCTCGCCAATCCATTGGGCCCAGTCGGGCATGCCATTGAAAGGAAACATGAAGCCCGAGAGGAGTATGTTGGGCAGAAAGAAAAAGAAGGACATCTGAACGGCCTGCAACTGGTTCTCGGCCACGGTGGAAAACGTGTAGCCGACGGCAAGATTTGCGATGACGAAGAGCGTCGTGAGCGCCAACAGCAGTGCAAGACTTCCGACGATCGGAACGTCGAACAGCAGCCAGGCCGCCGACAGGATGAGCACCATCTGGAATGCACCGACAAGAACGTAGGGGGCGATCTTTCCAAACATGATCTCGACCGGCCTGATCGGCATCGCCAGAAGGCTCTCCATGGTCGAGCGCTCGATCTCGCGCGTGACTGAAAGCGCGGTGAAGATGAGCATCGTCATGGACAGGATCGTGCCCATTAGCCCTGGAACGATGTTGAGGTGCGTGTCCCCGACCGGATTGTACCGTCGATGAATTCGGATCTCGTAGGGCGGAGGCGTCGAGGCGAGAGCCGCGGTTGGTCCGATGAGATCGCGTTCGAAAGCCCGCGCTGCGATCCCTTCCAGAGCCCCGACAGCGTTCACCGTGGCGGAAGGGTCCGTGGCATCGGCGATGACGAGAAGCGCGGGACGCTCGCCGCGAACGAGCTGGCGACCAAAGTCGGATGGTATTTGAACTCCGAACTGGACGGCACCAGACAGGATCAAGTCGTCAAGTTCGCTTTCACTCGCCACCCTCTCGCGAATGTCGAAATAGCCGGTCGTCCGCATCGCGCCGAGGAAAGACCGTGTGAAGACGCTTTCGTCCCGCGCCAGCACGGCTGTTCGAAGTTCCTTCGGATCGGTGTTGATCGCATACCCGAAAAGAAGGAGCTGGACCAGAGAGATGAAAATCATCGAAATCAGCGTCACCCGATCGCGTCGCAACTGGATGAATTCCTTGACAAGGACCGCCACAAAGCGCCGCCATGCCGCCACGGGTCCCCGCGTGGTTCGCGGATATGTCAGCGGCGAGGTCATTCGAAGTTGTCGCGGCCGCGCTCCATCAGGTCGATAAATACGTCTTCGAGCGTCGGCTGGTCGCGACGCCAGCTGTAGCGTTCGTCAGCTCTTGCCGCCTCAGTGGCGCGCATGAGCAGCGCGGGGTCTCTCCCCGCCACATGCAGCGCCGAACCGAAGGGCGCGACAATGTCGACCCCGGGCCGCTCTCGAAGCGTCTCGGCAAGTTGACGCAAGTCTATGCCGGTCACGGTCCACATCTCAAGACCCGACTGCGCAACGACCTCAGCCACTGTTCCCTCGGCAAGCAGGCGGCCGTAGGCGATATAGGCTATCTCGTGGCAGCGCTCGGCCTCGTCCATGTAGTGCGTCGAAACGAGCACTGTCAGGCCCTCTCCCGCAAGACGATGGATTTCGTCCCAAAAGTCGCGTCTCGCTTTCGGGTCGACACCAGCGGTCGGTTCGTCCAGAAGAAGAAGTTGCGGACCTGGCAAAATACTGGCGCCAAGAGCGACACGCTGCTTCCAGCCGCCAGACAGCTCCCCAGCAAGCTGATGCGCCCGGTTCTCCAGACCGAGGTGATGCAAGGCATCTCCCGCCGCTCCCCTCGGATCGTCCAGCCCATGAATGCGGGCCACAAATTCGAGGTTCTCACGGATCGAAAGATCCTCATAAAGCGAGAAGCGCTGCGTCATGTAGCCGACATGGCGCTTGATCTCATCCGATTGAGTGAGGATATCGTATCCCAAGCACGTCCCACGGCCAGCGTCGGGAGTAAGCAGGCCACAAAGCATGCGTATCGTCGTCGTCTTGCCGCTGCCGTTCGGGCCTAGGAACCCGTAGATGAGGCCGCGACGGACCTCCATGCCAAGGTCAGAGACGACGGTTCGGCCGTTGAACGATTTCGTCAGGCCGGAAACTTCGATGACGATGTCTTCCGGAAACGCCTCGGAGGCTTTGATTTGTTGTGGAGACCGGGGGTGGGAGTCCATGATTATCTCTTCACCGCTACCGCATCAGTTGTTGGAGCTACGGTGACCGGAAGTCCGACGGGCAGGGCATGCTCATTGTCGATGAGGCGTGCTTCTACCTTGAATACAAGTTTGGAACGTTCTTCCTCGCTGAAAATGACTGGCGGCGTGAACTCGGCTTCCCTGGCGATAAAAGTAATGCGGCCTTCGATGTCGGGCGCACATCCGTCACAGCTCACCAGGATAGCGCCGCCGAGCGAAAGGGCAGAAAGAGCGGGCTCGGGCACAAAAAAACGAATCCGCAGATTGCCGTCAGGCAACAGGGCCAGCACAGGGGTGCCTGCCGCGACGACCTCGCCGGCGCGGTAGAAGACATCCTCCACACGGCCCACTTCAGGGGCCTTGACTTCCGCTTTGGCGATCCGTTCTGACGCCTCTGCCAGCGCGGCTTTTGCCGCGTCGACAGCGGCTTTGGCCGCGCGAATATCGTTGTCACGGCCACCGAGCCCGGCTGCAACAATCTGCCGCCGAATTTCCTCCTGGGCAGCGCTATTCTGTTGATGTGCCGCTTCGGCCTGTTCGACAAGAGCCTTCGACGCTACCCCCTTGCGGAAGAGTTCGCGCTGACGGTCGAGTTCGATGGCGGAGAGCTGACTTGCCGTTGCGGCGCGGCGCTCCGACGCCCTGAGAACCTCGATCTCTTCAGGCCTCTGTTGGGGAGCCTCGACGTTCCGCAATCTTGCTTGCGCCTCGCGCAAACGAGCTTCTGCCTGCTGAAGTTGTATCTCCTTGAGAGCAGTATCCTGTCTAAACAACGTCTGATTCCGTTGAACGTCATCGCCAGAATCTACGTGCATCCGAAAGATCGCTCCCGCTTCTTCCGCGGAAACATAGATCGTCTGACCCTCGACATAACCTTGGAATCGGAACAGCGACGCATCGCTTCTCGGATTCGTCAGAAAGAGGGCTGGCAACACCACTCCTGCTGCTATCATCACAAGGCCGGCCCGACGCATTATCATAGATCCGATCGCATGGCTCGCTGCAGCAGGTCGAGATGGGATTCAATCATGGCTCCCAAATCGAGGGGCTCGACGTCCTGGAACAGATCGTTCCAGGTTATAGCCACCAGGACGGATGCGACCGCAAGCTGTGGAAAGCGAACCAGGACATCCGATCCGAATTCGCCCCGCTCACACGCGCGCTGCGCGATTTGCTTCAGGAACTCCATGACAGGATGCACGAGTTCCCGGTGACAGAACGCCGCAATCTCCGGAAATCGGCCGACCTCCGACAGGATAAGCCGCGCGATCACCTCGCGATTCGTACCGAGAAATTCGTTTCGCACCCAGTGGGAAAGGAGACCAAATACCGTTTGCGCCGATAGATCCTGCGCCAGCAATTCAGTTCGCAAGATATCGACAGGCAGCACGATAGTGGACCGTATCAGCTCTTCGAATACCGCCTGCTTCGAGGGGAAGTAGAGATAGATCGTGCCTTTGGCGATGCCCGCCCGGGTCGCGATATCCTCAAGACGCGTTGCGCCAAGACCTTTCTCGGCGAAGGCGTCCAGAGCCGCGTTCAATATCGATTGGAGCCGTGCTTGCCGTTCCTCGTCGGAACGTGCCGCTCGAAATTTCTCAGCCATAGAAAGACTATAGTGACTGAAAAGTCAGTCAGCAAGGCCCGAGATGGCGAGCCTCGCATTTTGCGTCCAGGCTCTCAAGCGGCGCCCGGTTCCAGCAGCGACGCGGCGTTCTTGCCGAGGAAATCGCGCACGCTGGCAGGCGCTTTCCCGGTGAGATCTTTCACCGCATTGGTGCTGACGGCCATATGGCCTTTTGCAATTGCTTCGTCAAAGGACGCGAAGGCCTCCGCCATGGACGGCGGCAATCCATTGGCGATCATCCCGGCACGAAGGTCATCCACGGTAATCGGGACATAGGTGATCGTCTTGCCGGATAGGTCCGACAGTATCGCAGCGAGATCGGCCTGTGAGACGAGGTCCGGACCGGTGACGTCGTAGGTTTTTGTTTCGGTTTCGTGCATCAAAGCGGCCGCTGCCGCCCTCGCGCAATCTTCGCGGGTGACATAGCCCGCTCGGCCCTGGCCCGTAGCGGCAAACAGTTGGCCAGATGTGATGGCTTGCGGTGCGCTCATCAGGAACAGATCGGTGTAGAGGTTGTTGCGCAGGATGGTATGTGGGATGCCGCTTTCAACCAAGAGAGCCTCGGTTTCCCGGTGATCAACGGCAAATGTGATCGGCGAGTCCGGGCCAGGGTTGGTAAGCGACGTGTAGACGATGTGCTCAACGCCAGCGGCCACCGCGGCCTCGATCGCTCCGTTGTGAGCAACCAGGCGCTTTCCGGGCTCCAGGGCGTCGGTGCTGATGATCAGCAACCGCTTGGCTCCGGCGAAAGCATTCTTGAGGCCCACCGGATTACTGAAATCGGCGCTGCGCACCTCGATGCCCTGCGCGGCCAGCCGCGTCAGTTTATCCACCGACCGCGTCGTAGCGATCACCGGTCCGGCTCCGCCCTCCAGCAGCAGTTCCACAACCCGGCGGCCTAGCTGGCCCGAGGCCCCGGTGACCAGAAACGGCCCGTTCTGCATTGCTGTCATGATCTTGCTCCTTGAGGTTCAGATTTGAATTGGAGTCGCATCAGCCAAAACGGAATGCGGATTCGACCGCGCCCATCACCACATCGTTCAGCACCTTGACGCCGATATCGGCTCCGGCGGCTCCCGCCACCACATGCAGCGGCAGGAAATGTTCCTCTCGCGGGTGGGCATCGCGGGCAGCGGACGCGCGCGTCCAGTCCATCAGCGCCGCATTGCGCGCGCTCGGATCCGGGTCGGTCACCGCCCCGGTCAGCCAGTCGTCAAAGACCTGCGAAGCCGGCTCCACGTCCTGCGTCCCGCCGCGCATCCTCTTCATCAGCACGCCCATGTTGTGATAGCTCATGCCGCTGCCCAGGATCAGCACGCCCTCGTCACGCAGGGGCTCCAGGGCGGCTCCCATCGCCAGATGCGCCGCCGGGTCGTAATCGGCACGCAGCGACAGTTGCACCACCGGCACGTCCGCCTCGGGAAATACCAGCTTCAGCGGGATGAATACCCCGTGATCATAACCCCGCGCGGCGTCGCCTCGCACCGAAAACCCCGCCGACCCAACCAGATCCATGACCCGCGCCGCCAGATCCGGTGATCCGGGTGCGGGAAAGCTCAACTGATAAGTATGTGCCGGAAATCCGTAATAGTCGAACAGCAGCTGCGGCTTGGTGCCGGTCTGCACCGTGACCTGCGCTTCCTCCCAATGGCCCGAAATTACCAGCGCGGCTTTGGGCTTTTCCGGCAGGCTGGCCTGTACCCCGCGCAGAAAGCGCGCCATCCGGTCCCAGGTGTGCGGAGGATCCCAGTCCATGAAGAAACATGGTCCGCCACCATGCGGGATGAACAGGGTGGGCATCCTGCTCACGTCAGCGCTGCTTTCGGCTGGATCGGAAGCTTGCGATAGCGGCCCCAGACAACAAACAGCGCCAGCGCCAGCAAAATGGCGTTGATTGGCCCGACCATTGCGATATCGCCTTGCGATATGTGAACGGGCACCGCCAGGATTTGAATGATAGCAAATCCCAGCGCCGCCAGCGGCGTGAGCAATGGCTGTATGCGGGTCAAGGCAGGCACGAGAATACCGATCGCACCGGCCAGCTCCGCCGTACCGATAAACCGGACCAGCCATGACGGAACATTGCCCGGCCAGGTCAGCATCGCCGCAAGGTCGGGTAGAGGCATGGTCACCTTCATGAAGCCGGCCGCCCCGAACACCATGGCGAGCAGGATCTGGGCGGCCCACAACGAGATATTCAAGTTTCTTGCCGACATCGCTTTCCTCCATAGTGCGTTTTTGATACTTTCATCCTATTCGTAATCAACGCCATGGGAAGTAGGCACGTGCGGATAAGTATGTTACCTGCGTGTAACCATGAAGGTGAAGCCGTGAACGTTGAGATCTCGATCGATGCCGCCGGCCCCATCGCTCCCGACCTCTGTCCGGTGCGACCGCTACTGGACCGGATGGCTGACAAGTGGAGCCTTCTCGTGATCGCACGATTGGCTGAGGCACCGGGGAGTCGACTGCGGTTCTCAAAATTGATGCGCGCTGTTGGAGGGGTATCGCAGCGCATGCTGACGACGACTCTCCGCAACCTCGAGCGCGACGGGCTTGTCATCCGTGAAGTGTTCGCGGAAGTTCCCCCTCGGGTCGAGTATGAGCTGACCGAAAGAGGAAAGAGCTTTCTCATTCCGGTCCGCACGCTGATCGGTTGGCTGGAAGCCAACTGGCCTGACATACAGCGCAGTCGTGAACTCTACGACAAGAATGAGTGAAACAACTATTTACAGGCGTTTTATATTTCGAAAAAAAATCCGGATTTTCACACAAAGCTCAATCGAGCAATGGTCGTCACAATACGCCTTGGACTAACCCACTCCGCGATCGCGGCGGCAAGGAGGCCGTCCGCGCCTTGAAGGCGAGCAACCTTAGCGCCGAAAGTTCGCAGAGACTGGCGACGATGGCGCCGTGCGGCGCCCCTATCATCGGATTTCCAATGTGATGCTCGGCAAAGCAAAGCTTCAGGATGACGCGATCGGCGGCAATCCGGGGCTCAATGTTCAGGAACCGGGCAAAAGGCGGAATGGCCAGAAATTTGACCAACGAGGGGACTTTCACTTTTGGGCTCGCCGGCTGTGGAAGACAACTTTGAGCTCATGATACGGATTGATTGCGGTCCGCGCGTACCGACCATGAACGTCTCACTTCCTAACTCGAATATCATCCCGGGTTCCTCTCCTCCAGCATGCCTACGCACTGAGCTACCTGATCAGACAATGCGCCGTATTTTGCGTGGCAGACGACAGATTGCCCTGGCGGGGCGTCGATGTGAAGTCGACGTTCAGACCGATCGTAGCCACGGGAGCCTAAAGATTTGCTAGCACAACAAGTCCGAAAATGGAATCGAGAGCGGTGGTGATTATCCGGTTGAGAGGCCTCACACCCGGGGCCAACTCGAATTGACCGTTGAAGGGAATGCGGATCTCGACTCGCGAGAGATCATTGAACGAACTCCAGGCGAAGGGCTTCAAAAAGCTTGTTGCTCCTTATGAAGTATCTCGCCAGAGTGTCCAGGCGGTCTGATCGTGCGCTGGTTGATACGTTGTTAACAAGATTGGTGTTCACTCAGCGCACCTGTATTTTGCCTAGGCCGTGGTGACGATTTTAACTATTTAAGCGGCTTTGGTGCATGGATCGCATTTTAAGGATTTACCGATAGGCCGGTGCGATCACCAACGAGACGATCGTCGCCTGATGCCTTTCAAACACAATGCGTGTCGCCGTCACCGAATACCGAAGATGAAGTACAAGGTGACGAACTGGCCGCAGTACGAGGCGGGGCTTCGCCCTCGCGGCAGCCTGACATTGTGGGTGCCGCCGGAAGCCTTGGCCGCGTGGGGGGCACCACGACGAAAAACCCGCGGCGGTCAGCTCTGCTATTCCGATCTCGCCATCGAGACGGTGCTCACGCTGGGCTGCATGTTCGGGCTTCGTCTGCGCCAGAGCGAGGGATTGATGCTCTCGCTGCTCGATCTGATGGGTCTTGATCTGCCGGTTCCCGATCATACGACGCTGAGCCGCAGGGCGCAGAGATGGAGCCATCGGCCAAACGGCAGCGGCATCCCGAGGACGGCCGCTGTATGTCGTGGTCGACAGCACCGCGTTGAAAGTCTATGGCGCCGGCCAATGGTGGGAGGAGAAGCATAGCACCAAATCGTTCCGGACCTGGCACAAGCTGCATCTGGCGCTCAATGCCGACAGTGGCGAAATCATCGCTCACAGCCTGACCGATCTCGGGCCTTTTTGCAAAATTGGCGGGTTGTGATTCCCAGTTTTTGTAATGGGGATTTCGCGATGACGACGAAGCCAAGGGTCAATTCAGTTTCGTGGAGGCGCTGCTGCCGCAGGGCGTAGGCCGGAATGGCCGGCTGGATCGGCTGTCGTTGCTGGTGACGTGGTATCGGTTCGAGAAGGTCCTGGCTCGGCTGCGCCAGCCCAATGCGCCGGGCCGGCCAGCGTGCTGGTGATGTTCAAGGCGCTGCTGCTGCAATCGCTCTACGGACTGTCGGACAGCGAGTTGGAAGACGCACTCGCCGATCGGCTGTCGTTCCGCCGCTTTGTCGGGCTTGCGCTCGAGGAGAGGGTACCCGACCACACCACGCTCAACCGCTTCCGCAATCTTCTCGTCGAGGCTGGACTGCTGGAGAAGCTGTTCGGCGAACTGGACCGTCAATTGGATCAGGCCGGCCTGATCCTGCGGCGCGGCACGATGCTGGACGCCACGGTGATCGAGACGGCGGCGGCGCGGCCGCCCGGTGGAGCGGCGGATGAGAGGACGACCTCGGGGCGATCCCGATGCCGGCTTCACGCGCCGACAGGGCAAGGCAGGCTTCTCCTACGGCTACAAGGCGCATGTCGGTGTCGACCAGGGTTCCGGCTTGATCCGCAGGGTCAGCACGACGGCCGTCAACGACACGGTCGAGGCGGACGGCCTGATCTGCGGCGACGAGGGCGCGGTGCTGGCGGATGCCGCCTATCACACCAAGGCGCGCGAACTGGCGCTGAAAGAGCGCGGCATCAAGGCGCGGCTGATGCGCCGGCCCAACAAGCATCATCCGCAATTGCCGGTGCGCCTGAAGCGCTTCAACCGGCTGATCGCAACGCAGCGCTTCGCCGTCGAGACCACCTTCGCCACCTGGAAGAATCGCATGCGGCTTTGTGTCATCCGCTACCGCGGGCTGGCCAAAGCGGCCGCACAGGTTCTCGTCGCCGCGATGGCCTTCAACATGCGCCGCTGGGTCACGATCGCAGCCTGATCCAGGGCCGTATTGCGCCCGAAATCCCGCACAGAGACCAAACTCTAATCCTTCCGACCACAAATCGGCGCCACCGAGCGCCATTTCGCGGACTTCAAGTTCCCCCCACCTGGAAAGCCCAATAACGCAACGAGGCCCGATCAGGGTACCGACGATCCCTCGCAGGTCGAGCCGCTGCTCGATCGGATTGATGCAGAGATCGGACAGTTCACGGCCGACGTAGCCTATGACGGCGTTCCCACCTACGGTGCCGTCCAGAAACACAGTGCTGCCGCAAGGATTGTAATTCCGCCCCGTATCACGGCGGGGACGGGGGGTGCTACCGGACCACCCGGTTAGAGGAATGGTCACATCAGGGCGATCACAAATGACGGAGTATTGAAATGGCAGGCGTCCACCGGCTATGGCAAGCGCGCTCTGATCGAGACCGCCATCGGGCGTTACAAAGGGCTGATCGGCCGCCGCCTGCGGGCCCGTTCCCTTTCGGCCCAGCAGACCGAGGTCGCTATCGGCTGCGCCGCTCTCAACTGCATGCTCGACTGCGCCCGCCCGCGGTCCGTCCGCTGTCCCCCAGGCACGGCATGACAGCCGACATCAAAGACACGGTTGTGTGCGCCCACCTCATCTGGACGACACGCTCAAGCGGAAACGACTCAGCCTTGTCTCGCCATATCGTGAAGCTTACCGACGACCAAGTATCGTTCTTCCTCGGTCAGCACGTCGATGTCGAGCAGAGAGAGGCAACGCAGCCCCTCGAGCGCCAGGAATACGACGAGCGCAGAACATTCATCAGAAGCGTTGCAGCGAATCTTGTCGACCAGCCGGCGGCTGAACTGCCGGACAGGAAGCAAAAGGTCGGGATTTTCAACCAGAGCCGTCAAGAAACCCGATGCCGGCGGCAGCCCCTCCCTGCAATCCGTCTCGTAGAGCTCGACGCAGGCTGCGATGACGCTGTCCGGCTTGCCCTGCTTCATCTCCGTCTTTTCGAGCAAACCATTCTCGAACTTATCGAGATGATAGGCAACGATTGCCTCAAGCAGCTTCTTCTTGGAGGGGAAATTGTACAGAAGGCCGCCCTTCGAGACGCCCGCGCGATGAGCGACGGCATCGAGCGACACATGTCCCGGCCCTACCTCCTTGGCCAGTTCGACGGCTGCCGCAATAATTTTGCCGCGCGAATTCGGCCTGCCCAATATCGCTGTTGTCATTGTTTTCCTCCGAAGGCCAACTGTAGTCTCGATTGACATTGCCGTCCAGACGGTACAGTAATGTCAGCAGGTGGCCGACGCTTGGCGGGAAGCTCCGCAGGAGGCACCCTAAGCAATTCTACAACCGCAACGTCGGGTGCGTCGGCCGGAATCATGATCCTCCGCTTAGTCATTGCATTTGTTCTCGTTGTCGTGGTCTGCGGCGGCATCGTCGGCTTCAATATGTTCCGCGACCAGGCGATCCAGGACTTTTTCGCCAACATGCCAGTCACGCCGATCACTGTCTCGACGGTCAAGGTCGAGCCGATCGAGTGGACTCCAGGCATAGAGGCCATCGGCACGGTCAATGCGGCGCACGGAGTCGACCTGACGGTCGAGGCTGCCGGCATCGTCAAGGAAATCCGCTTCAAGTCCAACCAGAAGGTGACGCAGGGCGACGTGCTCGTGCAACTCGACGACGCCGTGCAACGTGCGGACCTCGAGGCGGCCAGGACACAGGCCGCGCTCGACCAGCAACGGCTCGATCGGGCCATCGAACTGCAGAAGAGGCGCGTCGGCTCCGACGTCGCCGTCGACGAGGCGCGGGCCGCGTCCTCGGCTTCGAAGTCGCAGGTGGCGAAGCTCCAGGCGGTGCTCGACCAGCGCCAGCTTAAGGCGCCGTTCAGCGGCACGATCGGCATTCCGCGCATCGAGGTCGGCCAGTACCTCTCGCCTTCGCAGGTCGTGGCGACGCTCCAGGACCTCGACACGATGCGCGCCGACTTCTCCGTGCCGGAGCAGCAGCTTTCCCTGCTGAAGATGGGCCAGCCGGTGCGTTTCGGCGTGACATCCAACGACATGCCTTTCACGGGCTCAATCGTCGGCATCGACCCCAAGGTCGATCCGGCGACCAGGCTGGTGGCCGTCCGGGCCGAGATCACTAATCCAGAGGGGCTTCTCAGCCCCGGCCAGTATGTGCAGGTTCGCGTTGAGCTGCCCGTCGAGAGCGACGTGATCGCATTGCCGCAGACCGCCTTGGTGAGCAGCCTCTACGGCGACTACATCTATGTCGTCCACCCCAAGGAGGAGACAGCTCCCGCCGGATCGGCCGGACAGGCCGCCGGGCAGGAGGCTGCGCAGGAAGGGCAGGCTGCGCCGGAGAAGGCCGACGGTGAGCAGGCTCCCGTGCTCGTCGCGCGGCAGATCTTCGTGAAGCCGGGCCGTAGGAACCAGGGCCGGGTCGAGGTCACCGAAGGCGTGAAGCCGGGCGACGAGGTCGTCACCGCCGGCCAGAACCGCCTGTCCAACGGCGCTGTCGTCGTCATCGACAACACGATCGACCCGACGACGCGCGCGACACAGGCTGCGATGCTGCCATGAGCCCGTCCGATATCTTCATCCGTCGGCCAGTGCTGTCGACGGTCCTTGCCTTGATGATCCTGCTGCTCGGGTTCCAGGGGCTGTTCAATCTGACGGTGCGCCAGTACCCGGAGGTCGAGGAGACCGTCGTCACCATCACGACGCCCTATCCGGGCGCCGCGGCCGACCTCATCCAGGGCTTCATCACCGCGCCTATCGCGGCAGCCGTCGCCACCACCGAGAACATCGACTACGTGACCTCGCAGAGCCGTCCCTCGGCCAGCGTCGTGACGGTGCAGATGCAGCTCGGTTCAGATCCCGACGCGGCGCTGACGGAAGTCATGTCCAAGGTGCAGCAGGTGCGCAGCCAGCTCCCGCCGGACGCCGAGGACCCGACCATTGTCAAGGGCACCGGCCGGCAGTTCGCGATCATGTATCTCGCGATGCAGAATCCGAACATGACGGCAGAGCAGCTGACGGAATATATCGAACGCGTCATCCGGCCGCGTCTCTCGACCGTCGAGGGCGTCGCCGAGGTGCAGATACTGGGCGCCGCCAACTACTCGATGCGCATCTGGATCGATCCTATCAAGCTGGCCGCGCGCGGCATCACCGCGTCCGAGGTGCTGGCCTCGCTCAAATCGGCCAACTTTCTGTCCGCGCCGGGCAAGACGAAGAACGAGTACGTCACCTATTCCGTCACCATGCAGTCGACGCTGCAGACGCCGGAAAGTTTCGGCGCGCTGCCGCTGAAATCTGCGGACGGCAAGATCGTGCGCCTGCGCGAGGTGGCGGATGTCGAACTGGCCGCCGAGAGCACCGACACCGTCGTCAAGTTCAACGGCGAGCCCGGTACCTTCATCGGCATCTTCCCGACGCCATCGGCCAATCCGCTCGACACGGCCTCTGCCGTGATCGCGGAACTACCGGCCGTTCAGGCCTCGCTGCCCGAGGGCATGACCATCACGCTCGTCTACGACTCCACCGAAACGATCAGCGCCTCGATCGAGGAAGTGTTCAAGACGATCGCCGAGGCGGTCGCCATCGTCGTCGTCATCATCCTGTTGTTCCTCGGCTCCTTCCGTTCGGTGCTGATGCCGATCGTGACCATACCGCTGTCGCTGATCGGCGTGTTGTTCATCCTCTTTTTGATGGGGTATTCGATCAACCTCCTGACGCTGCTCGCCATGGTGCTGGCGATCGGCCTTGTGGTCGACGACGCCATCGTCGTGGTCGAGAACATCCAGCGTCACATTGAGGAAGGCATGTCGCCGATGCAGGCGGCGTTCCAGGGCATGCGCGAAATCTTTTCGCCCGTCATCGCCATGACGATCACGCTTGCTGCCGTCTTCGCGCCGCTCGCCTTCACCGGCGGCCTCACCGGGTCGCTCTTCCGCGAATTCGCGCTGACGCTGGCGGGAGCCGTCGTAATCTCCGGCCTTGTCGCCGTGTCCATCACGCCGATGATGGCCGCGCGTATCCTGAAGGGCGGCGAGCACGGCCGCTTCCAGCGTATCGTCGACCGCACCTTCGACACGGTCGCCGGCCGCTATGAACGTCTCGTCTCGGGCTCGCTGAAATACCGGCCTGTGACGCTGATGATCGTCGTCGCGCTGGTCGCCGTGACCGGCTTCATGTTCGTGAAGACGTCGAGCGAGCTCGCGCCGGAAGAGGATTCCGGCGCGCTCTTCTCGCTGGTGACGGCACCGCGCTACGCGACCACCGAATATACCTCGCTCTATGCCGACCAGATGATGGAACTGACCAAGGAGATCGAGGAACTCAGGGCGTATTTCACCGTCGTTGGCTTCGGCGGCCAGACCAACAGCGGCATCGCACTCTGGGCCTTCAAGGACTGGGGGGACCGGGAACGTTCTCAGAAGGAACTGCAGCAGGACATCCAGGGCCGGCTCTCGAAGGTGGCCGGCGTCCAGGCGCTCGTCTTCGCGCCGCCCTCGCTGCCGGGGGCCGGCGGCGGTCTGCCGATCTCGATGGTGATCCAGTCGACCAGCGATCCCAGCCAAGTCTACGAGATCGCCGAGCAGGTCAAGCAAAAGGCCCAGGAATCTGGCCGCTTCATCGTCGTGCAGAACACGCTGGCCTTCGACGCGCCGCAGGTCACGCTGAGCATCGACCGCGACCGCGCGGCGGCGCTCAACCTGCCGATCAGCGAGATAGGCTCGACGCTGAGCCTGCTCGTCGGCGGCGGCGCGGTCGCGCAGTTCGACCGTGATTCGAACAGCTACGACATCATTATGCAGGTGCCGGAAAAGCTGCGCGGCAACCCGGAGCATCTCGGCAGCTACTACGTGCGGTCGGTCACAGGGGACATGGTGCCGCTGTCGGCGGTGGTTTCCGTCTCGACCAATGCCTCGCCGGCGGCGATCGAGCAGTTCAACCAGTTGAACTCTGCGACCATCTCGGCGCTGCCGGTGCCGGGCGTCACCACCGGCGACGGACTGCAAACCATCGAGGATATCGCGCGGCCGCTGCTGCCGGCCGGCTTCTTCATCGATTATTCCGGCCAGTCGCGTCTGGAGAAGGAGCAGGGCAATACTATTGCCATCGCTTTCGTCCTGGCGGTCGTCGTCATCTATCTCGTGCTCGCCGCCCAGTTCGAGAGCTTCCGCGATCCGCTGATCATCATGATGTCGGTGCCGCTGTCGATTTTCGGCGCGCTCCTGCCGCTCAATCTCGGGCTAGGAACGCTGAACATCTACACGCAGGTCGGCCTGATCACGCTGATCGGCCTGATCACCAAACACGGCATCCTGATGGTCGAGTTCGCCAACCAGCAGCGCGAGGAGCACGGCCTCTCCCAGATGGAGGCGATCATTGCCTCGGCGAGGGTGAGACTGCGGCCGATCCTGATGACCACGGCTGCGATGGCGCTCGGCGTCGTGCCGCTGATTGCCGCGCAGGGCGCGGGCGCCGCCGCCCGATATTCAATGGGCCTGGTCATCTTCTCCGGCATCCTGATCGGCACGCTCTTCACGCTCTTCGTTGTGCCGATGTTCTATACGCTGATCTCGCGCAGGCACCTTGCTACGGCGCCCGACACCAGTCTCGTGCCCACTGCCCCGGCAGGTGCCGTCCGGGATTTGGTTTGAAAATGAGGTTGGCGTAGTCTCCGGGGGTGATCAACCTCGAATCATCTGGCGTTGGAGCGCGGATTGGAGACCACGCCATGCCATGCCATCCTGACCACGTGCTATGCCGCCGGCTTGCGCATCTCGGAAGCGGTTCAGCTGAAGCCCACGGCATCGACAGCCAGAGAATGGTCATCCGCGTCGACAAGCGAAGCGAACCATCACCGGACCGCTCGCCAAGGCGATGCGCGACAAGCTGAAGCGGGCCGGACGGCGAAGCCGCTACAGCTCAGGAAGCAGATCGTCGAGCCAGTGCGGACAGATCAAACGCCTACAACATCAAGAGCCGCCGGGAAGAAGAGCGGCGTTGGGTGGAGCAGGCCGAGGGCGCTTACGCTCGTTTCGTCTCCGGCTGGAACCAACGAGGGCCGAAGAAGGCGCGCACGGATGCCGCAAATGAGGTGCGACGATAAAGGCTGCGCGGCAGGGCTCTCACCTCGGATCCTGCTCGTCGCCCCGCAGTCACCAATGCGCAACAGGAGAATATCGCAAAATCGATCAGAAAGCTCTTCTCGATCACATCAGTGTGTCTTGGGTGTGTGTAGGGCTTGGTTCGGATGTGTTTGAGGCCGAGGGCATTGCAGGTGGCGCGGAAGGAGCGGCTTTTATAGCAGCCGCCGTTATCGGTCATGACCCGTGTGATGGTGACGCCGAGGCTGGCATAGTAGGCGATGGCAGCCCTGAGAAAGGCGACCGCGCCTTCCTTTTTCGCCCACGTCTGCATTGACGATGCGGTAGGCATCGTCAATGCAGACGTGGGCGAACTCCCAGCCTGCGCCGCCTTTACGGGACATCTGGTCATTGCTTTGGCCGGTGCGATCACCGGTGATGCGGTGGCCGATGCGGTCGAAACGGCCGAGCTTCTTGATATCGATGTGGATCATCTCGTCGGGATGGGCGCGCTCGTATCGCGTGACGGGCTCGCCCAGATCGATGTCCCTTATCCGCGACAGGCCGGCGCGCTTGAGCACCCGGCTGACGGTGGCCGGCGAGACACCAGCCTCGCGGGCAATGTGCCGCCGGTGAAGCGCTGGCGCCGCAGATCCGATCGGCCACAGCCCATTCGGTCGCATGCGGACTGTATCTGGGCCGCGACGAGCGGTCGACCATGCCGGAACGGCCTTCGGCCTTGTAGCGCTCGAACCATCGCTTCACGACCTTCGCCGTCACCGCGAATTTCAACCCTGCTTGGGCTTGCGAAAGATGACCTTCGATCACCGCCTGCGCCATTTCCTCTCGACGCAACGGCGTGAGACGAGCATTCTTGGGGATGTTCATTCGGACCCTCCGGTGGATGTTGAAGCTTGGTAACTCCAGTCTCCTCGGTCCGGTCCGAATGGACAACCTACTGAAACGCACACCTAGTTGCCGAACAGGCCGCGCCGCGGCGGCCGGCTGGTGCCCGTTTTCGCATCGTAGTTGATGCGCACTTCCGCGCCATCCGCCATGAAGTAAACGATACGGTACTCACCCTCAGCAAACGATATGCTTTCGATGCCATAGAAACCCGGCCGTCCTTCAACTTGCTCGATCACAGTCGAAAGCCTGATGCCGTCCGGTGGCGGCAACTTCGATTGGGGGTCTTTGTCCTGAGCGGAGGCAGACACAAGAGATCCGAATAACAATCCAGAGACGAGAACGCGAGAGAGAAAACGCATCGAAGAACGTCCACTTCCGGTGAGTATGATAGTCCCAGAGCCCCGGGCCTACCCCTAAATGTTCGGCGCACGGTCCAGGTTCCCCGTCATATGCCGGCCTCGAGCCGGTCGAGGATACTGACAAGCGTCATTGGTTCGCACGACAGAATACGAGCCAGCTGGAATTGGCTGAGACCCTCGAATTCGACCAAAGGTGTTTTCGAAACGCTTCGACGAAGGCAATAGCTCTCGAAGCCGTCCCGACGCACGCGCAGGCTCCTTCGCTCGACGACAATGCGGTCTCGTAGCGGCGCCAGAGGGGCTCGCCCCAATCGTCCGGAGAGGCGGTACTGTTTTCGTGTATGTAAAGCGATCGAACCCGTACGGGTCTACTGCTGACCTGCAGATGCCGTAGCGCCCATTCTGACGACGTAGGGGCAACTGGACGAGCAGATTACTACGTACAACAAAGTCATCCTGGCAATCGTTAGATCTCCGTCTGTCGCCTTCTGATGAGCGCGCCAGGCGTTGCGAAATGCGCACGTATCGTTGGTCTTTCGCTCGCGGAACCAGACTTTGTATGAGTTCGTCGATCCGTTCCACGCTTCTTCCAGCCGCGAGCAGGTGCGATGGCGGCGGCCGTACGTGGCTTTTCAGAATTTTGCCACCACACCACACCCAACGGCGTTAGTTAGTATAAACTGCCGAAACGTTAGCGCGCTCGCCTGTGATGTGCTGTTTCGGCAACACTGACCCACTTACTGATCACCAGAACCCCTTCAGACACTCCCGCAGAGTTGAACGACTCGATCAAATGAGTAATGTCGATTCTGAAGAAGCAGCGCGGTGCGCCTCTTTTTCGGTAATTGGGGATGGGGCAGGGAACGCTGTCCTTCAGCAAAAAATACCCAGACCCGCTTTTTAACTTTTGACTGGAGGTCAGAAAATGAACATCAAGAGCCTGCTTCTCGGCTCCGCTGCGGCCCTCGTCGCAGTCTCCGGTGCGCGCGCTGCCGACGCTGTCGTCATCGCCGAGCCGGAACCAATGGAATATGTGCGCATCTGCGACACGTACGGCGTCGGCTTCTACTACATCCCTGGCACCGAGACCTGCTTGAAGGTTTCCGGCTACCTGCGTTACGACGTGGGCGTGGGTGACACAAACGGTCTCAACAACGTGATCGACAAGAGCGACTTTTATGACGCGGTTATAAACGACGATTTCGACGATCTCGACACCAACGACACCTACTTCAAGCGCGCCCGCTTCGCTCTCCGCGTTGACGCTCGTTCCGAGACCGAGCTGGGCACCCTGCGCGTCTACGCCCAGGTCAACTTCAACTATGACACCCAGACCGACGGTGTTGCTCTCCTGGGCTTGCAGCCCGACCTGAGCGGTCTCGACCCTTCGTTCGGCGGCGTAAGCACTTCGAGCAACTATGTTGTTCTTGAGCATGGTTATTTGGAGCTGGGTGGCTTCCGTGCTGGCGTGACGGACTCCTACTTCTCGACCTTCACCGGTTACTCGTCGGGCGTCTCGAACGACGGTATCATCCCTTACGGTCCGTTCCAGACCCATCAGTTGTCCTACACCTTCAACGGCGGCAACGGCTTCACCGCCGGTGTTGCCTTGGAAACGGGCACGGGCTGGTCTGATATCAGCGGTCTGATTAGCACTCCGGTGGGCTTGGTCTCCGCAGACATCTATGCGATCGACTCCTACATGCCTCACGTGGTCGGTGGCCTCGGCTACACCGGCGGCTGGGGCGGCGTGTCGGGCGTCGTCGGCTACGACTCTGTGTGGGAAGAGTTCGCCGTCAAGGGTCGCGTCGACTTCAACGCGATGGACGCCGTCACACTCTTCGCGATGGCTGGCTGGAAAAGCAACGAGGACGACGGTACGCCGTTCAATTACTACGCCCAGTGGGGCGGCGACTGGGCCTTTTGGGCCGGCGGCGCTTGGAAGTTCACCGAGCAGGCCACGGGTAACCTCGAAATCGGCTACGACGACGCTGATAATTTCTCGACCGTTGTCAACGTCGATTACGAGCTGGTTCGAAACTTCCACATCATTCCCGAAGTTATCTACACCGACAACTTCGACTCGGATGACGATGACGCCGATGCATGGGGTGGTTTCCTCCGCCTTCAGGCGAACTTCGGCGGCTGATAATCAGCTAGCTGCGGGACTTGAAGCGCCCCGTGTCGAGAGACATGGGGCGCTCTCATTTGTTAAGAGGGCCGTTGCGCCGAGTCGCCGAGGCCTTTGAATCCACTGGAGAAAGCGTGGTCGGCCGCTAAGCTGGTTGCCTTCGTCCAGGAAGGAAGCATTGCCATTCCCACCAGACCGGGAGTGACGAATGCAAACAGCGACCCAAGTAGGCGAGACCGAATCTCCTCCGAGACCAGCGTACTCACTCCTCGAACTGCATCGCCGCTATTGCCACATCCTGTGGGAGCAGAACTTCCACGCCTACTGCGTGGCGGGCTTCATCCGAGAGTTGGATGAAATCTTCAACTCTGAACGCCTCACCCACCTCCCTCAAGACCGCCTCGACGCACTCATCGGCGAGCTACGCTCCCGGGGTAACAGCAACGGGACCATCAACCGAAAGCTGGCCGCGCTGAGCAAGCTGCTCAAGAAGGCCTTCAAGATGGGCGACGTTCAATCGCTCCCTGAGTTCCCACGCCTGAAGGAGCGGGCAGGGCGAATCCGGTTCATGGAGCACGGGGAAGAGGACCAGCTGCTCGATGCGATTCGAACTCGGTCCCAATCGTATGCGAATCTTGCCGTCTTCTTAGTCGACTCAGGCGCACGGCTCGGTGAGGCTATCGGCCTGCGATGGAACGACATCAACGCTGGTAGGGCGACATTCTGGCTGACCAAGTCCGGCCGCAGCCGAACCGTCCCGTTGACGCAGCGCGCCAAGGCAGCAGTCCAGGCGCAGGGTGGTCGGACGGCGGGTCCGTTCATCGGCGTGAAGCAATACAAGTTTCGGATCGTCTGGCACGAGGCCAAGGCAGAAGTTGGTCTGGGTGACGATGCCGATGTGGTGCCCCACGTCCTGCGTCACACCTGCGCATCGCGACTCGTCCAAGGCGGCGTGGACCTGCGGCGCGTGCAGACTTGGCTGGGCCATCAGACACTGCAGATGACAATGCGGTATGCGCACCTCGCGACCAACGACCTGGACGTCTGCTTGCCGGTGCTGGAGAGGCGCTGAACCGATGGGCTCTGTGGCGCATGCGGTCCGGCCGGTGCTCGACCGTCGGGGCTGACGAGGGCGACAGAGCCCAACACGGCCCCGACGTTGCCCGCACATCGCTGTCAGCGCCCCGTCCACGCTGCGGTGCGATTCCGATACGGCTGTGGCGTTGGTGCGGACCGCACCGGCCGATGAGTCCATCACCGTGTTGTCGAGTTGACTACCCAGCGCGAACCAAGGGAGCATTGGTTCCGAAGGAGTCACCTCATGCCATCCGTTGTCTGCGCCAACCCCACCTGCCCACGGCAGGCCGAGCCTTTCTATGCCCGGACTAGGCGCGCCCTGTATTGCTCGCCTGTCTGCAGGTCCGAGGCTCACCGCAACCAGGTCGGCGGGACTCGGCGCATCACCGACCCGGTAGCGACCGTCGACCGGCTGCAGGAGAAGCATGGCTTCCCTCAGGGCACACCGCTCGCAGCCTGGAAGGCCAAGTGGGTCGAGGTCAACTCGGTCACGCACAAGCTGGTCAATGGCAAGAAGGAGCTCGCCAACGTTGTGGACCGGGGACCGCACTGGTCGAGCGATTACCGGGTGCGATGGGAAGCTGTGATGGGCAGCGACTCCGTCTCACCGAACGACATCGAGGCGATGGGTTACCGCGCGGACCTTTCCACCGCGAAGGCGATCGTGGAAGCGTGGCTGACCGGTCGCCTCGCCCCGGTGGTCGTCAAGAACCTCCATGACGAGGACTGCACCGAAGACGCCTGGATTGAACTGCACGCGATGCTGTCACTGCTCGGCCGTACGCGTTACCGCGACCAGGGCACCGAAGAGTCGGTGGAGCCTCTCGAAGACTTCAGCACCGAAGAGCAGATGGTCGTACGCCTGAATCGCGAGTGGGCTGTTGTCGTCAGTAGCGATGGCGACCGGTGGGTGCTGCAGCGGCGTATTGGCGAGGGTAACGTCTGGAGGCAGATTGGTCGCTTCAACAGCCGGGAGGCCCTCGCCGCGTAGGCATAGTGGATGGGAACCAGATAGGGGGCTGGCGCGTCCCGCGCGCAGGCCAGCCGGGCAAGCCGCGATGCGCCGAGGACATCGATACATTCCGCAGGCGTCATCTCCCTCGAGATCATCATGTCTTCTCCAGTGTCTGACGGCGCCACAGAAGCCGGTCGACGAGTTTGCTCAGCTCTCGCAACCATAGCACCGTACTCGCGGTAGCCGCGCAAAGAACCCAGTCTTCCGGATCCATCTCCACGGTTGAAAAGGCCTCCTGCAGGAAAGGTAGGTAGATCACGGCCGTATGGAGGGCGAGCGACAGGCCGACGGCAGCCCATAGCCAGCGGTTCGCGAACAGGTTGTTGATTTCCGCCGAGAACTGACCCGGGATTGAGGGATTTTTCCATCGAGAAGTGACCCATGTTTGAACCCACCCCTGCTTGATGATCGCAGGGGACATTGGAGTGATAGACATGGCGTTACTGAGCGTTATCCGGCGCTGGCATTTGCGGGATGGACTTTCGATCCGGGAGATTGCGCGGCGCACGGGACTGTCGCGGAACACGATCCGCAAATACCTGCGATCGGGTGAGATAGAGCCCCGCTTTCGGGTGCCGGAGCGGCCGAGCAAGCTCGATGCCTATGCCGAGCGGCTATCTGCCTGGCTGAGGACGGAAGCGAACAGGCCGCGCAAGCAGAAGCGCACGATCAAGCAGTTGCATGCCGACCTGATGAGCCTCGGCTATGAGGGCTCCTACGGCCGGGTTGCCGCCTTTGCGCGTGCCTGGAAAGCGGATCGTCAACGCGAGATGCAAACGAGCGGGCGCGGCACCTTCGTGCCGCTGGCGTTCGACCCCGGCGAGGCGTTCCAGTTCGACTGGTCGGAGGACTGGGCGGTTCCGGCGGCGAGCGCACCAAGCTGCAGGTTGCGCACTTCAAGCTCAGCTACAGCCGTGCCTTCATGGTGCGGGCGTATCCGCTGCAAACGCACGAGATGCTGTTCGATGCACACAACCACGCCTTCCGGGTTCTGGGCGGCGTTCCCCGGCGCGGGATCTATGACAACATGCGCACGGCGGTCGACAGGATCGGCCGCGGCAAGTAACGACAGGTCAATGCCCGCTTCTCGGCCATGGCCAGCCACTATCTGTTCGAGGCCGAGTTCTGCAATCCGGCCTCGGGCTGGGAGAAGGGACAGGTCGAGAAGCACGTCCAGGACGCCCGCCACCGGCTATGGCAACCGATGCCGCGCTTTCCATCGCTGGAGGCGCTGAACGACTGGCTGGAGCAGCGGTGTCGGGAACTGTGGCAACAGATTCCCATGGCCTCAGACCCGGAACGGTCGAGGACATCCGGGCCGAGGAGGCTCAGTTCCTGATGCCGATGCCTCGCCTCTTCGAAGGCTTCGTCGAATACACCAAGCGGGTCTCTCCGACCTGCCTGGTTCATCTGGAGCGCAACCGCTACAGCGTGCCGGCATCCTTCGCCAACCGGCCTGTCAGCCTCCGGGTCTATCCGGAACGGATTGTTGTTGCCGCCGAAGGGCAGCTCATTTGCGAGCACCGCCGTATCATCGAGCGGTCGCACGACCGTCTTGGCCAGACCGTCTACGATTGGCGGCATTATCTGGCGGTCATCCAGCGCAAGCCGGGAGCCTTGCGCAACGGCGCGCCCTTCACAGAACTGCCCGAAGCCTTCAAACGGCTGCAGCAGCACCTGCTCAGGAAGCCCGGTGGCGACCGGGAGATGGTCGAGATCCTGGCCCTTGTCCTGCAGCATGACGAGCAGGCCGTGCTGGCGGCAGTGGAGATGGCACTCGAGGCCGGCGTCCCCACCAAGGTCCATATCCTCAATCTGCTGCACAGGCTGGTCGATGGCAGGCCGCTCTCGACACCTGTCGTGGATGCACCGCAGGCGCTGAGCCTGGCCAAGGAGCCGCAGGCCAATGTCGAGCGCTACGATGCGCTGCGCCAGGCCAGGGAGGTGCGCCATGCGTCATGATCCCGCCAGCGGCGCCATCGTCATCATGCTCAGAAGCCTGAAG
The DNA here is from genome assembly GCF_040049215.1 of Mesorhizobium sp. KR9-304. Taxonomy (NCBI): domain Bacteria; kingdom Pseudomonadati; phylum Pseudomonadota; class Alphaproteobacteria; order Hyphomicrobiales; family Phyllobacteriaceae; genus Mesorhizobium; species Mesorhizobium sp. KR9-304. The sequence goes on along the minus strand of NZ_JBDZDN010000005.1, from coordinate 225,675 downwards.
ATGCACGGCATGGCGCAGGCCGTCGCCGAGCTCACCGAACAGGCCGCTCCCGCCTTCGAGGCCGCCATCCCGATCCTGTCGCAACTGCTGAAGGCCGAGATGGCAGAACGGGAGGTCAGATCCACCGCCTATCAGCTCAAGGCAGCCCGCTTCCCCGTCTATCGCGACCTGGCCGGCTTCGACTTCGCCAGCAGTGAGATCAATGAAGCCCTCGTGCGCCAGCTCCATCGCTGCGAGTTCATGGAGGATGCCAACAACGTAGTGCTTGTCGGAGGCCCAGGCACCGGAAAGACCCATATCGCCACAGCTCTCGGCGTGCAGGCGGTCGAGCATCATCGCAAGCGCGTCCGCTTCTTCTCCACCGTCGAACTCGTTAACGTGCTCGAACAGGAGAAGGCCCAAGGCAGAGCAGGTCAGATCGCCAATCGCCTCGCTCATTCCGATCTCGTCATCCTCGACGAACTCGGATACCTGCCCTTCAGCGCATCAGGCGGAGCGCTGCTGTTCCATCTGCTGAGCACCCTCTACGAGCGCACCAGCGTCGTCATCACCACCAACCTCAGCTTCAGCGAATGGGCTACCGTCTTTGGCGAACCAAGCATCACAGGCTGCCGCCATTCTCGACGGGGTGGTGTCTCATTTAACGGTCGTCGATCCGCGCCACGGGCTTGCGGGTCAGCGTCTCGAACTCGTATCTAGCCGGTCGGGGCGCGGTCCGGCCTTCGTCGTCGTTCGTTTACCTGACGGGCGCCGCCGTTCAATTCGCCGCTCGGCGACCGACCTTGCGGTCCCGTCCCCGGAAGAGCGGAACGCATCAAAGTCTGCGTCTCGCGTCAGCGTTCGAACGCTGCTCACATTGATGCGCCATTTGAACAGCACGGTTGCCTCCCGTTCCAAGGAGGTGATTCGCGATGAACGTGCAATCGAATCCGTACCGCGTGGCGTCCCAGTCCCTCACAAAGCTTCTGAACCCGAGCACGACACTCCCGCGTCCGTGGCTCGATCTGTCGGCGGAAACGCGGAAACAGATCGTGCAGAGCCTCGCGCAACTGCTCTTGCGGATGCGGCCGACCCGCGCCCCGACGAAGGCGGATCGGCATGTTGAGAGCGTCGAATAGTCCAGACGAGCGCGTCACGGCCGAGCATCGCGGCAAGCTCGTCTACATCTATGTCCGCCAATCTTCCGTGAACCAGGTACGTCATCATCAGGAAAGCACGGAGTTGCAGTATCGTCTTGTCGATCGCGCCGTCGCTCTCGGTTGGCCACATGAGCGCGTGCACGTCATCGATGAAGATCTCGGCAAATCCGGGGCCGGCGCCGTCGAGCGAGCGGGCTTCAAGAAGCTGATCGCCGAGATCGGACTGGGAAACGCCGGACTGGTCATCAGCCTTGACGCATCCCGGCTCGCCCGCAACAACCGCGACTGGCATCAACTCCTCGATTTGTGCTCGCTGTTCGGCGTCATCATCGCCGATGGCGAACGGCTTTACGATCCCTGCGCTTACCACGACCGCCTGTTGCTCGGATTGTCCGGCATCATGAGCGAAGCGGAGCTGCATCAGATCAAGCAGCGCCTTCATCAGGGTGAGCGCCAGAAAGCGGCGCGCGGCGAGCTGCGCCTTTGCCTCCCCGCTGGATTGGCTCATGACCGTTCAGGCCAGATCATCCTCAATCCCGATGAGGAGGTGCAGGCGAGGCTCGGCTTGATCTTCAGCAAATTCCGCGAGCTTGGGAGCGCGCGGGCGGTGATGCGCTATCTGCGAAACGAGAATTTGCCGCTGCCGATGCGCCCCCTTCTCGGTCCGGCACCACACGAAGTGGTCTGGCGTGAGGCAAGCAATCCGCGGGTGCTCAGCATTCTCCACAATCCCGGCTATGCTGGGGCCTATGTCTATGGCCGGCGGCGACTGACAGGCGGGCGGCTTCGCCATGGCGTTTATCACCCGCGGACGACCAAGGTCCCGATCGCGGACTGGGAGGTCTGTCTTGAAGCCGCCCATCCTGGTTACATTAACTGGGAGGAGTTCATGGAGAACCAGAGGCGATTGGCGAACAATATCAACCGCTACGAAGCCGGCCATTCGGGTGCGCCGCGCAAAGGTGCCGCGCTGCTGCAGGGCATCGCAGTCTGCGGGCGGTGCGGTCGCCGGATGAGTCTGCGCTACAGCGGTCCCGCGGGGAACTATCCCGTCTACACATGCCGCGCCGACCGCAGCCACGACGGTGGGCCGCTATGCCAGGAAGTGCGCGCGCTGCCGGTCGACGCAAAGGTCGAAAACATCCTGCTCGAAGCCCTGACGCCGGACAGGATCGCGATCGCCGTCGCCGCACTCGGCCACATCGAGGAGGAAACGCATCAACTCGAGCGGCAGTGGGCCTTGCGACGCGAACGGGCGCGCTACGAGGCGGGAAGGGCGCGACGCCAGTATGACGCGGTCGAACCCGAAAACCGTTTGGTGGCGCGTTCGCTGGAGCGCGGCTGGGAAGAGAAGCTGCGTGCTGCCGAGGCGGTCGAACAGGATTACGAAAGGTGGCGGTCTGACGAGCCCCTGGTCCTGAGCGAGGCGGACCGCGACGGTTTGCTGGAGCTGGGCGAAGATCTGCCCGGCATCTGGCATTCCTCGTCGACGACGGCGGCCGAGCGCAAGAGCATCCTGCGCCTCATTATCTGCGAGGTCGTCCTCGACCAAAAGCGCCTGCAGGGGTAGGTCTGGCTCAAGATCCTGTGGCAAACGGGAGCGACAAGCGAGCACTCTCTCCAGAGATGCGTTCACACCTATAGCCACTACATCGATATCGACAGGCTGCGCGCGCGGGTGACGGAGCTGAACGCCGCCGGCAAGATGGACAAGGAAATTGCGTCGAGGCTGAACGCGGAAGGCTTCATCGCGGCGCGGAACTGCGCCTTCAAGGGTGACAATGTCTGGCTGTTGCGGAGACGTTGGGGCGTTCCCACGGTCAAAATCAACGGCATGAGTGCCAACCCTGATCGATGGCCGGACGGAACCTATTCCGTCCAAGGGGCTGCCGCCGCTCTCGGCGTCACGCCACAGACCATCTTCAAATACCGGGCCCGTGGCCTGGTTGAAGGCCGGCAGCTGGCGAAGGGACAACCGTGGCAAATCGAGCTCACGGACGAACTGATCGAAACTCTGCGTATCCGCGCACAACGCAATAGACGATCGAGGAGGAAGGCATCATGAAGTCGTCGGTGACGCCAAGATGACAACCGCGCTGCTCGATCGGCTGACCCATCACTGCCACATCCTGGAGACCGGAAACGACAGCTTCCGCTTCAAAAACAGTTCCGCCCAGGCCCCAGCCAAAAGGAAGGAGAAAGCCGCGCCCTTGACCAAAACCTGAGACCCAAACCATACATGAAGGCGGGTCACTTCTCGGCGAACATCCCGGGTCAGCTCTCAGCGGAAATCAACATGTGGCCGAATGATCCAAGCTCATCTGTCCATAATGCTCTCGGCGAATTTAACCCGACATCACCATTACACTTCATGTTCCCGCGGCGAATTCCAACCACATTCCGGACGGAACCGTGTGCGGACGAATACTTCTTGTGAACTCTGTCTCAAAAATCGCGCGAAATTGCGACAGGTACGCCGACCTCTGCGGATCGGTACATCCCTTCTAATACCTTTACGCTCCGAAGTCCAACGAGTCCATCAGCATCAACCTCAACATCACGTCCTTGGCACACGTCAATAAACTGGTCGATGGCAGGTGTGATCGAGTAAGTTGCAGTTCCCTCGCCCGGTCCAATGGGATGAACGATCCGCTCTCCGCTATGTTGGTGCACCTCCAGCCGTTCACGCTCAAGGTCCAACAGCATGGTTCCTTTATCACCGAACAAGCGCAAATCAATGTGATAGCCTAGGTGTTTTGGGAGTGTCGCACAGCCGGAGATCACACAGGTGGCTCCGTTACCAAGCGTAACGATGGTGGAGTCGTAGTAGTCTACGTTGACAGCTGACCGCCCAAGGCGGCCATAGATCTCCGTCGGATCAAGCGGCACAATGCGAAAGAACAGGCCAAGGGCGTGAACCAGCTGACCCCACCCATAGCCTCCGGCGCGCTTGGGATCCGCCCAGGTCGAGCTGCTTGGCCTGAAGAAGTGACCGGCCGTCTCGGACAGCTGATCGCCGCCGAAGAGATCGGTCAGTGCCGAGCCCATCTGCAATGTGGCGTGACGTAACTCGCCAATCGCACCAGCCGCGTAGAGCGAGGCGGCTTTGCGCGTGTAGTGGGTGAAGTTCCAACCATGCGGGATGATAATTTTCCTGCCTGCGGACCGCGCCAGTTCGACGAGCTTGCGCGCATCGCGGGCGGTGGTGGTCATCGGCTTCTCGATCATGACATGGGCGCCCAGGTTCAGCGCCGCGGCGGCGTGATCGAAGTGGTCCACATGGGGTGACGAAATGATGACTCCGTCTGGCTTCGTCCGTTGGAGCACTTCCATGAAATCTTCGGCCGCCAGCGGAATCGCGAACCTTTCCTGCACCCGCTGCAGTTCATCGCGACCCAGACGCGAGACCCCCACGATCTCCACAGCCTCTTGCCGCATGCGCAGATGCGGCAAATGCGATTGAGCCGCCCACCACCCCGCTCCGATAACCGCAATTCGCGCTCGATTCATGCGCCGCTCCTAAGTCCTCTGGGCGTGACTGACGGCGCGCAATTCGGCTCGCGTCATCCCGTCAATGATGTGAACCCGCATCGCCTCAGCAGCGGCCTTGGCGTCGCGCCCCTCGATGGCGTCTATGATCGCCTGGTGTTCGACGAATATCTGCTGCGCGTCTGTCACGCCTTCATCGGCCTGATCTCGGGTGACCTGCGGCCCATAGTGCATCGCGTCGTACATGCGCAGCAGAACCGTATTCCGCGTGATCACCACTAGCTGCCTATGGAAGGCGTCGTTTATCGACATATACGCCAATACGTTGGCGGCGCCGGGCCCGAATTCCCGCTTTATGATCTGGTTGTTGATGCTTCTGAGGCGGGCAATATCGCGCTTGGCCGCCAGCCCGGCGGCGATCTCACAGACATCGCATTCCAGAATGAGGCGCGCCTCGCGCCACATCCTCAGATCCTCCGGTGTCAGCTGCGGGGCGACGCGGTAACCCTTGTTATTCTCGAGCTGTACGAGACGCTCGCTCGCGAGCCGGGCTAGGGCTTCGCGAATCGGGCCGAGGCTAACCTGCATCTCCCGTGAGATGTGGTCGATGACAATGCGCTCGGAAGCCTTGAAGCGGCCGTCCATGATTCCGGTCCGCACATTGAGATAGACCTGCTCCGCAATACTCTCCGTGGAGATTTTGGGGAGCGATGCGCGACCGGCCAAGCTTTTCTCCACGGAACACGATAAGCCACTGATGATCGATGATGACTGTTACCTACTTTCACCGGGGTTGACAACCATACCGATGCAATCAATGATCATTGATGATCAGTTATCTAAGATTGAGCCAAAGGGAGGAAGAAATGAATAGATTAGGAGTCCTGTCGGCCGCAGCCCTGCTTGCGTCGGGCCTGGCGGCCCCCGCAATTGCCAGGGAGCGCATCGCGTTCATCAGCTACATCGCCCCCGGCGACCTTCTCTTCAGCATCATTGTGAAGGGAGCCCAGGACGCCGCCGACCTGCTCGACGCCGATGTCGACTTTCAATGGGGCGACAGCGATCCGGTGAAGATCAACAATCTCATCGAGACGGCGATCACCTCGGGGTATGATGGCATCGCGGTCGTGCTGCCGGAGCCCGATGCCTATGACGAATCCGTATGTAACGCCGTCAAGGCCGGGATTCCCGTCATCGCCTTCAATATCGACGATCCGGAAGGCGGGAATGGCAATTGCCGCTTCTCCTTCGTTGGCCAGGACTTCGAGCCCGCCGGCTATGCCTTGGGCAAGCGCCTGGTGGAAGAAGCCGGGCTGAAATCGGGGGACCGGGTTTTCCTGTCGGTCGAGTTCGCCGAGGCATCCTATGCGACGTTGCGGCGCCAGGGTGTGGACCGGGCGCTGGCGGAAGTCGGGGCGACCTCGGACATGATCGGGCTTGGGCTCGACCCCTCGGGCGTCCTCGACGGGCAGGTGCAATACCTGCTGGGTCACAGCGACATCGCTGCGGCCGTGACCCTGGGCTCGGTTACCGGGCGGACCATCGTGCAGGCGCTTGACGAGGTGGGGCTGTCGAAGGTGCCGGTTGCGGTCTTCGACATGTCCACCGAGATCATGGACGGCATCAAGTCCGGCCGGATCATCGCGGCGGCGGATCAGCAGCCCTATGAGCAGGGGTTCTACCCCGTGGTTCAGATCGTCAACTACTCCCGGTACGGCCTCTATCCCGCCACGATTTCCACCGGCGGCAAGGGCCTCACCGACCGCGCCAGCGTGGAGGGGATCGATATCGACAGCCTGCTGGGCGTGTATCGATGACCGGCAGGACCGGCTGTTCTGAATTGAGGCCCTGGGCCCCAATTCCCGCGCCCGAGGGATTAGGATCGTGAGTTGGCTGCCGCACACCATTCGGGAACACAGCGTTGTTTCGATGTTCGTGGCGCTTCAGCTCGTCTTGGTCATCTGGGCTTTGGTTGCGCCGGATTCGTTTCGCTATCTCAGCGCCTCCAATATCAATGTCGCGCTGCGCGCCATCCCGCCCCTAGCCATAATGGCGATGGGGGTGGGAGTGCTGATGCTTGCGGGGGAGTTCGATCTCTCGGTGGGGTCGAACTACACCTTCTCCGCCGTCGTCATGGCGTCCGCATTCAATAGCGGCCTCGATCCGTTCCTCTCGGTGGCCCTGGCGATCCTGGCTGGAACGGCAATCGGCCTGCTGAACGGGGTGGTGGCCCTCACCTTCGACATTCCAAGCTTCATCGTCACCTTGGGCGCCATGCTGGTGTGGCGGGGCGGCGTGCTATACTATAATGGCCCCTCCAGCGAGCCGTTCCGCCCCGAGGGGCCATTCAACGCCGTCTTCTCGGATGGGATTCTGCTGGGGGATATTCAGATCAGCGCCGGCGTGTTCTGGCTCCTGATCATCGGTGTCGTGCTCGGTACGCTTGTGCACCTACATCGGTACGGAAACCACTTGCTCGCGGTGGGTGGCAATCGGAACGCCGCGGTTGCGATCGGCGTCCAGCCGACCAGGACCAAGCTGATTGCCTTCGCCATAGCCGGCGGTTGCGCCGCATTTGCGGGCGTCTTGGCAACCGCGCGGATTCATCAGGCCCAGCCGGGGCAGGGTGGTGGCCTGGAGCTTCAGGCAATAGCCGCCTGCGTCATCGGCGGGGTCGCTCTCACCGGAGGACGTGGCTCTGTCCTTGGCATGATCGTGGGCACTTGGCTGGTTTTCACCATCCAGGATGTTCTGCTTCTACTGCGCGCGCCCGGTTTTTATCTCGATGTCTTCATCGGCGCGGTGTTGGTTGCAGCTGTGATTGGCAATCGTGCGGTAAGGGGCAGGACATGACGTCGCCCTCCGAGAGCTTCTTCAGACTGGAGAACGTGAGCGTGTCCTACGGGCGCTACGAAGCGGTCAGAAATCTTGACTTCGAGATTTCTCGTGGCGAGGTCGTTGGTCTGCTTGGCGACAACGGCGCGGGCAAGTCCACGACGATCAAGCTGATGTCCGGAACGGAGCGGATAACCTCAGGTGCGATCTACCTGGATGGAAAGGAGGTCGCCCTGCGCTCGCGGAGGGACTCCGAGAACTGCGGCATCGAGACCATTTACCAGGAAGCCGCGCTCATCGACCAGTTGTCCATCGTCAGGAACTTGTTTCTGTCCAGAGAGATCGCCAATCCAATCGGGCTGCTGAAGCTTGGCGAGATGCGCAGGATTTCCCGAGAGATCCTGACGAACGCCGTGAGCATAAGCGGCATTCGCGATCCCGATCAGGAAGTGGGGACGTTGTCCGGGGGTCAGAAGCAATCGGTCGCGATTGCCCGCGCCGTGTACTTTAAGCGCAGACTGCTGCTCCTCGATGAGCCCACCAGCGCGCTTTCGGTTCGGGAAACGGATGCGTTGCTTGACTATGTTCGGCGCCTCCGGGACGAAGGGGTCGCCAGCGTGCTTGTGACCCACAATCTCTACCATGCCTTCGAAGTTTGCGATCGCTTTGTCGTGCTGAGCCATGGACGCAAGGTCCTGGAGGTGGACAAGAAGGACACGACGCTTCGAGAGCTTACCGACCATGTCATCAAGATGTAGCGGCCGTCCATTCGGTGTAGGTACATGGCTCAAGCTAAGGGACTCAGCAAAATGAAGATTTTCGATCAGGAGATGGACGAAAGGGAACTGGCCCGCCGCGCAGGGGCTCTTTCACAATTTGCCGGCGTTCGCCTGATGACGCTGGGCGATGGCGTCGAGCGCGGCATACGCATGCTGGCGTTTCGAACCGCCGCCGGGCTGATGTTCACTGTGCTGGTGGATCGCGCCTTTGACATTGGCGACTGCGAATTCAAAGGCATTCCGATCGGATGGCACTCTCCGACCGGCTTCAGAAATCCGGGCCTGCACGAATATGAGGGCGAGGACGGACTATCTTGGGTGCGCTCGTTTTCCGGGCTGCTCGTGACCTGCGGCCTAGACCATATTCTGTATATGAACGAGGTGCCCGCGGACAATTACGTCTATGGTCCGCGCAACAGCGTGCACCATTCCCTGCACGGCCGCGTGGCCAATATCCCCGCCCGGCTGGTTGGATATGGCGAAACCAAGGTGGACGACAAAATCGTCCTATGGGCGGAAGGCATCGTCGTGCAGGCGACGGTGTTCGGCGAGGACTTGCATCTTATCCGCCGGATAGAGGCCGATGTCGACGGGCAGGATATTCGCCTGATCGACCGCGTGGTCAATCATGGTTTCTACCGTACGCCGCATATGTACTGCTATCATATCAATCTCGGCTTTCCGATCCTCGATGAGGGATCGCGTTATATCGCGCCGATCCGCGACGTTGTCTGGGCCGCCCATGCGGGCGAGAATTATCGCAGCCGAGGGGTGGGATACCACAGGCAGGCCGCGCCACAGACCGCATTCCACGAGCAGGTCTGGGAGCACGAACTCGCCGCCGACGAAACCGGTCACGTCTCTGTTGCCCTCGTCAACGACCGTATCGGCATCGGCCTCGAGCTAACGACGGTCAAGTCGCAATTTCCCTGCCACTATGAGTGGCAGAATCTGCAGGAAGGGCTCTATGCGCTGGGCTTTGAGCCTTCGACCAACCATGTCACTGGCAATCTCGAGGCGCGTAAACGCAACGAATTGATCTGGCTCGAGCATGGCGAGGAGCGTCGTTATGAAACGACATTCTCCGTGCTGAACGGCGCCGCGGAAATCGCGGCCTGCGCCGGCCGGATCGGGCGAGTGCAACAACAGCCGGTCGATGAATATCCGGAACCCTCTTTCAACTATCCGCCGATCGAGGGCCGGGTCTGATCGTCGGGAGCAAAGACGTTCCATGACGATCACCAATAATCAATGGAGAATATCATGTCGGAGCAGGAAGCGTCTTCGGGGCCGCTTGAGGGATTGCGCATTGTCGATCTGACGTTGGCCATGGCGGGGCCGCTGGCGACGCAGAGGCTGGGCGACATGGGCTGCGAGATCATCAAGATCGAGGGGCCGACCAGACCCGACTTCACGCGCGCGGCGCCGATGAACAGGATCTTCATCGGCGGTGAAACGACCCCCTATCTCACGCTCAATCGTAACAAGAAGTCCGTCGCCATCGACCTCAAGACGGCCGACGGGATTGCCGCCATCCACCGGCTGGTCAAGTCCGCCGATGCGGTGGTGCAGAACTTCCGTCCGGGGGTAGCCGCCCGGCTAGGCATCGATTTCGCTTCGCTGCAACGGATAAATCCGGCGCTCGTCTATGTGTCGATATCAGGATATGGCGACACCGGCCCGATGGTCGAAAGACCAGGGCAGGACCTGTTGGTCCAGGCGTTTTCGGGCCTCACCTGGAATGCCGGCCAGGAAGGGGGGGCGCCGCATCCCTCGCCTGTCTACATGGTCGACGTGATGGCGTCCCATCTGGCAACGGAAGGGGTTCTGGCGGGCCTGCTGCAGAAGGCGCGCACCGGCAAGGGCGCCGAAATCAAGGTCTCCCTGCTCGGTGCGGCCCTCGAGGTTCAGATCCAGGAAATCTCGACCTATCTTACGACCGGTCATACGGCGCCCCGCGGCAAGCAGCCCTATGCGTCGACATGGATGGAGCCCCCTTACGGCGTCTACAAGGCCAGGGACGGGTGGCTGGCGGTGGCCCAGTCCGACTTGGGCGTGATCGCGGAGATTATCGCGTCCCCTGCCTTGGACGCGCTCGCGCGGTCTCGTCCCGAGGTCGCCGGTTCGAATGACACGCTGGCGCAGTGGCGCGACCAAATCTATCCCATCCTGGCCGACGCGATGGAGAAGCTGACGGTGGGTGAAGCCGTCGCGGCCTTCACCGACAAAGGCGTGTGGTCCGGCCCGGTGCTCGACTACCAGGCGATCAAGGGGCATCCGCAGTTCGAAGGCTATTTTCAGTCCTATGAGCATAAGCGGGCCGGCAAGATCACGACCACGGCACCCACGGTATGGTTTTCCACGCACCCCGAACCCAAGATCGTTGGCGCGCCCTCGCTGGGTGAGCACACATCCGAAATCCTTCTTGGCGCCGGCCTCTCGCAGGAGGAGCTTGCCAGCCTGAGGAAACGGAAGGTCGTGGCATGAGTTCCGACATCCTCATCGAAATTGGGGCGGATCGCGTCGCCCATCTGGTCCTCAACAGGCCCAACAAGCACAACGCGATCACCCCGGACATGGCCGCTGCCATCCGCGACGGCCTCCAGCGATTGGCGGCGGACGAAAACGTCAGGGTGGTCGTGGTTCGGGGCGCCGGGGAAAAGGCGTTCTGCGCCGGCACCGACCTCAATTCCCTGGATGGCTTCGGCAGTCCCTGGGGGTTTCGCAATGCCATCAACTACGCGAGGGAGTTCGACGCCTTCGAGAAGCCCATCGTCTGCGCGCTGAAAGGCTGGGTCTATGGCGGCGGCTTCGAGATCGCGCTGAACTGCGATATTCGCGTCTCCTCGCCATCGGCGCGGTTCGCAGCGCCCGAGGTGAAGCATGGCTGGCTGGGCGCGGGAGGCTTCTCCCAGCGACTGACCAGGCTCGTCGGCTACGGGCACGCCTCGCGGATCTTGTTCACCGGGCAGCCCATCGATGCGGCCGACGCCCATCGGATCGGTGTGGTTGAGATCCTGGTGGAAGAGGGCGCCGAGCTCGAGACCGCGCTGGCCCTGGCAAAGGATATGGCGGCCAATTCGGAAATCGCGCTCATGACCAACAAGGCGGGTATACGCGCCGCTATGGAGGGTGGCCTCACAAACGGGCTGGCCATGGAACGGGAATTGATGGGGTTCGCCATGGCCATGGGCGCCTATGGCGAAGGGCCATCCAAATTCAGGGCGCGCAAGGAATGAGCACCATCGCCTTGAAGGGATTGGGATGGGGGCATCGCCGGGCAACCGGCCCACTGGCGCCGCTCAGCAGCCGCTTCTCGCTCCTTCATCCCCATGTTTCGATAGATTGGACGATCCGACCGCTGACGGCTTTCGAAGACCAGCCTTTGTCCGAGGTGGCAAGGGCGTTTGATCTTCTCATCGTGGATCATCCGTTCAGTGGGCAGATCGTGGAGGAGGCGCTGTTCGTTCCACTGGACCAACACCTACCCCGCTGCCTGGGCAGCGGCGCGGACGCCCTCTATTGCGGTCCGTCCTTGCGATCCTATCGGCGGTCGAACGCGCTATGGGTCGCGCCGATTGATGCGGCCTGCGTGCATTCCGCAGCGCGAATGGACCTGCTGGATCGCCTTGGATATTCCATGCCCTCGACCCTGAACGAACTGCTTCAGCTTGGCCGGCATGCATCGGGCAGGATTGTGATGCCGTTGGCCTCGCCCCACGCCTTCACCACCGCGGCGAGCCTAATGGCAAATCTGGGGCATCCCATTGCCGAAGACGCCGCCGGGTTTGCCTATGAGCCCACCGTGCTGAGCGAGATGCTCGATGTGATGGACGAGGTCTTCTCGTTTTGCGATCCGCGCAGTTGCGAGCTGAACTCCATCGGCGTGCATGACGCGATGGTCCAATCCGATCAGTATGCTTTTTGCCCGTGGGTTTTCGGATACGCCACTTACGCCGAGAACAATATCGTCAGCAGGCTGTCCTTCGGAAGCTTCTTCGGACCGAATGAGGGCCATGCCGGCAGCATGCTTGGCGGCGCCGGCCTTGGGGTCTCCGCCTTCAGCGCGCACCCCTCGGAAGCGCTGTCCTTCGTGGAATTCGCGATGAGCGAGGAGGCCCAGGGAACGATAATCCCAGCCCATCATGGTCAACCCGCGCTCACCAAAGCATGGGACGACGCGCATCTCGATCAGCAATATGGTGGATATTTTTCTTCGACGAGAGCGAGCCTCGAGCGGGCATGGATACGCCCGACATCAGCCCAATATCCGACATTCCAGAGTCGGGCGGGCGCGATCTTTGAGCATTACTTCCGTCGTAATATAACGAGAGCGGAATTGTTGTCGCGGTTCCAGTCTGCGGCATCTTCGCCCGAAAACCCCGCAAACAGGAAGAATTCGCATGAACAATGATCATGCCGGACAGGTGGCGCTGGTAACGGGCGGCGCCCAGGGACTGGGCTTTGGAATTGCAAGCAGGCTGATCGCTTGCGGCGCGCGTGTCGCCATCTGGGATATCGACGAAGAATTGGCGCATGCTTCGGCCGCCACCCTCGGGGCGATAGCGGAGAAAGTCGACGTCGCCGACCTCCCCAGTGTCGAGGCAGCTCTCGCCCAAACCCAGAAGCGCGTTGGGCCCGTCTCGATCCTGGTTCACTCCGCCGGCATTGCCGGCCCTAATGCCGCGCTCGAGGAGTATGATCCCTTAGAGTGGCGACGAACAATCGACATCAACCTGCTGGGGACGTTCCACGTCAACCGCGCAGTCCTGCCAAGCATGAAGCAACGCAACTATGGCCGCATCGTCAATGTCGCCTCAATTGCCGGGAAAGAAGGCAATCCCAATGCGTCGGCCTATTCCGCGTCCAAGGCTGGGGTGATCGCCCTTACCAAGTCCGTGGGCAAGGAAACCGCAGCATTCAACATAGCCGTGAATTGCATCACCCCGGCAGCTGCCCGCACGCGAATCTTCGATCAGATGTCCAAAGAGCATGTGGAATACATGCTGTCGAAGATTCCGAGAGGACGTTTCCTCGAGGTGGGTGAAGTCGCCAATATGGTCGGCTGGCTGGTCTCCGCAGACAATTCGTTCACGACCGGGGCGGTGTTCGATCTCTCCGGCGGCCGGGCAACCTACTAAGAAGAGTCCGGCAAGACCCGACGACTTCGCCGCCTGCAGCAGCGCAACGCAAGCCAAAATGGCCTCCTGCAAGCTGGGGGCCGTTTCCCATACCTCACGGCGCTTCGGTGGTTGTGGGCCGCGTCGTGGCTGTGCCACGCTAGTCAAGATCATCAATCATTCATGATCGATGTCTTGTACCAAGTGCTGGATTAGGTATAATGGCGGCGCCGAGTTGGCCGGTCGGTGCCCTTGGAAATGGCCGCTCTGGAGGAGACAATGAAGCCTATAAAATCAATCCTGAGTGCAGTCCTCATCGGTGCACTGGCGAGCTTGGCGACGCCTGCGATATCGGAAGAATTCACCATTGGTTATTCGCAGTTCTGGGGAACGAACCCCTTTCTCATCACGATGACGGATGGGGCCAGGAAGGCGATCTCCGAGTGGGAGGCCAAGGGCGTGAATGTCGACCTGATCGTCACCAATGGCGGCGACACCGATCCGACCAAGCAGGTTGCCGACGTGGAAGACCTTTACGCGCAGGGTGTCGACGGCCTGATCATGTTTCCCGGCGACAGCAGCATTTTGGCGAAGCCAGTGAAAGACCTTTACAACCCTAGCGCCAAGCCGGTGGTCATCACTGACGTGGGGTTGAATTCAGGGGTTGTCGAAACCTTTATCGTGACCGACAACTACAAGGGCGGACAGATGGCCGCGGAAATTCTTGCCGGCGCATTGCCACCGGGCGCCAAGGTCGTCTCCTTCAATCACAGCCCGGGTATTCAGGCGCTGGTCGACCGCCAGCGCGGGTTCGAAGACCGGGCCCGGGAACTCGGCTTGAGCGTGCAGCCTGAGATCTCGTTGACGTTGAGCCTCGAAAACGGCCGCCGGGCGATGGAAGACGCCCTGACGTCAATGCCCGACCTGGCTGGCGCTTATTCCGGCAATCAAGTCATCGCGCTTGGCGCGGCGTCGGCGCTCGCGTCAAGCAATAGGACAGATGTGAAGCTCGTTACCTTCGATATCGACCCCGTGTCCTACGCGGCCATCAAGGATGGCGCGATACAGGGCGCAGTTGTGCAGGATCCCTTCAGGATGGGTTATGAAGGCATGAATGCAGTCCTCACCAAGCTGACAGGAGGTGTTCCCGAGCCGAAACTGGAAATTCTTCCCGTGAAGCTGACGAGAGAGAATGCCGCGGACTTCGCCCAGAATCCGCAGATCGCCGGCTCGAACTAGGCTCCTCCCGCTATGTGCCCAGGCGTGGCGCGCGTCTGGGCACGTATGACATAAGGCGCGAAGCATGAGTGGCGTTCTTCTCGATTGCATCCAGATTGCGAAAGGCTTCCCGGGCGTTCAGGCGCTGAAGGGGGTCGATTTCTCACTCCGCCGTGGCGAGGTGCATGGTCTGGTCGGCGCCAACGGGGCGGGCAAAAGCACCCTGGCGAAGATCATCGCCGGATATGAACGTCCCGATGCCGGCCGCATGCTGCTCAACGGTGAGGCGGTTGCCTTCAGGAGCCCCGCCGACGCGCTGCGCCGGCGTATCGTTACGGTCCATCAGGACATCAACCTGATCCCGACACTTTCGGTTGCCGACAACATCCGGCTCAACAATGAGCTCGTGCATCGGCATTGGGGATTGATACGGCGCAAGGAGACCCATGCAAGCATTACGGAACTGCTGGACAGATACGAACTGGACGTGTCACCCAACACGCTAGTGGCCGAACTGACCTATGACGAACGCAAGATGGTGCAGATCATCAAGGCGGCGAGTCACGAACTCGACGTCTTGCTGCTCGACGAACCGACGGCGGCCCTGACGCAAGGCGAGGTCGAAATCGTTCTCAAATTGATCCGATCGCTCGCCAAAGAGGGCATCGGGATTATTTTCATATCGCATTACCTCAACGAGATATTTGCTGTCTGCGATAGAACGACCGTACTGCTCGATGGCGCCAGGGTTGCGGAATACCAGCAGCACTCGACCAGCGCGAATGAAATCGTAACGGCCATGCTTGGGCAGGAACTCGTTAGCGACATGCAGCGGCCCGCGCCGTTTACCGCCGAGGGGGTGGAGGCGCCGGCATTGTCGGTCCGTAAACTGAGCGTTCCCGGCAGGCTGGTGGATATCAGCTTCGATCTGGGAGCGGGGGAGATTTTGGGCGTAACCGGACTGTCAGGCTCCGGCGCGTCGGATCTGGCAAGAGCGATATTTGGTGCCGGTGGCACGCGCCAGACAGGGGAGTTCTTCGTTAGTGGAACCAAAGCGTCGCTGCGCAGCCCTCTGGACAGCCTGCAACGCGGCGTTGCCCTGCTGACCAATGATCGCTTACGCGAAGGCATCCTTCCCGACTTCTCGATCGTCGACAACGTATGCCTTCCACGGCTGAATGAATACGCGACGGGACCTTTGCAACTGCTCGATCGGCCCGCAATGCGGGAGTCAGGGGATATGGTTGTGCGCCAGATGAAGGTTCGCGCGGTCTCGGCGATGTCGGCGATGAAGTCGCTCAGCGGCGGAAACCAGCAAAAGGTGCTGCTTGGAAAATGGCTGGCGACAACGCCGCAGGTCATGCTGCTGGACGAGCCGACGATCGGGATCGATATCGGCGCCAAGCATGAGATCCGCAACACAATTGCGCGTATCGCATCGGGCGGCGTTGGCGTCATTCTGTTCACCAGCGAACTGGACGAATTGGTTCAGCTCTGTCACCGGGTGATCGTGCTGTTTCGGGGGACCATCGTCGAAATATTCGCGGGCGCGGCTATCGACAAGCAGTCCCTTCTCCATCGCAGCACGGCAGGAAAAGATTAGATATGGCCGAGTTTGAACGCCACGCCGCAAGCGCCAGCCGGCCTGAACGGCTCGCCACTGTCCTGAGCGGGTCGTATGGACTGATTCAATCTCTTGCCGTCCTGATTGCCTTGGCCGTGGCCATTACGCTCATCAACCCGGCGTTTCTGTCATGGGTGAACATCACCAATCTCATGGCGCAGATGGCGCCGATGCTCATCGTCGCGGCGGGCATGACCGTGGTGATGATTGCCGGGGAATTTGACATCTCCATCGGCTCGGCCGTCGCGCTGACGGCGGCGATTTGCGCCGTGGTCACGACGCAATACGGGGGGCTTGCGGGTGTAGCGCTCTCCATGGTGGTCGGGCCAGCCATCGGGATCATTAACGGGTTGATCGTGACCAAAGGCAAGATCCCATCATTCATTGCGACCCTTGGTACGATGATGATGGCACGAAGCTTGGCATTCGTGGTGACGAAAGGAAAAGTGATCTCGGGCTTGCCGGATTCATTCACCGGGTTTGGCGGTGCACGGCTGGCGGGGATTCCCGTCTCGTTCGTTTTGGCGGTGGGCGTTTTCATCATCGGCTGGGTCCTGCTGACGCGGTCGCCGTTTGGCAAGAAGGTGTATGCCGTCGGCGCGAACCATCAGGTGGCGCGGTTGTCCGGCATCAGCGTCGATGCGGTGAAAATCGCGGCCTTCGTCCTTGTCGGCCTGACGGCGTCGATCGCGGGTAACGTGCTTCTCGCCCGCATCGGCGCAATTCAAGCGGATACGGCGCGCGGGCTCGAATTCGAGGTGATTGCGGCCGTGGTAATCGGCGGCACGAGTTTGACAGGAGGCCACGGAAATATCCTTCGCACGATTGTCGGTGTGTTTGTGATTGTTCTGATAAGGAACTTCATGAACTTGGCTCGAATTGATCTTTTCTGGCAGGACTTTGCGACCGGGTTGATCATCATCATTGCGGTGCTTCTCGACGTTCTGCAGAAGCGAATTGGAGCGCGACTAGCAACCGGAGCGCGTCGAGCGGCGACGAGTGTCTCGCCGGCCAATCAGATGAAGTGATCGATCGGCATTGTTTCGGACGAGCCGGTCAATAACTTCGTCACTGACTGATGCCTCGCAGCGAGCGGGACGGTGATGTCAGGTTAAATTCGCCGAGAGCATTATGGACAGATGAGCTTGGATCATTCGGCCACACCCGCAATGGCCTTCCAATGTGCGATCGCAGTACGGCGATGCAGGTGGACGGCGATGCCCGTTGCCCCATTGGGCCGCTTGACGATCTCGATGGTCGGCCCATCCATGCTCTGCAAGGCATTTTCCAGTGAAATCACTCAACTTAATTTTCGGTTGGGCTCTTAGATCCATACCTCTGCAGGCAAGGATTCTGGATCGGTTCCTGCAGTTGATTTATCAGGCGCCCTCAAACATCTTGTGGGCACCTCGGGTAGCGACACTAAGATCGGCGCCCATTCGTTGGGACAGCCGGGCCGCTATGCGCTGCACGTTTCCGATGATGCGCTTGGTGTCGGCTTCCGACAGTTTTTCTGCAAGCAAGCTGACGGCAACACCCGCTATGGGCCGGTTCTGGGAATCCGGAACCGAAGCGCCGTAGCAGACAATCCCTTCCGCCACTTGCTCGTCGTCACAGGAGTAGCTGGACCACGGTCTGCGGGAAGACGGCGTTAATCGCCTCGGGGAAGCCCTTCAGCCCGTCGACGACGGCGATCAGGATGTCGCCAGCGCCACGGTTCTTCAGTTCGTTCGTGACGCGCAGCCAGAACTTGGCGCCCTCGGTCTGCTCGATCCAGATGCCGAGAATCTCCTTGGTGCCATCGGGCAGGATGCCGAGCGCGATGTAGATAGCTTTGTTGCGAACGAAGCCTTCGTCCCTGATCTTGATCCGGATCGCGTCGAAGAAAATGAGCGGATAAACCGGATCGAGCGGGCGCTGTTGCCAAGTGGCGACTTCATCGAGCACGGCGTCCGTCACCGTGCTGATCAGATCCGGCGACACGTCGACGCCATACAGATCATGCAGGTGCCCGGTGATCTCCCGGGTGCTCATGCCGCGCGCATACATTGACACGATCTTTTCGTCGAAGCCGGGGAAGCGACGCTGATACTTGGCGATCAGCTGCGGATCGAAACTGGCCTGGCGATCACGCGGTATGTCGATCTCCAGCTTGCCGGTCTCCGTCGTCACGGTCTTGCGGCCGTAGCCGTTACGCGTATTGCCAGCGTCTTCGCCGCTCGCCAGATGATGGTCCATCTCCGCGTTTAGTGCGCGCTCGGTCAGAGCCTTCTTGAGCGAATCTAGCAGGCCGCCCTGTTCGAAGGCAGCACTGGCTGCGCCTCCTGCCAGAAGCTGGTCGAGTAAATCATTTGGTATCGCAGGTTCTTTGCGTCGGGTCATAGTGGGAATCCTTTTTACCCATTATGCCTGCCCGCACACGGAATTCCTGACAGTCCCGTTCGCTCATGCCGTGCCGATCCGCTCCACCGCCTTCTCGAAGAAGTCGTCGTTGCCGAAATTGCCGCTCTTCAGCGCCAGGCCGAGCGGGCCGTTCCGCTCGGCGACCAGCGCCGGCACGCCTGGGTCGATCTCCTCTCCGATGCTCATGCTGGTGATGCCGAGCGCTTCCACGATAGCCCCGGAGGTCTCACCACCGCCCACCACAACGCGTCGAACGCCTGAATCCACCAGCCGCTTCACAAGGCCGGCGAAGAAATGCTCGACCTTCGCGGCGAGCTCGGCACGACCGAAATTCTGCTGGGCCTTTGCGACGGAAGCGGGATCGGCGGTCGAATACACGATCGGCACGGCGCCGTTCTGGCCGGCGATCCAAGTGGCTGCTTTGTCGATCGTCATCGAACCATCCATCAGTTCATGCGGATCGATCGCCAGCCCTGGATGCGACTTCAGATACACCCCGACCTGGCGCTGCGAGGCTGTGGAGCACGAGCCTGACAGCACCACGGCCGGTCCCCTGGCGACAGTCTTCGCTTTAGACTTTCCGGCAAGCTTGCCGGCGTGGCGGAAGTTTTCGGGCAGGCCAAGCGCGACGCCGGATCCGCCGGTCACCAGCCTGTAGCCGGCGAGTGATGCACCCAGCGCCATCAGATCGCTGTCGGCGACGGCATCGGTGACGACGAGACGCACGCCTTTCTTGCGCTCGGCCTCGAACGCATCTGCCAAAGCTTCAGGCCCCGCGCGCACCGTGTCGAGGGTAATCAACCCGACCTCGCCCTTGGTCTGCAGGCGCAGCCAGCGGCGGATATTCGGATCCGTCATCGGGGTCAGCGGATGCTTTTCCATGCCCGATTCCGACAGCAGTTTCTCGCCGACGAAAAGGTGGCCCATGTACAGCCGTCGGCCGGTTGCCGGAAAGACTGGGCAGACCACGGCGAGATCAGCGCCGAGTCGCTCGAGCAAGGCTTCCGCCACCGGTCCGATATTGCCCTTCGGCGTCGAATCGAAGGTCGAGCAGTATTTGAACAAGAACTGTTCGCAGCCCTGCGCCTTCAGCCAGTCTGCGGCCTCGATCGATTGTCGGACCGCTTCTGCCGCCGGAATGGAGCGGGTCTTCAGGGCAACAACGCCCGCCTCGCAATCGGTAGTCGCGCCGCCTTTTGGTACGCCGACAAACTGCGTCGTCGCCATGCCGCCTTTTGCAAGCGTGTTGGCGAGGTCGCTGGCACCGGTGAAATCGTCGGCTATCGCACCAAGGAGCATGGACGTTGCCTATGCGGGCGGAGCGTTGTCGAAATTGACCGCTGAAGCAGTCAGAAGCTCATTCCTATCAGTCCGCTCATTCTATCCGCCTTCACCCCGCTGTTGCCAGAACGTGCTGGCCAGCTGCTCCAGATGGTTGCGTATTGCCGCTTCCGCGCCGTCGGCGTCGCGCGCGGCAATCGCCTCGTAGATCGCTTTGTGTGCGTTGTATGCAGTGCGCTCCTGCCCGCTCGCCGTCAGGGTTACCACACGCTGTTCGGTCAGCCAGTCCGATATCTGGTCGTGCAGCGCGATGAAGATCGGGTTGCGCGCGATCTTGGCCAGCTCGAAATGGAAGGCGATGTCGGTCGCGGTGAACTGCTCCCGATCGCCGATCGCCTTCCTGTTGGCGTTGAGCGCTCGCTTCAGTGCGGCAAGATCGTCTTCCGTCGCGGCCTTGGCAGCCTCGCGCGCCAGCCCGACCTCGAAAAACAGCCGCGCACCCTGGAAATGCCGCTGCCCCTCGGCCTTCGACAGCATCTGGCGCACCGCCGGCGCCATGCCGGTGAAGATGTGGCTCGCCGTCGGCATCAGCACGCGGGCGCGGGCGCCATTGCTCAGTTCAACCAGCCCTGCCTTCTGCAGCGAGATCAGCGCCTCGCGTATGGCCGGGCGTCCGACGCCGAACGAGGTCTGCAGGTCCCGCTCCGGCGGAAGCTGATCGCCGGGGCGCAGCTTGCCGGCCAGAATCTGGGCCTCCAGATGAGCCGCGACGTGCTCGAACAGTTTCTTGCGCTCTATAATGATTGAATCGACCATAGACCTTTCATACCATCATGCTTGACAATGATGCAATAGCTTGCAAGGATCAAATACCAAGACGGTTCGGATGGCAAGAGCGGGGGTTCCGACTCCACAGCTTTGCCGTGTGCCCGTCCGAACAAAACGGCCGACCAAGACCAAGCTGGTGGAGGAAAATCGCATGCGGATCGCCATTCTGGGCGGCGGCGGAGCTATGGGCGGCCTGTTCGGCGGCTATCTCGCGCGCGCCGGAAACGACGTCACCCTGATTGACGTCTCCAAGGCGGCGATCGGCGCCATCAACGACAACAAGCTGACCATCGAGGAGAAGGACGGCAGCCAGCCGAGCTTTGCCGTGCGCGCAAGCGACGACCCGAAAAGCGTCGGCCCGGTCGACCTCGTGGTCAATTTCGTCAAGTGCTACCACACAGAGGCGGCGATCAAATCGGCGGCACCTATGATCGGCGCCGATACTGCCGTGCTCAGCCTGCAGAATGGCTGGGGCAACGCGCCGCGCATCGCCTCGATCGTCGGCGAGGACCGGGTTCTGGTCGGCCTCACCTATCACAGCGCCACGCTTCTCGCGCCGGGCAAGGTCAAGCATCCGGGCGTCGGCATGACCTATATCGGCGAGCTCGGCGGCAAGCCGTCGAAGCGCCTCGAAACCGTCGCCGAAACCTTCCGCGAAGCTTCCTTCGACGTGACGATTTCCGAACGCATCCTCGACGAGGTTTGGAAGAAGCTGGCGCTCAACGCCTGCACGCTGCCCACCTCGGCATTGCTGCGCTTCTTCGCGCATGAACTCGTCGCATTCGAGCCGGCCCAGCTCGAAATGGCCGCGATCCTCAGCGAGGTCGTCGAAGTCGCCAATACCCAAGGTATCGCGCTCGATTACGCCGAACGCTGGAACGCGATCACAAGCCTGCTGGAAAAGGCGATCGGCGGCAAGGCGTCGATGCTGCAGGACGTCGAGGCAAAGCGCCAGACCGAGATAGAGGTGATCAACGGCGCCATCGTCGAGGCGGGCAAACGCGTCGGCATCGCCACCCCGCACAATCAGGCGATGGTCTGGATGGTGCAGGCCGCCGAGCAGCATTACCTCAAGGCGAAGGCCAACTAGCGGTGTCCGGCCGCACCGAAACCTCCGTTTGCCAGGCCGGCTGCATTCGCCGCCTGCCTGCAGAAGGCTGAGGGCCGTGGCCCCGCGCGTCGAAGTCCGCAACCTGACGAAGACCTTTCCCGGCGTGCGCGCGCTTGATGATGTCTCGATGACGGTCGAGCCCGGCGAGATCCGCGCGCTGCTCGGCGAGAACGGCGCGGGCAAATCCACCCTCGGCAAGATCGTCGCCGGCGTCTATTCGCGCAGCAGCGGCACCGTGCTGTTCGACGGCACGGAAGTCGGCGACATCGACGAGCGCGCGGCCGGGAACCTCGGCATCGGCATCGTCCACCAAGAAGGTTCGCTGGTGCCGCAGCTCTCCGTGGCGGAGAACATCTTCGCCGGTCGTCAGCCCACCACCTGGCTCGGCCAGGTCGACAAGCGCATCATGCGCGAGCGCGCCGCAAGGCTGATCGCCGAGCTCGGCGTCGCCATCGACCCGAAGCTCAAGGTCGCATCGCTCTCTCCCGCCCAGGCGCAGATCGTCGAGATCGCCAAGGCGCTTTCGCGCGACCTGCGCGTGCTTATCCTCGACGAGCCGACCGCGGCGCTGACGCTTACCGAGACCGAGAAGCTGTTCGCGGTTGTGCGAAAACTCGCCGCAGGCGGCGTCTCGATCATCTATGTCTCGCATCGGCTGGCGGAAATCTTTGCGCTTTGCCATTCGGTCACCGTGCTCAAGGACGGCAAGTTTGCCGGCGTGCGCAAGGTTTCGGAAACCTCCACCGAAGAGCTCATCCGCCTGATGGTCGGCCGAGAGGTCCACATCAAGCGCGAAGACCAGCAGCGCCGGTTTGGCGACGTCGTTCTGGAAGCAAAGAACGTCAGCGCGCCGCCTTTTGTCCAGTCGGCTTCGATGACCGTCCGGTCGGGCGAGATCGTCTGTCTCGCCGGCCTCATCGGCGCCGGTCGCACGGAATTCTGCGAGACCATATTCGGCGCCCGCCGCCGCCGTTCCGGCGAGATCAGGATCGGCGGCAGGCCGTTCGATCCGACAGGCCCATGGGACGGCAAGGCGGCTGGCATCGGCATGGTGCCGGAGGATCGCAAGCGGTCCGGACTTTTTCCCGCGATGGACGTCGTCAGCAACATCTCGGCCACCGTGATGCGCAAGGTCTCGACCGGTATGCGCTTCTCGCAGCTCAAAGCCGAAGCGCTCGCAACGACATTCATCGACGAACTCAGGATCGCCACGCCGAGCGTGCACCAGCTTGTCGGCAATCTTTCGGGCGGCAACCAGCAGAAGGTGCTGCTCGCCAAATGGCTGGCGGTCGAGCCGAAGCTTCTGATCGTCGACGAACCGACGCGCGGCGTCGACGTCGGCGCCCGCTCGGAAATCTATCGCCTGCTTCGCGCCCTCGCCACGCGCGGCGTCGCGCTGGTCGTCGTCTCGTCCGACCTGCCCGAGGTGTTGGCCCTGGCCGACCGCATCATCGTGATGGCGGAAGGCAACACGGTCGGCGAACTGCCGGGCGACACGGCGACCGAAGAGCAGGTCTTGAGACTCGCCACGAAATATACCGCCTCCGTCGCCGAAGCGCGGCGCGAAGCGGCTGCTGCGGAGGTTTAGAAATGACGCAGGCCGTTCAGACCCAGGAGGCCGCGGAACAGCGCGAATCGCTGCTCATGCGCCTGGTGCGTCGCTTCGCCGATTCCCGCGAGTTGACGCTGCTGATCCTTGTCGCTGCGCTCGCCATCGTCATGAGCGTCGTCTATCCGAACAACTTCCCGACCGCGCCCAATTTGCGTGCGGTGCTGCTCAACCTCGCTCCGGTCGGCATCCTCGTCTGCGGCATGATGCTGCTGATGATCGCCGGCAGCTTCGACCTCTCCTGCGGCTCGACGCTTGCGCTAACAGGCGTCTGGGCCGGCGTGGTGGCCGGATGGTGGGGCTGGCCGGCCGAGATCGCGATCCTCGTCGGCATCACCGTCGGCGCGCTGGCGGGTCTCGTCAACGGTCTCATCGTCACGCGCATCGGCATCAACGCGCTGATCGCCACGCTGGGCACGCTCACCATCTATCGCAGCCTCACCTACGTCACCGCCGGCACCGGCGTCACGCCGATCTCGGACGCCTTCGCCGCCTATGGTCGCGCCTCCGATCCTTTCCTGCGCATCCAGTCGCCGTTCTGGGTGATGCTGGTCATCGTGCTGGTCGGCAGCTGGCTGGTGTCGCGCACGCGCTTCTTCCGCCAGTTCTATTTCGTCGGCGGCAATCCACGCGCCGCCCAGCTTTCCGGCATCCGTGTCGACCGCCTGACGCTGGTCGCCTTCATAATCATGGGCGCGCTGGCGGGCATCGCAGGTGTCTTCGGCGCCGCGCGGTTGAACAGCGCCGTCGTCAATGCCGGCGTCGGCATCGAGCTCAAGGTCATCACCGCGACTGTGCTCGGCGGCGCCAGCCTCAAGGGCGGCGAAGGCACGATCATCGGCGGCATACTCGGCGTCCTGTTCATCGCGCTCATCGAGAACGCCATGATCATCAACGCCATCGGCGTCTTCTGGCAGGGCATGGTTGTCGGCCTCGTCCTGCTGTTCGCAGTCTCGCTCGACCGCTTCAAGTCAAGCGGCCGTGTGTGAAGTCGATCCCCACAGGGGTCGGAGAGCATCGTCCGATGCTCAACTAGGTCCGGGCAACCGGGAGGAACTGCAACTGGGAATGCTTGTTCTGTGGAGGAAATGAAATGAGAACGATGATGAAATCAGTGCTCGCAGCCGCGGCACTTGCAGTCTCGGCGGCCGGCTTCTCGGCTCCTGCTTCGGCGCAGGAATCGGAATACGGTCCGGCCGACGCGAAATACACCTACTACTGGATTTCCAACAAGGCGAACCTGCCGCTGTTCGTCCAGTACGACTATGTCGGCATGAAGCGCATCGCCGAGGAGCTCGGCGTTCGCGTGGTCGTCGCCGGCCCGACCGATTTCGACGTGCCGGGCTTCATCGCCGCGGTCGACCAGGTCTGCGCGCAGAAGCCGTCCGGCGTCTCGGTCGTCGGCGGCTGGGACCCGTCGCTGACTGAATCGGTCAAGAAGTGCATGGAGCAGGGCGTGCCGACCGTCGTCGATGACGGCGACCTGCCGGACTCCGGCCGTCTCGCCTATATCGGCACGAACTGGACCCAGGTCGGCGTCGCCCAGGCGAAGAAGATGATGGAAATGCTGCCCGACGGCGGCAAACTCGGCATGATGTCGATCATCAACGCCGGAAACATGCGCGAGGCCGTGGCCGGCTTCACCGCATACATCGAGGCCAATGGCGGCGGCAAGTACAACATCGTCGCCAACGAGGACGATGGCGGCGACGCCCAAAAGGCGGCGCAGGTCACCGCCGCGATCATGGCGGCCAACCCCGACATCGCCGGCCTTGCCGGGTTCGATTCCGAATCCGGCGCGGGCATCGTCACGGCGCTGCGTGAAGCCGGCAAGAACCCGGGCGACATCAAGGTCACGGCGATGGAGCAGACGCCCGACTTCTTCAATACGGCCAAGGAAGGCTGGGTCGACGGCATTGTCGTGCAGAACCGCGAGCTCTTCATCTACTATGCGGTGAAGCTGCTGCACGACTACAACACCAACACGTTGAAGTCGGCCGGTCTCGGTTCCGCTGACGGTGGCCGTCCGATCCCTGATACCGTCGACACCGGCGTTCTCCTTGTCACCAAGGACAATGTCGACAAGGTGCTGACTGCACTCAACGTGAAGTAAGACTCTCACTGGGCGAGGATATTCCTCGCCCAGCCTCCGGCGGTGACTCCCTGTCGCCGGAGGCCCTTTGGAAAACGGATTTCAAGAGCCGGTCATGATTGACACGCGAAAAGCAGCACAGATGGACGACGTGGACATCCACGATCGCGCCTTCGTCGCCGATCCGTTCGGCGCTTTCGAGCGCCTGCGCCGCGAATGCCCGGTCGCGCATTCGAGCAAGCATGGCGGCTTCTGGCTGCTCACCCGCTATGACGACGTGCGCTCCGCCGCGCTCGACTGGCGCGGCTTCACATCGAGCGTCGTCGGTGTCACCGCGATACCTGTCATCACGCCGCGCACGCAGCCGCAACTGCCGATCGAGATCGATCCGCCGCAGCACTCGCGCTACCGTGCGCTGGTCAATCCCGTCTTCGCTCCCGCACGCGTCGTGGCTATCACTCCCCGTATCGAAGCCTTTATCCGGGACAGGCTGGAGGCGATGTCGGCCAAGGGCAGCGTCGACGCCGTCGCGGAATTTTGTGTCCCCGTCGCGATTACCGCGCTGGCGGCCTTCACCGACATTCCGCTGGCCGATTCGGAGCGCTGGGTGGAGTGGATTACCCGCATGTTCGACGTCACCGATCCGGAGCGAGGTGCTGCGGCGAGCAGGGAACTCGTGGCCTATGTCGACGTCCTCATCGCCGAGCGCCGCTTGCGGCCGCAAGACGATTTCATCAGTACCCTGATCACGGCCGAAATCGACGGCGAACGGCTCGACGACATCCAGATCCGTTCGTTCCTGACCGTGGTCTTCGGCGCCGGGTTTGAGACCACTGCCGACGCGCTGTCCCTGATGCTGCAGTGGATCGCCGACCACCCTGACGCGTTGACGCAGCTCGCCGACCCCGAATCGATCCCGCTGGCGGTCGAGGAATTCCTGCGACACTCCTCGCCGATCCAGATTTTCGGTCGCAACGCGACCAAAGATATGTGTCTGCATGGCCGCGACATCGCGGTCGGTGACATCGTTGCGCTCGGCTTCGGCGCGGCCAATCACGACCCGGCCGTGTTCGACGCTCCCGAGGAGATGCACCTCGACCGCCAGCCGAACCGGCATCTGACTTTCGGCGCGGGGCCGCATCTTTGCGCCGGCGCCGCGGTAGCGCGCATGGAGATGGGTGCGACGCTGCGCATGCTGGTCGAAACCGGGGTAAGCCTCGCGCCCGATCCCGACGAGGCGCCACGCCTCAAGACACGCGGCGACCGCCACGGCCTCGCGAGCCTGCCTTTGCTTGTTGAAAAGAAGACGAAACAACCATGACCACCGCGCCCGCCACCCGCATACGCTTCCACGGCGTCGCCGCCTTCGAGATCATCACCAGTTCGGGCATGCGCATCCTGTGCGATCCGTTCCTCGACCAGAACCCGGGTGCGCTCACCAAGTCGGGCGATTTCGACAAGGTCGATCTCGTGGTGGTCAGCCACGCGGCCTTCGACCATCTCGGCGACACCGACAAGATCGCCACCAAATACGGCTGCCCGGTCGTCTGCGGCGGTGAGGTCAAGGCCTGGCTGATGGATCGCGGCATTCCGGCCAATCAGATCCGCGCCACAACCTGGGGCATCCGCGTCAAGGTCGCCGGCATCGAGATCCAGCCGCTCGAATGCCATCACTGGTCGCAGATCAGGCTGAAGGACGGCAGCTTCATCTCCGGCGTGCCGATGGCCTTCATCGTCTATGCCGACGGCCTGCGCTTCTACCATTATGGCGACACCGCGATCTTCACCGATCTCAAGCTGCAGGGCGAGCTCTACAAGCCGAATGTCGGCTGCATCGGCATCGCCAACCCGCAGGAGATCCTGCACCTCAATCCCATGCCGGGTGAGATGCTGACCGGCGAGATGAGCCCCTATGAAGGCGTGCTCGCGACGCAGTGGCTCGGCCTCGAGACCGTGCTGCCCTGCCACTACATCACGCTCGACGGCGACAGCGACGTCGCCGAATACATGAAGCACCATCGCGAAGCGAAGACGCGTGGAAGCAAAATCGCCGACCCCTATCTCTTGAAATCTGGCGAGTGGATCGAGTTCGACGCGGCCGGCAAGGTGCTCCGCCCCGCAAAGGCTGCGGCCTGATGCGCGCCGCGATCTTCGATGCGCCGCAGGCCATCCGTATGGCCGATGTCGCCAAGCCAACCCCCGGACCCGGCGAAGTGCTGGTCAAGGTGAAGGCCGCCGGACTCTGCGCCGGCGACCTCTATATCTACACCGGCAAGAACCCCTATGTGAGCTATCCGCGCATCGGCTGCCACGAGATCGCAGGCGTGGTCGAGGCCTACGGTCCCGGTGCTGCCGGACCCGCCGTCGGCACGCGCGTCGTCGTCGATCCCTTCATCGGCTGCGGCAAGTGCTACCCGTGCCGCATCGGCAAGCGCAATTGCTGCGCCAACCTCACCATCATCGGCGTCCACCGCGAAGGCGGTTTTGCCGACTACGTTGCCGCCCCGGCATCCAACCTCAACGTGGTGCCCGACAGCCTCACCGACTTCGAGGCGGCCTTCGCCGAGCCGGTCGCCATCGGCGTGCAAGGCTGCCGCCGCGGCGAGGTCACCGCCGAGGACACCGTTTTCGTTCTCGGCGCCGGCCCGATCGGGCTTGCCGTTGTCGAGGTGGCCCGCGCGCGCGGCGCCAAAGTCTACGCGACCGACCTCTCGGCCGAACGCCTCTCCACCGCGGCCGATCTCGGCGCGACTCCCATCGCCGGCGGCGCCGGCCTCATCGAGCGCGTGCTGGAACTGACCAATGGCGAGGGCATGCCGGTCGTCGTCGAAGCCACAGGCGCTATCGCCGCCATGGAGCAGACGATGGACCTCGTCGCCGCAGGTGGGCGCATCGTCATCCTCGGCCTCGTCAAGAAGGGGCAAGGCATCACGCTGCCCGGCCTCGACTTCACCCGCAAGGAGGTGACGATCTACGGATCGCGCGCCTCGGTCGACTGTTTCCCCGAGGCGCTCGACCTGCTTGCCTCGGGAAAAATCCACTATCCGAAGATCGCCAGTTCCTTCGCGCTCGGCGAAGCGCCGGCGATCTTCGCAAAACTCGCAGACAATCCGATGGCCCTGCACAAGGCCGTCTTCATACCGGAGGCAGCCTAATGGATCAGTCAAGCTGCATTTTTGAAGTTTGGGGTGAATGGGGTTCTGGTTTGGAGGATAGCCCAGACGACGTTCACGCGCCGACGAGCCAGTGCGATGACGGCTTGGTTGTGGCGTTTCCTTTCGGCGCGCTTTCGTTGGTAGAAGGCACAGCTTTCGGGGTCTGCGAGGGCATTGAAGGCGGACTGGAAGAAGACGCGCTTGAGGTTCTTGTCGCCGCTTGTGGAGCGTCGGATGGCGCGGGACTTTCCGGACTGGCGCAAGACAGGATTGAGGCCTGCGGCGGCGGCGAGAGCGTCTGCGGATCGGAAGCGGCGTCCGGTGCCGACGCATGCGATGTCTGCCGTCAGCACGGCCCCCATCCCCGGCAGGCTGCGGATGAGGGCTGCGTCAGGGTCGCGCTGCGCCCTGGCGGCGAGCGCTTCGGCGGCGAGGTCCTTGACCAGTCTGGCACGGGTGGCGGCGCCGGGAACATCGATGGTCTGGGCCTTTGCCAGCGCGATGGCGTCGCGGGCCATGAGTTCGACGCCGCGCATGTGAGGAGCCGCCTTTGCGATCTGGCGGACGATGCGGTCGGACTTGGCGCTGCGCAGCTCGTGTGGCGCGGCGAACAGGCTCAGGAAGACGAGGCCGGTCTTGGTCTTGACGTCGATGCGTCGCTCCAGCGCCGGGAAGAGCGAGGAGAGCAGGTCACGCAGCCGGGAAAGACGGCGGGTCTGGTCGACGACGACCTCGCGCCTGCGGCCGACCAGCAGGCGGATGTCGACATCGATCTCAGTTTCGACCTCGACAGGGCGCAGATCGGTGCGGGTGCGGGCGAGATCGGCGATGGTGGCCGCATCCCTGGGGTCAGACTTGTTCTCGCCGCCGCGCATGCCCTGCCGGGCGCGGTTGACCGCAAGGCCGGGCGTGTGGACGACCCGCAAGCCGGCCTCGGCCAGCATCGCGCACAACAGCGTCGCCGAGCCGCCGAGCAGATCGAGCGCGACCGTCGTGGCGTCGGCCTCCAGTATCGAAAGTTCGCCAACCAGCGCCTCGATGCCTTCCGGATCGTTGGCGACAGCATGGCTGAAGACAGGCCTGGCGTCGCCGTCGATCACACAGGCCCAGTGAGTATCCTTGGCGGCATCCACGCCGACATAAAGCTTCACGATCTCCTCCCTGATGTGTCCTCCGTTCGGCAACCCTCCCACGCCGTCCTCGCCCTACACAGCGATGATCCGCAGAGCCTAATCAGCGGTCGGGGCGGGCGTCGGGACCGGGTGGTTCTGCCTCCGGAGCCATCAAGGGCGGCCAGCATGATAGCCATCCCCGGTCCCCTGCCTTCAACCATGATCGGTCAATTAGACCGTCACGAAAAGGCAGGCGTCGAAACGCATCTCATTGGTAGGGCCGCATGAAACTCGTCACATTCTCGCACCGCTCGGGCGGAAATTTTCACGCCGGCGTGCTGGAGGGCGATCAGGTCGCCTGCCTCACGGAAGCCGGCATAACCAACAGTGTGCTGGAGGTCATCGACGGCGGCAAATCTGCGCTGGACAAGGTGCGCGCCGGTCTCGCCAAGGCGCCGCGCTATTCGCTGTCGGACGTCAAGCTCGAAGCGCCGATCCGGCCGGGAAAAGTTCTCTGCTCGGGCATCAACTACAAAGGCCATGCGCTGGAGAATCCCAACGCCAAGATGCCCACCGAACCCTTCTTCTTCGCCAAGCTGCCGAGCTCCGTCGTCGGCCCCGAGACACCGGTCGAGAAAACCGACCGCACCAGCCAGATGGACTACGAGGTCGAGTTCTCCGCCGTCATCGGCAAGCGCCTGTTCAAGGCAAAGGAGGCCGACGTGATGCCGGCGATCTTCGGCTACACGCTGCTCAACGACATCTCGGCGCGCGATGTGCAGTTCAAGGACAACCAGATCACCATCGGCAAGAACCTCGCCGGCTACGCGCCGATCGGGCCCTGCATCGTTACATCGGATGAGCTGACCCGGCCGGACAATGTGGCGCTGAAAACCCGCCTCAACGGCCGCACGCTGCAGGACGGCAGCACGTCCGACTGGCTGTTTCCGCTGCCTCAGCTCATCTCCTTCCTCTCCGGCTTCATGCCGCTGGAACCCGGCGATATCGTCACCACCGGCACGCCGGCCGGCGTCGGCGTCTTCCAGAACCCGCAAATCTTCATGAAGGCCGGCGACGTGGTCGAGATCGAGGCGGCCGGCATTGGCATCCTCAGAACGCCGATCGTCGCCGGCTGATCTTATGGGCACGACCATCCGCATTGGCGTCATCGGCTGCGGCTTCTACGCGCAGAACCATCTCAACGCCTGGCGCGACCTCGCCCCGTTTGGCGCCGCGCTCACCGCGGTCTGCGATGTCGATCCGGCCAAGGCGAAAGCCGCCGGCGAAACGTTCGGCGTGCCCTGGTACACCGACGTGAAGGCAATGCTCGCCACGGAAAAGCTCGACGCGGTCGACATCGTGACGCGCCAGGACACGCATCGCGCGATCGCCGAGACCACAATCGCGCATGGCGTCTCGACCATTGTCCAGAAACCCTTCGCGCCGACCTGGGAGGACGCCACGGCCATCGTCGACGCGGCAAGAAAGGCCGGCGTCTGGCTCGCCGTGCACGAGAATTTTCGCTTCCAGGCGCCGCTGCGCGCCGTGCGCAAGGTGATCGACTCGGGCGCCATCGGCGAGCCGAGTTGGGCGCGCATCACCTTTCGCACCGGCTTCGACGTCTACAAGACCCAGCCCTATTTCCTCGACGAGGAGAAGCTCGTCATCGCCGATGTCGGCGTCCATGTGCTCGACGTGTCACGCTTCCTGCTCGGCGATGTCTCGCGCATCTCCTGCGAGATCCAGCGCCGCAATCCCAGGGTCAAGGCCGAGGACGATACCGCCACCATGCTGCTCCGCCACGAGAGCGGTGCCGTCAGCGTGGTCGAAGCCACCTACGAGGCGCGCCGCGCCGACGACTGGTTCCCCGAAACGCTTTTGGAGATCGAGGGTCCGCGCGGCTCGATCATCGTGACGGCCGGCTGCAAAATGAAGCTGACCAGCGACGGCAAGGCCACGACAAGCGACATCGGCGCGCCGCTGCTTTCCTGGACCTCGCATCCCTGGCATGTCAGCCAGGAAGGCGCGATGGGCGCCTGCCGCCATTTCCTCGACTGCCTGCAGCGCGGCGTGCCCGCCGAGACGCGCGGCGAGGACAATTTGAAGACCTACGCGCTGGTCGACGCCGCCTACAAGGCGGCGGCGGAACACCGCGCGGTCGCGCCCGTTCGGTGGAGCTAGTTCGGTGGAGCTGACGATGCGTTGCCCTGGAGGCGCTCGGTGACGACGTTGCAGCAGCCATCAATGGAACGCGAAAATTCGGCAGCGAACGGCTACGCCATCACCGTCACCTTCGAGCTGGAGGACGGCGCCGCCGAAAAATTCCACCGCCTCGTCGCCGAGAACGCACGCCAGTCGGTTGCGCTCGAACCCGGCTGCATTCGCTTCGACGTGCTATTTCCGGTGGCTCACACACACGAGGTTTTCCTGTACGAGATCTATACCGACCAGGCCGCTTTCGACGTCCATCTCGCCTCCGCCCATTTCAAGAGCTTTGACGAGCAGACCCGCACGCTGGTACGGAAGAAGACGGTAAACGCCTTCACCGTCGACCAGAACGCCAAGGCCTGAGATGAGCAGCGCCGGCACTGTCGGTCCGTTGGAACTGTTCGGCACGGAGGAACCGCCTGCCGAGCGCCACCGCCTCGTCGCGGGACCGTTGTCGGCGATGCTCGAGGACGGCAATCTGCGCGACATACGCTTCGGCGGTGTCGAAATCGTGCGCGCCATCAACTATCTCGCCCGAGACGCATCCTGGGGCACGTTCAAGCCTGCCCTCTCCAATTTGCGCATCGCGCAAGGCGAGACCAGCTTCGCCGTCGACTATGACGGGCTCTGCGGCGAGCCGGGAGCGGGTTTTTCCTACACAATGCGCATCCGCGGCGAGCCGTCCGGCCGGCTTGCAATGGAGGCGGACGGCGTCGCCCTTGCCGATTTTCTCACCAACCGTACCGGTTTCGTCATCCTGCATGCGGCGGAAGCCGCTGGCGCGCGCATGAGCCTCATTCACAGCGACGGCACACGCGAAGAAACCTTCTTCCCGCTGCGCATCAGCGCCGACCAGCCCGCCTTCGACATAACAGCGATCACTCACGAGGCCGCGCCGGGGGTCACCTGCACCGTAGAGATGGAGGGCGACGCCTTCGAGATGGAAGACCAGCGCAACTGGGCCGACGCCTCGTTCAAGACCTATGTGCGTCCGCTCTCCAAGCCGCGCCCCTATGTCATCGCCAAGGGTGCTTCCGATCGCCAGCGCATCGTCGTCAGCGTCGAAGGCCAGCCTTCGTCGCGCGGTTCCTTGGATCAAGATTGTTCCAGCCTCACGCTCGGCGCGCCGGTCGGACGCATGCCCGCCATCGCGTTGTGCGTCGACGACTCCGGCATCGGTACGTTGTCGCCTGACGACGCCCCGCAAATCCTGGTCGCGCGGCTCGATCCGGAGAAAGCTGGCGCCGCCACCGAACTGTCGCGCATCGCCGCCTTCGCTAAGCAAGGCCGCGCCTCCGTCGCCGTTGAACTCGTGCTTCCGGCCAAAAATCCGGAAGCTGAAGCCGCCGAGGCTCTACGCCTGATGAAATCCGCCGGCCTGAAACCCACAGCCCTGCTTGTCTCGCCGCGCTGCGAGTTCAAGACGCGGCCGAGCAATACGCTTCCCGACGGCGAAGCGCCGATCGACGAACTGGTCGCAGCGCTCAAACATGCGGGCTTTGCGGGAAAGATCGGCGCGGGCACGCCGTCGTATTTCACTGAGTTCAACCGCAATCCGCCCGGCAAAGCTGGCGATTTCGTCTTCTTCAGCGTCGCCGCAATTGTCCATGCGGCGGACGACACTTCGGTCGCCGAGACGCTCTCGGTCTATCCGACGCTGGTCGAGAGCGCTCGCGCGCTCTGTCCCGGAAAACCCGTCTGGCTGGGGCCGTGCACGATCGGCGTCAGGCACAATCCGTATGGTTCCGCCACCCAACCCAATCCGTCGAACGGCCGCGTGCCGTCCGCCACCATTGACCCGCGCCAGTCCGCGCTCTTCGCCGCCGCTTATGCGGTCGCGGCTGCCGCACATGCATCGGCGTCGGGCGTCGAGGCGGTCATCCTCGGCTCGCCTGTCGGACCGTTCGGCATCATGAACGGGGACGGCTCGCCTCGTCCCATCAAAGCCATCGTCGCAGAGCTTACCTCCGCCGCCGGTTCGCAAGGTCATGCACTTGCCATTGGCATACCCGGAATCTACGGCGTCGCCTACGGTTCCGATCAAAGCCTTCGTGCGCTCGTCGCCAACCTGACCAGCGAGGCGATCTCCTCCCTCCCGATCGGACTAGGCAAGGCCCGGCTGCTCCAGTCCCACGCGGCATGGTCAGCAACCGAAAAGACCGGTCGGCTCGACCTGCCGCCTTACAGGACTGCCCTGCTCTCCGCCTGAAACTCGGCCGCTACTGGATCAGGCCAAACTGCTTCGGCAGCCAGAGCGTGATCTCGGGAATGAAGGTGATCGCGATCAACGCCATGAAGAGCGGCACCAGCCAGGGAAGGATCGCCATGGTCGTGCGCTCGATTGAGAGCTTCGCCACCCGCGACAGCACGAACAGCACCATGCCGAGCGGCGGGTGCAGGAGGCCGATCATCAGGTTCAAGACCATGATCACGCCAAAATGCACGGGATCGATTCCGAGCCGCTGTGCGATCGGCAGCAGGATCGGCACTAGGATGGTGATCGCCGCGGTCGTGTCGAGGAAGCAGCCAATGAATAGCACCAGCAGGTTGACCAGGACCAGCAATATCCACGGATTGTCGGTGACGGTTAGGATCGCATCTGACAACAGTTGCGCGGCCTGACTCACCGAAAGTAGCCAGGCGAAGATCGACGCAGCCGTTACGATGAACAGCACCGAGGCAGTCGTCTCGATCGTGTCGAAGCTTGCCTTGACGAGGTTGCGCAACGTCATCGAGCGATAGCGCACGAGGCCAAGGAACAGCGACCACACCACTGCGCCGATAGCGGCCTCGGTCGGCGTGAACCAGCCCATGGTCATGCCGCCGATCAGGATCACCGGCGTCATCAGCGCCATCACGGCTGAAAAGTCGAAATACCAGTCGAGCGCAATCAGCGCCACGAGCGCGATGCCCACCGCGAGGTTGAGCGACAGTCCCACGAGCACCAGGAAATAGACGAGTACCGGGAAGCCTATGACCACCAGAATCTCGATGCCCGCGGCGCCGAGTTTTGCCAGGCTGAATGGCGTATCGGAACCCCATCCCTTCAGATGAGCGAAGACCGCGACGGTGATCATCATCAAAAGCGTCATCACCAAGCCCGGCAGGATGCCGGCCATGAACAGCGCGCCGATCGAGACGTTGGCCATCGTGCCGTAGATGACGAAGGGCAGCGAGGGCGGGAAGATCGGCCCAAGCGTCGCGGACGCTGCGGTGACGCCGACCGTCGCCTCGACCGGATAGCCGTGGTCCTTCATCGCCTTGATCTCGATCGTGCCGATGCCGGCCGCATCGGCGATCGCTGTGCCCGACATGCCTGAGAAGATCACCGAGCCGACGATGTTGACCTGCGCCAGCCCGCCCTTCATCCAGCCGGCGACGGCCAGCGCGAACGTATAGATGCGGCCGGTGACGCCGGCGATATTCATCAGGTTGCCGGCGAAGATGAAGAAGGGCACTGCGAGCAGCGGGAAGCTCTCGACGCCATTCAGCATGCGCTGCGCCACGATGATGTCGGGCGCCAGCCCGTAGACAGCAAGGTAGAGCAGCGAGGAGCCCGCCATCGACACCGCAACCGGCACGCCGATGAGCATGAGGGCGAGAAAGGAACCGATCAGAACGAGCATGTCATTCTCCGAGGCCGTCGAAAGCTTCTGGACTTTCGAGCACCGTGTAGCCGCGCCTGACGTCGGCGACGAAAACCTGGATCGACCTTAAAAGCATCAGGAAAAAGGCTGCAAACAGCGTGTAGAAGAGGAAAGAGCGGGGCACGTCTATCGAGATCATGCGCTGGTCCGCGACAATGTCGACGAAGCGCCAGATGAGAAGTGACATGTAGGCGAAGAAGCCTATGACGAGGACATCGACTGCAAGCGCGAGGACGCGGCCGGCTACCTTGGGAAGGAAGTGGTAGAGCACGTCGACATGGATATGGCGCGAGGTCCGCACGCACATCGCCGCGCCCATGAAAACCACGATCATCAGGAGGTTGGTGGCGACCTCCTCGGTCCACGACAGGCTGTTGTTCAGCGCGTAGCGGGTAAAGAACTGCAGGAACACCGACCCGGCCATCATCCAGAAGACGGCGAGCGTCAGCCAGTCCTCGAAGGCGTACCGCGACAGGTCCGCCGGCGGCGCTGCATCCTCCTCGAAGGCCTGCGCCATCTCCTCGACGGACGAGGCCGGATGGTTCACTTGCATGAATATCCTCCCGATTGACGGTACGCGGTCCACATCTCGGCTAATCCTCTCCAGCCGAAATCCCCTTCTCGCTTCGCGCGCTACCGGGGAGCGCCTCAAAACGACAGACCTTTCATACCATCATGCTTGACAACAGTTGTGCTATTTGCGCACTATCCTATAAGATCAGTCTTCCCGCAAGGCGCGCTTCGATGAAAGCAGCCGCCGTCGGGGAGGAAAAGCAGGTTGCCATCGGAACAATCAACAGCGGTCGCCCTGCGGGCTTGGACATTGTCCCCGTCCTCTCATTTTTCATTCCGTATTCTAGCCCCCCGCTGTCCATGAAAAGCCAGGCTACAATCCTCGACGAGATGTTCTCGCTAAAGGGCAAGGTCGCGCTGGTGACGGGTGCGGCCGGCGGCGTCGGCCAAACCTTCGCCACAGGGCTCGCGCGCGCCGGTGCGACGATGGCGCTCTGCGACATACAGCATGACGCGCTCAACCCTGTTATCGCAACCATCGAGAACAGCGGCGGTTCGGCTGAAGGCTTCTTCGTCGATCTCGCCTCGCAGGCGTCGATCCTATCGTTGCGCGACCAACTCGCATCGTCCTTCGGTCGCGTCGACATTCTCGTCACTGCGCCGCCATCAACAAGCGCCAGCCGATCCTCGACGTCGATGAAAGCACCTACGAGCGCATCATGGCCGTCAATCTGCGCGGTCTCTATCAATTGTCGCAGGCCATCGTCCCGATGATGCCGGCAAGCGGCGGCAAGATCGTCAACATCGGCTCGATCAATTCCGAGATCGGCCTCGCGCACGTTTCCGTCTACGGTGCGACCAAGGGCGCGGTGAAGCAGCTCACTAAAGTGATGGCCGTCGAGTGGGCGAGCCGCAATATCCAAGTCAACTGCATCATCCCCGGCTTCATGCGCACGCCGCTTTCGGCGGCTGTCTGGGCCGACGAGAAGAAGCGACGCTGGATGTCCGAGCGCATCGCCCTGCAGCGTCCAGGCGAGCCGGAAGAACTGCTCGGCATGGCGATCTATCTGTCGTCCAAGGCATCGAGCTACGTAACCGGTCAGGCGATCATCATCGACGGCGGCGTGACTGCCGGCGGCGCCGGCTGGGCCTGATCGGAAGCGGACATGGATCTCGGACTGAAGGACAAAAGGGTCGTCATCACAGGCTCCAGCCGCGGCATCGGCTATGCCATCGCGAAAGCTTTCCTCGACGAGGGCGCGCGTGTGCTCCTGAATGGCGTCGACACTGCGCGGCTCGCGCAGGCCGAGAAAAATCTGCAGACGCCCGACATGCGCATTGCGTCTTTCTACACCAATATCGCCAGCGTCGAGGGTACGAGACGCCTGTTCGCCGAGGTCGACCGCTTGTGGGGCAGGCTCGATGTCTGCGTCAACAACGCCGCAATCCACGAAGCCAGCGATTTCACCGTGCTTGACGAGGATCGGTGGGACGACACCGTCAACATGAACCTGAAGAGCGTCTATCTCTGTGCGCAAGCGGCCTTCGAACGCATGAGCAGGCAGGACGCCGGCGGCGTCATCCTCAATGCCGCGTCTTTCGCATCTGTCATTCCCGCCTATCCCTTATGGATTCTACAGCGCGACCAAAGCCGCGGTCGTCAACATGACGCGCAGCATGGCGGCAGAATTTGCGCCGTGGAGCATCCGCGTCAACGCTTATGTGCCGGGTTTCATCGCCACCGCCATGAATGCCGAAACCATCGCCAAGAGCGGCGCGCTGGCAATGTCGCAGATCGCGCTCAACCGCCCCGGAACGGTCGAGGAGGTGGCGGCGCCGGTCGTATTCCTGGCGTCGGCCAAGGCCGGCTACATCAGCGGCGCCGCACTCGAGATCAGCGGCGGCAAGTTTTCCGTCCAGCATCCGAAAGGCAACTGGGACCGGGCCGAGCGCCTCGCCGCCGAGAAGAGTTCACCACAGACTTGAACTGAACCGGAAAGGCGGCAAGAGGCCGCTCGTTACAGGGAGGAAGTACACATGAAGAATCTAGTGATTGCAGGAATGGTGTTGGTGCTGGGACCGATGCTCTATTTCAGCGCTGCGCATGCGCAAGACACCAAGACCATGCGCATCGGTCTGGCGACGGCAGCGACGCACATCCAGAACACCGGGTCGGAAGCGTTCAAGAAATTCATCGAGGAAAAGACCAACGGCGCGATCAAGGTCGAGATCTATCCGGGCGCCCAACTGGGCGACAACAAGGCGATGCTCGATTCGGTCAAGATCGGCGCCGTCGACGGCATCTTCCCGAGCCCGGCCGACCTCGGCAATATCGACAAGAACTTCAACATCATGAACTTCCCTTTCCTGTTCTCCAGCCAGGAAACGGCAAACCGCGTGACGGACGGCCAGTGGGGTGACAAGCTGCTCGCGCGGCTCGACAATTATGGCTACAAGGGGCTCGCCATCGTCGACAGCGGGTTCCGCCAGACGACAAACAGCAAGCATGCCATCAAGTCGCTCGACGATTTCAAGGGCTTGAAGATCCGCATGCAGCCAAACCCCCTGCACCTAGACATTTTCCGCGCGCTCGGCGCCAATCCCGCGCCGCTGTCCTTCGCCGAGTTGTTCTCGGCGTTGCAGCAGGGCGTCATGGACGGACAGGAGAACCCGCTCAACAACATTTACGCCAGCAAGCTGCACGAGGTGCAGAAATTCGTTACGCTCGACGGCCACATCTACGACACCAACATCTTCCTCGTCGGCAAGACCTTCTATGAAGGCCTGACGCCCGAGCAGCAGCAGCTTTTCCAGGAAGGCGCCGACGTGATAGTCCAGACGATGCGCCAGGCGCTCAAGGAACGGGACGCCGCAGCACTCGAAGGAATGAAGGCGGCCGGCCTCGAAATCACCGAAGTGTCGCCGGAATTCCACGATGCGCTCGTCCAGGCGACCAGGCCGGTGGTGGAAAAGTACTTGCCGACCGTTGATGCCGCCCTGTATGCCGAACTGCTGGAGGCGGCAACGAACTGACTCGCCAAGACAAGGCTGACAAGTTTAGCCAGTCTTCGGCTTAACCAAGGCGCGGCGTCCCGCTACTCCTGCTGGGCGGCGCCTGAGACAATGAAATGACATCCAAACCCATATCGAACAGCCAGGCCGCGCTCGCAGCTCTTGCCGAACACGCGCGGCGGATCCGGGTCAATGCGGTCAGGATGGCTGCCGTGCAGGGGCAGGGCTACATCGCTCAGGCGCTCGGCCTCGCCGACGTGCTGTCGGTGCTCTATTTCCGCGCCATGAACTACCGGCCCGACGACTCGAAATGGGAAGGCCGCGATCGCCTGCTGCTCTCCATGGCAACCTCGGTCTGCTGAGCGGCGAACGAACGAGCCCGCAAGCGTCGTCCGATCAGTGCCTTGTACCGCCCGATGGCGGTTTCGACCAGAGCCCGCTTACCATAGCCGGTAACAGCCTGCCATCGCAGCCGACCGTCGCTTGCGATCGCGATAATGCTTGTCGCGTTGACCAGGCGGTCCGGTATCACCGCTTTCCACTGCCGTCGACCGAGGTGGAATGACGACGTTCGCGGTGCTGCTATGCTGCAGGATCATCTGATAGGTTGGCTTGCCATCATAGGCCCCGTCGGCTGTGAACTGGTCAATCTCGCCGGCGATCTGATCGAGCAACGGCTCCACCTGGGAAGGACCATCCGTGTCCTGATTCGTCAGATTATAGGCAATGATCTCGCTATTATTGGCATCCACTGCCAGATGGAGCTTGCGCCAGTGACGGCGTGATCTGGCACCATGTTTCTCCTCCAGCCATTGCCCGGCGCCGTATATTTTCAATCCCGTGCTGTCGACCAGCACGTGCAGCGGGCGTCCGGCAGAGGCTGGTTTCGTCTGGCTGATGGCTCCCACTTCAGCGCCCGACGGCTCAGCGTCGTATGATCGGGGATAGGCACATTCAGCCCCATGAGACCCAGCAGCGAGTGTAGCAATCCCACGGTCTGGCGCAGCCGCATTCCAAAAACAGTTCCAAGCGTCAGGGTCGTCTCGATAGCAAGATCGGAATACCGGGCTTGGCCTCCCCGGGTCTTGCGTCGGGGAGCGTGCCACCCGGCCAGGCTTCCGGCGTGACCCATAATGTCAGGCTGCCACGTAGGCGAAGACCTGCCTCGTGCCGGGTATTGGGCCGATGACAGCGATGGCCGTCGAGGCTTTTGCGCCCGACATGAACACCTTCCGGGGCGGTCGTGATTTTGCAGCTTGGCTCGGACTTGTGCCCCGACAGTTCTCATCTGGCGGCAAGGAAAGGCTCGGTCGAGTGTCGAAGGCGGGGCAGGCCGACATCCGCAGGCTGCTAATCATTGGCGCGATGGCGCGTGTGAACTGGGCCAGCCGAAAACCTCCGGTGCAGGGATCGTGGCTGGCCCGGATGCTGGCGAAGAAGCCGCGAATGCTGGTCGCAATCGCTCTGGCGAACAAGATGGCCCGGAAAATCTGGGCCATGCTGACGAAGCAGGAAGATTATCGAGATCCGGCACTGGCCATGGCGGCGTGAGTTTGACGCTGCTCATCGGAGGCCATCGCCGGTAAGGGGGTGTGAGAAGTCGATGACCTGAATGGGCGCATGATCGAACCGATCAGGACAGGGAAAACCAGCCGTCGCCTTTGAGTATTGAAGCTCGGAGTTAAGATTTGGACCCGATCCGCAGATCACCATACCGGCCAGCCGCTTTTGGAAGTGCCGCAAACCAAGGCCTGACAGAAGACCGCACTCGATCACACGTTCAAAAGGTCAGAAACCTGTTGCATAACGGGAGGCAACCACAGAAGGCGACGGTACCGCAGCTAATACCTCACGGATTTTGACTCTCTCCCTTCAGCCCGTAGGTGATGAATTTCATATAGGTGTCGGTGACCCAGCCGGGGATTGGCCTGATGCCGTCCTTGTCCTTGGCGTAGCGCAGCGCCAGATAGGATCGCGCCGCCAGCAGCATGTACACGATCACCTCCAACTCGCGTTCCTCGTAGCCGGGATATTCGCCACGCGCCCAATCTCGGTGCAGATTGGCGAGGTAGCCAGCGACGACAAGCTGGAAATGCGCTTCATGCCCTTTCGGCGCCAGCTGTTCGGCCTCGTTCAGGATGCGCAGGAAGTCGGGATTCTGCACGATGAAGTCGAAGAAGGCCATGAAGCCTTTTCGCTCCCGTTCCGAAACGTCGGTGACGCCGCGCGTGCGCTCCTTGATGAAGGCCAGCATCTCGGCGCCAAGCTTGGGCAGCAACTGGTCGAACAGATCCTGCCGGCTCTCGAAATAGCTGTAGAACGTGCCTTGCGCGACGCCGGCACGCTCGGTGATGCGCGAAATGCTGGCATCGACATAACCGTGTTCGCCGACGATTTCGGATGCCGCATGCAGGAGCGCGTTGAACTTTGCCTCCGCATTCTCCTCTCGCTTGGGCTTATGGCTGCGCGCCCGTCTCACCACCACTGGCTGTCCCTTTTCGGTTTCAGTCATTTCCCCTGGGCTCGTCGGTTCGCTGCTCTGGCCGGGAGAATCTTAGCAGATTCCGTTGATTCGCGACGACATCCGCCGTTATGGCTCACGCAGGGCGTGGACAGAGTCCAAAGGCCGTAAGAACCTGTTCTACGCCTTTGCCCGGCAGGCCGAAGGCGAAGTCCTCGATCAGATCGTAGGCCTTCGCCGGCACGTCCTGCTCCACGCCGATGCGGCGCACCAGCTGCGAGACGGTGGAGCGATCGTAGTTGAAATTTTCCGTCGTCATGACCTGCTCGATATCGATCCGCTTGCCGTCGGCAAGCTCGGCCTCGATGGTGCAGCAGAGCCGCGCCACGCCTTGGTCGGGCACAAGCTCGACATTAGACATCAGCGCGTTGACCGTTTCGTCATCATAGGTCGTCATCATCTTCAGCGTCGGCTCGCCGCGCACCAGGGTCAGCGCGATGCAGAAGGGAATGCTCATCAGCGTGCCGGAGACGGTGTGGAACGGGCCGCTCGAATCCATGCCGGCATAGCCCGTCTCCAGGGGGTTCATCCGCACCTTAATCCTTGAGAACTCGCGTTGACCGACCTTCTGTTTCAGCGCAAGGGCCGCAATGACAGGCGTCTGGTTGAAGGCGCAGACAGGGTAGGGCTTGAACGTCACGCGCCGGATTGCCCAGTGCCGGCCAAGCCTGCCGGCGAGGTCCTCGACGTCACAATCCGCTCCGGCGAAGGCACGGGCGAAGCCGAAGCGGCCCTCGAGCGAGTGAGGCGCCGAAACCGCGCCATTGGCGGCGAGCAGCGTGGCGGTCAATCCAGTCTGGCCGGCGACGCCGACCTGGTAGCGCCAT
This sequence comes from Mesorhizobium sp. KR9-304, assembly GCF_040049215.1. Taxonomy (NCBI): domain Bacteria; kingdom Pseudomonadati; phylum Pseudomonadota; class Alphaproteobacteria; order Hyphomicrobiales; family Phyllobacteriaceae; genus Mesorhizobium; species Mesorhizobium sp. KR9-304. Next base: position 183,152 of record NZ_JBDZDN010000005.1, on the reverse strand, counting down.
TCGTCGGTGCCTTCTGAGAAACTCTGCAGGATGCCGCCGGTGAAGGAGGCGGCATAGTCGATCGCGGCTGCCGTCTTTGCGGCGTCTAGCCCCATCGATCTGGCGGAGGCCGCGGCAGCGGCGATGGTGCCGTAGAGCGGCGACGACCGCAGGCCGCGCGGCGTGGTGACAGGCGAAAAGGCCTTTTCGAGCAGGCCGCCGGCTTCATAACCGGCAACGAGCGCCGGGATGAGACGCTCCGTTGGCAGTTTCTTGGCTTCAAGCAGGGCCGTCAGCAACGGAATCATGATGGCGCCGAGATGGGCAGCGCCACAGGTGTCTTCCTGGGCCCGGCCGTGGAACAAAGCGGAGTTGGCGACAGCGGCAGCGTTGACGGCGACCTTGCGGCCGTCGCCCAGCAGCGTCGCGCCGTCCGGGCGCTCGCCGTCGAAGCCCAGCGCAGCGTGACGAGCCACGCCAGCATAGGGCGTCGAATGGCAACCCAGCCCGATGCCATAACCATTGAGCAGGCAGACACGCGCTTTCTCCGTGACCTCGGCCGGCAGGGTTTCCAGGGACAGGCCGGCGACGAAGGCGCCGATGCGCTGCGACAGTGTCGCGATTTCCTTGGTCATGACTTGGCCTCGCTTTCGATGCCGCCGGCAAGCTCGTCGCGCAGCACGCGTTTCAGCACCTTTCCGGAAGGGTTCCTGGGCAGCGCGTCGCGGAAGAAGATGCGGCTTGGCACCTTAAAGCCGGCCAGGGCCGCGCGGCAGCGGGATTGAACCTCTTCCACCGAAAGAACCTGCCCGGCCCGCGCCACGATGATCGCCGCCGGTCGCTCGCCCCATTTCGGGTCCGGCAGGCCGATGACCGCACAATCGGCCACTTCGCTCATCTGGTAGATCACTCGCTCGATCTCGGAGGAGGCGATGTTCTCGCCGCCCGAAATGATCATGTCCTTCTTGCGGTCGGTGATGAAAAGAAAGCCGTCCTCGTCGAGGTAGCCGACATCGCCGCTGCGGAACCAATCACTGTAGAAACTCTGCTCGGTCTTCTTCGGATCGCGCCAATAGCCTTTCGTCACCTTCGGTCCACGCAGGCATATCTCGCCTTCCGTTCGCGTAGGCAGCAGTTCGCCTTCGTCGTCTCGGATGGTGATCTCGACATGGGCGAGCGCGCGGCCCGTCGAGCCGATCTTCTCGATCTCCTTGCCCGCCTCCATCAGCGTGTCGCCGGAACAGGTTTCGGTGAGGCCGTAGCCATCGATGAAGCGTGCAGCCCTGAATAGCCGGGTGAAGTCGCGGATGCGGTTTTCCGGCGTCTTCTCGCCTCCGGCAATGCACCATTTGAACGAGGAAAGATCGTACCGTTCCGCCCCTTCCAGGGCCAGCATGCGGCCCACCATCATCGGCGCGAACCAGGCGCAGGTGACACGCTCGGCCTCGATCAACGCCAGCGTCTCGGTCTCGTCGAACTGGCGTTGCACGACCAGCGTCCCGCCCACCCACAATATGGCGATGCCAGGCAGGTCGAAGGCGCCGACATGGTAGAGCGGCCCAACCGCCAGCAGCCTGTCGGCTTCGCTCATTCCCAGCGCAATGACATGGTCCATGCATTTCCAGTAGAAATTCTCGTAGCTGTGCATCACGCCTTTCGGCCGGTCGGTGGTGCCCGACGTGTACATCAGCCGAAACAGGTCTTCCGGCTTGCGCGGATGCGAACCCGGTGCGGGTAGGCCGGGTGCGGCGAGCCGGCTGGAATCAGATTGTGCCGCGACATCGAGCAAGACGACGTTGTCGATGCCGGCCACCGTGGTGGCGAATTCCTCGTCGGCCAGCAGCAGCTTGGCGCCGGCATGGGCAACGATGTAGCTGCACTCTTCGCCAGACAGGCGGAAGTTCACCGGCAGGAACACGGCGCCGAGATGACTGGTGGCGAAAGCGATCTCGACGAAGGCGGCGCTGTTCTTCATGAACACCGCCACGATGTCGTCCGCGCCAATGACCTTGGATGCGAGGAAGGCTGCCGCGCGCACGATCCTGCGGTCCAGTTCGCCATAGCTGACAGGAGCGCCGGCATAGACAAGCGCCGGCTTGTCCGCCTGCCGCAGAGCGTGGAAATAAATGAACGAGCTCAGATTGACCACATGTTCCTCCCAGAAGGCGGCCGTGCTGTTTTAGGCTAGTAGGAGCGCATCATGCCGAGCTGATGCACCGCAATATAGTTGAGGATCATCTCCTCCGAGACCGGCGCGAAGCGAAAGAGGCGACAGTCGCGCCACAGCCGCTCGACATGGAATTCCGTTGCATAGCCCATGCCGCCCATCGTCTGCATGGCGCGCTCCGTGGCCGCCGAACAGGCTTGCGCCGCGATCAGCTTGGCGATGTTCGACTGCGTGCCGAACGGCTTGCCCTGGTCGAACAGGGTGGCCGCTTGCCGGTTCATCAGCCGCGCGCATTCCATCTCGGCATAGGCCTGCGCCAGCGGAAACTGCAGGCCCTGATAGGATGATATCGGCTTGCCCCTAAACACCTTCCGCTCGCGTGCATAGTCGGTCGCCAACTTGATCGCGAGGTCCACGGTGCCGACAAGGCCGGCCGTGGTCGCGATGCGCTCGGCGTTGAGGATGTCGAGAAGCTCCGGCCAGCCGTTGTGCAGCGTGCCGATCAGCTCGTCGCCTTCGATGCGCACATCCTCGAAGAACACGGTGGAGGAGGCGAGCGTGTTGGTGCCGAGCTTATCGATCCTGGCATGACTGATGCCGACGCGGCCGGTGTCGATGAGGAAGATGGAGATGCCGTCGCTGCGGCGCGCGGCCTCGCTATATTTCATGGTGCGCGCCACCACCAGCATCTTGCCGCTTTCAGGCACGTTGGTGATCCAGATCTTCTGCCCGTTGAGCCGGAAGCCATTGCCGTCCGGCGCGGCGTAGGCGCGCATCTCCAGCGTGTTGGAGCCGGCATCCGGCTCGGTCAACGCCATGCAGAACTGCAGCTCGCCTGAAATCAGCTTTGGCAACAATTCGGTCCTCATCCGCTCCGAGCCGTATTTGACGATGGCCACGCCGCCGAAGATCGGGTTGCACATGAAGAGTTGCCCAACGGTCGAGCCGGCGCCGGTGGCGGAAAGCGTCTCGATGATCAGCGCCATATCGAGCATGCCGCGCCCGGAACCGCCACAGGCCTCCGGCAGCGCCACGCCGCACAGGCCCGCCTCGCAGATCGCCTTCCAGGCCTCTGTCGGGAATTCCTTGCTTTTGTCCTTGTCGCGCCAGTAGTCCAGGCCGAACTTGGCGCCCACCTTGCCGGCGGTTTCCACGATCATGCTCTGGTCTTCGGTGAGTTCAACGGTCATCGTGTTTCCTGGATCATGTTTGGCGCAAAAGCCGCATCGGGGTTTCGAGATAGGCTTTCAGGCTGGACAGGAAGGCGAGCCCCTCGACGCCGGTGTGGACGCGATGGTCGGCCGACAGCACGATGCCCAATTCGCGCCGCAGCTCAGGTCTGCCGTCGCCATCCGGCCGGAACAGGCTGCGCACGCTGCCTACACCGAGAATGGCCGACTGGCCGGGATTGATGATCGAGGTCACCCAGGTCACGTCATGCATGCCGGCATTGGAGACGGCGAGCGCGCCACCTTCCATGTCGGCGGCGGAGAGGCGGCCGGAGCGGGCGCGCTCCACTAGCGCCCGCGCGTCAGCCGCAATCGCGTCGAAGGGGCGCGAGCCGGCATTGCGGATCACCGGCACCAGCAGCCCACGTTCGGTTTCGATCGCCATCGACACGTCCGTATCGGCGAAGGCGACCAAGTCGCCATCCGCCCAGACCCGGTTGATGTTCGGATTGTCGCGCAGCGCCCGACCGGTGGCGGCGAGCACGAAATGATTGAGCGTCAGGCGCGCCGCCTCCGTGTCGGCGTTGAGCGTTTGCCGCAGCGCAAGAAGTGCTGTGACCTCGATTTCGGTGGACAGGTAGAAATGCGGCACGCCCTGCTTCACCTCGACCAGCCGCCGCGCCATCGCCGCCTGTGTGGCGGACGGTTTTGAGCGCGTGATGCCCGCTACGGTGGCCGGCATCGACGCTGGCCGGGCGCTTAGTGCCTGCTCGACGTCGATGGCTTTGATGCGGCCGCGCGGTCCGCTGCCGGCGAGGCCCGCGAGGTCGACGGAATTTGTCTTGGCGATGCGCCGTGCCAGCGGCGTCGCAACGATGCGCTCCGAGTTCCGGCTTTGTTGGCTGGGCAGATCAGCTGCCTTGATAAGGCCCGGCGCCACCGCCGACTTCGCAATCGGTGCCTCGGCTGTAGCTGGCATTGCCTGGCGCGATGTGGTGCCGGCTTCGCCTGCGCCGGCCAACCGTCCGACCACTGCGCCCACCGGGACCGTTTCACCGTCGGCCACCAGCTGCGCTTCCAGAATGCCGTCGGCCTCGGCCTCGACCTCGGTGGCGATCTTGTCTGTCTCGACGACATAGAGCAGTTGGCCCTTGGCCACTGCGTCGCCCGGCCGTGCCTTCCATTCCAGCAGCACGCCTTCCGTCATCGTCAGGCCGAGCTTTGGCATCAGCAGGTCGGTGGCCATGCCGCGCCTACCTGCCTTCGAAGGTTGGTTGCCGCTTTTCAAGGAATGCGGCGCAGCCTTCATGCGCATCCCGCGTGTCGAGCACCAAGCCGATCATCGCCTGCTCATGCGCCAGTGCCGCGGGCAGCGGCATGTCGGCGCCGTTGGCCAATGTGCGCTTGAGCAGTTTCAGCACCAGCGGAGACTTCTCTGCGATGCGTTCGGCCAGCGCCATCGTCTCCTCCAGTAGCCGTTCCTTCTCGACGACGCGGTTGATCAGGCCAAGCTGGAGCGCCTCGGCGGCGGTGATGCGGTCGCCGATGAACATCAGTTCCTTCGCCTTGCACGGCGAAACCTGCCGGATGAGGCGTTGCGAGCCGCCCGCACCAGGGAACAGGCCGAGCGTGATCTCCGGCAGGCCGAGCCTGGCATGATCGGCGGCGATGCGAATGTCTGTGGCCAGCAGCAGTTCGGTGCCGCCGCCCAGCGCCCAGCCACTGATGGCGCAGAGCGTCGGCTTGTCGCAGAGCTCGATGCGGCGGAACACCCGGTGCACGATCTCGGCGAATTCGAGATAGTGGGCCAGTCCCTGCCGGGAGTTGAGGTCGGCAATATCGCCGCCGGCGATGAAGGCCTTGTCGCCGGCTCCGGTGAAGACGATGACGCGCACCGAGGCATCCGCTTCCAGTGCCGTCAGTTCCCGCTCCAAGGCCAACAGCGTGTCGATGTCCAGTGCGTTGAGCGCTTGCGGCCGGTTGATGGTCAGCGTGCCCACCGGGCCCTTTGTGCTTCGCAATATCGTGGGTTCGGGCATTGGCGGCTCCTAGACGAGACAGGCCTGGACGGCCGTCCGGATGGCGGCTGCGTCGGGGATGAAGCGGCTTTCCAGCGAGCGGGCGAAGGGCACTGGCATGAACGGCGCGCCGACGCGCCCGACCGGTGCATCGAGGTCGTCGAACCCTTCTTCGCCGATCACGGCGGCGATCTCGGCGCCGATGCCGAAGCTGCGCACCGCCTCATGCGCCACCACGGCGCGATGGGTTTTGGCAACGGAAGCGAGCACCGTTTCCTTGTCCCAGGGCTGCAGCGAACGCAGGTCAATGACCTCCGTCGAGATACCATGGCCGACAAGTTCGTCGGCCGCCTTCAGGCAGCTGAACAGCGTCGCGCCATAGGTCACCACGGTCACGTCGCTTCCTTCGCGCGCCACGCGGGCCTGGCCGATCATGGCTTTGCCCGGCTGGTCCGGCAGATCGCCGGCCATCGCGTAAAGCGCCTTGTTCTCGACGAAGACGACCGGGTCGGGATCGTCTATCGCTGCCCGCAGCAGGCTGTAGGCGTCTTCCACCGTTGCCGGGCACAGGACCTTGAGGCCGGGTATGTGGGCAAACCACGCCTCCAGGCATTGCGAATGCTGCGGACCGGCGTTCAATCCGCCGCCATGCGGCAGCCGCACCACCATCGGCACACTGGCCTGGCCGCCGAACATGAAGCGCGACTTGGCGGCCTGGTTGACCAGCGCGTCCATCGCCAGTGTGACGAAGTCCATGAACATGATTTCGACCACCGGTTTCAGTCCGCTCAGCGCAGCACCGACCGCGGCGCCGACGATGGCGTTCTCGCTGATCGGCGTGTCGCGCACTCGCATCGGGCCGAACTGCTCGAGCAGGCCGCGTGTTGCCTTGAACGAACCACCAGCATCGGCGATGTCCTCACCCATGAGGATGACGCTCTCATCGGCCGCCATGGCGTCAGAGAGGGCCTTGTTGATGGCACGGACGTAGCGGCTGTCGGCCATGTCAATGCGCCCCCAACGGCGTGTAGACATCCGCTAGGGTGGCGTCGAAATCCGGCAGTGGATCGGCACGCGAGGCATCGACGCAGCCAGTCACCAACGCTTCCGCTTCGGCGGCCATCATGTCCAGGTGCGATGCCGCGATGCCGATCTCGGCCAGCCTGGCGCGGCTGCGCCCGATGGGGTCGCCGGCGGCCATCGTCGCCATCTCGTCGGCGTCGCGATATTTCTGCGGGTCGCCTTCGAAATGGCCGCGCCAACGCGTGGTGATGCATTCCAGCACGACCGGCCCGGCCGCGCGGGCATGATCGACCGCCTCTTGCGCTGCCTCCGCTGTTACTTCGGCATCGTTGCCATCGGCCAGGATGTGCCTGATACCGAAAGCGCCGGCGAGATCGACCAGTCTGCCCTTGAACTGCCGGGCCGTCGGCGAGAATTCGGACCAGCCATTATTTTCGCAGACGGAGACAAGCGGCAGCGACCACAGCGCGGCCATGTTCAACGCTTCGTACAACGCCCCTTCGGCCATCGCGCCGTCGCCGAAAAAGGCGACCGCGACATGTCCGGTCTGCCGGGTCTGATGAGCCAGCGCGCTGCCAAGCGCCAGCGGCACGCTGGCGCCGACGATGCCGTTGGCGCCGAGAATGCCAAGGTTCATATCGGCGACATGCATGGAGCCGGAGCGGCCTTTGCACTGCCCGCCTTCACGTCCCATCAGCTCCTTGAAGAAACCGTCGAGATCGATGCCGCGCGCGATGACATGGCCATGGCCGCGATGGGTGGTGGCCATCGTGTCGCCGGCGGCAAGCGCCGAGCAGACGCCGGCGGCGACCGCCTCCTGGCCGAGCGACAAATGGATGAAGCCGGGGATCTCGCCATCGGCGAACAGTTTCGACAGCGCCGTTTCCGCCGCCCGCACCAAAAGCATGGTGCGGTGGAGGTCGAGCAGTCGCGAATTGCCGCCAATATGCTTGTCTGCCGCCGGCCGCTTCATCCGGCGCGATCCTGGTGCAGTGACGGCAGCCCGCCATAGGTCGCCCAGGTCGAGCCGGCCAGCCAGCCGCAATCGACCGGCAGGTCGACGCCGGAGATGGCGGACGCCGCAGGCGAAAGCAGGAAGGCGACCGCCTGGCCGATCTCGGAAGGTTGAACCAGGCGTCCGAGAGGGGCGTTGCCGGTAAGCCGCGACACGTCGCGACGGCCGGCATCGATTTCGGTCTGCAGGCCGGGTGTCGCGGTATAGCCGGGCGAAACGGAGTTGACCCGCACGCCGTCGCGTCCCCAGGCGGAAGCCAGGCAGGCGGTCATGCTGATGACGGCGGCCTTGGCCGGCGCGTAGGAGTGCAGCGGCATCGAGCGCGAGCCGGCGACGGAGGCGATGTTGACGATGGCGCCGCCGGTGCTGCGCGCGGCCATGCGGCGGCCGAAGGCCAGGCAGGTCACATAGGTGCCGCGCTGGTCGATATGGACGACGCGGTCCCACAGATCGAGGCCGAGTTCCTCGGGCCTCAGCGGCGCCTGGATGACGCCGGCGCTGGTCACCAGCCCCGACACCGCGCCAAAGCGCGCCTCGATAGCCTCGGCCGCGGCATCGACCCCGCTGGCATCACCGACATCGATGGCGACAAAGTCGCCGCCGACCTCGGCCGCCACCTGCTGGCCTGCCGCTTCGTTGACGTCGGCAACGATGACATGGAAGCCGGCGCTGGAAAGAACATTGCTGCATGCGGCGCCGATACCGCTGGCACCGCCGGTGACCACGACGACAGGGTGGCTCATGGCCGGTCCCTCGGTATGGCGAGGGAATGGGCAGCCTCGCAAGGAGAGGGCGCCGATGTCGCGGGTTCGAACAGACGCAAGGTTTCCTCCCATGCGATATTTTTGAATATTGCACCGATAGTCAATAATTGGCAGTTTCGTGTCAAGCCGGATTTCGTTATCGCCATCGATCCGGTTGGAGGCGATGGATCGATTTTGAACCAGGGTTGGCGCAAGGAGGCCACATATGGCAGCCGGAGTGCCACAGCTGATCGCGCGGATAACAATATGCCGGCAATTCCAAGAGCGGTGATGTCGGTACAATCAGCGAAAAAAGGTTGGTTTATGAATCACCAGTCAATTTTGTTGACCGCCAACCGAGCCACTGCTACTGTTTTTGAAATCTTGTCACCGCCCGGGAGGAGCGTCGGATGAGCTTTCATCGGGCCGCTACCGGCTTTCAGGCATCGTCGCACCAGTCGCGAGGAGGCTCGTCCCGAGCGCTTCAGGCTGCCGCCTTGTACGAACGCACGGCTTGTGGCGCCGTCGCCAGAACGTTTCCTTATACCGGCCAAACCAACACAGTCTTTGATCTGCACAGCGTTCTTCGCGACAGTTTCGCCAACAGATTGCCGGTTCGCGTCATGTGGCCAGGACAATTCAGGAAAAAACGGCCGGAAAGAGGGGTGGAAGCGTGACCAGATCATCGGCTTTTGCCGACATGCCACCGTCAACGGGAACTTTCCGGGCAAGCACGGCACACTCAGCAAAGCTGACGAGCCGGGGCAAGGTGCGCGGCGAACCGTTCTTTTGGTACGACAGGGCAGGCGAGAGATGAGCGGAGCCGAACTCAACGACAGCGGTCAGGCGCAGGCGCCGGTCGGGGCCGGACCTGGCCGCAGCCCTTCATCCTTTCTCAAGGGCGTCGTCTTCGATCAGCAGATGATCGTGCTGCTGCTTTTTGCCGTCATCTTCCTAGCCTTCAGCATTCTGCTCAAGGGCTTCTTCACCTTCGGCAATTTGCTGACGCTCATGCGCACGGTCTCGGTGCTCGGCATCCTCGGCCTTGGCATGGCGGTGGTCGTCATCGGACGCGGTATCGATCTCTCGATGATCGCCTCGCTCGCCGTGCCTTCCGCCGTGGTGCTGATGCTGGCTTCGAAGGACTACGGCATTGCAACCTCGCTTCTCTGCGGCCTGACACTGGCCGTCGCCATCGGCGTGCTGAACGGCTTCCTCATCGCCTACGCCGAAATCCCGTCGCTGTTCACCACGCTGGCGGTCGGCATCGGCGTCGCCGGCATCGGCCAGAGCGGCCTGTTCGAATACGAGATCGTGCCCTGGCCGGCGCAGCTTGCCGCCATCAGCTGGATCGGGCAGGGCAGCCTGTTCGGCGTTCCCTATTCGGTGCTGGCCTTTATCGTGGCGGCCATCATCGTCGGCATCTTCATGCGCAGGACGCGGCTTGGCGCCTTCATCTACGCCAGCGGCGACAACCCCAACGCCGCCCGTATCGCCGGCATTTCGGTGCGCCCCATCCTGGTGCTGCAATACATCATCGCCAGCGTCGTGGGCATGTTCGCCGGACTGGTGCTTTCGGCCTCGTCCGCCGGCATGGACACCCGCATCTTCAACCTGACCTGGATCTACGACGTCATCCTCGTCGTCGTGCTCGGCGGCATCGGCCTTTCCGGCGGCCGCGGCGGCGTCCTCAACGTCGTGATCGGCACACTGCTGATCGGCACCATCGTCAATGGCATGACCATCATGAACGTGTCGTTCGAGATGCAGAACCTGATCAAGGGCATGGTTCTGCTGGCGGCCCTTTCCATCGACAGCATCGTCAACCCGCGCAACGAGGAGACGGCCCAGCAGGGAGATATCTGACGCGTCGCTGACGCGCTCAGCCGGGAACATCCACCAATAAACACCATAAGGAGGAGACTATGATCGGACTTAAGAAAATCGGGCTGGCCGTCGCAATGGCGGCAAGCATGCTCACTGGTGCCGCACAGGCACAAAACAGCATGAGCGACCCGGCGCGCGCCGCCTATTACGAAAACCTCAAGGGCAAGCGCGTCGTCTTCGTGCCGGTCTTCATGGGGCTGGACCTGACCGAGGGCTGGTCCAAGATGATGTCGCGGCAAGCCGATGCGCTGGGCTACAAATACGAGGTCCGCAACTCCAATTTCAACACCGCTGCCGGTGCGCAGACGCTGACATCGCTGATCACCGAAAAGCCTGATGTCATCGTGGTGCAGAACCCCGACGTGCAGTCCTACGCCAGGCTGCTGGCCAAGGCCGAGCAGGCCGGTATCCATGTCATCCAGCTCAACATGAAAACCAATGTGCTGACCACCGGCTTCGTCGGCGCCGATGTCGAGCAGCTTGGCGAGCTGCAGGCCAAGGAAGTCGTCGCCCATTGCGGCAGCGGTACCTCAGGCAAGGTGCTGGTGCTGGCTGGCCCGCCCTCCAGCCCATTCTCCGCCTACATGCTGAAGGGCTATGAGAACATCCTTACCAAATCGCCCGAGGTGAAGGTGGTGTCCGTCCAGTCGACCGGCGACTACGAATCCGCCAAGGCCAAGTCGATCACCCAGGTCGTGCTGCAGCAGCATCCCGATCTCTGCGGCGTGCTCGGCGTCTGGGACAACACCGATGTCGGCACAGCGGCCGCCATCAAGGAAGCTGGCAAGAGCGACCAGGTCTTCGTCTCCTCCTCTGGCGGTGGCGGCGAGCTGGCCTGCAAGGGCATTGAGGAAGGCATGTGGCAGCACTATGTCAGCTATGACGTGCCTGGCCAGGCGCGCGACCTCAACAATCTGATCCTGTCTTCGCTGCAGGACAAGAACCCTGTCGGCTCCACCAAGACCATCCTCTACACGCCGCTGGTCATCTACAACAAGGCCAACATCAAGAACCAGTTCTGCTGGACCTTGGACACGATCCGCTAGGCCAACCGCGCAGATGAGGGGCGTCAATGGCGCCCCTCGTCTGGAACACCCGACCTGGGTCTTTCGTTCACGCAAAGCAGACGGCGTTTCCCCTTCATGTCCAATACCCTTACCAAACTGCGGTACCGTTACTGGCCCGACCATGTCTTCGGCGAACTGCTGCAGAAACAGTGGATGGAGACGGCGGTGCCGCTGCTGGTGCTGTTGCTGACGATCGCCTTCTTCAGCTCGCGCATCGATAATTTCATCTCGCCCGCCAACCTGTCCGACACGCTGCGGCAGGCCAGCGAACTGGGCTTCGTCGTGCTCGGCATGTCGCTGGTGCTGATTGTCGGCGGCATCGACCTGTCCGTCGCCTCGATCTTTGCGCTGTGCAATCTGACCGCGCTCTATTGCATCAATGTGCTCGGCCTGCCGGCCCCTGCAGCCATCGCGATCACGCTTCTTCTTGGCGCCGTGCTCGGCGCCGTCAATGGCGTGCTGATCGGCTATATGAGGATGCGCGCCTTCCTCACCACCATGGTGACGCTGATTGTCTACAAGGCGATCCACGACCTCCTGAACTTCCAGCTCGCGGTGGCGATTTCGTCCGTCATCCCCGACGTGCCCGCCTGGGATTTTCTCGGCAATGGCGATTTCCTGTCGATCCCCGCTGTGGTCTGGGTCTTCGCCGTGATTGCCATTGCCAGTCACATCTTCCTGACCCGCCTGCGCCCCGGCTGGTATGTGATGGCCATCGGTGGCAACCGCCGCTCGGCCTACAATATCGGCCTGCCGGTTAACCGCGTCGTTGCCATGTCCTATGTCGCGTCGGGCGTCTTCGCCGCGATTTCGGCGATCTTCTACGCCTCGCGTCTCGCCAGCCCCGGCGCCGACACCGGCAAGGGTCTCGAGATCACCGTGCTCACCGCGGCGATCCTAGGCGGCATCCGGCTTGGCGGCGGCAAGGGCTCGGTCACCAAGGCGGTGCTCGGCACGCTCATCATCCTGATCATCAGCAACGGGTTACTGCGGCTCGCCACGCCCGCAGGCTCCTCGCGCGTCATTCTGGCGACGATCCTGCTGCTGGCCGCCATGCTCGACATCCGCTGGTTCAAGAACCGCCACAAGGCGGTGCAGGAGTTGTATGTCAGCCCCTCCTATCTGGAACTGCCGAAGTCGCCGCCAACGGATGCCGCTTCGCCCTTCGCGCTCAACGACAGGCTGCGCAATGTCGAGACCATCGGCCTTGGCGAGGTCGAGTCGCCGGAAGACGTCATCCTCGACAAGGATGACAACCTTTATTGCGGCAGCCGCCACGGCGAGATCATCCGTTTCTTCGCGCCCGACTACAAACGCCGGGAGGTCTATGCGCGCATCGGCGGCCAGCCGCTCGGCATGGCCTTCGATGCCGGCGGCACGCTCTATGTCTGCATCGGCGGCATGGGCCTCTATCGTGTCAGGCCCGATCGCACGGTCGAAAAAGTCACCGACGAGACCAACCGGTCGCTGCTGTCGGTGGTCGACGACAGCCGTTTGCGCCTCGCCGACGACTTAGACATCGCGCCCGACGGCCGCGTCTATTTCTCCGAGGCGACGATCCGCTACGAGATGCATGAATGGCCAACCGACAGCCTGGAAGGTCGCGGCAATGGCCGCATCATCTGCTACGACCCACGCACCAACAAGACGCACACCGTGCTCCGGCACCTGATCTTCCCGAACGGTGTCGTGCTGGCGTCGGACAAGCAGTCGATCATCTTCGCCGAGAGCTGGAACTGTTCGATCAAGCGCTACTGGTTCGACGGGCCCAAGGCAGGCAAGACAGAAACCGTCATCGCCAGCCTGCCCGGTTACCCCGACAACATCAACCTGGCCTCCGACGGTAATTACTGGCTGGCGCTGATGGGCATGCGCAGCCCCGCCTTCGATCTCGCCATGCGCAAGCCGGCCTTCCGCCGCCGCATGTCCAAGCGCCTGCCCGGCGACGAGTGGCTGGCGCCCAACATCAACACCGGCTGCATCGTCAAGTTCAACGAGAAAGGCGAAATACTCGACGCCCTGTGGGACCTCGGCGGCGCCAACCACCCGATGATCACCTCCATGCGCGAGCATAAGGGCTATCTGTACATAGGCGGCATTTCCAACAACCGCATCGGCAGGGTCAAGGTGGATGGCGCCGATCCCGAATTCATGTCGAGCGGGCGCTACCATGTTTGATGCTGTCTCCTCTCTGATCTCGTCAGTCTTCAGCCGTGGCTCCAGCCTCTCGGTGCCGATCCTCGACGGCGCTCTGAAGCCGAACAACATGATCGAGATCGCCACGATCGTTGCCGAGCGCCAGGGTCTCGAAGATCTGGCATTGGGTCCCGACAACACGCTCTACGCGGCCTGCGGCCAGGACGTGCTGAAGCTATCGGACGCCGGCGACTTCACCGTGGCGGCGCATTTCGACCAACCGGTGACGGCGCTTGCCTTCACCTCCAGCGGTGAGCTGGCGGCTGGCCTCAGCAATGCGGTCGTCATCGGCGGGCGCACGCTGGACAGCGCCGACGGCAAGTCGTTCGTCTCCGTCAATGCGCTGTCCGCCACGCCGGATGGTGGATTGCTGATAGCCGATGGCTCGGCCAGCCGCCCGTACGCCCAGTGGAGCCACGATCTGATGGAAGGCGGCCGGACAGGACGGCTGCTGCGCCATGACACTGCTTCCGGCCGCACCACGACGCTGGGCTCCGGTCTTGGTTATGCCTTCGGCGCGATGGCCGATGCGCGGGGACGTATCCTGGTCAGCGAAAGCTGGCGGCATCGGTTGAGCGTCATCGAAAACGGCCGCGCCCGCGTCGCCGTTCCAGCGCTGCCGGGCTATCCGTCGCGGCTCGCGCCGACGCAGGATGGCGGCTTCTGGCTGACGCTGTTTTCCTGCCGTACGCAGCTCGTCGAATTCGTTCTGCAGGAGGACGACTACCGGCATGAGATGATGCGTAGCATCGAGCCGAAATACTGGGTCGCTCCGGCGCTCAGCTCCGGCGACGACTACATGGAACCGCTGCAGGGCGGCAGCGTCAAGCAGATGGGCATCCTCAAGCCATGGGCGCCGCCGCGTTCCTATGGACTGGCGGTGCGCTTCAATGCCGATTTCCTGCCGCTCTATTCCGTTCACAGCCGCACCGGCGGCCGCAATCACGGCATTGTCGCCGTCGTGCAGCGCGGCGATGATTTGTTCCTGCTGTCGAAGGGCGCCGGCCGCGTGCTGCGGCTTTCGGCGTCGGACATCCAATCGGCATGGGCGAAGGGGACGAACGAATGAGCCCGATCCTCGAACTGCGCCAACTGACCAAGGTCTATGCACGCGTCGCCGCTGTCGAGAGCATCGATTTCGCCCTGATGAAGGGCGAGGTCCACGCCTTGCTCGGCGAGAATGGCGCCGGCAAGTCGACGCTCACCAAGATGATCGCAGGCGTTGTCGCGCCGACATCGGGAACGATCCTGCTCGACGGCAAGGACATTGCATTGCGCACGCCGTCCGAAGCATTGTCGGCTGGTATTGCCATGGTGTTCCAGGAAACCAGCCTGGTGCCGTCGATGACGGTGGCGCAGAACCTCTTCCTCGGCAATGAGCGCTTCTTCAACCGCGTGCGCGGCATCAACATCGCCGCCCAGCAGTTCATGCAGTCGCTGAGCTTCCAGGTCGATCCGACCGTGCTGGTGGGCTCGCTGGGCGCGGCCAAGAAGCAGATGGTCGAGATCGCCCGCGCCATGCTGCTTAAGGCACGCATTGTCGTCTTCGACGAGCCGACCGCCACGCTGACGCCGGAAGAGAAGGCCCACTTCTTTGAACTCGTTAACACGTTGAAGCAGCGTGGCGTCTCCGTCATCTTCATCTCGCATGCGCTGGAGGAGGCTCTGTCGATCTCCGACCGCATCACCATCCTGCGCGACGGCAGGCTGGTGGTGACCGACCAGACAGCGAATTTCGACCGCGCCCGCATCGTCCAGGCGATGGTCGGCCGCACCCTGTCGCAGGAACTCTACGGCACTCGCAAGACCACCGTACGGCCGGCCGGTCGGCGTGTGCTCAGCGTCAGCAACCTGCGTGTCGGCAATGTGGTGAAGAACAATTCGCTGTCCGTCTTCGCCGGCCAGATCACCGGCATTTTCGGGCTGGTCGGCTCGGGCCGCACCGAGACCTTCAAGGTTGTCGCCGGCGCGATCAAGCGCGACTACACCAATGGCGGCGAGGTGTTCCTGGAAGGCAAGCGCGTGCGCTACCGCGTGCCGGCGCAAAGCGTGCGCGATGGCGTCGCCTACATCACCGAGGACCGCAAGATCGAAGGTTTCTTCGAGACCATGTCGATCAAGTCGAACATCTTCATCGGCCTGCTCGCCAAACTGCGCGGCAAGTTCTGGCTGAAGGGCAGCGAGGTCGATAAGGTCGGCGACAAATGGGTGAAATCGCTGCAGGTGCGCGCCGTCAGCAAGGGTGCGCGCGTCATCGAACTGTCAGGCGGCAACCAGCAGAAGGCGGTCATCGCCAAGTCGCTGGTGCAGGAGCCGGAGCTGATCATCTTCGATGAGCCGACGCGCGGCGTCGATGTCGGCGCCATCGCCGAGATTCACCAGATCATCAATCGGCTCGCCGACGAGGGCAAGGCCGTGGTGGTGATCTCATCCTACCTGCCTGAAGTGATGCAGCTTTCCGATCGCCTGCTGGTGGCGCGCCAGGGCAAGGTGGTGGAGGAGTTCTCGCCGATCGAGGCGACAGAGGAAAAGCTGATGTACGCCGCCGTGCACTGACCGGATTCCAACGGCGCCGGCACATCATGTCGCCGCCGACATTTGCCGTGCACCGCCTTCCAAAAAGGAACCCCCGGATGATCGATCCGGGGGTTTTGCATTGGCCTTTCGAACCGGATCAGACGGTGCGGCCGCCATCGACCTCCAGCACCACGCCGGTGACGAAGTCGGCTTCGTCCGATGCCAGATAGAGGCAGGCATTGGCAATGTCGCGCGGCGTCGAAAAGCGGCCGAGCGGAATGGTGGCGATGAAGCGGGCGCGGTTTTCCGGGGTGTCGGGAACGCCCATGAACTGCTCGATCAGGCCGGTCGCGGCCATCACCGGTGCGACGCAGTTGACGCGGATGTTGTTAGGCGCGAACTCCACCGCCATCGAGCGCGACAACAGGTTCACCGCGCCCTTGGTGGAGTTGTACCAGCTGAGGCCGGGGCGAGGGCGGATGCCGGCCACCGAGCCGATGTTGATGATGACGCCGCCGCGCTGCTTCTGCATCGGCGGCACCACCGCGCGCGACATGTGGAAGATCGAGCGCACATTGATGTCGTAGACGCGCTCGAACTCTTCTTCGGTGACCTCCAGCATCGGCTTGTTGCGGTGGGTCCAGCCGGCATTGTTGACGACGATGTCGATCTTGCCGCCGAAGTCGATCGTCGCCGCGACGGCGGCATTGATGTCGGCCGCCTTGGTGACGTCGCCCTTGATGGCGCGCGCCGACGCGCCGATCGACTTGGCAGTCGCTTCGGCACCATCGCCGTTGAGGTCCATGATGACGACCTTCGCCCCTTCGCGCGCGAAGGTCGCCGCGATCTCGACGCCGAAACCAGACGCTGCTCCGGTCACCAATGCACTCTTGCCGTTCAGTCTCATTGTCGTCTCCTCACTTTTTTGGTGTCTGTCAGTCGTGCTTGACGATGATGGTCTTCATCGTGGTGAAGTCGTGCAGGGCGGCAAAGCCCTTCTCGCGGCCATGGCCGGACTTGCGCACGCCGCCGAAGGGCAGCTCGATGCCGCCGCCGGCGCCATAGGCGTTGACATAGACCTGGCCGGCGCGAACCTTGCGGGCGACACGCGTGGCGCGTTTCGCGTCCTGCGTCCAGACGCCGGCGATCAGGCCGAAATCCGTGCCGTTGGCGGTGGCGATCGCGTCGGCTTCGTCGTCGAAGGGGATCACCGACAGCACCGGTCCGAACACTTCGTCACGTGCCAGCGTGTTGGCGCGCGGCACCGGCCCGTAGAGCTTCGGCGCGACGAAATAGCCGGCTTGCGGTGCGCCGTCGGCGACACTGCCTTGCGCGAGCAGCGGAATGCCATCATCGGCGGCCCTGGCACAGAAGCTTTCGACCCGCTTCTTCTGGCGCGGATTGATCAGCGCGCCGAGGTCGAGGTCCATCTCCGGCGTCCCGGCCTTCAGCGTCGAAAAGCGCGCGATGACCGCTTCGACCACGCGGTCATAGGCCTTCTTCTCCACCAGCAGGCGGGAGCCGGCCGAGCATGTCTGGCCGGCATTCTGCACGATGGCGTTGACCAGGCTGGGCAAAGCAGCGTCGAGGTCGACATCGTCGAAGACGATCTGCGGTGATTTTCCACCGAGTTCCAGCGTGCAGGTGATATGGTTCTTGGCGGCTTCGGTCTGCACCATGACACCGACCTCCGGGCTGCCGGTGAAGGACAGGAAATCGACGCCCGGATGCGAGATCAAGGCAGCGCCGGCTTCGCTGCCAATGCCCGGCACGATGTTCAGCGCGCCCTCGGGCAAGCCGGCCTCGGCGGCGAGTTCGGCAATGCGCAGCGGAGTCAGGCAGGCGTCCTCGGCCGGCTTGAGCACAGTGGCGTTGCCGGTCGCCAGTGCCGGCGCCAGCGTGCGGCCAAACATCTGCGCCGGGTAATTCCACGGGATGATGTGGCCGGTCACGCCATGCGGCTCGCGCTCGGTGGCGACGAAATAGCCGTTCATGAACGGGATCGTTTCGCCATGGAACTTGTCGGCCGCGCCACCGAAGAATTCGAAGTAGCGCGCACAGGCAAGGATGTCGGCGTGAGCCTGCCGCAAGGGCTTGGAGGTGTCGCGCGCCTCGATCAGGGTGAGTTCGTCGACGTGGTCGAGGATCAACTGCCCAAGCTTCGACAGCAGGCGACCGCGATCGACCGCCGTCAGCCGGCCCCAGGCGCCTTCATGGGCCCGACGGGCAGCTTGTACGGCAGCGTCGATGTCCTCGGCGCCGCCCGCCGCGATCTGCGCGAACACCGCGCCTTCGGCCGGTGCATAGACATCGATAACGCGGCCCGATTTGGCTGGTCGCCACTGATTGTCGATGAACACGCCTTTCGCCTTCTGCACCGGCGCCTGGCTGGTTTTGTCATTCATGTCCGGATCTCCTGATTGTGCCGTGCCATCTGGGTGCCGCGTCCACGGCTGCGCTGCAAGACAAGTTGCGCCCTTGCGATTAGCGGCGCGTCGATCATCTGGCCTTGCACGACCCGCGCGCCGTCGTCGCCGCCCTCACTGACGATACGCCGAGCCCACTCGACTTCCGATGCACCGGGCAGGAAATGCTCGAGAACGGCGCCCGGCTGCGCGGGATGGATGCACAATTTGCCACCAGCGCCGCAGGCAACCGCTGTCAGGCATTCCGTTGCCAGCACGGCAGCGTCGCCCATCGTGAAGGCGGGGCCGTCAAGCGGGGCCGCGATGCCGGCGGCACGGCTGGCGATGGCAAGCCGGCACAGGACGTGCCGCGTCATTTCGGCAGAAGCAAGCATGCCCATGTCGAGAAAGAAGTCGGCCGGCCCGAATGCCAGTTGCGACACCTGCGGATGTCGCGCGATCGCCTGCGCGCCTTCAAGGCCTGCGGCCGTCTCGATCTGAGCGATGCGACCGAGAACGTCGGCGTCTTCGACCTTGGGAACGCAAATGCGTCTGATGCCAAGCGCGCTGAGCGCGTCAAGGTAGGCCTCGTGCCAGGGCGTTCCCTCGGCATTGATGCGTACGAAAGCCGGAACGGCAAGCCCGAAAATCGTGCCGAGATTGGCACGCGCCTCGTCCTTCAGGTTCGCCGGCACCGCATCTTCGAGATCGACGATGATCGCATCGGCTCCCGAGGTCGCCGCCTTGGCGAAACGGTCGGGCCGGCTTGCCGGCACGAACAACGGAGCCACCACTGCGGCAAGTCCGTGCATCCGCCCTTGGCTGGCCGGTGTCATGACAATTCGGCTTTCGCTTTCATGTGCAGCTTGCCGTCGCTCTCGGTCCAGTAGTCCTGCGCATTGTTGGCATCGCGGCAGACCATCAACTCGGCGCCGGCGATGGCTGGCGCGACGCCGCGATAGCTGAAGCGTTGTGGCGTCCGGCCGGTTTCCACCGCAGCAAGGTTCAAGAGCAATGTCGCTTGCATCGGTCCGTGCACGACCAAGCCGTCGTAACCCTCTACGCCGGTGGCATAAGGATGGTCGTAGTGGATGCGGTGGCCGTTGAAGGTGATGGCCGAATAGCGGAACAGCAGCACCGGCGAGGTCTGCATGGTCCAGTGCCGGTTGCTTGGACTGGGTGAGGGTGGAGCGATAGGTGCGCTGGCCTTTGCCGGGCTCTGGTCTGCCGCACCGCGATAGACGATATCCTGCCTGTCCCGGATCGCGATCCCGCGAACGGTCTCGTATTGGTGGGTTACGGTGACGAACCAGAGTTCACCGCTGCGTCCTTGTTTGTGCGTGACGTCGCTGATGGTAGAGATGCGCGTGACTGCGTCGCCGACGCGCAGCGCGTCGAACGTCTCAATCATGCCGCCGGCCCACATGCGGCGCGGCAGCGGAACCGGCGGCAGGTCGCGGTTCTTGGCCGGGTGCCCGTCGGAGCCAAGCTCGGTCATCTCAGCTATTGCAGGGCAAAGACACCAGTGCAGGCCGAGAGGGACCTGTCCGTCGGAGACCGGAGCGAAATAGGGGGCCAGCACGGCCCTGAAGCTTGCATCCAGCCGCTCGGTGACGACGTCCTGCGACCGGCTGGTGCGGCCGATCCAGTCTGCGAGCTGGCCAGGCAAATGATCGGACATCGCTGTGGTCTCCGATGTCGTCAGTAGGAGCGGGGCATTCCGAGCACATGCTCGGAAAGGAAGGAAAGGATGAGATTGGTGGAGATCGGAGCGACCTGATAGAGCCTCGTCTCGCGGAACTTGCGCTCGATGTCGTATTCCTCGGCGAAGCCAAAGCCGCCATGCGTCTGGATGCAGGCATTGGCTGCCTCGTTGGAGGCATCGGCGGCGAGCATCTTGGCCATGTTGGCCTCGGCACCGCAATCCTTGCCCTGCTCGTAGAGGAGCGTTGCTTCCCGCACCATCAGCTCGGCCGCGCGCATATTGGCGTAGGCGCGCGCGATGGGAAACTGGATGCCCTGGTTGGCGCCGATCGGCCGGCCGAAGACGTTGCGCTCGCCGGCATAGCGGGACGCCTTTTCGATCAGCCACTTGGCGTCGCCCACGCATTCGGCTGCGATCAGGATGCGCTCGGCATTCATGCCGGAGAGGATGTAGCGGAAACCGTTGCCTTCCTCGCCGACGAGGTTCTCCGCCGGCACGCGCACATCGTCGAAGAAGACCTCGGTGGTGGCGTGGTTCATCATCGTGCGGATCGGCCGGATGGTCAGCCCGTTACCGGTCGCCTCGCGCATGTCGAGGATGAAGACCGAGAGGCCGTCAGTACGCTTGGCCACCTGGTCACGCGGCGTGGTGCGCGCCAGAAGCAGCATCAGATCGGAATACTCAGCCCGGCTCGTCCATATCTTCTGGCCGCTGACGACATAGTGGTTGCCGTCGCGCCGCGCGAAGGTGCGCAAAGAGCTCGTGTCGGTGCCGCTGCCGGGTTCCGTCACGCCGAATGCCTGCAGCCGCAATTCGCCGCTCGCCACCTTCGGCAGATAGCGCTGCTTCTGCGCTTCGTTGCCGTGCCGCAGCAACGTGCCCATGACATACATCTGCGCGTGACAGGCGCCGCCATTGCCTCCGGAGCGCTGGATCTCCTCAAGCACCGCCGCGGCGGCCGAAAGCGTCAAGCCGGCACCGCCATATTCTTCCGGGATCAGCGTCGCCAGATAGCCGGCTTCGGTGAGCGCGTCGACGAACTCGGCCGGATAGGCGCGCTCGGCATCGAGCTTGCGCCAGTACTCTCCCGGAAACCGCTCGCACAGCTTGTGCACCGCGTCGCGGATATCCTTGTGGTCTTGCGCTTCGGACATCACTGATACCGGGCGTCGGGCCCGCCCTTGTCGTTGGGGAACAGGTCGAGCGCTCGGACCGGCGCGTCGTCCGGCAACGCCAGCACGGCGGCGATCAACGCCTCGGCGCGGTTCTCTCCGATGCCGCCGTCTGCCAACACCGCGCGCGCCTTGGCGGAGAGCTCCAGCGCGGTGACCGGATTTTCCGGATCGCCCTTGGCGTCGCGACGTGCTGTGGTGAAGCGGCGCCCATCATTGGTTTCGACGCTCAATTCCGTGCCCCAGGAGGCTGGATAAGCGGCGTCGATGCCGGCGGCGAGCCCGACCTCAACTTTGGCGCGGGCAGAGGCCAGCCGGGTGCGGGCGCTCGTGTCGAAGCTCGACTGCACGACCGCGCCGTCGGTCAGCGCCGCCGCCACGCAATGCTGGAGCGAGAACTTGGCGCTATAGGGATCCTGCGGCTGATGACGGTCGCAGACGTCGAGTGCGGCCTGATGGGCGCCGATCGTGACTTTCGCGATTTCAGCGCCACCGATCTCATCGTGCAGGGAAAGCGCTGCATCGATCGAGGGATGCGTGTGGCGGCAGCAGGGCCAGGGTTTGATCGAGGTTCGCGTCAATTCCCAAGGCCGCTCCGGCCCGGCCGTCACCGCTTCGGGAAGCGGGTCCGGGCAGAGCCCGACGAAGAAGCCTTTCTTGCCCTCCAGGATCTCGTCAGGCCCAGTAAAACCCTGCGCCGCCATCAGCGAGGCGAGTACGCCGGATTCGGCGGCGCGGGCTGTGTGCAGATGCTTGCTCATGGCGCCCGATTCGAGGAATTGCCACAGGCCGGAGGATTGCGTGCCGGCATTGCCCAGCGCCCATACGGCCTGGTCCTCGGACAGGCCGATGAGGTCGGCCACCGCCATGGCGGAGCCGAACGGCCCGCAGGTCGATGTGGCGTGCCAGACCCGGTAATGCGCCTTGCCGGCGGCCATGCCGACGCGGCAACAGGCTTCGTAGCCAGCCAGCACCGCTTCCAGGAAGGCGACCCCGCCGAGATCGTCGCGCGCGGCGACGGCAAGTGCTGCCGGGATGACGACGCAGCCCGGATGGGTGACGGAGTCGCGATGCAGATCATCCATTTCGAGGATGTGCGAAAGCCCGCCGAAATAGAAAGCGCTGCGTGGCGTGTCGGCGGTCTCCAACGGCGCGATTGCTTTGAGAATGCGGGCCGGCTCGGTGTTCAGCGCTCCGAGCGCGCAGGCCAGCGTGTCGAGCACGAAGAGCGCCGCCTGGTCGAGGTCCAGCCTGTCGCGCGGTTTGGCGCGAATGAGGCGGATCAGGTCTCGAGTCAGGCTCATGATTCGACCGCTCCCGCGAGCGTCTCGCGGCCATTGCCGGCGCCGCCGAATTCGGTGCGCAGCGACTGGCTGTGCTCGCCCAGTGCCGGCACCCTGCCAAGCACCGGCCGGCGGCCATTGAGGACGACCGGCGGCGCCAGCAGTTCGACTGGTCCGGCCGGAGTCTGCACGGAGGCTGTCGTTGCACTTCGATGCGCCATCAAATCCTCCATGGTCGAGATCCGTCCATAGGCGATGCGCACCTTGTCGAGCAGGCGGCATAGTCCCTCCACGGTGCGCCGCGCCACCGCCGCCTGCACGTTGCGGTCGAGTTCGATCCTGTTTTGCACTCGCATCATGTTGCGATCGAAGCGGGGGTCGTCGGCAAGGCCGGCATTGCCAAGCACGTGCTCGCAAAACAGCTTCCACTCGCGCTCGTTCTGGATCGCGATCAGCACGTCGCCATCACTGGCGCTGAACACGCCGTAGGGTGCGATGGAAGGGTGGGCGAGGCCGAGGCGCTGCGGCTCGCGCCCGCCATAGCGGCGGCCGAGATAAGGCACGTTGAGATATTCGGCGATGGTGTCGAACAGCGACACTTGGATATGCGAGCCCTGGCCGGTCTTCTCGCGCTTGAGCAGGGCCTGCAGGATCGCGGCATAGGCCGCCTGGCCGGTGGCGATGTCACAGATCGAGATGCCGACCCGCGTCGGCCCCGACAGGCCGGAGCCGGTGATGCCGGAAAGCCCCGTCTCGGCCTGGATCAGCAGGTCGTAGGCCTTGCGCTGCTCGTCGGGCGTGCCGGTGGCGAAGCCGATGATCTCGCAGACGGTCAGGCGAGGGTGGCGCAGGCGCAGCGCGGCACTGCCGATGCCCAGCCTTTCGGTCGCGCCGGGCGCGAGGTTCTGCACGAACACGTCCGCACCCGCGATCATCCTCTCCACCAGCGCCAGGTCCTCCAGTTGCCTGAGGTCGACCGTGCAGGATTCCTTGCCGCGGTTGTTCCACACGAAATACGACGACTGGCCGAGCACATAGTCGTCATAGCCGCGTGCGAAATCGCCCTCGGGACGCTCCAGCTTGATGACACGCGCGCCGGCGTCGGCCAGCCGGGAGGTTGCCAGTGGCGCTGCCACCGCCTGTTCCAGCGCGACAACGATCGTTCCCTCCAGCTCGCCGCTCATGACCCGTCCTTGCTTCTTCAAGATGGGTCGAACTGTCGCCGAGGGGGGTGTGAAGTCAAATATGAATAAGTAATGGCGGGTATAGCGTTTTGCGTGATGGCATCGCCGCGAAGGATGGCCCGTTCAGCGGAACAGGTCGGGGCGCTGGCTTTCATCCGAGAGTTCGGCGATCCAGGCACGATCCTTAACCAGTTGACGCAGGATTTCCCATGCCAACTGGCCGACGGCGCGCGGCGCGTTGAGCAGCGGGCGTTCCGTCGAATAGGCGAGGTAGACCTTGCGCGTTATACTGGGCTCTTGCAGGCGCCATTTGCGGAAGACGCCTTCCTCGACTTCTCGGTTTATGGCCATCAACGGCAGGATGCCAAAGCCGAGCCCCCGCATCACCACTTTCTTGATCTGGCTGTAGGAATCGATCTCTATAGCAGGCGTCAGTGGCACGCCCGCCGTCAGCGCTGCTTCCTCGACCAGTTCGCGCAAGCCGTGACCCGGTCCCGGTATCACCAACGGCATGCTGGCCGCCTGTACGACGCTTGCCGCGTCGCCGGCCGGTCCGTCGCTGGTGTTGGCGGCGGCAAACAGGAAGATCTCTTCCGACAGGCCGTGATGCACGGCCAGTCCACTAGGATCGGAGGTCGAGTAGAGCATGGCAAGGTCGACGTCGCCACGCCGCAGCCAGCCGAGGATATAGCCGCTCATGGCTTCGACGACGCGAATGCGGACCTGCGGATAACGTTCACGCACGGCCTCGATCAGCGGTGCCGCAAGCAATTCGCTGACCGTTCCCGGCATGCCGAAGCGCACATCGCCGCGCGGCGCCACGGCTTCGCCACGCACGCTGTCGGGAATTTCGGCGAATTCGGCCAGGATCTGCTTGGCGTGGCGCAGCAGCCGGCCGCCGGCTTCCGTCGCGGTCACCCCTTGAGCGTTGCGGTAGAGCAAGGCGACGCCCAGTTCTTCTTCCATGTGGCGCACATGCTGGCTCAGCGCCGGCTGCGCCACATGCAGCGTGTTGGCGGCCTTGGAGAAGGAGCCGCTTTCGACAACTTGCGTGAAATACCTCAGTTGCCGCAGGTCCATGGCCGGCATCTCCTCCTGAAACCCGGCCGGCCAGGTTTCATGTGCTGTTCGGTATGA
The DNA here is from genome assembly GCF_040049215.1 of Mesorhizobium sp. KR9-304. Classification (NCBI taxonomy): domain Bacteria; kingdom Pseudomonadati; phylum Pseudomonadota; class Alphaproteobacteria; order Hyphomicrobiales; family Phyllobacteriaceae; genus Mesorhizobium; species Mesorhizobium sp. KR9-304. The sequence continues at coordinate 158,485 of NZ_JBDZDN010000005.1, read as the reverse complement.
CGGGAAATCGTCCCCCGTTCCGGTTTAGCGGATGCGGATCGATTTGTTGAGAGTGAAGCGGGTGGACGCAGGATACATGTAAAAATCGGTCACAGGATGTGGTGCAGGGGGATGATCATCGGCGGAGGTCTTCGACCGTGAGTTCGCGCCCACATCCAGCTGAAATCGGCAGCGAACTCGGCCATCTCCATTTATCACGGCTACGTACGCTTACTGACCCATTCTGGCAATTTCACCGATTATTTGAAGTGCGCTCTATTGCGCAGATAAATTTCTACCGTCTCATGAGAGGCGGCATTTCCCCTTCGGCCACCCGCCACGTCCATGCATCGACTTCCGGGCGCGCCGCAATGAGCACTTCGAGCGCTTCCTCGTAGGATCGGTCCACTGTTGGCGGAACAATGTAGAGCGCAACCGGACCTGGCTGACGCTGCAGCATGGCTGCTGCACTCGGCCGCTCTAAAGGTAAGCTGTAGCGGAGGCTCTTTACGCTTCGCGCGTTCCGCTTGGCGAGTGAATCGACGAGCTTCTTTTCATATACGGAATCGTATGGGATCCAGTTCTCCGAAACCACCATCAAGGCCATTTCTTCTATGACGGCCAGCCCAGTCGGCGTGAGCCCGAAGATCGCGATCGCCGTCAGATGCGAAGCTTCGTCAGCGTTCCACAGCATCATTTCGTTTTCGAAGCGTGCCCGAAGCCTGCGGTGGGACCCCTCATCCAGCATGAACGGGAAGTTAGGCATGTGCTTGATAATCAGTCGGTAACCCGTTCGGGCCGGCGAGATGTCCTTAACCTCGCCTACCAGGACCATCAGTTTCCGAGGCCCGCTTCTTGGCGGCAATGCAGGCGCCAGCGCCGCGGCCCAACGTTGCTTTATCGCCGCCTTGTCCGAAGCGCGAAACGGTTCGGGCACGAACAGCACATCGCTCAGCATGCTGCCCTTTACCGTCATCTGCAGCGCAGCCTCGATCAAATGCCAGCGAATGTTCCACCAATGGCGCTTGCCCGTCCATCGCGACGTCCAGGCTGTCAGTTCGGCCTGATGCCAGAGATAATGCAGGAGGCTGCGCAGCGACAATTTCTTCGTGTCGCCAGCCACGTTTTGCGCGCTGTTCGCCCCAGCAACCGGGGGCTTGGCGGGCGCCCACCTTCGTCAGGCTGAAACCAACCTTGAGCGCTGACAGGCCGCTCTCTGGATCGACCTGAATGGCGCTGCCCATGAGGACACCGAGCCCGGACAATTCGCCGGGCGGATCATAGGAAGCGCATGCCGGATCATGTTTCGCTTCCCGAAAGCGGCATCCGTTTGACCATAAATTGGTCGCCAATCTGCGCAATGTACATCGCAAGGCCGGGTTCCTTGCACAGGCACAAAGGCCGGATCCGATGCCGATATGCATTGGCAAGCGCGTCGTGCAAATCCGGGGCTGTTTCCTCAATAAGCCGGTCAGCCAGCCTGAAACGTCGCATCGCCTCCATCGATCCGGACGCCGCCGCATCCCCTGTCTTCATTGATTCACGGTTTCAACTGCGAAGCAACCCTGCGGACATTCGAGGGCAAGCAATGCTTCACAGCGATCTGGACGGAGGCCGGCCTCCTCCCCCTGCGTACGATCTCTGACGCGGGGGCGCTGCCGCATCGCGTGCTTCGCGCGCGGCTGGCGTGGCTAGAGGCAAAGGGTAGGCCGGGATGCGGTGGCGGGTCGAGGCCAGGAGAGAGGCTCCCGGCGCCCGTCGCGGAGAACGACCATGACCCATATGGAAATCCAGGCGCCAACGCGCATCGCGCCAAACGGCTATAAGGTCGACGTCAGCCGCGGCCAGCGCATCGGCCGCGTGTCGTCGGAATGGTTCAACAGGCCAGACGACGAACGCTTTCTCTCGCTCACCGATCTCCACACTTCCGTGAAGCGGCGATCCGAGCGTAGCAAGACTCGCATCGTGGAAAGCGAAGCCATCCGCGTCGAAGCCTCCCGCGACAATCCCCAACGGTTGACCTTGATGCTTCCAGGCGCGCATGCGCCTGTCGCCCCAACGCACTGGAGTTTCGGTCAGCTCGCCAGTCTGGTCGGCGCGCCGGCCACCTATCTGCGCCAGCTCCCGGCCGCGCTCGCAGGCATCAATCTGCAATATGGCCTTTCCACGCGCCGCGCAGAACAGGTCAAGACGCTGGAAATCGAGAACGGCCGTCTTGAGCTTCGAGCCGTGACAGGGCCAGATTACGGGAGAATTTTCGACCGCGAACTCGTGGAAGCGGTGCAGAAGATTGCCGGCAACGGCACCGGCGACACGCGATGGAAGGTACCCGGCGTACTCGACTGGTCGACGGGAATCTACAACCCCAACGTCGATATCTCGAAGGATACCACGACGCTCTATGCGTCCGACCGTGACGTCTTTCTCTTTCTGGTTGACGACCTCAACCCCATCGAGGCCGGAAAGCTGCCGAACGGCGATCCGGATATTTTCTTCCGCGGCTTCTACTGCTGGAACTCTGAAGTCGGCGCCAGGACACTTGGAATCGCGAGCTTCTATCTTCGTGCAGTGTGCCAGAATCGGAACCTCTGGGGCGTGGAAGATTTTGAGGAGATCACCATCCGCCATTCCAAATATGCCGCCTCCCGCTTCGCCGCCGAAGCGGAGCCGGCGCTGATCCGGTTCGCCGAATCCTCGCCCCTGCCGTTCGTCAATGGCATCAAGGCCGCGCGGGAGCGGATCGTCGCCCGCGACGATGAGGACCGCCAGAGCTTCCTGCGCAGGCGCGGTTTCTCCAAGGCTGAAACCACGAAGATTATCGATATCGTGTTGGCTGAGGAGGGCCGGCCGCCGGAATCGGTTTTCGACTTCGTGCAGGGCATCACGCGGGTCGCCCGCGACAAGCATCACCAGGATATCCGCCTGGAAATGGAAGGCAAGGCCAAGAAGCTCCTCGATCTCAGCGCCTGATCTACATCACGCCAGCCATGCGGAAACACGTTGCAGACACCGGCGACCTGTCACTTTCTGGCGCTGTTCTCCGAAACACGAGAACGGCGCCTTCTTTTTGTGACGGTTTCAGGGTTGCAACGAAGGCTTGCTGCCGCCCGTCGCGGTGCCACACTTATGTGATTTTCTACCCAGAGCCCGATGGCTCTTGTTGACCACGCGCTGATCCACATCCTCATGGATCACACCGACACGCTGGGCGGAAATGGCAGGCTGGGTCGAACCGAGCCCCGTGAGCCGGGATCATAAGTCCGCGCCGCCGTCCCACAGACCATCATGTCATTGCCGCAGCCGGCGTGCGCTGGCGCGAGGCCGGAAGAGGCAGAGGGGGGAGGGGAGGTTTTCTGACGGGCTTGGAGGTCCGGGGAGTGGCCCCGGGCCGCCCGTCATGGAGACCCTGACCATGGCAAAGGCCATTCAGAAGATCGCAATGAACGCCGCGGAGAACATTCCCTACGACAAGCTCATGCTGTCGCAGAAGAATGTCCGGCGGGTGAAGGACGGCGTATCCATAGAGCAACTCGCCGAGGACATCGGCAGACGCAGGCTGCTTCAGAGCCTGAACGTCCGTCCTGTTCTTGAAGAAAGCGGCGAGGAAACCGGCACGTTCGAAGTGCCCGCCGGCGGCCGCCGCTATCTCGCGCTTGGCATGCTCATCAAGCAGAAGCGGCTGGCAAAGAACGAGCCGATCCCGTGCATCGTCAATCGCAGCACGGCGACATCGGCGGAAGAGGATTCGCTGGCCGAGAACGTCCACCGCGAAAACCTGCATCCGCTCGACCAGTTCCGGGCGTTCAAGACGCTGAGCGACCAGGGTCTCGACGTCGAAGAGATCGCCGCGCGCTTCTTCGTGTCGCCGGCGACGGTGAAGCAGCGCCTGCGGCTCGCCTCGGTGTCGCCGCAGCTGCTCGATCTCTACGAGAAGGATGAAATCCGGCTCGAACAGATCATGGCCTTCTCGATCTCGGACGATCATGCGCGCCAGGAGCAGGTCTGGGAGCGGATTTCCAGCTCGCACATGCAGGAGCCCTACTACATCAGGCGCCTGCTGACGGAGACGACGGTCCGGGCCGACGATCGCCGGGCCGTCTATATCGGCGCCGAAGCCTATGAGGCTGCCGGCGGCGTCATCCTGCGCGATCTCTTTGAGCAGGATTCCGGCGGCTGGTTCCAGGATGCGGCACTTCTCGAGCAGCTTGTCTTCGACAGGCTGAAGGTGGATGCCGAGGCGATCCGCGCCGAAGGCTGGAAATGGGTCGAGGCGGCGATCAGCTTTCCCTATGGCCACACCTCCGGCATGCGGCGCGTCTATGCCGAGGCGCAGGAACTCAGCGCCGAGGAGATCGAACGCTACGACGCGCTGAAGGCGGAATACGACAAGCTGGATGCGGACTATGCCCAGGCCGAGGATGCCGACGAAGCAATCGAGGCGAAGCTCGACCTGCTGGGCGCCGAGCTCGATGCGATCGATGACCGTCCTCAAAGCTACGATCCCGCCCAGAAGGCCATTGCCGGTGTGTTCGTTACGCTTGCCGCGAACGGCAAGCTCCAGGTCGACGCCGGTTTCGTGCGGTTCGAGGACGAGCCGCGGACCGAAACCGGCGACGTCGATGAGGGCGAGGAAGGGGGCGCCGACGGCGGAACCCGATCCAATGGCGACGACGATGGCGATGGTGTTGTCGTCAACGGCAAGCCGGTGAACGACACCTCTGGCGACGACGGCGAGGACGACGGCATCAAGCCGCTGCCCGATCGGCTCGTCTTCGACCTGACCGCGCAGCGCACGCTGGCTCTGCGCAACGCGCTCGCCGATGACGCCGACATCGCCTTTGTCGCGGCACTCCATGCCTTCGTCCTGCAGGTCTTTTATCGCTTCGCGCCGGACACGTGCCTGGAGATCAGCCTGAAGAGCGGCAGCTTCAGCCAGGTCGAGGGTCTTGCCGAGACGTCCTGGGCCAAGGAGATAGCCGAGCGGCACGAAGCCTGGGACCGCGATTTGCCCGATGAAGCGGAAGACCTGTGGGACTTCCTTCTCGGTCTCGACGAGGCAAGCCGCAAGGCGCTGTTCGCGCACTGCGTCTCGCTGACCCTCAATGCGGTGGTCGAACCCTGGAACAGGCGACCGAAGGCGCTCGAGCATGCAGACGTGCTCGGCCGTTCGCTCCAGTTCGACATGGTCGACGCCGGCTGGACGCCGACGGTCGAGTTCCTCGGGCGTCTCACCAAGGCGCGGATTCTACAGGCTGTCCGTGAAGCTCGTGGCGCAGACTCCGCGCAGCTGATCGACCACATGAAGAAGGACATCATGGCCCGTGAAGCCGCCCGTCTTCTCGAAGGATCGAACTGGCTGCCCGAGCCGCTGCGCCTCGAGGTCGATGAAGTGGCTACCGATGCTGGCGACGTGGTCGCCGGCGACATGTCGGACGAGGCGGCTCTCGACGGCGATGTCACCGAGCTGCCGGCCTTCCTCGCCGACGATGCGGATCCGTCCTCCGATGAGCCGGTGACCATCGACGGCGACGAGGCGGACCACCTCCAGGCCGCCGAGTAATCGGCCTCCCGCTTCGCACCGGGCCCGGCATTCCCGCCGGGCCCTTTTTCGTTTTCCGCATGGAGAAATCCGTATGTCCGCGCATATCGTGTACGAATCCGCTCCTCTGGGGAGCGTTATCCAGTACAGCGACGGCACCGCGAAACCGCCGGCTCGCTTCACCAAGAAACTCGCTGCGTGGGAGAGTCGCAACGGCGTCGGTCGCCTGGTCGAGAAGGAACCGCCGCGCGAGCGGGCGACCTATAGCTCGCCCGTCCATTTCACCCTGCATGAGGGCGATTTCGGGCAGGGCGGCATCATCATCGTCTCGGTCAGGCGCACCTGGTCCGTCGAGAGTGACCTGCGTTTCGAGATCGTCGAGCGTCCCTCGATCGGCATGGTCCGCGTCCTGCAGGAACTCGGCGACAGCCCGGAACTCCTGCATCTTGCCCAGAACCGAGAGGCAGCCGAACGCTGGCTCGCCAACAACCAGTATGGTCGGGCCTATCTCGAGGAAGTCTCCGCCGACGAGGTCGGCGCCGATGTTATCGAGGGCCGCACGGCGGCCTGATCGCTTCACCCCATAGAACCACCCCGACGACGGGCCCAGGACCGCGCGAGCGATCCTGGGCCCGTTTCATTTCATGGAGATCGACATGTTCGACTGGAACAGAAGCTGCTCCTATGACGAGCAGCAGAAGAGACGTTTTCACACGACAGCCCGCTCACGGCTGAAGAAACTCGCCGCCGAACTTGCACTGCCGCACGGAAGCTATGACCTGCGCTCAAACAAGGCGGGAATTGCCGTTTCCGGTGAGATTACCCTGCACCATCAGCGCGCCTACATCCAGGTCGGCCAGTTCGGGATGTCCTCGGGTCACGGAATCCTGATCCGCACTTGCAAGGGCCGCAAGGATTTTACCGGCGGAGCCAACCACTTCGTCGCGCTCGGTATGCTCGACGACATCCCGGCGCTCGCCGCCGCCGTCCGCGCCATCACTGGGGTTGGTCGAGACGCTTCACGTTCCTCCGAGCGACGCGCCGCCTGAACCCTGCAAACCCCATCATCGCCGGTGTACGCGCCGGCCGCAGGCTCGGCAAGTCGACAGCCAAAACAATACCAAGCCAGTTGCGACGACGCGGTTCATGCCGCGCGTGGCCGACCTGCGTTCAGGAGAACCCCATGACCGCACATCCACCCTTCAGGAAGGTGCTCGACGGCGTCGCCACCCGCGAGCAGATGTTCCAACTGTTCAGCCGACACAAAGACACTCCCGGCATCGATCCGCTTTCCGGCACTCCCTATTCAGGCGAGTGGTTTGCGATCACCGCGTCAGAATACCACTTCATGCTCGATTTGCTGCCGCCGCTCTTCATGCGCACCGGCATGTTCGGCATGTCGGAGTTCAAGGCCGGCAATGTGACCAGCGTATTCTTCGCGATCCGGATCCGGGGCCGCGAACGCTGGTTTCACGGCTTTTGCGACCTCACGGATCGGCAGTCCCCAGACAAGATGCGCGCCGCCATCATCGCCCACGAGACCGGCGCGAGCGACAGCATGACCCGCGCGGAAAAGCTCGAGGCGATCTGGAACGCGACGCATCCCGACTTCAAGGGAATTGCCGGCGAAATCGATCCTGCCGCCTGGCCCGCGGAGCACCGTGGCAAACGCGTCGTTCTCGTCAACAACGGTGGCAACGGCACGATCCTGAAACTGCTCGAGGACCTGTCAGACGACGAGATCAACAGCCGCATGGCAGGTATACGTGCACATGCCAAGAGGAGAGGGGGCAACGATGCGGACCCCTCGTAAGCAGCCGCCACTGGCGGACGGGCGCACCTATGAGGCGCACTCGAACTATACCGCCGGCCTGGGTGTCCCGGATCGCCGCCGATATCGGCGCACACCGCCAAGGGCGCCAACCGTCGCAGATCTCGTACGTCCCGGCGATACGGTCGCTACCTCCTACAGCACTGGTGGTGTCGTGATCGAGGTGAAGGGATATTTCTATGTCGCTCCGACGGACGAGACGCTGTCGCACTTCACCATCGTCTACGTGCCGCCCAACCGGGCAACAAAGTACCGCGGTTCCGATCGTCACTGGATCAACGAATGTGTCGCCATCGGCGACCGCATCCTGATGCTGTTCGAGGCCAACACGGACGAGGTCTTCGTCGTCGGCCGTGCCCGATCGGTGCAAGCCCAGCAGTCCAGAACAATTCTGATCATGTAGGCGCACCGCCGATCAGGATTGCAGGCGTGAACGCAGACTCGACGGCAAGTTGAGACCATCCCAATTGGAGGAGGAACCGATGATAGCATCAGGTCGCATGCGAGAAGTCAGGCAGAACATCGAGGCATTCGGACAACATCTGTTCCAGGTGTTCGGGGACAGGCCCGATCCGGGCTTCACCTACACGATCGGCAATACCGACCGCGGTCTGCCCGAGCTTCTGTTGATCGGCGACTTCCCGTCCCACATAGCCGCGGGTCTGCTCAATGAACTCGGTGCCAAGATGCGGGAAGACGGCAAGCCGCTCGCCACAGGCCTCGTCGATATCGGATGGTCAATTCCGGTCAAGATCCGCCAGACCGGTGCGCGAGCTCATTCGCGCTACACTATCCAGGTCGACCAATATCTCGGTCATGACCGCTACAGTGTTCTGCAGATCATGGTCTGCGACGAAAATGGCCGCTATCCGGGCGAGGCGGGCTGTGCCCCGCGCTACGACGTAGATCGACCCTAGTCCGGCGCGCTGCCGCCGGATTGCTGGCGCAACATCACCAACCTGCGACGCCATACCGCTCGCCCATCCGTCGGCGATCGCGAACACGCGCGAAATCCATTCTGGAAAGGAAACCGCCATGGCCAGAAAAGCCTTCTTCGTGGCCTTCGTCATCGATGAAGACGCCTACACACCCGAGCCCGGTCCGGTCGATCGCGACTTTGTCGCCGCCGACCTCGCCCAGTCGAGTTTCGGCGAACAGCCCGGCGTGTCGAGCATCATCGTCTGGAACTCCGCCGAGGACCTGATCGCCGATCATCGCCAGCACGGCCCGCTCACGGTCGATTATCTCCTCGACGAAAAACCAGGGCACAGCCCAAGCTTTGCACATGGGCCGGAAAGCTGCCCTTCGAACCATTGGAACCGGGGCGACGACATCTGCGCCGATTGCGGCGCCGATCTCAACGTGTCGAAAGGAGGCCTTGCGACACCGCCCGCCAATCGCAGTCCATCGTTCCGTGACCATCTTTCGCCGACGATACGCGATACGCTCGCCTTCGAATATTACGAGGTGAGGCCCTGCATCGAGCGCGATCGTCAGGTGACCTCCTATCGTGACGAGGATGAGTTCGAAGCAGACCTCGTCCGATCGCGGAAAGGGGGCAGGGAGTTCCGCGCTTTCTGGTCGCTGTATGGCGTGGACCGCAGCACCACCACCGCGATCGGTGACTTCGTCTCGAGAGATGCGGCCCATGAAATGATGAACGCCATCCTCGCGATTCCTGCCGCGGCCTGCCGCGCGATCAATGCCGGGAGTTCCGCCCGACGCGAGAACGGCGCCGATGCCGAAAGGGCTGCACAGGCCGCCGCGGACTGGCTCGATGACATGATCAACCAGTCCTCGAACGATCAGCAGATCTGACGCTGGTCTGTTCCCCCACATTCTCGAAGCTACCTCGCAATGCACGGCCCGGCTGGCTTTCGCATTTCTTGGGCCTGCGCAAGCGGCTCGCCAGCCAAGGAGAAATCCCATGTCACGCCTCAACGATCCAGAGAACTTCCGCGGTCGCGTCAACTATGCGGCCCAGGTCATCGCCCATGGGCGACGCCCGACCCGCGCCTTCGACAATTGCTTCGAAAACTATGACGGCGACGAGGTCGCAACCGCGATCCTGCGCCGCTCGCGGAAGAATACCCGCCTCGCGGCCAATCTCCAGCGCTATCTCAGCCTCTCCACCATCGAAGCCGCGGCCGAGCGGCTTGCCGATATTCCCACACGCAAACTTCCCGAACTGGCCCGGCAGACACGCGCGCCGCAAGGCCGAATTCGACGCCTGGTTCGAACAGCATCGAAAGGCCGCTCCCACTGCCGATCCCGACACGGCGGCGCCAAGTCCGGGCCGAATGCTTCTCCGCCCCACCCGGCCTGGATCGAAGCCCAGCGGCGGCCTTGGCTGACCAGCTCCGGGGCGGCGACAACGCACTCGACGCACGATCGGCGGCCTGAGCAAGCCTGAACCCCAGTGCCTGTCACCGGGCACACGGTGGACGACCCCGACCTCATTTCCCGAACAGGAGAGACGCCATGCCCAAATTCACCGTCGAAGCGACGTATCGCATGCCCTACTACCGACAGCGCACGTACGATGCCGCGACCGTTGAAGAAGCTTGCCGCCGTGCCATCGAGGACGACGATTGGGAAAGCGAGTTGGCCGACTATGAATGCGCCGGCCCGACCTACATCACGGGCATCTGGAAAGGAGCGGATACTGCCTATGCGGGCGAAGAAATCGCAGTGCCGTCGCACTGCCGGGACACGACGCACCGCATGGTCGACCACTTCCGTGAGATGCTCGACCAGCTTGCTTCTGTCGCCCAGCCGATGGGCCTTTCCAAAGTAGACTTCGAGAGCTGGCTGCCGAAGGCGATCGCGGCGGTCGAGAAGGCCAGGGCGATTATCGAAGAAAGCCGCGACCCGCCGGATGACTCGCCATAACAGCTAACATCCCCCACAAGGGCGGGTCGCAAGATTTATTTGCCCTTCCGAAGCACTTTGGGCAGTCGACGCTTCCATCGCTCCCCACGCGGAAGGTGCTCTGCGCTCATTCGACGCCTTCGAGACAATTGGTTCCGCGGCGGCTCTTCAGCCATAAGAGGGGCCGCAGGTTCGGGTTCGACGCCCGACAGACCGGCGTCGGGGATGATCTCCGATACAGAAAGCGGCTGGGACGACGTCGAGGGCTGCGAAAAATCCGGTTTCGGGGTGGCGTCGATCGCCGTGACAGGCACCACAGGCGCCTCGATCTTCGTCAGTTCCCACGCCGTCTCCGCGCCAATCGCTGCGAGATCGAGATTTCCCCAGATCGAATGCTGCCGCGCGGACTCACCGCGCTTCTTCTTCACCTCGACGATGAAGGGTCGGCTCTGCCGCTTCATTATTGAACTACCTTAGGATGGGAATCGATCCGCTTGCCGGATCAGGTCACGTCTACGCTGGCCCATGCTTGTCGTCCACCCGCAGCAACCATCGACCGCGGTGCCGCCCCGGACGGACGCCGATGCGAAAGCCAGCTTTCCAGCGTTTCGCTCGCCGATGCAATGCGGGGTTCGGACAAGTAAAATGGCATGCCGAGTTCAACGCTGACAACGACTAGGCGCCCACTGTCCTCGCGCCGCGGATCTTCGCAAATCCGCAGCATACTCACCGAAAAAGACTGTCGCTGGTCACCCCTCACCATACCGTCATGGTCCAAGACAGCGGGGATTCTTGTCCAACGCATTGTCTGACTCGATGGCCGCCAATCGATTCACGACATTGATGGAAATCTGAGATGTTGTTCCCAGCCTATGGAAGGGCCGGCATCTCCCCGTCACCGACCCGCCAGGTCCACGCATCCATCTCCGCCCGGTTCGCAATCATGTCCTGCAGCGAAGCCTTGAACGCTTCGTCCGCTCCGGCCGGGACGACGAAGAGCGCGGTTGGCACCGCCCTGTTCTGAAGCAATGCATTGGCGATCGGCTGGTCGGGTTGCAGATCGTAGCGCAGCCCCTTCACGCTCTTCTCGCGCAGACGAGCAAGTGCATCGACAAGCCTTTTCTCCGGGACCGTCTCGTAGGGAATCCAGTTCTCGGACACGACCATCAACGCGATTTCCTCGATTATGGCGAGACCGGCCGGGTTCAGTCCGAAGGTTGCGATCGCCATGAGATGTGAACTCGAATCCGCTTCCCACAGCGACAGTTCCCGCTCGAATCGTGCCTGCAAACGCCGGTGCAATGAATCATCGACGATGAACGGAAATCCGGGCAGGTTTCTGATGACAAGTTTCTGACCGGATCGGGCGGGCACGATCTCCTTCACTTCGCCGACCAGCACCAGCAGCTTTCGTGGACCGGATTTCGGCGGTAGCGCCGCAACGAGAACTACGTTGCGACGCTGCTCGATCGCTTCCTTGTTCTCGGCCCGAAACGGCTCGGGCACAAACAGGATGTCCGCGAGCGGTCCGCCCCTCACCGTCATTTGCCCGGCAGCCTCGAGAAGGTGCCAACGGACATTCCACCAATGTCGCTTGCCAGCCCATCGGGATGTCCAGACCGTCAATTCGGCTTCGTGCCAGAGATAATGAAGGAGGCCACGCAGCGACATCCTCCTGGGATCGCCGGTCACGCTGACGGAACTCTGCCCTGCGGGTACGGACGCGGCCCGACTGCCCGTCTTCGACAGGCTGAAATCGAGCTTCAACGCCGCCATGCCGCTTTGTGGATCAAGCTGGATCGCGCTGCCCAACAGGGCACCGAGCCCGGACAGTTCGTAGGGTGACTCATAGGAATTGCAGGACGGATCATGTCCGCCGCCGCTCAGCGGCATGCGCTTGATCAGATGAAGGTCGCCGATCCGGGCGATGTACATCGGGCAGCCCGGCTCGCGGCAGAGGCATAGTGGACGCTCCCTGCGGGCATAGGCGTTCGCCAGCGCCGCCTGCAGGTCAGGCGCCCCCTCCTCGTAAACCTCAATTCCAATTCTGAATCGTCGCATCACCTCCGCAGCTCCAGGTCGCCGCCGCATCCCTGTCCGCGCATTGAGTCATGGCTTTGCGCAGAGCGCAACCCGTTTGGTGCGTCAGCCCCAGAGGCAGAGCGGGGCCGGGAGGAATGCGCCCGGCTGGCGCTGAGAGAGTGCCGGCGCGGGGCCACTCCCCTCTCGCGAAGGACATCGCCATGAACATTGTTACGACCACATCGGCCGTCGTCCGGACGGCCGATCCCCATGTCGCGCTGGCATCCGACGCCATCGACACCGCCCAGGCGATCCATCAGGCGGCAATGCAGCTGCTGCCTTCCCTTGAACAGGGCAAGCCCGTCACCACCGCGGAACTGCGCGTTGCCATGACGGACAGCTTTGGCGGCAGCGATGCGCAAGGGTTCTGGGTCTGGAAGGACGCTTACGAGGCACTCGAGGTTGCCCAAGTGCTGTTTCTGCGCCGGTTCGGACCAGCGATCCTGTCCCGGTCGACCACGCCGCAGGCGACGCTGGCGATGATGAAGCGGATCGCCGAACTTCTTCCCACCCACACACGGCGCTCTGATGAGAGCCAGGCAATGCAGCAGCTTTCGACGCCGCAGCCGCTTGCCTTCGTCGCGGCTCACGTCGCGGCGATCGCCTCTTCCGACCTCGTTCTCGAACCGTCCGCCGGTACAGGCCTGCTTGCCGTCCATGCCGAAGTTGCCCGGGCCTCGCTCGCGCTCAACGAGCTTGCCGCGACGCGTGCCGATCTCCTCGGCCTGCTGTTTCCGCGTGTCGCCGTCTCGCGGCACGACGCTGCCCATATCGACGATCACCTCGATGCCGCGATCGAGCCGTCCGTCGTGCTGATGAATCCGCCCTTCACCGTCGGCGCCTATGTCGACGGCCATGTCGCCGATGCAGCATGGCGGCATGTGTCGTCCGCCTTTGCCCGCCTGCGTCCCGGCGGCCGCCTGGTCGCCATCACCGGCGCCGGCCTTTCCCCCGAAAACCCGAAATGGCGACCCGCCTTCGAGCGTCTCCAGCAGCAGGGCAGGATCATGTTCACCGCTGCGATCGACGGCCGCGTCTATGCCCGCCACGGCACGACCGCCGAAACCCGCCTGACGATCATCGACAAGATTCCTGCGACCGACCCGTCCGGATTCATTTCGTCGCCGGGCAAGGCTTTTGATGTTGAAACGCTGCTCGCCTGGATATCCGACCTGCCGCCCCGCACACCGGGCGACTTTCCGGACTGGATCGGCGCCTTTTCGACCGGCATCCTGCGCAATGCCGCCATGCAGATGGCCGCACGATCCGCTCCGGGTGCCGCACCAATCACACTTGCGGCGTCTGTCGCGAAGACCATCCGGCCGGCCCGTCCGGTTGCCCGGGCGAAGCCCACCCGACCGGTCGTGGCAGACGCCACGCCTGCCGTTCCCCTCGCCTATGAGCTGCGCGACTGGATGCCGGAGGAGAGCGGCCAGCTCACCGACACGATCTACGAACCATACGCGCTCCAGTCGATCGACATTCCCCGCGCAAAACCGCATCCGACGCCGCTCGTGCAGTCGGCTGCAATGGCCGCCGTCGCGCCGCCGAAGCCTTCCTATCGACCGTTTCTTCCTGATGCGATCATCGACGAGGGCCTGCTGTCGGACGCCCAGCTCGAAAGCGTCATCTATGCTGGAGAGGCCCATTCCGGCCATCTCACCGGCGCCTGGACCGTCGACGAGACCTGCGATGTCGTCTCGGCCGCGCCAGAAGGTGCTGCGAACGCTGTCCGCTTCCGTCGCGGATGGTTTCTCGGCGACGGAACCGGTTGCGGCAAGGGCCGGCAGGTCGCCGGCGTCATCCTCGACAACTGGCTGCAGGGCCGCCGACGCGCCGTCTGGATCTCCAAGTCGGACAAGCTGTTGGAGGACGCGCAACGCGACTGGTCGGCTCTCGGTCAGGAGAAGCTCCTGGTGCAACCACTCTCCCGCTATCGGCAGGGTACCCCCATCCGGCTTGCCGAAGGCATCCTCTTCACCACCTACGCCACCCTGCGCTCGCAGGAGCGTGAGGGCAAGAAGTCCCGCATCGCCCAAATCATAGACTGGGTCGGGAAGGATTTCGATGGTGTCATCGTCTTCGACGAGGCGCACGCCATGGCCAACGCAGCCGGGGGCAAGGGCGAGCGTGGTGACGTCGCTCCGTCGCAGCAGGGCAAGGCTGGGCTGCGCCTGCAGCACGCTCTGCCCGACGCCCGCATCGTCTACGTGTCCGCGACCGGCGCGACCGCGGTGGAAAACCTCGCCTACGCCCAGAGGCTCGGCATCTGGGGCAGCGAGGACTTCCCCTTCGCCAACCGGGCCGAGTTCGTCGCGGCAATCGAGGACGGTGGGGTGGCGGCGATGGAGGTTCTGGCCCGCGACCTCAAATCGCTCGGCCTCTATATGTCGCGCTCGCTCTCCTATGACGGCGTCGAATACGACCTGCTCGAGCACGAGCTGACCGATGAGCAGATCCGCATCTACAATGCCTATGCCGACGCCTTCCAAGTCATTCACAACAATCTAAACGCGGCGCTCGAGGCGGCCAACATCACCAGCGACTCGGCCACGTTGAACCGCAACGCCAAGTCGGCCGCGCGGTCGGCCTTCGAGAGCACCAAGCAGCGCTTCTTCGGCCATCTGATCACGTCAATGATGACGCCGACGCTGATCGGTGCGATCGGACAGGACCTTGCCGACGGCCATTCGGCGGTCGTGCAGATCGTGTCGACCGGCGAGGCGCTGATGGAGCGTCGGCTCGCCGAGATCCCGACCGAGGAATGGTCGGACCTGCATGTCGACGTGACCCCGCGCGAGTACGTCCTTGGGTATCTTTCCCACTCCTTCCCGACGCAGCTGTTCGAGGAATACTCAGACGCCGAGGGAAATGTCTATTCGCGCCCCGTCCACGACGAGAACGGCAACCCGGTCCAGTGCAGGGAGGCGGTTCGCCGACGCGATCAGATGATCGAGAAGCTCGCCTCGCTGCCGCCCGTGGGCAGCGCGCTCGACCAGATCATCCATCACTTCGGCACGGAGATCGTCGCCGAGGTGACGGGCCGCTCGCGCCGCATCGTCAAGAAGACAGGCAGCAATAGGATCGACCGGCTCGCCGTCGAGAACCGCCCCGCTTCGGCCAATCTCGCCGAGACCCAGAGTTTCATGGATGATGACAAGGGCGTTCTGGTCTTCAGCGACGCCGGCGGAACCGGCCGCTCCTATCACGCCGATCTCGGCGTGAAGAACCAGAGGCTTCGCAAGCACTATCTGCTCGAAGCCGGCTGGCGCGCCGACAACGCCATCCAGGGTCTCGGCCGATCCCACCGCACCAATCAGCGCCAACCGCCGTTGTTCCGGCCGATGGCCGCCAATGTGAAAGCGGGCAAGCGCTTCCTGTCAACGATCGCCCGGCGGCTCGACACGCTGGGTGCGATCACGCGCGGGCAGCGCCAGACCGGCGGGGCAGGGCTGTTTCGCGCGGAAGACAATCTGGAAAGCCCCTATGCGCGCGCGGCACTGAGGCAGTTCTATCATCTGCTCCATCACGCCAGGATCGAGGGCTGCTCGCTCACGACTTTCGAGGCGGTCACCGGCCTGTCGTTGACGAAAGACGAGGGTGGTCTCCGCGACGAGCTGCCGCCGATCACGACCTGGCTCAACCGCCTGCTGGCGCTCCGCATCGAGACCCAGAACCTGCTGTTCGAGGCGTTCGAGCAGTTGATGACGGCGAAGGTCGAGGGCGCCATCGCCGCCGGCAATTACGACAAGGGTCTGGAGACGATCACGGCAGAGAGCATCGTCGTCACCGAGCGCCGCACCGTCTACACGCATCCGGTCTCGGGTGCGCAGTCGCATGTCGTCACGGTTGCGCGCAAGGACCGCATCCGCCCACTCGGACTGGTCGACGCGCTCGACATTGTCCGCGCGGAGCCGCAATCGGTCCTGCTGGTGAACACGCGTTCAACTCGCGCGGCGATACAGCTGCCGACCGCGAGCCTAATGCTCGACGACGGGGCGATAGAGCACCGCGTACGCCTCCTGCGACCGACCGACGAGCTGCGCTTCGGCCTCGACGCCCTTGCCGAGACTCACTGGCAACCGGCCGACCGGAAAATCTTCTGCGAACTCTGGGAGACGGAGGTCGCTTCAGTCCCGGAGCTGGTCACGAGCACGTTCCACATCGTCACCGGCCTGCTGCTGCCTATCTGGCGGCGGCTGCCCGACCATGACTGCCGTGTCTACCGCATCCAGACCGATGCCGGCGAACGCATCATTGGCCGCCACATCGCGCCAGCACTCGTGGCGACCATGTTCCGCAACCTCGGCATAGACCATGTTCCTTCGCTGTCCGTGGACGATGCGTGGGCCGGCCTCATCGACGGGCGCATCGGGTTGCAGCTCGCCGACGGACTGATCCTTCGCCGCAGCCGTGTCATGAACGATCACCGGATCGAAATCATCGGCTTCACTGACGCTATTGTTCCCCGGCTGAAGGCTCTCGGCCTGATCTCGGAGATCATCTCCTGGAAGCTGCGCCTGTTCATCCCGACCGGCGCCGACGGGTCCTCCATCCTCGCGATGCTGCTGGATCGCCACCCGCTCATCGGCGTCACCGATCGTTCGGCCTCGGCATAAGGGAGGGGATCATGACGGGCTCGGCCTCCGAGCTGGCACGCCGCCTTGGCGAAGATGCCGAGGCAGTGTGCCGCGAATATCTCTCCAACGGCCATCGGTCCGGCAACCACTGGATCGTTGGCGATGTCCGCAATTCGCGCGGCCGCTCCATGCATGTCCGGCTGAAGGAGAACGCCAAGGGTCGGGCCGGCAAATGGGTCGAATATGTTGCGCGGAGGGTTATGTTGCGCTCCCGCGATTGGGCGCTGTCCCACAGGCGATCGACGGCCTCTACTCAACATAATATCAGCGCGCGGGAGGTGTCGTGATGCCCCGCGACGCTTCCGAACTGGCGCGCCGCCTGGCTCGCCATGCCGAGGCGGTATGCCGCCATTATCTGTCCAACGGGCGGCGCCAAGGCCGCTACTGGACGGTGGGCGACGTTCGCAATACGCCCGGCCGATCGATGTTCGTCCGGCTCAGCGGGCCGGAATCCGGTCCCGGCGCCGCCGGGCATTGGAGCGATGCCGCAACGGCCGAATATGGCGATCTCCTCGACATCATCCGCGAGAGCTGCGGTCTCATCGACTTTCGCGATGTCGCCGATGAGGCGCGGCGCTTTCTGAGCCTGCCGCAGCCCGAACTCCGCCGGGCCCCAACATCTGTTCGCACACCTGTTCCCGCCGGATCGCCCGAAGCGGCGCAGCGCCTCTTCGCCGTGTCGCTATCGATCAGCGGCACGCTGGTCGCCACCTATTTGCGCAACCGTGGCATCAGGAACTTGCGCGGCACGGGCAGTCTGCGATTCCATCCATGCTGCTACTATCGACCTGAGGATCATGGCCCGACCGAGACATGGCCAGCGATGGTCGGCGCTGTCACCGATCTCGAAGGGAGGATCACCGGCGCGCATCGCACCTGGCTTGCCTGCGACGGTTCAGGCAAGGCGCCGGTCGACACGCCGCGCCGGGCCATGGGCGGTCTCCTCGGCCATGCCGTCCGCTTTGGTGCTGCCGACAACGTCCTCGCGGTCGGCGAAGGCATCGAGACGATGCTGTCGCTGCACTGTGCGCTGCCGGCCATGCCGATGGCGGCCGCGCTCTCGGCCAACCACCTTGCAGCCCTTCTGCTCCCGCCGACGCTGCGTCGGCTCTACATCGCCCGCGACGCCGACGCCGCTGGCGACACGGCGCTCGCGGCATTGACCGAACGCGCCGAAGCAGCAGGCATTGAGGCGCTTGCCCTGTCTCCGCGGATGGGCGACTTTAACGAGGACCTGCGCACATTAGGCATCCGCGCGCTGCGAACGACACTGCGCATCCAACTCGCGCCGCAGGATTGCTGCTTTACTTACAGATAATTGAGCACCTTCTACGCAACAGAGCTTTCGTCAAGGTGCGCGGTGCGGAAGCTTGAGCCTCCACCAACATGGAGGCACGAGTATGTTTGAAGCAATCTTCTTTCCTCAAACCGCTGCGAGATATCGAGCAACGCCCCTGTCTGAGCAACGCGCTCAGTACCTTCGACACCTGAATGAACTGGGTGCTCGCCGAACAACATTACGCAAGAATGCGAACGATCAACTCAGTCTCGTTCGACTACTGCATTTGCGAGAAGGCGACGGAGTCAGCGTTCCCCAAATAGAAGCCGCAGCAGCAATCTGGGCTCTGCCAAAGGGTCACAGATATGCTGGGACAGCTTCGCCCAAGGCGAAAGCACACTTTGTCAGTCGCGGAATACAATGGCTGCGCTTCCTGGGATGGCTCGATGAACCTGAACACCAGCGCCATCTGTACGGCGCAGAGGTCGCGATCTTCAAAAAATGGCTGCGCCAGGAACGTGGCCTCTCCACGGCGACCATACAAGCCTACTGCGCCGCCGCGGACCACTTCTTCTGCCGGTTGGCTGGAAAAGATGTCGCCCTCAACGACATCCGGATAACCAACATCGACGACGTCATTGCGGCCGAGCACAGGCGAGGAGCCTGGAGCCGTCGAACGAAACATGACTACGCTCAGCGTCTGAGGGCCTTCTTTCTGTTTGCCGAAGCGCGCGGTTGGTGCCGAGCGGGGCTGGCTGCGGGAATCATGGCGCCCCGGTTTATGGCCGATGAGAGCGTGCCGAAGGGCCTCGGGCGCGCGGATGTTCTGCACCTGCTCGCTTCTGTTGTGGGGGATCGTGCGGTCGACAAGCGCGACACGGCGATCCTGATGCTTCTCATCGCTTATGGACTGCGAGCCGGGGAAGTCCGTGGCCTGCAACTGGACGATCTGGACTGGGAGAACGATAGGCTCCGTGTCCGCTGCCCGAAGCCCGGTCGGACCCATCTCTGGCCTCTGTCGCATCAGGTCGGACATGCCATCTTGCGGTATGTACGGGAGGCGCGGCCTACCGGCTTCGGGCGCAACCTCTTCTTCACAGCGCACGCTCCCATCCGACCGCTTGGCAGAGCGGCCTTAGGCAAGATGGTCCGTGATCGGCTGGCCGGCATTGGCATCGTCTCAGGCCGACGCGGCACACATGCCTTGCGCCATGCTGCAGCCCAGCATCTTCTGGATCAGGGCATGTCGATGAAGGTGATTGGGGACTTTCTCGGGCACCGCGACCCATCCTCCACCGCTATTTACGCAAAGGTCAATCTCACGGCACTTCGCGAGGTGGCGGCCCTCGATCTGGAGGGGCTGGCATGACGTTGCGCGACGCTATCGAGCAATACGTCCTCTGGCGACAGGCCCATGGCGCCAAGTTCACGACCGGGGCGAACCTCCTGCGTCACTTCCTCCGATATGCCGATGGAGATGGCACCTGCGACGCGGTCACCACGACACAGGTGCTGGCCTTTCTGGCAGGTAGGAGGTCACTGTCCCGACATCGTGAGAACAAGTATTACGCCATTGCCGGCTTCTGGCGCCATGCGATCAGCCGTGGCGATGCGACGCGCTCACCGCTCCCGACCAACGAACCGAAATCGCCGCCCCGGACGCCGCCGTATATCTACTCGCATAATGAGTTGCGACGGCTCCTTGACCCTGCGGCTTTGGAGCGCAGCCGGCTCGGTGCGGTTCAGTTCGACGCGGCGACGTTCCGGACTCTGCTTCTTCTGCTGTACGGAGCTGGATTACGCTTCTGTGAAGCGACAGGTCTCACACTCGCGGACGTCGATCTGGCGGAACGCGTTCTGACCATACGCGCCACGAAGTTCTATAAGAGCCGTCTGGTTCCGATCGGACCCCAGCTTGGAACGGTGCTGGCGAACTACATGCCCCGGCGGCGGTACGGCGAGCTTGCGCACGGCGAGACTTCCTTCCTTTTGACGAACCAGGACGGCACCCGGCTCGCTAGCAGCACCGTCCAGACCGCATTCGACGCGCTGCGGCGCATCGCCGCGATCCATGGCATGGCAGGCGGGCGACAGATCCCGCGCATGCACGACCTTCGGCACAGCTTCGCGGTTCACAGCCTGACCGCCTGGTATCGCCAAGGTGCTGATGTGCAACGTTTGCTGCCCGTTCTCTCCACCTATCTCGGTCATTCCGATCTGGAGGGCACGAAGGTCTATCTGTCGATGACGCCGGAGCTTCTGCAGCAGGCGTCGCTGCGTTTTGCTCGCTACGTGCAGGGAGGCCAGGATGCCTGAGCAGGTAACACTTGGCCCATGGCTCCGACGCTTCCTGTGCGAATTTATCGTCACTGAACGCAATCTGGCTCGGAACACCCGCAAGAGCTACCGGGACACCTTCAGCCTTCTCCTACCGTTTGTCAGCCGCAAGCTGCGCAAGCCCGTGGACCGGCTGGCCGTCCGTGATCTCACCTCCCGGCTGGTGCTGCAGTTCCTCGCACATCTCGAGGAAGATCGCGGATGCTCTGCCCGGACGCGCAACCAAAGGCTCTCCGCCATCCGGGCATTTGCTCGCTTCATCGGCAGCCGGGATCCGGCGCATGTCGAATGGTGCGGTCACATCCGGGCCATCGAGTCGAAGAAATCCATGCCACCACCGGTCGGATGGCTGACCCGGGCGGAAGTGGAGGCCATGCTCGCCGTGCCCGACCGCAAGACCAAGCGCGGCCGCAGCGAATACGCCCTTCTCCTCTTTCTCTATAACGCCGGGGCGCGTGTCTCCGAGGCTACGCAATTGAGGGTGCGCGATCTGCAAATCGGGGGCGGGAATGGCGGTCACGATATTGCTGCGCTGCACGGGAAAGGCGGCAAGACGCGCCAGTGCCCACTGTGGCCGGAAACCGAACGAGTTCTGGCAGACGAGGTTCTCTATCGCTCGGTCGATGACGCCGTATTTGTCAGCAGGCTAGGAACGCCTTTTACCCGCTTCGGGGTCTATCGCCTTATCGGGCGTTGCGCGGCCCGAGTGCCGAAATTGGCTGAAAGGGCGATAACCCCGCATGTGATCCGGCACACGACGGCCTGCCACCTCGTTCTCGCCGGCGTGGACATCAATACCATCCGCGCCTGGCTCGGCCATGTCTCGATCAGCACCACCAACATCTATGCCGAAATAGACCTCACGCTGAAAGCCAACGCTGTAGCTCTTTGCGAAGTCGGTCAGGCACACCCCGCTCGCTCGTGGAAGGAGGATAAAGATCTCATGGCCTTTTTGAAATCGTTGTGAGTCAGGGGGTTGTGTTGTGGCGTCCTCCGCCGAGATCTCCTGCTCTGGGTGGTGGACGCGGCGCAGCGATCGCCCTCTAGAAGATCGGCGCGGTTTTGTCCGGCATGCCCGCCGGCGGATTCCCTCGCGAGACGCGTCAAGAACTGCCGGGCAGCATGAGCCTTTCCCCTTCAGCCAACTCCCGACAGCACAAAGCCGAGTTGCCATTGGCGACGCACCTACACCCCCACTGTAAGCATTGGATCGAAATTGATGTTCTCATCGTCACAGCCACGTGCGTTTCCAAAGCGCAAGGCCGCGCCGTGGCGGGAGCAACGGGCGCGCGTTGAATTTCAATGGTTGGACTGCGCCAGCGGTCACGCAAAAGTCGAGTGCAGACGTTCAATGGTCCAGAACGCGGCCACTATGCCGATGACGTAGGCGGATGCGACGATAGTGCCTCGCGGCACTTCAACGATCCTGCGCAGCGCGCTGACTGCCAAGAGGATCGCCGCAATGAACATCAGCTGCCCGAGTTCGACACCGACGTTGAACGAGAACAGGGCGAGCGGAATGTCGCCCTGAGGCAGCCCAAAATCGGCAAGCGCTCCTGCAAAACCGAAACCGTGGAGCAGCCCGAAGAAAAACGCCACGATCCACGGCCATTCTATGGCCATGCTCGTTCCGCCGCGCTCCATCCTGATGATCTCCGCACCGACGAGCACAATGCTGAAGGCGATCATTATCTCGACAGGTCCCGACGGGAGGTTGACCCAACCCAACGTGGCGCAGGTGAGCGTAATCGAATGAGCGACGGTGAAGGCGGTTACCGTCTTCAGCAGCATGCCCCAACGGCGGACGATCAGCATCAGCGCCGCCACGAACAGCAGATGGTCGAAGCCGAACAGAATATGTTCGATGCCGCTGACGACGAACACTTTCACCACCTGCAACGAGCTTTGCCGTGCCTGGATATCGATCCAGGGCTGAGACGGCCGGACAAGCGTCGTGGTTACCGTTCCGTCCTCCAGTTTCACACGCACCAGTACGTCCGTTATCGTCGCTTGAAGTCCGACAAAATCGATCCGCTGGCCCGGCAGGCCGCCGGCGGCGTCAACGATCCGCCGCTCTACGATCGAGTCGGGGAGCTGGCGGTCCGTCGGTTCGGTGACGTTCTCGACGCGGTCCGAGAATTGCAGGACGACCGGCAAGCGCATGCCCGACAGCAGCGGGGTCCGCCACAGCACGCTGAAACGGCTTGTTCCGACCTGATCGATCTGAAGGTAGGCCGGCCGTATCTCATGCGCGCCCGCTGTGCCGGCCAACGCCAGTACCAGCATCGCTACCGCTATGGCGAGGCGAAGGCCTGCGCTGTGTAAATGCTGCGCCGTCATTGGGATGCAGCGTCCAGGGTCGCCCCGGTCGGCACTGGACTTTTCATGTCGCGCAGGTCGATTGCATCGAGCGGAGCGACCACCACCGTGTAGCGGGAACGCATCTCTTCAAGCGCCGTGCGCTTGACCTCTTGATAGCGGTCATCGAGCCACGCCGCTTTCACATCGGGCTTGACCTCCTCATAGAGCGGAACGCGGCCGGGCTCGATGGAATCCAACCAGACGAGGTGCCAGCCATAACCGGATTGGAGCGGCACCTGCCACGCACCGGGCTTCAGGCCAAACAGCGCATCCGCAAAAGCCGGGCCGAACTCTTTGGCAGTCTGTTCCGGCGTGGTGTCGCCATAGTAGTTGCGCAGCATGAATGTATCGGCCAGCGCTTTTCCTTCAGGCGCATCCGCGGGTTTGCCGGCCAGGACGGCAAGTGCCGCGGCCGCATCGTTGCGTGCGTTCTCCCCGCGTTTGTCCGGAGAGAAATAGAGGTGCCGGTAGCTGGCATGCGGGGGCAGCGCGAAGCGGTCGGAATGTTTCGAATACCAATCCGCCAATTGGGCATCTGTCGGCTCTTCCAGGGCTGCCAGATCGGCCGCCAGGAAATCCATCTTCTGCGCCAGGCGCCGCTTGATGATCTGATCATCCTGATCGAGGCCCAGCGCGATCGCTTCCCGGAACAGGATCTCCTCCGTAACCTTCTGCTCCACGAGGCTGCGCATTTCATCCGGGCTCGGCTCCGGCCGCCCTTGCGCAAGCCAGGTCAGCGCGAGCTGGCGGATGTCGTCGGCAGTCAATTCTATGCGCTGCGGGTCGGCTGCCTGTTCCGGCTCGGCGAAGAACAAGCGGTAGCCACCGAAGAGGAGAACTCCGACGACGAAAAAATGCAGCAGCGGCTCGCTCAGAATCTGCCGCAATCCATGTCTTGGCATGATGTTACCCGTCGTCCCCATTGGAAGCGCTTTGTGCAGCGATCTGTCCGTTGATTAAGTGGCCATAGGCGTCATTCAGCTGGCAACAGCGCCGCCTGCCCGACGGTCAGAGGACTGCTCTTCAGGTAGCTCAGAATCGCAAATTGCCCGGCGGGGTCCTTCACGGCCTTCGACCTTATGATGTCGACATAGTCCGCCGTTGCATCCCACGCCTTCCAGTTAGCCAGCTCCATCGCAACGAAGCCGGCCATCGGCTTTCGCGCTTTGATGAAGGAGCGATAGGCTTCGACCACTCTTTCGCGTGGCACCGTTGCGTCTGCTGCTCCGTGTACGCTCAGCGCGAGCAGCGCCGCATCGATCTCAGGCAGCGTGCGCTGGCGATCGTCAAAAAACGCCGCCTGAAGCCAGTCGAGGCGCGCTGGTCCTCGCAATTCCAGATCGGCGGCAAGCATCGCTGAAAGGTTCGCTGTGTCTCGCGCCAGCAGCGCCTGGTCGATCAGTTTCTCGAGCTCGGCAGCGTCATTCTGGTCCCCGCCGATACCGAGCAGCAGCGTATACACCGACCGCCGGGATGCCAGATTCGGATCGGCGATCCAGTTTCTGAGCGTTTCCGCTTCGAGCCTTGGCTTCAGCGTGCGCATCGCTCCATAGGGCGCTCGCATCAGTTCGCCGTAGGCAATCTCCGCCGCCAGCGCCTGGCTGTCTTCCAGATGGGGCCAGACGAGTGCAAGACGTTCCCGCCATTCGGCATCCGTCAGGGGCGACCACGCCATGACTTTCGACGGCCACAGCCGTGCTGGTTGATTGTCGTCGCCGTGCTTGGTCGCCGCCAGCTGCCGCAACCAGCCGGCGTATTCCGCCCCGATCGTTCCGATGCTGGTCCAGGTCTCGGATGTCCTGCTGCGGACGAGCAACAATGGCTCACCGACTGCCGCAGACGATACTTTCGGCGTTGCAGTCTGGCCGTCCATGGACATTGCGATTTCTGCGGCACCAGGCGTCACAACGGAATCCGCAATGACCTCACCAACTCCGACACCGCCCTTGACGACCGCGATGACGTGGAACTGGCCCTCGCTGGCCGCCGCAACGGCAAGAACTGCCTGATCGGCGGAATCAAGTTTCTGTCCAGGGGTGACTATGGTCCCGGAGAAACAGATCGCGCAGGCCCGCCCTTCGCCGACGGCAAGAGCCATCGAGGCTCCGAGGCCGAGCAAGAGGCCCAGGATTCGCGTATATCGCCAACTCGACAGCATAGGCCAGTCCTCCGTCGGGAGCGGTCGGGCGATGGCCCTGACCGCTCGCCGGGACTTCTCAGAACGGCGATTTCTGCTGACCCACCGGGTCGAGCATTTGCGGCGTCGGAACAACCTCATAGTTGGCGTAACCGAACTCGTTGCTACGCGCAGCAAAGTACTTGTCGCCGAGCTTGTAGACGGTCGCCTCGTACGGCAAGTTGCCAAGGGTGGTCACGATGGTTCCATCCTTGATCGCATATGCGGTTCCCTGGCCGGTCAGGCCGCCATGCAGCACGTCGCCAATCTCGCTTGGCTTCGGAACTTCGCCGTTGATGTTGGCAATCAGACGCTGTCCCGAGGCGGTCCACGCGATACTGAAGACATCGCCGGTTACGTTGTTGCGCACCCAGCTTGACTTGCCGACGATCAGATCCGTGAGCGCCTTGTCGTCCAATGCAGTGGCGCCCTGCGACTTCAGATCGGCGACCGTGGTCCCTTTGGTCGCCGCTCTCAACTCCTGGGTTGCGGTGTACCAGATCGGCGAACTCCAGGCGCGCTCCTGGATTGTCGCCGCGACGTTGTCCGGAGGCGCGATGCCAAGCTCCTTGGCCTGGATCGTTGTCCAGCGCGGCGTAGGAATCTCAAGGGTTCGCGCGTAGTAGAACGCGTCGAGGCTGGGATCGAATTCGGGGTCCGTCCATGTCCCCTTCAATTCGACGCCGCCGATCGTATTGGTATAGCTGGCATCCGATATGTTCACCGTACTGCCGATCGGCGGCACAACGCCTGTGAACGGGTCGGGCGTCCGGTTTCCGGCCCAGGTGACGTCGAAGATCTTTTCGAAGCTCTGACCGTTCTTGCTCCAGCCCTTGACGATCTGGATACGGTCGAGATTGCCCGAAGTCGGGTCCTTCAGCGCCCAAACGATGAAGGACGGCGCCTTGGCATCGCCGAGCGGCTGCAGGTCTCCGCCCATCGGCACACCGCCGGCATACGCTGCCTTCACCCAGTCTTCCTGGTCGGCGGCAGCGGCGAGGTCGGCGCCACCGAAAAGGCGAACCTTGATGTGCGGTCCGCTGGTGGCGAAGGTTTCCTTGCGGGCCATACCGTCGAACAGCGAGGCACGGGTGTTTTCTTCAGCCCATATGCCCGTCAGTCCTGCCGGATTCTCCAGCCGAACGTCTAGGCCGGCAAAGACGTAGCCCGACATGCGCTGCTTTATGTCGCCATCATTCAACCCGTGGCCGCCATAAAAATTGTCCTGGCGATACGGCACGCCGGTGTTGTGAGAATCCGATCCGCCGACGAAGCCGGGCTTATAAGGGTTGTACCCCCGGGCCTCGTTCATCGAGAGACCATCCTTCAAGGCCTGTCTGACATAACTGCCGGAGACCTGGGGGAAGCGCCCCGCCGGGTCGCCGAGCAGATAGGTCAGAATCTCGAAATTGGCGAACTCGTCATTGGGCGACAGTGTCGGATGGGTTTCCGAGGCGCCTTTGATCTGCTTGATTTCTGTCAGCCGCTCGTTCCGGTCGCGCGATGCTGCCCAGGCGGCGTCGATTGGGCGCCCTTTCTCATCGACGTCGGTCGGGAACATGTGTCCGTCGGAGAGGTTGGCGTTGTGCGAGATCGCCAGGAGCTCATTGCCGTCCTTGCGCTGTCCGTCCATCCAATTCCAGAGGTCCGACGGATCGCTGGAATCAATCGAGCTGAAGGGCGCAACCGGAACTTTGGCGCAGTCCTTGAAGAAGACGTTCCGGTGCATGTTGCGGTTGTTCGGGGTCGACGTCCATTCATAGGAGCAAAAGGCCGTGAATTTGCCCGGCTCGTTGGCTGCGTCGGCGATGTCGACATTCTGCTTCCAGACGGAGCCCGCCACTTCGGGCGAGATCAGCTCTTCGATCGGCTTCTTGTCGATGATCGTGCCACCGAGCCATAGGTAGATGCGCTGGATATCGGCCGGCGAGTGAACGATCAGCTTCTCTGCAATCGGCAGTTTGGCGATAGACGAGCCCGGCGTGTTGGCCAGAGCGACGGTGCCGACATACTCGGAATGATCGGTGACACCCATCCAATCGAGCGGTGTATCGATTTTGATGTCGTAGCCGAGCGGGTGCTTGATGGTCTGCCCCTTGGCGTATTTGTAGGCGTCGGCGGGCGAGGTCTTGGTGTTGCCGAAGATGTAGGCGTCGAACGACCAGCCCGTATGGACATGCGTCTCGCCAAAAAATGCCTGCCTTTCTTGAGAGTTCGCCGACGCACAGATCAGCAACGATGCTGCTGAAGCGAGCAAGACCGTGGTTCTGTAAGATTTCCGCATGATTCCCTCACATTTCACTTTTGAACCTGCTCCGGGCTCAGGACATTTGTCCGAGCAGGCATTAGGTCCGGGTTCACTCTAGTCAGAATCACAGCCGCTGCGATGTTTCTCACGTTTGGCCCCATGTCTCACCAGCGCATCCGCCGGAAGTCAAAATCGGATCGTCAGTCCCGCGATTGGTCCCTGCTGCACTACGTCGAACAGGAAACCATCCTCGCTGTAGTCGACGCCCAGCGCACGATACCCCTGCCGCGGCGCGGCTGGCGTACGAGGGCGCAGCAAGCCGCCGACCCGACTCGATCCGCATCTCAGCCGCGCCTTCCATTTTACCTCACCAGCTCGATTTCGCTCGGCCGCCAGGTCTTGTTGATCCAGGGCTCCAATGGCCCGTACATCCGCAGGAGCGGGAACCAGCTCTTACCGGCAACAGTCTGAAGCCAGTTGCCCTCCTTGCCTTCCGGCGCATTCGGAGCAAAATAGATGTCGTAGGACCCGTCCGCGTTCTTCGCCATTCCCTCGGTCTGGCTACCGATCGTAGGGAACTTCTGGCTCGTCTGGAGTTGCGATCGGGTCTGCGTATCATACATCGTGACGGCCCAGAAATCGTTCACCGGCACGTTCGGCGGCAGATGCAGCCTATAGGTCTTGGACCCGTCAAACGGCTTCTTGTCGGCATCGATACTGGCCATGGCGTAATCCGACCCCTCCCCGGCTTTTGTGACCGCCATGGAAGGGGTCACGCCGCCGGCATTGAAGTAGAACAGAACCCTCGCACTGAGGTCCATGGCTCCATCCGCCTCGAACGAGGTATTCTTGTTTGCAAATCCCATGATCCAGGAACTGTCGGTGTCGGGATAGATCTGGACCCCTTCGATGCGCGGATAAGTGGTGATGACGCGCGCGGTTGCGTTGCCGAGCGTGCCCGCTTCGGCCAACAGCTTCTTCATCCGGTCGTCGGGCTCGAACTTCTGACCCTTGACGATACCGATCGAAGCGATCTCGCCGCGGACTTCTGGCCCGATCGCATCGATCGGCTCGCGCTGGATGATCGCGTCAAGGATCTCGAAGTATTTCAGGTCGTTCGGGAAAACGGTGTTGAAAGACTTCCCCGATACATTGACGTACTCCGTCGGCGCTGGGTTGGCAGCGTCCTTGAGCGGGTAGATCTTGAGGCCCGAGGTGATGTTCTGGACTGCCGGCTCCAGGCCGTCGTTGATAAAGCCGCGCAGGAAGAGGAAATTCCTGTTGGTCGAAGGCTTCAGCAGGAAATATCCGTCAGGCACGTCACCTTCGTAGCCCGGCGGCAGCACGAGGTACTTGCCGCCCTTGCCCTTGTCCGGGCCGGTGACGCCGATATTGCCGACAAATCTCTGCCAGGAATCATCGAGAAAGCCAAGCATCCCCGGCGGTACTTCGATGACCGTCGGTCCGTCCTTGGCGAGGTCCGTCCCCGAATACGCATAAAGGGTCGAGGTGTTCGCGGTAACGACAAGGGTCGCTGAATCCATCAACTGCTCGAATACCGCGATCTTGTTCGGCGCGTCCGCGCCTTCTCTGGCAAATCCGTCGAGAACGCTGTTGATCGACACGGCACCCAGATTGTCAAGAAAGACGTCGGTGGCACGCATTCTGTCGAGGTTGTCGTAAACGGATTGGACAGTGTTGCCGATCGGCATGCCGTCGAAGAACTCCAACGTGCCGATCGAAGTGTCGACCTTGTCGGGGATCGAGATCGACTCAAGTTCCGCTTTCGTGACATCCGCTGCCGCCAACTCCGGCGAGCCCACGGCGACAAGGGCTGAAGCCACCAAGGCTCCTCCGAGTTTCTTTGCGAATGATCTGCTTTCCGTGAAAGGATTGCTCGAGGGCTTCATTTTTCAACCTCCTATGTTTTTCGTCGGCCTGCAATTGCAGGCCATCGGCAGAACCGCCGGCGCGGCGCAGGCGTCCGCCGCCGGCACTGCGCTAACCAGTTCTATCCTTGCACCAACTCGATCTCGCTCGGCCGCCAGCTCTTGTCGAAGAACGACGGCAACGGGCTGTAGAGGCGCAGGACCGTGAACCAGCCCTTCCCGGGGTCGGTCTGGATCCAGTTGCCACGTGCCACGCCTTCGGGCTGGGTCGGACCGAAATAAACCGTGGTCGTGCCGTCGGCGGCGGCCTCGGCGGCGGGAGAGGGATAGCTCTGGCTGCCGGCGCGCGGATATTTCTGCGGCGTCTGCAGCATCGAGCGCGTCTGGTTGTCGTAGAGCGTGAAGGACCAGAACGCCTTGGCGGGAATGTCCTTGGGCAAGGTCACCTTGTAGGTCTTTGCGCCATCATACGGGTTTCGATCGGAATCGAGGTAGCCTAGCAGGTACTGCGATCCCACGCCGGGGATGTTCATGATCATGCCAGGGCTGTCGAGCGTATAGCCGTAGTAGAAGGCCGTGCGCGAATCGAGGGTGCGGGCACCGGTCGGCGGCAGTGGTTTGAATTCGCCGTCCTTGAAGATGGGTGGCGGGGTTTCGAAGAAGGCGCCGCCCTCCCAGAGCATGTTTCCCCACATCGAATCGGGATAGTAGGCCCAGTCCGGGTGGGCCGCGTCGGGGCGCCAGTTCAGCACCCGGCCGGCCGCCTGGCCGACGGCGGCGGCGTCGGTGAGGATCTTCTTCATGCGCTCGTCGGGCGCGAATTCCTGGCCCTTGACTATGCCGATGGCGGCAAGCTGGCCGGAAAGCTCCACATCATAGCTGGTCGCGGGCTCGGCCTGGACGTTCTCGTTGATCCACTCGTAGAAACCGAAATCGCTGGGCGGGATGGTGTTCATCGACACGCCACTGATCTCGACGAATTTGGTGTCGGGGATCTTCGCATTTTCCCCGAGGCGCACCACGCCGGTCAGCGCCTGGGCGATGCTCGTACCGTAACCGCCCGCCGCGTAGGGATAGATCTTCAGGTTCGTCTTGATGTTCGCGACCGTAGGCTTTGGATCGTCCTTCACCAGATAGGCGCGCGAGGCATAGAGCGCATGGTTGGTCTTCGAATGGGCGACGAAATATCCGTCCTCGGGCAGTGGTCCATTGTAGTCAGGGCCGACGATCAGGTATTTGCCGCCCTGCCCGCGATCCGGGCCGGGGAATCCGACGTCAATGATCCACGAGAACCACATGTCGTTGATGGTGCCCAAGCCGTCGGACGGCTGTTCGATCACCATCGGCCCCTTCGAGAGGTCGATGACCGAGATGTAATAGACTGTGTCGGCGTTTCCGGTCAGGAACAGGTTCGCCGAGTCCGCCAGTTCGGATGTTATGACGACGTCATTGTAATCAGCGCCAACGCTCTGGAGGCCCTTGTGGAACCCGAGGGCCGAAGCACCGCGGAAGCTGTTGTTGTAGACGTTGAGCGCGTTGGTGAACTCGAGCGCGTCCAACACCTTTTTCGCGGTCTCGGCGCTCGGAGCGCCGTCCTTGAACTCCAGCGTGCCAATGCTCGTCTCGATCCTGTCGGGAGCGCCAAGAGATCTAACGATCTCTTGTGACACCTGCGCGATCGCAGCGACGGAGGGTAGGGCGAGGGCAGCAAACGCGGTGGCGCCGGCTAATTTCAGGAAGCGTTTCATGGTGAACATCCTTTGTTGCAATTCTACGCGGCGCCCCATCCGGGGCCACCTGTCAGCGTGGTGCAGATAACCATTGCGCCACATTGATACCGGGCGGCTGCCATGTCCCTTCGCCGGCCGGCAGTACGGAGGCGCTTCGCGTTGGGGCGGATGCTAGTAGAGAACCGCCCGCCGGAAGCCGCGCCTGGCCACGCCCGCATAGGAGAGCGGCGTCAGCGGCATGCCGATGATGTCGATGAACACAGAAAGCTCGGAGCCCTTCTCCGGCATCTCGCCGCCAACCACCTTCACCGTGTAGGTCAGGCTGGTGCCATTCAGTTCCGGATTCTCCAGAACGACCACGACCTGCCGGAGCTTATCCCCCTCGAGGATCGACAGGTCGGCATTCGGCGGATCGGAAAGGAAGCTGTCCTTGCCCGTGCTCCAGAACGGCACGAAAGCCGTCGTCTTCATGTTCCCGGCAATGCGCTCGGGACGGTCGGCGAAAAACAAGGTCGTGGCGCCGATGCCTTCGAGCGTCAGCTTGCTCGTCGTCTTGTCGAAGGTCATCGCGCTTGCTGTCTGAACGAACAGGAAGTCGGCCATTTCCTCGGCCGCTTGAGCGGAATCGGGTTTGGCCGATCCGGATGCAAGTGCAATAGTGGAAGCGGCCAGGAGAAAGCTTCGTCTGTTTGTCATCGTTGCCCTCACGGAATCTATGGTCGTGGCGATGGTATCCGTGGCACTGGTCTGAAGAAAAAGTGACCGCGAACCGCTCAATTGTTCATCGAAGATTGACGCTGGGATAGTTGGACCAAGGGCCTATAGAGGGGTCGAGGTCGAGGCGATCATCAGTCGATATGAACGACGACGCGATCGCCCGCTAGACCAATGGACGCGCGGGGTCGGCAATGGTGTCGTGGAACAATAGCGGGCGCAGCTCTCGAAGCTGTTTGTTCAGGGTTCTGCAACTGGCTGGTCGCCTGCTCGCTTTCGGCTGGCTGGCCGTGACGCCGTGGTTCGCCGTAGCGTCGCTGGCCGGTGCGGCCGAGGCCGGCGCAGATCCCGCGGCCCACCGGATCCTGATCGTCTGGGAAAACGACAGCACGTCTCCCGCGGCCATCGAGATCGCGGAAGGCCTGAGAACCGCGCTGGAGGAGGGAATCACGACCAGGTTCGAGATCTATAGCGAATATCTCGACCTTCAGCGTTTTTCGGACCCGGGCAATATCCAGCGCAACGTGGCAAACCTGACTGCCAAATATGCAGGGCTTTCCTTTGATGTCGTCATTGCAGTCGGTCCTGCGGCCTTGAAGTTCATCCTCGATCATCGAGACGAGATCGCTCCGAAGGCGCGCCCGATATTCGGCGGAGTGCGAGACGTAACGGTGAAGCGCGAGACACTACCTCCCGACATAATGGGGGTCGTCAGCCATTTCGATGTGAAGGGAACGATCGATCTCGCGCGACAGCTGCAGCCGGACGCAAGAACCATCGTCGTCCTCACCGGGTCGAGCGTCTTCGATCGGAGCTGGGAGGCGACCGCACGTTCGGAATTGGCTGACCTGCCGCCGGTGATGAAGGTCGAATACCTGTCCGATCTCACGATAGACGGCTTTACGGCCAGGGTGCGGGAACTTTCCCCGGACACGATCCTGCTGATGCTGTCTTTGGTCGAGGACGCCGGCGGCAAAAGATTCGTCGCGCGCGATGTCGCCAGCCAGCTTGCAGCCGTATCGGGCGCGCCTTCGTACGGCGTCTACAGTACTCTGATAGGCTTCGGCATCCTC
This sequence comes from Mesorhizobium sp. KR9-304, assembly GCF_040049215.1. NCBI lineage: Bacteria > Pseudomonadati > Pseudomonadota > Alphaproteobacteria > Hyphomicrobiales > Phyllobacteriaceae > Mesorhizobium > Mesorhizobium sp. KR9-304. The sequence continues at coordinate 125,736 of NZ_JBDZDN010000005.1, read as the reverse complement.
GGCGGAAACATCGAGAGCTTCCGCTCGGTCGGCCTGGACATGGGCAAACTTGCGGTCGAGGCAATGGCCGGAAACGTGACCGCCCGCAAGGTTGTCGTCTCGTCGGCGCTGCCGATCGTGGACTGGCGTCAAATGGTGCGGTGGGGCATCGACCGCGGACTACTGCCGCAGAGCTCCGACATTCGCTATTACGAGCCGTCCGCATGGGAACAGTACCAGCTGCAGATCTTAGCTATCGCTGCGGTGCTAGCCATTCAGACATCGACCATCGCGGCGTTGATCGTTCAGTACAGGCGCCGCAGGAGGATCACGCAAGAGCTTGCCCTGGAGCGCCTCGAGCTCGCTCACCTTGCGCGGGTCAGCCAGCTCGGCGAGCTCTCCGGCTCGTTTGCGCACGAGCTGACCCAGCCGCTGACGTCGATCCTTGCGAACGCCGAGGCTGGAGCCCGCTTGCTTGAGCAGAACCCCACCGACAAGCAGGAACTGGCAGAAATCCTCGACGACATCATTTCGGACGACAAGCGCGCCACGACGATCATCGCGCAACTGCGCAGTTTGATGGTCAAGGGTGAGGCGAAGCTCGATCCGGTGGATCTCAACCACGCGATCGTAGCGACATTGGCACTGGCGCACAGCGAACTCGTCGCTCGCCAGACGAAGGTGAGTTTCAACCCCTCGCAAACGGAACTGAAGGTTCGAGGCAACGTCACCCAGCTTCAGCAGCTCGTTCTCAATCTCGTGCTGAATGCTGCCGAGGCGATGGCGCACCTGGCCGCCGTCGACAGGCGAGTTGAAATAGAGACGCGAAAGCGGGATGATGGGTGTCGTGAGATGTCGGTGTCGGACTGTGGCCCGGGATTCTCGGCCGAACTGAAGCTGAGCGCCTTCAAGCCGTTCGTGACGACCAAGGAGACCGGGCTAGGATTAGGGTTGGCTATTTGCCGTTCGATCGCAGTGGCTCATGGCGGCACGCTCATCTTCGACGACGGCTACAATACCGGCGCGAGGGCGGTTCTGACACTGCCGCCATTCTGAGGGCCCGACATGCGAAACGTCGCTTCCACCGTGTACCTGGTCGATGACGACGAACGCGTGCGCGTGGCCCTGGCGAGACTGCTTTCCTCGACTGGGTATCTGGTAAAGCCTCATTCTAGCGCCGAGGATTTCCTCAGCCATCACGACCCCGCCGTTCCCGGCTGCGCCATAGTCGACCTGATGCTTCCGGGGATGGATGGCTTGGGCATCCAGCAGTCCCTCTTGTCGGGTGCGGTCCATCGTCCGGTGATATTCCTTTCCGGGCGGGGCGATATCCCGGTCAGCGTCAAGGCGATGAAGGCTGGTGCCGTCGACTTCCTGACCAAGCCGGTCGAGGCGTCGGTGCTTCTGGCCGCAGTCTCTCATGCCATGGATCGGGACCTGGAGGCTCGTCGCGAAGGCGAGCGGCGGCAATCGATCGAGAAGCGGCTCGCTAGCCTCACGCCGCGCGAGCGCGAGGTCCTGACGCATGTCGCGGCAGGGCGGCTCAACAAGCAGATCGCCGCCGACCTGGGAACCGTCGAGAAGACGGTCAAGGTCCATCGCGGCCGGATGATGGCAAAAATGGGCGTCCGCACGGTGGCTGACCTCGTTCGGCTGGTCTCGTCCGTGAACGCTTGGCAAGGCAAGCCGTCCCGGCCAGAGCCGCCCACGGGGGTTGGACCCTAGGCCAACTACGCGATGATCACCCATTGCTGTAGAACATGCCGATGGGAGACACGGGCGCAGTGGTCGCGATTGTCGATGATGACGAATTGGTTCGTCGCGCGCTGTGCCGCCTCGTCCTTTCTCTCACCTATCGGCCGGTCGGCTTTTCCTCGGGCGAAGAGTTCCTTGCGAGCCTTGGTGAACTTGAGCCCAGCTGCGCCGTGCTGGATCTCCACATGCCCGGCCTGCAAGGCCTGGAGGTGCTCGTTCGCGTACGGTTGAGAGGCATGAACCTGCCCGTTATCATCATCACCGCCTTGGACCAGCCCGGCATGCGCGAAAAGTGCTTCGAGGCAGGCGCGGCTGCATACCTGCTCAAACCGTTGGAACGATCGATGTTTTCGAACGCCATACAGGTGGCGATAGCCGGATGAGAGAAAGACACCACACGGAGGAAGCAATGGAGACACGGCAAGGCCCCAATAGGCCATGCCGCAACAAAGGATCCATCTTTGCCGTATCTTGGACCACTAGTTGCCACCCCCGTAGGTCCTGCAACCGGCCGAAACGCGACTTTGCTTTGCCCCGAGCAATGTCAGCAGTCTGTGCACCTCGGCCTCCAGCTTCGCCGTCGGCGAGGTCTGCTTTTAGGAAGCGGCAGATGCGCCGTCACCCTGTCTTGGCCGTTCTTCGGGCGTGAAGCGAACGACATCCTGCGGGATGAGTTGGATGCGCAGTGTCGCTCGCAGCGCGGGGAGGCCGAACGCACGCAGATCCTCGTTGAAGTCGCCCATCCGTGGAGACAGGGCAAGCGCCTCAATGCCTGCTGCTTCGGCGCGTTCGGTCAATGCCGCGAGCGCCGTTTCGCCTGCGGCGTCGGCATCGCGGGCGATGTAGAGCCGACGCAGCGCTGGCGGGAGCAGAAGGGCTGCAAGGTGATTGGCCGAGAGCGCGGCCGCCATCGGCATGGCAGGCAGCGCACAGCGCAGAGACAGCATCGTCTCGATGCCTTCGCCGACCGCGAGGACGTTGTCGGCAGCACCAAAGCGGACGGCATGGCCGAGGAGACCGCCCATGGCCCGGCGCGGCGTGTCGACCGGCGCCTTGCCTGAACCGTCGCAGGCAAGCCAGGTGCGATGCGCGCCGGTGATCCTCCCTTCGAGATCGGTGACAGCGCCGACCATCGCTGGCCATGTCTCGGTCGGGCCATGATCCTCAGGTCGATAGTAGCAGCATGGATGGAATCGCAGACTGCCCGTGCCGCGCAAGTTCCTGATGCCACGGTTGCGCAAATAGGTGGCGACCAGCGTCCCGCTGATCGGTCGCGACATGGCGAAGAGCCGCCGCGCCGGTTCCGGCGATCCGGCGGGGACGGGTGTGCGAACGGGCTTTGGGGTTCGCCGCGGTTCGGGACGCGGCAGACTCAGGAACCGACGTGCCTCCTCGGCGACATCGCGAAAGTCGATGAAACTGCAGCTCTCACGGATCACGTCGAGGAGATCGCCATATTCGGCCGAGGCGGCATCGGTCCAATGTCCGGCCGCGCCGGGACCGGATTCCGGCCCGCTGAGCCGGACGAACATCGATCGGCCGGGCGTGTTGCGCACATCGCCCACCGTCCAGTAGCGGCCCTGGCGCCGCCCGTTGGACAGATAGTGCCGGCAGACCGCTTCGGCATGGCGAGACAGGCGGCGAGACAGTTCGGAAGCGCCGCGGGACATCACGAAACCTCCCGCGCGATGACGTTATGTTGCGTAAAGGCCGTCGATCGTCTGTGGGACAGCGCCCAATCGCGGGGGCGCAACATAACCCTCGCCGCAACATATTCGACCTTATGTGCAGTTCAACATAAGACCGACGAATCGACCGGCGAGCATGGTGACCTCCTCGACGTCATCGAGGCGAGCTGCGGACTGACCGAGTTCCGCGAGGTCGCCGACGAGGCCCGGCGCTTTCTGGCCATGCCGCGGCCGGAAACCCAGTCCCTCACATCTGGCGCGAAGCGCGAGCCCGCCGCGGCACGCGGCTCGCCCGATGCCGCGCGTCGCCTCTTCGCGATGTCGAAGCCGATCGCCGGCACGGTCGCCGAACGCTACCTCGCGGACCGCGGCATCCTGCTGGCCCGCCCCGAGCGCACCCTGCGCTTCCACCCGGGCTGCTACTATCGCGATCTCCCAACGGGGGAGACGCTGACCCTGCCCGCTCTGATCGCTGCCGTCACCGACCTCGACGGGCGCATCACCGGCCTGCAGAGGACTTGGCTCGACCCCGGTGGCGCCAGCAAGGCGCAGGTCGCCGATCCCCGACGCTCACTCGGTCACCTCCTTGGCAACGGCATCTGGCTCGGCCTGGATCCCGGCACACCCATCCCGGTCATGGCCGCCGGCGAGGGTTTTGAGACGATGGCCTCGCTCCGCACGGTGATGCCGGCGCTGCCGGTGGCCGCTGCCACCTCGGCCAATCACCTCGCCGGCCTGTGCTTCCCGCCTGGCTGCCGTCGCCTCTACATCGCGGCCGATGCGGACGCCGCCGGCCGGCACGGCATCAAGCGTCTCAGCCAGCGCGCAGGGGAAGCCGGGATTCTCGCTCTGTCGCTGCGGCCGCAGCTTGGCGACTTCAACGACGATCTGCGCCATCTCGGCCCGACCCATCTCGCCGCATGGCTCGGCGATCAGCTCGTCCCGGAGGATGCCGGCCTTTTCCTGCCGTCCGGATGAGCGGCCCCTGGCCGGCAGGCGGGCAGAGCCGGCGTCACCGGAAGTCTCGCAGGCATGGCGGCGGTCCGCCGGAGAGGCCGCGCCCGCGGCCTGCCTGAGAGGCGATCCCTGCCACCCCCCGGTCACGGCCGCAACGGCTGCGCCGTCCTCCGCTTCGCTCCGGCCTTCGGTGCGGCCGCGCCCGGGGCGCGGCCGGGTTTCGCTGTCAGGCCGCGATGGGCGCGGCAACAACCGACGGAGACACGCCATGACCTACGAGCTTCCCTTCGACGACGGCTACGAGCCCTACCACGCCTCCTCGCCGACCGACCGCGTCATCCTCGAACTGCAGATGTACGGCCATCGCCCGCATCAGGACGAGCCCGATCCTCGCCCGCTGCCCGACGACGAGGTGATCCGCGCCGGCCTCGCCGGGATCGTCGAGACCTTCGCCGGCATGCTCGGCGACACCAGGCTCGAACCCGACCTCGACGACCTGCTCTGGAGCTTCGCCAACGTCTTCCATCGCGCGGCCGAGCGCATCGCACGCGACCTCGACCGCAACGAGCATGCCCAGCGCTCGAGCCAGAGCGAGCAGGATGGCTCCGAGGTGAAGTCCGTCGAGCTGGAACGGCTCACGGCCGAGGGCATTACCTATATCGAGCGCCGCAACGCCTTCGAAATCATGCGCGACGAGGCGGCCGACCTCTACGAGGCGCAGACCGGGTCGGCCTGGCGGCCGCGCACCGGCTCCAAGGTGAACCATCAGGCGATGACCGCCGCGGTGATCGACTCTCGCGACTTCCTCGCCGCACGCCGCCGAGCCGAGACCGAAGTGCTCATCCCGGCCGGCACGAAGATCGCCTTCGCGGGCGGGCTCGACTTCAACGATCACGAGCGGGTCTGGGATGCGCTCGACAAGGCCCGCGAGAAGCACCCCGACATGGTGCTGCTCCACGGAGGAAGCCCACGCGGCGCCGAGCGCATCGCCGCCTGCTGGGCCGAGAACCGTAAGGTGACGCAGATCGCCTTCAAGCCGGACTGGAACCGGCACGCCAAGGCCGCACCCTTCCGCCGCAACGACCAGCTCCTGTCCGTGATGCCCTATGGGCTAATCGTCTTCCCCGGCTCCGGCATCACCGAAAACCTGGCTGACAAGGCTCGCCGCTTCGGCATCCCGGTCTGGCGCTTCACGGAGGACGGCGCGTGAGCGTCGGTTTCATCAGCGACGCGCCGCTCGCGGCCTGTCGCACCTGCGAGCTCGATGCCATCCGCCACGTCGTTGCATGTGCCAGGAGGGGAGAGGAAGGCGGGAGCGAGGTGGTTTCTGTTGGAGAGAAGGAGAGACACCATGGCGATGGTATTCATCGGCGGCTCGCGGGACATCGTCGACTTGCCCGAACCCGCGATCGAACGGATCAGCTCGATAGTTTCGCACGAGCACGGCGTTTTGATCGGCGACGCGCCGGGAGCCGATGCCGAGGTGCAAGGTGTGCTCGCTGGCTATGGCTATGAGCATGTCGGCGTGTTCCATGCCGGCAAGGAACCCCGCCACAACCTCGGCGACTGGGCCGCTTATCATGTCCCCCCGCCTCCCGGCGCCCGAGGCTTCGCCGTTCACGCCGTGAAGGACCGGGAAATGGCGCGGCGAGCCGACTACGGCCTGATGATCTGGGACGGCGCGTCACCCGGCACCTTCCTCAACGTGCTGCGCCTCGCCCTCGTCGCCTCGCCATGCGTTGTCTACGACACGATGCGGGGCAGGGTGGCGACCACCTACAACATAGCTGATTGGCGCGCCATGCTTGACCACGTTGGCACAGACGTCGCGCGCCAGGTCATCGCCCGGATGACGCCGGACGAACGGGAAGTGCTGGCAGCGTGACGCTAGACGTGGGCTGCGCCTTCACGGCGAATGGCGCTTGGCGATCAGCTCGGAGGTAGCCTCACTGCCCCTCTGACATTGGCAGGAGGCCAGCCCCTTGCGGAGACGGGCACGACGCTCACGTCGCACCTCACCAAGATGACCTTCTTGTTGTCCTCGCCCGGAGCCGGGCGGCATTCCTGAAGAACGATCACGCGGCCACCCGCGCTTGGCGGAGCCGCCTCTCTGCTCCAATGCGACGGCTTGTGCGTCAGCCGCCCCTGATCCTGAAGGCCGTGCTTGCCAAGGCTGCGGAGCCAGAGCGTTCTCGCTGAAGGGGCTGATGTCGGGTGGTGAGGACGCGACGACGGGAGTTGGCAAGTAGCTTCCAGCGGCCGCTGGCTGGTGATCAGTGGGTCGCGATCGAGGCGGCCACCGATGTTCGTCCCGGCTTCGGTTGCAACGCGAGCCATTCCCTTTTCATGTCGCCTTTGTAGAGGACCGCCTGCTTTTGCGGTCAACCCCTGACGGGGTACTCTCGACGAAAATTCAGGAAAATTCGATTTCGATTTTTTGTTTGCAGGCAGGCGAAGGGCCTGCCCGCGGTCTCTTAGAAAATAGAATTTTCCAGAATTTGCGCCGAGATGACCGCAGCAGGACGGCCCTCTCCTTCGACGCCATCGGGAATGGTTCCCGATGCAACCGAAGGAGACATCACCATGGCTACCACGATCGCTAACCTCACCACCAAGGCAGACGGCTCGATGGAAGGCGTCTTCGCCACGCTCCGGGTCAACGCCCCGATCACCGTCGTCCCGAACCCCAACAAGGCCAGCGAGGAAGCGCCTGACTACCGCATCCTCAACAAGCGCACTGGCTTCGAGATCGGCGCGGGCTGGTATCGCAGGTCGCAGCGGTCGGGCGAGGAGTACCTCTCCGTCAAGCTCGAGGCGCCCGAGATCGGCGTGATCTTCGGCAACGTCGCTCCGGCCCCCGGCGGCGAGGAGAACAAGAAGGTCATCCTCTGGAACAACCCGCAGTGAGCGATCGGTGGCCGGCCCCGCAAGGGGCCGGCTTCCCCAAGAAAGGAGGATGCAATGAGCCGCTACACGATCACCGTCACCGGCCAAGGCCGCACGGACCCGGACGCGATCATCGGCTACGACCCGCCGCTTCGAACTTTATTCGTGCAGGCGTTCCCCCACGAAGTGACCGACGACCCGGCGCTGTGGCTTGGCACCTACGATCACGAGTTCGAGGCGCTGGACCAACTCCACCGCGCGGCACTCGCCGAAGGCTACGACTTCGTGGCCCTGCCCGCCGGCGTCGCCGAGCAACTCGCCGCTGACAAGGCCCGCGAAGACGGCCGTCTCCCAGCTCCTCTCGAAGACTTGCTGCTACGAATCCGATCCGAATAGACGAACGAACCAGGACGAACGAAACAGAGGCCGGCGACGGAGCCATCCGTCGCCGGCCTTCTTTCTTGTACGTCGCCAGGCTCACGAACGCCGCCTGCAGCTCATCAGGCCAGGTCCTAGACATCCTGATAGCCACGTTTGCGCTTGCCGCCCCCGATAGCTTCGACCGCACCCCGCGCGGCGTGCTCGTCCTCGAAGAGATCGATCCGCATGCGCCCGATCGTGCCGATCCGGCCCCATTCCCGCATAACCGAAAAATCCCCGAACAGACTGCGTCCCACCGACACCAGGTAGAACCGCGCCATGTTTCTCGCCGGGTCGATGCGACGGAGCTGACATTCATGTCGGGCGGTCATTTGCATGATGGCAGAATTGCCGATGCAGCCATGTCACGTCCAACAAGTTCGGTGAATCGATCCAGCTCGACCGATTCATGGCGCTTATGTTCGATCGAGCTTCTGCAGGTCGGCCGCGGCGCAAGGACTTTGGGCGAGCCGGCTGCGCCGGGCGGCTCTACTCGCTTCGCTGACGCTCCGCTCACGGAGCCCGCTACGCGGTCTCCGCCCATTCGGGTGACGATCCTCTCGCAGCCGTGACCACCGGCGCGTCACTTGCCTGAAACGTGGGCGTTCCGCTTCAGGACACGCCCGACGAGACCTCGTTGTCGCCCGACAATTCGCCGACGAGCGTGAGCAGCGAGTCGACCGCCTCCGGGCGCATGCGCGACATCAGCCGCATCAGCCTGATCCGGTTTTCGCTCTCCTTCGGCGTCTTTCCGAACAGATGCGGCGCGGCCGCGTAGATCATCTCAATCGGGGCAAAGCCCAGAATCTCCGAGAGGTGGACCAGCCGTGTGACGTTGAGCTTCGACTCCGCCCGCTCATAGCGACCATAGACCTGAGCGGAAATTCCGAGCAACTCGGCAAGCTGCTCGCGATTCAACCCCACCTTGCGGCGCGTCGTCCCCAGAAACTCGCTCAGCGCCTTGTCCATGTCGTCTAGCGAGACGACGCCGTCGAAACTGGGCTTGCGCCACAACGGCCGCTCGAAATCCGGCTCGGTCGTCTCCACCAAACCGCGCTTCACGCGATACGCATCATCATCCTTGTCGGCCATCGAATACCCCGGTACGCCACGGCGCTTCTCCGGACCAGAAATTTTCAGGTCCTGTCCCTGCCCGGTGCGTCCGCCCTTTTCTGTCCCACCGGCCCTTATAGACGCATATCGGAATCATTCCAAGAATCGCCGAAATTGTCGTTGCGACGACCCTTTTTATAGCCAATGCGGTAACAACGGCATTCGGCTCATCAAAAACCGTTGTCGTCGAGGAATTTTCGGATCGCGGTTTCCATCAGCGACTGCATGGAAACCTCGGATGTGAACGAAGCGAGCTTCAGCCGCTTCTTGGTCCCACGATCGAGATGGACGTTGACGAAACTCTGCACACCCTGCATCCGCTCGCGCTTCAATCGCCGCAGCGCTTTGCGCGCATCCGTGCGCGTCTCCTGAGAGTTCGCGGTTTCTGGCTGCTCTGATGGCATGACGACCGCCTCGTCTTTCGCACTGTCGTCAGCCTGTGGCCTATCGGCAGCAGGCGAGGCCGGTCGCGGTGCTCCCGCCTTTCTGGGCGCGGTGACGAATTCATCCAGCGTCAGTTTCTCCCCTCGCATCATCCCATGAATTCCTCTTCCCTCGCCAGCAAGCCGTCGATCTCCTCGACCAGCGCAACAGTCTCCCGCCGTGCCTTGGCAACGGCGGGTGTCACCTCCTGCATCTGGAGTGTCCCGAGCCCGCTATGGATGTCTTTGTAGACGTTGCGCTCATGGACCTCGGTCCGGAACAGATAGGTCCCCGCCTGGTCGACGATGATGGGGCGGATCTTGCGGTAGAGTTCAGTATGTCGCACCGGCATGGTGATGCGTGTCTTCAGCACGCCATGCCGGCACAGGCGTCGATGCGCATCGTTGATGCGTTGCACCGACTCGAAGCACTCGATTGCGCCGACGACCTCTCGCTTCGATGGCTGCACCGGCGAGATCACCAGATCGGCATGGGCGACAACCGGATCGATGATCGAAGTGTCCTCGCCGGGCGTGTCGACGAGCACATAGTCGAATCCGTCCGCCTGCTTCTCGAAGAACGCAACGATCGCTCTTCCCGCCTTCGGGCCGAACACATCGATACCTTCGGCCTGGTTGTCCTTATCGTGGCAGTCGCTCCACCATTTCATCAGATTGTTGCGCGGATCGATGTCGAGCATCGCGACGGTCCCACCTCTCAGGGCGTATTCACCGGCGATGTTCATCAGCGCGGTGGTCTTTCCCGCGCCGCCCTTGCCGTTGATAGCCGCGATCACGATCGGCATGACACATGTCTCCATGACTGTGTGTGTCTACTCACACATGTCCATGTGGCCGTAGAGCCGTGGAAACCCACGAGCACACGATCACATAAACATGGAGAAATATAATCACATTGGATATGAATTGGAAAGTGACATGTGGCTATCACGACTCTATTGTTACCTTTTTGCTTGGCAGGATACGGAAAAATGTGATACATTTTTCCTAACGATCGAGGGACAGGCCCTCGATCCGCGGCCTGCGGCCGCAAGCACCGGGAAGACGGACGATGACAGGGTCGAACGGAGCGGCTTCCAGAGGGCGTACCAGGCGCGAAAAGGTCGCTCACATCCGCTTTTCCGAGGACGAGTTCTCGGCGGTCGAGGCGGTTGCGAGCCGCACCGGCCTGTCTGTTTCCGCCTTCGTCCGCTCGCTTGCCCTGGAGGGCGCGGGCGAAAAACCCTTCCTGAGCCCTGCCGATAGGGCAATCATCCAGCTGCTCGGTCAGGACATGCGCGCCGTCGGCAACAACCTCAACCAGGTCGCACGTGCCCTTAACACCGGTCGGTCGGTCGAACGCGCCGATCTTGTCGCAGCGGTCGGTGACGCCCGGGCGATCGCGACAACTGTCGCGGCCGAACTGGCGATGATGACGAGGAACGCTGCCACCGCTCGCCGTGGTGAGGCCGGCTGATGGAATTTTTTCTCGGAGCCTTCGAACGCGATTGGGAGCGCCGCCGCGCGGCACTCTTGCACGAGCTCCAGATGGGGCAGACGTCGGAGTTCGACTGGGACTGGCGGAAAAGGGGAGGGGCATCGCGCCTGCCGGAAGCGTCTGTTGATGGTGGCAGGCGCCGCGCCGGGCGGGCGGGCTTGCGGGCCGGCAAGGGGGTGGGTCGGCCGATGCGTAGCCGCTTCGAGGCGCTGGCGCGTGGCAGCCAGCCTGCCGTGGTCAAGCTCGCCTCTTATGGCGGCGGCGGTCGCGTTGGCGCCATGATCAGCTATGCTGCCCGCGAAGGGCAACTCGCTGTCGAGAACGAGCGCGGTGAGCGCATTTCTGGAAAGGATGGACTGACAGGCCTGCGCGGCGAATGGGAACACCTGTTCGACAATCGCGCCGACAGCCGGGACGTCGCCGTCTTCAACGTCACGATTGGGCATGTGTCGTTCGATGGTCGAGATCGTGATGCGGTTGCTCGCGAGATCCTGCAGACGGGGTTCGGCGACCGCCGCTTCGTCTTTGCCGTCGATGAGCGGGCAGGGGATGAACTTACCGTGCGGGGCGTCGTCGTGCTGCGCGACCGGTCCGGCGAGCGGCTGACGGGTGACCGCAAAGCCGCCGAGATAGTCCAGCAACGGTTCGAGGACAGCGAATTCGGAAGTGGCGTGGACGCACATTTCCGGTTCCACGGCTACGGCAACGGCGTGCGCTTCGCTACGGCGCGCGTGCGCGACCTCGTTGAGCGGTTTGACCGCGAGGTTCGCGACGAAACGGGCCGACTGATCAGCACGTCGGAGGACGCGGGCGATCTCGTCCAGAAGGACTGGCGTCATGAGATGCACAGCCGCAAGGGCAGGGACGTCATGCACCTGATCGTCTCGGCCCGTGCCGGCACCGACCTGGCCGCTTTCCAGGATGCCGTCCGGGACTTTTTGGGTGAGCAGTTCGCGGGGCACCGCTATGTCTTCGCCGTTCACGACCCGTCCGACGATCCCAAGGAAATAGCCGAGGGCGGTAAGCGGCCGCACATCCACGCCCATGCGATCGTCACCATGCGCTCCGAGACCTGCGAACGCATCGTCACCAGCCCGCAGGTCTTTCGGGAGTGGCGGGCGCTTATGGCGGAGAAGGCGCGCGAGCATGGCATCGACATGGAACTGACCGACCGGCGGGATCAGGCAAGCCCGCCTGCCTACACGCGCAACCAGGTGCGCCCGGTCAGCTACGTTGGACGGACCGAGCATGAGGGCACTAGCGAGGCCGCGCAGAGCCGTTACGATGCCAAGCGCGAGAACACTGAGATGTCGGCCACACCCCGACACAGCCGGTCCTATGTGGCCGCGGCCATCCATACATGGCGTGAACTTGCCGCCGACATCGAGGATAAAGAACTCGCAAACTACGCGGCGCTACAGATCAACCGTATCAAGATTGCTTCGCAAAAGATCGGGCAGCATGCGGAAACGGGGCTTTTGGCTACCCATGCGCCAAGCAATATGGTAATGTTGAAAACCCTCACAGAAATCGAGGAGGCCACCATGCAACAGATGACACGCCCCGAATTCGAGGCCTATGAGAAGCGCGTCGAGGCGGTGCTTGGCAGCGTCGAGGCGAGCATCGAGCCGTCAGAGCGGCAGGACTATGACGAGATTGCCGCAGCCGCACGCGATGTCGTCAGCATCCGCCGGGAGTATCTGGAACTGAGGGAACGCGAAACGCAAATGCCGGCCGACGGGCGGCCGGAGACCGACAACGAGGCCTGGGACCACGCGGTTGTACGCCATGGCGAGCAGGGGACCGATCGCGGCAACGACACAAGGCTCGAAGTCGAGATGGCCCGGGAGGCAATCGACCGAGCCGTGGACGATGGGCGGGATACCAACAACGCTGACGCTCAACTTCGTGCTGAGCTCGAGCAGGCGGCGCAACTGGCAATCGCCGGCAACAGCTGGATCCGGGAGATCGCCGAGACGGACGCCCGGGTCGAAGGCGAACAAGTCATTAGTGCGCGTAAGGGGTACAGCGAGCCGATGATCGGTCGCACGATATTGGACAAGGGAGATGGCCCGACTGTCCCTCCAGCGAACGTCGCGCCAGGATCGGCAGATTCGGAAGCCGAGCGCCGGGGTGAAATGAGAGTTGCAGAGCGGGAACGCATGCACGTCGACAGCCTGACCCAGGATGACCAGGCGCCAGTGGTTGATGAGACGAGTGCATCGAGAGCGCGAGATGGCGTCGAGCGAACGACCCGCTCTGCCGGACGCGAGGTTACGCCATCCGATCCTCCGCAACAGCACGTTCCACGCCTACAGGAGTTGGAGCGCGAAATCGCGGAACGGCAGGAAAGGGAGCGTGACGACCGCGAGCGTTAGGTCCGATGAAGCACGAAAACTGGGCATACAAGTACGGGCCTCCACCGGATGATCTGCCGGAGAAGGATCATGGCTGGCCTCAGTCCTGGTTAATGCTCGCCTTCGTTATTGTAGGCCCACTGATCTATTTCGGGCCTGAATTGCGGACGATCGAGGCTTGGTTGGTCGCTACTTACAGTACCGTCGAAGCTTGGATTTTGCCGTTCAAGGATTGGTTAATCGGCTAGCCAACGCAGTGCAGATTCGTGCCGGCGAACGTGCTGTGTTGAACCTACTCAGGGGCTGCGATTTGACTATATGTGCGCAGCGGACCAGCGAAAACTAGAGATATCAATCGTCACAGAGTCTAAAATGATATCAATCACTAAGTTGCATAAGCTATGTTATGCAACAAGGTGTTGTAGCAGCTATATAGAGATGCGATAGTTGAGCAAGTTAGCGGTGCGACAATCCCCGACTTTCACGCCTCTGGATCTAGCTAACTTCTCGGCCGCTCTCATGTCACCCGGAGATATTCGGAAAGCGGGCGCGAATGAACACTGCATTCCTGTTAATGGCGCAATATGCCGGTAAGGCGATAATCCCAATCGATGACGTTTGCCGAGACTACTTTTTTCACCTGACGCCCACCAAGTTGGTACGAAAAATCTCTAGGGGGGAGATTGCCCTTCCGCTCGTGCGGATCGAGGACAGTCAGAAATGCGCGAAGGGTGTTCATCTAGCCGACCTGGCCAAATACCTGGAACTCCGTGCCGAAGCAGCCAGGAGAGAGATGAGAGGTCTGACTGAGTAAGCAAGAAGCACCAACGCGCACAGGTTCATTGCGAGACGTTGGGAGTATCACTCACGGCAAAGACTTTGTGTACCGCCCATCCCGGGCGAGCCGCGCTTTCCAGCGCTCTGGCGAGGCCGAAGCGAATCGAGCCCGCCAGTTCGTAGCGGTACTGCATTTGGTACAGCACAACGTCAAAAGCGATTGGCAAGATAGGCTTTTGATTCTTAGTCCGTCCCATCTGATGTTGGACGGAAAAAATCGGAAAATGCTTTGTACAACTGCCCAGGGTGGACGATGCTTCAGTGACCTCAGGTCACGATGCCTCCCTCGAAGCGACAGAAGTATGTCGTCCGGTCCGTCGTGCCGGCGTCGGCCGGAATTCCCCGCAGCGTTACAACGACGATGCTGCTATCGGGTTTCGCCATGATCGTGCCCTTGATGGGCGTATCGGGATGGTCGTCCGGAATGAGTGTAAACGCTGTTTCGCCGTTGACGGTTTCGCCGAGCGTGACGGTGCCGGAATCGTAGTCTCCCTCCGCCCCGTAGGTGGGCTCCATTCGCGTCTTCGACAGGAGCAGGTAGAACGAGCCCGCGCTCGGATCGTTTTCGGGAAGCCAGCCCCACAGCGACATCTCCGCCTTTTCCTTCGAGGGTTTCACGCGGGCGACGAGGTCGTGGCAGTCCTGTTCGGATTTCGGCCCGCCCGGTTCAGGAAACCAGAGATAGGCACCGATCGGTGAGTCATCGGCACTAAGAGCTGCCGGAAGCGCGAAGAAATAACCGGACGCCACGGCAAGGATTGCAGCGAGGGCGTGCCGCGGTTTCATCGGCTCCCCGGCAATCAGGGCTGTTCGCCCGCGCGATAATAGACGGTAGCAGCTGCGGTTGGATCGCGCGGTAGCGCGAACACCTCGTACGTCGCCTTTGGATCATCTCCCATGCCAGGCGAACCAAGCGGCATGCCGGGGACCGCAAGGCCACCGATGTCCGGTCGTTCTGCGAGCAGCTTTGCGACGGCCTCCGGCGGAACGTGACCTTCGAGGAAGTAGCCGCCGATCTCGGCGGAATGGCACCCTTCCATCGCAGCAGGCACGCCAGCCCTTTTCCTGATCGGAGAGAGGTCGTCCATGTCGACGGTGGTCACGGAATAGCCTGCCTTGCGCATCGCTTCCGCCCATCCGTGGCAGCAGTCGCACCACGAATTCTTGTAGACGGTCATCGCCTGTCCGGTGCCGTGGACCACGCCCGGTACAAGGAACGCGAGCGACAACGGGAGAGCACTCAGGAAGGTTCTTCTTTTCATCTGTTGTCTCCCGTCGCGGAGTGATGTCATCCAACAATACTACGCCTTTCCATTCGGTCCGGCGAGGTCACCGCCCCTTCCAACCTAGCAGCCGCATCGCATTCGCCGTGACGAGCACGGTCGCGCCCGTGTCCGCCAGAATCGCGGGCCACAGTCCGGAGCTCTCCGGCGAGAGCGGCGGCGGCTCGGTGCTCCGCCATCAACTCGGGCGGGATCATTTTCACCACAGCCAGAATGCCGAGCGGTACGATTATCGCATCGTCGAGATACCCCAGGACGGGAATGAAATCCGGGATCAGGTCTATCGGCGACAGGGCATATCCCGCAATGCACAGCGCCAGCGCCTTCGCATACCAAGGAGTGCGAGGGTCTCGAGCGGCAAGGTAGACGGCATGCACATCACGCTTGATCGTGCGCGCCCAGCGTTTCAGCCTGTCGAGCATCGAATGATCCTACCTGCGAACAGGCTGCCCGCAATTGACATCCAGAACGAGGGCAACCCTTGCAGTCGATGCACTGTACCCCTCAGACCATGTTCGCCGCGACCGCGATACGTCGTCTCATTTCAGAGATGCTGGCCTTCAAGCCAACGAAAATGGCTTCACCAATCAGGAAATGGCCAATGTTCAGCTCGACGACTTCCGGTATGGCGGCAACGTCGGACACATTTTCAAACGTCAGCCCGTGGCCCGCGTGGCATTCGATGTTGTAAATCCGCGTGGTCGCCGCAGCTCGAACCAGCCGGTCGAGTTCCGCGCGGTGTGATTGGCCGTCAGTCCCCGCGTAGCTTCCCGTATGGAGCTCGACCACCGGTGCCTTCAGCTTGAATTTCGTCGGGATCGATGAACAACGACACGCGAATTCCCGCATCATTCAGCCTCGCAATGACCGGCTCCAGCGTCCTGCGGTGGCCGGCAGCATCGAGGCCGCCCTCGGTCGTGACCTCCTCGCGCCGCTCCGGCACGAGGCATACCGCGTGCGGAAGCGCAGCCAAGGCGATGGCAACCATCTCCTCGGTGGCTGCCATCTCCAGGTTGATCGGAGCGCTTATCACGGCCCCGAGGCGACGCAGATCGTCTTCTCTGATATGTCGCCGATCCTCACGCAGGTGCAAGGTGATGCCATCCGCTCCTGCTTCCAGAGCCAGCACCGCAGCGGCGACGGGGTCAGGATGGCTACCGCCGCGCGCGTTGCGGATCGTGGCGACGTGGTCGATGTTGACGCCAAGACGTATCTGTCTCACGCGACGATTCCTTTTTTAGAACGAGAACGATGTTCCGCGATCTTGGCGGCCATCCTGATGGCGGAGATGAGGCTGCCCGGATCCGCGACCCCACGTCCGGCGATGTCCAGAGCTGTCCCGTGGTCCGGCGACGTGCGCACGAATGGCAAGCCCATGGTGATGTTCACTCCTCCATCGACGTCCAGTGTCTTCAGCGGGATCAATGCCTGGTCGTGATACATGCAGATTGCCGCGTCGTAAGTTTGGCGGGCACGCGACGTGAACATCGTGTCAGGTGGATATGGTCCCGAGGCATCGATTCCTTCCCGCTTTAGAATTTCGATTGCCGGGGCGATTGTCTCGATTTCCTCGCGGCCCATGCTGCCGCCCTCGCCGGCATGCGGATTGAGCCCGGCGATCGCCAGACGTGGATTCGGGATTCCGAAGTCCCGGCTCAATCCCGAGGCGGTGGCCCGCGCGACGTCCACTATTCTCTGCTTGGATATTTCGCTCACGGCCGCGGCCAGCGCCTCATGTATCGAGACCGGGACGACCTTCAATTCCTCGCTGGCGAGCATCATGACTGCGCGAAAACCGGCGCCGCTAAGTTCCTCGAGAAATTCCGTGTGTCCTGGAAACGGAAAACCGCTTTCGTACAGAACCGACTTCTGAATCGGGTTCGTCACGAGAGCGGATGCCTGGCCTGTTACAGTCAGCTCGACGGCGAGACGGATAGCGTCAATTACCGAGTCGGCATTGCGGGAATCGGGTTGACCCAACCGGATTGGCGCCACGAGCTGGACGGGCATGACGGGCAGCGCTTCCCTGAATGCCTCGCGCGCCTCTGTGGGATGCGAGATGACTGTTATGGGAACACGCAAAGACAGTGCCTGCCCCAGTTCGGAGACGTGAGTGGGATCATGCAGGAGATAAAAGGCGCAATCGGTTTCCCGAAGACGCAACCATGCGCCAAGCGTGATCTCGGCGCCTATTCCCGCGGGTTCGCCCATGGTCACGACAATGGATTGCCCGGCCTTCCTCATCTGGTTTTTTGCTCCAAGCTCAAAGGGCGGCGCGGTGCGATTCCGTTCTGCTCTTTGCTCACCGAGAAAATCGCAGCACGCCGGCAACATGCACAGCAAGAAACTCCTCGATCGCAACCACAAGAACCGCTGTGTCGACGTCTCGGGTGCGCTGACACGGGTTAGCGTGTAGACCGCAACCCGGCCAGAGTAACCGCGACGAGCCGGTGGACCGCGGCCTTGGATGGCAGGCTGCTGGCTGCCGTAACGGCGTGGAGGCAATAGGTCGCAAGCTCGTCAGGCGCGACGTCATCCCGGAGGTCGCCCGTCGCTGCGCCCTCGGCCAGCAGATCGCGGATGAGCTGGTGGAGATGATGCCGCGCCTTGACGACGTGTTCGCCTCGATGCAGGCCTGCCCCGAGTTCGGTGCCCTGGTGCTCGTGAGAAATGAACGCGTAGGCCTCAAGTACCGCTTCTAGCCCCTCACCAGCGTTGCCAGCGTGGTCCCGGATTGCAATGAGATGTTCGAGGTGACCTGCAACCTGACGTTCGTGCCAGGCGGCGAGGATCGCTTCGACGTCCGGGAAGTATTTGTACAGCGTCGCGCGACCTATTCCAGTCTCCTCGGCGATTTTCGCCATCGTCACTGACAGCAACCCATGCTTGGCCACCAACGCAGCGGTGGCGTCCAGGGTCGCGTCGCGCACCGCGCGGCGGTGCGCATCGATGGTTTCGTTCCATAGCTTCGGCACCGCCCCAATATACGTGACGTAGCAGCGATGTCGAGATACGAGACATTTGGACTTGATATCGACATTCTGTCTCGATAAAGCTTTCATAGTCATGAAAACTCGACGCTGCTCGCGACGGAGGGAACGCACATGGCCGACCCGCCTCCCTACCCCGGCGCACCCCGCTGGGTGAAAATTTCGGGGATCATCGCGATCATCCTGGTCCTGCTGGTTATCGCTGCGCTCTTCACCGGCGTCGGCGGACCACACGGCCCCGGTCGGCACATGCCGTCCTCGAGCGTTTCAGAGCCTAGCATGCAACAGCCATGATCATGACACCCGGCCTTCGCAAGATCGCGCTCACCGTGCATGTCGCTTCATCGGTCGGCTCGCTTGGCGCGGTAGCTGGCTTTCTCGCTCTTGCGGTCGCCGGCTTGACCAGCAAGGATTTGCAGATAGTGCACGCCGCCTATCCGGCGATGGAGCTGACCGCCTGGTTCGTCATCGTACCGCTGGTCCTGGCCTCTCTGCTAACCGGGATTGTCCAGTCGCTAGGCACTCCGTGGGGGCTGTTCCGGCACTATTGGGTCTTAGCGAAACTTCTGCTGAACATCCTCGTCACCATCGTGCTGCTGCTTCAGCTGGAGCTAATTGGCTATCTAGCTGACGTCTCTCCAGAGACGATATTATCCAGCGCGGACCTTCGGGGGCTGAGGATGTCACCTGTGATCCACGCCACGGGAGGGTTGCTTGTATTGCTCGTGCCTGTGGCGCTGTCGCTGTACAAGCCGCGGGGCTTGACCCGGTACGGGTGGCGCAAGCAGCATGAGGGCCCGACGGCTCCGCAGCGCTAGCCGCAGTCGCTCCTTCTACACCGGCGGCCCGCAGTATCGGAACAAAGTTTTCGCGCTTCCGTTACGCAGCATGTCATGCGTTGAACTCTGGGTTCTTCGGCGGGCGAAGGCAGCCATTCTTATCTGCTTCGCTGTAGGTTTGCTCCTGTCCGGAGCGCAACCCGCAAACGCGCTGAACCGCGATCATCCTCCCGGCACGGTATTGCAATTGCCGCAGACGATTGCGCAGGGAAGCGAGGCGGGTGCCACTGACCCATGCATAAATACCGGCCATCGCGTCGCACATTGCTGTTCGGCGCTCCATTGCATGGCCGGCTTCGCAGCTGTCCCGGCGACTCTGCCGAGTCCCGCACTGGAATCTCCTGTCCGCATCGAAACGGCCGGTCTGCCCAGTTCTCGGATCCCTGACCGGTTGGACCGACCGCCAAAACCATAAGCGGATTCATGTCACGAGCCGGCGCCGAGGCGAGACTTTGGCGCCGCGCGTCATAGTTCAAGCAATCAGGAGACAAATCATGACCAAAACCAAAATCGCGATCGCCACGGCATTGCTGCTTTCGGGTTTCGCCTCGGCGGCGTTCCCTCAGCAATCCTCCGACCAGCCTATGGATGTGGCTGCAACGCCCTTGCCGGCGCAATGCCGTCAGGCTGATGGCGCATCAGCCGGGCACACCATGCCGGGAATGGCCGGCATTGACATGTCGGGCATGGATGAAGCGCACAAGGCCAACATGGCAGCGATGATGAAGATGCATCCTGCCATGATGCAAGGCATGATGGCCAAAGACCCCGATGTCGCCTTCGCTTGCGGGATGATTGCGCATCACCAGGGTGCGATCGACATGGCCGAAGTCGAGCTGAAGTACGGCGACAATGCCGAAGCCAAGAAGATGGCTCAGACGATCATCGACGCCCAGACCAAGGAAATCGGCGAGTTCAAGCAGTGGCTTGAGGCTAATGCAAAGTGATCGTGAGGAGGCGTCGCAGGGCGCTCCCCGACTCGAACAAAGGACACCCCTCAATGCATCACCTTAGCCCCGAAATGAAAAGCTGCATCGACGAATGCCTGCGCTGTTACTCGGTATGCCTATCAACCTCGATGGGACACTGCCTGGAACTGGGCGGCCAGCACACCGAAAAACAACACTTCACATTGATGATGGCGTGCGCCGAAATCTGCCGGACATCGGCGCATTTCATGCTCATCGGCTCCGAGCACCACAAGCATACTTGTGGCGAATGCGCCGAGATCTGCAACGAATGTGCGGATGATTGCGAGCGCTTTGGCGACATGCAGGAATGTGTCGAGGCCTGCCGTCGCTGCGCAGAGAGCTGCCGGAAAATGGCGGCCTAGAAAGCCTCATCTGAGGGCGCCCGGTTCCGCCCGCGCGCCCTCGTTACTGCGATTGTCATTTGAAGAACACGAACTTGACCAAGGCAGCGATCAC
The DNA here is from genome assembly GCF_040049215.1 of Mesorhizobium sp. KR9-304. Classification (NCBI taxonomy): domain Bacteria; kingdom Pseudomonadati; phylum Pseudomonadota; class Alphaproteobacteria; order Hyphomicrobiales; family Phyllobacteriaceae; genus Mesorhizobium; species Mesorhizobium sp. KR9-304. Next base: position 105,285 of record NZ_JBDZDN010000005.1, on the reverse strand, counting down.
CAGCACGACCAGAGCCGGGAGGATGAAGCCTGCCACGCCCATGCCCCACATGCCGCCGGACATCATCTGATCCATCATTTTTCGCTCCTATTGCACGGCCAGTTTCAGCCGAGCGTCTTCTCTTGGCTCCTCGATCACACTCCGGCTCGGCAACCACCAGCCCTTGACGATGCCGTAGACGGCCGGGATCACGACAAGCGTCAGGATCGTTGAAGAAATCATGCCGCCGATCATGGGGACGGCTATCCGCTGCATGACCTCCGATCCGGTGCCCGTGCTCCACAGGATAGGCAGCAAGCCCGCCATGATGGCGACGACTGTCATCATCTTCGGGCGCACGCGCTCGACGGCGCCGAACATGATCGCCTCGTTGAGATCCAACTTGGTCAAACTCCGCTTCTCGGCCGCACATCTGGCCCTCGCTTCGCTCCACGCGTTGTCGAGATAGATCAGCATGATGACCCCGGTTTCGGCGGCCACGCCGGCGAGCGCAATGAAGCCCACCGCGACCGCGACCGACATGTTGAAGCCCAGCCACCACATCATCCAAATGCCGCCGACGATCGCGAATGGCAGCGACAGCATGACGATCAGCGTCTCCGTCAGCGCACGGAAATTGAGGTAGAGCAGCAGCAAGATGAGCGCGAGCGTCAGCGGCACGACGATCTTCAGCCGCGCCTTGGCACGTTCGAGATATTCGAACTGCCCGCTCCAGGCGACCGAATAACCGGGCGGCAGTTTTACCTCGGCGGCGACCGCAGCTTGAGCCTCGCTGACATAGCCGCCGAGATCGCGGCCGGCAAGATCGACGAAGATGTAGACGGCGAGCTGTCCGTTCTCGGTACGGATCGAGGTCGCGCCGCGCGTGAGTTCAACCTTGGCGACCTCGCCCAGCGGCACGAAGCCGCCGCCGGGCAACGCGATCTGCACGTCGCGGGCAATCGCGCCGGGATCGCTTCTGAGCGCCCGCGGATAGCGGATTGCGACGCCATAGCGCTCGCGGCCCTCGACCGTGGACGTAATGACCTTTGCGCCGAGCGCCATGGAGATCACGTCCTGCACGTCGCCGATCGACAGGCCGTAGCGGCCGAGGGCGGTTCGGTCGGGCACGATGTCGAGATAGTAACCGCCGATCACCCGCTCGGCGTAGGCACTCGACGTGCCGGGCACGGCCCTGAGAACGGCCTCGATCTGGCGCGCGACATTTTCCATTTGAGCGAGATCGGTGCCGTAGACCTTGACCCCCACGGGCGTGCGTATGCCCGTCGACAGCATGTCGATGCGGGCGCGGATCGGCATCGTCCAGGCATTCGACACGCCCGGAAACTGCAGCGCGGCGTCCATCTCGGTTTTCAGGCTTTCCGACGTGACTCCCCGCCGCCATTGGGATTTCGGTTTCAAGTTGATGATCGTTTCGAACATCTCGGTCGGCGCGGGGTCGGTCGCGGTCTGTGCGCGGCCTGCCTTGCCGAAGACAGACTCTACTTCCGGGAACGACCTTATGATCCGGTCCTGCATTTGCATCAGTTCCGCGGCTTTCGTGACGGACAGCCCTGGCAGCGTCGTCGGCATGTACATCAGCGTTCCCTCGTCGAGATTCGGCATGAACTCGCTGCCAAGCTGGCGCGCTGGCCAAACCGTGACAGCTAAGGCTGCGATTGCGAGCAGGATCGTGAAGGTCTTCGCCTTCAGCACCCCGGCGATAACGGGCCGATAGAGGCCGATAAGCAGCCTGTTGAGCGGGTTTCTGTGCTCCGGCACGATGCGGCCGCGCACGAGCATCACCATCAAGGCAGGCACCAGTGTCACCGAGAGCAGCGCCGCCGCCGCCATGGCGAAGGTTTTGGTGAAGGCGAGCGGACCGAACAGACGGCCTTCCTGGCTTTCAAGCGTGAATATCGGCAGGAACGAGACCGTGATGATGAGCAGGCTGAAGAACAGCGCTGGCCCGACCTCGGCTGCAGCCTTGATCAAAACCTCGATGCGGGGCTTGCCCGGAGGCGCCCGTTCCAGGTGCTTGTGCGCGTTCTCGATCATGACGATCGCCGCGTCGATCATCGCCCCGATGGCGATAGCGATGCCGCCGAGGCTCATGATGTTGGAGCCGAGGCCAAGCAGCTTCATAGCGGCGAAAGCCATCAGGATGCCGACGGGCAGCATGATTATGGCGACCAGTGCGCTCCTCACATGAAGCAGAAACACGATGGTGACGAGGGCTACAACGATGCTCTCCTCGATCAGCGTCGACTTCAGGGTTTCGATAGCCGCCTCGATGAGCTTTGAACGATCGTAGACGGGCACGATCTCGGTGCCTTCGGGCAGGCTCCTTTCGATCTCAGCGAGTCTCTCCTTGGCGTTCTCGATGACGGTCAGCGCATTCGCGCCGACCCGCTGCAACACGATGCCGCTCGCGACCTCGCCCTCGCCGTTCAGTTCAGCGATGCCGCGGCGCTCGTCAGGCACAATCTCGACCTTGGCGACGTCGCCGAGCCTGAGCGGCACGCCGCTGACCGACTTGAGCACGATGCTCTCGATGTCGGACACACTCTTCAGATAGCCGCGACCCCGCACCATGAACTCGAATTCGGAAATTTCGACCGTGCGGCCACCCGTGTCCATGTTACTGGTGCGGACCGCTTCGCCTATTTCCGAAAGCGTCACGCCCTGGGCGCGCATCCGCGACGGATCGACCACTATCGAGTACTGCTTCACGAAACCGCCGACGCTTGCAACCTCGGACACGCCTTCCGCCTTCGAAACTGCGAAGCGCACGACCCAGTCCTGCAGGGACCGGAGTTCCGCGAGGGACAACTCCTTGGCGACGACCGCGTACTGGTAAACCCAGCCGACGCCTGTCGCGTCCGGTCCGAGCGCCGGGGAAACGCCGTCGGGCAGACGGCTGGCGGCCGCGTTCAGATATTCGAGCACCCGGCTCCGCGCCCAATAGGGATCGGTGCCGTCCTCGAAGATCACGTAGACGAAGGATACGCCGAAGAAGGAGAAACCGCGCACCACCTTCGACCGTGGCACGGTCAGCATAGAGGTCGTCAGCGGATAGGTGACCTGGTCCTCGACGACCTGCGGGGCCTGGCCCGGATAATCGGTGAACACGATGACCTGGACGTCGGAGAGGTCCGGTATGGCATCCAGCGGCAGGGTCTTGACCGCATAGACCCCCGCGGCAGCGGCAAGTCCGGTCGCGAAGAATACGAGGATCAGATTTCGGGCCGACCAGGCAATGAGCTTTGCGATCATGGCTGCGCCTCCGCAGGCGTCAGCGCGCTGAGCGCGGCCTTCAGGTTGCTTTCGGCGTCGATCAGGAAGTTAGCCGAGACAACGACCTTTTCACCTTCGGCAAGGCCCTCCATGATCTCGGCCATACCGTCGCCTCGCATGCCGATCTTCACGTCGCGCGGCTCAAAGCTGCCTTCGCCTTTGTCGACGATCACAACCTGGCGGTCCCCCGTGTCGATGACGGCGCTATCGGGCACGGCCACGACAGGATCAGTGCCGCCCGTCGCGATCTCCACCTCGGCATACATGTTGGCAAGCAGCAGCCCGTCGGGGTTGGGGAGTTCGATGCGAATCCTCGCGGTGCGGGTCTGTCCCTGGATTTCAGGGTAGATCAGACCGACCTTGCCTTCGAACACCTTGCCCGGAAGGCTGCGGATGCGGACGGTCGCCTTGTCCCCGATGCGAACCGAACTCAACTCTTATTCCGGCACGTCCGCCATGACCCAGAGGGTCGAGACATCGGCGATGCGGAACAGAATTTCACCCGCCTCCGCCATCATGCCGTCGACGGCCATGCGCTCGAGAACAACGCCGCTGCGGGGCGCCATCAGCGTAACCGAGATCGGCACCTTCTTCGTCTTCTCGATCTCAGCAATCGCTTCCGCAGGAACGCCGAGATTTTCAAGACGCTGCAGGCTTCCTGCCGCCGCGTTGGCGCCTGACCCGCCTTTCAGGTCGGCGGCATAGAGAGCACCTGCCTGGGCGATTTCTCTGGCGTAAAACCGGACGAGCGGGCGACCTTTCTCGATGGCCTCTCCGGTCGTAATGTTCGCCACTTCCTCGAGGAAAGCCTCGGTGCGAGTCGAGACGACGCTGACGCGGCGCTCGTCCAGCGTGACTGTGCCGGGAACCCGGACCGGACGTTTGATCGCGCCTCTGGTGGCCAGCGCTGTCTTCACGCCTGTCCGTTGCAGCTTTCCTGCCGAGACCTTGACGGTCGACCCGTCATCCGCTTCGCCTTCGAAGACGGGAATGTAGTCCATCCCCATGGAATCCTTCTTCGGCACAGGAGACGTGTCCGGCAGGCCCATGGGATTGCGGTAGTAGAGAATCTTCCGGCCGCTCGGCCCCGTCGCTTCACCGCCGCCTGCTTTGACCTCAGGGCGAACCTCGAAACTAACGTCTTCGCTCGCCAGGATCGCGACGAAATCCCGGCCGTCCTCGGTGCGCTTCGGCATCGACGAATAGGCTGGATCTCCATCGGGATGGCGGTAGTAAATGATGGGACCAAAGGGAACCGGATCGGCAGTCGTCGTCATCGGTTCCGCGCTGAGCGGGCGCTCGATGTTCGTCTCGATCATTTGCACGACGTCCGAGACGGACAGATCGTGCTGTCCGGCCGAGTATCCGCCTGCGGCCGCCCCGGCCGCCAATACGGCAAGCGTCAGCAATGAGCCGAACCTTTTCATTGGACGGCCTTGAATTCCAGGCGGCCCTCGACCGTTTCGGTCTCGCCCTGGACCTTCGCCGCGATGGAGAAGCGCCAGCCTCCAGCCATCATGAAGTTGGTCTTGAAGCGATAGATGCCGGGCTCCTCGGATGGCAGCGCCTCGATAGACGCAGTCATCGCCTCCATTCCGTCCGGAGCCATGTCCATTCTGGTGGCGAATACGACGGCGTTATTCACCGGAGCGCCTGTCCTCTTGTCGAGGAGCCTGACCGCGACGACGGCACCGTTTCCTTCCTTGATCTCGTTCTTAACGAGCTGGAATTCGTAGTCCTCTTGCGCTGCTTTGGCCGCCTGAAAAGCTACGAGGAAGGACGCGAGCGCCAGCATTGCGGCGCATGGGAAAAATTTCGATTTCATGATCAATGTTTCCGACTGACATTGTTCCGCGCTTGCGCACGGCGGGGGCATGACAAACGCCATGCGAACGGCCCGCGCAGTATTCGCCCGCACGGGTTCCGGCGCTAAACGCGCCTATTTGCCAGTCAGACTTTGGGAGGTCTCGGGGGCGGTTCCCCGACGAGCGAGGGCAGGATCACGTCTCTGCCGTTCAGGAAATCGTCTCCGACCGGCGCAGGGAGAAGGAAGGAGAGCGTTTCGGGAAGCGGGGCGGTGACCACCCCCAACACGCACAAAACGGCCAGCGGGCAATCCTTGCCGCAGTCCGGCACCATTGGCTTGCCGTCGGGGCAGCATGGCATGTCGTCCGGCATCGACAAACCCGACCCGGCGACAGAAGCACCCGAAGGCGAAGCTCCCAAAGGTGCAAAGGCCAGGCCAAACACGACCAGCAGCAACAGCATCCTTCCGAAGCCGAACGAATTCGTCATTAGTCACACTTTGGCATAGGCAGCCATCGCGCGATAGTGTTTCCGGGATTTATGACCTTCTTGTGAAACCGCGCACGACGCGGCCCCCCCTGCCGAAACAGAGATTCGATTCGAATATCCGTGCGATAGATGATAGTGTCGTTTTCGATCCTCGGGAGGAGGAGATGCGCGCCATTGCATTTCTTGCCGGCGTGATGGTGGCTACGCCCTCAATGGCGGAGCAAGTGGTATTTTACACTGCCAATTTTCCAGATGCCACGTCGGTCCAGCTCAGCGTCCTGAACAATAGTGTCTCGCAAGATAGCGATTATGACTTTGAAGTCGCTATTGGCTTGGCCGAGACGGACGCGACCGGCGCTGTAAGATATGAAGACACCGGAAAGCATCGTGCACGCGTTCGCTGTAATTATCCCGCATACGTGAGTGTGGGCGCGCGGAAGTATCCCATGGCTATTCCTCTGAGCCGCTCCGCACACGATGACTGGAAAGAAAGCCTCTGGATAACATTCTGCGCGGCTCCCTCATCGTGACGCTCGTGCCCGCGGTATTGCCCGATCAGACCGCGGCCGCGGGTTGATTTCAACCCGCGGCTCCATTCCCGGATCACTTGATACCAGTGACCGTGATGCGTCCGTTGACGCGGTCGGCTGTAAACTCGATCGCTTGACCCGCTTTGACTTTCTCGAGCATGGCGTCCTCCGCGACGACAAACACCATCGTCATCGCGGGCATATCGAGATTCTCCAGCGGCTCATGTTTGATCGTCAGCTTCTTCTGCTTGGCGTCGATTTTGACGACTTCGCCTTTCACGTATTCCTGTGCGAGCGCGCTCCCGCCGATGGCGAGCGCGAGCACCAGGGTCGAGAGTGCCTTTACCAATGGTTTCATGGCTGCTTCCTTTGCGGTTTGGAGGGTTAGTGGGCGACGCTGATATCGCCTTTCATGCCGGAATCGTAATGACCCGGAATCAGGCAGGCGAAACCGAATTCGCCGGCATTGGCGAAGGTCCAGACGATCTCGCCTCCGGCGCCCGGCGCCAGCCGAATGGAATTGGGGTCGGCATGCTCCATCTCGGGGAACTTCTCCATCAGCGCCTTGTGCTCCATGATCCCTTCATGGACGTCCATGACGAACTCGTGGTCGACCTCGCCCTTATTGATGAACTTCAGACGAACGGTTTCGCCCTGCTTCACCTTGAGCACAGCCGGTTGGAACATCATCTTGCCGTCGTCGCTCTCCGACATCGTGATGTTGACGGTTCGCTTTGCCTTGCCCGCCTTTCCAGGCTTGCCGATTGCCATCGTGGCGGTTTCGTCTCCATGGCCTCCGGCGTGGGTTCCAGTGGCAAGAGCTGTTCCGGAACTGACCGCCATCAAAACGGCCGCTGCTAATATGCGTTTCATTCTGCACATTCTCTCTTTTGTTGAGGTTGGGGGTTTCGGTTTCTCATCCCTGTTTTCCGTGGCCGCCGTGCTCTCTTTGCGGAGCCATCGTTTTTGCGTCGCCTGATTTCGCTGGAGCGGGAACATCCCCGGTCCACTCGTAGGCCACGGTTCCTTCCGGGTGCTGGTACCAACCAGGATCGGCGTAGTCGTTCGCGGACAGGCCTTCGCGCACCTTCACGACCGAGAACATCCCGCCCATTTCGATAGCGCCGAACTGCCCCCAGCCGGTCATCATCGGGACCGTGTTGTCAGGAAGCGGCATCTCCATCTCGCCCATGTCGGCCATGCCGCGGTCACCCATCGCCATATATTCGGGCTGGACCCGGCGGATCTTGTCGGTGACCTTCGAGTTGTCGACGCCGATGAACGTGGGCACGTCGTGACCCATGGCGTTCATGGTGTGATGCGACTTGTGGCAATGGATCGCCCAGTCACCTTCGTATTTGGCGTCGAACTCGTACGCCCGCATGGCGCCGACGGGGATGTCGATCGATACCTCCGGCCACCGCGCCTCCGGGCGGACCCAGCCGCCGTCGGTGCAGGTCACCTCGAAGTCGTAACCATGCATGTGGATCGGATGGTTGGTCATCGTCAGGTTGCCCACCCGGACCCTGACGCGGTCGTTCTTCGCCACTGGAAGATGGCTGATCCCCGGAAAGATGCGGCTGTTCCAGGCCCAAAGATTGAAGTCCGTCATCTCCATGATGCGCGGGACGTACGACCCCGGCTCGATGTCGAAAGCATTCAGCAGGAACACGAAATCGCGGTCCACCCGCATGAACTTCGGGTCCTTCGGATGAATGACGAAGAAACCCATCATGCCCATGGCCATCTGGACCATCTCGTCGGCGTGCGGGTGGTACATGAAGGTACCGCTCTTCACGAGGTCGAACTCGTAGACGAATGTCTTGCCGGGCGGGATTCCGGGCTGTGTAAGGCCGGTCACACCATCCATGCCGTTTGGCAGGATCATGCCGTGCCAGTGGATGGTGGTGTGCTCGGGAAGCTTGTTGGTCACGAAGATGCGGACACGGTCGCCTTCGACTGCCTCGATCGTCGGACCGGGGGACTGACCGTTGTAGCCCCACAGATACGCGGTCGAGCCCGGTGCCAGTTCCCGCTCGACGGGCTCGGCGACGAGGTGGAATTCCTTCACGCCGCTGTTCATGCGATGCGGAAGGGTCCAACCATTGAGAGTGACCACCGGCTGGTAGTCAGGCCCGCTCGTCGGGAAGATCGGCGGCTGCATATCCGGTGACTCCATGACGGCCGCATCCGGCAAGCCCATCGCCGAGGTTTTGGTCCATGCCGTGGCGCCGGCGAGCAGGGCTCCCGCGCCTAGCAACTGACGTCTTGAAAGCATTTTCTTCTCCTTAGAGTTTAGTGGCCTTCGGCGCCTGCTTCGGCTGCGGCAGGTACTTCGCCGCCTGCGGGCGAGCTCCCGCCACCGCCATGAATGGCGGTTCCGAGGTTGACGTCGGCCAGCCAGAAATTGCGCTTGGCATTGAGGGAAAGCATGATCGCGCTGATTTTCGCGCGGGTGTCCGCGAGTAGCTCGAACGTGTTGGTGATCATGCCGTTGTAGGTGAGGACCGACTCCGCCTCGATCTTTGTTCGCAGCGGCACGACACTGTTCCGATAGTGCCGAGCGATGTCGTAGGTCGAACGGTAAGCGTCATAGGCAGACCTCGCCTCGGATCGGATGTTGACCGCCTTTTCCGCCATCCGGTTTGCAGCCTGCATGTAGGCAAGCTCGGCCTTGCGCATCCGCGCCTTCCCGGTGTCAAAGATCGGGATGACGAACTCGACTTCCAGGATGGGTGAAGTGCTCGTCTCGGTTCCGCCTTCCTCCGATTCCTCGCGTTCCACCTCCACGCCGGTGAGCAGCTCGAGGTCGGTGACGTAGCGGGTCGCCTCGGTCAGACCGTAGGATTTCGCCAGCGCCTCCAGCTCAAGCTTTGCGATCTCAAGGTCGACGCGGTTTCTAAGCGCCTCGGCCTCGATGGCGCGCCTGGCCTTGGCACCTTTCGGCAACCCTGGGAGTGCGTTCGGGACCGAATAATCAACGTCTGGCCCCCAAAGACCCATGAGGCGGGTGAGCTCTTCCTTGGCGGTCCGGGCCGCAAGACGCGCCTCCGCCGCCTGGCCGACGATCTCGGCGTAGAAAACATGTTCGCGGGCCTGGCCGGTCTTTGTGAAAGCGCCTGTCTCGCCAAGTTTTTGAGCGAGTTCCGAAGCAGCATCCGCGGCGGCTTGCGCCTGATTCAAATAGGAAACGCTTTCCCAGGCCGATACCGCATTGATCCAGGCCCGCCGCGTATCGGCGGCGAGTCGTAGCGTTTCTTCGGCAGCGCGGAGTTGGGCCTGACGGAAGCGCGCATCCGCAACAGCGACGCGCCGTTCACGGGTCGCCAGCGCAAGGATGTTGCTGACCACCGCCCCTTCGATCGTTTTCACTGGATCGACACCAATCATGCCGACCGAGATCGTAGGATTGACGAGCATCCCTTCTTGCCAGACATCGGCCGCCGACAGGCCGATCTCGGCATACGCGGCCTGCAGGCCCTTGTTGTTGAGCAGAGCGACCTGCACCGCAAGGTCCGGACCGATCGTCTTCCCCTGGACGAGACTTTTCACGCGCTCTGAGACCCCCCTCGCCTCCTCGCTGGACTGCACCCACACCGTTTTCTTGCCGGTTACGGATTCGGCGCGGGCCTCGACTGTCGTGAAGCCGGCCATCGGGTCGGAAATACCCTCAAGGGCCCCGTTGGTCGCGCATCCGGCAGCGATCAGCGGGATGGCTACGACCCCAGCCATGGTCAGGAACCGGCGCTTCATGATCCGGCTCCCGGCTTCGAAGGGGAGCGCTCCTCATTGAGACGCCGCCAATTCTGCGGATCGACGGGCTCCCGGTGGTGATAGTCGACGATGACCGAGTGATAGTGCGTATCGCGGATGCCCATCACCGGATCGGCCGCATTGAAGGCCGGAAGGATGTCCGGCGGCGTGGTTGCCGCGCATCCGGCAACGAACAGCGATGCGAGGACCGCGAGATTTGCGATTTTCATTGTGGACCTGAAGCTTGACGTATGCGTTTGGCCGCGCCGGAACGGATTCCGGACGCTGCGCGCGAACGCCCCAGAGAGGCGCGTCAGCTCAGGGGTCTGGGAGGTCTTATATGGGCGGTGTACTCGCCGCCTGCCGAAACTTCGGCAACGACGGCCGCAAAGCAGCGCGAGACAACGCGCTCTAGGTCGGGACAATCGACCGGCACGGCATTGGCCGGCGCGCAATGGACTTCGCAGCTTTTCTCGCTGGAATTGGTACCGTGATCGTGCCCTGACATATCCACGTCGTCGGCAGCGGCGCCGTGGTCGTGACCACCCATCTCGTGGGAGTGGTCTTCGGCAGGGAGATCCATCCCCGCGTCGCTGTGGAAACCCGAGGCACTGGCCGTGGCAAACAAACCGGGCTGAAGAGCCGACATGACCAGGAACACGATCGCCAGCACTGCTCGGAGCGGTATGTTTCCCAAAATCGAGATTCGACCAAGCTTCCTCATCGTGCCCTTGGGACAATTGTTCGCTTGATTTGTCAAGGCGGATCGCGGTGAGTTTGTTGCAGTGCAACCAAAAGTGAACGGAGCTGCGCGTTTATCGCTGAATCGTCACTTACATCAGGTTCAGAACCGCTCCGGCGACAGCCAGGTAGCGCGCAACCTTCGCGACGGCAACAATCGCGACGAAGCTCCATAGAGGCTCGCGCAACATCCCCGCGACCACGGTCAGCGGATCGCCGATGATCGGGGCCCAGCTCAACAGGAGGGACCATCGTCCATAGCGGCGATACCAACCCGCGGCGCGGTCGAGCGCCGTGGGACGGGCAGGAAACCAAGACCTGTCGCGAAAGCGTTCGACCCCTCGACCAAGAGCCCAGTTCACCATCGAACCAAGGATGTTTCCTATGCTGGCGACAAGAACCAGCATTGCCGGCGAGAAGGAACCCGTCGCTAGGAGCCCTGCAAGGGCGGCCTCCGACTGCGCCGGAAGGATGGTCGCCGCGGCGAAGGCCGCAGCAAACAGACCGCCGTAAGCAGCAAAGAGGTCCATCTATGTTTCGCCTTGCCGAGCGGGCTTCAGGATTGAACATTGATTTGGACCATCAGTCCGCCTCGGCCCTTCTCCTCGACGTTGTCGTTGGTCGTGTGATGCCCGATATGGGAGTGTATGAGCCGGCGGTACGAACATTGCTGTCCAGTCGGTTCGCTGTCCAACTCACCTAGTCCAGCGTTGAATGAGGCCGATTCCCTCCCTACTGCCGCTTCTCCCTGAACTTGGTGTGGCAGTTCGTGCAGTCTTGCAGCATCAGGTGGAACAGATGTTCGGCTGGCATCTTCGAAGGATCGTCCTCGGCCACGCCGCCAGCCCGCTTTCCGAGAAGGCTGCTGCCCATCGTCATTCCAGGCTTCATCCGCATGGCTTCCGAAATGCCTCCGGGTGCGTCGTCGGCCGCCTCTGACAGCGCCGCCGCCAGGCTTTCGAGATGGCGAGAAAGCGCGGCGAATTCTTCGCGCGACTGACCGATATCCGCCTTAGCGGCCGAGGGTTCGCCAAGCGAGTGCGCTGGAAATGCGACGACCATGGCGCTTCCGGACCGGCGGCGAATGGTTTCGGCCGCCTCCTTGAAGACCGCGGCGTCATAGGCCAACTTGCCGTCAAAAATCCCGGAAATCGTCTTGGCGGCGTTCGCCATCGCCTTCATCGACGCCTGGCGCTCGGCCACTACAGGCGCGACGGCTGTCTCCGGGAGCGCCGTCCCGGCCGCGAGTCCGGCGATGACAAGAACTGCTGCGATGACGGGGACGCGCCTCACTGAACCGTGCCGCTTCCCGCAAGGCCGTCGATGATCGGGCAATCAGGTCGGTCATCGCCGTTGCAATGGTCGGCCAGATGCCGAAGCATGTCCCGCAGTCCGGCGAGTTCCGCAAGTTTCCGGTCGATTTCGGCGAGCTTGGCTTTCGCTATAGCCTTCACATCCGCGCTCTCGCGCTCCTTGTCGCCGTAGAGCGAGAGGAGCTGCCGGCATTCCTCGACCGAGAAGCCGAGGCTGCGCGAGCGCTGCAGGAACCGCAGCCGGTGGACGTCGGCCGTCGAATAATCCCGGTAGCCGTTTTCCGAGCGGTCGGGGGTCAACAGCCCGATGTCCTCGTAATAGCGAATGGTCTTGGGTGGCAGGCCCGATCTTTCCGCAGCGGTTCCAATGTTCATCTCAAACCTCAAAGTTTCAAAGAACGAAGTCGTAGCGCGTTGCCGATCACGGAAACTGACGAAAGGCTCATCGCTGCTGCCGCAATCATCGGCGACAGCAGCGTGCCGAAGACCGGGTAGAGGATACCCGCCGCCACTGGCACGCCGAGCACGTTGTAGACGAAGGCGAAGAACAGGTTCTGCTTGATGTTGCGGATCGTCGCCTGCGACAGCCGCCGCGCTCGGACGATGCCGTTGAGGTCGCCCTTGACCAGCGTGATGCCGGCGCTCTCCACCGCCACGTCGGCGCCGGTGCCCATGGCGATGCCGACATCGGCCGCCGCCAAGGCAGGCGCGTCGTTGACGCCGTCGCCGGCCATCGCGACGCCTGCGCCCTTCGCATGCAGTTCGTCGATCAGCGCCTTCTTGCTCTCCGGCAGCATGTCGGCGCGCACCTCGTCGATACCGAGCTTCGCCGCGACCGCTTTCGCGGTGCGCTCATTGTCGCCCGTCGCCATGATGATCCTGAGCCCGCTTTCATGCAGCGCGCGGATCGCTTCGACCGTCGTCGCCTTGATCGGATCGGCGACGGCGACCAAGCCGGCGAGCTTGCCATCGACAACGACGAACATCACCGTCTTGCCATCGGATCGCAGCGCATCGGCATGCTCGTTCGCCGCCTCCAGGCCGATGCCCAGATCGTCCATAAGCAGCGCGTTGCCGAGCGCGACAGCGCGACCCTTGACGGTCCCTTGGACTCCCTTGCCGGTGACGGCCTCGAAGTCGCCGGCGTCACCGATTTCTGCGCCGCGCTCCCGCGCGCCATCGACGATCGCCTCGGCCAGCGGATGCTCCGAACCCTTTTCCAGGCTGGCGGCAAGTCCGAGCAGTTCGGCTTCGGCAAAGTCGTCTAGCCCGACGACATCCGTCAGCTCCGGCTTGCCCTCGGTGAGCGTGCCGGTCTTGTCGACGATCAGCGTATCGACCTTGGAGAAGCGTTCCAGCGCTTCCGCCTCCTTGATCAGCACGCCGGCCTGCGCGCCGCGCCCCGTGGCGGTCATGATCGACATCGGCGTCGCCAGGCCAAGCGCGCAGGGACAAGCGATGATCAGCACCGAGACAGCTGAAACGATGGCGAAGACCATGCTCGGCTGCGGCCCATAAATGGCCCAGACGATGAAGGCGATGATCGCCACGAGAACGACAGTGGGCACGAAGTAGAAGGAGACACGGTCGGCAAGCCCCTGGATGGGCGCGCGCGAGCGCTGCGCCTTGGCGACCATTTCGACGATGCGCGACAGCATCGTATCGGCGCCGACCTTCTCGGCGCGGATGACGAGCGTTCCGTTCTTGTTGAGCGTGCCGCCGGTGACTGGGTCGCCAGCGGTCTTCTCGACCGGAACAGGTTCGCCGCTCAGCATCGATTCGTCGACCGAGGAGCGGCCTTCGAGCACGGTGCCGTCGACCGGCACACTGTCGCCGGGCCGCACGCGCAGCCGCTCGCCGACCTGCACCTCGTCGAGCGGCACGTCCGTCTCAGAACCGTCCGCCGCAATCCGCCGCGCCGTCTTCGGCGCCAGGTCGAGCAGCGCGCGGATGGCGGAGCCGGTGCGCTCCCTTGCCTTCAGTTCAAGCACCTGGCCGAGGAAGACGAGCGCGACGATGACCGCGGCCGCCTCGAAATAGACCGGCACGGCGCCGCCATGGCCGCGGAACTGGTGTGGAAAGAGATTCGGGAACAACGTCGCAACCACACTGTAAAGATAGGCCGTGCCGACGCCGATCGAAATCAGCGTCCACATGTTCGGACTGCGGTTGACGATCGAGTCCCAGCCGCGGTGGAAGAACGGCACCGCGGCCCAGAGCACCACCGGAGTCGCCAGTGCGAACTCGATCCAGGCCGCGGGCCATTCGCCCAGCCAGTCGCGAAAAGGCAGACCGAGCATCGGTCCCATGGTGATCAAAAGCAGAGGGATTGACAGGATCGCGCTTACCCAGAAACGGCGGGTGAAATCGATCAGCTCCGGATTGGGCCCCTCATCGCCTGTCGGCACGCCCATCGGCTCCAGCGCCATGCCACAGATCGGGCAGGAGCCGGGCTTGTCGCGGATGATTTCGGGATGCATCGGGCAGGTATATTGCGTGCCCTTCGGCATCGGTTCAGGCTCCGGCCGGCCGCTCAGATATTTGCCGGGGTCGGCCTCGAACTTACCCTTGCAGCCGGCCGAGCAGAAATAAAAACCCTTGCCTTCGTGGCGCGCGAAATGCTTCGCCGTGGCGCGCTCGACGGTCATGCCGCAAACCGGATCGGTCGCCTTGAGAAAGGCCTCCGGCTCCTTCATGAATTTCGTCCGGCAGCCTTCCGAACAGAAATGATAGCTGTCGCCGCCGAAGGTCGCCGAAGGCTTTCCCGCGACCGGATCGACCGTCATGCCGCAGACCGGATCACGGATGACGACGATCGAGGTAGCGGCCGACGCGTGCGAGGAACAGCACGAGCCATGTGATACGTCGGTGCGGGCAGCGTCATCGTGATGGTCGGTCATGGGGCACTCCTAAACGGGCAACTCCCCTTCCACATAGGGTTTCCAGTTACTGGAAGGTCAAGTGATATTCTGCAAAATGATCTCTACCTTCTGCCGCGATATGGCCGGCACGTCCCCGAGGGTTGCTGCGGGATGCTGCAAGCTTTGCGCACACTGAGGTCGAGATAGATGCCCTTTTCGCTCGACGGCTGGGCCTGGATCACTCTGCCGACAACCAGAAAATTGGACGATTGGTGTGCGGTCAATCGCAGGCGCCAGGCGGCGGCCTGGCCTTACAACCTAGCAGTCGTTAGCGAGAATAGCTGTTCGTGATCGGCTGATCGAAAGTATCTGTTCAGCTATGGCCCGTTCTTCGTCGGTCGGGATCACGAGCACGTCGACCGCCGAATCTGGGAAACCAATGCGCGCCAGATTCTGCTTGTTGCTTTCCGGATCGATTTTTACGCCGAGCCAGCCAGCGGACGCGCAGATTTGCTCGCGTATTGCTGGGGAGTTCTCGCCGATTCCAGCCGTGAAAACCAATGTATCCAGGCCTCCTATGGCGGCTGCAAGAGAGCCGATTTCACGCCCGGCGCGATAGACGAAGAGATCGACGGCTTCGGCAGCAGAGGAACTTTCCGTTTCCAGCAATGTCGCCATGTCTCCCGAAATTCCAGATATGCCGAGCAGCCCTGACCGGTCGTAAAGAAGCGCCGATAGCTCCTCAATTGGCATTTTCAGGTTCTGAAGCAAGTAAATGACGATGCCAGGGTCGAGCGATCCGCATCGCGTGCTCATCACCAGCCCGTCAAGGGTGGAGAACCCCATCGTCGTGGCAACGCTCTTGCCGCCGAGCATCGCGCAGAGGCTTGCGCCGCTGCCGAGATGCGCCACGATGACCCGGCCTCCCGCCTCCGGCCCATACAGCTTACCAAGCTCGGAAGAGATGTAGGCGTAGGATAGCCCATGAAAGCCATAGGACTGGACCCCGGAATTGGTGAGTGCGCGCGGTAAGCCGTAGGATTTGGCGATCTTCGGACGCGCCGCGTGGAACGCGGTGTCGAAGCAGCCGACCTGGACGGCTTCGGGGAACAGATTCCTTGCAAGGTCGACGACTTGCAGATTCTCCGGTTGATGGTGCGGGGCCAGCGGGATCAACTCGCGCAGCCTTTCGACAACCGGCTCGTCAAGCACCATGGGAGAGATGAAGTCCCGCCCGCCGTGAACAATCCTGTGTCCGACCGCCGCCACGGGATGACCGGAGCCGCATTCGCCGATTTCGGCCGCGACGACCTCGACTGCGGCTCCGATCTCCAGCGATTCCCTGCCGAGACTCTTTTCCTCCACTGCGTTCCCGGTAGACAGTTTCAGGCGTGGATTGGCGCGAAGGGACGACACGCTGCCTTTGAGGACGAGCGGAAGACTCTCGCGCCGTTCGTACACGGCGAACTTCAGGCTGGACGAGCCCGCGTTCAGTACCAGGACCGCGGCAGTCATCCCGGGACCTCACCAGACCCTCTCAAGGCGCAGTCCACTTCCAGTCCCGCACTTCGGGCATGTCCTGCCCGTGTGCCCTGATGTAGTCGTGATGTTCGAGCAGCTTTGCCTGCATCATCTGCTTCAGGCCGGCGCCGTTCGCGTGCGCTGCCGGCGTCCGGTCGATGATGCTCTGCACCAAATGGTAACGGTCCAGACCGTTCATCACCGTCATGTCGAAGGGCGTGGTTGTCGTGCCTTCCTCATGGAAGCCACGGACGTGAAAGTTGGCGTGGTTCGTTCGTCGGTAGGTAAGCCGGTGAATGGTCCAAGGGTAGCCGTGATAGGCGAAAATGACGGGTTTGTTCGCTGTGAACAGCTCATCGAACTCGCGGTCCGCCAAGCCGTGCGGATGGACCTCCTGTGGCTGCAAGGTCATCAGGTCGACGACGTTGACGACCCGCACGGTCAGTTCGGGCAAATGCTCCCTCAGGATGCCTACCGCAGCCATCGTTTCCACGGTCGGAATGTCTCCGGCACACGCCATCACGACATCGGGTTCGCCTGACCCCGAGGCCCAGTCCCAGATGCCGATCCCGGCCTCGCAATGCACTCTCGCCTGGTCCAGTGACAGCCACTGCCAGGCGGGAGCCTTTCCGGCGACAATGATGTTGATGCGGTCCCAGGTCCGCAGCACATGGTCCGTGACACTCAGCAGTGTGTTGGCGTCCGGAGGAAAATAGACGCGGACGATATCCGCCTTCTTGTTCAGGGCAACGTCGACGAATCCTGGGTCCTGATGGCTGAAGCCATTGTGGTCCTGCTGCCAGACATGGCTGGTCAGCAGATAGTTCAGTGACGATACCGGACGCCTCCACGGGATGTCGCGGCTCGCATCAAGCCATTTCGCATGCTGGTTGAACATGGAATCCACGATGTGGATGAAAGCTTCGTAGCAGGAAAACAGGCCATGCCTTCCGGTGAGAAGGTAGCCCTCCAGCCAGCCCTGGCAGGTGTGCTCTGACAGTATTTCGAGCACGCGTCCATCCCGCCCAAGGTGGACATCCTCCGGTAGGATCTTCTCCATCCAGGCGCGCTCGGTGACTTCGAAAACGTCCTGGAGGCGGTTCGAAGCGGTCTCGTCAGGACCGACGATACGGAAATTGCGCGCCACCTCGTTCGCCTGCATCACAGCCCGCAAGAAGCCGCCCATCACCCGTGTAGCCTCCGCCTTTTCCGCTCCGGGTTTGCTGACCTCTACAGCGTGCGGGCCGAGCTCCGGCATGGACAGCGTCTTTCGCAAAACGCCGCCGTTGGCATGGGGATTGGCGCTCATGCGTCGCGTTCCGGTTGGCGTCGTTGCGCCGATTGCCGCGACGGGGCTGCCGTCATTCTGGAAGAGCTCGTCAGGCCGATAGCTTCGGAGCCATTCCTCCAGCAGTCGCAGATGGTCCGGGTTGTCGGCGAGGCCGGAAAGGGGCACCTGGTGCGAGCGCCAGAAGCCTTCCGTCTTCAGCCCGTCGACCTCCTTCGGCCCGGTCCACCCCTTTGGACTCCGCAGCACGATCATCGGCCAATTCGGACGTCCCGCCAGAGGTTTTCCGCTGCGCGCGGCGTCCTGGATAGCGCGAATCTTCTGGATGGCTTCGTCGAGAGCCGAGGCCATTCGTTCGTGCATCTCCGCCGGCTCGTCGCCTTCGACAAATAGCGGCTCGTGACCATAGCCGACCAGAAGCGAGCGCAGTTCGTCCGTCGGGATACGGGCCAAAATGGTTGGGTTGGCGATCTTGTATCCGTTTAGATGAAGGATCGGAAGCACGGCGCCGTCGTTCGCCGGACTCAGGAACTTGTTCGAGTGCCAGGCCGCCGCAAGAGGCCCGGTCTCCGCTTCGCCGTCGCCGACAACGCAGGCAACGATCAGTTCCGGATTATCGAAGGCAGCCCCATAGGCATGCGACAGCGCGTAGCCGAGTTCGCCACCCTCGTTGATCGATCCTGGGACGTCAGGCGCGGCGTGGCTCGGAATGCCACCAGGGAACGAAAACTGGCGGAAGAGTTTCTGTAACCCCACCTCGTCCAGAGAGATGTCAGGATTGAGCTCGCTATACGTACCCTCAAGATAGGTGTTGGCGACCATTGCAGGGCCGCCGTGACCCGGACCGCATATGTAAATCATGTCCGCATCGCGGAGGCGGATCACCCGGTTGAGATGGGCATAGATGAAATTCAGGCCCGGCGAAGTTCCCCAATGTCCGAGTAGGCGTGGCTTGACGTGCTCGAGCCGCAACGGCTCTCGCAGCAGTGGATTGTCGAGCAGGTATATTTGCCCCACTGTGAGGTAGTTCGCTGCCCGCCAGTACGCGTCAATTCCCGTGAGCTCTTGCCGAGAAAGGGTCGCGGGGGTGCCCGTTACTAATTGGTTCGTCATCCTGGTCGTCCTCGTCAGTGTGTGCCGGGCGTATTTGACTTTTCAATCCTAGCGATTGCGTGACGAAAATGCCGTGCGGCGTCGCCGGCCATCTGGTTGGTGCACCATTTCGCGTAGAAGCCGCTTAGAAGCCAGCCGAGCCATCGTGTCCGAAAACGCTGCGGCAGATCGTAGCAGATGAAGACCGTCTGCACCGACGAACCGGATTGGGGCACGATTCTGAACCCCATCCGGTAACGTCCGATGACCCAAAGCGTCGGTTCGACGACCGTGATCCACGCCTTCTGCCGCGGTGGGTCGCGTTCAGTCACTATCTCCTCCACGGACAGCGGAATGCCGAGGAAGCTCCCGGTGAAACCAAACTTGGAGCCAACGGAACGCGCGCCACCCTCGTCAAGGTGGATGTCCATCCTGGAGCCCATCATCATCCAGGATTTCTGCTCCATGTGCGCGGAGAGATTCCGGTGGTCGTCGAGGAAAGCGAATACAGCATCGGGAGATGCGTCCACGCCGACCCGCGACTCGGCGTAAAACGGAAACTCCGGCATCGGGAATGCTCCTTGCGCGGGCCGGCACCTTTCACATCATACCCATGGGTTCCATGAGCTTGTCCGCGGTCGCCTTCTGCGTCTCATCGAGGGCGGCATAGAACGGCTCGACGGCGGCTCTCAGACGACGGACGGCTTCAAGGTGGGCAGATAGTGACCGCTCCCGTCCTTCGAGCGCCGATGGCAGCGTCTGTGATGCAGCCCCCTGCTGCATCATGTGTTCCGATGCGCGCGCGCTTTCCCTCAATGCTTCAGCGACCGCCTCCCAGAGCGGCTCCTGCCCGTCCGTCACCTTCAGCTCCATGCGCAGGAAGGCGATCCGGCCTTCGACGTGCTCCGGCGACATCATCTGCCCCATCGGGCCGTCCGTCATCCCGTCCGTCGACATCATGCCTCGCATCATCGTGGCATGGCTGCCCATCATCTCCTTCATCATCTTCATCATGTCCCCGCCCATCGTCATACCACCAGCGTCTCCGCCGTGGCCGCCTGGCATCGCGTCAGGTGCGGCCTCCTTCGGGGCCGTCTCCACGGCGGGTGCTTCTTCCGTTCCGGACGGCGGGTGATGCGCGTCCTCGGCAAAGGACATTGCTGGATTCAGCAGCATGCCGGCTGCAGCCAGCACCTTGAGCAGGGATGTCATGGTTGTCTTCCTTCTTGGCTAGTGTGGAGATGTTTCAAAGCAAGCAAGCATTCTGGTCACGATCTCTCCTTCGGCGGAGCGTCTCCGAATAGTTCAGCGCTGGCTTTGGCCAGCAAACTAGCGATCGAAATCGTATTCGAGGGGTGGGGAATCGAGTCCGTGCTCACAACTCGAGCAGCCCCGGCCGCGAGCAGTTGTGCGTAGGCGTCCTCTGCGAACACGGGACGGATGACGATACAAACGGCCCGAGACAGGCCGAGCCGTTTCAAGTGACCGAGGGTTTCGATCGAAGTAGGATCGCAGCCGATCTCAACCGATTTGGTCCTTCCCCCGGGATGTACGCAGGTTCGTTCTATGGTCCACCATAACCGGGACTTGAGCGGCCCAGCTTGTCCCAGATCAAATCGGTACCGAATCCCGGCGAAAACGGCAGCAGCTGAATGCGCCATCAGGAGCGGCATGACATTGCCTTTCACTCTAACGTATCCCGCTCGGCCACGGTCACGCCGTCCTTGACCCTGTCGCTTGGGTGCAGCACGACGCGATCTTCTGCGGCGAGACCGGACTGCACCTCGGCCATTCGGCCGTTGCGCTGTCCGATCTTGATGGCAGAGGCGCGTGCGGCGCCGTCTCTCACCGCGAAGACAGCCCAGTCCTCGCCCTTTCGAAAGAGAGCCGCGACCGGCACCATCAGCACGTCCTGCGCGCTCCAGATCGTGACATGCACGATCACACGGTAATCGTGACCGAGCTGCGGCCATGCTTCGGGAGCATCGACGAAATCGATGATCGTGCGGACCCGTTGTTCCTCGATACCGAGGGCGGAGACCTTGACGAACCCCGCCGGATCTACCCGTGTCACCCGGCCACGGATGGGTGATCCGCCCCAGCCATCGATCCGAACTGGTGCGCCGGGCTTGATCCGGACAGCATCGGTCGACAGGAGGTCGGCGACGATCTCGAGGTCGCGTGGGTCGCCGATCTCGATCAACGGGGCGCCTGCTTGCACCACCGCTTCGCTCTCCTGAATGATCTTCAGGACGCTTCCGGTCACTGGGGCGCGTATCTGGATGCAGCAGGCCGGGTCCGATTGCGGGAGGGCGCCCGACGGCTCGCTGAGTCGGGCCGCAACGCCTGCGCGTTCGTTGCGCCGGACCTCGACCTGCGCCTTGGCGCTCGCCAAGGCGGCCTCATTGGTTTCGACGTCGAATCTCGCTTTGGACAGGACTTTGGCCGAGATCGCCTCGGTCCGCGCAAGCGCTTCCGCCCTTTGCAGTTCCGTCCGCGAAAATCTGAGCGCCGCCTCGATCCGGCGCGTTTCGGCTTCGGCGAGTGTCATTGCCGCTTCTGTTGCCGCCAGCGCCGCCTGCAGCTCTTCATGCGTGCGGGCATCATGGAAGCTCGGTACGGTCGGTTGCATCACGGCCATCGTTTCGTCGACGGTAACCTGGTCCCCGACATGGCGTGGAGGAGAGATTCGGAGGACCTTTCCGGCAATCGGCGCGGACACAACATACACGTGGCGTACGCGTGTCTTGGCCTCGTCGTCGATCGTGACCTCCATAGGTCCTTTCGTCGCTGTTGCGAGGTCCACCGCGATCGGCCGTGGCCAGGCGAACCAGACCGCGCCGGCGGCCAACACCCCCAAGGCCACAGCCCCCACGGTTCGCTTCATCGAAATCGTACGCATGGTTCAATCTCGCGTCTTGAGAACGGTGACAAGGTCCAGTTTGTTGATGCGCCGGCGTACGACGAGTGCGGAAAGCACGGCTGCGGCAATCACGATCGCGCTGGCGAAGACATAGGTGGGCTGCTCAACGACAAGGCGCACCCGCATCAATTCGCCGGCCAGGTTGGTTTGCATGATCCAGGCAAGGCCGTAGCCCATGACCCAACCCGGTGGCTGCGCGAGCAACGTCAGCAGCGCCAGTTCGAGAAGCAGGATGCGCAACACTTCGCCCCGGGTGAAGCCGAGGACACGCAGGCTGGCCAACTCGCGGGCGCGTTCCGAAAGCGAAATTCGCGCGCTGTTGTAGACAACGCCGAAGGCGATGACGGCCGCAAGGCCCGTGTAGATGCCCGCCATAGTCGTGATAAGCAAGGCTATCGCCCCGCGGAAATTCGCCAGCGAGACCCGCTGCAAAGCCAAACCGCTGACGACCGGCATGCCTTTGACGGCGGCGTAGAACATGTCGCGTGCGCTTCCGTCGAGGCTCACATTGACGCTGTTCACCGTCGGTGCTTCGCGCATGAGGCGGGCGAGCGCATCGGCATCCATCATGCCCCGGATGCCGAAATAGTCCTCGATTAGTGCTGTCACAGGAAGAGAGACGGTCCGCCGCGTCCCTTCGAGCAGATCAATCTCGACCGACTGGCCGAGTTCGACCCCAAGGACCTGAGCGAGCATGCTGGAAAGCGCCAAACCCGTGTCCGGCAGCACGACGGGTCGCAGGTCAGCGCCGATAATGCGATTGAGATCAGCGTCGCGCGGCCTGCCGCTGATCACGATCCGACGCTCGACGGTTCCGCTCCGTATGCGGACCGGGACCTCCCGCGAGGGCTCAGCTGCGAGAACACCCGGAAGCCGCGCGATCTGCATGACAACATCCTGCGGGCGTTTTTCCACGAAGCTGACGGTAGCGTCCTGCCGATCGGCTAGGAAGAATGTCACATCGATGAGTTCCTCCATCGTGTCGCGGGTGAAAAGCGAAACAACGAGGATCGCCGTCGCGAGCGCCATTCCGAGCATCGTGAATGAAGACCTGACCGGATGGCGCGTGATGTTGCGCAACATCATCATGGTCGGTTGCGAGACGAACTTGTCGAACGTGAAATCGGCGGGCAGCAGCCGCCGAAAGCGCGGCGGCGCAGGCGGCTGCATCGCGACGGCCGGCGCCAGCCTCACGACATCACGAAGGGCGCGGAGAGCGCCTATCGCCGCGGCAATGAGGCTCAACGCCGCGGCGACCACGTAGAGATCCGGGCTTCTGGTGAACACGAGAAACGGAAAATGGAAAAAGTCTCCGAATAGATTGGTAATCCGTATCCCCAGCCACGTGCCCGTTGCGGCGCCGATCACTATGCCGGTGGCTGCGATGACCATGACGAACTTGAGGTAATGCGTGACGATGCTGGCGTTGCGGTATCCCAACGCTTTCATGAGCCCGATCTGCTCGCGCTCCAGGGCTACGAGTCGAGTGAGAGTGAGATTGACCAGGAATGCCGACACCAGAAGGAAAATCGGCGGCAGCGTCCGGCTCATATTGCTGAGCATGTCGAGTTCGTGGTCGAGCCACGCGTGGGAGGTCTGGTCCTTCCGTCCGTAAGCTGCACGTCCACCGTAGCGGTCGAGTATCGCGTCGAGGCGCATGATAACGTCGCGTTCGGAAGCGCCCCGCAACAGCTTCACCGCCACGGATGAAAACGCGTCATCGAGATCGTAGACGCTGGCAAGCGCCCTCTCCGACATCCAGATGATACCGAAGCGGCGGTCGTCCGGCATGATGTCGCCCGGCCCCACGGCGTAAATAAACTCGGGAGACAAGGCGATGCCGACAACCACCAGTTCGCGCTTGCGGCCGTTCAATATTGCCGAGAAGCGGGATCCCGGCGCGAAGCCATGGGCTTTGGCAAAGCCCTCGTTGACAACGGCCTCGTCGGCCCGTCCCGGTTCCGGCGCGCGACCTTCTCGCATATAGAGCTGGTTGAGCGCGGGCTCACCGATCTCTGGCAGCGAAAGGACTTGTCCGGTGGCGGGTTCGGAATAGTTCGGTATGTCGAGTAGGGCGAGCTTGACGATGCGCGCGTCGACGCCGGCAACGCCTGGAATTTCCGCGATCTGGTCGACAAGGGTTCTCGGCGCACGCCGCGCCGTGGCAAAGACGTCCGCAAACCTGTAGCGTTCGTAGTAGGCGGCACGCGTTTCGTCGAGGGACCGGTAGGAGCCGACAGCCAGAATGAGGGTTGCCACTCCGCCGGCAATGACGAGAGCGATCGCAAGCGCCTGGGCCCACAGCCGTACAAGATCCCGAAAGAGCTTGATATCCAGGGTGCGCATCAGATCACCAGACAAGCTCGGCGGCAGTTCGGCGCGCCTCGTTCTTGTGAATTCTGGAGATTTGACCGTCGGCGAAGAACAAGACGCGGTCGGCGACATCCTGGATGCTGGCGTTGTGCGTTATGATGAGCACCGTGGTGCCGAGCTGTGCATTGATGCCCAGCAGCGCCTCGATCACCCGAATCCCTGTCTTCGAATCGAGGGCGCCTGTCGGCTCGTCGCAGAGCAGCACCTCAGGCCGTTTTGCGATCGCCCGGGCAATAGCCACGCGTTGCTGTTCGCCGCCCGAGAGCTGTGCCGGGAAGTGGTGCATGCGCGCCTCGAGCCCGACGAGCGTGAGGGCTTCGTCGGGACGCATCGGGTGATCGGAGATCTCGGTCACCAGTGCAACGTTTTCATAAGCTGTCAGGCTTGGAATCAGATTGTAGAACTGGAACACGAAGCCGACGTGCTGGCGGCGATAGGCTGTAAGGCCTCGATCATCGAGGTTGGTCAGCTCAAGGTCCCTGAAGTACAATTGGCCGGTTGTGGCGTGGTCAAGTCCGCCCATGATGTTGAGGAGGGTCGACTTCCCGCTGCCCGACGGGCCGAGCAGAACGACCAATTCACCAGCAAAGATTTCCAGGTCCACCGCGCGCAGGGCAAGCACCTGCGTTTCTCCGGAGACATAGGTTTTGGTCAGTGCTTTCGCTGTGAAAACGGTATCGGACATGGTCGCTATCCGTTCTCGCGCAGTGCGACGTCGATCCATTTGGGGACATGCAGGTCTGCGAGCATTGTGGTCACCATCTTTCCTTCGGCGAAGCGTCTTCGAACATTTCTATGCTGGCCTGGGCCAAAAGTCCGGCTAGGGAAATCGCGTTTGATGGATGGGGAATCGAGTCCGTGCTCACGACCCGGGCAGGCCCGGCCGCGAGTAGTTGTGCGTAGGCGTCCTCCGCGAATACGGGATGGATGACGACGCATATGGCCGGAGGAAGCCCCAACCGCCTCAGGTGACCGAGGGTTTCGATCGCAGTCCGCCCGGACGAGGCGATGTCGTCAATAATGACGGGGGCTCGAGCGCGAGCCGCATCGATCGAAGGAAGGCTCACCTCGACGTCACGGTCGCCCCGGCGGATCTTCGTCAGCACCTGATAGGGAACGCCGGCACGGTTGGCGATGTCGGATACCCATTGGCCGCTTTCGCTGTCTGGGCCAATCAGGACCGCGTTGGCGACGTTGTCACGGATCCAGTCGGCGATCAGCGGCGCCGTGGCCACCCGACGGACCGGGATGTGGTACAGCTTAGAAAGCTCGGGATTTCTGTGCAGATGGGGATCCGCTGTCAGCAGCCAGTCGAAACTCTCTTCGAGAAATCGTGCGAACAAGGGCGCGCTAACAGCCTCTCCGGGATTAAACCGTTTATCCTGGCGCATGTAAGCTAGATACGGCGCGATAAGTCCGACCGAGCGAGCGCCGAACTCGCGCGCTGTTGCGGCGGCAAACCGCAGCGGGAGGGCGAGTTCATCGGGATTGCGCAGACTGGCGACAAGCGCGACATCAAAGCCGTCCAGGCCGTCTTCGATTGTGATGAGGGACTCACCGTCCGGAAAATGGCGCCAATCCAGCCGTCCGACTCGCGCGCCCAGCAAAGGGGCTATTGCGTCGGCCATCGTAAGCTGCAGCGGGAAAGGAAGGAGCACGCGGGTCATTGTATGACCCCGATCTCGAATATGTCCGGATGAGCCGAAGCATAATCGAATGCGTATTCAAGCTCTCCTGGCGATTGGGCATGGATGTGAAACAGCGGCTCACCGGCCTGGATGCTGTCGCCAATCCGAAAGCGGGATTCGATTCCAGCGGTGGCGCTGCCCGGAGCGCCGGCGAGCTTGGCAACCTTTGCAAGCCGCCGGTTGTCGATCGCCTGGATCTGGCCGGTTCGGTTGGCGAGAACCGGACTGGTGTGCGGGGCCGCGCTCGGCTCGGTAAAGCGGCCCTGTGCCTCGCAGATCGCGAGAAATTTGCGATAGGCGGCGCCGCTGTCGAGCAGCGTTTGCGCAATGGTCCGCCCTTTGTCGGGCACGGCTCCGGGCGCGGCGTCAAGCAATGCCCCGGCAAGATCGAGCGCTCGGCTGCGGAGATCGCGAGGCGCTTCTGCGTTATTGCGCAGCACGCTCAACACGTCTCGCGCTTCAAGAGCCGGACCGATGCCGTAGCCAACAGGTTGGAGGCCATCGGTGCGCAGCACCGAGAGGTTAAGTCCGAGCGCCTGTGCCGTCGCAAGGAGTCTTGCCTCAAGAGAAGCTGCCGCTGCGACGGAACGCACCTTGGCGGTCGGTCCGACGGGAATGTCGATCAGCACATGGGTCGAGCCCGCAGCGGCTTTCTTCGAAAGGACGCTAGCCACGAGTTGTCCGTCACTGTCGAAGTCGAGTGGACGCTCGATGCGGATCAAAATGTCGTCGGCTGGGCTCAGCCTGACATTTCCACCCCAGACGATGCAGCCCCCTTCGCGCTCGACCACGTTTCGCATGGCATCGAGATCGAGCGCTACAGGCGCCATCACCTCCATCGCGTCGGCGGTGCCGGCAGGAGATGTGATGGCACGTGAGGACGTCTTTGGGATCCGGTGGCCGGCGGCGGCAACGATCGCAACGACGATGGGCGTGGTGCGATTTCCGGGAAGGCCGCCGACACAATGCTTGTCCAGCACCGCGCCGCTGCCCCAGTCGATCCGCTCTCCGACCGCGAGCATCGCTTTGGTGAGCGCGATCGTTTCCTGTTCGTCGAGCCGTTCGCCGGCACATGCCGTGACGAATGCCGTCAGTTCGATGTCTGACAAACGGTTGTTGACGGTGTCGCGCATGATGGCGAGGAAATCCGTCTCGCTGAGCCGCTGGCCGAAGACCTTCGCCCGCAAAGCCGGCGCCGACGCGGGCGGTTCGGGGTGACTAAAGAGGGCCCATGCTTCGGGGCTTGGCTGGAGCAATGCCCAGGCGGCTTCGGACAAGGCGGCGACGTCGAGGTCGAGGCGGTCGTCGACAACAACGTTGAGCGTGGCGACCAGCTCGCGATCGCCGCTGCGCACCAAAACCCGGGTGAGCGCCGTAAAGCCTTCGGAACGGCAGACGCGACAGTCGCGATGCATGTAAACGACGGGTTGCTGATAGGTGTCGATGCCGGCTCGGACAAGACGCAACCGGCTATGGGCGTCACTCATGCAGGCTGCTCCAGATCGATCCGCTCGAGGTGTTCCGGGACACGCGCCTGCCATTTGAGTTCGCGAATGACGCGGCCACGCAGCGTATCGGCGGAATCCGGTTCGCCATGCGTGAGGTAGGTCATTCTGGGCACGCGGCGGGCACTCCGCATCCAGTCGAGAATTTCGTCGGCGTCCGCGTGACCGGAAAAGCTCTCGAGTTGAACGACTTCCGCGCGGATCGGCACGTCTTGTCCGAATATCCGCAGATGGTCGGCGCCGGCCGCCAGAGCCGCACCTCGCGTGCCTCCGGCCTGGAAGCCGGAGAGCAGGATCGCATTGCGTGCATCCGATCCGAAGGCCTGAAGATGGTGTAGCACGCGTCCGCCCGTGAGCATGCCGCTCGCCGACACGATGATCATCGGCCCCCGCCTGAGGTTCAGGGCCTTCGATTCCTCGACCGATCGCACCAGCGTCGCGATCGAGTACATCGCGCGGCATTCCTCGAGACTGACGTGGTGCTCGTCATGAAAGCGGTGGTAGATATCCGTGGCGTCGATCGCCATCGGGCTGTTGAGGAAAACGGGCACGGTCGGGATGTCGCCGCGCTGTTCGAGGCGCGCGATTTGCAGCAGGATGCCTTGTGCGCGGCCTACCGCGAAAGCCGGTATTACGATCACGCCGCCTCGGCCGGCGACGCGCCGGATCACCGGCGCAAGCTCCGCTTCCGCGTCAATACGTGGGTGTCTGCGGTTGCCGTAAGTGGACTCGCAAACCAGTATGTCGGCTTCAACCAGCGGAAGGGGTGGCCGCATCAGCGGGTCTTGCGGACGTCCGAGGTCACCGCTGAAATGCACGTTTGTTCCGGCAATGTCGACGCTGATCTGTGAGGCGCCAAGAAGATGCCCCGCGTGAAGGAAGCGGGCGCGAATGCCGCGCCCGACTTCGAATTCCTTGTCGAAGTCCTGGGTCGCGATGTGTTCGAGTGAGGCCTTGGCATCTTCCAGAGTGTATAGTGGCTGAGGGTCTGCATGCTTGGAATAGCCCCGTTTCTTGGCAAATCGTGCTTCCTCTTCCTGAAGGTGGCCGCTGTCCGGAAGCAAAAGCGAGCACAGTTCTGCGGTGGCAGGAGTGCATATCACCTTGCCGCGAAAGCCATTGCGCACGAGCGCGGGAATGTAGCCGGAATGATCGAGGTGCGCGTGGGTGAGAAGCACCGTGTCGATCGTTTCAGGCGGCACCGGAAATGCCGCGCGATTGCGATCACGCAGCTGCTTGTAGCCCTGAAACAGACCGCAGTCGATGAGGACGCGGTGTCCATCCGTTTCGAGGAGGTACCGCGATCCGGTTACAGTTCCGGCGGCGCCGAGAAATTGAAGCGAAGTTGGGGAATTCATAGGCTCTCCGAACAGTTGGCAAAATGATCATTCCGGGATCTTCCCGGCAGGAACGGCACGTGGATCAGCCGTCATAGGGGCCATCAGCGGCAGCTTCAGGCTTGCCGTTGCAGCGAGTGCCATCACCACGGCTGCGGCAAGGAAGCCGGCGCCTTGCAGGCCGTTGAAGCCGAACAGCAGACCAGCGCCCGCGGAGCCCACCGACAGCCCAAGGCTCACTGCTGCCGCCTGAATGCCGAGTTCGACGCCCTGACTTCGCGCGGTGATCCGCGACACCCAGAAGGCGAGCAGCGGACTGATCACCCCGGCCGAGGCCGCGACGACGGACACCGCGAACAGCATCTCGCTGAATGCGGTGATCGATGGAATTACCGCCAAACCGATCGCCATCACCAGGAAGGCGGGTGCTACCAGCACTTTCGTTGTCGCCGGCTTGACGAGTGGCGAAAAAACCAGGCCCTGCACCGCAAACATCACCACGCTGCAGGTCGCGAACGTAAAGCCCAGTTCGGCGGGACTCATTGCGAGTTCATCGTTGCGTAGCGTGAGCCCGACCTCGAATGCGCCAAGTCCCGCCGCGGCCACCGAGGCAAGGGCGAGCAGCCGTAGCTCCCCTGGCACGAACGTCGATGTCTCGCGGTTCCTCGTGTCGACAGGCTGGCCGGACACCCAGCCTCCAGGCAGGATCAACCTCACGCCGCCGGCCGCGGCCAAGGCGAGGCCCGACGCAAGAAGAAAAGGGGCGGCCTGCAAGAGGGGCACCGCCTTACCCGAGTCAAAAGCCCATCCGGCTGCGAGGCCGCCGAGCATGGGACCGAGCAGGAAGCCTGCAATCGATGCCATGCTGACCCACCCAAAGGTTCTGGCGCGCCGATCATCGTCACCTTCCGTGTCGGCAATGAACGCAAGGGCTGTGGGAACTACGGCGGCGGCGAAGCCGCCGTTCAGGATTCGTCCGACATAAAGAAGCAGCAGGTTCGGCGCGAGCGCCGAAGCCGCCAAGGTGACGGCGAAGCCGATCAGACCAACGACAAGGACGGGTCGACGCCCGATCAAATCCGACACCCGTCCCCAGAGGAATGCGACAGCCAGAGGTGCGGCGACATAGGCAGCAGTCAGAAAGCCAATGTGCCGTGCAGCGAATGTCGGATCTGTGGAGCCTGCAAGCCGTTCGACCATTGTCGGCAGGACCGGCAGGACGATCCCATAGCCGAGCGCGACGATGAAGGACGAAGCCAGAAGTGCGCCCAGGATCCACGATGACGTGGGCAGGGTAGGTTTTGCAGTCGCGCTCATGCTGGTGCGCCGGTTGGTTGGTCGTGAGCGGCGGCTTCGGTCGTTGACGCGGTTGCTGGATGAATGCCCTCGAGTTTGGTCCGCTTGAGCAAAAGCGCATTGGCTGCAACCAGGGCGGAACTGCCCGACATCGCTAGCGCGGCGATCTCGGGGCTCAGAAGGAAGGGATAGAACACGCCCGCAGCGAGCGGGAAGGCGATGACATTGTAGCCGACCGCCCACCAAAGGTTCTGGTGCATCTTGCGAAGGGTGGCCCGTGACAAGGTCATCGCGCCGACCACGTCATAGGGATCGCTCTTCATCAGCACGATATCGGCGCTTTCGATCGCCACGTCGGTGCCTGCACCGATCGCGAAGCCGACATCAGCCTGCGTCAAGGCTGGGGCATCGTTGACACCGTCGCCGACCATGCCGACCTTGAGGCCCTGTCCCTGCAACTCCTTGATCTTTTCAGCCTTCTGCCCCGGCAGGACGTCTGCAAGAACGATGTCGATGCCGAGAATGCCGGCGATACGCTTGGCGGTGCCGGCATTGTCGCCGGTGAGCATGGCGACGCGTACGCCCTGCTCGTGGAGCTTCTTGATGGTCGCGATGGCGGTCGGACGCGGCGCATCGGCGATGGCGATCAGTCCAAGAAGTTTTCCCGATCGCGCCACGTGAATGACGGTGCGGCCTTCGCCCTTGAGCGCTTCCGCCTTGTCGCCGAGCGCCAGCAGGTCGATCTTCTGCTCATCCATCAGGCGCCGGTTGCCGAGGAAAACCTGATCTCCACCGATGGCGGCGCTAGCGCCCTTGCCCTCGATATTGAGGAAGCCGGAGACCTTTGAAAGTTCCAGGTCCTTGGCCCGCTCGACGATGGCGACGGCCAGCGGATGATCCGACCCCTGATCGACCGCAGCCGCGATTTGCAAAACCTCGTCAGACGAAACACCGGGCGCGGGGATGATTTCGACGACCTTGGGCTGGCCCATGGTCAGCGTCCCGGTCTTGTCAAAGACGATCACATTCAGTTTTGTCGCATCTTCGAGAGCGGACGCATTCTTGAACAAGATACCGTTGGATGCTCCGAGACCGGTACCGACCATCACCGCCATCGGGGTGGCGAGGCCCAAAGCATCGGGACAGGCGATAACGAAAACCGTGATGGTTAGGGTCATAGCGAAGAGCAGCGGCTGGCCGATCCACCAGAACCAGACGGCAAAAGTCGCAAGGCCGATGACGATCGCAGCCAGCACCAGCCACTGCGAGGCGCGGTCGGCAAGCAACTGGGCCGGCGCCTTGGAATTCTGTGCTTCCTGGACCAGTTTGACGATCTGGGCCAAGGCCGTGTCGGCGCCCACCTTTGTAGAGCGGTAGCGCAGCGTGCCGCTCTTGTTGATCGTGGCGCCGATCACGGCATCGCCGACCTTTTTTGTGACGGGCATGGATTCGCCGGTGAGCATCGATTCGTCGATGGTCGACTCGCCCTCGATCACTTGGCCGTCGACAGGAAGCTTGTTGCCGGGCCGCAGAACGACGATGTCGCCGAGAACGACATCGGCGGTCGCAACCTCGACCTCCTTGCCGTCGCGGAAAACGTTGGCCTTGGGCGGCGCGAGATTGAGCAGCGCCCTGATCGCGGCGGAAGCGCCGGCCCGCGCGCGCATCTCCAGCCAATGCCCGAGCAGGATGAAAACGAGCAGCACGCTCGCGGCTTCATAGAATTGCTGTCCTTCGAAGAAGAACGTCGCACCGATGCTGAATAGGTAGCCGGTGCCAACGCTCAACACCACCAGCACTGCCATGTTGAGGACGCCGTTCCGCAGGGCGCGCCAGGCGGCGACGACGAACGGCCAGACCGGATAGAGGATCGCGGCACTGGCGAGGAAAAACATGGCAAGGTCTTCGCTGAGCCCGAAGGGTGGGCGCAACAAGGGTTCACCCAGACCCATCGGCTCCATGGCGAAAATCGGCAGCGTGAAGACCAGGCTGACAAGGAAGCGATTGCGCATGTCGCTCACCATATCCTGCATGTCCATGCCGGCGCCGTGTCCCATCTCGTGAGCCATTGCATCGTGCGGCACCTTGGCTGCGGCCGTTCCCTCCCGCTTGCCTGGCGCCGCGGCGGCCACGGCGGCGTGCTCCGCGTGTCCGTGCATGTGTTCCGAGGGCGCGCGCGGATGCCCGGGCGGAACCGTAGTGCTGCCGGGCACGCAGAGGTGCCGTGGCACGGTCTCGCCCCTGCAGTGAAAGCCGCAGGCTTCGATCTCGCTGGCAATGGTCTCAGGGTCCGTCAGCGCCTCGTCGAATGCGATGGTGGCGCTTGTCGAGCCGGCGTTCATGGCAACGCTGGCAACACCAGGCAAAGCGGCGAGACGCTTCTCGACGGCCGCGAAATCCAGCATGCCGAAAAGGTCACGTACTTCCAGCGTCACCTTTTTCATGGTCAGTCTCCTATGCTTTGCTGCTGCAACGTGCTGCGGTTCGGTTGTGCGGGCGCGGACAATCACCACGGCCAGCACAATATCCTAGGCTCGATAGGCGAAGGTCGACATCATCCCGGTCGCCATGTGGTAGAGGTGGTGGCAATGGAAGGCCCACTGGCCGGGATTGTTGGCATCGACGGCGATCGTCACCGAGCGATTGAGAGGCAGCAGGACCGTATCCCTCACTGCTCCCGCAAAGCGCTCCCCATCGATCGCAACGACCTGGAAGTGATGACCGTGCAAGTGCATAGGATGCGCCATCATGCTGGTGTTGCGCAGCGTTACTTCCACGCGATCGCCCACATCTACCAGGATCGGTTCGTTGGACTTCAAACCCCAGCGGTAGGCAGCCATGTCGCCAGTCAGGGCCATGTCGAACGTTTTGTCCGCAGGGCGCGACGCCAGTGGCGTTGTGGCCCGGAGCTGCGCCTCGAGCGCCAGATCAAGGACCGGGGCGCCATCATCTCCGGTCGACGCGATCTTGGTCACTGTCGCCCCGGCCGGACGCAGGATGATGCCGGAGCGTTCCCTGCTCCCCTCGCGCAGCGCCAGGATTGGAAACGAGCGTGCTTCGCGCGGCAACTGCAGACGGACATCGATGCGTTGCCCCATCGTCATCGGGAAGCGGCTGCCCTTGACCGGCTCGACGTCCTGACCGTCGACCGCGATCAGCTCGCCTTCCAGTTCGCCTAAATCGATCGTGAAAGCGGTCGCCGTGGCGCCGTTGATGATCCGCACCCGCACGCGTCCGCCGGCTTCCACAGATGTAACTTCAGGATCGTCCAGCGTGCGATCGTTGGCCAGATAGGCGTCATACTCGATGTCGTTGAGATCCATGGCCATGCCGCCGTGGTTCATTCCCGCCATGGCGCCGGCGGCGGCCCCCGACATGTCCATGCCGCCATGCTGCATCGGCGCAGGGTCAGCGCCTGTCAGGCCGGCCAGAAGTTCCTCCGGCGACGAGAACGAGAAGTCGTGCAGGAGAATGACGATTTCCTGCTCGTCCGTTCTATCGTCGTCAGGATCGGCGACGATCAGCGGCGCGGCAAGAAGGGCCTGCTCCTGCAGTGTGTGCGCATGCATCCAATGGGTACCCGGCTTGCCGACCGGAAAATCGTAAGTGCGATCGGCGCCGGCGGCGATGAGAGGAAGCGGCGCATCGCCGACGCCGTCGCTCGGCCAGGGCGGCGTCAGCCCGTGCCAATGGATGATCGTCGACTCGGGGGTCTCGTTGCGGAGCAGGACATTGAAGGCATCGCCTGCCCGGAAGCGGAGACCCGGCGAGCCGTCAGCCCGTTGGAGGCCGAAGACGCTTGCGGCTTTGCCGTTCACCTCGATCGTGCGGCGGACAATGCCAAGCCGCGTCTGGCCGGCCGACTGGCCGGCGACGGCCGCAGTGAGCAAGGACGGTGGCGTCGCAAGCACCACGGCTCCGGCAAATGTAGTTTTAAGGAAGTCTCGGCGTTTCATTGTCGCCTCCTACGGATTTGAGTTCGAAATCTCGGGATTGAGGGTCATTTGGACAAATGGCCACAATCCGCCTGACCGGGGCGTCGAGACCAGGGTGCAAGCGGAGAGAAATTCATCGCGTGCGGGGCCTGTCGGCGGCGCCGGGCAGCCTGTTCAAATGCGGGAAGAAGGCGGGCACGCCGGCTGCATAGCGATCGTATGCCTCACCGAACTCTTTCCGCGCTTCACGCTCCTCGGTGAAGGAAAGCCGCACATACATGCCGACCAGTATGGGGAACATCGCCAGCGTCAGCAGGGTCGGCCACTGGACGAGGAAACCAGCCAAGACGAGGACAAAGCCGACATATTGCGGATGGCGGACATACGCATACGGGCCTCCCGTTGCGAGGCGCCCCTGCCGCTGCGCCTCATAGAGCACGCGCCAGGCGGCCGAGATCAGCACGAATCCGCCGCCGATCAGGATGAAGCTGAGAACGTGGAAGGGGCCAAAATGCGGATTCATCCGCCATCCGAACATCATCTCCAGGAGATGGCCAGCATCATGCGAAAACCAGTCAATGGCTGGGAACCGCGATTGAAGCCAACCTGAGAGTAGATAGATCGTTAGCGGGAACCCGTACATCTCAGCAAACAGTGCCACCAGGAAGGCGCTGAACGCACCGAAGGAGCGCCAGTCGCGTCCCGTCCGCGGTTTGAAAAAGCTGAAGGCGAACAGAATGAAAACCGCTGAATTGACGAAGACCAGGCCCCAGAGGCCATAGGCCTGAGATTGCTCGACCATGGTCATGCTCCTTTTTCGGGTTTCGTACCGGTTCCCGCGGCCGAATCTGCTTCGCTATCCCGAATATGCCGCCCATGGCCGCGATGCCCTCCGTGGCCGGAATGCATGAACATGTGAAGCAGAGGACAGGCCGCCAGCAGCAGGAAGGGAAGGACGCCGAGGGCATGGGCCCGGTGCTCCGAGAGAAGGAAAAAGGCGGCGATCAGCAGAAAGGCAGTCGTGACGAGCGCCGTTTTCGAGGTCCAAAATCCGCGCGGTCTTGGCTCGAACTCGGGTTCCGGTCCATGTCGGGACGGATGGTCATTTCGATATTGTGTCTGCGGGTTCATGGGTTGGGCTCCTTCCACTGGTGGCTTGATAGAGGTTGTTGTTCTTGGGCGCGTCGGCTGAGCCGCCACTCTCGAACCAAAAGACGATCAGGCTCAGTGCCCAGACCAGCGCGCCGGCGAGCAAAGCCCATTTGAAATCGGAATCGATCATGAAGTTCACGACCGCCATCAGTCCGATGGACGACGCACCTCCTACTAGGGCTCCGGCCACCGCGACCGAGTGGCGCGTGCGGAATGCCGTCGCTGCCAGCGCAATCAGAAGCGCGCCGGTGGCAAGCGCGTATCCCCCGAGCACCCTGAAAACATGCGTGAGCCACGTGGCGAGCCGCGGACCGATGGCTTCAAGCTCGGCGGCCGACAGGCCTATGTAGCGGATATCCTCGGGCAGTAATGATGGACGCAGGACGATGAAATACAGTCCGATCCCGGTAATGATCATTCCCGCAAAGGCAAGCAGTGCGGACGAGAATGTCCAAGTGTAGCTCACGGGTGGCGCAAGTTGTGAACGGTTTGTCATGGCCGGCTTCCCATTGGCCATTTGTGCTAACGCCGCCCGGTGGCGGCGACATTGTAAATAGAGGCGTAGACAACACCCGCGACGAGGCCGACGATTCCAAGACCGACAATGCCGTAGAGCGCACGACCAGGGCTGATCGGCGCGGCGGATCTGACCGCACTCAGGTCGAGCCCATGCATGAAGGCGCCGAAGAAATCGAGCGTTCGATCCGGCCATATCGCGAAGGCGAGAGCGCACAACATGCTCAGAAGGGCGAGTGTGACGCCCAGCGCGACGCCGACGGCTAGAGTGCTTAGCTTCTTGTTCATGGAAATTCTCCACTGAGTTTGGCGCATTGTCTTGGCCATTCGCATAGCCGATGACGGCTGGTGTGCGAGCGGCACGTCCCGCTGAACGCCGGCGCGAATCTCGCGATTGCTAGCGGAGTGACAGAACCTCTGGTTCTGTCTGCCTAACAAACCCGAGAACCGCGCTGGCGCGGGTTCAGACGTGGCTTCGTGGAGGTCGTAGAAGAGCGTCGGGATCGATGCCTGTTGCCAGGAATCCGGTATCCGTGATGCCGCATGCGGCGATAGAGGCTCGATCGAGAGCCTTGCACCCCTTTGTCAAGGGAACGGCGGCACCGCAACAACCCGATCCGGCCGAGGACATGCAATTCGTGCTGCAGTCCTGCCTGCAACTGTTGTGGTGGCTGTCCTGGGCTGTTGCCGCGATGTGGCTTGTCAGTGGGTCTGAACCGTTCGCGGGGAGAGCCGTACTGTCACCGG
This sequence comes from Mesorhizobium sp. KR9-304, assembly GCF_040049215.1. NCBI lineage: Bacteria > Pseudomonadati > Pseudomonadota > Alphaproteobacteria > Hyphomicrobiales > Phyllobacteriaceae > Mesorhizobium > Mesorhizobium sp. KR9-304. The sequence continues at coordinate 69,143 of NZ_JBDZDN010000005.1, read as the reverse complement.
CAACGCCGAGTTCGACAGCGATATCCCAGGCTTCTCCGGCAAGACCCGGTCCACTGCTCACCATCGCGCTGCCGGCGATCAGGATGATCGCGGCGAGCAGGACGCGGAAGTGGGTCAGCGTGAGTTTCATTGTTGTAGTCTAGAGCCAATCACGATTACCGCTTTGACGCAAATCAAAGTCAGAACATGTTAAGCGCCGTAAGTGGCCAGGCAATCATTAGACGCTGATGGGATGTCTCGCTTGCCGGTCTGAAGTCGTGGAAGCCTCGAAAGTGGATCACGAGTTTCATGGGGCTGGATGGCACGCAGTCTCGACAGCGATCTGGTTGATGCTGCAAGCTGCAGCGGCCCTTCCTTGGGAAAGCGGCCAACAGCAGGCAAGGACGAGACATGAACGTCAAGGATCCCGCTCCGGCAGACGCCAGCAGTTCCGCGACGGCGCGGCTTAACCGGAATTGCTTCTGCATTACGCTCGACCGCGCAGCGCTGCGGTCGGCGCTGGATCACGAGGCCGGCGACGCGGGCTTCTACGAAGCTTTCAACAACTCCCGGCCGCATCTGTTTTCCAATGTCCCGGTCTTCCTATCCAAATCCGTCATCGAGGAGATGCGCGGGATCGTCGAAGCCATCGAGGCGGCGACGAAATTGCCGGCCTACCGCGACGCAGTCCTCTCTTGGGCCCCCGAAATCGCGCAGCGGGATTTCGGTCCGGCCGGCGCACTGATGGGTCACGATTTCCATCTCGGTGACGATGGCCCCAAGCTGATCGAAGTGAACACCAACGCAGGCGGTGCATTCCTCAACGCGCTCCTAGCCAAAGCACAGGCGGCTTGCTGTGCAGAAGTCGAGCAGGGGCTTATCGGGCCCAGAGGCGACGATTTCGAAATCCGCGTTGTCACGATGTTCGGGGACGAATGGCGGCGCCAGCGCGGCGCCGGTTTGCCGCGACGAATCGCGATCATCGACGATCGGCCTGAGGAGCAATATCTCTATCCCGAATTCGTGCTCGCCAGACAGCTGTTGCGGAAGCACGGCATCGACGCCGTGATTGGCGAGGCGAGCGAGCTGCAATATGAAGGCGGCAGGGTCCGGCTAGACGGACACGGGATCGACCTCGTCTATAATCGCCTGGTTGATTTTGCTCTGGACCACCCGGAGCATGCAGCCCTCAGAGCGGCGTATCGGGACGGCGCGGTGGTAGTCACGCCCAATCCGCGCCATCACGCGCTTTTTGCGGTCAAGCGCAATCTGACGCTGCTGTCCGATCCGGCGGCGCTGGAAACCATAGGCCTTTCCTTAGAAATGCGCTTGCGGCTTGCCGGCGTTCCTCGGACCGTTCTGGTCACACCCGACAATGCGGACGCCCTTTGGCAATCCCGCAAGGACATGTTTTTCAAGCCGCTCTCCGGCCACGGCAGCAAGGCGGTCTATCGCGGCGACAAGGTGACGAAAGGGGTGTGGGCCGAGATCGCCCGGGGCGGCTACGTGGCCCAAGCCTTTGCCGCGCCCGGGCAGCGCATGATCGAGATCGATGGCGCAGTCGCACCGCGCAAGATGGACGTGCGGCTTTACACTTATGATGGCCAGGTGCTGCTTGCGGCCGCGCGCCTCTACCAGGGCCAGACGACCAATTTCAGGACGCCGGGTGGCGGTTTTGCTCCCGTGCTGGTGATATAACACGTCGGGTTCGTCGATCGCCGACGGCCACCGACGTTCTCTGGGATTAGTGGACGGCGAACACCTCGGTGGTGCGGTCTCTGAGGACCAGCAGGACCTGGTAAAGCTGCGCGCCTGATCCCCCATTCCTGGAGAGCCCAGCGGCATCCCCGGAGCGGCGAGCCCCGCCGCATCGGGCCGTTGCGAAATTAGTCTTTCCACGTCTTCAGCCGGGAGCCGGTGGGCACCTGACTCGCCGTCTGCGCGAGCAGGACGACGCGGCGCTCCGAGAAGATCGATGCCGACCAGCAGGCCTTTGCCTTCGACGAAGTCCAGACCGGTACGAGGCGAGCGGCAACGTGCTGCGCGACCGCGCAAGGCGTTCCCCGCGCATCTGGAGCACGTCGCGATCGTCATCGAGCCGGAGACCGTTACCTGTGGCTGCCGCGACTGCCGGCCGGTCAGGATCGGCGAGGACGTCTCCGAGCGGCTCGACGTGACGCCGGCGACGTTCCGCGTGGTCTCACCCGCCGTCCAAAGTATGGCTGCGCCCAGTGCAAGGAGGTGTCTCGCAGGCGGCCGCCGCCGCTTTCGTTGGGATTTGGTCCTGACTTTGATCCTGGACAGCGCAGGGCGATCCTGGTCAACGCAGGGCCGTCCCCGTTGAACAGGCCCGTGACCGGTGTCTGAAGCTCAAGACGGTGGGCTCGTTACCGGCGGGAACTCCGTCAGCCAGCCGCCTTCGAATCCCGCCCTTTGCAGGCCGTTGCGGATGTACGGACACGCGCGCATCAATCGCCACAACAGGCTGCTGCGTTCGTTCTCGATCATAAGGACGATGGGCCCTTCGTTCAGGCCGAAGTGCCAAGGCGAGATCCACCAGCCAAAGATGTTGTCCGGTGACCCCGGATGCGTCGGATTGAAGGCTGCCTTGAAGCCATAGGCGTTGGCGGCCTTGAGCTTGGCCTGATGGATGCAGAAGGCGATCGCTGGTCGGACGATCTCCGGAGCGAACGGCAAAGAGGCCACGATAGCCCAGGGGGCGAGCGTGCCGTCGTCCGGGCCATACGGGACGCCGCGCCCGACATAGTCCTCAAACCGGCGCTCTATACCGTTCAGCTTGAGTGTGGAGGGGCCGGGACCCTCGCTCGCGGTAAGGCCCCAACAATGTTCACCATAGCCGTCGAAACCACGCGGGTTTTCAATAGCGTAACGCTGCTGGACGTAGGTGGCGCGCCGACTGTTTTCAAAATAGTCGCTTCCCTTGCTTCGCATGAAAGGGTCCTGCAAACCGCGAAAGTCGATCCACACATGCGAGAGCTGATGAATGAACAGTGGTCCCGCATAGAGGTAGTCGTAGCCGTAGCAGTGCTCCCAGCGGAAGGTGGCCGTCCAGGCCGAGTAGCTGGTCGGGGGTAGAGGATGCGTCGGAGAGCCGAGCCCCAGGACATAGAGCAAAAGCGCCTCGTCATATCCTTCCCAGCGGTACTTCAGGAACCCGCGCTCGGGTGTCCAACCGTGGGTGAGGGTTTCTCCGTCGTCCTGTGCCCATCGCCAATCGACGCGGCGGTAGAGTGCATCGGCCAAGGTGCGGATCTCAGCCTCGTCCTGCGTGCTCGCATCGAAAAACTCAGCGGCGGCCAGCGCACCGGCCAACAAAAAAGTGCTGTCGATGGTCGACAGCTCGCATCGCCAGGCTCGCCGGCCGGTTTGCATATCCAGGAAGTGGTAGTAGAAGCCGCGGTATCCTGCGGCGTCCGGCTCCGGCCCATGCGGGCTGTTCCAGAAGAAGCGCAGCGTGGCCAAAGTGCGTTCCACCGCCGCGAGGCGGCTCATGAATCCGCGTTCGACCCCTACCGGATAGCAGGCCAGCGCAAGGCCCGTGGCGGCGATGCTCGCTGGCCAGTTCGTTTCGGTTTTGTCGCGAATAAGGCCGTTGGCGGGGTTAGCTTCATGGATGAAGTAATCGAATGTCTCCCGCTGCAACGTCTCGAGGTCGTCTTGTATGGCGGAGTTGCTCACGATGTTACCTGACAGGATTTCGAAGGATGCTGTCGTCCAGCATCGGCCGCCTGTGTGGGGCTAGGCAAGGGACAGGTGGTCGAAAAAGCCCTTGACGCCCCTTACGCCCTCGGCAACCACGCGGACGGCATCTCGCTCACTTTGCGACAAGACCGCTCCCGATACATGCACCAGGCCGTCGGCGACAGTGAGAGCGAGTTCATCTCCTTTGATGCCTGCGTCTTCTCGCGGCCGCGTAAGGATGCTGCGCCGGATCGCGTCATCACCGGGCGCCGTAGCGTCGAATTTGGCTGTGATGAGAACTCGCAGGAGTTCGGCTCGGCTGACGATCCCGACCAGGTGCTGTCCTCTCATTACCAGTACGCGCTTGATGCCGCGTAGCGGCGTTTCCTCGTCGACCCTGACTGGATCGGAGGTCATCACATCCGCCACTTTCCAGCCGTGGCTTTTCACGTAAGCGCCCGCGTGGTTCTCCTCCGTGTCCCGATCGACTGGCGCCAGCGCCTGGCACCGACTTCCGACCTGCGCATCAGATCGCCCTCGGTCAGGATGCCAGTCACGCGGCCATCATCGTCAATCACGGGCAGGCTGCTAATGCGGTGATCGCGTAGGTGTTTTCAGCCTTGCAGGGCAAGCTCGAGCTCGTTCTCATCGGGAACTGTCTCATCAAACACGGCTGACCAGTCCCGTGTACCCTTTGACGATGCCAGTCTCGACTTTTCCCCGACAAGAATCTTCAGTTTTCGCGCTGCCACGGCAAAGCTTGCTTCGACGGCCTCTGCGGATCTGCGCCTTACCTCTTTCAAATCGCCCCTTTGCGTTGGGGGCGTCGAACTGTCCCCCACTTCAGGCTCTCGCACAGTGATCTTTGCGCCCTCCAACCGTTTGGCAGGATCCGGAAATAACCGATACGGCGGGGTAGCTTTCCCGGTTGGAACGACCGAACCAACTGCTCGCCTGGAGCCGACACCGTCTGCCTGCTTCGCATCGTCACCGCTTTCGCTCCGTGCAAATCCAGCCGTTGTTGCGGGCATAGTTGCTGCCGGCAGGAACTCGACGGTGGGCACATAGGGCACGTTCGCCCTCGAGAAAGCTTCCATCCGGTCGAACGGCGACGTCGCGAAGAAGCGCAGCTTGTCCGCGAGGATCGGCCCCTGCCCTTCTGCCATAATGACCATCTTGCTCGGCGGCATCTGACGAATCTCTTGCGGCATCATCAGATCGCGCTCGCGCAATTGCTCAACTTTTGTGCGGCGGTGCAGACCCATCAGTTCAATGGTGCGGGATTCGGTTTTGTAGCGCACCGTCCGCTTGCCCAGGCCCTTGGAGATAGTCTCCGCCGTAACCTGGTCGTTCGCTCCAAAGACAAGCTGATATCCGCAATTGCCCATCAGTGAGTGGCGGGATGTTTCGCCATAAATTTCATCCAGATTCTTCAGGTCCTGGATGATGAAGGCGATTTTGATGTTGTAGCCGGCGACGTAGGGCAGTTTGGTCGTTATCTCGCTCATCTTCTTGAGCTGCCGGAACTCGTCCAGCAGGAAATAGACCGGTACCGTCCTACTGGCTTGTTCCAGCAACAACGTGTCAAGCGTTTGCTGGACGAAAAGCGCGAGCAGCGGTTTCAGGAGCGTGATGTCGGTGATGTTGGGCGCCAGGTAGATCGACACCGGCCGATGCTTCAGGGCGCGCAGGTCCATGTCGGTGACGCTTGTCGCGGCGGCGATCCGCTCGTTGCGGAACGGCCGCAAGGCTTTCTGGATATCCAGCAATGCCGATGCCGCGGCGCGTTCGGAAAGCGCAATATAGGCGTTGAAGCTCTCCAGCGTGAAGCGCGACAGATACGGCTCCCTCTCCTTGATGAGCGCCATCAGCGCCTGGAGATTGGCTCCGCTGTTAAAGAAAGAGGTGACCTCCGCGAGATTCCGTCGCCCCTCGTAGAAGACGCTCTCATTGATATAGCTGATCACCCCGGCCATCACCTGCTGGGCAGTCGCCTGCCAGATCGAATTCTCGGACTCGGTGTTTTCGGGAACGAGGATCGCCGCCACGTTCTGAATATCGGTCGTACGGTCGCCGCGGTCGGAACGGATGTAATCGAGGGGATTGTAGCGGTGCGTTCGCGCCGAACCCGGGGCGAAGAGGAAGACCTGGTTGCCTTTCGACTTCCGGTAGCCTGCCGTGCTACGGAAAATTTCGCCCTTTAGATCGGTGACGATCATCGATCCTTCGTGTGTGAGCGCGTTCGGCACGACATAGCCGGCCCCCTTTCCTGAACGCGTCGGCCCGATCACCAAGTGATGGCGCTCGTCGTTGACACGCAGGATCTGACGGCCGAAGCGCCCGAGAATTTGCCCACTGCGCTGAAACCATTTGCCGCGGCGCAACGACATCATGGTCTGGAAGCTTGCATCGCCGAGCGGATTAGAATTCCGGCGAAGGCCCGCATAGGCGACGATCCCCGCGACGGCGACCGCCGGCGCGATCGAGCCAAGCGCGATCATCTGAAGCGCTGGACTGTCGGCGTAAGCGATGAATTGCTGAAGTGGTGCAAACGGATTGGTCGTGACCATCGTCTGCAGCACGCGGCCGTCACGATACAGGAACTGCAAAGCCATTCCATAGGCCAGCATCCACACCATACAGCCGATCACGAGGCTAAAGGTGAGGTAGAAGGCGCGCAGCGATCCGGTCATTGGTTTCCTGCCCCGTCTCGCGCGAAGAAAATCTCCGACACGCCACGCCGGCCGCCGTCACGCCGGAGCTGGATCACCACCGGGATGACTTGTCTGATGTAGGAGATCAGATCAGCCTTCGGGTAAGCCGCCGAAAGTCCTGACTGCATGACCATCATGGCAAGCTGCTCGTAGGCGCCGAGCGGTGTGTCCGCGTGTACCGTTGACATGGAACCTGGATGACCGGTGTTGATTGCACGAAGGAAGGCAAAAGCTTCCGAGCCCCTCACCTCGCCGACGAAGAGCCGGTCCGGCCGCATCCGGAGCGAGGCTTCCAGCAAGGACTGGATCGTCACATTGGCCGTGCCCTGATCCCCACGCGACGCGAGAAGATGCACGGCGTTCGCCTGGGGTGGAAACAGCTCGCGTGTGTCCTCTAGCGTTATGATGCGTTCGTGGCGGTCGACCGATTTCAGGCAGGCATTCAGAAATGTGGTCTTGCCCGTCGACGTCCCGCCGCTGATCAAGATCGACACGCGATTGACGATTGCCGCGCGGATGAACCCGTAGATGTCACGTTCGCGAAGATGGCGCATCAGAACGCGTTCGGTTTCGCTGAGGCCGCCTAGCGAGACCGACACCCCATCGAGCGCGCCGTTGTCGCGATAGTCCTCCAGGGTAAAATCGCTCACGACCTGTTTTCTGATCGAGATCGCGCCGCCGTCGGGGGCGGCCGGCGGCAGGATGACCTGGATGCGTTCGCCGGTCGGAAGGGCGGCACTCAGCAGGGGACTGGCGGCGCTGATGAACTGGTTCGTCGAGGCAGCTACGCGCTCGCCGATGTTGACGATCTCGGCGGTCGTGAGTTCCGGAAGGTCGTGGAATTCCATATGGTCGGCGCCGAGCCGTTCGACATAGACCTCGCCGGGACGATTGACCGAGACCTCAACCACATTCGGATTTTCGAGGAACGGCTTTAGCGGCGCCAACGCCCGATAGAGGAAATAGTGCCGATCGTTTCGGACGAGTTCAGTTGAGACCGCGTTCACGACGGATCTCCCTCAGCGCCTCGGTCACCGGATCCTCGTACATCGCCGAGAAATCGAGGTCCTGGCGCACGAAGACGAAAATGCGTTCGCCCTGGCTGACGCTGATGGTCGGCGGAATCCGCAAACTGTCGCCGAGCGCCTGGTTCGCCATATCGGAGAAGGTCTCTGCGATCGTATTGCGGGCGAGCTCCTCGGCGGTTTCGGCGTCGTCACTGTCACCGCTCGCGGCCTGGCTACCGTAACCTGCCAGATAACTCGCCCCGCCTCCGACGATCGAGAGCAAAATCGCGGCGCCAAAGCGCTCGCGGAATTTGTTGTCGACGCGGCCGGTGAGGCCGGAACGGCCGAGACTGTCGGCCCCAATGGAATCGAGCCGAACGCTGACACCGTCGTCGCGCAGCATGCGGGTCCAGACCACGAAGATTCGCTTTTGCCCGCGGACAACCTCCGACTGGTATTCGCCGATCAGCCGCGTGCCGGTGGGGATCAGGACACGGCGGCCATCGAAGGAATAGACGTCGTCGGAAACAATGGCCCGGATCTGTCCGGGCAGGTCGCTGACGATTGCCGTCTCAAGAATACCGGGAATGAGAGTGCCCTCGGGCACAAGCGCGTCGATGCGTTCGATGTTGCGCGCCTTGGCCGAGCGGTCGCCAAGGTTGGCCGCGGCGGCGAGGAATTTGCTGGCGCGATCCTCACCGGCAACGGACAGCCCGGCATTTTCCCCGTCCGCAAGGCCGCCCGCGGCGCTCTCGGCCGCCTTATTGTCGAGGACGATCATGTTCGAACGAAAGCGCTCCGGAAACTCATCCCTCGGTGGCTCACTGGCCTCGGTTGGGGGCGGCACTGCTGCCGGTACGGGAGGTGGAGGCACGTCGAACTCTGTCGTATCGACCGTCTCTTGCGGAGGCGCTGGTGGAGGTGGCGGCGGTGGCAGTTCGATGATTTCCGGCTTGGCAGGTTCAGGCTGCGGTTCGCCATCGCGGACGAATGAAGGTGGACGGAAAGTGGTGGTCGTGAACTCCTCGTCGCCGTCCAGCATGTCGCGTGCAGGCTGCTCCCCGCCTGCTATGACGAAGTAGCCGGCAACAAGCCCGAAGACGACGAGAAGGCCGCCACCGATCAACTGGTTGCGTCGGACCGAGCGGTCGGCGACGACCGGATCGTCGGCCTTTCCCAGCGCTTCAAGTTCCGGCCCGCGCTGCATCAGTTGCCGCTCCTACGCCGCTTCGTTGCCCTCGTATCCTCGACCGGGCCGAGGACACTTGGATCAGGCGCCCCAAAATCCGGCTTCCTCAAATTGAAAATACAGATCCACTGGTCACCGTCGCGCAGCGTGAACTGCGTCGCCGTACCGTCGACCACGATGTATTCCCCTTCCCTGCGAAAGTTCTTGAGCGTCTCGGAGAAGTTCGCATTGACAGCGAAGATCGCGGGCACGCGGCGGTCGAACTTGAAGAACGTCTTGTTGGTGTCGTCGAAGACCATGAGCGGCTTCATCCGCGCATCGCCCGAAAAGGAGTAGTCGATGTTGACGTTGGCCTTGTCGATGCCGGAGATGTTTGGCCAGGCGGCCCGCTGCTCGGCTTCCTTGCGCAAGGCGGTGTTGAGGTTCTTCTCGGGATAATGAAAGCGGATCCCAAAGACCTTGCGGCCTGCCTCCGGTGCATAATCGTGCAGCTCGAGATAATAAATACGCTTGTCGGTGACGACGTTCATGTTGGTCGCCACGTCCTTGGCGATCGGCTTGACGAAGAGGATGTTGCCTTTTTCAGCCGGCACGACCTGCCAGCTTTCGGTATCGCCCAGCGAGATCGTCTCGAATTTCTCGTCCTCGTCGAAGATGATCATCGTGGAAATGCCGTAAGTCGCGAAGACCTGGACGACATTGTTTTCCTGATACGTCACGCTGGTGACCCTGGCATCGAGCGACCCGCCTTTCGGCGTTTGTGCTGCCAGGACCGAGGACAGGCCAGACACCATAAGAATGGCCACCATGAGGAAACGGGCGTTCATCCCCCCTCCCCCGGCGAGACCGTTTCCTGATCCCGGCGGTACGAGTACACCTGGAAGCCCAGGGGATTGTCGAAACGCCACTCGTTGCGAATGGGCGTATCGGTGTAGCGGAAGCGCACGACCGAGATCCAATGACGGACGATCGACTCCGTGTCGCTCTTTTCCGTGGTCGAGAAGCGCACGATCGCGGTGCTGGCGTTCGGAAAGGTCACCGACTTGATTTCGACCAGCACGCGCTTGAGACGGCCGTAGACCTTGGCCGGATTCTGCGGATTGGCGGCGCTGAACAGGGCCTGGAGCTCGCGCGCCGCATCGCCGGTCGAAAGCAGCGCTGCGATCCCAAAGTACTCCTCGATGGCGTAGGGATCGTAGCCCTCGCGATTGCGGATGTAGCGTACGACGTTGGCCTGGGTGATCGCCTGCTGCTCGGTGAGCTTGGCTGGCCGTGTCAGGCCGGATTGGACCTCGATGTATCCGGTCGTGCGATCGACGGTAACCACATAGGGTTCGAAGCTTTTCAGCGGCAGCATAAGGACCACGGCAACGAGGCTCAGCGCTGCAAGGCCCGCGAAGATCAGCGCGAAGAACCAGGCGACGCGCGCCGATCGTTTGGCCCTCTTGATGATCTCCTGCTCCCAGATGTCGCCATGCTGGAAATAGGAACGGAGTTGATTGTCGGTGCTCTCGGCCATTCGTCATTTCGCAATCGGGTTGTATCTCGGTCATGGTTCGGCCCTCATGGCCTATCTCGGCGTTCCATTCGCCGTGATCGTACGCTGCATGGCAGTGCCGGCAGCGGTCGGCTGCTGCGATCTCAGTCGTGCCTGGACGCGATGAACCGCGGCTTGAGTCTGCTGAGCAGACCGGCCGACCGCCTCGCGGCTCCAGTACACGCCCTGATAGGCGCGCCTGCGCGCCTCGTGACCGATTGCGGTCGCGAAGGCGCCGACAATGCCCTGCGCGAGCGACTGGACCTGGAAGAGGACAAATGCGCCGGCGATGCACAGCATGATGAAGGCGGCGAAGTCGCTGAGCTTCAGCTCGCGGTTCCCCGAGACCTGATCGATCTTCGTCAATTCCGGTTCCATCGCTGCGATCAGAAACGCGGCGATGACGTACACGAACAATGGAATCATCGCGTAGAGCAGGCACTGGTTGACCCAGCCCATTGCGTAGTTGCGGGTCACGTTGAAGAACATGCAGGAAATGAAGATGGGAGCGGTGCCGAGCAGGACCCAAAGGATGACTTTCGCTAGAACAAGGATCCCGAGTGCGATCGCGACAAAAATGCCGGCAAACAGCATGATGATCATGCCGATCAGCGCTGGAAGGACAGAGAGGTAGCCGGCCTGCTCGGAGAACGCAGCCGCGGCGACATTGGCGGTTTTCCAGATCTGGGAAAGTCCGTTCGTCGGCTCCGTCACGCCGGTGCCGGACGCCGCCAGGATTGCCCGCCCGGCCGCCTCGGGGACCTCTGTCAGCCATTCATAGACGAGCGAATTGAAGTTCGCCCAGGTTCCGACGAGAATGAAAATGACAAGAATCCGGGCAAGACGCCCAATGATTTCGGCGACGCTGATGCGTGACGTGCCAAGAAACAGCTGAACGCCGTAGAAGAGCACGGCGAGGATGAAAAGCAGCCGCAGCAGCGGCTCGATATCCTGGCTCAGCGCCTCGTAGGCTCTCTGCGAAAAATTCTCGCCCGAGGCGTCGATGCGTTCGAGGAGTTCGCCAATGAAGTCTTCCACCGCCCTGCCTTCTCATTCCGACTGAAGCATCTCGATCGCGCGCCGTGCCGCAGCCGAGTCGGTGTTCACGAGTCCCATCGGACCGCAGTCGGCGGCTTCTTCTGGGGCGTAGCTGGACAGGTTCGCAGGCCGCTTGCAGGGCGCGGTCTTTTCCTTCGGGGTGCCGCAGCCGCCGACAACCAAGGTCAGCATCAAAGCGGCAACGTATCGAGATCGGCGCACCGTCATTCGTATCGCAACGCTTTGCGCGTGTTCGAAATGTCGGTGAGCTTGCGCTGGTTCTCGGCTTGCAGCGACTGCACCCCGCCATTGAGCACGCCGATCAACTCGTTGAGCGTCAGACCCGTCTGCACCTGAAGCTGTGTGTTCTGATCGATCGAGCCCTTGATGTCCTCGGCCTTGCCGATGTTTTGTCCGGCACTTTCGAGGGCCGTACGCCTGGTCTCCACCGCTTGCCGTGATCCGGTGATCAGCGCAGAAACGCCGAGCACGGTGCGCATCAGCTCCTCATAGGACTTGTCGCTGGCCAGCGAGCTGTTCTCCTTTCCGGACAGCGATTTGACCAGTTGAAGCCCATTGATGAACAGCGTCACCGCCTGGGCGACCTCGCCGCTCATCGATCCGAAGTCCGGGATGCCGTTCTGAAGCAGGTTGTCGAAGGACGGCACGGACGAAACACTGAAACCGTTGCCGATCGCGAGGTCTTTCAGCGAACCGGCTTCGCCGCCCCGGTCCCCGGTGACAGCCTCCAGAGTCTCCTTGACCGTCGTCAGGATATCCTTGTTTGTGTCGAGAATCTTCGAGGTGGTGTCGGCCGTCTCGCGCGCTACCTTGTAATTGGTCTTGTCGATCACCGGGATGTCGGCTGCTGCCGGCAAAGCCGACAGTCCACAGCCAACGAGTATTCCTAAGGAACGCTTCATGATCGCCTCCATCATTCCGGGGTGAGCTGCAGCCCGGCTTCGAGATTGATTTTCTGGACACAGGCTTTTGCCCCAGCGTCCCAGACGAGCCCCTGCCTCTCGTCACAGAAGCCGGCCACGGGCCGTGTGCCCCCTGTTTCGGTCTCCTCGTACTGACCCGATCGGTTTGCACCCGACATGTCGCTCGCCGTCATGGCGTTGCTTGAGTTGGTGAGATCGGTGAATGCCGTGCCGAGCAGGATGAGCTGATTGATCATCTCGAGATTGGCGTTGCGCGCCCCACCATTGTGATCCCAGCTGTCCTGGATCGTGCCGGTGTTCATGGCGCCCAATTGTTCGAACCACGAGGTGATGTCGCCAGAGCCTTCAGTGGTCGCCGCGGTCAAGCCCATCGCGTTCAGCGTGCTATCGCGCGCCCCTTCGAAAGCAGAACTGCCGCCGCCATAATTGAGGGGAATGCCGGATTTGTCCGAGCCGCCAAAGGCCGGCAGCCATTTTTGGGTGATGTTGGCGACATAGCCCTGCGTCTCGCGGAATGGCGGGATCCCGCCATACTTCTGCACATTGCCAGGCCCGGAATTATAGGCGGCTAGCGCCAGCGACACATCGCCGTTGAAGCGGCGCAGCTGCTGCTTGTAGTAGCGCGCGCCACCCCGCAGGTTCTGCTCGATATCGTAAGGATTGACGCCGAGGTCGCTCGCGGTGCCAGGCATGAGCTGTGCAAGGCCCAGCGCACCGGCGCCCGACTTTGCACACGGATTGAAGCGGCTCTCCTGATAGACCAAAGCGAGAAACTGGTTCTCATCGATCCCCTCTTCGCGCGCGATGCGGCGGACAAGGCCGGCAATCGTCGGATTGGCATTCGCGGCGGCGACCGGATCGTCCTTGCGCGCCGGCCGGTGGACTGAGCAGGTGACGCCCTGGTTCTGGGTGTAGCGGTCGCGATCCGCCTCATCGATATCGGTTGTTTTTCGATCGCGCGCCTCGCGCGGATCGAGCAGGGTGCCGTCGATTGTTGGAATGTCGGCAAGGGCCGGTGAGGCAAGCAAGGTGAGAAGGAGAGAAAGCCGCCGGATCATGTTGCACGCTCCCATCCGCAGAATTCCGGGAGCCACGCCGCCGGGTCCTCACCAAGACGGGCACGCAACGCCGCGCAGGCCTCGACAGTCTCCTTGCGGCCCGATAGCACCTTGACGATGTCGGGCATCGCCGAGAGATCGAGCCGTGCGATGACGGAGTCGTTCCCGTGCTTGATGAGGAAGGTCCGCCGCTCCGGCGGCGTGTTCCTGACGAAGTTGTATTCCTTGGCCGTCAGCCCGAAGCGGCGGATGTAGCTCTCCTCGTCCGCGCGCGGATTGGGGAAATGAATGTTCGTCGCCGACTGCTCAATCAGCGTGTGTGACTGCGGTGCGCGCGCAATGTCGGCGGCAGACTGCGTTCCGAAGCCGACGATCCCGTTCATCTTCCGGATCGTCTTCATCTTGTCGACGATGTAGCCGGAGAAGGTCGAGTCCTGAAGTAGCTTCCAGCCCTCGTCCATGAAGATCAGGACGGGATCGCCGGTGAGCAGCTCATCGAGCCGGTGATACAGGTACATGAGGGCCGGTGTGCGCACCTCCTGATTGTCCAGGATGTGCGTCATATCGAAGCCAAAAATGCTCCGGCCGGAAAACGTCAGCACGTCGCGTCCAGCATTGAAGAGCCAGGCCTTCTCGCCTTCGAACCACGGTCTCAGTCGCGACTGAAGATCGTTGGCGTCGGCCCGGGAACGTCCCATCAGGAGGCCGGACAGATTGGCGAGGGTGCGTTGTCCGATCGGCTCCTGGCAGATGCGGCCAATAGCTCGTTCCAGGGTATCTTCTTCCTCTTGGGCAAAGCCGCTCCCGTCAGCAGGCTGGAGCATCGCCTTGAGGAGGCGAGCCAAGAAATCGCGATTGGTCGAATTGTTCTCGAGCTGGAGCGGATTGAACCCTGTCGGAACGCCCGGTTGCAAAACCTCGTAGGCACCCCCAACGGCCCGCACAAAAATCTCGGCGCCGCGATCTTTATCGAAGAAGACGGCCTTCGGCTCCGGCCGGATGCGGAACGCCTGCGCAAGCAGGAAGGTGAGGACGACGGTCTTGCCCGAGCCCGTCGGGCCGGTGACGAGGAAGTGGCCGATGTCGCGCTGGTGGAAATTGAAATGATACGGCGTTTGCGACGTTGTCTCGAGGATGGAAATCGGCAGTCCCCAATGCACGCCGGTCGCCCGCCCTGTCGCGAAATTGTGCATGGAGGAAAGGCCAGAGAAATTGGCGCTCGACAGCATGGCGGAACGGGCGATGTAGGCATGGTTGCCGGGCAGCTGCGCCCAGAAGGAGGCCTCCATGTTGAGGTCCTCGCGCAGCCAGTTGACGTTCATGTCTGTGAGGCAGGAGCCGAGTTCGGCTACGGCCTTGTCGAGGCCAGCGAGATTGCGCGACAGGCAGAGCAGGCTGAAATGATGATAACCGAACACTGCCTCCTGATTGACGAGACTGTTGAGCGCGAAATCGATGTCGGTTTCGACCGTGCTGCCGGACTCGTCGGAGGCCCGGATCTGACGCTGCAGGCGCGAGATCCGTTCCTGGGCGATCGGCTTGTCAGCAAGGGTGAAGGATTGGGTCAGCATGAACTCATGGTTCATCTGCAGCAGTCCATCGAGCATGCCGGGCGCCGAGAAGGGCGGATACTCCTTGATGGAAAGCATCGCGCCGAAGCGGTTCTCAGCCTCGACCCGTCCCTGCGCCTGCATAGTCCGCTTGGAAAAATGCAGTCGCGAGGTTCCGACATAGTTGCGGATTGCCATCCGCGGCAACCGCATCGGCCGTGAGAGCCCGCAGGTTAGAAGCGTGTTGAAGAAGGCGCAGGGTTCCGAGTACGGCTCGCCTTTATGGTGGACGATACCGAGTGGGCGCGCGCCGTATTTCTGGAGCTCGCGAACGATGTTGCCGACGACCTCTTCGAGTTCGTTGATACGCTCGTGTAGGCGCAGCTCGACGATCTCCCGACCGGAAGATCTGTCGAGAAGCCGGGAGACGGTCTCGGCTGCGCCAAGCGCGCCGCGCATGCCGGAACGCGCGATTGTGAAATAGAGATCGTTGGTGAACATGCGCTTGGCGCGCAGTTCCGTCATGTAGCGCTTGTCGAGCAGGTCACAGAACGAATCCGAGAACGAGCCGCCGGTTTCCGGCTGAACCTGCGTGCGGACGACGGTCGACCAAAGCGAGTAGCGGCTGGAGCCGAGCGCGCGGATCATGGTGTTCTGCACACTCGCGCGCATGTTGAGCTCGGCCTGGTCCTCCGTCTGGAAGAACAGCCCGTCAAGTTTGATGACAGAGAGGATCGCGCCGCTTTCTAGCCCGATCACCGTGTCGGCGAGGTGGCGCATGTAGGGAATGTGGACGGCCATGGCACGTTCACGGCGACGCTCGCGACCAAATCCCAGCTCTTCTGTGACAACGTTCAGCATGGCTAAGGCCCATAGGAATTGGTGCGCCAGAACAGCCGGTTCCGTGTGCGGGGCGTGCGACGCCCGGCAACCTGCGCGAGGTCAAGGATGCGGATGTCGCGGCTGCAGAAGGCAAAAAGTGCGAGGTAAATGAAGGGCGCGATCAGCGCCGACCAGAAACTTGCTGTCACAAGGAACGCGATCAGCGTGACTCCCACGATGATGTAGAAGGCGTTGAGAGGGATGCCCCACATCATGGGCGGTCGCGTCAGGCCAATCACCAATGGCGTGAGCTCAGGCCTGTCGTCGGAGACGTCGTCCATCGCCTCAGTTCCCGACAGCCGAAATCATCTCGTCCACGATCGCCGGCGCGCCGAAAACCAGACCTATGCCCAGCACGACAGCGCCGGCGGTAAACCAGGACAGACGGCCGGCAAAGGCAAGGAAGCCAAGACCGATAACCGCGATGATCGCGAGCAGCCGACCGAACGGGCCGGTGATGAAGTCGACGATCATCTGCACGGCGGTCTCGAGCGGCGCGAACGCACCCGAGCTTTGTGCGAACGCGAGATCGATCGCGCCGAGATGGATCGCGGCGCACATACCGGCGATCAGCACGATCTTTCCCGGGATCGTCGGTGCTGGTTGAGATATCTGCCGCATGGCCGTGCTCTCCTGTGAATGCCGCGCTTAGAACTGCATGACCCCGGCGATCCACTGCCGACGCTTGTCCGTCATGACCACGCCGCGTTCGCTCAGCTCATCCGTCGCTGCGCGGTGCCGCCCTCTCGCTCTGTCCCGACGAGGCATCGGCAGACCAAGCTGGTGGCTCACGACCTTGGCCACGTAGCTGACGGTTTCGGGGAACGGCGGGATACCGCCATATTCGTAGATGCGATCCTCGCCCGCGTTGTAGGCGGCTATCGCCAACATCGGATTCTTGAACTCGGCCAGAAGCAGGCCGAGATAGCGGATGCCCGCGTCGATATTGCCCGTGGGCTCGCATGGATCGCTGACGCCGAAGCGGGCGGCCGTTCCCGGCATCAACTGCATGGGCCCGCGCGCACCCTTCGGCGAGTTTCGATTTCGGTCGAAATCGCTCTCGGCAGACGCAACGGCCACGGCGAGGTCCTGATCAACGTTATGCCGCCGTGCGGCATCGATCACCAGTTCACGGATCTCGTCTGACGTCAGCGGAGACGGTCCACATGCGTGAGGCTCTACAACAATATCGTTACCAATGTGATTAGAATTGTTGAGCTGATCAGCGGGCAAATCCCAGGAACCAAAAGGGACACCGTATTGGTGCGTCTCTCCGATCGGCAGTCCCGAGCCGCCGAACGATGTTGGGACGATCGCACCGGTCGGTGTCAGTGAGTATTCATCGTCACCGGTCACTTGACCTTGGCGTACCGAGGTTGCCAGACCATGAGAACCGCCCGAAGCATAGGCGAAGCGCGCAGGATCAACGAGTTTCTCACCTGCGTGTGCGATGGAATCTCCGAAGTCGGCGAACACGATCGCGAGCAAACCCACCAACCTCGTGCCAGCTCTGCAAGCCGCTTTTCGCATGCCCTCGCATCTCCTGCCTTTTTGCCGCGTTTTAGCGGCGAAGCAATTTGCTTAGAAAGAGGTGCTTGAACATGAACGCTATGTCAAGCTAGAATTCGGCAATGAGGCAAAGAGAAATAAGCAAAAGGGTAATGTCATGCGCCTGAGCCCCACGGTCGGATGGATATCGGCGGTGATGATGACGGTCTCGGCTCACGCTGCGGAGCCGGTCGACAAAGACTACGTCCGCTCGCTCGCGGCGCCGGGCAAGACGGTGCTCGTCATCGAGTACTACGACGGTCAGGGAAAAGTCGTGGACCGGAAGGGCTTCGCCTCAGCGTCAGGCTACAAGGCGATTTCTCCGACGGATTTCCGCGTCGACGAAAAGCTCTCGCTGCATCTATTTGGCATCAAGCCCTGTGACGGCGACATGGTGAACCGGCAAGAGGATTTTACCGGAAGCTGCGCCGATTTCGCACAGCGCGGCTTGGCGACCCTGCTGCAGTCACCGAAGGTCGTGTTCTGCAGGTCCTTCGTCACCGAGCAGAATGCGCCGCTCCAGGACGCCACCTGCTACGGCTACTACAATTATCCCGGTAGTCTCGATAGCGTCGATATGTTCGAGGAGCAGCTCGTCTCGCTCGGTACACATCGTATCGCGGAGAAGGCGGATGGTTCGCCCGCTCGCGTCGATCTTGTCGAGGCCGAGAAGATCGGCCGCGGCGGTTACGGCATGTGGGCCGACCCCAGGATCAAGCAGCAATGAACGCCTGGCAGGGCATTACGGGCACGTTGGTAGCTTCAGTGTTTTCTGCCAGTGTCTGCGGGGCAGCTCCCGATGGTTACTTTGACCTTCGGCCAGGCGTGACGCTCGAGACCGGCGATAGCTGGATCGAGGAAGGTCATCGCTATCGTCTCTACGGTGTCCAGACCTGCCTGCGTGGAACCACCTACACCGATCACACGGGCCACCGTCGTGATTGTGGCGATGCCTCGCTGGCGGTGCTCGCCGCCTACATCGCCGACACACATCCGATCTGCGCGCCGATTTCGACACAGGAGGATATCACCTACGTTGCCTGCTACGCGACGATCGGGACTGATCGACTGGATCTCGCCAATGTCCTGATCGCGTCGGGCTTTGCGTTCGCGGCCATGCGCGCCGATGGCCTGCCGCAGCACGCACCCTATGCAGTCGTCGAGCAAAGCGCCCGTGAAAGGCGGGCGGGGCTCTGGCAGTTCGACGACGTTCAGCATCCGGCAATCGTGCTCGGCCGTGCGCGGATGCTTGCAGGGCATGGGCAATGAGACGAACCGGAATCACCATTGCCTTTTTGCAGCTGACGGCAGCAGTGGCCTCCCCTGCCCTCTCGGCTGATTTGCTCCGTACGACCGGACCGGGAAATGCGACTGCAGGGCGATCAAACGGCGACACCATCCAAACAACCATCTCAGGCAGAGCCGCAGTCCTCGACGGCCGCACGATCTGGTTCCCTGAGGATGCCGCCAGGGTGCAACTGGCGGACATCGACAGCTGTGAGCTGCCGCAATGGTCCTACGATCCAAAGCGACACGGAAACAGTCCAATTCCCAAGCCGGTGCCGTGCGGACCGCTGGCAAAAGCCTGGCTCAAACGAACCGTCGGGTTGAAACGGATCACCTGCAAGGTCTCATTCTCGACTGCGCCGCAGGCTTTCGTTGGCGTTTGCACCGCCGGCGGCCGTGATCTCGCGGTTGAGATGCTGCGCGTCGGCTGGGCACGCGTCGCGTCCCCTTCCCCCTCCCCTTCCCGTCCCGACTATCTCGAGTGGCAGCAGCACGCCATGAGCGCACGCTACGGTATGTGGGCAACCTATGTCCTCGACATGGACGAGTGGCGCCGCAAGGCCATCGACAGAACGCTGTCACGACAGCCGATCGCAGATTTTAACCTGCTGGCCGAGCGTGAAAACGAGATCTCGCCGGCGTTTGAAGATGCCCGAACGCGACCGCGACGGACCGACCGATAGGTTCTAACAAGGAGAGTCCTCATGCGCCGTGCAATGCTGACCGCGATCCTAGCGATCGTTGCGCCTGCAGCCTCACTTTTGCCGGACCTCGACGCTCAGGCCAGCGAATGGGGGTGTGAAGTTCTGTTGTGCGCTTCCTCCTCCGACCCCTCATGGCGAGGAGTTCCCGCCTGTCATCCACCGATGAATCGACTGATCTCCGCAATGGGAAGCTGGGGCTTCACCTGGCCAACCTGCCCCGAGGCTGGAACCGGCAAGCCGGGCTACGAGCAGCACGCGGACTGCCCGGCCGGATGGTCGGTCGGATACAGCGACAACGAACACGGCGCTCGCGGCGAGCCGAACCGTTGCACCCAGGTTCGAGATACCTGCGGAAGTCGATATGGTGGCCGCCGCGACGATTGCCGTCAGACCGTCTCGATCTCTCGGCCGTTCCGCGATGAACCGTACTATTTCGACATACCAAGCGAGGATCAGATCAAACGACACTGGTTCAGTCTGGAGAGATAGCGGTACGCGTCCGTCTGGTCGTTGGAAGATCTGGACCGGCTAAATCGCCAGAGTCGCTGATCATCAAAGTTGCTCGCAGTTCTGCGTGGAACGGTGCAAGGGAAGTGGAGAGCTGTTCCTGCTGAACTCGACCGAGGCGCTCGGTCCCGGACAGCAGGATCGCCATCAAATAAAGCGTCTTGGCGCGGGCCTCGTCAACGTCGGATGGCTCGGCCGCGATGACCTCAGCGATCGCGCTTTTCGAGCGACGGCGGAGCAGGTGAGATACAATCCTCGCCGGCTGCCGCAGCCAGCCGGAAATCTGCTCGAAGGTCCGCGTTCTGGCGGATGACTGTCTATGGCGTTCGATCGTGTCCGAAAGCGGCATGATGATTGCCCTACCGTGACCAGTCGCTGTCGCCCGGCGGACGAATCCGCCTTTACGCGTCAAGCCCCTTTCCCTTCCCTTATCATCGGCCTGCCTCTTGGTTTCTTGCGATGCACGCAACTGATGAAGCCTGGTCTATTCGACCGATACGCCGTGTCGGCCCCACATTTCGGAGCCGGTGTTGGTGCTGGCCAGCAGCCACGTCGACCCTGTCGCCGGCAACCAGACGACCAAGGAACCGGCCGAAGGTGCGCCGGTCCATGATCTGAAACTCGGCCTGCTCATCCGACAGCCCGTAAAGTGCCTGTAACACTAGGGCCTTAAACATCATCCCTGCATCATAAGGTTGGCGCCCGCCCTGCGACCGATCCGGGCGGTTTTGTGCCTTGGCCAGTGGTTTGCGAAACATCTCCCACGCAACAACCATGTTCAGCCTCTCCGGCGGGTCACCGGCATCGCTCAGCCGCGCATAGCGTTCATCCACATCCCACAAAGCCGCATGTCCCTTCATTCGATCCTCTCCGTGCCGGCCAAAATCGAGTTGATAAAAGCGTTGATCAAGGACGAGAGCACGATAAGATACGAAGGCTAGCGAAGTGAAACGAAACCAGCGCCTGTAAGCCATTGATTAAGAATGGAAAAATGTTTCTCCCTCCGCAGGGAGACGAAAGTGATTTCAAAGAATTATTCAAGCGGCTGGCCGCGGCGGGTGCTGGTCGGCCACTGGGCGAGGACGGGTTTCCTGCAGGCCCATGGACGCCCGAGCTTCTGGCAGAGGCGATTTCACAGATCGATTCCAACCGGATTGGGGTCGATCTGCGAACGGTGCAGCTTTGGTTTCAAGAGAACGAGAAGGGAATTAGCACTGCCAACATTCGTTGGCTGGCGAGGGTTTTTGGGTGCGATGATCCGGTTGCAACTAGCGAATGGCAGATGGAGCTTATTGCGGCGCAATCGCGGTTAGCGGCCAAGAGACGAGAATGGAAGAGAGCCGGAAGCAGCGTTGCACAGGAGATTCCAGATACAGCACTGCCTGCGACCTTCGATGACGACACAGCGTCTCCGGCAGAGCTGAAACGGGATACTGAAGCCGAGGGGCCGAGGTGGCGTTTTAGTTTGGCGAGGAAATCGGAGGCATTTTTTAGTCACGGATCTCCCCTGAATTTACCGGCGTCGGTGTTTGCCGGCATGACCGCCCTCGGCTTTTTGTCCTACATCATTGGTATCCACAACGTCACCTACGAGCGAGCGGACGGGCTCGTTAAGCAGGTTGGATTCCTTTGGGCCGCAAATTGGACACTCGACTTTATGGTGTTCCTACCGCTGTTTTTCTTCTTCGTTATAGAGTTGCTGGTCTTCTGGAAAAGTGAGGGGCGCCGAAAGCTCGCAGCGCAGGGCGATCAGGTGGAAAGCGACGACGCTTGGTTGCGCAACGTTGACGCTTCCTCGTACACATATTGGTCGGTTTTTTTGATTTGCTTGCTGTTCGCGGGTCTTTTTCAATGGATCGGCGTGTCCTTGATCCCGTTGATGAAGGGCGGTGGCAACTATGCCATGGATTGGGGAAAAATAGCTCTTGTGCGTCCTGAGGTCATATCTGTCCCCGCAACAGTCGTTTTTACAGGGCTAGCTTACCTATACATGTGCCTGGTGTTTTATCTTTTCTTCGTAGGTCTCATTTTGCTCTATTCGATTGTTCATGATCTTTGGAGAATTGGAGACGGATTTAAGAAGCTGCCGCATGTTGATCATCAGCAGGAACTCAGTGAAGCCGGCCTCACAGTGATGCGTGGGGTTTTTCGGTGTACTATTTTGGGGGTTCTGGTCGCCATATGGATGAAGGTCCAAAGCTCTTATCTTGCATCCAGTGGTGAGAATATTGTGGCGTGGTTGGTCGACGATATGTCTTCGATGTTCAAAGGTCGCGAGGATGTGAGCACCGGGTTCCGCTATCGTATGCCGACGCATTACAGCAGCCTTCTTATCGTAATTTCGACCTGTTTTGTATTTCTGTATGGCTCCATCCGATTAGGTGACGGAGGTCGATTTCATGCGCCTTTGTGGAAGATGTCGGCGGTCGTGGCGTTACTTGTTGTCAGCTACTTGTTGATCGACGCGTTTGCCGGCTTTTCCACCCTTCTGGCCATTTCAGTGCTAGTCGCACTATACGGCCTGTTCGATCCAGGATTAGGCCGCTGGCGAGCGAGCGAGTTAGGAAACAATCAGAGTGTTTCATAGTTGGCTCGATCGTTGGGACGAGCGCCGGGCCCTTCGCGGAGAAGAAGGGAAGAATCCAGCGGATTTCGTCCTTGACGCAGAACGCGCCTTTCCAGGTGCGAAGGAGATAACAAGTATCGAGGAATTCTGTGCACTTGCGAACCAAGCCGTTGCTGATCCAGCCTTTTTCGATGAGCCGACTATGAGCGATCAGGGGTTTGAAAAGAAGGATGGGTGGCTCAAATTTCCATCAGACATTTCTACTGACGTCGCAGAGAACAACATTGTCTGGACGAAAATCACGGAAAGCGGGTCGTTCGATCAGGCAATGGTGATTTTTCACCATTGGAATGCAGCCGCCCGGAATCGTCCGATTGCCAGCTTTTTCTCGCAGCGTGGCATCACGGTTGTCGAGATGGCTATGCCTTACCATTTCGAGCGCAGCCGTCCTGGCTCGGCGTACGCCGACTATATGCTTAGCGCTAATCTCGGTCGAACGATCCAATCTGTAAGGCAGGCGGTATTGGATGGGCGCAAACTCATACGTTGGATGAAAAGCGAAGGCTATAGAGAGATTTCCGTGCTCGGAATGAGCTTAGGCTCCTGGGTTGCGGCTATGGTCGCGGCGCACGACTTGGCGGTCTCAAAGGCCTCGTTGTTTCTGACGGCGGGCAATTTGGCGGATATGGTTTGGACGGGTCGGGCGACACGATCGATACGCGAAAGCCTTGATTCTGCGATCGATCTGGCCGATCTCAGAACCGCGTGGATCCCCCTTAACTTGGAGAATTACGCACAAAAGTTGGTACGGGCCGATCTCGATCTACACGTCGTGTTGGCTAAGAGAGACAGGGTGGTTTTGCCCGAACTATCACAGAGGTTCATGCAAAGGCTGAGAGAGGCCGGCGCTCAGCCAAAAATTCTGGAATTAAACTGTGGCCACTATTCACTCGCCGTTCCGCCCTACATTTTGTTGGCTGGTTTGAGCTTGAAGCGGTTTCTGTCGAGATCTGACGAATTGGCCCAGCGAGCGTGAAATACATCCGTGCGATGCACGACCGCTGCAGACACAGATATATAGAAGCCCTTGTTGCAAAGATTGCGTTTTGCCGGGGAGGCTCAGCGTTCTCCAGTGATGACCATCGGGGCCGCCTGCCCTTCAAGATATTGAGCGAGCACAGCTGCGACCTTCGCAAGCGCGCTCGGCACAATACCAAAAAGCGCGTTTCACGATCCGCTTCGCCACGCATGTCATCGGTCAGGTTGAAGTTCGCAGCCTGGCCCCTTGCGTAGAGCCGCACCTCGGAGCCCTCGGTTCGGTAGCCGCGCGGATCGGGCGTTGGCGAACCAGTGAAACTCGTCGTCTCGCCGATGCGGTAATACGAAAGCCGAATCGCGGGTTCAACACTCGCACGCTCCGCCGAACAGTCGAAGAGTTGCGCGCAATCGCATGCACGACCTCCTCTCGCGTTGAATATGGCCTCTGATGCCGGCCACGGCGACCGTGCGGCCTATCTGCTCCGCCTCGCCGATACGCGTCATCGGCCAACCCGCTCGATTCAGGATGCGCTCGAAGCGCAGGTCTGTGACGGTGACGATCTCGAAGTCGCGATCGACCATCGATGATCGCCGCGAACGGGGTCAGCGTGGCATCATTAGCGCTCCCCTTCCCTGCCCTCGCCACGCGGCGTGGCGACGCAGAAACGCCAACTCTCGACCCGACCCAGTATGGGCTTCGAGCCGCCCAGCCGCCAGCAGCTGTGGAAACGTCCTCGTCAGCATGGTCGGTTCTGTCGCCACAGCGAGAATGGCCTTACAATCTGGGTCGCGCCAGCAGGATGCCGGCGACGAGCCCGTTCTGCGGCAGCTCACGATGTTCAATTGGCGGCGATCGCTTCGCGGATCGTCGCCGCCTGCGCCAACGTCCTGATCCCATCGCGTACATAATCCTCGAGCGGAATGAGCCGAGAAGCCCGCCTGTGAATAGTGAAGCTTGGCGCAGCAACTACGGGCGGCAACAGGCCTTCGAACCGGTGTCCCCTAATCGGAACTCACCCGAGATGGATAGGCTGCTCGTTGTGCGCTTCCGTCTGCAAGGTGCGGGCGACGCTGCCGATGATGATTCGGCGGCGCCGGCTTCAAGATTCGCCAGCACCTCCATGCCCCGCCCCAACCGTCGACGAAGAGGCGACCATCCGGATAGAGCATGATCGTCGACGATGGAAGCATCATCGAGGGCTTGGCAGATTGGCTCGCCCAGCACATCGCGCAACCCGCGGATCACAAGACCATGAGACGCCTTGACGCTCGTTAGAGCTCCGCCTCGTCGCGCTCGATCCGCCTGCGGCTCTGCCGCGACCTGCCCGTTTGCACGCCTGCACGCCATTTGCATCCTGCTTCGTCGATTCGCCGAAGAGATCGGAGCGGCGCGAGCCGGGTCACCCCGGCGTTTCTGCCGGGGTGACGGCGCGAGGTGAGTCGGGTCTCCTTCGGTAGGTAGTCGTGTCCCGCGGCTCAGCGAGCGTGCGCGAGGTTTGCGGATTGTCATCTGACAATTCGCGGAAAGCCTCAATAAAACAATCGTCTATAGGAAAACGAACGCGTCGTTAGGAATCCGTTAACCCAATATTCCTTGACCGATAGGTGGGAGTCAGATCAATTTGCGCAAATTTACACGATTGGCTCAGTTTTGCGACTTTCACGATGAACCCCACCCCAGCCGCCCATTCGCGACCAAAAGGTGCCCAGGCGTTTGATGAAACGATCTGGGAAGATTCTCAGGCCTTGGGCTCTCAGCTCCAAGTCTTGCGCGAGCGCCTGTTCCCGCCAGAAGCCAAGAAGGAACTCCGTTCGTTCTCGACGGCCGAAACCGCAAAACTGATCGGCGTCACCGAAAGCTATATCAGAAATCTGGCAACGGACGAAGCTGGCCCGATCCCGGAGAAGGCGCATACCGGGCGGCGCCGCTACACGCTCGAACAGGTCCACGCACTGCGGCAGCACCTGACGAAGGGCAAGACATCCTATGTGCCATGGCGCAAGGATGGCGAGCACCTTCAGGTTATCGCGGTAACCAATTTCAAGGGTGGCTCTGGCAAGACCACGACCGCGACACATCTCGCGCAATATCTGGCCCTTCACGGCCACCGCGTCCTGGCCGTCGACCTCGACCCGCAGGCATCTATGTCCGCCCTGTTCGGCTATCAGCCCGAATTCGACGTTGCCGACAATCAGACGCTCTATGGCGCGATCCGTTACGATGAGGAGCGCCGGCCGCTCGCCGAGATCGTGCGCAAGACATATTTCACGGGCCTTGATCTCGTGCCCGGCAATCTCGAGCTGCACGAATTTGAGCACGACACGCCCCGCATTCTGTCGAGCGGCGAGCACGATGACGATGGGCTGTTCTTTATGCGGGTCGCCAAAGCGTTGCACAGTGTGGCGGACGATTACGACGTGGTGGTCATCGATTGTCCGCCGCAGCTAGGCTTTCTGACCATGTCGGCGCTGTGCGCTGCAAGCGCCGTGCTGATCACCGTGCACCCGCAAATGCTCGACGTCGCCTCGATGAACCAGTTTCTGGCCATGACGTCGCAATTGTTGGCGGTGGTGCGCGATAATGGCGGCAACCTCGACTATGACTGGATGCGCTATCTGGTAACGCGGCATGAGCCCAACGACGGTCCTCAGAACCAGATCGTGGCCTTCCTGCGCAATTTGTTCGGCGAGCGGGTGCTCACGCCGATGATGGTGAAATCGACGGCTATTTCCGACGCCGGTCTGTCAAAACAGACGGTTTATGAAGCCCCGCGCGAGTCGATGCACCGGCAGACCTACGATCGCGCTCTGGAGTCGATGGACGCCGTGAATGGCGACATTGAGAAGTTGATCCTGCAGGCTTGGGGAAGGGCGGCCAAATGAAGAAACCTGATGGAAGGGGCAGGGACATCCTTCAGGGCCTCGTGGCTGCCGGCAAGCCAGGCCGTCCGACCGACGGGTCGCTGCCGCAAGCGCGGCCGTCGGGCGCGGTCAAGGCGATGAGCTTGGGCCTTGACCGCCTTTCGGCAGAAGCGGCCCAGGCGAAAGCCTTGCGCGAAGAGCTTGCAAACCGCGAGACGACGCAGGAAATCGATCCGGATCTGTTCAGTCCCTCCATTGTCTCGGACCGGATTCCGTCGACGAGCGACAGCCGCTTTCAGGAGCTGAAGGCGGCGATTGCAGAGAACGGTCAGCAGATTCCGATCATCGCCCGTCCGCACCCGTCCAAAGAGGGGCGCTTCCAGATCGCCGCGGGACACCGCCGCTGGCGTGTGGCGCAAGAGCTCGGACGAAACGTCAAAGCGATCATCCGCAAGCTCACCGACCAGGAAGTGGTCATCCTGCAGGGTCAGGAGAACGGGCCACGCGAGGATCTAACCTTCATCGAGCGGGCGCGGTTCGCCATGCAGATGGAGAGCCACGGCTTCGACCGCGATACCCTGTCAGCTGCCCTCAGCGTCGACAAGCCCGAGATTTCGCGGCTTCTGACGGTAGCGCAGGCAATCGGTGAGGATCTGATCGTGGCGATCGGGCCAGCCCCGAAGGTGGGCCGCCCCAGATGGCTTCAACTCGTCAAGGGACTCGAACAGACCGGCGCACATGACGCGCTGAACGAGCTGCGGGCGTCCTCGGACTTCGGGAGTGCCGATAGCGATCAGCGCTTTGCGCTCGCTCTGCAGGCCGTCGGTCCGACCAAGGGCACGGCCAAGCGCCGGCCCGTATCGTCGGACCGTGTTGCCTGGGTCGAGAAGAAAGGCGGCAACATTCGCCTAGTCTCGGACAATGCCAGTTTCGCAAGTTTTCTCCGGCGCCGCTTCCCTGCGCTCCTTGAGGAGTTCAAGGGCAGCCCTGAAGCCAACTCGAAAAAGACGTCGAAAGGAGCAACGCACTGAAAAATAGACGCTTTCAAGGAAATTGTCAGCTGACAATTTCTGACTAGCAAACGGCAGAAAGAAACCCGGGCAAAGAAAAAGGCCCCCGAAACGACATTCCGGAAGCCCTTCTCAGGTCTGGTAAACACGAGAATCGCACTTCCTGGAATCACAGTCAAGGCCCTCGGGCCGTGAGCGTCGATTCGGCGAGCGGATTTCTATTGCCTAGCGATAGGTGAAGAAAGATGCACACGCATAACGCAACGACGCCCTTTGGGCGGCGGCCGATGACGCTCGGCATGATCTCAAGCCAAGTCACCGCAAGGGCAGTGCCGAAGGACGCGACCGTCCATAAATGGCACGTCTTTCAAGATATCAAGGACGCCAGGATCACTCTGGGCGCCACTGATCGCGCTTTGGCTATTCTCGACGCGCTGTTGTCGTTCCATCCGGACATGGCGCTTTCTGGCGACAGCGAGTTGATCGTCTGGCCATCCAACGAGCAGCTTACCCGCCGCGCCAACGGAATGCCTCCGACGACCTTACGGCGACACCTAGCCGTCTTGGTCGAATGCGGATTGATCATCCGTCGAGACAGCCCGAACGGCAAGCGCTTCGCCCGAAAAGGGCAGGGGGGCGAGATCGAGCAAGCCTATGGCTTCGATATCTCGCCGATCGTCGCGCGCGCCGAGGAGTTCAAGGACCTTGCGGAAGCGGTGAGATCTGAGAAGAAGGCCTTTCGCCTCGTCAAGGAGCGGCTAACCATTTGCCGGCGCGACGTCGTCAAGATGATCGACGCTGGGATTGAGGAAGGCGTACCAGCGAACTGGGGCAGGGTCCAGCAGGCCTACCAGGCGATTGTCGGCCAGATACCACGCACCGCACCCCGCCAGACGCTCGAGGCGATTGCCGAGGAGCTTGAAGGCCTTTGGGCTGAAGTGCGTGAGGCGTTGGAATCATTTGTAAAAACGCAGAAAATGGACGCCAATGAGTCCCGAGATGGACGCCACATACAGAATTCAAAACCAGACTCTAAGTTTGAATCTGAAAGCGGCTTAGGAAATAAAGATGAAGCGGGCGCCAACGTTGCGGACACCGACAACGTACAAAGCTTGCCAAAGCGTGAGCTACCGTTGGGAATCGTGCTGGATGCCTGCCCGAACATGCTTTGGCTGGTGAAGGGCGGCGGCGGAATCCGTAACTGGCGTGAAT
This sequence comes from Mesorhizobium sp. KR9-304, assembly GCF_040049215.1. Taxonomy (NCBI): domain Bacteria; kingdom Pseudomonadati; phylum Pseudomonadota; class Alphaproteobacteria; order Hyphomicrobiales; family Phyllobacteriaceae; genus Mesorhizobium; species Mesorhizobium sp. KR9-304. The sequence continues at coordinate 40,809 of NZ_JBDZDN010000005.1, read as the reverse complement.
TTCTGGCCGCGGCCGAGGTTGCCCGGCCGGCCATGGGCATTAGCCCGAGCGCCTGGGAGGAAGCGCGAACGGCAATGGGTGAGCAACAGGCGGGGATTACCATTGCCGCGATCTACCAGCGGCAGGACCAGATCAACAGTGCCGGCGGCTATTTGCGCAGCCTGACGGACCGGGCAAAGGCTGGAAAGTTCTCGGTCTGGCCGATGGTGATGGCCTTGTTGCGGGCCAAGCTTGACGCGTCGAAGACGACCGGAAACGGAGCTGAAGCCGCGGCCGTCGAATTGGAGACGGCCGGCAAGGTTGTGCGCACCGAGTCCCGGCTGGAAATCAGCGATGCGTTGCGCCGCAGCCTCGACAGACCGGGGCGCGGATCATGATCAGCCGGGCGGGTTTCGATTCGCACTTTGGGACATGGACGGTCGCTGCAGCGCTTGTCGGGGCGACCGACTTATGAGAGCATCGAGGGCATGAAAAACGAACACGACCGGGTACCGATGCCCGATGAAGCCGCCGGAATGGTATGGTGGAACTCACTTGCCGAATCCGATCGTGCGACTTGGCTGGCGCGGGCCGACAGCGCGGTTCCAGCTGATGCCTGGGCCGCCTACAAGCGGCTTGGAGATGGTGAGCGTCTGCCACGGACCGTAAACTGAGGACTGTTCTGCAGCGAGGAAGACGTCCACGTATTTCGGTCAGCTCGCAGGTGGTTCGGCGACGAGACCAAGCCGGCGGGCTCGATCGAGCAGGTTCTTGACTGATGAGGCCGACCATTTTGCGCTCCCTCGTGGGGTTCGCTCATGCAGGCGCTCGAGCTGGCCGGCGATGTCGCGTAGCGATAAGTCTGGGTTGGACTGCGAAATCCCTGCCACGAGGGTCATCAGGCGATCTTCGGGAGGCTGCGGAGACGCCCGCTTCAGTAACGTGGAATCGGCCAGGCGCTCGGTAACGAGCCACCTCACTGCCCGCCGCAGTCGTTCAGGCGTCCAGTTGAGGCCGCGCTGCTTCAGGACCCGAGCAACATCGTCCCAGTTGTGGTCTGGTCGCATCCGACGGACCGTCGGAAGCCACTGGTTCATTGTTGATTGTAGCCGTCGGCCATAGGCTGCCTTTTGCACCGCGGTCATCTTCGCCAGGGCTTCGGGCTTGCGCTCCCGGATACCAGGATTGCCCGGCAGCCGCCCCTTCGATCTTGCAGCGATGATGCCGGCCTTGGTCCGCTCCGAAATCAGCGCACGCTCGAGCTGGGCAACGGCGCCGAGTACCTGTAGCGAGAACATACCCTGTGGCGTCGACGTGTCGATCGGATCTCGGAGAGATCGGAAATGCGCGCCCTTGTCGGTCAAATCCTCGATCACCTGAAGAAGATGGCTGACCGAGCGCGCAAGGCGATCGAGACGCACAACGACCAGGACATCGCCGGCGCCGATGTCGCTGATCAACCGCAATAGGGCAGGGCGGGCTCTCGACGCCCCAGATCCATGTTCCTGAACGACGACGTCGCAGCCGGCCGATCGCAGCTCGATTTCCTGCGCTTCCGTCGCTTGTTCGTCCGTCGACACGCGCGCGTAGCCGATTTGCCGACCCTGTGGTCGACCGGGCCTTCGAAATTGCGCTTCACGGGCCATTTGCGGCGTCTCTCTGTCAGTTGTCAAAGTTAGCTTCAATGCGGAACTTGGAAAATCAATACGTTAGCGATAGCCATGGTCACCCACGCCGACCACTGATTCCCCATAGTTGTCTTCACTATGTAGCACAAATTGCCCATACTTACCTTCAATGTCCGCGATTCGACGTGCGGCTTGAGAAGCGCTTTGGGAGAGATGGAAGAAGATCCTGATCCGATTGCCGAACGCGGTACGCTTGGGCTGTCCGAAGAGGCACGGCAAGAGGCGCAGCGCCGCTATCCCGTGATAGCGCCCCTGGCGGCTCAGGAATTGGTCTCGGCCATTGATGCGCGAGCCGCCGCCGATCTTCTGGGGATCAGCTCACGAACGATATACGCTCTGATCGCTCGGTTCCGGGCCTCGGGTGGATTAATGAGTTCGCTGGCTCCGGGAAAACCATCCGGTGGTCGAGGTAGATCGAGAATGCCGGCGCGCGTCGACGACATTGTCACCGCCGCCATCTACGACACCTACCTGACGCGGCAGAAGCGCCGGATCATACGGCTCGTCGAAGAGATTCAACTCCGCTGCAAAAAGGCCGGATTGGTTGCTCCATCGGCTAAAACGATCCGCCGCCGTCTTGAGACTATTCGAGCTGAAGAGGTGGCACGTCGTCGTGAGGGCCCGCGCAGCAGCTCAGCAAGGAGGCTGACGTCAGCTGCGGGCCATGGGCCGATATCGAACCGACCACTCGACATCGTCCAGATTGATCATACACCGGTCGACATCATCCTGGTGGACGAAATCAGCCGAATGCCCGTCGGACGGCCGTGGCTGACGGTGGCGATCGACGTCTATAGCCGCTGCATCACCGGCTTTCTGGTATCGTTCGAGGCGCCGTCTGCAACGAGTGTTGGTCTCTGCCTTGCCCACACTGGCGTTGACAAGAGAGCCTATCTCGACGGCCTTGGTCTGGACACGGAGTGGCCGATCGCAGGTGTGCCGCGGCTCCTGCATCTCGACAACGCAGCGGAATTTCATGGCGAGGCGCTTGCGCGTGGTTGCCAGCAGCATGGGATTGACCTCGAGTATCGCCCGAAGGGCCAACCGCATTTCGGCGGCGTGATCGAGCGCCTGATCGGTACACTGATGGGCTTGATCCACGACTTGCCGGGCACGACGTTTTCAAATCCGGCCGAACGCGGGACCTATGACAGCGACGCGGCAGCAGTTCTGACCCTGTCCGAGCTCGAGCACTGGTTGGCTCTGGCGATCACCGGTCGATACCATCACGAGGTTCACGAAGGAATCATGGAGCCGCCGCTCGTGCGGTGGAAGTGCGGTATTACCGAACATGGAGACCCACGAGCAGTCAGCAATGGGCGGGAATTTCTGGTCGACTTCCTGCCTGTTGTCCGCCGAACGATCCAGCGGGACGGGCTTACGCTCGACCACATCACCTACTATTCCGACGTTCTGCGCCCGTGGATCGCGAACCGGGACCGACACCGATCCTTCTTGATCCGCCGGGATCCCCGCGACCTGTCGCAGATTTTCGTGCTCGAGCCGGATGGACGAAGCTACGTGACGGTGCCCTGCCGGCGTCTGGAGCGCCCCGGAATCTCGCTCTTTGAGCATCGGCAGGCCGTTCGAACGATCAAGGCTGGTGGCCGGGCTCACGTCGATGAAGAGCTTATCTTCAGGACAGTGGAACAGCAGCGCGGTCTGGTGAAGGCCGCGGCACGGAAATCTAGATCGGCCCGGCGTCAGTTGGTGCGCCAAAATCCACCTACTGAAACGCCGGTGGATCGTGTGGTTGCCATGCCGACGATCGAAAATGAGCGCGACGATGATCATGCTCCTGTCTCGCCGCCCTTTCCGGTGGAAAGGTGGTGACAGTGGATATCAGCCACCTTGCCCCCGATCTGCGAACAGTCGCGGCAGCAGATGACGCCCAAAGGATTGCCTTCATCCGTGGGCAGTGGTGGATTGGCTATCCGCAGGCACAAGCCGCACTCGATCTTCTTCGCACGGCCATGGAAAACGAGCCTGGCCGCGTTCGACCGCAATGTTTTCTCCTGTTGGGACAGACCAACAACGGAAAATCGATGATCGTCGAAAAGTTTCGACGGGACCACACGCCGCCTGCATTGCCCGACCGTGACGAGGAAAATATCCCTGTTGTTGTGGTGCAGATGCTTACCGATCCGGGCGTTGCGCGGTTCTACCAGCATCTTCTGGAGGTCCTGGGGGCGCCGGTCCGGAGAACTGCACGGAAGCATGATCTCGAAGCGCAGGCGTTGTCTATCCTCAAGAGGGTAGGCGCCAAGGTTCTCATCATCGACGAGTTGCACAACATTCTGGCCGGTTCGTCGTCGGCGCAGCGGGAATTCCTCAATCTGCTGCGGTTCCTCGGCAATGAATTGCGGATCCCGGTTATGGGGGCCGGCACACGGGACGCCTATCTTGCCATACGCACCGATCCGCAGCTTGAGAACCGGTTCCATCCGATCATCCTGCCGGTATGGGATGAGGGTGACGAGCTTAGCCGACTTATTCAGAGCTTCGTGGCGACGTTCCCGCTCAGAAAACCCTCATTGCTCAACTCGGTAGACCTACAGCGCTGGATTTTGGCTCGCACCGGTGGGACGATCGGCGAAATCGCGGCTCTGCTGCGTTCGGCCGCTGTCGCTGCGGTGGAAAGTGGAGAGGAAGCAATCAATCAGCGGTCACTCCAACTGATGAAATATCACGGTCCGGCAGAGCGGCGACGTCTTACTGAGAAGCTTCTGGCCTGACGATGGCGACGAGGCTGCCGATTCATCCTCAGCCATTGCCGCAAGAAGCTCTGTCGTCGTGGCTTTGGCGGCTCGCAGATGCATATGACATGGGCGCCGGCGAATTTGCTGAAGCTGCCTTGGGGCTCCAGAGGCTGGACATCGGGCTGGCGGATTTCTGGCCATCCGCCAGTTTGATCAGGATTTTGGCGGAGCGCACCGGTGTGGCTACCGGCCGAATCCGGGCAATGACAATGGCGGCGTATGTACCCTATCTGCTGGACAGGCTTGCACCGCACAACGACATCTTTCCCGCCTATTGTTGTCAGTTCGGTGCTTTTGAACACCCGGCTCTGCGGGTGCGGCCGGTGCGGGATGCCGGGTGGCTCCCTTGGCTTTCCGGCGATCTAGCCGGCGGCCGGATGGTTGGTTGCATTCACTGCCTGCGGAGCGATCGGCGCCGGTTTGGCCGGCTGCACTGGCGAGCAAACTGGATGGCAAGCTGCCCGGAGCATGGCATCCTGCTGCAAGCGGCCAGTCCCGCCCAGCAATCCGAATATCCAGCTCCCAAAGAGGCAGACACGATCCTCGCCGCGCTCGACGGACTGACCTTGCAGGCCGTTACCAAGGGCAGGGTGCGGCTGCCCGGTGGCCGCGTTGTTCATGGAGGGCTTTGGCTTCGCGTTCTACGGGGCGTGATCGATGAGATCTGTCGCCCGCGCCGCATGAAGGATCGGGCACGTCCGAACATCGAGGCAGCATGGGCGCTCGCGGGTCTGTCCTATCGCCATGCCGTGGGACGCTGGGGCATTTACGAGAAGTTGAGCCGTTTAGAGCGGGCCAATGTGCTGAAAGTAGTCGCCTTGGCCATGCAGCCGCTGATCAGGGCGGGGCTCCAGCCATTGAAGACATCCACGCGCCCATTGGAGGCCGACGCCTCACGCGCTGCCTCACCTCCCGTTCTCGCGCGGGAGGTGAGGCAGCGCGAAATCGAGAACATCACCATGCTGGCCCGTGAAAACGACGACGTTGCGATCGATCTGCGCCGGATGCTCAATCATCAGCCACGCAGCGCACGGTTCGTCGCTCAGACTGACGAAACCCTCGAAAGCTTGGGAATTCCGGTGTTGGCGCCGCTTCTCGTTGCCAGGACGCTTGATCGCGCCGGTCACCCCTACTGAAGTCAGCTTTGTCCCGCCAGTGCAGTCCACTGTGACAAATGACATCTCTCAGCATCGGGAAGGGGTGTTGTACAAACACCGAAGATATCAACAAACGATCGTTTGTAAACGTCTCTTAACGCACTTTTCAACTGTCCTAGGTGGCACAGATGCCGGAAATCACCGCTTTTTACCCTTTCGGAGAGCCTGAGACGTCCTCCTGTACAGTCCCGATATGAGGAACTTATCGATAGCGAAAACGACGGTGAAAAAACCCTCTGTGGGTCAAGTTAAAGGCCATATAGCTTGACGAACGCAAATCAGCTAACATCAAAACAATGGCTTACGACACAGGCAGCCTGCCCCTCGAAACCCTCATAGGCCAGGTCGCGAAGGCGACCGAGACTCTGGTGCGCCTCGATGAGCGGCTGGCCCGCTCACCAGTGCGCGAAGGGTGGATCGAGCGCTCCCACTTCCACGACGCGGCCGCCGCGCTCTGGGTCGAGGGCGAGCTCGTCCATGTCGAGGACCTCGTCTTCCACGACGCAGCGATGGACCTGCGCGCCCCAACTCACGAGCTGACCCGGGCGCATGCTGTGCTGCGCATGCGGCGCCGCATCCTGACGCAACCGCGCGACTGGGCGCTCGGCCGGGAGGGGGTGCGGGAACTGACAGGGCGGAGCCGCGCGGCGTCGGCGGACGAGGTCGGCCGGGAAGGGGAGGGCCCGCCAGCCGAGGACGATGGGGCGGATGCCTGGGATGTACCCGAAGACGATCGTCTGGCCGAGGAGTTCGCCGAAATCGATGCCGTGCTCGCGCGGTCGTCGAAGGTGCTCGCCGGCGCGGATGTGCCCGCTAAGCCGCTGCGGCCGGACGACCGGCCGGAGCTGATCTACGATCTCGACTGGGACGAGGACGCCCGGCTCGCCGAGTGGCAGGCTGTGGTGGCCGACACGCGCAGCCTTCCTTCGATCCTCCGCGCCGCGGTGCTGCTCGAGGCCTGGCAGGAGATTGAGGTGCTGCAGCGCGGCGGCTGGGTCGGCCCCTTGCTCGTGGCCGCGCTTTTGCGGCAGGAGCGCGTCACCGACTATCATCTCGCTTGCCTGCATCTTGGTGCGCAGAGGATCGCGCGCGAGCGCCGTCGGGCGCGCGGCCGGACCGAGCGCATTCTGGCGCTTATCGAGGCCGTCCAGGAAGCGGCGACGTTCGGCCTGAAGGAGCACGATCGGCTGCTCCTCGTCAGGGAGCAGATGGATCGCAAACTGCGCGGCCGCCGTGCGAATTCTAGGCTGCCAGCCATGATCGAGCTCGTGCTTTCGAGGCCGTTGGTCACCACGGGCATGATCCAGGCGACGCTTAAGGTTTCGCGGCAGGGCGCGCTCGACCTGGTCGCCGCGTTTGGCCTGCGCGAAATGACGGGGAGGGGCCGGTACAAGGGCTGGGGAATCGTCTAGCCGAAGCGGAGTGCAGCTCCATGCTGGCCAGCTTCAGGGACTGCCTGCTCCTGCTCCGGGCGGAACTGGAGACAAGCTGTGTAGAAAATAACTCCAGCTCCCGTAGCGAAATCGAGCGCGTGCTGGCATTGTGCCGGCACGGAGGCTAGTGACTCTCTATACAGTTCGCGCATCCTCCCTAAGGGTGTTTTGTGGCGGGCGAAGTGGGTCGGGACGAGAAAGACCATCCAGGACCGGAGCATGTACCAGCTCCACTGCCAGCTTCTGCTAGCGCCGCTTCGAACGATCGTCATCTTGTCATTCTAGTACACGGCATTCGTGACTTCGCGCTTTGGCAGGAAACGGTCGGCGGATCGTTGTCCAACGCCGGCTTCCGTGTCGAGTTCACCAATTACGGCCGGTTTGACTTGTTCCGTTTCCTGGTCCCGGTCGCGTATTTTCGCCAGAAGGCGATTGACGAAGTCCTCAAGCAGATCCGCGTTGCGAAGCAGACGAGTGGGGCCGACCAGATCTCGATCATCGCGCACAGCTTCGGGACCTATGTCGTCGCGCACATCCTTCGAGAGAATTTCGATCTGCAGTTTCGCCGGATCATCTTCTGCGGCAGCGTCGTGCGGTATGGGTTTCCTTTCGAGCAGTTCTATCAGCGCTTTGAGCCCCCGATCCTGAATGATGTTGGGACGCGCGACATCTGGCCCGCGATGGCGGAAAGCGTGACATGGGGTTATGGGTCGGCCGGGACATTCGGATTCCGTCGCCCGCTCGTAAAGGACCGCTGGCACAACGGTGCCGGTCACGGCTTCTTTCTGAAGCCGGGGTTCTGCAGCAAGTTCTGGGTCCCATTCCTCGAGGACGGCAACATTGAGGAAGCTAGCAAGGAGCCGGAGAGTCCGCGCCTCTGGATCCAGCTTCTGTCGATCATGCGACTGAAATACGTCGCGCTCGTCTTCGCCGCCGTGGCAATTGCCTTGGCGATCAGCGGACGGCAGTTCGATCTGCGGACGTGGCTTCCGGGATATGTGCCGCCGGCAGTTTCGACTGCTGCTCCTTTGTCCGTGACTCTGTCGCTGGCGAGCGGTGAATCTCCCTATCTTGCCCACGAGATCACCGAACCGCCGGAGCCCGTCGCTCGGCATTACCAGACGCCAGCGGATTATCCGATCGGCTATTTTCTCTGGCCTGAGCTCGATTTCGACGTCCTGCTGTTCGCCTTCCGGGCCGGCGAAGACGAGACGCCCCCGACGTTCATGACGAAAGCCGACTTCGTGGACGATTCGAATGATGCAAGGGGCCTCAATACCAGTCGAATGTGGTCAATGATGGAGGCGCTTGGCCGCAAGCTACGAATGGCCGCGGCAGCTGACCATCAAACCGCGGCGACTTTGCGAGAACTTCTCCCCGCTCCACCGGCCGACGATGGGCAGAGCGGCCTAGCGTTCCTGCGCCTCGTCTATCCAAATACCGGACGGACAGACGAAACCCAGACGGCAACCATGCAAAATGCCGTTCGCTTGGCGGATGCAATCCTGGCGAGAGGATCGGTCCTCTCGCCAGCGCTAGATGATCGCCTCAATGAGGCCACGCGTCTGTTGTCGACAAAGCGTGTTCAGCCGGTACTCAATCTGTCGATGGTGAATGGGTCGCAACCGCAACTGGTGACTGCGGTTAGGCTCGAAGTTCTCGAAATTCTTGGCGCCTTCAGCGCGCTTGAATCGGGTCCGCTGACGCCGATCGATACGGTTCAGTTCGATCTCGGCTCCGAACCCGGGACCATCGTCAAATCGCTCGCGGCGCCAATCAAGGTCGCGGCGAACGACGCTGTCGCGATCCGCGTCCATCTTCGATCCAAATTCATGTTCGGCTATCTTTGTCGAATGACGCTTTTGGCGGGAGACATTGTTGTCGGCCGCAGTTCCGACTTCCTCGTCGACTTCGGCTTTCAGCCGCAGAAGTAAGGCCTGTGATTGGCGGCTGTCGGCCGAGCGACCGGTCGTGGCATGCCCTCGTCTGATCCTTGGGTCCAGGCCGCCACCAAGCGTAGATGCTCCACAGCGTCGGGGATCGCGGCGAGAGGCGTTTCCACTGCCGCACGGGAGCGGCGACGAAGCGAAGCACGACGGCGGGTCGGACTATTGGGATATCGAGCCGCGTCGGCCCGAGGTCGGGACGTTTACATTCCCGATCTGTCGCTGGAGACATCCGGATCAGAACCCGCAATTGCAGATGACCTCCCGATTTGACCTGTGGACAATCTTGCATCAGCGCCAACGTAGACCTCTTAGATTGGCTTTAGTTGTTGCGGCACGGCTGCCAACGATGCATCGATGAACCGGCGAGCTGCGCGCACTGGAAGTCAAAAGCCTCTGCGAAACAAACGTCCAGAATAAAAAATTTGACTTCCAACCTCATCCAACGTAGGCTCGGTCAGCGTTGATCGGAGCATGATGATGGATGGCAACAGCTTGGATTTCACGGCCATCCGCGGCGTGCAGGCTGGCAGCGCTTACTTCGTCATCATGGTTCCGCTGAAGGTTGTGCCGCGGCTGTTCAAGTTCGACGACGAGGCCATGCCAGCCGAGCTGCGCGCACAACGGGTGTTGAACAAGGCGCGGGTCCCAGCGATCGCGACCTACATCACCAACAACGCATCAGAATATATACTCTCGTCACTCTGCGCTTCGATCGACGGCGAGATCGAATTCGAACCGGTGGCGACGGAAGGTCCGTTGCGAGCCGTCGGAAAGTTGCGCATCGCCATGGCCGCGACAATCCTCATCAACGACGGCCAGCACCGGCGGGCGGCGATTGAGGAGGCGATCCGGGAACGACCGCTGCTCGGCGATGAGACTATCTCGGTGGTGGTGTTCGCCGATCGCGGCCTGAAGCGATCGCAGCAGATGTTCGCGGATCTCAACATCCATGCGGTGCGGCCGACGAAGTCGATCAAGCTGCTCTACAACCATCGCGACGCCTTGGCGGCGCTGTCTCGCGACGTCGTGGCTGCCGTGCCGCTGTTTCGTGACTTCACTTGCTACGACAGCAGCAGCATTTCCAACCGGTCGATCAAGCTGTTCACGCTCAGTAGCTTGCATCAGGCGACGGCCGAAGTGATCGCGAAAAGCGGCGGAGGTCAGGTGGAGCCTGACGACAAGGACAAAGCTATCGCCTTTTGGACGGCAGTTATTGCCAACATGCCGGATTGGCAGCGGGTGGGAACGCGTGAGGTCGCCTCCTACGAGCTGCGGCGAGACTACATACACGCTCATGGCGTGGCGGTGCAGGCGATCGCGACGGCAGGCGCGCAGTTGATGAAGAGCGTGCCAAAGGCTTGGCCCGCGCGCCTGACCAAGCTGCGCACCATTGACTGGTCGCGGGCCAATCGGGCGCTTTGGGACAATCGCGCCTTGGTCGCCGGCAAGGTGAACAAGTCGAAAAACAACATAACCCTGGTGACCAATGTGGTTGTAAAAGCTTTAGGCCTGCCGCTGTCCGATGAAGCCCAGGGGATCGAGGACCTCTATGCACCCTCAACCGATGCGCGGCTGAAGGTCGCAAGCTGATGGTGCGGACCTCGCCTTTGGATGGTGCCATCGTCGAAAACCGGCTCCGCGAGATACGGGAGGTATATCTTTCCGACAATCGCCCATGGGTGATCGGCTATTCCGGCGGCAAAGACTCAACCTGCGCCCTGCAGCTGGTTTGGACAGCCTTGCTCGGCCTGCCGGCCGAACAGCGGACGAAGCCGATCTATGTGATCACCTCCGACACCTTGGTCGAGACTCCGGTGATTGTCCGCTACATCGACGTGACGCTTGCCCGCATTGCCGCGGCGGCGGCCGAACAGGGCTTACCTATCAAGACGGAAAAGGTGACGCCCAACGTTGACCGCAGCTTCTGGGTCAACCTGATCGGTCGGGGCTATCCCGCGCCGTCTCGCCGGTTCCGCTGGTGCACCGAGCGCCTGAAGATCGAGCCGGCCAACGACTTCATCAAGGCGCGCGTAGCCGAGTTCGGCGAGGTCGTCATGGTGCTGGGTGTTCGCTCGTCGGAGAGCGCGACGCGGGCGCAGGTTATGTCGTTCCACCGTATCAAGGGCTCGGTGCTCTCCCGGCATTCCTCGCTACAGAATGCCTTCGTCTACGGGCCGATCGAGGCCTTTTCGACGGACGATGTCTGGACCTACCTGCTGCAAAGCCCGTCGCCTTGGGGGAACGACAACCGCGACCTCGTGGCGATGTATCGCAACGCCCAGGCGGGCGAGTGTCCACTGGTGGTGGACACCACGACACCCAGCTGCGGCAATTCCCGGTTCGGGTGCTGGGTCTGTACCGTGGTCGAACGCGATCGCTCAATGGAGGCGATGATCGATTCCGGTGAGGACTGGCTTGAGCCACTTCTGGAATTCCGAGATCTGCTGGCTGAGACCCAAACGCCCGAGAAGAAGCGGCTTTATCGGGAATTCCGCCGCCGCAACGGCCACGTCTCCTTCATCCGGGGCACTGACACCCCCGTGCCCGGACCCTATACGCTGACCTACTGCAAGACCCTCCTACAGCGCCTGCTCGAAACGCAAGTGCGTGTACAGCGCGAGGCGCCGCCGGGCGACGACACTCTGTTGATCCACGATGCGGAGCTGCATGAGATTCGCCGCATCTGGCGCGCCGAGCGGGGCGATTGGGCCGACTCGGTTCCGACCATCGTGCGCGCGGCCATTGGCCGCGAGCTCGACTGGGTGATGGAAGACAGCGTCAGCTTCACGGCTGAGGACGGCCGCCTGCTCGAAGAGGTTTGTAGCGAGCGTTCCGTGCCGACCGAGCTAGTCATACGGTTGCTCGACGTGGAACGCGCCGCCCATGGCCTGAAGCGCCGACACGCCATCCATACCCGGATCGAGGAGTTGTTTCGTCAGGAGTGGCGCGACCTCGAGACGGTGCTGCAGGAACGCCTGGGGAGCCGCTCGGCGGACATTGTTGAGGTCGATGATCTCGAGGAGGCTGACGCGCTAGAGTTGCCATTAGAGGACGCGCAGGCGGAGAGCGCCCCGTGATCCTGCGCAGCATCAGACTTGAAGACTTCGGCCTTTATGCGGGAGTCACCGATTTGGATCTCGTCCCGCGACAGCGCTTGGGCGGTCCGACGCCGATCATTCTGATCGGCGGGAAGAACGGCGCTGGAAAGACGACGCTCCTGGAGGCGGTTCGCCTTGCGCTCTATGGTCGGCGCGCCCTTGGCGCTCGCGTAAGCCAAGCCGACTACGAGGCCTACTTGCGTCAACGTATCAATCGCGACGCGACAACTCCCGCGGCCGCCGTCGCCCTGGAATTTGACTACGCCGAGGCCGGAACGGTGCATCGCTACCGCGTCCGGCGGGAGTGGGCGGTGCGCGGCAAGAGCCTTGTCGAGAGCTTGCTTCTCGACAAGGACGGCGCGGCAATCGCCTCGGTGCCGCGCGAGGAGTGGCACCACTTCCTTCAGGAGCTGATCCCCCCTGGGGTTTCGCAACTGTTCTTTTTCGATGGCGAGAAGATCGGCGAGATCGCCGATGGCGAAGAAGACAACGAGCAGTTGGCCGAAGCCGTTCGGGGCCTGCTCGGGATCGAGCTGGTCGGGCGCCTGCGCACCGACTTGGGCCTCTATCTCGCCCGGCATCAGCGGGTCGATGACGGGGACTTGGTCACTCGTCTCGAAAACCTGATCCGCGACGTCGGCGTCGCCGAGCGACAAGCTACGGTGCTGGGCGACGAGGTTGCCGAATTCACATCGGCGCGTGACTCCCAAGCGCGCGCGGCCGAGCAGGTGAGGCGCCGATTTATTGCCGAAGGCGGTGACGCGGCGGTGCATCGGGTGCGGATCGAGGCCGAACGTGAGGAAGTCCGGCGCGCCATGCACCGCAGCGAGCATGAGCTTCGGGATCTCTCCAACAAGCTGCTGCCGTTCGCTATGGCGCCGAAGCTGATAGGCGCGTTCCGCAAAGCGCTGTCCCGCGCCAGCGGCGGCGACGCTACGGCGATGTCCACCGAAGCGCTAAAGGAAGCGCTGATAGCCTGGCGGACCGGCGACGGGCCCAGGCGTGACGCTGCCTGGAGCGAAAAGCACTGGACCGACCTTCGCCGGTTCATAGAAGCCCATAGCGGCACGGCGGCACTGGCTATGACGTCGTCGGCGTTCCGCGAAGTGGGCGACGGCACCGCAGCCTTGACCCGGCTGGCGGAGGTCGAAACCGTGGTGCGGCCGCGCGCGTTCGCCCTGCTGGACGAATTTGACGCGCTCGCCCGGCGCAGTCGCGAGTTGGAGGTCATGCTCTCTCGGGCCGACAACGCCGCCTCGGGGATCATGCTCGACGAGCTGCGCTTAGCCGATCAACGGGTCGGATCGACGGAATCGCTCCTCAAGGGCAAGCAAGAGGAGCTAAAGGTGCTTCGGGGCCAGCTGGTCACGATGGAGCGCGAGCGCCGACGTCTTCTTGAGGAGCAGGCCGGTTCGGACGCCGCGACACACCGGGCGGAACTCGCCGCCCGGACGGCGCAGGCGCTCGCGAACTACGAGCATCGCCTTTTGGACCACAAGCTCACGCAGTTGCGCGTCGAATTCGTGCGCTGCTTCAATCACCTCGTACGCAAGGGCGATCTGATCGCCGACGTGCGAATCGACGTGGCGTCCTTCGCGGCCACCCTGATCGACGCGGCCGGCCGCGAAGTGCCCAAGGCGGCACTGTCGGCGGGCGAAAAGCAGGTCTACGCCATAGCCATGCTATGGGCTTTGGCGCGGACCAGCGGCCGGCCGCTGCCGATGATTATCGACACCCCGCTGGCGCGGCTTGATTCCGAGCACCGAGCCAATCTCGTCGAACGTTATTTTCCTGCCGCGTCACATCAGGTGATCTTGCTATCGACCGACACCGAGATCGACGATCGCCTGGTCGGGGACCTGCAGGCCAGCGTCTCCCACGCCTATCGCCTGGACTATGACCCGGCCAGCGGCCGCACGGTGGCGTCGCATGGCTACTTCGCTGATACCCAAACCAAGCGGGAGGGCCGACGTGCACTACAGCAAGCTTAGAATTTCCGCTGACGCCACCAGCAAGCTGCGGTCGCTGCGCCAGCGCACAGGCGTCACACCCAACCTGCTTTGCCGGATGGCCATCATGACCTCGCTCGAGGAAGGCCCGCTTGGCGGCGCCGCCATACCAGACGAGGACGGCTCGGAGTTCAACGCCTACACGCTAACTGGCGAGTATGGGGCATTGATAGCCGCCTTTCTGCGCTTCGTCGAAGAGGGCCAGGAACCCGACCCGCCGCTCGAGGACGAGATTTTGCTGGACCGGTTGCGGGGCCACATTCATCGGGGCGTCGGGACTTTGTCGGTGCGGGCGAAGTCGCCGGCCGACATCCTGCGCCTCGTGCCGGCGGCCGCCTGAGCGATCTCGCCGTGGCCAGCCCCCTCTATCTCGATCACAACGCTACGACGCCGATCGATCCAGCCGTTGTCGCCGCGATGGAGCCCTTCCTGCGCGAGATCTTCGGGAATCCGGCAAGCGTCGAACACGCGCATGGTCATGCGGCTGGGTTGGCGGTGGACCGCGCGCGGGCGCAAGTGGCCGAGGCGCTGGGAGCGCAGCCTAAGGAGATCGTGTTCACAGGCAGTTGCACCGAGGCAAACAACCTCGCGATCCTGGGCGTCGCACGCGCGCACCCCAACAAGAAGCACGTCGTCACCACCGCCATCGAACACCCCGCAATCCTTGAGCCGGCCCGCGCGCTTGAGCGAGATGGCTGGCGCGTAACCTACGCGCCGGTGGACGAGGCTGGTCGGGTGAGCGTCGATGCGATCGCGGATGCGATCACCGACGAAACGACCCTGGTCTCGGTAATGGCGGCAAACAACGAGGTCGGGACGCTTCAGCCCATTCGGGCAATCGGCGAACTCTGTGAAGCGCGCGGCGTGCTCTTCCACAGCGACCTGGCTCAGGTGGTCGCCTATGGCACGGTGGACGTCGAGCGCGACCACATCCATCTGGCCAGCCTGTCAGCCCACAAGGCCTATGGGCCGAAGGGCATCGGCGCGCTCTACATCCGCGCCCGCAAACCCAAGGCCCGCGTCGCCCCGATCCTGTTTGGTGGCGGTCAGGAGCGCGGTCTGCGCCCGGGGACCTTGAACACCGCCGCTATAGTCGGGATGGGCGAAGCCTTGGCCATCGCGCGGCGCTGCGCGCAGGCCGATGGCGTTCGTCTTCGTGCCATGTGCAACCTGTTCCGCGACAGGCTGCAAACAAGCCTCCCCGGCGTCAAGCTAAACGGGCACCCGGCGGAGCGGCTGGCCAACAACCTATCGTTCTCGATCGAAGGGGTCGAACCACTGGCCCTGATCCGCAACTTGCGAGCGGACCTAAGTTTCTCTGCCGCCAGCGCCTGTGCAACGGACAAGATCGAGACCTCCCACGTCCTGAAGGCGATGTTCGGCGACACGGGGCGCGCGCGAACCGCGTTCCGGATCGCGCCAGGGCGTCACACCTCGCAAGCCGACATGGACTGCGCCCTCGACCTAATTCTCGCCGAAGCGGGAATATTGAGCAGCTTCGCCCGGCCCGCGGCCTGACCGGCCTCAAGGGGTCATGCGAAACACTTTCAGGGCGACTTGTTCCAGGTCGGTCTGCCGCGCTTCGACGACCGCCGCGGTCCAAGCAGCGTTTTTGGCGATCTCCTGGTTGAGGCCGACAAGCGATTTCTCGAAGATGGCCTTCTTCTTAGCGAAGGGCTTGTTGCCAGCGGCGTCGTTGTCGGTCGAACCCAAAAGCGTCAGATTGCCCAAGGTGTCGAGTAAGGGATCAAGGTTTGCATCGGCGGCTGAGGCTTTCTCTGGGTAAACGTGCTCCACCGTCGTTGCCGACGGATCAAACACCACCATCTTGTCCAGGCACTTTGGCGCGCCCTTCGCCCCATCGCGATACCAGCGCAGATAGCTCTCCAAGGTGATCAGCAGGTACTTCAGAGGCTTATTGGTGAGCTCGCGCTCATACATCATGCCCTGAAGCCGGCTTTTGAAGACGGCGTCGTTGGCGCTCTTGTCGAGCAGCGCCTGAAGCTTCTTACGAAGGTCAGCGATCTTGTAGGCTGCCGGCGCCTTACGGATAGCGACGGCCTGCTCGTGGTAGACGCTGGTCGCTGCGCCAATGTGGGCATCGGAGATCACCTTGTAGCGGAACATGAAGCGCTCAAGCATCTGCACGACATCAGCGAAGTCCTTCTCGGCCAGCTGAGTGGCGGCGAGTAGCAGCGGCATGCAGTTTGTGTGCTTGAGCTCGTTGATGAGGAGGCCCAAGCGACTACGGTCCCAGGCGGTGACCTTGGTGCTGGAGGAGAACGGCCATTCGCCGCCCTGTAGTTTCACCAGCAGATGGATCTCCTCGTGCAGCTTCTTGACCTTGGCGACAACCCCAGCAACGTCGCCGGGCGACAAGGGCAAGCTGGCGAGTTCGGGAAAACAGCCGGCGAGGAATTCATCCAGCAAGGTCGTCTTCCCCGGCCGCTTGCCAATCCGGGAGGCATAGATCGAACGCAGTTGCTGTTCGACCACGTCCGGCGGCTCGGCCAAGATCGTGTCCCAAGTGTCCTCGACGCTTTGCATCTCGACTGGGGTCGCGACGCCGTCGAGCGCCTCAAGAAGCTGCGCGCGGAGCAGCTCGCCTTCGGTGAGGCCTGTCCCGCGATCGTTCAAGACTCGGAAGAGGCGGTAGGCTTCAGCCTTGGAGTCAGTGATCATGTGGATGAGGATCCAGTCCTCCTCCATCACGGTGTCGACTAGCGAGAGGGCCTGCGCCTTTTCGACGTCCGTGCTCTCGCTGGCGACGATCTGTGCCAGCTTCGCCGCTATTCGGTCCCAGGCCTGCTTGAGCAGCCTGTGAGACATGCGACTCGGGGTCGGGTTGCGGCCTTCGACGAGGTCCTTGAAGAAGATCAGGTCGGGTTTGGAAAGTTCCAGCCTGTCGATTTCGACGACCTGCAGCTTGATCTTGTCCTTGTACCGCTCGAACTTCGCCTTCAGGGTCTTGGCGAACTCCAGCAGGAATTCCTTGGGATTGTCCGGCACTGCGGCGTCCACCGACTCCGCTAGCTGAACAGCGGCATTGCGCAACTGCGCCGCTAGCATGGAGAACGACGCCAACCGTTGCTGACCGTCGATGACCTCCATGTTTTGGCGAGAGCTCCCCTCGACGTCCGTACGGACGGTCACCAGGCCGCCGAAGAAATGCTCGCGGCGATCGCCGCCGGCGCGCGCCCTCAGGCAGAGTTCGAGGTCCGCGAGGAAGTCGCCGATCTGCTCGGCGTCCCAAGCGTAGTAGCGCTGGTAGCGCGGGACACGGAAAATGAGGTTAGCTCCGAAAAGCTGGCCGACGCTTTCCAATGCGGGATGGATCGACATGCGGTTGGAACACTCCGGGGCTCAGGCTTCGGTTGGCTCGGCGTCCACATGCCAGAAGCGGTGGTAGGCCACGAGGAATTCCTCGATCGTACTCGGCGGCATGATCTTGTCCTGGATCAACGCCAGGCCGGCGGCGGCGTAGAGATTCAGCAGCTTGTCGCCGTCGTTGTTGAGGCGCGTGGCGGACGTCGGGTCAATGAGCCGGGTCATCTCGCGTTCAATGCTGGCACGATCCTCGGCCTGAATGTCCTTGCGATCGAGCTCGGCGTCAATGAGCAGGCCCGCGATGATGTCGGCTTGGCCCTTAAAGTCGTCCGGATAGCCATTGAGGAACGGGTCGCTGTCCAGGTCTTCCGTGGATCCGATCTTACGGGCGTCCAGGCCAGCCATCAGACAGCAGTAGTAGGCGTCGAACATCAGGAACTTCGGCGGGGCGATGATCCCGCGGAAAAACGTACGACCGGTTTGGCTGATTACGAAGCTCATGCGGCCGCCTCGACCTGATGGAACGACCGGAAGAACGGCAACCCGTCGCGAACCTCCGTGCGCTCGCTGTCAGCCCGCCAGAGCGTGATGAAGCGCACGCCCGTTCGACCATAGAACGCGTCGGCGAAACCTTCCCGCTCGCTTGAGATCACGAACATGATCATCTGGTCGAAAAGGTCGGGGATTAGGTCGCCGACCTCCCGCCGCACTGCCGTGTCGAGGGAGACCGCAGGGCTATCGACGATAAAGGGCAGCTTGTAAGGCGCTTCGGTGAGCAGCGAGGTCAGAAAGGCGTAAGCTACTGCCAAGCTCTGGCCCTCGCTCACGCCGCCCTTGGTCGCCAGGCCGCTTGATCCCAGCTCCAGGGAGCCGCCGATGCGCGCTACCTGCAGTGACTCGCTGGGGACGAATTGGACCAGCTTCGCATTGGTCGCGATCCGGACTCGTTCGCGTAGCCGCTCAAGGGCCAGCGCGGCCACCGTGCTCACCAACTCCTTCACCCGCTCCGACTGGAGGACAAAACGCAGGGTATCCGTGGCGGTCGCGAGCTTCTCTTGACAGCGCCTCACTTCCGCATCGCAGAGCGGGATGTTGTTTTGATCGTTGGCGTCCAACAGCCGTTGCCGGATCACGTCGCGGGTGGTGAGCTTTTCGAGCTTGGTCTCGGAGGTCTCCAGATCCCGACCGAGCTGACTAACCTCGGCGCGCAGGCGCTCGAGTTCGGTGTCGCCGGCCTCGACCCGCTCCAGCTCCAGCTGATCGTGCGCCATCTTATTGCGCCGCAGGTCGCGCAGAGCGCCGTTCAGCGTTGTGGCGATACGGGTGTACTCCGCCCCGTCGGCGCTGCTCTCGCGAAGGGCGAGCTTCATCTTGTTGATCACAAGGATCTGGTCTTCGGCGAGGTAACTGTCGGCCCGCGACAGGATCGCTGCCTTGTCCTTCGGCGTGATCTCGCGGCCGCAGATACATTCGGGCTGTTCCGCCAGCTCCTTGAAGAACTCGGCCGAGATCGTCTTGGGGAGCTTGAGCCGGGTGAGCTTGTTGCCCAGCGCGCGCAGCCGTTCGACTACGTTGGGATGGATCTTCGCCGGCAGCCGCAGGACGCCCATGCCTTGGGTAGTGGCCTCGAAGATGGCGCGGTCGATCGTCTCGCGCTCGGAGTCCAACTGCGACTTGCGCAGCTTGAGCGCGTCGTCCTGCTCGATCCGCTCGTTGATCTCGGCCGCCAACTTGGTCCGGCGTGCCTCCATTTCCTTACGCCGCTTCTGCAGTTCGCGCTGCTCGGCTGCCAAGGCCGTCTTGCGGGCGACGGCGGCGTCGTAGGCTCGCTTCCAGCGGGTCACCCCCTTGCGCTCAGTGGCGGTCGAGACCGCGGCCGCGCGCTGCTGTTGCTCCTCGACAAGCCGGCCGATCTGCACATTCAGGTGCTCCAGCCGGTCCAGGCGGTAGAGAGTTCGGATCGCCATCGCCGCCCGGTCCTTGCCCACCGCGCGAATCTCCTTGGCCAGCTCCCCATCGAACACGAAGAGCCGCGTGAAGTCGGACGTCAGGAGCCGCTTCAGATCGACCGGAAGGGAGAGGCCCTCTTCCAGGCCGCCGCTGCGGACCTCGGAACGGGCGGTCCAGTATTGGTGCGTGCCGTCCTTGAAGTTCAACCGGACCTGGATGCGAAACGGCTTGCCATCGATCGAGAGGCGGACCTCGAATAGGCCGTTGTCGACGTCGTCGGCTGCGCGCAAATCGCGCACAAAATCGGGCGTCAGATGTTCGCCGGAGAACGCTGCCCGGAACAACGACATGGTCGTGGTCTTGCCTGTGCCGTTCGGCATCTGAATCAGGGTCCAACGGCCCGGCGCGCTCTCCAGGTCGATGCTGACGTCGCGCAAGCCGCCGCGCAGGTTCTCATAGCGCCAACCTAGGACCCTGATCTCCACCTCATTCCTCCAGGCCGTCGTCGATGGTGGCAAGCTCGATGACCTCGCGTACGTCGTCGTCGCCGAGGTTCGAAGTCGTGGCGTTCTCGATTAGCTTGCGCAGGCGGCGCTTGAATTCCGTAGATTGATCGATGGCGGCCGACAAGGCTTCCGCTACGGCGGTGTCGAGGTCTGAGTGCAAGGCGCCCACGCGCGGATCCCCTTTTTCTGCTTTCATTGAAATGACGCTAGCACAAAAAGCAGAATGGCTAGGTCTGTTTGCTGGCGGCGAGATCCCGAAACCAGTCACGACGCTCTTCGTCGGCGCTCAATTCCCCGGTTGGATCATCTTGATCGTCATGTTCCACTCGAATGAAGTCCACGACAGTGGCGCGCTTCTCGGTGTTTTTGGGATCGATCCTCAGACACCGGCCGAGGCGTTGGACAGTCTCCAAGCGCGCGCGAGCTGAAGCGAAGAGAACTACGTTGTTCACCGACTGAATGTCGATGCCTTCCGAAATCCGATGGCAGGTTACGAGGCAGCCGAGCTCGCCGCGCGCAAAACGGCCAAGGTTCGCCCGGTCGTCATCCCCATAGTAGGTATGGAAATCGACATGCTGAGCCATGAGGATGTCTTGCACGAGCAGACCATATTCCGCAGTCTCGACAAATATGACCGAGCGCTGCAGAACTTCCGGATGCTCCCTCACGTAGGAGCGGAACGGCGGGATCTTCTCCTGGGAGAGTTTGCGTATGCGCGCGATGTCTTGATACAGCGCTTCGATCGGCGGTGCTTCGCCGGCGCGGGACTTTGCGTGATAGCGGCGGATCGCCTTGGCCAAGGCCGCGCGATCCTCGTCAGAGAATTCATACTCCAGCTCTACATAGTCGAAGCCGCAGAGAATGCCCTTTTGGATGGCATCCTTCAGGCCAAACTCGAAGATTACCGGCCCGATTTCGTCTTCGATAAAGCGGTTGCCGTCGCCGTCGTATTCGCGCTCGGGCGTGGCGCTTAGGCCGAGCCGGTAGGCGAACGGCCTTAGACGACCGGCCAGGGACGCAACCAGGCTGGGCGATCCCATCCCATGCACTTCATCGCAGATGAGCAGCGCCTTGGCGAAGGCACCACCGCGCAGTTTCGGCAGGATGTCGGCGAGCAACTGACGAGAGGCCAGCAAGATCGCGCCGTCGGGATCGTTCAGGAACGACTGCGCCTCGTGATGGCGTTCGTAGGCCCGGAAGACCGGCATGGTCGTGCGGCGAACCAGCTCCTTGTGCCATTGGTCGAGCAAGTCGGTGCCATAGGCCGCCACCACAGCGGTTTTGATCTCGCCGCGCGCTTCGAGTTCCTCGGCGATGTTTAGTGCAGTCCGTGTTTTTCCCGTGCCGGTCGCCATTTCCAGAATGCCGGCCTTAGCCTTGAGAAAAGCGGCGACTGCATCGCGCTGATGCTCCCATCGGACGGCGCCACCCTCCTCTTCCGCCTGTGGCGGCGGATAAGGCCGCGCCGTGCGGCTCGTGAACTCGATCAGATTGCGCCGAACAGCGTCCGGCAGGTCATAGACCCTCAGATTGATGTCACCGTTGTTCCAGATGAGGTTGAACCGCTCCTGCTCGTTCTGGACTCTCATGGCCTCGCGACCGTCTATCCAGGAATAGAAAACACTAATCGACTCGTAGTTTCGGAATGCCTTTTCGCTGTCATTCGGTGACCCATGAAACGCTACCGCATCCCCGGCCTCATCTCGAAAAGTCCCAAATTTGTCGTGGAAGTCGCCGTCCAGTTCCCCGGTCGGAATTGCAATTCTAAACTCAAGCAGGCCGTCCGCGATCATCCAGGCAAGCGCTGACAACGTGTCGTGACCTAAGTCGTGCTCCAACTCTGCGATTGTGCCTTGAAGCGAAGCTCGCAGGACAGGATCGTTGCGCGCGTCTGCGCCCTGATTCAACGCGGCACAGTCTTCCCGATCGAGTTTTGGACTTGCGACAATTCGAGCTGTGCCACCATTCGCAACCAGTGCGGCGAGTCCCGTGGCTGCGAGTCTGAGCCAGTTCGAGGTAAAGTATCCAACGCCGCGATCGTAGTTCTTTGCGTTGCTGAGCGCAGGGACGTAGAAGAACTCCAGCACTTTATGGGTCGACGTCCCAAAATGGGGTGTAGTCGGCAGCTCCCTCAGTCCCATTGTACAATCACCCCCATGTCAAACCGCACATTACGTTAGCGGTACCGAAAAGCGAGTCGTGGCCATTCCTAGCCGCCTTGCCGAGGCTCGTCAGGTGGCTATCGCAGGAGATCGCTGACGCAGATGGTGCAAGAGCCCCGTCCCACGCGCGCCTCAAAGTGCGTTGAGATGTTGCTCGAGCGCCTCGATGCTCGCCATGACGTCCGAGAAAGCAGGCGGCGTTCCAAAAATCATCGCCGACATCCGTTGGTAGTCCGCCGCGAGCTTGGCTCGCATGTCCTCCGTCGGGACGAGGCGATAGCTGCCCGGTACCGCGCGGTCGTAGCGATGGTCGGGCGCGCGAAACATCAGCTCCTTGTGCTGGCGGCAGGCCTCGGCAAGCTCGAGCATGGATGCCGTTGCGATACCGTAGTCGGGATGGGTCCAGATCTGATGGACGTCGTAGTAATGACGTGAGTACCGATTGAGGTCAGGCACGGGCCGCTCTGGCTTGACATCCTGACGCCGCTTCTCTGTCATTTCCGTCATCGCATGCAGGATCAGCACCTTCTCCCAAAAGGTCCGCTCCGGCCTCACCGTCGTCACGTTCCGAACAGTCAGGCTCGCCCCGTCCGGCATTTCGCCAGCCATATAGGGCACGATCTCGCGCGGTTCAGCCGGCTCGGGGTCGGGGCGAGCGCCGCCTTCTATGCGGACTGCCGCCTGTACATAGCTGCCCGCGGATTCGAAGACGCTCTTGTAGCCCAGCACCAGAATGTCGAGCGCTTCCTTGTTGCGATAAAGATCAAAGCCGAAACCCAGCGAAAAATGATTAGGCCGCTCGGCCGCCTCTTCGACGGCCGTGAGCTCCTTCGTCAGCAGCTCCCTCAGCGGTCGGGAGATGTATTGCCGCGCGGCCTCGTCGACTTTGTCGGCGAGCGCGCGTTGCTGCTGATTGATGGAGGGCAGGGCGGCAATGTCGGCTTCAAGCGGGACGTGTAGATCGGCTTTGTAGATGCCGATGTCGATGTCCTCGGAGAATCGTCGGATCAATCCATACGCTTTGCTGAGGCTGGTGCCGCCCTTGAAGTAAAGACCAATCGGATCGTCGCCGCGCCGGTTGAACAGGAAGTCGAGCACCCAGCAGACGTAGAGGTCCTTTTCGATGTTCGCCGCCTGTGTTTCCAGATGGGCCGCGACCGTCTCGAAGAGAGTACGGCGTTCATCGACGCTTGAGCGCAGGATCTCAATGAACGTCTTCTGCATGATCGCCCTTCGCGGGTTCTGACTGTGGCGCGCTTTCGGTTCGATCCTCGGCGATTCTGCGCGTAATTGTCTCTGCCAGCGGATACATCCACGCGGGGACCGCATGAATGTTGTCGCGCAGATCGTCCACGACCTTCTCCCGGTTCGGGTCTCGCGCGAGGTGCCGTACGATGCCGTTCACGGCGGCATCAAGGCTCGACTTCTCGTCGCGAAACCATGTGAGCGCCTGAACCACCCGCATGGCCGGCCGCCCAGCCCAAAACGCTGTCTTGGCCGCGATGCGCTTGAAATCGAGCTTGTAGATCACTGGCGTGGCCGCCTTCGGATCGCCGGCGCTTGCCTCGATTTCGATCGTCCGGGGATAGGTGTCGGCATAGATCGTCGAGCGCGCCGGGACGGCCGTCGTCAAGCCGAGGTCGTTTGCGGCGGTCATGCCGTCGACAAGGATGCGCAACTTGTCGCGCCGCGCAATCGCGTCGATGAACGAAGAGCGAGGTGGAAACACCATCTTGCCGGTTAGCTTGCTGACGCTGGGCTTGTCATAGAGACCGCGATAGGGTCGGCGAATGTCGCCCCGCAGGGTCAGCCGTTGCAGCGCCTTCTCGACGGCATTCGGTGTCCCGATGTCGAGGAAGTCGGCGCGCGACCAAACCCCGGCTGGTGCCCCCTGGGCCATCCGGTCGTGAATGCGATCGAGCGTGTCGGACGTCGGGTCTGGCATTTGGGGTTCCGCTGCTGACCGAAGATTATATATAAATATTGGTCAGTAGCAACTGGCACCCGGATGCTGACCAGAAATTGTATTCAAACTTTGGTCAGTACCTCGCCATTTCCTTACTCGAAGCTTTGCACCATCAGCTCATTGACTCTTGGGGTCGTTGAGAACAAAAATAGAACATATCGAAAAACGGAGACGAGTGCGACGGGCATGGCCATGTCCTCGAACAGGTTTGCATTGTCCGAACTTCGGGAGCGCGTCGCGTGCCTCGAGGGCGGTTCTGCACGTCGGCGCGACGTCCTTTCCTTCGGCGTTCCGGCGATCGACAGGGTTCTACCGGGAGGAGGGCTGGCGTTAGGGGCGCTGCATGAGGTTGCCGGGGGTGGCAATGGCGCCGTCGATGGCGCGGCCGCGGCGCTCTTTGCAGCGGGAATTGCCGCGCGCACGGTCGGCAAGGTGCTGTGGTGCGTTACCCGGCCTGACCTGTTCGCGCCGGCGATCGAACAGGCCGGCCTTCCTCCAGGAAGGGTGATCTATGTCGAGGCCGGCGACGAAAAGGCAGTTCTCGCCTGTTTCGAAGAGGGTCTTCGTGGCGGTTTTGGTGCTGTCGTTTCGGAGATTGCCAGGCTTTCGATGACGGCCTCACGGCGACTTCAGCTCGCCGCCGAAAGCTCCGGCGCCATCGGCATCGCCATTCGCCGTTGGCGCCGCCAGACGGAGGCCACCGATTTCGGCCAGCCGACCGCAGCCGAAACACGCTGGCGGGTGTCGGTTTTGCCATCGACGCCGTTGCCCGTCCAGGGAGTCGGTCGTGCACGCTGGCAGCTCGAACTGATCCGATGCCGTGCCGGAGAGAGTGCGGATTTCACAGTGGAGGCATGCGATGCCAAGGGTCGTATCGCTCTTCCTTCCGTTGTGGTCGACCGACCGCTTCAGAAGGAAATCGGGCGACGCCGCGCCTCCGCTTGAGACGCCGCTTGTTTTGATCGGCCGCGACGGCCGCCGTCGTGTTGTGCTTGCTGCCGACGAGGCAGCGCACGCAGCTGGCCTGCGCATTGGCATGCCGGCGAGCAAAGCGCAGGCGCTCGTCCCAGGCCTGATCGTCCATGATGCCGAACCCGATGCCGACGCCCTGGCGCTCGAGCGGCTCGGGTTGTGGGCGCTGCGCCGCTATGCGCCGATCGCCGCCGCCGATCCGCCGGACGGTCTTGTGATCGACACGACAGGCGCCGATCATCTGCATGGCGGCGAGGCGGCTATGCTTTCCGAGATGGTGGCGCGGCTCGGCGGCTCCGGCTTGGCCGCGCGCGCCGCGGTCGCCGATAGCTGGGGCGCGGCTCACGCACTCGCCCGCTTCGGTACACGGCAGACCCTTGTGGTACCGCCCAGCGAAATCGCCCAAGCGATCCTGCCATTGCCGATCGCTGCCCTTCGCCTGCCTGCCGTGACAATCGACAGCCTGCGACGGCTCGGTTTCGAGACAATTGCGGATCTTGCCGGCACGCCGCGCGCGTCGCTAGCCTTGTGTCGCTTAGCAGTTAACCGCAAGAATGCGCCGGTTGGTTGGGGGCGGGAAAAAGCTGGGGGTCAAGCCGCAAGGGCAAACTTGGCTTGCTTGAGCCGACCATCAGCAACCGCCGCCCGGACTTGCAATACCCGATGAGCGCCGGCAGGAGACCAGCGCATCTGACGCTTCTTGTTCATGCGGGCATTGACGAGGCTGTTTGCTGCGCTTTCGGCTGGAGAACTCGATATCGGCTGACCTGACCAGTATCGCTGGCAGTAGTCGACAATCGACGTCGCGTTCTGCACCAGGTAGGTTTGGAGATTGCAGATCAACACGTGCAAACGCTTGAGCTTGTGGCTGGCGTCTCGAAGCCGAGGGTGCTGCTCCAACTGGTAGAGCATGTTCTTCACGGCTCTCGTTGCCTCCCTGACATAGCCGCTCCAAAGGAGATACCGAAGCCTCGGCACATCAACGGCGACGTCTCGAAGGTAGATGTTCAGATCCTCGACGTGCCGGAGGCCTTCCCATACCTGTTCGATGTGCCGGAGCCGCATCGACAGATGGAACCAGTCAAGAATGTGGGTCACGGGCTGCCTTGTTGCGCTGAGGACGATGCCCTGAAGCCCGACGTCCCCATCGCTGAAGACAGTCACGTCCCGGCCAGGCAGCCATCCCTGCGCCCGCATCGCGGCACGGACCACATCATGCTTGCCGATGGTCACGTTCGGCGCGGCCGCGAACTGACGCGGTGGCCGTCCCGGTGAAACAACGCGTCCCATCGCAATCTCGAAATGTCGGCTCTGATACCCCGGAACCGCACGGATGTAGGCGCCGTCAATGAATATGGAGATGGGCGCTACGTCGGCTCGGCTGATGCGGTAAGGGCTTGCAGCGTCCCACTTTTCGATCTGATCGGCCACCTTGGCGAGCCGGTTGACGACGGTACGATGATTATGTGGCCGGGAGGCGGGCACAAAGAGATCGAGGACCCGGGCTGCTTCACGAAACGACAGTCGCGAGCCGAGTTCAGCTTGGACGCGCTGCAACTCCGGTGTTGCTCTGCCCAACAACAAGGTCCCGATGCTTCCGGTGTCGGATCTTGCCGCCTTTCCGCAGGCACAGCTGCGGAACCGAGGTACGCGCAGGCGACAAATGCCGAAGAGAGAATGGACCGTGCGAAACTGATAGTCATGAACCCCGCGCAGGCGGTTGCATTCGGGACATTTCCGATCCTGCTGGCCGGCTTGATCCACCTGAATCTGGGTGAACTCTTCCTGCAGACGGCGCTGTATCACCTTGCCTTCCTCCAGGGAGAGGCCGAAATCGCCGAGCCGCGCACCGTCGACAATCCGCTCGACGATTGCGATCTCCCGATGCTGCGGAACGTCATCGGCGCCGACAATTTCCACCCAGACCTTCATCCTCAATTGCGTCATCAACGAGTGTCCTTTCCGGAAAAGGCCTCGCTTACCCGAAGGTTCTTACCCCCACCTTTTTCCCGCTCCCGCCGGCTTCTGCGCAGAGCGCACCGCACCGCTCCCAGGTGGAGTGGCCGAACTTCATGTAGCGCGGATATCCTTCCGGTGTGTAGGTCGCGACGAGCAGCGCAAGATCGGCATCCTTGGCCAGTCGCCGGATCTCCGCGTCGCCTGCCCCATCGTCATGCTCGAAATCCGTGAGGTAGGAGAAGGTCGCCCCTGCGCGCTCGATACGATAACCCACCGCGCCGTTCGGATGTGTCAGACGACCCGTCACGATACGGACGCCGGGAGACGGCTGCAGCACGTCGCCGGGCGAGAACTTGTGGTACTCCACGTCGGCGCGCATGTAGTCCTTGGTGATCGGAAAGTAAGGCGCCCTGAAGATGCCGTCGACCATTTGTTCGGGCGTCGAGCCGTCGAGCATGTGCCCGGCCCAGAGGCGCAGCTTGGCCTTGTTCCAGAAGGCAGGAAGGAAATAGGGCAAGCCGATGATTTGGTCGTAGTGGACATGGCTGAAGAAGAGGTCGATCTCCGTGACGCCCTCCTCGAGCAGCGCCTTTCCAAGCGGGATGATTCCGCTGCCGGCATCGAAGATCATCACGCCGCCGCCGGCTCGGACCTCGACGCAGGCCGTATGGCCGCCGAATTCGAGCGCCTCGGCGCCACCCACCATCGGAAACGTGCCGCGCGCGCCCCAGATCCGAACCTCGATGGCAAGCATCGACGGCATCCATCACGCCTTCGCGGCGGACCGCGCGTTCGCCACTTCGCTGGTGGTGCGCGCCAGGCGCTCGGCCAGCGAGCGCATGACCTCGACGGTGACTTCCGGGAATTCCTTGAGCAGGTTGAGGAAATCCTGCTTGCCGATCCTGAGTGTCGAGACGTCCGATACCGCCGTCACCGTCGCGGTGCGCGGCATGTCGCGCAGGATCGCCATCTCGCCGACGATGTCGTTGCGTTTCAGCCGTGCAACCGTGGCCACGCCCGACGGCGTCTTGATCTTCACTTCGGCTTCGCCGGAAACAAGGATGAAGGCCTCATAGCCCTCGTCGCCCTCCACGCAGAGATCCTGGCCCGGCGCGAACAGCACGCGACTCGACGCCAGCGCGAGCAGTTTTAGGCGCCTCGGCGCGACATTGGCAAAGAGTTCGACCTTCGCCAGAAGCAGTGCGTCTTCCTCAAGGCTCATGTAACTCTCCCGCTGGTGTGACCGCGGCCGCGCCCCAGTAGTGAGGACCCATTCCCGAAGCTACGGGCGCAAAACTGTCCAAACCGTTCATCCCGTCGTCTCGTCCGAAATCAGCGCGCCGCGCGAGAACTTCAGCACCCGGCCGAACATTGCGGCCTGGGACTCCGTCGATGTGATCCAGAGCACGCCAATTGTTCCGGCGGGTCATGCTTTCCCAGGTGATCGTAGCCGCAATCCCGGACCTCGCCAACTCGTTCATGGTGATCATGAAGGCGCTCTCGCTTGGGTTTGCCATTGAGGTTGTCGATATTTTTGCGCAGTCGCAACTGACCGCCGCGGTGAATTTCTACTACCTCGAAGCCTTCTTGATCGGGGTCGTCATCTACATGGTGATAGCCTATATCGTCACACATGGCGCAGACTGGCCATTCCCATCTCCAGTGATCGTTGCACTCGGCATAATCACCCCACAGATTTTGGTACTCTCCCTGTCCGAGTGATGTCGGTCATATTTAACTTGCTAGCGATCTAACCGCTAGCTAAAGACATGGTATGGCTACTGGAGAACGTTTATGAATACGGTTTATTCCACCACGGTGACGGCGGTCGGCGGGCGCAACGGCACCGCGCGCAGCGACGACGGCCTTCTCGACCTGCGCCTTGCCGTGCCTAATGGCCTAGGCGGGAAGGGGGGCGCGACGAACCCCGAGCAACTCTTCGGGGCTGGCTATGCCGCCTGCTTCGGCAATGCCGTGATCCACGTGACCCGCAACAAGGAGAATAAGATCAGAGACGACGACGTCGAAGTGGTCGCCACGGTCGGCATGTCGCCGAATGGCGCCGGCGGCTTCGGCCTGTCGGTCAAGCTCGACGTGACGATCGCCGGCGTTGATCAGGCGAGTGCCGAGGCGATCGTCGCTGATGCTCACAAGGCCTGTCCCTATTCCAACGCGGTCAGGGACAATATCGACGTCGCTTTATCGGTGAATACGCGCTGAAGGGTAGAGATCCGGTGCCGGCTCCGAACAATGACGATCCGCTGCAGCTCGACCGGCAAGTCTGTTTCCCGCTCTACGCCGCTACCAACCTGTTGCAACGAGTGTACCGGCCGGTGCTGGCGCCCTTGTGCCTGACCTATTCGCAATATCTGGTGATGCTCGTGCTGTGGGAACGGGACCTGGTCAGCGTCGGCGATCTCGCCGAGCGCCTGCATCTCGACAGCGGGACGATGACGCCGCTGCTGAAGCGCATGGAACAGGCCGGTTTTATTATTCGGCGCCGCGATCCGCAGGATGAGCGGCGCGTTCTGATTGCGTTGACACAGCATGGTCGTGACCTGCGGACAAAGGCCGTCGACGTGCCGCAAACCCTTGCAACGCAACTCGATCTCGACCCGGCCTCGATCGAGGGCCTGCGCGCTTCGGTCCAGGCCATGGTGCGCACACTGTCACGAAAGACATCATCCTCCCCGCTTAAGGAGGCATCCTGAGGGCGTTATCAACTTAACCCGGTGTCAGGATTTGCCGCATAGTGGGACGGCATGAACACGCCCGCCGTCAGCTACAAGCGCCATCGTTTCCCGCTGCGAGTCATCGCCCACGCGGTGTGGCTGTACTTTCGGTTTCCGCTGAGCCTGCGCCTGGTTGAAGAGATGTTGCTGGAGCGCGGCATCGGCGTTTCCTACGAGACTGTGCGCAAATGGGCAAGAAGTTCGGTCTCGACTATGTGCATCGCTTGTGTCGCAAGCAGCCAAGCCGCGACAATATCTGGCACCTTGACGAGGTGGACGTCACCATCAACGGGAAGAAACACAGGCTATGGCGCGCCGTCGATCAGGATGGCTATGTTCTCGATGAAATCGTTCAGCCCGCCGCAACACCAAGGCCGCCAAGCGCTTGTTGACGCGCTTGTTGAAGAAGCAGGGCGTTGCACCGAAGCGCATGATGACCGACAAGCTGCGTTCCCATGGTGCCGCCAGGCGCCAGGTCATGCCGGCTGTCGAACACCGGTCACATACGGACCTCAACAACCGGGCGTCTCTATTGCATCAGCCGACCCGATGACAGCGGGGGAGGATCATGAAACGCTTCAAATCGGCGCGCCAGCTTCAGCGTTTTGTCTCCATCTATGATCCGATCACCAATCTGTTCCACTTTCCCCGCAACACGCTATCATCTGCCGACCATCGAGATCTGCGCGACGACGCCATGCAAACCTGGAGCGAAATCGCCCATGTCGTTGCGGCATGACAACCGAGCCGGCCAGCCGTCGCTGTGCCAATCGCTCAATAACATTACGTTGCCGCGTTCAATTCGAGGAGAATGTGAGACATGAAGGAAAGCCGTGACCGATGGCTAGTCGTCCTTTTTGCCGTCGTCGTGCTGGGCGGCGGTTATTACGCGTGGAAGACCCTCGCCAATCCCGGCCTGCCGGCCGGCATCGCCAGCGGCAATGGCCGGATCGAGGCGACCGAGATCGACATTTCGACGAAGACGGCGGGACGCATCAGGGAGATTCTCGTCGACGAGGGGGATTTCGTCACCGCTGGCCAGATCCTCGCCCGCATGGACACCAAGCAGTTGGAGGCGCAACGCCGTCAGGCCGAAGCGCAGTTGCGCAGGGCGATCATCAGCGTCGATACCGCCAAAAGTCTTGTCGTCCAGCGCCAGGCGGAAAAGGAGGCGGCGGCGGCCGTGGTCGCTCAGCGCGAGGCGCAACTCGACGCGGCGGAGCGGAAGCTCGCGCGTACCGAAGAACTCATTAAGACCAACACCACATCCCAGCAGACGCTCGACGACGACAGGGCGACGGCAGAAGGTGCCAGAGCCGGTGTCGGCGCGGCCAAAGCCTCGCTTGCGGCGTCCGAAGCAGCGATCAGCTCCGCCAAGGCCCAGGTGGTCGACGCTGAGGCTGCTGTCGACGCCGCGCGGGCGGCGATCGAGAGCATCACGTCGGATATCGATGACAGCACGCTAAGATCGCCTCGCGACGGCCGTGTCCAGTATCGCGTCGCTCAGCCGGGCGAGGTTCTGTCCGCCGGCGGCCGTGTTCTCAACCTCGTCGACCTCGGCGACGTCTATATGACGTTCTTCCTGCCGACGGCGCAGGCAGGGCGCATCGCGCTTGGTACCGAGGTCCGCATCGTCCTCGACGCCGCCCCCCAATTGGTGGTCCCGGCCAAGGCGAGTTTCGTGGCCGACGTCGCCCAGTTCACACCGAAGACGGTCGAGACGGAGGAGGAGCGTCAGAAGCTGATGTTCCGCGTCAAAGCGCAGATCTCGAAGGACCTGCTGCGCAAGCACATCGAGCAGGTCAAGACGGGTCTGCCCGGTATGGCCTACATCCGCCTCGATCCGCAAGCTGAATGGCCTGTCAGTCTGACGGAGGCTCTGGTGCGATGAGCAGTCCGCGCGCAGAGCAGATCGACGGGTCTTCGGCCCCGCCTGTTGCACGCCTTGGGTCCGTCGGGCTCTCCTACGGCAAGACGCGCGCGCTCGACGATATCAATCTCGACTTTCCTTCTGGCGTGATGGTCGGTCTGATCGGCCCGGACGGCGTCGGCAAATCCAGCCTTCTGTCGCTGATTGCCGGGGCGCATGTCGTGCAGGCTGGGCATATCGAGATCCTCGGGGGCGATATCGCCGACACCCGACATCGTCAGCGGACCTGTCCGCGCATCGCCTACATGCCCCAAGGGCTCGGCAAGAATCTCTATCCGACGCTATCGGTGTACGAGAATATCGATTTCTTCGCCCGCCTGTTTGGTCAAGACCGAAGGGAACGCGATCGCCGGATCGGTCAGTTGCTGGAGAGCACCGGGCTCGCGCCGTTCCCGGACCGGCAGGCCGGCAAGCTTTCAGGCGGAATGAAGCAGAAGCTCGGCCTGTGCTGCGCCCTGATCCATGATCCGGACTTACTCATCCTCGACGAGCCGACCACCGGTGTCGACCCGCTGTCGCGCCGCCAGTTCTGGGAGCTGATCGACGACATCCGCAAGGACAGGCCGGGCATGAGCGTCATCGTCGCCACCGCCTATATGGAGGAAGCGGCTCGTTTCGATTGGCTGGTGGCCATGGATGCCGGACATATCCTGGCGACCGGCACCCCCGCCGATCTGCTCGCCAAGACCGGAACATCCAATCTCGACGCGGCGTTCATCGCCCTGTTGCCGGAAGAAAAGCGCGCCGGACATCAGGAGGTGGTGATTCCGCCACGCGGTCCGGACAGCGACGGTGAGATCGCGATCGAGGCCGAGGGCCTCACGATGCGTTTTGGAGATTTCACCGCCGTCGACAATGTCAGCTTTCGCATCCCGCGCGGCGAGATCTTCGGCTTCCTCGGCTCGAACGGCTGCGGCAAGACCACGACGATGAAGATGCTCACCGGCCTTCTTGCGGCAACCGAAGGGACGGCAAGGCTGTTCGGCCATGAGGTCGATCCCAACGATATCGAGGTCCGTCGCCGTGTTGGCTATATGAGCCAGGCCTTCTCGCTCTATTCGGAGCTGACGGTGCGGCAGAACCTCGACCTGCACGCCCGACTGTTCCGTATGCCGGCCGAAGCGATACCCGGGCGGATCGAGGAGATGGCGCGACGCTTCGATCTCGAAGACGTCATGGAGGCCCTGCCCTATGGCTTGCCGCTTGGCATCCGTCAGAGGCTGTCGCTTGCCGTGGCGATGATCCACGGCCCGGACATGCTGATCCTCGATGAACCGACCTCGGGCGTCGATCCGGTCGCCCGTGACGGGTTCTGGCAGATCCTCTCCGACCTCTCGCGGAAAGACAACGTCACGATTTTCGTCTCGACTCACTTCATGAACGAGGCTGAACTCTGCGACCGGATTTCGCTCATGCATACCGGCAAGGTCCTGGTCAGCGACAAGCCCGCCGCGATCATCGAAAAACGCTCTGCCACGACGCTCGAGGAAGCCTTCATCTCCTATCTGGAAGCGGCGATCGGCGAACAGAAATCCGCGGCGCAACCCCCCGCGCTGCGTGAGACGGCGGATGGAGCAGCAGTACCCCCCGCTGCTCTATCCGTCCGTCGCTTTTTCGATTTTCGGCGCATGTTCGCCTACACCCAACGGGAGACGCTGGAGCTCAGGCGCGATCCGATCCGCGCTACGCTCGCGATCCTCGGCAGTGTCCTTTTGATGTTCGTCGTCGGTTACGGCATCAACATCGATATCGAGAAGCTCTCCTTTGCCGTTCTGGACCGAGACGATACGACGGTCAGCCGCGATTACACATTGCAGATTGCCGGCTCGCGCTATTTCACGGAAAAGGCGCCGATCACCGACTATGCCGATCTCGACCGGCGCATGCGCGATGGTGAGTTAAGCCTCGCCATCGAAATCCCGCCGGGGTTCGGGCGCGACGTGGCGCGCGGCCGCCGCACCGTCGAGATCGGTGCCTGGATTGATGGGGCCATGCCCTCCCGGGCCGAGACCGTGCGTGGCTATGTGCAGGGGATGCATGCGAGCTGGCTCACCCAGAAGGCGCGCGAGCTTTATGGCGATGCCGCCATTATCGGCGATTTCCAGATCGCGATCCGCTACCGGTACAACCCCGGTGTCGAAAGCCTCGTGGCCATGGTGCCGGCCGTCATTCCGCTCCTGCTGATGATGATCCCGGCCATGCTCGCCGTGCTCAGCGTCGTGCGCGAAAAGGAACTCGGCTCGATCATCAATTTCTACGTCACCCCGGTTACCCGGCTCGAATTCCTCGTAGGCAAGCAAATTCCCTATGTGGCGCTCGCCATGCTGAATTTCCTGACGCTGACGGCGTTTGCGGTCTTTGTGTTCAAGGTTCCACTGACGGGGAGTTTTCTCACGCTCGCGGCGGCGGCGCTGCTCTATGTCATCGCCGCCACCGGCATGGGGCTCCTGATCTCGACCTTCATGAGCAGCCAGATCGCCGCCATCTTCGGCACCGCGCTCATCACCCTCATTCCGGCCGTTCAATATTCCGGCATGATCGATCCCGTGTCTTCCCTCGAAGGGGTGGGCGCCGTCATCGGCCAGATCTATCCTGCGACCTATTTCGTGACGATCGCACGGGGCACCTTCTCGAAGGCGCTCGGCTTCAGCGACCTCGCCGGCTCGTTTGTGCCGTTACTGATCGCGGTCCCCGTCCTGCTCGGCCTCGGAACGGCATTCCTCAAGAAGCAGGCGGGTTGACCATGCGTGTCGCAAACATAACTCAGCTTGGCATCAAGGAGTTGCGAGGGCTTGCCCGCGACCCCATGCTTGTCGTGCTGATCGTCTATGCCTTCACGCTGTCGATCTACACGGCCTCGACGGCAATGCCAGAGACACTCAATAAGGCGGCCATCGCCGTCGTCGACGAGGACCAGTCACCGGTGTCGTCGCGCATTATCACGGCGTTCTATCCGCCATATTTTTCCATCCCGAAGCTCATCTCGCAGCGCGAGATGGACAGGCGCATGGACTCCGGCCTCGATACTTTCGCGCTCGACATCCCGCCGAACTTCCAGCGCGATCTTCTGGCCGGGAGATCGCCGACGATCCAGCTCAATGTCGATGCCACGCGCATGTCGCAGGCCTTCTCCGGCGGTGGTTACGTCCAGTCGATCGTCTCCAGCGAGGTCAGCGAGTTTGTGAACCGCTACCGGGCGGCAATGACGGTCCCGGTCGAGCTTACGTTGCGCGCGCGGTTCAATCAGGAGCTCAACAAGGGCTGGTTCGGGGCCATCGCCAATGTAATCTCCTCGATCACCATGCTGTCGATCATTCTGACCGGCGCCGCACTCATTCGTGAGCGTGAGCACGGCACGATCGAGCACCTCCTCGTCATGCCCGTCACTCCCACCGAGATCATGCTGAGCAAGATCTGGTCGATGGGTCTTGTCGTGCTGGCGGCGTCGGCCTTCTCGCTCGTCTTCGTCGTCCAGGGCGTCCTCGCCGTGCCGATTGAAGGCTCGCTGACGCTGTTCCTATTCGGCGCCGCCCTCCACCTCTTCGCCATGACCTGCATGGGCATTTTCCTGGCGACGATCGCAGGCTCCATGCCGCAGTTCGGCCTGTTGCTGATGCTGGTGCTGCTGCCACTTCAGGTACTGTCGGGCGGCGTCACGCCGCGCGAAAGCATGCCCCAGATCATCCAGGACATTATGCTCGCCGCCCCCAATACGCATTTCGTCATTCTGGCTCAGTCGATCCTGTTCCGCGGCGCCGGAGTGGATGTCGTCTGGCCTCAGTTCGCGGCCCTGCTCGTGACCGGCCTCGCGTTTTTCTATCTGGCGCTGAACAGATTCAGACAATTCCTGAAATAGCACCGGATCGCGGGATACGGCGTCTTTCCTAAGGATCATCAATAGATTGGAGCATGTCATGGCCGATTATCCTTCCAGTCGCAAACAGATTGTGGTCGTCCGGAGCAAGACCTTGCCGCTCACAATCCTGTCGATGCTTCCGCCTCGATGGCCAAAGACACCCTCGACCAGTATCGGGCCAACTTCAACGCCAGCGTCGCACCATTTATTCGGAAGGAACCACTCGCGCCAAAGGGACTCGCGTCCCTTGCAGCAGGCCGGCTTCTCAAGACCGGCGATATCTGCGACCAACTGATTGCCGAGCCGTGCAAGGCGAATGTCTGTGCGAACGGCTTCAAGCCAAAGGAGTTCCTTGAATGAACCGCATTGCTCTTGTCACCGGCGTCGTCACCGGCATCGGGGCCGCCACCTGCCTCGCCCCTGATGGCGGCCGGCTATCAGGTCATCGCCAACTATTTCGGCAACGATGCCGAGGCGAAGGAATTCGCCAGCGCGAGCGAGCTTCCCGTCTATGCCTGGGACGTGGCCGACCTCGATGCCTGCGCCAAAGGCGTGACCGAGGTGACGGCGAAGCACGGCCCGGTCGACGTGCTGGTCAACAATGCCGGAATCACGGCCGACGCGATGCTGCACAAGATGACTGGCGAGCAATGGCGCTCGGTCATCGACATCGATCTTGGCGGCTGCTTCAACATGTGCCGCACGGTGATCGAGGGCATGCGCGGTCGCCACTTCGGCCGCATAGTCAACATCAGCTCCGTCAACGGCCTGTCGGGCCAGACCAATTATGCCGCCGCCAAGGCCGGCGTGATCGGCTTCACCAAGGCGCTAGCGCTGGAAGGGGCGTCACGCGGCATCACCGCAAATGCCATCGCGCCGGGCTACACACAGACCGCAATGGTGGCGGCGGTGCGGACAAGCCCGGTGCGCTTGCTCATCAGCGCGGTCAATGTCACCACGGCGGAGCTTGAAGTCTTCGATAGCTATGTCGACGATCTCACCCCCGACCATATCCTGGCGAGCGGCAGCCTGCCGCCGGGGTTCCCCTGGACGCTCATCGACGGCAAGGCCTACTGGGGCGGCGGCATCGTCAGCAACTCTCCGATCGATCTTCTCATCGATCGCTGCGGTCCGGACGGGAAGCGGGTTTTTATCGTCGACCTGTTCTCGGGCAGAAGTCCACCTCCTACCAACATAGTGGAGGTACCGCTCCGACGGGACGAGATCGTCTATTCCGAACGGATTAGAAGCGACCCGCGCCATCGCGAAACGACCAGCGCTTATCGCAAGCTCATAGATCACCTCCTCACCCATATCGAGCCAGCGGAAATTGCCAGGATCAAGCATTTGCCGGCCTATATTCAGCTCATGGGTGACGGAGCTGCGACCACCATCACGCGGTTCGCGCGTCAAAAACAAAACCGAGAACCTGCTTCCTTCGATTATGATTTTTCATACAAGACCATCAAGGCGCATCAGGCCGAAGGTTACGCGGTGGCCAGCAAGGCAATTCGCGGTGGCTCCGTATGACTCCGTGGACGAACTCCCGACCCCTTTTTCGCTTCAACGGCGATGCGGGTTCCTTGCGTCGGGCCGTCGGAGATCTCCTTCTCCTCTATCATGCCCGTCCACGTGAGTCACCGCCGCGACTATCTGCTGGTCATGAACCTTGGCCGCAGAATACTTGCACGATCCCGATCGACCGTGCGGATTTCCGGTCGGCAACTCGCCGAAGACGCGCGTCGGCGTCTCTTGATCGCAAAGCACAGGCCGCGAGGCGTTCATCCGCGAAAACTGGTTACGGTAGTGGACGCACCCCCATCTAAGTCAGAATTGAGCGGCAGGCTCCCACCAGGCATCTGGGCGCTCGGATTCGTCAGCATGTTCATGGACATCTCGTCGGAGATGGTTCATGCGCTGCTGCCGATCTATCTCGTCACCGTGCTCGGGGCGTCGACGCTGGCGATCGGTTTCATCGAAGGCATCGCCGAGGCGACCGCCAACATCACCAAGATATTCTCCGGTGCGTTGTCCGACTGGCTCGGCAAGCGCAAGCTGCTGACCGTCATCGGCTATGGTCTTGCGGCCTTCACCAAGCCGATCTTCCCTCTGGCCGGCTCG
Organism: Mesorhizobium sp. KR9-304; assembly: GCF_040049215.1. Taxonomy (NCBI): domain Bacteria; kingdom Pseudomonadati; phylum Pseudomonadota; class Alphaproteobacteria; order Hyphomicrobiales; family Phyllobacteriaceae; genus Mesorhizobium; species Mesorhizobium sp. KR9-304. The sequence goes on along the minus strand of NZ_JBDZDN010000005.1, from coordinate 3,256 downwards.
GTCGGCTGGGTGGTCGCCGCGCGCTTCATCGATCGTATCGGAAAGGGGGTGCGCGATGCCCCTCGGGACGCGCTCATCGCCGATCTCGCGCCGGCACACTTGAGAGGCGCAAGCTTCGGCTTGCGGCAAGCGCTCGATACGGTCGGCGCCTTCATCGGGCCGCTTGCCGCGATCGTCCTGATGACGCTCAGCTTCGACAATTTCCGCTTCGTGTTCTGGATCGCGGTCGTCCCGGCATTCGTCGCCCTGGCGGTGATGGTGTTCGCCGTCCGCGAGCCGGTCCGGCATCAGGCCGAAGCCAGGCCGCGGCTGCGCCTCGCGGATGCGAAACGGCTGTCCGGCCGTTTCTGGACCGTGGTCGGTGTCGCAACGATCCTCACCCTTGCCCGGTTCTCCGAGGCGTTTCTCATCCTGCGTTCCCAGAGCGTCGGGCTCCCGATTGCGCTCGTACCAGCCGTCATGGTGGTGATGAACATCGTCTACGCACTCGCTGCCTATCCGGCCGGCGTGCTGTCGGACCGGATCGGCCGAGGCGGGCTGCTCGCGGTCGGCATCATATGCCTGATCGTGGCAGACCTCATCCTTGCCCTCGGCACGACCATTCAGATCGTCATGCTCGGCGTCGTCTTCTGGGGGCTTCACATGGCGCTCGCGCAGGGGCTCTTTGCGAGTCTCGTGGCCGACACCGCGCCAGAGGACCTCCGCGGGACGGCGTTCGGCCTGGTCAATTTCGCCGGGGGCATCGCCATGCTGATCGCAAGCGTTCTCGCCGGCGCACTATGGGACGCCTACGGTCCGGCGGCGACCTTTCTGGCCGGAGCGGGCCTCACCACTCTTGCGCTGATCAGTCTTGTTCTTACTCTGAGCTGGACGTGGAAAACGTCGCCCGAACGTCGCAATGATTGATAACGCGCCTCCGCCGCTATCGGTTCCACGCGCTCCCGCGCTTTGGAAAGGAACCGAGGGATCGCAGGTCACGGGTAGAAATCTGGAACCGAGACGCTATCCCGAAGTACAATTCCTTGCGGGGTAGCGATTTTGCCCTTAGACGGGGCGCCAAGGGGTTATTCGCGATTACCCGTGAGGCGGCAGCCTAAACATCGCGTCCGTCGTTCCTAACAAGGGAGTGGACGCTCATGCCGTCGAACACAGAAATCACAACATCTCAGCTTTCCCGCCTCGTCGGCCTGCCGACCGAGCCGACGATCATCGATGTTCGATTGGCCGAGGACTTCGACGCCGACCCGCGTCTCCTGTCGGCCGCGCACCGCCGCAACTTCAAGACGGTCACGGCCTGGCTCCGCCACGAGGGTATCCCACGCCGAGATCCTCGAAGGCGGTTTTGACTCCTGGCGCGCCGCCGGCGACGCCGACCGCCGCGACTTGTCATCGCTGCGACGGGTGTAGGGCGTCATCACCGCCTCGGTGGTTGCGCTCTTCGGTGCTGAATCTCATCTTAAGAATCTCCACAAGCGCCATGGTCACGGCGATTGTCGCCGGGCCGAGAACGAGCCCTGCCGCTCCGAAAAACATGATGCCGCCGACCGCGCTGATGAAGGCCACTGCGGTATGCAGCCGCAGCCGGTTCCCGACCAGCATGGGATAGAGCAGGTTATCGATGGTCGCGATGATCACACCGCCCCAGACTGCGAGTATGAGCGCGCTCGTCCATTTCCCCTCCAGAGCGAGGAGGATCGCCGCCGGAACCCATATGACGAAGGCGCCGAGCACCGGGACGATCGCAAGTAGACCCATGACCAACCCCCAGAAGATCGGCGTCGGCAGACCGAGCCACCAGAACATTAACCCGCCTAGCGTCCCCTGAACGGCTGCAACCGCAACCGTGCCGAAGATGGTGGCGTGAACCGTGTCCACGAAGCGAGCCGCCACATGAGTGGTCTCCGATGGCCGCAACGGCGAAAACGCCATCATCTGCCGAACGGCGCGCTCACGGTCGCGCAGGAAGTAGAAGAGCAGGTAGAAGGTGAGGACGAAACCGATCGCCTGATTGATCGAGCCACGCAGCAGCGACGAACTCTGCGCGGTCAGCCATTGGGTCAGGCCGCTGATCGCCCCGGCGGGATCGAACTGCTGCTCGACCCAGGTGACCGCTGCTAGTATCGTCGGATGGCTTCCGATGATCTCGCGCAGGTCGGACGTCCTCAGAGTGTTCTCCAGATAGGCGGCGCCGCTTGCGGCCTCGCGCAGCAATTGTTGCGCAACGAGGATCAGTAGCGTCAACACGATGATCGCCGCTGCAGCGACCAGCACCAGGGCGGCGAGGTTCGTGTTGCCAATGCGGGACTGAAGCCTGCGGTGAAGAGGGGCAAGAACGATCGCAAGCACTACGGCCCAGGTCAGGGCTGCCAGGAAAGGCAGGGCAAGGCGATAGCACAGATAGAGGCCAAACGCCGTCGCGACCAGGATGGCCAGCGTCCTCGCGGCGCCTGAATCCAGCAGCGGAGCCCTCCCACCGCCTTCAATTGCGACAGTGCCGTATGCTTCCCTTTCTGCTTCCTGTGTCATGGTCTCACTCTATCTGTCGACCACCCTCACGCCGGTAGACCATCGGGAACAGGATGGCAGATGCACGTTTACCGCTCACGAATCTGCAGTGTCGTCGAGAGTGCGCCGGCCGGTCATCCGTTCGGCCTTGATGCGATAGAACAAATGCGACGAGGTGCCGGCTCCGGAATAGGCTTCAGCGCACCAGGCTCCCACCAGTTGCTTTTCACGAAGCGACCAGGCATGATCGCGCTCGCGTTTCCAGCCGATACGGTCGAGTAGTTCCTCGAAAGCGCCGAAGACGAGCACGCTCCGCCATTTTCGATGCTCGCCGAAAAACTGGTCGACCTGGACACAGACTCTGGGATTGGTCCGCATCCACTCGATCTTCTGCCCCGGCAGCGAGAAACTGTAAAGGAACCCCGCCGCGTAGGCATAGTGGATGGGAACCAGATAGGGGGCTGGTCGTCCCGCGCGCAGGCCAGCCGGGCAAGCCGCGATGCGCCGAGGACATCGATACATTCCGCAGGCGTCATCTCCCTCAAGATCATCATGTCTTCTCCAGTGTCTGACGGCGCCACAGAAGCCGGTCGACGAGTTTGCTCAGCTCTCGCAACCATAGCACCGAACTCGCGGTAGCCGCGCAAAGAACCCAGTCTTCCGGATCCATCTCCACGGTTGAAAAGGCCTCCTGCAGGAAAGGTAGGTAGATCACGGCCGTATGGAGGGCGAGCGACAGGCCGACGGCAGC
>NZ_JBDZDN010000004.1:0-449504 GCF_040049215.1 Mesorhizobium sp. KR9-304 | reverse complement strand
TGTTCGGCGGAGCGTTTGCCGCCAGTCGACTTCGAATTCATGTTCGTTCCTTCGTCTCCGACGAGAACGAACACTCCTTAAATCACACCCTCATTTCTGTGCCATAGGCGCTGATCCCGGACATTCCGGAGGGCTCCTTTGACGATCAGGTGCTTTCAACAGCCTTTACCGTCGATCCCGAGGGCTGCGAAATGCAGGTATTGAAACTCGAGACAGGCTTGATCGCGGAAAGCTGGCGTCATCGATATGTCGGAGCCGTCACGATGCACGGCATCCGCATCGAAAGGCTGGCCTCTTGAGCTCGAAGCCGAGGCAGATAGACAAATATCTGTTGGGCTCGGTCCTCTTCCTGGCGCTGCTGATTGGAGGTGGCACCGCAAGCGGGCTGTACACCGATACGATCATAGAGATATTGGCCGTTGTCGCCGCCGCCGTCGCTCTTTCGGCACCGTCCGAGCATAAAATAGATCGGCGGGCTTTCTGGTTGCTGCTCGCAATCCTTGCGCTGGCGCTGCTCCAGCTTGTTCCGCTCCCGGCCGCCCTTCTCGAGCCGTTTCGGCCCGAACTCTTGGCTGTCGATGTGGGCGAGGCTGGCGGGCCTTCACCGTTCCAGTTCATTAGCCTGGGGATCGGTCGCACATCGGAGTGCCTGGTGTATTTTGCCGCCGCCGCCGCCTTCTTCCTCGGCGTTTCAAAGCTTCGCCCGGAGCAGGTATACGGATTGCTGCCCTTTTTTTTCATGGGCGTAATCTGCAACGCACTTGCGGGCGCTATACAGTATTCTCTTTCAGAAAATGTTTCGATAGACGGACTTCTGCCGTTTACAATATCGGTCGGTCTATTCGCAAACGTCAATCATTTTTCTTCGCTTCTCTTCATAACGATTCCATTTGTTGTTTATTACGGATTGTTTCGAGGTCATTTGTTTTCGGGGATAGCGGGCCTCGGAGCACTGCTTCTTTTGCTACTGGCCGCCGGGTCGCGGGCAGGCGTTCTGATCGGCTTGGCTATCACGTTGATATCCGTCTTCTTCCTGGCTTCGCGATCACGCGCCAGTGCCACAACGATGCTGACATTGTTTCTCGCAATGTCCGTCTATTCTATTGGCGCTTGGTCGAAAATAGACGCCGCTGCCTTGGACCCAGAGTTCGGACGGCGAGAATTTGCCGAGACAACAATCGCCGGCATAAAGGACAATTGGCTGTTTGGTATCGGATTTGGAAATTTTCAGAAAGGCTATCAGATCTACGAGAGAGAAGAAATGATATTTAGCCAGTATGTCAATCATGCGCACAATGAATACTTGGAGGCAATATTTGAAGGGGGTGTGATCGCCGGTCTTGCAATTTTGTTTTACCTTGTCGTCTTGGCTGTGAGCGTCTTTGGCGGAGGCAAGAACACGTACCAAAAGGCTGCGCTCCTTTCGATAATTTTTATTCTGGTCCATTCATTTGTCGACTATCCGCTACGCACGATAGCGTTGGCGCTGACGTTCGCCTACTTGAATGCCATTGTGTTTCACACGGGATTTGGCCGACGCAACAACCGAGAGGAGCTCTTGGCGGTTGAGCATAATGGCGGGCAACTCCTCGTACCGATTTAGAAGGTTGGGTAGAAAGAAATCCGGTCATGGCTGAGTCCAGCCTGGGCAATCAGCCTGCACGGCCGAAGTGCGCCCTTCGAGGTAACTCGTGTCTTAAGTTGGCACGCTTACCGCCATGCGCGTGGCGAGCAGTATTGCCTCCTCGCTGGCGCGCGGATTGGCGATGCCTTTGCCGGCGATGTCGTAGGCCGTACCATGTGCCGGCGTGCAGACCGGGAAGGGCAGGCCGCCGAGCATGGTCACGCCGCGGTCGAAGCCCATAAGCTTCATCGCGATCTGCCCCTGGTCGTGGTACATCGTCAGCACGGCGTGGTATCCACCCGCGCGTGCCGTGAGGAATACGGTGTCCGCCGGATGTGGGCCGGATACGTCGAAACCTTGCGCGGCCGCCGCCTCGATCGCGGGGCCGATGATGTCGATCTCTTCCATACCGAAGCTGCCGCCGTCGCCTGCATGTGGGTTCAACCCTGCAACGAGAAGACGAGGCCCCGTTATCCCTGACCGCTTCAGGCAATCCACGGTGAGGCCGATCTCGGCGAGGATTGCCTCCTTCGACAGGCTGGCGGCGACATCCTTCAGCGGGATGTGTGACGTGACCCGCGCGTTCCAGACGGTGTCGAGCACGTTGAACTCCCTGACCCTGCCGTCGAGGCGCAGAAGCTTCGAGATGAAACGGCTTTCGTCGTCATAGCCCGGATGTGCAAAGCGCATCGCCTTCTTGTTGAACGGCGTGTAGCAGACCGCCGCCACCTTGCCGGCATGGGCGAGCGTCAGCGCGAGCGTGAAGTTCTCCACGGCGAACCGGCCGCCCGCCGGAGTCGCTTCTCCGATGGAAACGTCCGCCGGTTCGAGATTGCGTAGATCGATCAACACCGGACTGTCGGCCGCGCCGATCACGTCGCTTTCGACCTCCTCGATGTCCAGCGTGACGCCGGCAATCCTCGCGCCATCCTCCAGAATGCGCCGGTCGCCGATCACGACAAGACGCGCGGCCGCCGCCACGGTCTTTGAATCGACCAGTTTCGCGGCAAGTTCGGGGCTTATTCCGGCTGGATCGCCCATGGCCAAGGCAACGATCGGGCGTCGGTCGCTCGAATTACCGATGGCGGCAATCATGAGTTCTCAACCTTGTCCGAAGGGCTCAACGCAGTCTTTCTCCGGCGGAGGAGAACAGCCGAAGAGATGCGATGTCGCAATTCAGCCAAACCTCATCGCCGGACGAAAAGTCGCTGCCCTCGCGTTGCTCGACCGTGATGCTCTCGCCGCCGGCGAGGTTGCAATACAGATAGCGGGTGCTGCCGAGATACTCGGCGAAATCGATATGCGCACGCAGCGAAATTTCTCGCCTCTCACCCGGCAACAGGTGTTCGGGACGGATACCGAGCTTGATGGTCTCGCCCTCTGTCGCGCCTGCCACAGGATGGCTCAGCGGAATGGTGGCGCCGCCTATACCGATCCTGTCTCCAGACATGTAGACCGCGTCGACGATGTTCATTCGCGGCGAACCGATGAAGCCGGCGACGAACAGGTTGTTCGGATCCTCGTAGACTTCGCGCGGTGTGCCCACCTGCTCAATGCGGCCGTCCCTGAGCACGACAATGCGATCGGCAAGCGTCATCGCCTCGGTCTGGTCGTGGGTGACGTAGATCATCGTGTTGCCGAGCTCGCGATGGAGGCGCGCGATCTCGATGCGCATGCTGACGCGCAACTCCGCATCGAGGTTGCTCAGCGGCTCATCGAAGAGGAACGCGAGCGGCTTGCGCACGATTGCCCGGCCTATGGCTACACGCTGGCGCTGACCCCCGGAAAGCTGCCCCGGGCGACGCTCGAGCAGCGGAACGATCTTGAGGGTCTCAGCCGCCGCATTGACCTGCCGCTCGATCTCGTCAGCCGGGGTCTTCGCCATCTCGAGCCCGAAGGCGAGGTTCTCGCGGACGCTCATATGCGGATAGAGCGCATAGGACTGAAACACCATCGCGATGCCGCGCTTGGAGGGATCAAGGTCCGTCACGTCCCGGCCGGCGATGAAAATATCACCGGACGTAACGTCCTCCAGGCCCGCGACCATGCGCAGCAATGTGGATTTGCCGCAGCCGGACGGCCCGACGAAGACGACGAACTCGCCGCCTTCGATCGTGAGATCGAGACCATGGATCACGTTTACGGAACCGAAGCTCTTGCGAACGTCGCGAAGCTCGATCTTCGCCTTTTCGTGCGCTGATCCCGTCATCTCTGTGCCCTGACCCATACGAGCATTTCACCCGGCGCCCTGTTGTCCCACAAATGGTAAGGTACGAAGCGCGCCGTGGTCGCCTCCAGAGCGGGTTTTGCCGTGTCGTAAAGCTTGCCGTCCCAGCCGGGCCAGCGCTCGCGTTTGGCGTCGACGTCGACGGCCACTGCTCCGCCGAACTCCTCAATCGACGCGACGCGCGCATTCTCCAGATCATCGGCGACGATCAGGCTGTTGAGGCCGGCTGCGTTATCGACCTCCTCGACGCAGTAGATCATCGGTCCCCGCGCCAGCGCGACGCGGCCGAGATCGGCTTTGACCGCGGGATTGGCGTGCACGGCGCGGATATCCATCGGCAGGTCGAGCAGGATCTGTTCGCCGCCCTGCCAGACGCGATCTATTCGGAGATAGCCGTTGTTCTCGATCTTCGCGGTGTCGATTGTCTCGCCGTCGATCGACAGCGTAGCGGCGCGGCACCAGCCTGGAACCCGCAATGCCAGCTTGAATGCGGCGGGCGCATCCAGTCCGACGGTGATGGCGATGCGGCCGTCCCATGGATAGGTGGTTTGTTGACTGATTGTGACGGCTACTGTCCCCACCTTCAGCCTTGCCGTGCTCTCGCCGTACAGGTGGATGGCGACCTCGTCGTTCGAGACGGCATACATATAGCTGCCGATAGCGGCCACCGTACGGCCTATGTTGGGAGGGCAGCACGGACAGCGATGCCAGATCCAGCGATGATGGTCTCCCGCGCTCTCCAGCGGATTGTCGTAGAAGAAGCGCGCGCCATCGACCGCCAGGCCCGAAAGCGCGCCGTTGTAGAGAGCCTGCTCCATGATGTCGGCGTAGAGCCGATCCGGGCCGCGCCCCAGCATCCGGCTTGCCCACATCATCAGGCCGACGGCGGCACAGGTCTCCGCATAGGCGTTTTCGTTGGGCAGGTCATAATAGTCCGTGAAGCCTTCGTTGCTGGCTGCGGGTCCGATGCCTCCGGTCACATACATCTGCTTGGTGGTAAGGTCGTCCCACAGGATCTTCAGGGCATCGGTCAGGCTGTCGTCGCCGAACTCCGTCGCGACATCGGCCATGCCGGAATAAAGATACATGGCCCGCACGGCATGGCCGATCACCTTGGTCTGCTGCCGTACCGGGGCATGCGACTGGTTATACTCGTAGGTCCGATGCCGGAACTGCTTGGGGTCGGCGCCACGTTCCGCCGCCTCGACATCGAAATAATGCGGCTGCTGCCCGCGTTGCTCAACGAAATATCGGGCGAGATCGAGATATCGCTGCTCGCCCGTTGCCCGGCCGAGCCGGACCAGCGCGAGTTCGATTTCCTCATGGCCGCAATATCCGGGCTTCTGGCCGGGCCGGGGCCCGAACAGCGAGTCGATATGGTCGGCGTAACGGCACATGACGTCGAGCAGCTTGCGTTTGCCGGTGGCATGGAAATAGGCCACCGCGGCTTCCATCAGATGGCCCGCGCAATAGAGTTCGTGGCAATCGCGCAAATTGGTCCAGCGCTTGCCGGGCTGCATGCGGATGAACCAGGAATTCACATAGCCGTCCGGTTGCTGCAGCCTGTGGAACATGTCGATGATCGCGTCGGTCTTCGCCTCGAGGTCGGGATTGGGCATCCGATAAAGCGCGTAAGCGGCGGTCTCGATAACCTTGGCAATGTCGGAATCCCAGAACATCTGGACATTCACCGTGTCCGGCGAGCCATCGGCGCGCGTGTGGAACGCCAGCCGCAGTTCCGGCACCGGCCTGTCGGGGTCGATCTGGTCGAGCATACCCGCCGTGACGCAGCGCTCGTAAAGGATCATCACCGTCCTGTCGGCGACTGCGTCGATGCGGTCTCCCCAAAATCCGCGTACGTCGACATCCGGTACCGCAGGTGGGCGAAAGCCGTGTTTCTTGGATTTGTCAGCGTTGGTCATGAATTTCGGTCCACTCAAGCGTTGGTCTGTTCACTTCACCGCGCCGGCCGTCAGGCCGCGGATGTAGTAGCGTTGCAGCAAGAGGAAGAGCACGAGGCAGGGCGCCATCATCAGCGCGACGCCGGCTTGCACCGCCCCCCAGTCGATCGTGCCGAACTGACCGGACCGCACCGCCGCCATCAGGACGGGCAGCGTGTACTTGTTCTGGTCGGTCAGCAGGATCAGCGCGGCCAGGAATTCGTTCCACGATGCCAGGAAGGCGAAGATGGCCACCGTCACCACGCCGGGCAGAACGAGAGGCAGCATGATGCGGTACAGCACGACGAACACCGAAGCCCCATCGACGCGGGCCGCATCCTCGATCTCCTTGGGCACCGCGTCGAACGCGTTGCGCATCATGAAGATCGAGAAAGGCAATTGCAGCGTCACATAGACCAGGACGATTCCCGTGAGCGTGTTCTGCAGCCCGAGCTTTGTCAGGATGAGGAAGAGCGGCGTGAGGATGGACTGGAACGGGATCATCACCGTTGAGATGACCAGGACGAAGAGAACGTTCTTGAAGGGAAAGCGGAAGCGTGAAAACCCGTAGCCGGCCAGCAGGCTGATCACGACAGACGCCACGACGGTCCAGGCCGATACGGCAAGGCTGTTTGCCGCGTATGTCCAGATACCCGAGCCATACTGCTCGAGGTTTGCGTAATTCTGCGTGCTGAAGCCGCCGACGGGCCAGGGCGGCAGCGGCGGCTGCCTGGCTTCGACGCTCGGCTTGAAGCTTACCAAGATGCTCCAGGCCAGCGGCGCAAGGAAAAGGAAGGCCGCGACGATCCCAATGCCATGATAGCGGGCGACGTCGAGGAGCCTGAGTGTTCCGGCCTTGCGGCTGCGGGCCATCACATACCCTCCGGGTTGCGGAGCAGCCGCAGTTGAATGACGCTTATCAAGACCAGGATGCCCAGAAGGACCATGGACAGCGCCGAGCCGTAGCCGAGATGGAAGGACATGAACGACTGGCTGAATATCCAGTAAACCGCCGTGACCGTGCTGTTCTGCGGGCCGCCGTCGGCGATGATGTAGAACTGGTCGAAAGCAAGCATCGAGCCGGCAACCGAAAGGATGAGCGCCAGCGCGATCGTGCGGCGCATGAGGGGCAGGGTGATGCGCCGGAAGCGCTGCCAGCCGGAAGCGCCGTCCATACGCGCGGCTTCCTGAACCTCGGTCGAAATGCTCTGCAGGCCGGTCAGCAGAATGATCATGTTGAAGCCCGCGGTCTTCCACACGACCATGATGACGATCGACCAGAAGGTCGTATCGAAATCGGCAAGAAGATTAACCCGCTTGTCCGTCAGCCCGAGCTGCTCGGCGGCTGGGGAAAACAGCCCGGAGTCGACATCCAGCAACCATGCCCACAGCAGGCTGGCCGAGCCGAAACCGACAACGACCGGCAGGAAAAAGGCCGTGCGATAGAATTTGATGAGCGGGCGCGATTTCTCGGCGAAAAGCGCCAGCGGAAAGGCCACGGCGAAGATCGCGACCGTCACGATCAGCGTGTAATATACGGTGAAGCGCATCGACGTCCAAAATTGCACGTCCTGCGCCAGCCGGACGTAGTTGCCGAACCCGATGAACCTGGATTTGCCGAGCAGTGGCCAGTTGTGCAACGACATCCAGAACGCCATCCCCAACGGGATCACGAAGAAAAGCAGCACCAGGGACAAGGCGGGCGCCACGAACAGAAGGCCGGCGAGTTGATTGCGGCGCAGCTTGGCGCTTGTTCGGCGGGTCGGTGTGCCGCTACGGGGTTGCTGCTCGGGGGTCATGGCACGGTCCACATGCAATAGGCCTTGGGTGGCCCGGACGGGTGAAAGCCGTCCGGGCCGTCATCCGGATGCCGGGAGATATGCTCCGGATGCTACTCGGCGGCGTCTAGGATCGACTGCATGGTGGCCTGGGCCTTTGCGACGGAGCCTTTGACATCGTCACCGAAGAAGACCTCGTTCAACATCTGCTTCCACGGACCCGTGCTGCTGTTGATGATGTCGTTGTAGACCGGCGAAGTGGGGGTCCTACCGATCGCCATGGCTTGCGTTGCGATCTGGTAGCGCTCATCCAGCGACTTGACCGCCTCGGCGGCGATGTCGCCGCGGGTAGGCAGGCTGCCCCCCTTGGCAAGCATGGTCTGTCCCTCGATCGAGTAAACGAACTCGAGGAACTCCTTGGCGGCCTTCAGGTTGTCACGGCCGCCGGTGACGACGAAGTTGTCGCCGCCGGCGAAGGATGCCTTGCCACCGTCCTTACCCGGCAGGAACGTCACTCCGAATTCGACGGTGGGGTAGTTCTTGACGAGGTTGCCGATGGCGAAGGCGCCGATGGGCGATATGCCGACCTTGTCGGTGGCGAAACCGCCGAAGAAGTTCTTGCCCGAATCGGTCTTTGCGCTCTCAGGGACATAGCCCTTGGCGACGAGATCGCGATAGAAGTTGATCGCGTCATGCATCTGCGGGGTGTCGATGGTGGCGCGTTTGCCGCCGTCGACCAAAATGTCGCCGCCCGACGCCCAGATCAGGGGCATGAAGGTGAACGCATTGCAGCCACCGCAGGCGCCCGCGAAATAGAAGCCGCGGATGTCGCCGCCGAGCGCGTTGACCTTGCCCGCCGCCGCTTCGATCTCGGCCCAGTTGGTCGGCCCCTTGTCCGGATCGAGCCCGGCCTGCTTGAACAGCTTCTTGTTCCACAGCAAGACCGAGGCGTCGGCCGACATCGGCAGGGCGTAGATCCGTCCATCGTAGGTGCCGGTGCCGACATGCGCTTTCGACAGGTGTTCGAAGTACGGCAGGCTCTTGGCCAGGTCGGTCAGATCCTCCAGCACACCAGACTTGGCGAACGCAGGAGCGTAGACCAGATCGAGAGACACGAAGTCGGGAGCGGAGCCGCCGGCTGCCGCGGTGGCGTATTTCTGCACCATCTCGCTCGACGGGACGATCTGCAGTTCGATTTGCGTCTCGTGCGACGCGTTGAACGCCTCGATCAGGCCCGGCATGAAGGCTTCGCTGGTCGATCGCGACCACATGGTGAGCTTCTGTTGAGCAAGCGCCGAACTTGACAGCGCGCCCAATGCGGTGGCGGCGAGCGCCAGGATCTTCAGCAGTTTCATGGTTTCAATCTCCTCCGTCGTTGGTCGTTTTTATTTGCTTGAACTTGGTCTTATGCACCTTTGTGAAGTTGTCATGAGCCGCGAACCACGAGACTGCAGGGCAGCTTCCAAAGTCCTTTTTCGACGGCCTCGCCATTGACGAGTCGCACGAGCGCCAGCCCGGCCTGCCGTCCGAGTTCCTTCAGATTCATGTCGACTGTCGTCAGCGGCGGACGCGTCTGCTCGGCGACGATTTCCCAGTTGTCGAAGCCGACCACGGAGACGTCGCTCGGGACGTCGACTTTCCGCTCCCTGAGTGCATCTACGGCGCCGCGCGCAATCTGGTCGTTGCCGCAGAAAATTCCGTCCGGTCGGTCCGCGCCGGACCAGAGCGTCGCCACCGCCTCATGACCCCATCGCTCGGACCACGAGCCGCGCAGGATGCCTGCTGGCGGCACCTCGAGGCCGGCTGCGCAAAGCGCGTCCGAATAGGCGCCCGCGCGCTCTTGCACGACCCTGAAGCTTCCCGGCCCGGTGATGTGGGCAATCCGCTTGCGCCCCCGGGCGATGAGGTGCTCGACTGCCCGCAGGGCGCCCTGCCGGTCGTCCGGAACCAAGGTCACGGCGTCCGGCCGCCCCTCTGTCAGCGCATACACCACGGGAACGGACAGATGCGAGAGATCCACGGGCAGCGGCTTGTCGATGCGCTTGCCCGTGGCGATGATGCCATCGACTTGCTTGTCGAGCATTGCATCGACATGGATCTTGGCGAGGTCCGGATTGTCTTCGACCGTGCACAGGAAAACCGACACGCCATGGTCGATCAGGCCTTCGGAGACACCGGCCATGACCGGCAGGGTGAAGCGACCATAGGTATCGTCCGTAAGCAGGCCGACGGTGAAGCTGCGCTTGCTTGTAAGGCTGCGAGCCAGTGAGTTCGGCCGGAAGCCGAGTTCCAAGGCGACGCGCCTGATGCGGTCGCGTGTTTCCGCAGACATGCGTCCAGTGTCGTTAAGGGCTTTTGACGCTGTCGCAGTGCTGACGCGGGCGGCCTTGGCCACGTCGTAGATAGTCATCCGTTCAGACGGCATTTGTCCTGACAAGCGAAAGGACCCTTAGCTTGAGAAACCGGTTTCTCAAATGTTCATAGCGTATTTTTCTGCTTGAGAAAAGGGTTTCTCAACCACTTTCTTGGAAAAGGGCAGGGACGAGGAAGGGTCAGCAGCCAGTCCTCGCCGATCGAGGGAACCGCCGCCGCAAGGCGCGCGGTGACCAGCAGGCCGGCCACTGTCGTCAGAAGACCCGACAGGGCATGCGTGACGACGGCGATGCGATTGACTGGCACACCGGACAGGCTCGCTGCGACACCATTGGCGCCGGCTGCCGCAGGTCAGATACTTGGCATCGAACCCAGCGATGATCTTGTCGGCAATACCCTTCAGTTCATCGCGGTAGGTCTTGAGGTTGTCGTTCGAGATCAGCAGCGTGCCGCTGTCGATGAAGGTCGAGTTCTGCGGATTCTTATCGAAGGTCGCATTTGCGTTCATCGAGCAGCCCTCGTGCAGGCGCTTCAACGCGTAGGCCGCAATGTAGCCTTTGGCCGTAGGGGTTCTGCGCCATGCGCAACTTCCGGCGGCGCACGCGCGCTCCCGGAAGGGACGAGCTTGCAGGTTATCGGTCAGCTCAGCGACTTTTCAACATCGGTCACGGGCCGCGGCTCGTCTCGAATACCGGATCGGCTCCCTTGTCCGAAACGGAGGCCGACCGGAGTTTCCTGCGGGAGATCCTCAACGTGTGCAGCAGGTCGCCATACCGGCACGATCTACTTATGCCGATCATCCAACTGCAGGATGATGGGCCAGGATCTCGTGCCAAAGGAACTCTTCAATATCTGTATGGGCACCGGTGAGTCGGACGGCGGCGATGGAGAGTGTCGCCGATGGGAGCACGTCGCTCATGTCGCAAAGCAGGCCTGATCCGAGCGGTTCCAGCGCGACGCGTTCGGGCAGCCACGCGACACCCACGCCGTTGATGGCCAATTGCAGCGCAGCGAGCGTCAGCGCCGTTTCCACCTTGCGGCGCACGAATTCCCCCCGTGGAATGAGCGGCAGTATCTCCTCGTTGAAGACGCGCCCGAGGAAGGCGTCGCTTGGATAGGCGATCGTTGGAAGTTCGCCGCGCGCGTATGAATCGTTGAGCAGACCAAGGCGCTCCGCGGAAAAGACCGGTATGAACCGCTCGACTCCAAGTATGGCGCGTTCCAGAAACTCGCCGGGGTCGGCGGCAGCCTCGGCGCCGGACTGATAGTTGAGGAGCAGATCGGCCTGTTTTGCCATGAGCAGCGCTAGGCATTCGTCGCGGTTCGCGGAACGCAATCTCACGCTCACATCGATGCGCTGCGACAACATCTCGACGATCGCCGGGGCCCGGGTGGCGGTTATCGCATGCTGGCTGGCGATGACGATGCGGTTGTGTGCTTCGCGGCCCTGACGGCGAAGTTCGTAGTGCAGGTCCTTCATCTGCGCGATGAGCCGCTTGATGTCCTCCTGATGGTTGGAGATCGATGGTTTCAAACCGATGGGCTTGCGGTCCCGGTCGAACAATTCCACGCCGACATAGTCCTCGATGGCCCGAATGCGTCGCGAGAATGCGGGCTGCGTCACGAATCTTCGCTTGGCAGCCGCGTTGAACGATCCGGTCTCGACGACCGCGACGATATCCTCCAGCCACTCAAGTCGCATCAAATTGTCCTAATATGCACTTCGCGCATAATATCTCGCCATTTTGGCATTTGATCAAGCTTCTGAAATGCGCAACTTTCACAATACGCAATTCGTGAAAGCAGACGCACATGCACCTCGCCCGTTTCCCGCGCATCCATCTGGCCCATCTGCCAACCCCTCTGGAATATCTGGGACGCCTGACGGCTGAACTCGGCGGGCCGGAAATCTGGATCAAGCGCGACGATTGCACGGGCCTGTCGACCGGCGGCAACAAGACGCGCAAGCTCGAATTTCTGATGGCCGAAGCTCAGGCACAGGGGGCCGAAATCGTCATGACCCAGGGCGCGACGCAATCGAACCACGCGCGCCAGACCGCAGCCTTTGCCGCCAAGCTCGGCATGCAGTGCCATATTCTACTGGAAGACCGAACGGGCTCCAACGATCCGAACTACAAGGAAAACGGCAACGTCTTCCTTGATTACCTGCATGGCGCGACCGCGGAAAAGCGTGGCGGTGGCCTCGACATGAATGCCGAGATGGAGGCGGTCGCCGACAGGCTGCGCGCGGAGGGAAAGTCCGTCTACACGATCCCCGGCGGGGGCTCCAATCCGACCGGCGCGATCGGCTACGCCAATTGTGCGCTGGAGCTCGTTTACCAAGCCAACGAACGCGGAATTCGTATCGATCATCTGTTGCACGCCACGGGAAGCGCCGGCACCCAGGCGGGCCTGATCGTCGGATTGAAGGCGATCAATGCACGGATACCTCTGCTTGGCATCGGCGTCCGCGCGCCGAAGGCCAAGCAGGAAGAGAATGTCTACAATCTCGCCGTGGCGACGGCCGAAAAGCTCGGGTGCCCCGGCGTTGTCTCGCGAAGCGATGTGGTTGCCAACACCGACTACGTCGGTGAAGGCTACGGCATTCCCGCGCCGTCGACGATAGAGGCAATCGAGATGTTCGCCCAACTGGAAGGCATCCTCCTCGATCCGGTCTATTCGGGCAAGGGCGCGGCCGGACTGATCGATCTGGTACGGAAAGGCCATTTCAAGAAGGGCGAACGGGTCGTATTTCTGCACACGGGGGGACAGGCCGCGTTGTTCGCCTATACGAGCGCGTTTGCGTCTCCACCCGCAAAAATCGCGGCGGAATAAGGATTATCGCATTCATGACGCCAAGGCCGTTCACAGGGGCGTTCACGCAGCAGGAGCCGATTGGCGATGTTGCGATCGCCGCGGCCGTGGCAGTCATGAAGACGGGAAGGCTGCATCGGTACAATACGATCCCCGGTGAACTATCGCAGGTGTCGTTGCTGGAGTCCGAATATGCCGCGTACCAGCAGCAATCCTATTGCCTCGCATGCGCATCCGGCGGCTACGCCATGCACATTGCGCTGCTCGCAGCCGGCATGCAGCCCGGCGAACCCGTCCTCACCAACGCCTTCACGCTTTCGCCTGTCCCTGGCGCGATCGTCAATGCCGGCGGCAGGCCCGTGCTGGTCGAATGCACGCGCGATCTTGTGATCGATCTCGATGATCTGGACGCGAAGGCGGCACAGTCTGGCGCCCGTTTTCTGCTCCTGTCCCACATGCGGGGCCACATCGCCGACATGGAAAAGATCGGCGAGATCACGGCCGTGCATGGGATGACCCTGATCGAGGATTGCGCACACACGATGGGCGCAACCTGGAACGGCGTGAAAAGCGGAAATTTCGGGCTGGCCGGCTGCTTCAGTACGCAGACCTACAAGCACATGAATTCGGGCGAGGGCGGCCTGCTGACCTCGAACGATCCGGATTTCATGGCGCGCGCCATCATCCTGTCCGGCTCGTACATGCTCTACGAACGGCATGGCGCGGCCCCCGAGGGCTCGCATTTTGCCGACATCCGGCTGGATACGCCGAACTGCTCGGGGCGCATGGACAATCTGCGCGCCGCGATCCTGCGGCCGCAACTGGCTGAACTGGACAACAGCATCGAGCGCTGGAACGAGCGTTACCGGACGCTGGAAACGGCGCTCAGGCGCTCTGCGCTCTTCTATCTGCCGATCCGTCCCGACGCCGAGCACTATGTCGGCAGTTCCATCCAGTTTCTCGCGGAAGGAATAAGCCAGGAGAATGCGCGCGATTTCGTCCTTGCCAACAAGGCGCTCGGCGTCGAACTGAAGTGGTTCGGCGCAAGCGAGCCGGTTGCCTTCACCAGCAATCACCATAGCTGGCGATATCTGCAGCAACAGAACCTGCCGGAGACCGACGCCGTTCAATCCGGATTGTTTGACATGCGGATTCCGCTGACCTTCACTGTCGCCGACTGCGCCCACATCGCGGACATCATCGTTCATTGTGCCGGGCCGCTGCGCCTGAAGGGAGCCGCATGACAAATGAACCGAAGGTCCGTCGGCGTATCGGGATCATCGGCGGTATGGGGCCGGAGGCGACCGTGCTCCTGATGAGCCGGATCATTCGAGCGACCCCGGTCAATGACGATTCCGATCATGTACCGATGATCGTCGACAACAACCCCCAAGTGCCGTCGCGGATCGCCGCGCTGATCGAGAAGCGGGGCGAGGATCCTGGCCCCGTCATCGTCGCCATGGCCAAAGGGCTCCAATCCTTCGGCGCCGATGCGCTCGCAATGCCGTGCAACACGGCGCACCATTTCGCCGACCGGATCCGCGCCGCAGTGTCCATTCCATTTCTCGACATGGTTCGGCTGTCGGTGGAAAAAATCGCCGCACAGGCGGGCCCGGGGACACGCGTCGGCATGCTCGCTTCTCCGGCGGTCCGGATGACAGGCGTGTTCGACAGGGCGCTGGGCGCATCGGGGCTGGAACTTGCCTATCTCGATGATGACGGTCCGCTGCTCGGCCTGATCAAACACGTCAAGAAGTGGGGCGGCGACAAGGAAGCGCTCGCCGAAATGGCCCTGCTTGCCGACAGGCTGGTCGAGCAAGGTGCGGATTTGCTCCTGGTTGCGTGTTCTGAGTTGTCATTGCTGACGCATGCGCTGCCCGGCAATATTCCGTTCGTTGACTCTATCGATGTGCTGTCGGACGCTTGCATCGCGTTTTCAACTCGAGCGCCGACGGGTTCACTGGATGACTTCGCTGCATGACCGAATGGGCGGGCAACGGTCGCCGCAGATCTAAAAAGAGCGCCGCGCGATTCCAACGATTGGGAGACTGACATGATGAAGACAATGCTGACGGGTGTCATTGCGGGCACCGTTTCACTGCTGATGGCAAGCACCGCACTGGCCGAGAAGATTATCATCGGCCATTTCGGGAATCCGACGCCGATGCAGCTCCTTTCCGCGTCCGACGCGGTCCAGAAGGCCACCGGATGGGACGTGGAGTGGCGCAAATTCGCTGCGGGAACAGATGTGATCGCAGCGATGGCCTCGGGCGACGTGGTGCTTTCCGAGTTGGGTTCTTCGCCGCTGGCGATCGCCGCCAGTCAAGGCGTCGATCTTCAGCTCATCGCCTTCTCGGACGTGATCGGCAAGGCGGAATCGCTGATCGTAAGCAAGGATTCCGGGATCACCTCGCTGGCCGACCTGAAGGGCAAGAAGGTCGGGGTTCCGGTCGGTTCGACAGCGCATTTCTCGCTCATGGGCGCACTGCAGCACGAAGGCATTCCCGAAGGCGAAGTGACCATCATGAGCAT
Source organism: Mesorhizobium sp. KR9-304 (assembly GCF_040049215.1). Lineage (NCBI taxonomy): Bacteria > Pseudomonadati > Pseudomonadota > Alphaproteobacteria > Hyphomicrobiales > Phyllobacteriaceae > Mesorhizobium > Mesorhizobium sp. KR9-304. The sequence continues at coordinate 434,216 of NZ_JBDZDN010000004.1, read as the reverse complement.
GCCGCCGGATCAGATCGCCGCTGCCTGGGGCCAGAACGCCATCGACGCCGCGTGGATATGGCAGCCCGTCCAGTCGGAAATCCTGAAGACCGGAACGCTTCTCATCGGCGCTGACGAGACGGCGGCCTGGGGATTCCCAACCTTCGACGGCTGGGTCGTGAACCGGGAGTTCGGCGCCGCCAACAAGGACCAGATTGTCGCCTTCCTGAAAGAAATCGACAGGGTCAACAAGATGTATCTCGCCGACAAGGCGGCCTGGACGGTCGACAGCGAGCCAGTCAAGACACTCGCCGCAGCGACTGGCGCTGATCCGGCGCAGGTTCCGGAAATCCTGGAGGGGTTCACATTCCTGCCGATGTCCGAGCAGACCACGGACACGTGGCTTGGTGGATCGGCAAAGACCATCAAGGGAACGGCCGATTTCCTCAAGGCCGCGGGCCGCATCGACAGTGTCAAGGACGACTATAGCGGCTTCGTGAATGCCGATTTTGCCAAGGCGGCACAATAACGCTTAAGCTGGCTCACCGGACCCATTCCTGGGTTCGGTGAGACGCCAGGGGACCCGCCGCCGCATGGTTTTGGAGATCAGGAACGCCTCCGTCGTCTTTCCGGCGAAGGATGGACGCTCGTCCGTGGAAGCACTCGCCAATATCGGCCTCTCCCTCGGCGAAGGCGATTTTGTCGTCGCGCTCGGCGCATCCGGGTGCGGAAAGTCGACGCTGCTCAATCTTATCGCGGGCTTTCTTTCTCCGACGAGCGGGGAGATTCTGCTGGATGGCGGCAAGGTCAACGGTCCGGGAGCGGACAGGTCGGTGGTGTTTCAGAAGCATGCTCTGATGCCGTGGCTCAACGTGCGCGACAACGTTGCCTTCGGGCTGAAACTGCAGGGATGTTCCGACACGGAGCGTTACAAGGTCGCGAACGAATTCATCGCGCTTCTGGGGCTTACGGGCTTCGAGGAGTCTCCCATCTACGCGCTGTCGGGCGGCATGCAGCAACGTGTCGGCATCGCGCGCGCCCTGACCTGCGATCCAAGGGTGCTCTTGATGGACGAGCCGCTCGGCGCGCTCGACGCGCTGACGCGCGAGAGGGCGCAGGAACTCATCCTGCGCATCTGGGAAAACACCAGGAAGACCGTGTTCTTCATCACGCACAGCGTTGAAGAAGCGCTGTTCATGGGAACCAAGCTGATCGTGATGTCGCCCCGTCCCGGCCGCATCACCCATCGTTTCGACCTGCCGTTTTCGGGCCGTTTCATGGGCGGCGCAAAAGCGCGGGCCGTAAAGGCGTCCGCGGATTTCATCAAACTGCGCGAGGAGGTGCTCAGCATCATCTTCGCGGACGAGGAGGCGGTGGCATGAGCGACGACATCCAGCCCTCCCGCCGAGATGTTTCGGAAGGACTCCTCGCCCGCCTGTCCAGGGCGCCCGCGACCAAACCCGGCGAGACATACGGCGTTCCCGGCCAAGGGGAAACCATGTGGCTCAGCATTGCTACGATCCTCATTCTGATTGCGGTTTGGTGGCTGTTCACGTTCATGGGATGGGTCAAGCCGCTTTTCGTGCCTTCGCCTTTTGCGGTGATCCAGAAGTTCATCGACACATGGAACAACGGATTCACGGGGACGCCGTTGTGGGAACACATCGCGATCTCAACGGCGCGCGTGTTCGGGGCATTCCTGCTCGCCTGCGCCATCGGCATTCCGCTCGGTCTGGCAATGGGAATGAGTCCGGTCATGCGGGGCATTTTCGATCCGCCGATTGAATTCTACCGACCCATACCCCCCTTGGCCTACCTGCCGCTGATGATCATCTGGTTCGGCATCGGCGAAACGTCGAAGGTCCTGCTGATCTTTCTCTCCGTCTTTGCTCCGGTGGCTCTAGGCGCCCGCTCCGGCGTCAAATCCGCGGCGATCGAGCAGATTCATGCGGCCTATTCCTTTGGCGCAAGCAGATGGAAAGTCATGCGGTATGTGATCCTGCCGTCGGCCATGCCGGAAATCCTGACCGCGATGCGCATCGGCATCGGTTTCGGCTGGACCACGCTCGTGGCGGCCGAAATGGTCGCGGCGACCAAGGGCCTGGGCTACATGGTGCTGTCCGCCTCGCAGTTCCTTCAGACATCCACCGTCATCATGGGGATCGTGGTAATCGCTGCGATCGCCTACGCGTTCGACCTGCTGATGCGTTTTGTCGAGCGAAAGCTGGTTCCGTGGAAGGGCAAGATATGATCCGCGCCATCAGGACTGCCGGGGCGCCAGCGGTGCTCGTTCGCTAGCCTTGCTGCCCATCGCCATGGCATTGCGGCCTTCTCCGGCAACGACCTGAAACAGCTTGACCGTACTGCACTCCGGAGACCGCCATGCCGCCCAGATATCTCAAGAAAGCGCCGAGGACCGCTTCAAGCGATTCCGCGTCTGTCACTGAGACAGTGCAGGCAATTCTGGACGACATCGAAAGGGGCGGGGAGGCGGCGGCCCGCCGCTATGCCGAGCAGTTCGACCGCTACAGCGGCAACCTCGTCGTCACGCCTGACGAAATCGAACGCGCGGCGAAGACGCTGCCGCAGAAGCTCAAGGACGATATCTGGTTCGCGCATGACAATGTGCGCAAATTCGCCGAGGCCCAGAAGGGCACGCTGGGCGACGTCGAGATCGAGATCGTTCCCGGCCTTGTTGCCGGCCAGAAGACGATCCCGTGCCAGGCCGCCGGCTGCTACGTCCCCGGCGGGCGCTACAGCCATGTCGCTTCCGCCATCATGACCGTGACGACGGCAAAAGTCGCGGGGTGTCGGCACATCTCCGTCTGTTCGCCGCCGCGGCCCGATGTCGGCATAAGCCCGGCAATCATTTTCGCAGCCGACCTTTGCGGTGCCGACACAATTCTCGCAATGGGCGGCGTCCAGGGTGTGGCCTCGATGACATACGGACTGTTCGGCCTGCCGCCGGCGGATATTCTCGTCGGTCCGGGCAATCAGTTCGTCGCCGAGGCGAAACGAATCCTCTTCGGCCGGGTCGGCATAGACATGTTCGCGGGTCCGACCGACAGCCTGATCCTGGCGGACAAGAATGCGGATGCCGAGATTGTCGCGGCCGATCTCGTCGGCCAGGCGGAGCATGGATACAACTCGCCGGTATGGCTCGTAACCGACAGCCGGCAGGTGGCCGAGGCCGTGATCGCCGCCGTGCCGCGCCTTATCGCAGCGCTTCCCAATCTGAACCGCGAGAACGCCGAAGCCGCCTGGCGCGACTATGCGGAGGTCGTGCTTTGCGACAACCGCGATGAGATGGCGGCAGCGGCCGACGACTATGCGCCTGAACACCTGAGCGTGCAGGCTGGAGACCTCGACTGGTGGCTCGGCCGTCTGCAATGCTACGGCTCGCTGTTCCTCGGCGAGCAGACCACGGTTGCCTTCGGTGACAAGGCGTCCGGGACCAACCACGTGCTGCCGACCTCGGGCGCCGCGCGCTATACCGGAGGGCTGTCGGTCCACAAGTTCATGAAGATCGTCACCTGGCAGAGGGGTACGGCGGAGGGCGTCCGTCCGGTCGCCGAGGCAACCGCGCGCATCTCGCGCCTTGAGGGCATGGAAGGCCACGCGCGCACGGCCGACATCCGCCTGCACAAATACTTTCCCGGTGAAAACTTCGATCTCTCTGCAACGGATTGAGCCGGGATGGATCCTTCGTCGGGCTGTCGCTGCCTCTGGACTTACCGTTCCGTGGATATTGGGTGTGTCGCGCTCGTCCGCCTTGTGCCAAGGCTTGAGGCTGCTATTCCGATGGACAGCAAGGCTGCCGCTCAACGCAAGAAAGAGCTCCGTACATGAACATGCAGAGCAACGACATCCGGGACGTCATCGAAGCCGATCGCGCGCATCTCTGGCACCATCTGATCCAGCACAAGATGTTCGAGACGATCGACCCGCGCGTCATCGTCGAAGGGCGCGGCATGCGTGTCTGGGACGCAACCGGCAAGGAGCATCTCGATGCGGTCTCAGGCGGGGTATGGACTGTCAATGTCGGCTACGGGCGCGAGAGCATCGCCGATGCCGTGCGCGACCAGCTCGTGAAGATGAACTATTTCGCCAACTCGGCAGGATCCATTCCCGGGGCGCTGTTCGCGCGCAAGCTGATCGAGAAGATGCCGGGCATGAGCCGGGTCTACTATTCCAACTCTGGTTCGGAGGCCAACGAGAAGGTCTTCAAGATGGTGCGCCAGATCGCGCACCAGCATCATGGCGGCCGCAAATACAAGATCCTCTACCGAGAACGCGATTATCACGGCACCACGATCACCGCGCTTTCGGCGGGCGGCCAACCCCAGCGCGCCGCACAGTATGGCCCTTTGACCCCGGGATTCGTCGAGGTTCCGCATTGTCTTGAGTACCGCAACCAGTACGGCGCCGCCGGGAACTACGGCGAGGCGGCGGCCGATGCGATCGAGGCGGTCATCCAGCGCGAGGGTCCGGACACGATCGGCGCGATTTGCCTCGAGCCGATCACGGCGGGCGGTGGCGTCATTACCCCGCCATCGGGCTACTGGGAGCGCGTCCAGGATATCTGCCGGCGCCACGACATCCTGATCCACATCGACGAGGTGGTCTGCGGAGTCGGGCGCACCGGCGAATGGTTCGGCTACCAGCACTATGGCGTCAAACCCGATTTCGTGACCATGGCCAAGGGTGTGGCTTCGGGCTACGCGGCAATCTCATGCACGGTGACGACGGAGGCGATTTTCGACCTTTTCAAGGACGACGCCAGCGATCCCCTCTCTTATTTCCGCGACATCTCGACATTCGGCGGCTGCGCCTCCGGCCCGGCCGCCGCGCTGGAGAACATGCGCATCATCGAGGACGAAAAACTGCTCGACAACACGAACGCGATGGGCGAGCGGCTGATGAACAATCTCCATGCGCTGATGGAGAAGCATGAGGTCGTCGGCGACGTGCGCGGCAAGGGCCTGTTCTGCGGCGCCGAACTGGTCACCGACCGTTCGACAAAGGAACCCGTCGACGAAAAGAAGGCGCAGGCGGTCGTCGCCGACTGCATGGCGCAAGGGGTCATCATCGGCGTCACCAACCGGTCTCTTCCGGGCTTCAACAACACGCTCTGCCTGAGCCCGGCATTGATTGCCACCGCCGCCGACATCGACGAGATCACCAACGCCATCGACGGCGCGCTGGGCCGCGTATTCGCCTGAGCGGCAAGGCACGAGCTTTCGCGGCGGTTCCGTGGGTTCACTGGGCTTGGACCGAGCGCGGGCGGAAACAGATCTGGCGCGCTTGGCGCGCCGCAGACCGGGAGGGGATTGCAGCCATGAAGATGACAACCGAGGAAGCCTTCGTCAAAGTGCTGCAGCGCCATGGCATCCAGCATGCGTTCGGCATCATCGGATCGGCCTTCATGCCGATCTCCGACCTCTTCCCAAAGGCCGGCATCACGTTCTGGGACTGCGCCCACGAGGGCTCGGGCGGCATGATGGCGGATGGCTACACGCGCGCCAGCAGCAGGATGTCGATGATGATCGCGCAGAACGGTCCCGGCATCACCAACTTCGTGACCGCCGTGAAGACCGCCTATTGGAACCACACGCCGCTGCTGCTCGTCACGCCGCAGGCGGCCAACCGGACCATCGGCCAAGGCGGCTTCCAGGAGGTCCAGCAGATGGCCCTGTTCAAGGACATGGTCGCCTACCAGGAGGAGGTTCGCGATGCATCGCGCGTCGCCGAGGTGCTGAACCGCGTCATCCTCCACGCAAGGCGTGCCTCGGCTCCGGCCCAGATCAACATGCCGCGCGATTTCTGGACCCAGGTGATCGATATCGACCTGCCCGCAATCGTCGACTTCGAGCGGCCGGCAGGTGGCGATAAGGCGCTGGACCGGGCGGCCAAACTGCTGTCGGGGGCGAAGTTCCCGGTCATTCTCAACGGAGCCGGCGTCGTGCTGGCCGACGCCATTCCAGCCTCCATGGCGCTGGCAGAGAGGCTCGATGCGCCGGTCTGCTGCGGCTACCAGCACAATGACGCGTTCCCCGGCTCTCACCCGCTCTATGCCGGCCCGCTCGGCTACAACGGCTCCAAGGCCGCCATGCAGTTGATCGCCCGGGCCGACGTCGTGCTGGCTCTGGGTACGCGCCTCAATCCATTCTCGACATTGCCGGGATACGGCATCGACTACTGGCCGCGACAGGCCGCCATCATCCAGGTCGACATCAATCCCGACCGGATCGGGCTGACCAAGCCGGTGACCGTCGGCATCGTCGGCGATGCCGGCAAGGTTGCCGACGGCATCCTGTCGCGCCTGTCGGCCACGGCCGGAGAGTCCGGTCGCACCGAACGCAAGGCGGCGATCGCCCAGACCAAGTCCGCCTGGGCGCAGGAACTCACCTCGATGGACCATGAGGAGGACGACCCCGGAACGACCTGGAACCAGCGGGCGCGCGATGCCAAGCCCGACTGGATGAGTCCGCGCATGGCCTGGCGCGCCATCCAGGCCGCGCTGCCTCGCGAAGCGATCATCTCGTCCGACATCGGCAACAACTGCGCCATCGGCAACGCCTACCCATCGTTCGAGACGGGCCGCAAATACCTCGCGCCGGGCCTGTTCGGGCCGTGCGGCTATGGCTTGCCGTCGATCGTCGGCGCCAAGATCGCCTGCCCGGACGTGCCCGTCGTCGGGTTCTCCGGAGACGGAGCCTTCGGCATTGCCGTAACCGAACTCACGGCCATCGGCCGTGACGAATGGCCGGCCATCACCCAGGTCGTTTTCCGCAACTATCAGTGGGGCGCGGAGAAGCGCAATTCGACACTCTGGTACGACGACAATTTCGTCGGCACCGAACTCAACACGCAGGTCTCTTATGCCGGCATTGCGAAAGCCTGCGGCCTGCAGGGCGTGCAGGCCTTCACCATGGATGAACTGACGGCCGCTCTCGACAAGGCGATCGAGGACCAGATGAAGCACGGCGAGACCACGCTGATCGAAGCGATGATCAACCAGGAGCTCGGAGAGCCTTTCCGCCGCGACGCGATGAAGAAGCCGGTCGCCGTGGCTGGCATCGACCCCGCCGACATGCGGGCCTGACCGGCCGTTGAGCATGCCGTTCGAAATGGGCGCGGCGGCGACCGCCTTCATGGCGGTGGCCTTCTTCGTGGCCGCCTTTGTGCGCGGCTATTCCGGCTTCGGTTTCTCGGCGCTTGTGGTCTCTGCCGCGGCGCTTGTCACCGACCCGCTCTATTTCGTGCCCGTCGTGATGTTCTGCGAATTCGGTATGACCGCACAGCAGTGGCGTTCAGTGGGCGCTCATGTCGACTGGCGGCGGGTGCGGCTGCTCTCGCTCGGCGCGCTGGCCGGCGTGCCGATCGGCCTTGCCGTGATCACCGGCATCGGCGCCGATGCAGTGCGCATCGTGATAGCCGGCTACGTGATGCTGATGTGCGCGGTTATGCTGGCCGGCTGGAAGATGAAATCGGAGGCCGGCGCCTCGGCGGTCGTTGGCGCCGGTTTTGCCTCGGGACTGGCCAACGCTCCGGGCATGGGCGGCCTGCCGGTGGCCACCTTCTTTGCCGCGCAGAGCATTGCGGCGGTCACTTTCCGGGCGACGCTGATCGTCTACTTCGCACTGCTCGACGCCTATTCCGCGCCACTGATGTGGTGGCATGGCATGATCAGCCGCGACACCTTCGTGGCGATCGTACTGTCGCTGCCGCTTCTGGCCGCCGGGTTGTGGGCGGGAAGCCGCCACTTCCTGCGCACCGACCCGAAGGATTTCCGGGTTGTCACGATAGGCCTGCTCATGCTGCTGGCCGCCCTAGGGCTGCTGAAGTCGGTGCTGTGACGGCGATGCTCGCCTTTAGCGCCGGATCGTCGCCGCGCAGATTCGCCTGTTAGGCTCCATGCCGGGGTGCCAACTCTCGGGCATGGCGAGCGAAATCGGCGGTTTCCGGGCGGCTGGAGTTCGCCCGGCAGACGAGTGAACCTGCTTCCCAGACCAGGCGGCTGCGCTGAAGGGTGGATACGGGGCGAGGGGCGGTTGCAGGCTTCGGTGTGCGACGGCAGAGAAATACCCTGTCTTCTGCCTGAAATACTGTATCCACGGCAGGCAGCGGTGGCACTCCATTGGAAAGTTCGGCGCCCCTTGGATGGCTCGAAGGCGAACAATTGACACCATGGTGCGACGCAGGGAATGGGTGCCTTAGTCCTTCGGCCGAAGACCGATCGCCTCGACCCAACAATAGACCACGCGGACATGCTGCCTCTTGCACACCCGCGCGACTTGCAGTTAACGTCAGATTGAAGAGCGCCTGATCGCGAAAACGCTCCTCCTGATCTAGTCTGGGAAGAATCGGATCGCCCAATCGGTCGAGATTTCAGAGGGCGTTTCGCGCCACGTCCTAATTCAGATGAGTTCCCTACGCCGGCTTGGCGGGTTCCCAGACACCCTGCTTACGCAGAGTCTTGACCTCTTCGCGGATATGCAGGGTCAGCGCGCGAATGGCCGTCGTGGTTGGTCGCTGGCTGGACGTGGCGAGGATAAGCTCCCTCACAAGCGACGGATTCTTGATTGGCCAGTATTTGATGCGCTGCTCGGCCACCAACTGATGCACGCTCGAATAGGAGAGGATGGTGTAGCCGATGCCGCCTTCGACCAGGCGAAGCGTCGATGGCATTGCATCGACCTCGAGCGCGATCTGCGGTTCAATGCCGGCCTGACCGAGCACCTGGTCGAGCAGAAGGCGCAATCCATGCGGCCGAGCAGGCAAGATCATCGGCAGCTTGGCCAGCATGCTCGCCTCGACCGGTTCTTCGCCCAGCTCGCAGAGATCTGCCTTGGCTCCGAGAAGAAACAATTCGTCCCGCAACAGAGGCTCTGCCATGAGATTGTTCATTCGGGGTGCGTTGTAGAGGACCGCGACGTCGATCTTGCCCATCACCAGCCACTCCAGCAGGTGCCCGCTGAACCCTTCGATGACGCGCATGCTGATCTGCGGGAATGCGCCACGGAAGCTGCGGACGAGTGGCGCGGTCAACACGACGCCGACCGACGGCGGCATCCCGATGACGATGGTGCCACGCGGGTTGGATCGCAAAGCGGCGAGTTCCGACTTCGCGCGAGAGGCCTGCTCAAGGATGGCGGAGGCATAATTTTCCAGGAGCTTGCCAGCTTCGGTCAGGACGATCCCCCGGCCATTCCGGTACAGCAGGGAGACGCCCAGTTCTTCCTCAAGCGCCTTGATCTGGCGACTGATGACAGGCTGGCTGACGGACAGGGCGACCGCTGCTCGCGAGAAGCTGCCGAACTCTGCTACCGCCGTGAAAAGTTGAAGCTGCTTTAGGTCGAACATTCCCGTGCCGATCATGCGTCCAAGCCGCTCTAAGCGGTTGGCCGCGTTGCAATGTACGTGTAGATGAAACCCGCCGCAAAGCTGTTATGCGCTGTTTGGAGATTATCCAAGCCCGGCCCGATAACATAAGGTCCTCTCCAAATGGCCTCCATCACGCGGAGGCAACAAGCAGCGTCGAGGGAGGAAACGCCGTTGCGGCATAAACAGGTTGGTTTCGTTGGTCTCGGCGCCATGGGCGGACCGATGTCGAAGCGGCTTGCCAACGCAGGCTACACGGTCTTCGTGCACGACGCGCGCCCGGGAGCGGCGACCGGCATCAATCACACCGGTGTCGTTGCCGCCACATCGGCAATAGAAGTCGGCTCTGAAGCGGAGGTAGTCTTCTGCAGCCTTCCGACGCCGGCCATCGTGCGCGAAGTCGTGCTCGGTGCCGAGGGCATCGCGGCGGGTTCGAAGGCGCGCATTGTCATCGACCTATCGACAACGGGCCCGAGCATGGCGTCGGTCATCCAAAGGGAACTCGCCGCAAAGGGCCTGTCCTGGGTCGATGCTCCAGTGTCCGGAGGCATAGCCGGCGCCACCAATGGCACACTGGCGGTCATGGTTTCGTGCAAACAGGCAACCTATGACGAAGTCGACCCGATCCTGGAGACGTTCGGACGCCGGTTCTTCTGCGGCGAGACGCCTGGCGCTGCGCAGGTTGCCAAGCTTGGCAACAACATGATCGCGGCTGGCGTTATCCTGCTTTCGGCCGAAGCACTGGCGATGGGGGTGAAGGCCGGCCTCAACCCTCGCGTCATGTGCGACATCATCAATGCGTCGAGCGGGCGCAACAGCGCGACGCAGGACAAGTTCCCGCGTGCCGTCCTGCCCGGCACCTTCGACTTCGGCTTCAAGACCGGCCTTTCCTACAAGGACGTCCGCATGTGCGTGGACGAGGCCGAAAATCTTGGCGTTCCGATGGTCGGCGGCGCGCTGGTCCGGCAGATGCTGGCTGCGACGAATGCGCGTTTTGGCCCTGATTCCGACTTCACCTCGATGGTGAAGATCATCGAGGAATGGGCCGACGTCGAGATCCGGGGCTGATCGCCCCGAAAAGGGAGCAACGCGTGTCCACCCGTTCCCAGCAATTGGCCGAGGCCATCATCGCCGCCGATCTCCAGGGGTTGGGCGAGGCGCTGACGATTAAGGCCAAGCTCTGCCTGCTCGACTTCCTGGGCTGCGCCTTCGAGGCGTGGGACCTGGCGCCAAGCAAGCAAGCCGTCGCAAGCGCCGTGCCCGCGCGAGGAGGTCATGTCGTCGGCGGCGTGCATGAGGTCACTCCCGCCGACGCGGCATTCGCCAACGCGGTGATGGGCCACGGCCTCGTCCGCGAGGACATGCATGCCGCATCGGTGTGTCATCACGGCGTCGTCGTCTGGCCACTTCTCATGGCGCTCGCGGAAGGTACGCGGGTTTCGGGCCGACGCTTCCTCGACGCAGCCGTGATTGCCTACGAGGTCGGAGGCCGGCTCGGCCGAATGGTGATAAGCCCCGGCGTTTCGGCGCTGTATCGCCCAACCGGGCTGGTATCACCGATCGGGTCGGCGGCCGGCGGGGCCTGGATGATCGGGCTTGGCGCCGACCAGATCGCTTCCACCGTCGGGGTCGCGGCCAATACGTCGTCAGGTCTCAACCAGTGGCCGGGAAGTGGTGCTTCCGACATGTTCTTCCATCCAGGGTTTGCTGCGCGCAATGCATGGAGCGCCGTCCGTCTTGCCGAAGCCGGTGCTTTCGCAAGTCCCGACATTCTCGAAGGACCGGCGGGTTTCTTCGCCGCCTATGCCCGCGACGCAATGCCGGGACCATTGGTGCTTTTCCCCGAGGGCGACGCCGAAATCCTCTCAGTTTACCACAAGGCGGCGCCTGCCTGTAATTTCGCGCAGACGGCGTGCCAGACAGCGTTGCGGCTGATCGAGATGCTTGGCCCTGATGCCGCTCCCGTGCGCGGCATCAAGATCGCCCTGCCAGAGGCGGCGGTGAGATACCCGGGCTGCGACAGCCACGGCCCGTTCGAAAGGTCGCTGCAGGCCAAGATGAGTATCCCATTCGGGGTCGCCGCTGTGATCGTCCACAGGCAGCTTGCCGAAGCCAACTACCGCGATCTCGGCAATGTCCAGGTAAACAGCCTGGCGAGGGCCACCGAACTGGTCACGAGCCCTGAACTGACGGCCGCTTTCCCCGCCCGGCAGGGCGCAACAATCGAACTGACGCTGGAAGACGATAGAAGGCTTAGCATCGGCCAGACCGACGTGACCCCCGCGACCGAAGCGGAAGTGCGCCAGAGATTCCGCGAAGCTGCGGCCATCGTGGTCGGCGAAGCGGCAGCCGAGGCAATCGAAAGCTTCGTCGACGGTATCGAGGACATGCACGATGCCGGAGAATTGCCAAGTCTGTGCAGTCTCCCCGAGGGCGGCGGCGGGGCCGCTTCCCGGCAGCGCCAATCGCGATCAGGTCGCGCTTTTTCCCGTTCGGCGCAGCAACGCTGATCACAACCCAAGCAGGAGTAGAAACTGATGACAAACGACGTTTTCGAACGCGGTCTCGCGATCCGCAAGGATGTCCTCGGCGCGGAGTTCGTTGAAAAATCCTTCGCGGCGGCCGACGACTTCAATCGCCCGATGCAGGAGCTAGTCACGGAATATTGCTGGGGCGCTGTGTGGGGCCGCGAGGACCTGTCGCGTAAGACACGCTCCATGCTCAATCTAGCCATGATAAGCTGCCTGAACCGTCCGCACGAACTGAAGATGCATGTAAAAGGCGCGCTCAAGAATGGAGTCAACCGCGACGAGATCCGCGAAATCTTCATGCAGGTTGCGATTTATGCCGGCATTCCCGCCGGCGTGGACTCTTTCCGCATTGCGCGCGAGGCATTTGCCGAAGTCGACTCCGCGAAGGGTTGACGTCCGCCAGATAGTCGCCGCCGAAACGAGAAGCAGAGAAACGTGATGAAATCCTACAACATGCTGATCGGCGGCGAATGGGTCGGAGCCGCAAGCGGGGAAACGTTCGAAACCGAAAATCCGTTTACCGGAAAGTCGTGGGCAACGATCCCGCGCTCAGGCGTCGATGATGTCGATCGTGCCGCCGCCGCGGCGCGCAAGGCGTTCAACGATCCGTCGTGGAGTGGGCTCAGCGCCAGCGCGCGCGGCGCTCTGTTGCGGCGCTTCGCGGATCTGCTGGCAGCCAATGCGGACAGGCTGGCGGAAGTCGAGACGCAGGACAACGGCAAGCTGATCGCTGAAATGCGCGGGCAGCTTCGCTACATGCCGCAGTGGTACTACTATTTCGGTGGACTCGCCGACAAGGTCGAAGGGCGCGTGATCCCGATCGACAAGCCCGGCGTCTTCAATTTCACGCGCGAAGAGCCGCTCGGCATCGTGGCAGCGATCACGCCCTGGAATTCGCCACTGATGCTGGCAACATGGAAGCTCGCTCCGGCGCTCGCGGCCGGCAACACGATCCTCTGGAAGCCGTCCGAATTCTCGTCGGCCTCTGCGCTCGAATTTGGCAGACTGTTCGAGGAGGCTGGATTTCCGCCGGGCGTCGTCAACATCGTCACGGGCTTTGGTAGTGAGATCGGCAGTCACATCGTTTCCCATCCGCAGGTCGACAAGGTGGCTTTCACCGGCGGCGACCGCACGGGGCAGGGCGTCTACGAACTGGCTGCAAAATCGATCAAGCCGGTGACTCTGGAACTCGGCGGGAAGTCGGCCAACATCGTCTTCGAGGATGCGGTGCTGGAGGACGCCGTCAAGGGCGTTGTCTCTGGGATATTCGCCGCAAGCGGCCAGACCTGCATCGCCGGCTCGCGGGCGCTCGTGCATCGGTCGATCTATCCGGCTTTCGTGGAAGCGCTCGTGGCCTTCGCGAAAACAGCGCGGATAGGCGATCCTTCCAGTGAGAACACGCAGGTCGGGCCGATCACGACTCGTCCCCAACTCACCAAGGTGCTGGAGTATATCGAGATCGCAAAGGCCGAAGGCGCTACGCTGGCGCTTGGAGGCAAACGCGCTTCCGATCCGGCTTGTGGCGACGGGTGGTTCGTCGAGCCGACAATCTTCACTGATGTGGCCCCTGCGATGCGCATCGCGCAGGAGGAAGTGTTCGGTCCGGTGCTGGCGGCAATACCGTTCGACAATGACGAGCAGGCGATCGAGATCGCCAACGGCACAATCTACGGCCTGGCGGCAGGCGTATGGACGCAAAGCATCTCCCGCGCCCTCACCATGTCGCAGAGATTGCGCGCCGGCACTGTCTGGGTGAACACTTACCGGGCAGTCAGCTACATGTCGCCATTCGGTGGCTTCAAGCGGTCGGGCATCGGTCGGGAAAGCGGGCTGTCGGCCATTCGCGAATATCTCCAGGAAAAGAGCGTCTGGATCGACATCAGCGGTACTGTGCCGAATCCCTTCGTGCAGCGCTGAGGTCGAAATGGGCGACGACACCTACGAAGTCTACGCTGTCCGATACGGCCATTCCCCGCGACGCTCGCCGGAGAATTTCATCGGCGGCGACACTCACGACGTGCCGATGCCGCTCGACTATTTCAACTGGGTGATCCGCAACGCGGACCGAACGATCGTCGTTGACACCGGCTTTGATGCAGCCTCGGCGGCGAAACGAAGTCGCGAACTGGTGCAGCCCGTGGAAACCGGCCTGCGCTCTCTCGGTATCGAATGCAGCGAGGTGAGCGACGTCATCATCACTCACATGCACTATGACCACGCCGGCAATGACGGCTTGTTCCCGTCGGCCTGCTTTCATGTGCAGGACGTGGAAATGGCCTATGCCACGGGTCGATGCATGTGCCATCCATTGCTCAACCATCCCTACGACGTGGACAATGTCACCGCGATGGTCCGCCGCGTCTTTGAGGGCAAGGCACGGTTCCATGACGGGACGAGCGAATTTTCACCAGGCATAACGCTGCATCGCATCGGCGGCCACTCGCGAGGTCTGCAGGTCGTCAGAGTGAAGACGGCGAGGGGCCATGTCGTTCTGGCGTCCGACACCGCGCACTTCTACGCTCATCTGGATCGACGCAGAATCTTCCCCACGGTCGACAGCGTCGCCGACGTGCTTGAGGGTTACGACACCGTGCTGAAGCTCGCGACATCGCGAGATCATGTGATACCGGGACACGATCCGCTTGTCCTCGATCTATACCCGGCTCCTGACGAAAGGCTCCGGGGGAGCGTTGCAAGGCTCGACGTCGCGCCGAGGAAAAGCTGATGGAAGCGGGACGGATAGCCTTCGTCACAGGTGCGGCGAGCGGTATCGGCAACGCGATCAGCCGCAGCCTTTACGCCGCGGGCTGCCGCATCGTTCTGGCCGACCGGCAGGCGGGGCAGCTCGCCGATCTTTGTGCAGAGCTGGGCGACAACGCCTTTCCCCTTACGCTCGACATCAACGACGGTCCAGCCGTCGCAGCTTGTGTCGAGGCGTTGCCTCCGGACTTCCAGGCAATCGACATCCTCGTCAACAATGCCGGCCACGATATCGGAGGGCGGACGCGCTTCGACCTTGGTTCCGCCGACGACTGGGCGGCCATCATCGAGACCAACCTGATCGGCCTCATGCGGGTGACACGCGCCATCCTCCCCGGGATGCTGGAACGGGGGCGCGGCGACATCCTCAACATGAGCTCGATCAGCGCCATACGCATGGTGCCCGACCAGGCGCCCTATTCCGCCAGCAAGGCAGGCGTCCACATGCTGAGCGATATCATCCGCAGCGAACTTTCCGACACACCGCTGCGGCTGATCGAAATCATGCCGGGGCTAACGAAGACCAACATCGTTGCGACAAGGCTCAAGGGTGACGAAGATGCGGCCCGCGCCTATTTCGATCGCTTCGGCATGGCTCTCGATCCCGAAGACATTGCACGCTGCGCCATGTTTGCGCTTGAGCAGCCGCCACATGTGCAGATCGCGCAGATGTTTGTCCTGCCGACCAACCGTTGGTAGGGCAGGCGGTTTTCAATCCCGGCCTGCCATTGTTCTCGGCGTCAATGCACCGCAGCGTACATGATACGGCTCTCGGTCGCCTCTGAGATGTCCATCTCTTCGACGATCCTGCCTTGGCGCGCGACGAGGACGCGATCCGAAAGCGCCAAGATCTCTGGCAGGTAGGAGGAGATCACGACCACCGCCATGCCGCTGTCTGCCAGTTCGTTGATGAAATTGTGGATTTCAACGATGGTGCCGACGTCGACGCCGCGCGTCGGCTCGTCGAGGATAACGAGCTTGGGCTTCTGGATCAGCGCCTTGGCAAGCACCACCTTCTGCTGATTGCCGCCAGACAGTTCGATCACTCTGGCGTCGGCGTCGATCGACTTGACGCCGAGGCGGCTCGTCCACTGCTTGGCCAGTTCCCGCGCCTGGCCCATGGTGACAGGCGTAAGCAGGTTGGTCCCCATGGCGAGTTTTCCAAGCTGGATGTTCGCAGCAATCGTCATTGTCTCGAAGAAGCCTTCGATCTTGCGATCTTCAGTCACGTAGACAATGCCGTCGCGTACGGCCGGGCCAGGCGTCCGATAGCGTACCGGTTTGCCCTCGAAACGCACCGTGCCGCCGTGGAAATAGTCGCGTTTGAGAACTCCCGATACGATTTTCATCGTCTCGGTTCGCCCGGCGCCGACCAGTCCGAACATTCCGGTGACCTGACCGGAAAAGACCGAAAAGGACGTGTTGCGCACGGCATTGCCCATCGAAAGATTCTCCACGCTGAGAATCTTTTTGCCCAGCGGACGCGCCTTGCGGGTTTCGCCTGCATAGAGTTCTGCCGAAAGGCTGCGGCCCACCATCGCCTGGACGATCCGCTCGCGATCGAAATTCTTCGTCTCGTCCGTAACCACCAGCTTGCTGTCGCGCATAACCGTGATGCGGTCCGAAAGCTGCAATGCCTCTTCCAGCGCATGGCTGATGAAGATAATCGCCATGCCTTCTTCCTTAAGGCGGCGAGCAAGATTGAAGAAGTGGAACTTCTCCTCAGGCGTCAAAGTCGCCGTCGGCTCGTCGAAGATGATCAGCCGCGCGTGATGGTGCACAGCGCGGGCGATTTCGACCATCTGCTTCTTGCCGGCGCCAAGCGCGGAAACCTGCGCCGAGGGGTCGACATAGAAGTTGAGGGACAGGAGGTACCGTTGCGCCTGGATGTTCAAGCCGCGCAGGCGGTTGAACAGCTTCTCGTCGCCGAGATAGATGTTCTGGGCGACCGACATCGAGGGCACCAGGTTCGTTTCCTGGAAAACCATCGCGATGCCGCGCGAAAGCGCGTCGGACGGCGAGTTGAGGACGACTGGCTTTCCGTCGAGCAGCATCTCGCCGGAACTCGGCTGGTAGACACCGGCGAGAACCTTCATCAACGTGGATTTTCCGGCGCCGTTCTCACCAAGGATGGCGTGTATCTCGCCGGCCCGGACATCCAGGTCGATGCTGGAAATAGCGGGTACGCCACGAAAGTCCTTCGAGACGCCACGCAACTGAACGAGTGAAGTCATGCCATAGCCTGCTGGGTCAATTCATCGATGGCCACGATCTTCCCGGACCCTCTTGCGCCGACAAGAAGATAACCGCCTGTTTCACAAAGCGAGGTGACGCCATGCACTTCGCCGTCAGCGCGGCTGTGGTAGCTGTGCAGCATCCCCATGGTCTCGTCGCATCGCACCACGAGGCCCGTGGAAAAAGTCGGAGACCAGGGCTTCAGCATGTTGAGCTTCTTGCGGGTGCCGCCCTGAATGGGCTCGAGAAAACTCCTGCCTGCCAGGAGCGACGGCGCGATCCAGTGGGCTGGATCGATCGTCTCCACCATGCGGTTTCGGTAGTCGTCCTCCTTGAGGACGAATTCGACCAGAGGATTTCGCGGCGCGAACATTGCCAGCCAGAAGCCGCCGGATGCGGCGGGGATGATGCGACCGGGGTAGGCGGGGAGGCCCGACAGGGCAAAGCCTTGCTGAGATCCGTCCTGGCTAAGAGCGAGCACCCGATGACGCCACGCCTCGGACACCAACAAGCTCTTTGCGGAAACAGCGATACCTGAAGGAAACGCGAGATCGCTTGCAAGCTGCGTTGCGCCGCCAGTCTTCAGATCGATCCGCCAGACAGAACCCGACGCGGTCTTTGTCATGAGGTCCCGTTTCCAGTCCGACGCCGCGTGACGCGCCGAACCGACGGCAACGAACAGCGTATCAGCGTCGGCGAAGGTCATGGCGGTGATGCAGTTTTTGGGCAGGCCGTCCGCAACGATTGTCCGAGGTTCCTCGCCGGGTCGCTCGACGACGATCCCCTTGCCGTCCACGGCAAGAGCAAGATGACCGCCGGTTGACGCGATGCTGGTGACGGTGGCGCCGCAATCGCGCCGCCCTGTCACCTCAAACGTCTGCGCGCCGCCTTCCGAGCGTGTCGGCGAGAGTGTCAGGATGTCGTTGTGCAGCGAGCAAATGACATGGTCGCCTTGCGCAGTCAGGTTGTCGATGTCGTCCATGCGAAGCAGGACAGGCAGCGTGTCGAGTTTCGCGTTCGGCCTCAGCGGACCGTCCAGGGGCGGGACTGTGCCGCCATCCAGGTCGAAGCCACGGAAGTTAGCCCAGGCGCGCTTCAGTGCATTGATCATGCGCGGGGCCCCCAATATTCGTCCTGCGCGCACCAGTCGGGGTCGGCATCTGGCAGGTGATAGCGGCCAATTCTGTTGTTTGAGACACCGCCGAGATAGAGCCAGCCCCTATGCTCCCTCATCGAGGTGATCATCGGGTGGTTCTGGCCGCCAAGATCCCAGAGGCTGTCCAGGATTTCGCCCTTCTCGTTGAACTTGACCACGCAGCCGGTGTTGATGTTGGGATAGAGCCACTGGTCTGGAGCGACGCGGCGCGCCATGCGTTTGCGGAAGCCGGGCATACGCATTGCCAGGTCGAGCGCCGGTCCCCTCATGCCGAGCAGCGCCAGCCAGAAATTGCCGTCCGAGGCGCGGTTGATGTTGTCGGGATAGCCGGGCAGGTCGGAGATGACGCGCTCGATCTTTCCCTTCTTCGGACCATCGAAATAGTAGCGGCTGATGGAGCAGGTCCAGCTTTCCGCGAACATGAAGGACTGGCCGTCGCGGCACATGGTGACGCCGTTGGCAAAGACCAGCTTGGGGATTTCCGTATGCGTCTTTCCGGTGCGCGGATCGTAACAGATCATGCGCCCGCTCGGACGGCTCTCGAGTGCGTCGGTCGCCCAGTCTTCCTGCTCGTAGCGAATGGTCGCTTCGCTGAAATATATGCGTCCGTCAGGCGCGACGTCCACGTCATCGGCGAGACGCAGGCGGGAATCGTCGACAACCGAGGCCCAGCTCCGGTTCGTTTCGTCCGTGAGCTTCGTCACGGTCTTGTCGGGGGCGACCTGGAACAACCCCATGCCCCCGATGCAGACCAGAAGATTGCCCGTTCGATCGAACTGCATGCCGAGCGGGTGGCCGCCGATATGTGCAAAGACTTCCGATCGTTTGTGATCGGGTCCGAAAAAGCGGACGATATCGCCGTGGCGGGTGCCGCAGTAAAGGTTGTCTTCGCGGTCGAGGATTACGTCTTCCGGGCCTTCGATTTCACCCAGGCCAATGATCTCGACCGAACGGAGCTTGTCGTTCAGGGCATAGGGCGATCCCGGCGCATCGACCTTCGGCGCGGGAGGCAGTTTCAGATAGGCAGGAGAGACATAGATCTTCGCAAGGATTCGATGGCGATGCTTCTGCCAGCGCATGTCGATAAAGACGGCGAACAGCAGAATGGCGCCCAATATTGTCGACGTGATCGGTCCGCTTATTCCAAGGTTGATGAGACCGTTGTTCAGCAAAAGCACGAGCAACGCGCCGATGATGGCCTTTGAGACAGATCCTCGGCCGCCGCCAATGGCGGTGCCGCCCAGCACGGCAGCGGTAAGGGCCTGCACCTCGAGCCCGACACCGGTATCGGAGCCGGTGCTGCCGAGGCGGGCGGCGAAGAGGAAGCCAGCCAGCGCGCACATCGTGCTCGACGCGACATAGGTCAGGAACACCATGAAGCGAACATTGATGCCGGCATTGAACGCCGAGCGCCGTGCTCCACCGACGGCGGTCAGCCGCCAGCCCGGACGCATGCGCGACAGCACCAGATGCCATGCGAGGGCGATTGTCGCGGTAATGACCAGCGATGTGGGTACGCCGAGGATCGTGCCTTCGCCGATGAATATCCACATGTCCGACATTGAGAAGCCGGACATGATCGAAGTCGACATCCGCAGGAATACGATCTCGTAGATCGAGCGGAAAATGATCAGGCTCACCAATGTAGTAAGGAACGCGCGCAGGCGCAGGTAGCCGACCAGAACGCCGTTTATGGCGCCGCATGCCATGCCTGTCGCCAGGATGCCGATCAGCACCACCGGTATTGGCAGTTCATAGACGTTCACGCCGATCAGCGACAAGAGAACTGAAAGGGCGAATACCGAGGCGACCGAAAGATCTATGCCGCCCGATATCATGACAACCGTCAGGGCCAGCACCACCAGCCCGAATTCCGCGAACTGCCGAGCAAGGTCGGACAGGCTCGACGCTGAAAAGAAGTCCGGGATGATCGATCCCAGAACAGCGATCGTGAGGAGCAGAGCGGAAAACGGGATCGCATTGTCGATCCAACGCTTGGAAAGAACCTCCCCGATCAGATGATCGGGGAGGTAGCGCGAGCGTAGATACGCCAGGGTGTCGTTGCTTGCCATGGTCTGGATTACTGCAATCTGATCCGGCTTACTTCAGCTGCTCAAGATTCCAGCAGTTGCGTGGGCCGATATTGTCCTTCGTGAGCGGAGTGAGCGGGGTGTAGTACGCGGTCTGCGACTCTCCTGCCGCGGCTGGCGCAAGCAGGGTCTGCGCGATCTGCTGATTGATGGCGTTGCCCTGCAGAGGCACGTCGTAGCTGATGATCATGTCGAGAAGACCTTTCTCGATGTTGTCGCAACCGATCTGGTTGCCGCCGCCCGAGGTCACGACATAGATGTCGTCGGCCTTTCCGGCAGCCTGGATTGCGGCGCCGGCGCCGATGTCCTGGTTGTCCCAGTTGCCGACCACGCCGCAGAGATCGGGGTGCTGCTGCAGGACCGTCTCCATGATCGCACGGGCCTTGGCGGGATCGTATTGGGCCGCCTGCTCGGAAACGATCTGGATCGCCGGATCCTTCGCGAAGGTCTGCTTGTAGGCATAAAGCTCGTAGAGATCGGAGGCCGCGGTCGGCTGCCCGCGCACGATAGCGATCTTGCCGGACTTGCCTGAGCCAGTGCCGCATTGCTTGACCAGAACGTCTGCCTGTATGTAGCCAACCCGCGCCCAATCCGCACCGACATAGGCGTCTGTCGGAACGACGGATTCCAGATTGAGCTGGATCACCTTGATCCCGGCGTCCATCGCACGCTTCAACAGGCGGGCGTAGGATTGCACATCGGGATTGTGCGCGATGATCAGATCGGGCTTGTCGGCGATGAGCGCGGTCAGCGCACGCGTCCCGGCATCAGTGCTCCAGTTCGGGTCGCGGATTTCCAGAGTGTAGCCGAGATCCTCGGCCTGCTTGCGCATGATGGCGGCCCACCCCTCGGTGAGGTCGAAGCCCATTGCGAGTGGGATGAAGACCACGCGCTTGCCTTTCAACCCGTCGTAGAACGGATTGCGCGAGGGATTGTCCAAGCCATCATCGGCCGAGGCGATTGTCGGCATCGCCATGCCCAGGGCTATAAGTCCGGCGGTCAAGAGTTTTCGGATCGTCATTGGTTCCTCCCGTTTTGATCCATGAAAATGCGGTTTAGATGTCCCCTTGGCTTTGCTGGGATGTCTGTTCGTCGCGGGGATTGATGAAACTGTCGACCGTGATCGCGAGCAAAAGGATCAGGCTCTTAACCAGGTTCTGAGTGGTGTAGGTGATGTCGAGGATGGTCATCCCGTTGAGCAGCACGCCTACAAGAAGCGTGCCCACGAGGACATTGCGAACGCCGCCACGACCGCCGCTCAGGCTTATGCCTCCCAAAACCACCACCAGAAGCACGTCATAGATCATGGTGGAGTTGTAGACGCGCGTGCTCATGCTGGAGACCGCGGCCGCCATGACGACGCCAGCCAGGAAGGCGATCATCGAGGTGATCACATACTGTACGACGATCAGCGGCCGAAGCGGGATCCCCGTGATGCGCGCCGCCACCGCATTGTCGCCCGCCGCATACACAAAGCGGCCAAAGCGCGTATAGCGCAGGACTGCGGCAAGGAGTGCCGCCAGCGTGCCGAACGCTACGATCGGCATCGGAATTCCAAGCACGATACCGGTGCCCAGGAAATTGAACCACTCGATGCCTGCGGGCGTATTCTGGACGTCGATCTGGAACAGAAACGCGCGTCCCGCGCCGTATGCGACCAGTCCCATCGCGAGCGTTGTGAATATCGCTGGTATGTCGGCGTAGGCTACGAGGATTCCGCTGAGCAGGCCGATCCCAAGCGCAAGCAGGGCACCGAGAAGCAGGGCGGTTGCAAGCGGCACGCCGCTTTGCGCCATGGATAGAACCCAGGACAGCGATACGACCATTGTGGCGACCATCGCGAGATCGATGCCTCTCCCAATCACGACCAGCCCCATCCCCAGTCCGAGGATGCCGAGTATGGCGACGCTGCGCACCAGTGCGATCAGGTTTCCGCTTGTGAGGAAGTTGTTGAGCGTCAGCGAGAACGCGACGAACAGGAACACCGCGAGCGCAAAGACCACACCCTCCTGCGACAGTCGCACTTTTCCCATAACTATCCTCCCTCGGCACATTCGCGTGCATCGCCGGCACCGTCCAAAATCAAATGGTCGTGCGGCGTCCTCCAGCCTGAAACATCCTCGCTTTAGCCGGACAGGGACAGAGCCATCGCCCGAATATCAGTTATGTTCTGGTCTGGGTGCCACTCGAGCACCGACCGCTGAGTCCGGAATTCGATGGAAATTGTCATATGGAGCGGCGAATGTCGGATTCCGGATGATCCGCGAAGCTAGTTTCGCAAGGCTGCACGAGGCGCAAAGCGGTGGTTCCTACGGAAGACGGATGCGGAATGTCCGTTTCGGGTGTTCAAAGTATCGATAGCGGACGTATGAGCCTCGCGGATCGGCTGAATTGCGCCTCGGGGGAAGCCCGCCCCCCAACCCGGCTTGCGACAAGGCTTTGCCCGACGTAGTTTCTCGTCAGGTAGCACGGCAGGGGTGACGTGCATGGAGATGCATCAGGTCCGGTATTTCCTGGCCTTGGCAGATACATTGAATTTCACGAAGGCTGCGGACGAATGCCATGTCACGCAGCCTGCTCTGACGCGCGCCATCAAGCAGCTCGAGGATGAGCTCGGCGGCGAGCTGATCCGGCGCGAGCGCAACCATTCGCACCTCACCGAGCTCGGGCGGCGGATGCTGCCCCTGCTGCAGCAATGCCTCGAGGCGGCCAATTCCGCAAAGACACTCGCCAAGGCCGTGCATGGAAACGAGATCGCACCGCTCGCCGTGACGATCTCGAACGGCGTCAACATCGAACTTGCGATCTGGGCGCTGAAAGAACTGTTCGGAGCCTACCCGGGCATACAGCTCAGGATCCACCGGGGCACGCCGGACATGGTGATGGAAGCCCTGCGCAGCGGCGAAGCCGAAGTGGCGATCGCGTGCGAGATCGCACAGGAATGGGATCGGCTCGACCGCTGGCCGCTGTTCAAGGAATCGGTCGAGCTGGCAGTGGCCTTGAACCATCGTTTCAGCCGCGACAACGTCGAAGAAGTGTCTCTCAGCGATCTTTCCGATGAAGCGCTGGTGCGTCGATTCGCATGCGAATACGCCGGCGAACTGTCACGCGTCATCCTCTCGCAGGGCGTAACGGCCCGCAGCACACACGAGGTCGAGACCGAGCAGGACCTGCTTGCCCTGCTGGAGAGCAGCGGCGGGATCGGCATCGTGTCGAAGACCTCACTGCGGTCGCCGACAACTCGGCGCGTTCGGCTGCGCGACATCGCACTGACCCGCACGGTATCGGTTTTCGGCGTCGCCGGGCGTCACCGCTCGTCTGCGGCCACGACGCTCCTCAATTTGCTTCGCTCTGCGGACTGGACCGCCTTCGGCGTCAGCGAAGGTGCCTGATCGCCGACAGAAGGTCCGATATTTCCATCCGCCTGCGCCAGTCGGGATCGACATAGCGCGCCACGATGACGCCGTCAGATCCGACAACGAAGGTCGCCGGTATGGGCAGGAACCAGCTTTCGCTGTCCTGGTATTGCGGCAGGTCTATGCCGCTTTCGACAAACATCCGCTCCATGTCCAGCCCGACCCAGATGACGAGGCCAAGCGACAGCGCGTAGCCGTTGTCCATGTCGGTGAGGAATGGGAAGCGCGCGCCTGTGGCTGTCTTCAGCAGCGTGGTGAATCGCCGCCGCTCAGGCAAGATGGCGACGATATGGGCGCCGCTGCGCGAAACCTCGTCCTGAATGTCCACGAGGCTGACGGTGCTGACCCGGCAATAGGGACACCAGTGCCCCCGCTGGAAGGTGACGACGACCGGGCCGTCGCGTAGCAACCCCGACAGGCTGACCAATCGTCCATTCTCGTCGGGTAGAAGGAATGGCGGCATGCGGTCGCCGATCCCCGGCGCCGATGCGCCGGCATTGGCCGTGGTCAGGCGTTCTATCGTGCGCGCGATGGTCGTCCCGGATTTCGGGTTAAGCGTTGCTACTGCGCTCGCGATCATGGAGAGGCGCTCGTTGAGCGGCGCGTCGGTCTCCATGGCGGCCTGAACCGCCGCGCCGAGTGTTTCGAACTGGCGGGAAATCGACACGCGTCAGCCCAGCCCTGCAATGCCTGCGGATATTACCATTACCGCGGCGTCCTGAATACGATGCTTTTCAGGCATGATTTCCATTACCATCGACTATCTGTTCTCCGCTTGTCCTTTTTCCGTTCCGGTCCGGAAGGCGGCCTGCATGCCGAGGATGGGTTTGGGGCGGCCCGGCCAGTCGAGAAGCGTATGAATGCCGACCGCCTCCGACTTGCCCCGAACCAGCGCCTTGCCGAGATCGAGAGTCGGAAGAGCGCCGTCGGTCCGCTGGACCGTCATATCACTGACGACGATCTCGACGCCCCGTTCCTTGGCGACGCCGACAAGACGGCTGGCGAGATTGACCGTGTCGCCGATAACCGTATAGCTCAGCCGCTCGTTCGACCCCACGTTACCGACCAGTGCGGTGCCCGTGTTGATGCCGATGCGGACGCGGATATCCCCGCGCTCAGCTGAGATCGCCGGCAGCGCATGCATGGCCGCACGGATGGCGGAGGCGGCGCGGCAGGCGCGGTATGCGTGGTCGGGAACGTCGTTGGGCGCATTCCAGACGGCCATCACCTCGTCGCCGATGAACTTGTCGACCGTTCCTCCTTCCGCGTGGACGGCGGCGACGGCAAGCGAGAGGAAACTGGTCAGGTAGGGCTCGACGTCCGGTCCAAGCCGTTCGGTTAGCTCGGTGAAGCTCGGCAGGTCGGCGAACATGACCGTGACTTCGGCAAGCTTGCCGCCGGGCTTCGGCGCTAATCCGCCAGTGACGAGAGGGCGGACGACTTCGGACGGGATGTATTTGGCGAAGGCGGACAGACCTCCAGCCATACGCTTCAGCGCGTGGGAGAAGTCATCAAGTTCGGCCAGGAAGGTCGGGACATGCCGCACGTCGTCGAGTGCGAACCGTTCGACCGCGCGAAGCTGCACGGACAGGCGCGCGATTGGACGAGCGAATAGAATGTTGGCGAAGAGCGCCGCCATCGCCGCCGCCACGAGAGCGAGCACGGTGACGGCGAGATAGACCCTGCGTGTGTTGCGGTCGATGTCAGATGCGAAGGCCGCGCGCGGGATGGCAGTCAACAGCCGCCAGCCCTCGAATGGCAGTCCAGCGGAGGATACGTAAACCGGTCCCAGTGCGCCGCCAGGAATGAGCGAACGGAATGTATCGCCGCGCTTGCCGTCGATTGACAGTTCGACTGCCTGGGCAAGCAGGTCGGACGAAGGGAAATCGGTGAGGTGGGCTGCCATCACACCGTCGAGCGCGTCCGAAGTGGCGAGTACCATGCGGTCGCGGTCCAACACGAAGCTCTTGCTTTGCCTGGCGCCATTGAGTGCGGCGAGTGTGTCGGAGAGCCGACGCAGGCTCATCGAGACCATGACGACGCCCTGATATTCTCCGTAGAGTTCGACTTTTCGCGATACGACGACCGACGGCTCGAAGCCGCTCGGCAAGATGTCGACGACGCTCCAGACAGCCTCGCCGGCGTCGCGCGCCTTGCGATACCATGCTGCGCCTCCGGGCACGTAAGCGGATTTGGAGTGGATGCGCTGTTCGAACATGATGTCGCCGGGCAGCGGCTTGTAGATGTCGCGCCGCAGAGAACGTGGTATGCTGGCAGCGGCAGCGCCGATCTCCACCATTTCGATCTTACCGTTGGGCGCAGCATGCGAACCGAAGAAGCGGCCATCTGGAAAGCCGAAGCCGATCCAACCGATCGCCGGCTGCTCGCGCATCAGCGAAAGGAACAGGAACTCGCGCTTCACCTCGTCGTCGGCCTTTATCGTCCCCTGGAAGAGGATCGAGCGCACGATCTCCGCAGAACTCGCAAGCAGCGAAAAGGTCGAGGACAACTCTCCCCGGACGGCGGACGCGCGCTGCGCGTCGAGCTGCGAAACGATTTGCTCGACATTTTCGTGGGCAGTTCGTTGCCAGGTAAAATGTACGAAGGCCGCCGTCGCCAGGACCGCGACGAGCAGCATCGCGGTGACGGCTTTGCCCAGCGCAACGCGCGGCAATGAAGGCCTATCGTTCTTGCCGGCCGGTGATGAGGCGCGCGCTACGGTCGAATGTTGCATAGGCCCAAATCCAATCGAGAAACACCGCGATGCGGTTCCTGAAACCGACCAAAAACCAGAGATGTGCCGAGCTCCAGAGCAACCAGGCAGGCAGGCCGCTCAGCCGCACGCGTCCGAGATCCGCGACAGCGGCGCTGCGACCGATGGTTGCGAGGTTTCCGAAGTCAGCGTAGCGGAAGGGTTCCGGACGCGTGTCTGCCATCCGCGCTCGAATCGCCCGAGCAACGTAGCGGCCCATCTGCTTGGCCGCCGGGGCGACTCCCGGAACAAAGCGGCCGTTGGCGTCCTTCACCGACGCGGTGTCTCCGATAACGAAAATCTCGGGGAAGTTCTCGATCGTGAGGTCTGGCTTGACGATGACGCGGCCGGCGCGATCGGCTGGGACGCCGAGCCATTTGGCGGCGCGCGACGCCATAACGCCGGCGGCCCAGAGGACGCAGGAAGATAGTATCTCGCTGCCATCGGCAAGCGATACACCGGTGACGCCGCAGCGCACAACCGCACGCCCGAGCCTCACCTCGACGCCGAGCCGCTCGAGCTGCTTTCGCGCCGATGTCGACAACGCCGCTGGAAATGTCGCCAGCAGCCGGTCGCCGGCTTCAACAAGCACGACGCGAGCGCTGCGCGCGTCGATGTTGCGAAAGTCCTCGGCGATCGCCTTGCGCGCCAGCTCGGTGATGGCGCCGGCGAGCTCCACGCCTGTGGGGCCGCCGCCGACCACAACGAAGGTCAGCAGCTTGCGACGCTCCTCTTCCTCCTCGGCGACCTCGGCCTTCTCGAACGCCGTCAAAATCCTGGCACGGATTTCGGTAGCGTCGCCGATTGACTTCAGACCGGGAGCGGCATCCTCCCATTCGTCATGTCCGAAATAGGCATGCCGCGCGCCGGTCGCGATCACCAGGTGGTCGTAGGCGACCGTGCGATTCTCGGTGATGACGCGGCGGCCCTGCGCATCCACGTCTTCGACCTTCTCCAGCAGCACGGTAACGTTCTTCTGCGAGGCCAGGATGCGCCGGATGGGCGTTGCGATCTGCGAAGGCGAGAGGCCCGCCGTCGCCACCTGATAGAGTAGCGGCTGGAACAGATGGTAGTTGCGGCGGTCGATGACGGTCACGTCGACATTGGCATTGCGCAAGCCCAGCGCCGTGTTCAGTCCACCGAAGCCCGCCCCCACGATCACCACACGGGGACGGCGCGGTTGCGCGCGCTTGTGGCCGGCGCCCAGTGCGCTTGCCAGCATCGGCGCCACAATCCTCTCCTCGATCGCCTTGCGCAGCATGTCAGCCTCTGTGTCCGGCGAGTGTGCAGGCGACTTTGTCGAGCGACACGGCTCCCGCGCCGCGTGCAAGTACGAGAAGCAGGACAGACGCCCAGAGCAGATGTTCGGCCCAATGCGATGGGAAGACGAAAATCTGGATTGTTGCCGTGACCCCGAGCAGGACAAGCGCTCCGAAGCGGGCGAAGAGACCCGTAATCAGCAGCAGCGAACCCAGGATTTCCGCTCCCGTGGCGAGTGGAGCGGCCACAGCGGGATCGATAATGGGAAGCCTGTACTCGTAGGCGAAGAGCTGCAGGGTAACCGGCCAGGACGCCAGTTTCGTCTGCCCCGACTGCCAGAATACAAGGCCGACCGCCACTCGACCGGCGAGTTGAGCGAGCGATAGCGGGATCGCGTCGGCATATGCGACGAGGCGGCGGTAACGGACGATCATGGCGGCGAGACCAGACGCCGGCATGTGATTGATCATGGTCATTGCGGCAATCCTTCGATCTGGTGGAAGTCATCGAAACGAACGCGTGACACGAGGCCGTCGCCAAAGAGGCGGACGAGCGAGCCCGTCAAATCGAACATCGGCTCATGCGTGAGGGCTCGGGAGACGGCCTTGTCGAGGCCGTGGCCGTGTGCGAGCGAGTAGCGGAACGAAAACTCGGCTCCGGAAAGCTTTGAGAAACGGATGTTGTCGCCGGTGCGCCACAGCGCGATGCGCTCCGGCCTGCGATGCCATCCACACGTCGGGGCTCCCCCGTCCTGGTGCGCCGACCAGATCGCCAGCACCGGCCAGTGCGAAATCACTAGGCGCAACGACGGCTGCAAAACCAGTTCCGGAGTCTCGGCGGCGTTGCCATTCAGCGCGGCGATCGGCACCGCAGGCAAAGACGCCTCATCGAGCGCCTCCGCGATCGCCCACTCAAGACGCGCGACCTCGGAAACGAAGGGAAGATCCTCGAGTCCCTTGAACGTCCGCAGGAAGGCGGGAAAGTCGGCGCCGTACCGAACGAGCCGTGGCTCATTCGGTGGATTGGTGCGGATGAATTCGTTCGCGGCGTAACCGAAGAAGCGCTCGTCGACCAGCCGCACCGTCACGGGAAAGACCGTCTTCAGAGTCGCGGTCAACGTCGACCGGGTGTTGTTCTGGTAGATGCGCATACGGCGATAGGGATCGGCCGCGCCAGACGCCATAAGCGGCGACAGGCCAAGCGCGGCATGACCGAGCACGGAACGTGCGACAGCCTTCTGCAAGCCTTCAAGCGAGAGCATGATTGTTCCTCCTGAACTGATAGTCCTGAACATGCCGGTTGGGCTTGATAGTCTCGAAGGCCGCAAGCACCGGCATGCGGACGGGATGCGCGGCTTCGTTCTTCAGCGCCATGCTCCGCGTCGCGGGGATGCGGGTCGGACGCGGCCGGACGCGGAACTCGACGAGTTGCGCCAACATGTCGGCCCACATGGCCTCGCCAAGCAGCACATCGAGCGGCGGAACGTCGCTGTCCCATTCGATGAGCGTGGGCCGGCGGCCGAGCTTCTCTATCGCCGCGGTGTAGAGGGACCAGACGGCTGGTGGCACGCGCGAGCCGTGATCGTCGATCAGCACCGTGTCCTCACCGACCTCGTTGACCGCATGGCCTGCGAGGTGGATTTCGCCGATCGCATCGGCGGGAAGCTTGTCGATGAACGCTGTGGCGTCGAAACCGAGGTTGTGGGCCGACACGTAAACGTTGTTCACGTCGAGCAGCAGGCCGCAACCCGTGTGCCGCACCAGTGCGGCGAGGAATTCCCCCTCGGTCATCGTGGAGTCGGCGAAGGCGATGTAGGCCGACAGATTCTCGATCAACACCTGACGCTTCAGCGTCATCTGCAGATGATCGACGTTGCGCGCCACGATAGCGAGCGCCGTCTCGTCGTAGCGAAGCGGCAACAGATCGTTCAGATACGCGCCGTCGGCGACGCTCCAGGCTAGATGCTCGGAGACCAGATCCGGCTGGAAGCGTTCGCACACACGGCGTAGACGCTCCAGGTGATCGGGATCGAGGCCGCCGGCGCTCCCCAGCGAAAGCCCGACGCCATGTACCGACAACGGATAGATTTCGCGCAGAGTTTCCAGTGCGTCGACCGCGGCGGAATTTCCCATGTAGTTTTCCGCGTGCACTTCAAGCCAGCCGGCCGATGGCCGCTTGCTGAGCATTCCCGCAATGTGAGCGGATCTGAGACCGATGCCTGCCGCGTTGGGTATGGCGAGGGGAGGGAACGTGCCAGACATCGGTCTGCTCCTTGGGGCTTCTTCTTGCGGGGGAGTAGGTCAGGCTTTGGGCTCGGTGCTGCCGCCGGCGAGCTTGGCGCAGGTGCCGGCGGGCACATAGATCCAGGCGTCGGGCTGGTTGTCGGCGGTCGACGTGCCGGCGCAGGAATGCGTCGCCGTCTGGCAGTCATTCTGTGCCGCCTTGACCACGCCGTAGCACTTTTCGAACGAGAATTCGGGCTGTGCGGCCGGGCCGGCCAATGCTCCGGCAGCGCCGAGCGAGGTCGCCGCGGCGAGCGCTGATCCGATGAGAGTCCGGGTGTTGAACATCACAAATCTCCTTTGTTTTGCGTTGATCGGCGATCTGCCGTCCAGGCACTGTCCTCCATCCGCAGCTCGCACTGAAATGCTGTGTCGGCATCGTTTCGATAGGTCCGCGCTATCCGCGGGTGGTGCATGAAAAAGGGCCCTCCGGCGGGGTGAACCGGAGGGCCGTCAAGGACCGGCAGAGGCGTGCCGATCCTTCAGCCTGCATCCAGAAGGGGCGATGGATGCCGGCGCCAGGGAATTCAGAGATAGGCCTGGTGTATGTCGACCGTCGATCGCTTGCCGATATGGTTGTAGTTCGCTTCGATCCATTCATCGGCCTTGGCGCGGCCACGGTCGCGCAGGTCAGTCAGTGCGCCCCAGTCGGCGTTCAGCTTGCTGGAAACACTGAGCTTCCTCATCGTTTCGTCGTCGGAGACCCCGTGTACGAAGATGCGCTTCAGGTCGAGATTCTTGCCGGCTTCAGAATCGATCAGCTTGGTGACGAAGGCGATGGCCCGCATCTCGCGCAGCAATGATGAGTTGAAACTGATCTCGTTGATGCGATTGAGGATCTCCATCGCCGAGTGCGGCAGTTCCGTACGCTCGATGGGGTTGATGTGAACGACAAGAACGTCCGGAGTGCCGCACGAATAGATAAGCGGAAAGATCGCCGGATTGCCCATGTAGCCGCCGTCCCAATAGGCCTCGCCGTCGATCTCGACGGCCTGGAAGAGGAACGGTAGGCAGGCCGACGCCATGATCGCATCGATCGAGATTTCGTCGTTGGCGAAAACCTTTATCTTGCCGGTGCGTACGTTGGTCGCGCAGATGTTGAGCTTCAGCGAACAGCGGGCGGCGCGAACAGCGTCCAAATCGACCGACTGTTCGAGCACTCCGCGCAGCGGGTTGAAGTTCATCGGGTTGAACTGGTAGGGCGACATCAGCCGAGTCACCATGTCGAACATCATGAAGGCTGGTGAAAACTCCAACGAGCGCTGACCGGTCGCGCGGTCGAGCAAGCTAGGCTGCAGCGGGCTGAACGCGGATGCATGGCTGACACGCCGCCAGAAGTTGGCAAGCGCCTTCTGAGCGCCGCGACGGCCTCCCTCGACCAGTCCGTAGGCCAGGACGGTGGCGTTCATCGCGCCGGCGCTGGTCGCGACCACGCCGTCGAAGGACAGCTTGTCCTCCTCGAGCAGCCGGTCGAGCACGCCCCATGCAAAGGCGCCGTGGGCGCCGCCGCCCTGGAGCGCAAGGTTGAGCGTCCGCCTGCCGCGCGCCGGCGCGCGCATGTCCGGTTCGGCGTGAGGTTCCGTCATTTCCAGAACGTCGGCGTGCTTGTTCATGGGTTTTGCTCCGATCATGCCGTTCAGTGGGCGGTCCAACCGCCGTCGACCGGCAACGCCGTACCGGTGATGGATGCTGCCGCGTCGGTGCAGAGGAAGACGGCAAGCGCTCCCAGTTCCTCGACAGTGGCGAAACGCCGGGTCGGCTGGTCCTTCAGGAAAACGTCGCGGATCACCGCGTCGCGCGCGATGTTGTGCGACTTCGCCTGATCGTCGATCTGTTTCTCGACAAGCGGCGTCCAGACGTAGCCGGGACAAATGGCGTTCGCTGTGACGCCGCGCTCCGCCCCCTCCAGCGCCACGACCTTGGTCAGGCCGATCATGCCGTGCTTGGCCGCCACATAAGCGGACTTGAAGGGCGACGCGATGAGGCCGTGCGCCGACGCGACGTTGATGACGCGACCATAGCCGCGCGCGGCCATCTGTTCGAACGTCGCCTGGGTGAGATGAAAGGCGGCAGTGAGATTTATCGACAGGATCGCGTCCCACTTTGCCTGGGGGAATTCGCCGATTGGCGCGACATGCTGGATACCAGCGTTGTTGACGACGATGTCCACCTGGCCGAATCGCGCGACCGCGCGCTCGACCATCAGGTGGATGGCGTCGCGGCTGGACATGTCGGCGCTGTCATATGCGATATCGACATCGTTCTCGTCGGCAAGCTCGATGCGCTGGCGCTCGATCTCCATCGGATCGCCAAATCCGTTCAGCATGACCGCGGCGCCGCTCGTCGCAAGCGCGCGGGCAATGCCCAGGCCGATGCCGCTGGTCGAGCCGGTTACGATCGCGGTTCTGCCTTCGAGTGGTCGCCGACCGGTCTGAAGCATTGGTTCGGATTTGTTGATAGTGAGCATTTCTGTCTCCAATCTGGCCGCATCGACGCGGTATCTGACGAGACTCTGCCTGCCATGCGCCGGAGACTGAAATGCCGGTCGGGCATCGTATTCATTCACGAATTGCATTGTGCGCCGCGCGCGTTGGCGCGCTAGAAACGGCCATGGACATACATCACATCCGTTATTTCCTGGCCGTCTGTGAAACGCGAAACTTCACGCGTGCCGCAGAACGATGTCATGTCACCCAGCCGGCGCTGAGCAGGGCGATCCAGCAGCTCGAGGACGAGGTCGGAGGGCTGTTGCTGCGCCGTGAGCGCAACCTGACCCACATCACCGATCTCGGCGCGCTGCTGAGGCCCCGCTTCCAACAGGTGCTCGACGAGCTGTCCGGCGCACGTCAGGAAGCCTCACGCTTCCTCTGCATGAATGATGCCAACCTCAAGGTCGGCATCATGTGCACCATCGGTCCGCGGCGCTTCACCGGCCTGCTTACCGAGTTCAACCGCAGACACATGGGCATTCAGTTGCAGTTGGTCGAAGGAGTTCCGGACCGGCTGTCCAACCTGCTGGAGACCGGCGAGATAGATGTCGCCATAATGGCCTCCAGCGAGCGCTTTCCGGAGCGTTTCGACGTTACGCCGCTGTTTCGCGAGCGCTTCATGCTGGCATTCCCGCCAGGACATCGCCTTGCCCAGCTCGATGTCGTGCCTGTCGAGGCGATCGACGGCGAGATCTATCTGCGCCGCATGAACTGCGAATACTGGGATCACCTGTCGGACATATGCAATGCGCGGGGCGTGAACCTGCATGTGTCCTACTCCAGCGAACGGGAAGACTGGATCCAGAATATGGTGGTCGGCGGTCTTGGCATCTGCTTCCTGCCAGAATACAGCGCGGCGATCCCAGGTCTGCAGGTGCGTGCGGTGACCGATCCAGAGGTCGTGCGAGAGATCTCGCTGGTCACCGTTGCGGGTCGCCGTTTTTCGCCGGCGGTCTCCACTTTCGTCAGCGCCGTCAAATCCTACAACTGGGCGGAAGGCGGCGCGCAGCCGCAGCTCAGGCTGTCGCCGGCAGCCTGAGCTGGTCGCGTCACACCTGCCATACCGCTAGGCTATCGATTTCAGAAGCACCTGGCATTTCTCTTGGAAGCCGCAGGCGCGCAGACTTTCTCCATTGCCCCGAGGGCCGTCCGGCCGGGGTCGACAAAGGAGAAAGCTCATGACTTTGAAACTGACTGCCCGCCGCGCCAAGTTCGACATCGCCGTGGTGCTCGGCGTGCTCGCCGGCGCTGCCGCTATCCAGGCTGGCCCGGCCTTCGCCGGCGAATGCCCCGCCGACCAGGTTGCGCAGAATGCCATGGAGCCGGGCGCCACCATGCCGTCCGGCGTGACCGACGACGTGCTTTCGTCGATCGACCTTTCCTCGAAGGGGGATGCATGGAAGGGCAGCATGCTGCGCATGCGCAAGCTTGTCGTGCAGCCGGGCGGCGTGGTGCCGTGGCATTCGCACGAGGCGCGTCCGGCGAGCATCCTCGTCGTCGAAGGTTCGATCACGGAGTACCGCAGCACCTGCAAGGTGCCGATCGAGCACAAGACGAGCGAGGTGACGGCGGAATTCGGCGCCCTGTCGCACTGGTGGAAAAACAACGGCAGCAGCGTCGCCGTGCTCTATTCGGCCGACATCGTATCGCCCGAGGCTGATCACGACGAGGCGATGTAGGCGCCGCATCCTCCCCACAGCAACACCGCTCCCGGCCGTCTCAGCAGCCGGGAGCGCCTTGGCCTGGAGATTTCAGATGACGATCATGGATCCGGCCGTGCGGAACGCCCGCACGATTGCCGCCGACACCGCGCGGTTTGCCCTTATAACACTGATCGCCTTCCTGACGCTGGTCGATCTGTTTGCGGCGCAGGCGATCCTGCCTTCGCTGGTCGAGCGATTCGGCGTCAGCCGTGCGACCATGGGATTTGCCGTCAATGCGAGCACCTTCGGCATGGCCGTATCCGGATTGGCGATCGCGCTATTTGCCCGGGATATTGATCGCCGGAACGGAATCTGGATGAGCCTAGTCGTTCTGGCGATCCCGACACTCCTGCTCTCCATCACCGACAACATCGCCGTCTTCGCAATGCTGAGGATCGCGCAGGGCCTCTGCATGTCCGCCGCCTTCACCCTGACGGTCGCCTACCTTGCGGAGCATTTTTCTCCATCGATGGCGACAGGTGCGCTTGCAGCCTATGTGACCGGCAATGTCGCAAGCAATTTCTTCGGCCGCATTCTCTCCGCCGCCGTGGCGGATTCCTTCGGCGTGCCAATCAATTTCGTCACCTTCGCGGCCCTGAACATCGCCGGCGGAGTTCTTGTCTTCTTCGCACTGAAGAAGACGGAGCGGTCAATGTCCGTTTCCATGGGTACGGCATCGTCGGTCGGCGCATGGAAGGCTCACCTGGCGCATCGCGAATTGAGGATCACGTTTGCAATAGGCTTCCTGATCCTGTTCGTGTTCATCGGCACCTATACCTACGTGAATTTTCACCTGGTGGCAGAGCCGTTATCACTCTCGCCGATGGCGCTGGGTCTGGTCTATCTGGTGTTCCTGCCATCCATGTTGACCACTCCGCTGGCCGCACGCGTGGCCATGCGGGTCGGCCCAGGCAAGGGCATCGCCATCACGCTTGGGCTTGCCATCGCGGGCGTGATAGCCCTCCTCAGCACGAATTTGGGGGTTGTCCTCACGGGTCTCGCTTTGGTGGCGGTTGGCACATTCCTCGCGCAGGCGATTGCCACTGGCCATGTCAGTCGCACGGCAAAGCGGGATCGGGCGGTTGCGAGCGGAATCTACCTTGCGTCGTATTATTCGGGCGGGCTCGTCGGCAGCCTGGTGCTGGGACAGGTCTTTGATCGGTTGGGCTGGATGGCATGCGTGGTCGTACTTGTGGCGGCGCTTGCGCTGGCGGCGGCGATCGCACGGCTGCTGAATGTTCCCGAGCGATAATCAGCACTCATCGATTCACGCCGGCAACGGCATTATTCAAGCCCGTGCTGCGGCTTCATACTCAACGCATTCGGTCATCCGACCGGTCTCAATCAGGAGAAATGAAGATGGCAATGAAGTCGTTCAAATCCATACTTGTCGCGGGCCTGATGGCTATTGCGATCCCACTGACCATGAGCTCGGCCGGCGCCAATCCGTCAAACGGCGTCGTAACGGTGAAGAGCAGCTATTCAGTCACCGAGACCGTCGCGCGCATCAAGAAGGATGTGGCCAAGAAGGGCATAAAGCTGTTCGGTGTCATCGACCAGTCGAGGCTGGGCAACGCCGCCGGCAACAAGGTCGCCCCTTCGAAACTGGTCATGTTCGGTAACCCGGCGCTCGGCACGACGTTCATCACCGCCAACCCCGAGGCCGGCCTCGATTGGCCAGTCCGGGTGCTCGTGTACCAGACCAAAGACGGTTCGGTGTATGCCGCCTATACGGACTTCGGCTACATCGCCAAACGCCACGGCATCTCCAGTCGCGACAAGGAATTCAAGATGGCGACCGAGGTCATCGAGTCCGTGACATCGGCGATCCGCAAATGAACAACACGCTGGCCATCGCCGATGGCCAGCGCTCCTCTCCGAGGCCGCAGGAAGGACACTCGTCGAATGGCCCGCCACGCTATCACACCGTCCGGCTCATGTGGAAATCCGTGCGAGCAATGTTCCAAGCCGGGTTGCCTCGTCTTCGCTGAGCTTGCTCTGGACATGTTCGCGGATGGAGCCGGCATAAACCGCCCACATGGCCTCGCGCACGGCCAGGCCTTCGCTCGTGATAACCGCCCACTTGCCGCGGCCATCCTCGGGATCGGCCTCCACGCCAATCAGCCCTTCGCGCTCGAGCCGGGCGAGCAGGCGCGACAGATTGTATTGCGCAAGCAGCGTGCGCTTCTCGATATCGAGCGGCCTGAGGCGCCCGCCGTCCGCGCGCCATAGCTCCAGCAGTACGTCGTACCAGCCGAGTGGAGGCAACCCGGCCCGTTTGAGGTCGTTCTCGACCAGATCCAGCAACCGCTTCTGCGTCCGCATGAGGGCGATCCAGGCTTGCATGGCAGCGGAGCTGGGAGCTTGCTTGGTGGCACCATGAGACGATTTCGACATAGATGCATCTACATCTATCTTGCAGGGCAAGGCAAGGGGTGATAAGTAGATGCATATGCATGTATCGCGAGTCAGCCCATTGAAGGAGGCTTCCATGTCTATGCAAAAGCTCACCCTGATCAGCCACCACCTGTGCCCCTACGTCCAGCGCGCGGCCATCGTGCTGGCCGAAAAGGACATTCCGTTCGAGCGTGTTTATGTGGACCTTTCGGCCAAGCCGGACTGGTTCACGACGATCTCGCCTCTTGGCAAGGTGCCGCTCCTTGTTATCCGGCGCGACGACGGCAACGAAGCCGTCATCTTCGAAAGCGCAGTGATCTGCGAGTATATCGACGAGGCGCTAAGCGGTCCCCGACTGCACCCTACCGATCCGCTCGACCGTGCCGGCCATCGCGCGTGGATGGAGTTCGGTTCGGCGGTGCTCGGCGACGTTTGGGGGCTCGAGACAGCGCGCGATGAAGCCGGCTATTTGGCAAAGGCTGCGGCGCTTGCAGCGAAATTCGCCCGCGTCGAAGCCGCGCTGGACGAAGGTCCCTTCTTCTCCGGCGACGCGTTCAGCCTTGTGGACGCAGTGTTTGCACCCGTGTTCCGCTACTTCGATGTGTTCGACACCCTGTCGGATAGCCACGTCTTCGACGGACTGCCTAAGGTGGGCGCTTGGCGCCGGTCGTTAGCCAGCCGCGCCAGCGTCAAGAACGCCGTTGGCGTCGACTATGCAGAACGGCTGCTCGAATTTCTCGACCGGCACGACGCCTTTCTGGTGCGAGAAACTGGCGCAGTCCAGAGGTCTGCTGCCTGATAGACGCCTGCGTCGGCCGGAAGGCCGTTGATGTGGACGCTCTGCCAGGACAACACCTCCGCGCCAACGATCCGCAGGCCAGGTGCAATCTCGATCGTCGCAAGACTGAGAGGCCCCTGTGATCGAGCAAGTGCTCAATCGGATCGCGGGCATTGCCGATGCCTATGCCCATGCATGCTGATGCCTATGCCGAAACGTCTGCTTCCTGATATTCTCGCACAAGCGCTCGATGTCCGAGATGAGGCGCTTTGCAGACTGGCAGCTTAGGGAAGGTGTTAGGCGGGTCGGTTCTTATAGCAAGAAAGCAAATGCTGAGATTCGGGGCCGATCGACTCATACAACCGTCTCGCCACCATCGACGACGAGAATCTGGCCGGTCATATAGGACGACCGGTCGGATACGAGAAACAGGATCGCTTCGGCAATCTCATCGACAGTGCCCCATCGGCCTAGCGGCACTCTGTCTTGCATGTAGGCTTCGATCCGGCCGCGGCCACCCATCTGGGCAATGAATGGATCGTTGAACGGAGTATCGACCCAGCCAGGGCACAGCGCGTTGACGCGGATACCGAAGCGGCCATAGTCGCCCGCCATCTGGCGCGTCATCGCAATCACGGCGTGCTTGCTGGTGGTGTAGGCGATCATCTCTCGATCATAGAGCACGCCGGAACTCGAGGAAGTGTTGAGGATCACGCCCTTGCGGGCGGCCTTCATCGCCGGCATCACCAGACGCGCCGCCATGAAATGGGCGCGCACGTTAAGGTCCCACGACCGGTCGAAGCCGTCCGGGTCTACCGTCTCGAGGTCCCCGGAAACCTGAGCGCCGGCGTGGTTGTGCAGGATGTCGATGCGGCCATAACGCGCCAGTACATCCGCAATCACTGCGGAAAGCTCGTCGTCGTCGGTGACGTCGACAGCATATGAATCAGCGTCGTTGCCTTCTGCCCTGATCGTCCCGACCGTTTCCGCGCCTGTCTCGTGGTTTCGATCAAGCACGACGAGGGTCGCGCCTTCGCGCGCCAACAAGACGGCACCAGCTCGTCCGATACCAGAGCCGGCGCCGGTGACCAACGCGACACGATCCTTCAGGATCATTCGACACCTCCTGCCTTTCTGGGTTTTTTCTCGCGCATCAGCAAACGCGCGGCGAAGATGAGGACAAGCGACGCGACGAGTACCGAGGTGGCCACGGCGTTGATCTCAGGCGTCACGCCACGGCGGATTGACGCAAAGACATAGATCGGCAGCGTCGTATTCGACCCTGCGACAAAGAAGGCGACAATGAAGTCGTCGAAAGAGAAGGTGAAGGCGAGGAGGAAGCCTGCGAGGATCGACGGCATGATCTGTGGCAGAACGATCTGGCGGAACGTTCCCAGCGGCGTCGCATAGAGGTCGCTCGACGCCTCGACGATGTCGCGGCCGAGGCTGGCGATTCGTGCTCTGACGATCATCGTCACCACCGCCATCGAGAACAGTCCGTGGGCGGCTATGATCGACGCGTAGCCGAGCCGGAACTGTGGTGGGCGGTCTCCGGGCCATATGCTGGCGACTGCCGGATTGATGACCGAGAAGACCGCGGCGAGCGCGACCAGCGTGGCGATGCCGATGACCACGCCCGGCACCACAATCGCCGCAGCAAACAGCGCGTCGAAGATGGTGCGCATGCGTGGCCCCATACGTTCAATGGCGAGGGCCGCCATTGTGCCTACCACCGCGGCCAAGGCGGCGCTGATGGTCGCGATGACTAGGCTGTTGACGAGTGCCTGGATCAGGAAAGTGTTGGAGAACGCCTTGCTGTACCAGGCCAGCGAGAAGCCGGTGAATTCGCTGGCGCTGCGGCCGGCGTTAAACGAAAATAGCACGACCAGCGCGATCGGTGCGTAGAGGAACAGATACACAGCGAAGACAAGCGCGCGCATCAGACGAGGTCGACCCGCCGGGTGCCAGCGAAGCGCCAGGCGATGCGCATAGCAATCGCCAGCACAACGACTACCACGACGACCAGCGTGACGGCGATCGCCGAACCAAATGGCCAGTTCCGCGACTGCAGAAACAGGTCGACCAGTGCGTTGCCGATGAAGAAAACCTTGCCGCCGCCAAGAAGCTGCGGGATCAGGTATTCGCCGAGCAGCAGGATCGTGACCAGTGCGGTGCCGGTCATGACGCCCGGCATCGACAAGGGCAGGGTCACGCCAATGAATGTCGATAGAGGCCTCGCCCCCAGGTCCGCCGAAGCGTCAAGCAGCCTACGGTCCAGCTTCTCAAGCGACACGTAGATCGGCATGATCATCAGCGGTAGGTAACCGTAGACGATGCCGACCAGCACGGCACCGGGCGTGTTCAGCATTCGGATGTCGGGCAAGCCGATCATGTCCAGGAGGTTTGGCAGACCGCGCGAACCAAGGATGTACATCCACGCGTAGGTACGCACGAGCAAACTTGTCCAGAACGGAACAACGATAAGCGAGACGAGCAACAACCGATGACGCGGTTCGGCGCGTATGGCGAGATAGTAGGCAACTGGGTAGCCGACGACGAGGCACAACATCGCGCCGACCGGCGCCAGCATGAGCGTGTTGGCGAAAGCAGTGGCGCGCGCCGGCAGGTTCAGGAACTGTTCGAAGGTG
The DNA here is from genome assembly GCF_040049215.1 of Mesorhizobium sp. KR9-304. NCBI lineage: Bacteria > Pseudomonadati > Pseudomonadota > Alphaproteobacteria > Hyphomicrobiales > Phyllobacteriaceae > Mesorhizobium > Mesorhizobium sp. KR9-304. The sequence continues at coordinate 394,356 of NZ_JBDZDN010000004.1, read as the reverse complement.
AATGCAGGCAAATAGCCGCCTTCGGGCGCGCGCTGCCCGAAGGCGAAGACCAGCATTGCGAGGAAGGGCAGAACAAGGAAGCCGAGCAGCCAGAGCGCGGCGGGGGCAGCGAGCCCCGCCGTCACCAGGCTGCGTCGTGTTCCGGCCTGAAGCGCCATGCGTGTGCGATCAGGCCGACTTGAAGCGTGCCATGACCTCGGCACGCGCCGGGTCGGTCAGGGTGACCGCCGCACCGAACTCCAGCTTCGTCAGCGCCGCTTCGTCCGGATAGACGATCTTGTTGCCGGTGAGTTCGGCTGGCAACAGCGCCAGCACGCGGCTATCGGTGGTCGGCGTGCCGTTTGCGATGTGTTCCTTGACCGCGTTTTCAGGCGTCATCAGGTAATCGAGGAGCGCATAGCCGGCAGGCTTGTTCGCGGCGCTGGTCGGGATCGCGTAGAAGTCCGACCAGATCTCGCCTCCGTCCGAGCCGAGAATGAAAGCGATTTCCGGCATGTCACGGTTGAGCTGCGCGCCGTCATTCGTCCAACACATTGTCATCCAGGCGTCGGTGGCGCGCATTGCGGGCTGGTAGTCGCTATTGATGGCGAAGAGGTGCGGCTTCACCTTGATGAGAAGTTCCTCCGCCTTGGCGAGTTCTGCTGCATCGACCGAGTTGAAGCTATAGCCGAGCGAGACCAGCGCGTTGCCGATTGTGGTCAATTGGTAGTCGTGCACCATCGCGCGTCCGTCGCCCTCGGTCTGCGCAACTTCGAAGAATTCCTTCCAGCTCGTCACCGGTGCCTTCAGCTTGCCCGTGTTGACGGCAATGCCGGTGGTGCCCCAGTTCTTTGGTAATGCATAAGCCTTGCCGTCTATTGTGCCCTCGTTGGTAAAGCGCTGGTTCTGCGTCGCCGGATCGAAGTTCGGCACCTTCGAAAGATCGAGCGTGTCGATCAGGCCGAGCTTGGCGTAGGTCGAGATCGTGTAATTGGTTGGCACGAACAGGTCCCAGCCAGTACCGCCGGCCTGCAACTTGGCCAGCATCTCCTCGTTGGAACCGAACACGTTGACCTCGACGGCAACGCCAGTCTTGGCGGTGAAAGCCTCGAATGTCGCCGGATCGTGGTAGTTCGGCCAGGTTGCGAGCGACATCTGCGTGCCGAGTTCCTGGGCATGCGCGTCGAGCGAGAAAACACCCGAGCGGCCCATGATAGCGGCCGCCGCCCCCAGCCCCGTTACAGCGAGAAAATGGCGGCGGGTTACGGAGCCGCGCTTCAGCCGCATGAACTCGGCAGTGAGTTCGGCGGCGGTGATCGGCGTAGTCCTGAACTTGGTCATGCACGTTCCCCTTTTTTTCGTCTGGTTGATTTTTTTATGCCGGAAATATGAGCAGGCTCTCTGGGGCGAAGCTGAGCGTTACCCGTTCGCCCGGATCGATTGTCTGGCGTGCCGCGCTGCGGTCAGCCGTGACCAGCATCTCGCCCAGCCCGTCCGCTGCGATCGCGTATTCCACGAAATTGCCAAGAAAGATGCGGTGCGTCACTGTACCCGCGAAACCGTCACTTCGGTCGCCGCGCGCGATGTGAACCGCTTCTGGCCGCAGCACCGCGGTCGCTGCACCCGGAGCTTTGCGTGGAACCTGTATCGCCCTTCCGTCGGCCAGACGCAGCGAAGCGCCGTCGGCTTCGACTGTGCCGGATATGCGGTTGGTCTTGCCGACGAAATCAGCGACGAACAGTGTCGCCGGCCGGTCGTAGACCTGCTGCGGTGGCGCCATCTGCTCGATACGCCCGGCGTTCATCACGCAGACCAGATCGCTCATCGAAAGAGCCTCTTCCTGGTCATGGGTTACGAGAACGAAGGTGATGCCGAGTTCTCGCTGCAGGCTTTGCAGTTCGATCTGCATTGCTGTTCGGAGCTTTCGGTCGAGGGCCGCCAATGGTTCGTCGAGAAGCAGCACCGAGGGACGGTTGACGATCGCGCGCGCAAGCGCCACCCGTTGCTGTTGGCCGCCGGACATCTCGTCAATGCGACGTGCGGCGAAGCCACCAAGGCGGACCAATTCCAGCGCCTCAAGCGTGCGACGGTCGATCTCGCGGCGATCGATCCGCGGGCGGCGTTGGCGGAGGCCGTAGGAAACGTTAGCTTGGACGTCGAGATGCGGAAACAAGGCGTAGTGCTGGAAAACCATGTTTACAGGGCGCTGGTAGGCAGGCACGCCGTTCATGGACTTGCCGTCAATGAGCACGGTGCCTTCGCTGGGCTGTTCGAAGCCGCCGATCATCCGGAGGCACGTGGTCTTACCGCAGCCCGAGGGGCCGAGTAGGGCAACGAAAGCCCCCTTTGGCACGCCTAGGTCGATCCCGGATACGGCCAGCACCTCGCCGTAGCGTTTGCTTACGCCCTGGAACTCGACGTCATTCGTCGCGGCCCCTGACACCCTGCTTGTCACCGGCGTTGTGGCTCCATCACCCGCAGTTCCCATCAGGCTGAAAGCGACAGGCTAGCGAAAAGCTGCCCGTAAGGGATATACCCCAAGAGAGGTAGTTTCGCGCGTGTCACGCCTCGCGGGGTATAGATTGCGATGACCAAAGGTCCGGATCTCGGCCGCCTGATGGGGGTGGTTTCCACCCTACTGGCGCCCGGTTCCCTTCAAGATCGGGAAGTTGGCGATGCATTCGGCGAGGCTATGGCCGCGTTGGCGCATTTCGATTTCGTCGTAGTTTTCGCTTATCGTCAGGCGGAACGGCCGATCGACCTCTACTCTACGTTCGGGGTGGAAGACTATCAGGTCTTCGTCAGACTCTATCAAAAAGGCCCTTACCTGCTCGACCCCTTCTACCATGCCGCGCGCAACGGCCTGTCGGGTGCTGTGCGCATGTCTGATCTGGCGCCTGACCGTTTCTTCTCGAGTGAGTATTTCCGCACCTACTATTCGCAGACGCGGCTGGCGGAAGAGATCGGCTTCTTCGTGCGCCTGGAGGAGGACACGACGGTTGTGCTCTCGCTTATGCGCCGGACGAGCTCGCGAATCTTTTCGCCGCGCGAGTGGCGGCAGCTCAAGATGGCCGAGCCACTCGTGGATGCGCTGGTAAGGCGCCATTGGGGCAGCCTCGCAACGCGTTTCGTCGACCAGGATGGGCATGGTAGACGCCAGCCAAGCTCCGTACCAGCTCGTGTCGAGGGTGTTTGGGGCAGGCTCAACTTGACCGCACGCGAGGCGGCGATCGTCGATCTGGTCCTTCAAGGGCATTCGTCGGAGGCTGTTGGGCGCCGACTAGGCATCACCACTGGAACCGTCAAGGTTCATCGCCGCAACGTCTACCGAAAGCTCAGCATTTCTTCTCAGACCCAACTCTTGTCTCTGTATCTCAAGAGCATGTAGGCGGGAGCAGTGTTGGCTCCGACAGTCTGTAGCATTTGCAGCCATTCGACGGACAGCGCTATCATGGTCATCGCGTCTGCTTCCGGGGATTGAAAACGTTGAACTGAACGGCCGAGTTGAGGCGCATTGTAGCCTGACTGCAACGGGGCCGGCAGCGGACCAGCAGCTTTTGGCGTCCAAAAGGCAAGAGCGGACGTCCAGGTCACAAGGCATGATGACTATAGGTGACCCGTTGCCGACCTTCGCGGTGACGATACCGCAAGATCCTTAGCTATTGCCTTTAAAACACTCCACAGGGCCAATCGCCATCGCTTCCCTCGCAAGCTTTGGGTGCTGGTGGCTGCGACCGTTCCCTTCTTGGCGTCGCAACGTCCTAGGGCCGCACGAGCCATCGATAGCGATGGCCTGAACATCAGTAGTTGACCATTGCACATTCCAACGTATGCTATAGTAAGGAGAACTCATGCCTCAAAGCTGACAACGGCGACCCTTGATAACTGCTCCCCAATTGCGTGCCGCGAGGGCGCTCCTCGGTATCGACCAACGCAGGCTTGCCGAATTGTCGGGCCTTTCGGTGCCCACAATCCAGCGGATGGAGGCCAGCGGGGCGATGATCCGAGGCAATGTCGATTCGCTGATGAAACTGATTTCGGCTCTTGAGGATGCCGGGATAGAATTGATTGGGGAGGGTGCGACCAGTCAGACCGGCGGGCGCGGCGTTCGGCTAAAAGCAGAGTTCAATTTCGCCAGGACTTCGGGCAGCAGTGGCGTGGAATCCCGCTTCGGGGGAAGGGGCGGGGCGTGATTTCAGCTGCCGCGCTCCTTTTGGGGGGTGTCGCCGCGCTCCTGGGAACCGCGGCACTGGCTGTTGTCGTGGCTCGAAATGGTGCGGCAACGCGGTTGATCTACGGTTCGACACTTGGCGTTTCAGCCGTCGTGTTCGCGATTGTCGCAAGCCACCTGACGAGCGACCCTGCCGGCGCATCGGTTGTCACGCTGCCGCTCGGGCTACCGTGGATCGGTGCTCATTTTCGCCTGGATCCGCTCTCGACGTTTTTTCTCGTCGTCGTCAACCTCGGAGGCGCCGCGGCCAGTCTCTACGGTCTCGGTTATGGTCGCCACGAACCGGCGCCGCATCGGGTTCTACCCTTCTTCCCAGCCTTCCTCGCCGGCATGAATCTTGTCGTGCTGGCGGACGACGCTTTCACGTTCCTGCTTTCCTGGGAGTTTATGTCGCTTGCCTCCTGGGCGCTCGTCATGGCTCACCATCGCGAAAAGGACAATGCAAGGGCGGGCTACATCTATCTCGTCATGGCGAGCTTCGGCACGCTCGCTCTGCTGCTCGCATTCGGTCTGCTGTCCGGACCAGGTGGAAACTACACATTCGACGCAATGCGTGCCGCCGAGCCAAACCAGTTCGTTGCCGCCGCTGTGCTGATCCTCATGCTGCTAGGCGCCGGCTCCAAGGCCGGCCTTGTTCCCCTTCACGTCTGGCTGCCGCTCGCTCATCCGGCGGCGCCGAGCCATGTCTCTGCCCTGATGAGCGGCGTCATGACCAAAGTCGCCGCCTATGGCTTCATGCGCGTCATTTTCGACCTGCTCGGCGAGCCGACATGGTGGTCGAGCGTTGTCGTGCTTTTCCTCGGCGGCCTGACAGCGGTTCTCGGAATCCTCTACGCATTGATGGAAAAGGATCTGAAGCGTCTCCTTGCCTACAGCACGATCGAAAACATCGGCTTCATTTTCGTAAGCCTCGGTCTCGCGCTGGCCTTTGAGGCGAATGCGATGCCTCTCGCTTCGGCGTTGGCGCTCACCGCCGCCCTCTTCCACATTCTCAACCATTCCTTTTTCAAAAGCCTGCTGTTCTTTGGCGCGGGCGCCGTGCTGACGGCGACGGGCGAGCGGGACATGGAGAAGCTGGGCGGTCTCATCCATCGCATGCCGTTGACCAGTTTTGTCTTTCTTGTCGGCTGCGTCTCGATCTCCGCGCTTCCCCCCTTCAACGGGTTCGTCTCCGAATGGCTGGCCTTTCAGGCTATACTGCAGAGCCCGGATCTGCCTCAATGGGGGCTGAAGGTCATGGTGCCCGCTGTCGGCGGCCTGCTGGCGCTCTCGGCGGCACTTGCGGCCGCCTGCTTCGTGAAAGCGTTCGGGATCACGTTTCTCGGCCGGCCACGGACCGCAGCGGTGGAACACGCGCACGAGGTAGACCGCTATTCCCTGGCGGCGATGTTCGCTCTTGCAGCACTTTGCCTGCTCGCCGGCATCCTGCCGGGTCTTGTCATAGACAACCTTTCGTCGGTGACGCTTTCGCTTGTCGGCAACCGCATGCCTGTGCAGATGGCGCAGCCCTGGCTGTCGATCGTGCCGATCGCCGAGAGCCGGAGTTCCTACAATGGTCTTCTGGTGTTCCTGTTCATTGCGGTTTCCGCGTCGCTCGCCGCGTACGTTATCCACCGCTTCGCCTCGCGCGCGCTCCGCCGAGGCCCTGCCTGGGGTTGCGGCTTCCCCGACATAAGTCCAGCCGCGCAATATTCGGCCGTCAGCTTCGCACAGCCGATTCGCCGCGTCTTCGGCACATTCGCATTCCGCGCCACGGAAAAGGTGGAGATGCCGCCACCGGGCGCGACCGGCCCGGCCCGCCTTGATGTCGAAATGCACGATCCGATCTGGGAGACGTTTTATCGGCCGATCGCCGGCGCAATCGGTTTTGCTGCAGAGAGACTCAACCATCTGCAGTTCCTGACGATCCGTCGCTATCTGACCCTCGTCTTTCTCTACCTCGTCACCTTGCTTCTGGTCCTCGCGCTATGGCCCTGATTCTTGAACTGGCGATCCAGGGCGCGCAGATGATGCTGGTGCTGTTGCTTGCGCCGCTTCTGACCGGCTTCGTGCGCAAGGTGAAGGCGAGACTGCTGCGGCGCCAGGGACCTTCGCTCATCCAGCCCTATCGCGATCTTCTGCGGCTCATGCGCAAGGAGGTTGTCCTAGCCGACAACGCGTCCTGGCTGTTCCGAGCCACGCCCTACCTGGTCTTTGCCGCCACCTGGGTTGCTGCTGCGCTAATCCCGACTTTCGCAACCGGCCTCAAATTCAGCTGGACCGCGGACCTCATAGCCATTGTCGCGCTGCTTGGAAGCACACGGTTTTTCCTGGCGCTGGCAGGCATGGATGTCGGCACGAGCTTTGGCGGCATCGGCTCCAGCCGCGAGGTCATGATCGCTTCGCTGGCTGAGCCGGCCATGTTGTTGATCGTCTTCAGTCTGGCGCTCATCGCCGGAGCGACCCAGCTCTCGACGGTCGCCGCCGTTATGGGATCGCCCGACGTCGGGCTGCGGGTATCGCTCGGGATGTCACTCATCGCCCTCGTCATGGTGGCGATCGCCGAAAACGCCCGCATACCGGTCGACAACCCGGCAACGCATCTGGAACTCACCATGGTTCACGAGGCGATGATCCTGGAATATTCCGGTCGCCACCTGGCGATGATCGAGTTCGCCGCCTTCCTGAAACTTCTGCTCTATGTGTCGCTGATCTCCTGCGTCTTCGTACCCTGGGGACTGGTGACCGCCAGCGCCAGCGCGGGGTCCTATGTCCTGGGCGTCATCGTCTACATGGGCAAGCTTGCCGTCTGTGGCGTTCTCCTCGCCCTTTTCGAGACCGCCATCGCCAAAATGCGTGTTTTCCGGGTTCCGAATTTCCTGGGTGCGGCGCTCATGCTGGCCCTGCTCGGCACGCTCCTGCTGTTTGTCTCGCGGAGCCTCTGATGCACGGCCTCACCTTCGACATCGCTCACCTGCTGGCCGGCGGTCTGGTGCTGGTCAGCTTCATGATGCTCTATCAGGATCGCCTCTTTGCGCTGATCAACGTCTTCGCGCTGCATGCCGTCGTCCTCGCTTTGTCCGTGGCCTGGCAGGCCTACATTCAGGACGCCCATCATCTCTACGTCACAGCGGCGATCGCCCTCGTTTTCAAGGCGATCGTCATTCCCGTCGGGCTTCACCGCATCATTCAGCGCCTCGGCATCCATCGTGACATCGAGACCGCCGTTGGCATCGGTCCGACCATGCTCGCAGGAATAGGTCTGGTCACCTTGTCCATGGTCCTGATGCTGCGAGTCACTCCGGAAGCCGATCCGCTGGCGCGCGAGGATCTGGCCTTCGCGCTATCCATAATATTGCTTGGCCTCCTGGTGATGGTGACCCGCCGAAATGCCGTCAGCCAGGTTGTCGGGTTCATGTCGCTCGAGAACGGTCTGGTCCTTGCCGCCACAGGCGCCAAGGGCATGCCGCTGGTCGTCGAGATCAGCGTCGCCTTCTCGATCCTCATTGCGTTCATCGTCATCGGCGTTTTCCTGTTCCGGATTCGCGAACGGTTCGACTCGGTGGATATCGGCGCACTCGACGACTACAGGGGAGAACGCCGATGACCGCGTTCTCCTTCGATGCAGTGGCGGCCATTTTACTGATACCCGTCGGTGCGGCCGCACTGCTGGCAGCGTTCCCGAACTACCGGGTCACGGCGCGCCTGAACGTCGCCGCAAGCTTCCTCACCCTGCTCGCAGCTCTTTCGCTGCTCGTCACGGATCGGCCCCAGCCGGGACAGTACCTGCTCGTCGACGATCTCAATATCGTTTTCATCGTTCTCAACACGTTCGTCGGCTTTACGACCAGCGTCTTCAGCGCCTCCTACATCGCTCACGAACTGGAGACCGGCCGCCTGACCGTGTCGAATTTGCGATTCTACCACGCAATGTTTCAGATCATGATGTTCGGCATGAACCTCGCGTTCGTGTCGAACAATATCGGTTTGATGTGGGTGGCGGTGGAGCTTGCAACGCTGACGACCGTGCTCATGGTCGGTCTCTACCGCACGCATGAAGCGCTGGAGGCGGCCTGGAAGTATTTCATTCTGGGCAGCGTCGGCATCGCGCTTGCGCTCTTTGGCACCATCCTCGTCTACATGGCCGCACAGCCGGTCGTCGGCGAGGGCACGAATGCTATGGTCTGGACAGTGCTCATAGTGCATGCAGCGCGCTTCGACCCGGCCTTGCTTAACGTCGCCTTCGTCTTTCTGCTGCTTGGCTATGGGACGAAGGTTGGCCTTGCCCCTCTGCATGCCTGGCTGCCTGACGCCCATGCCGAAGGCCCGACACCGATCTCCGCGGTGTTGTCGGGATTGCTCCTCAACGTCGCGCTCTATGCCGTGCTGCGCTTCAAGCTGTTGCTGGCCGCCAGTCCGGACGCGATTGCGCCTGGACCGTTGATGATCACAATGGGGCTCACGTCCCTCATCTTCGCGGCCTTCATGCTCTACCGCCGCCGCGACATCAAACGCCTGTTCGCATATTCCTCGATCGAGCACATGGGCATCATAGTATTTGCTTTCGGCATGGGCGGCCCACTCGCCAACTTTGCCGGCCTGCTGCACATGGTGATGCACAGCCTGACCAAGTCGGCAATCTTCTTTGCAGTCGGCCACATTTCGCAGGTTAAGGGCACACAAAAGATCGCCGACATTAGCGGGCTGACGGAAACCCATCCCGGACTGGGCTGGGCGCTGGTCATGGGCGTCGTCGCCATCGCCGGCCTTCCGCCGCTGGGCATCTTCATGAGCGAATTCCTCGTCGTAAGTTCGACATTTGCCAGACAGCCGCTGCTGGCGATACCGCTGGTATTCGGGCTTCTGCTTGCCTTTGGCGCTCTGCTGCTCCGGTTGACCGGTGTCGCCTTCGGTGAGCCGCGCGGCAGCACCGCACCGGCAGAGGCATCCTACGTGCCGATGTATTCCCACCTGGCGCTGGTATTTGCTGCCGGCATCTATCTGCCGCCGCCTCTCGTCACGTGGTTCCAGCATGTCGCGAGGATTCTGGGATGAAGCGGGCGACCAGGAAAAGCTTACCCGCGCTGGCCGATATCATCCTTGCTGGTCAACGCATTGAACATCACGCTCCGTGGGCGCGCGCCGTGGTGACTCCGAAAGGCTGGAACGTCGCAGTCGAACAACTCGCAGGAGGCCGCTGGAACCTGCTCGGCCTCTGGGGTGAGCCGGGTACCGTCCACATGGCGCTTGTCGACGAGGTTCGAGACATCGGCGTCATCAGTCTGGAATGCCCTGATGGTCGCTATCCCTCGGTCGGCAAGTTGCATCCGCCGGCATTGCGCCTTGAGCGTGCGGCCGCCGACCTGTTCGGGTTCTTGCCGCAGGGGCTGCCGGATCCCCGCCCGTGGCTCGATCACGGCCAATGGGGCATCAGCCATCCGTTGGGACAGGCCATTCCAGCGCCTGTGTCGGCACATCCCTACAACTTCCTGCCCGCCGAGGGTGAGAGCCTGCACCAGATTCCGGTTGGACCGGTGCATGCAGGCATCATCGAGCCAGGCCATTTTCGATTTACCGCAAGCGGCGAAACGATCGTTCGACTGGAAGAGCGTCTTGGCTATGTGCACAAAGGCATAGAAGGCCTGATGGCGGGTTCGCATATTGATCGTGCCGCCGAACTTGCAGGCAGAACGTCCGGCGACAGCACCGTGGCGTATTCTCTGGCTTTTGCCCGTGCGATCGAAGCGGCACGGGGTGTCGAGGCTCCACGGCGGGCCGTCTGGCTGCGAGCGCTAATGGCCGAGTTGGAGCGCCTGGCGAACCATCTGGGAGATATCGGCGCCATCTGCAACGACGCCGCCTTCGCACTCATGCATGCCCACTGCGGCGTGCTGCGCGAGCGCGTGTTGCGCGCGAGCGATGCGGCCTTCGGCCACCGAATGATGCGCGATCGTATCGTGACTGGGGGGATAGCAAGCAACCTCAACGATGAGGGGGCGACCGCGATCCGGTCTCTGATCGGCGAGATCAGGCGGCGGTTCCCGGCTCTGATCAAACTTTACGACAACACCACGTCGCTGCAAGACCGGACAGTCGCGACCGGCAAGCTAGAAACGGAACTGGCCCGGCAGTATGCAGCGGGAGGATATGTCGGCCGGGCTTCCGGCCAGGATTTCGATGCCCGGCGTACGCCCGGCTATCCGCCTTATGACGATCTCGCCTTCGACGTGCCTGTCCTGCGGGAGGGCGACGTCAATGCCCGTGTCTGGATTCGTATCCGCGAGGTCGAGCAGAGCATTTCCCTGGTCGACCAAATCCTGCAACGGCTGCCTGACGGCCCGGTCCGTGTCGATGTTGCGGAGGCGAATGGGCCAGGTGAAGGCATGGCGCTCGTCGAGGGTTTCCGTGGCGACATTCTCGTCTGGCTCCGCATCTCCGAAGGCAACGTGGTGGAGCGCTGTCATCTGCGCGATCCGTCATGGTTCCAATGGCCGCTTCTCGAAGCAGCCATCGAGGGGAACATCGTCGCCGACTTTCCGCTTTGCAACAAGTCGTTCAACTGCTCCTATTCCGGTCACGATCTCTGAAGGCAGGCTGTCATGCGCAAGCTCCTCTTCAATGGCCTGATCCAGCCGCCCCTCACCGAGCGTTCGCCATCGGCGAGCGACTCGGCGGTCGACGAGCTCGCCCGGGCGCTGGTTGGCGCTGCTCGCAAACGGCTGGGGCGAAGCCTGTCGATCCGTGCCGTCGACGCGGGTTCCTGCAACGGCTGCGAACTTGAAATGCATGCGCTCAACAACGCATTCTACGACATCGAGCGTTTCGGAATCCGTTTCGTTGCTTCGCCGCGACATGCCGATGTGCTGCTCGTCACCGGACCAGTCACCAAAAACATGCGCGAGGCCTTGAAGCGAACCTACGATGCAACACCGAACCCCAAATGGGTCGTCGCTATCGGCGGCTGCGCCAAGGATGGAGGGTGTTTCGCGGGGAGCTACGCTGTCGTGGGCGGGGTATCGGAGGTGCTGCCGGTCGATCTGCATATACCCGGCTGCCCACCGCCGCCGATCGAGATTCTAAGAGGGCTGCTCGCGTTGCTTGACGGGGTGAACGTACCAAAGCGCACTCTGTGAGGTGGGATGTCGCGGTTGCTGCTGTTTCAAGCTGGTCTGGCCGCGGCGTTCATTCAATTCATAGCTGCGGGAACAGTGCCATTTGCCGTGTTTCTGACGGTCCAACAGGAGCTGATTGTTCTGGCACCTCCGAACATCGATGGCGATGTCGAATCCAAAATGGACTCACTTCTGCCTCTTCTGCGATGGATTTACCTCTTGATCGCTTTGGGGGTAGCGCTGACCGGTGATCGATTCATTGATTTCACCGCTACGCGCATCCGTCTTGCATCCCGCCTTATGCGTCCGATTGAACCGGATCATGCGACGAAAAGCCTGCTGACCCAAGTTACGTTAGCCTCGGTCGGGATGGCGATATTGGCGCTTCGCCCACCGCCAGATTTGTTGATCGCGGCTGCCCGCTATCTCGGACCTGGTTGGATCGCCTCGGCCACACAATCCTACCCCACAGCGCGATCGGCAACAAGCCGCCGATATCGCTCATGAAAGGCTCCTCGGCGGCCGTTCCGCCCTGAGCCTCCCACCCCGGAAGTTCCTGCCCGGGGCGATCCAAAGACGGGGAGCAGCTCAAAAACCGTGTAATGAGGGTGCGTCACAGGCATCCATTAAGGATCAGTGAGACGGTAGCCTGCGACACCCCTGCCGAGCGAGCCACATCGACCATGGTCGGGCGCGCTCGCCGCACCGCATTGATTGTCGTGTCACCAGCGCTCACGGTCTCCGCCCTTTCCGTTCCAAGTCCGGGCGGGTCCAAGGATTTTGTGCGGACCTAGCAACGGATGAGGTGGCGAAGTCCCAAGTGATATCGATGCAATCCGCGCCATTGAGAGAACCGCGTCGCTGATACCATTTGTGCGGCGCTCCAAGCAGGCCGCCGATCAATGCCTCGCCGGACCATCGCTTTTACCTGCGCGCAATTCGAGATGGCAGAGTTTCTGGACGATGCCGGATGGATAGGCGCCTGCATGTGCGGGGAACTGGGCGAGAATCGCCTCGGCGATTGAGACGCCGATATCTCGGAGCGAAACGCTGAAGCAGGTGACTGACGGTTCGAGGAACCGAACGGTCGGTTCGTCCCTGAACGCTATGACCGCGAGGTCCTGGCCAGGCACGAGCCCCAGTTCCGCCAGCCTGCGGTAGATGCCGATCGCCGCCACCTCGTAGATGAGGAGGATCGCTGTCGGCGGCACGTCGAGGGCAATCATTTTGTCGACGAGCCGGTAGCCGGCCTGCTCATTGCGCCGCGTCTCGAAAACGAGGTGCGGATCGAAGTCCAGCCCATGACGCCGAAGCGCAGCCCGGTAGGCCTGCTCGAACACGGCTCCGAAATTCACGCCTCCGTACGGCAGCGTCACTGCTATGCGGCTATGCCCCTGCGACACGAAGCGGTCCATGGCTGTGTTCACGACGCCTTCGAAGTCCAGGTCAATCCAGGAGTATCCGTCCCCAGAAGTGCTCCGTCCAAGCGTCACGAAGGGGATGCCGACCGACTGAAGCAGGTCCACGCGCGGGTCGACGCGCTGGGTTGACGCCAGAATGATGCCATCAACCACACCCCGCGCCACGAAGCGTTCGAGATACTGGTAGCGATCCTGTGTTGTCGGGCACGGCAATACCAACAGGTCCAGACCGTGTCGGGTCAGCACGCTCTGCACCCCGTCGAAGACACCCATGAAAAAGTAATCGCTGCTGGCAGCGGTTTCAGGATCAAGTTCGATCATGAAGCCGATCGAGCGCGTCGTGCCCTGCGCCAGTGCGCGGGCGGCCTGGTTGGGTGCGTAGCCGAGGCGTGCCGCCGCCTCCAAGACCTTTCGCCTGGTCTCTTCACTCACGTCGCGCTTGCCGTTGAGCGCCCGCGAGACCGTGCCGGTGGAGATGCCCAACTCCTTCGCCAGTCGCGCGATGCCTCGCATTCTTGGTATGGTTCCCCCAGCGCCGAAAAACAGGCAATTGACACGGTTATCGAGCAAAGTATAGTTCCGTAAACGCTTACGGAGAAACGTAAGCGCTTACGAACGTCTAGGCGCTTGCGGGCGTGTGCTGATTGCCGGGGAGGGGAATTTGCGCAAAAAGGCCATCCTGGTCGGATGTGGCAACATGGCTGCCACCTGGGTGCGCGCGCTTCGCGAGCCGGCCCTGAAGGACCGGGTCGTGCTGACCGGCCTCGTTGACCTCGACCTTGCTGCCGCCGAGCGGCTGCGCAGCGAGTTCGACATCTCGGAATGTCCCGCCGGTATCGACCTGGATGGGATGCTGTCAGACTTGCGGCCGCAGATCGTGTTCGACGTCGCCGTTCCCTCGGCGAGGCTTGACGTCGTGAAAACGAGCCTTGGCCGCGGATGTCACGTCCTCAGCGAAAAGCCGATGGCGACCACTATGGAAGACGCCCGCAAGATTCGGCAGGCGGCGTCGCGGGCCGGACGCCTGTTCGCGGTGTGCCAGAACAGACGGTTCAAGGAGGGTATCCGACGGGTCCGCGCCACAATCGAGAGCGGCCTACTCGGAACCGTGAACGCGATCCATTGCGACTTCTTCGTCGGGGCGCATTTCGGCGGCTTCCGGGACGTGATGCAGCACGTTCTGCTACTCGACATGGCGATCCACACCTTCGACGCGGCGCGGTTCCTCTCCGGGCAGGAACCGGTCGCGGTCTACTGCCATGAGAGCAATCCGTCGGGTTCCTGGTACGCGTACGGCTCGGCCGCGAATGCGATTTTCGAGTTCACCGGCGATGTCATTTTCACCTATCGCGGTTCGTGGAGCGCCGAGGGCGCCAACACCAGCTGGGATTCGGCATGGAGGATCGTGGGGCCGAGAGGCACGCTCTTGTGGGACGGCGAAGACCACTTCGCCTTGAATGTCGTCGACGGCAATGACGGCTTCTTCCGCCCACTGAGACAAGTCGACGTTCCGCCGGCGCCTGATCCGCGCCTTGCGAATGGGCATGTGAGCGTCATCGACGACTTCCTGGGGGCGATAGAAAACGGCCGCGAACCGGAAACCAGCGGCCGCGACAACATCAGAAGCCTGGCGATGGTGTTTTCGGCCATCGAAAGCGCCGCGGCGCGCAGGCGGGTTCCGATCGACGTGCAGGAGGCAGCGTGAACAACCCGGCAAAGTCCATACGCATCGGAACCATGATCAACGCCACGGGAGGCAATGCCGCAGAGCGAATCGCGGAGATCGCCGATCTCGGCTTTGAGAGCTTCGAGCCGTTTTTCTGGCAGACGACGAACGGGCAGAATCTTGGTGAACTGGGCAGGCGTTGCCAGGATGCGATCGGGAACCGAGACATCACCATTTCGACCCTCGGCATGTTCGGCAATCCGCTTGAGACGGGCGAGCTGGACCTGGCGACGCTGGAGGGCTGGAAGTCGTGCATCGACAACGCCCACCATTTCGGCGCGACCTGCGTGGCTGGCTTCACCGGCCGCCTGCGCGGCAGGCCGCTGGTCGAGAGCCTGCCGCGTTACAGGGAGGTTTGGTCTGACCTAGCCAGGCGCGCCGCCGACAAGGGCATCAAGATTGCCTTCGAAAATTGCGCGATGAACGGCAACTGGGAGACGGGCGATTGGAACATCGCCCACAATCCGGACGCCTGGGAACTCATGTTCAACGAAACGCCTGACCAGCATGTCGGCCTCGAATGGGAGCCGTGCCATCAGCTCGTCTATCTCATCGATCCGCTGCCGCAGATCAGGAAATGGGCCGATCGCATATTCCATGTCCATGGCAAGGACGCGACCGTGCGCTGGGATGTCATCCGCGAGCACGGCATCTTCGGCAAACATCCGTTCGTCTTCATGCGCACCCCGGGTTTCGGGGACAGCAACTGGACCGACATCATCAGCGAGTTGCGCCTCGCCGGCTGGTCCGGGTCGATCGACATCGAGGGCTGGCACGATCCGGTCTACCGCGATGCGCTCGAAATGACCGGACAGGTAGCGGCGCTCAACCACCTCAAGCAGTCCCGAGGTGGCGATTTCGTGAATCTTACCGCGCACTACGAGGGGGGAGATCCATCGCTGGGGCGTGGTGAGTAGGGAGCAATGCCGGCCGCGAAGCGACCGGCCAACCGTGCGACAGCACAAAGGGAGGAAGTGATGATTTACGGCAGGACTTCTCTAAAAGCATTTGCAATGGCATCCGTGGCGCTGGCGTCCATGGCGACTGCCGCCGGCGCCGAAGCGCTGCGCGACAAGTGGTGCAGCGATGTCACGATCCGCTTCTTCGCGGGCGGCGCGGAGGGCGACGCATTCGCCTCGATCGTGTACAATGGGGCCGTGCAGGCCGCCCACGATACGGGAGCCAAGGTCGACTACGTCTTCTCGGGCTGGAAGGCAGAGACGATGGTGCAGCAGCTGCGCGAAGCGGTAGCGGCGAAACCCGATGGGATCGCCATGATGGGCCATGCGGGCGAGGCCGCCATAATGCCGCTTGCCGAGGAGGCGTCCAGCGCGGGCATCAAGATGATGTACCAGAACGTGCCGCTTCCTGCTGTCGTGGCAAAGTTCGGCGGCGGCTACGTCGGTGCCCAGCAAGGCCCGCAAGGCACGGCGCTTGGCGAAGAGTCGGTGCGGCGCTTCGGGCTGAAGGCGGGCGACGAAGTGCTCGTGTTCGGTCCGTTCGACCAGCAGCCCGAACGTTACGTCCGCGAGGGTGCGGCCGCCGACGCGCTTGAGGCGGCAGGTCTGACGGTCACGCGCATGCCTTCGCCGACGGAATGGGCCGCCGATCCCAACCTGGCGATCCCGGTCATCACCGCGGCGCTGACCAGCAAGCCCAACATCAAGGCGATCGTCTATCCGGGAGGCCAGCTCTTGGGAAACGCGCCTGCATACATGAAGGCCGCGGGCAAGAAGCCGGGTGAGGTCGTGCAGATCGGCTTCGACACGAGCCCGCAGATTGTCGAAGCTTTCAAGGAAGGCTGGGTACAACTCACCGCGGATCAGCAGCCCTTCCTGCAAGGGTATCTGCCTATCCTCAGCCTCTGCCAGCAGGCGGTGTACGGCCTTGCGGCAATCAATGTGGATACCGGCGCCGGGTTCGTGACGCCCGACAACTACGAGACGGTGGCCGATCTCGCGACACAGGGCCTGCGCTAAGCGAAAAACGGCGCCGTCGGCAACGACGGCGCCCATCTGCGGAGGAACCATGACCGCACCCATCATCGAGTTGCGAAACATCACCAAGTCGTACGGGACGATCTATGCGCTTGGCGGAGTGAGCCTTCACGTCAACCAGGGGGAGGTGGTCGGGCTGCTCGGCGACAACGGCGCCGGCAAGTCGACGCTGATCAAGATCCTTGCCGGCGTCATCAAGCCGACTTCCGGCGAGATTCTGGTTAACGGCAGCGCCGTCAGCAACTGGAGCCCGGCGCGATCCCGCGGCGCCGGAATAGAAACCGTCTATCAGGATCGCGCGCTGGCGGTGCAGCAATCGATCGTGCGCAACATCTTCATGGGACGCGAACTGGCGGGCCCCTTTGGCTGGCTCAACATGCGCAAGCAGGTTGCGGAGGCCGAGCGGCTGATGCGCGAGATCGGCTTCACGTCGAAAGTGTTTTCGCCGCACTCGATCGTCGGCCAGCTCTCCGGTGGGGAGCGGCAAGGTGTGGCTATCGCACGCGCCATCCTCAAGCAGGCCAATTTGATCGTGCTCGACGAGCCGACGACCGCGCTGTCGCTGACGGAAACCGCCAAGGTCTTCCATTTCGTCCGCCAGGTGCGCGCGTCCGGCCGGTCGATCGTGTTCATAGGCCACAACATCCATCACGTCTACGACATCGCCGAGCGCTTCGTGGTGATAGATCGGGGCAAGGTCGCGATGGAGAAGAAGAAGGCCGATGTGGGCTCGGCGCACGAGTTGATCCAGTTCATGGAAGACATCGCCAAGCCGCATCACACGAGAGAGGTTGCATGATGACCGATGTTGCCCGAGCAACGCCCCCGGTTTCGGTGGACAGGCACCCTGCCGAGCGCCCTCTGCGTCGGTTCATCATAGGCAATCGGGCGGCCCTGGGCTCGCTTGCGATCTTCTGGCTCATGCTGCTCGCCTTCTTCGTAGCAAACCCCACAGTGTTCTCGAACTGGGGTCTCTATACGGCGGTGATGACCACCTTGCCCGTAACGCTGTTCCTGGTCGCACCGCTGGTCTTTGTCGTGACGTCCGGCGAGATCGACCTGTCATTCCCGGCTGTCATGGGGCTTGCCTCCCTGGCATTCGCCGTGGTCGTGCAAGCCGGATACGACCCGCTTCTCGCCATGATGGCTGCGATTGCGTTCGGCACTGTTCTGGGCTTCGGCGTCGGCGCGCTCGTCGTCTACGGCGGGCTGTCCTCGCTGGTGGCGACGCTGGGAATGAACTTCATGCTGCGCGGTGTCATCCTGATCGTCACGAACTCGAAATCGATCGCAATGCCGGACCTTGTCGATAGCCTGGCTTTCAAGCTGTTCTCCAGCAAGGTGTTCGGGGTTCCCGTCCAGATGTTCTGGGCTGTCCTGTTCGTGGCCTTCTGCGCGATGCTCTACAACCGTCACAGGTTCGGCGCCCATGTGCACGTGGTCGGCGACAACCCCGACAGCGCCAATGAAATGGGAATTAACGTCAATTGGACCCGCGTGAAGGTGTTCGGCTTGATGGGGCTCGGGGCCGCGCTTGCCGGCGTGTTCTCGACCATGATCAACTTCACTTGGTGGCCGACCTCGGGCGACGGTTACCTGTTGCCGGTGATCGCGTCGGTGTTCGTCGGCGGCACGCCGCCATGGGGTGGAATAGGCACCGTGGTCGGCGGGGCGATCGGCGCGGTAACCGTTTCGTTCATCCAGACCGGGGTGGTCGGCGTAGGACTGTCCGGCTTCTACGTGCAGTTCTTCTATGGCTTGATCATCATACTATCGCTCCTCGGACACCGTTGGAACCAAGTCCGCTATCGCTAGCCTGGAAACGAACTGAGCCAATCAGTTCCGACATGGTGACGAAAACGGGTCGGACACGAACTCAAGCTTAACGCTCCGACGAGCTGTTTAAGCCATCAGCGCTGCGTTTGCTGCAGAGGTCGTGCAGCCTGCGTTGGCGTCCGGTCGGGGAACCTTACCGGCATGGGGTGAGCAGCCAGTGGCCAGCTAAATATTCAGTCCGTGCTCGATACAACTGCCGAAGCTGAAGATGGCCGCCAGCTAGTCTAGACGATGCTACTTGCCGGCCAACCGGGGAGCCAGAACCGGGGCCTTCATCGCAAGGTTCGACCAGTCGATCGGAGCGAAGTCTTGTCTCAGGAGCTTGGCAACCCAATCGCCCATAGCGGCTGCGGCGTTGTCGACGAGGCCCCCTTCGTTCATCAGGAGCAGACCTGATTTGCCGGAAAGGGGGTGGCGCCAGATAATCACCAATTCATCCAGTTCGGCGCGCTCAAACATCCTGCGCACCCCCGCCGCCGACTCGCAATAGCTGCATAGCCTTTTGTCAACGAGAAGCACTGCTCTACGCTTCCCCGTGGCGCCCTTGGCCTTCAACTCATCCAGATAGTGCGCAAGCTGGTTGAATACACCGCCCTCCGCATGCGACCGCGTTGCGGCATTGATCCCCAGGTCGTTTACGCCAGTCTTGTAGTACAGCCGGTGCGGCTTGACCTTCCGGTCCCACATTATCCGATGTGCCGAGCGCCATCGGTTGCGGGAGATGAAGCGCCTGGAGGTTCCCCTGCCTTGCTCGAAGAGCAGCGTCGCGAATGCATGCCTGTTGACATGCCTTCTTGTATGAACGCCATGAAGGCGCCGCCAACTGATCTGGTTCGACAAGTGCACATCGCTGGCCATGAGCGCGTCCCGTACGTGGCAGCCGTTGTGCACCCAGACCGCGGCACCCGAGGACGACGCGCTGACAAAGAAGGTATGACCTTTGTCCAGCTCGAGAGTGACCAGTTCCGTTCCAGTCCGCTGGCTTCGTACGTCTATGACGGCGATCTCTTCATCCGTGGCGGTGACAAGTATGTCGCCCTCTCGCAGTTCGGCGGCTCGGAGCCAGCCGCGGTTCGCCGCATACCAAAGGTGATCCTTGGAGGAGACAACCGATTGGCTAGTTCCCGGATCGGTCCCGAAGGTGATGGCGACGGTCTCCTCGGCAAACCGCCGCGCCACCTTGCCGACTTCTGCGACCAGCTCGCAGAGTCCGTCGGCCGTGCGCGCGAGGACCATGTCGCCCGGCTCGAGGTCGCCGATCGGCCGCCTGCCTGCCGGCGTTGAGACGAGGACATCCGGAGCGAAGCAGTAGGCACGGACGAAGAGCCCCCCGATGGCGCCCATGAGCGTGTTGGTTAGCAGCGAGGACGTTAGATCGAAATCGTCGGCCTCGCCTTTTGCGACCGCCGTGGCGTAGTCTCCGCCCACGCCTAGTGCCGCTGCACCGGCCACCGGCGCGGCGCGCGCCGCGACGCGGGCTACCCGCCCCCCCTGCGACATCGCATTGAGGGCCGCACCTAACTTGGCGCATTTGCCAAGCGACGAAAGACCGGATGACGCAGCTCCAACGCAAAAATCGACCGCCGCGTCGGACAGCTCATAGTCCTTGCCTTGCACGCGTGCTATCGCGTAGCCGATGCCGACCGAGGCAATGCCACCCAAGAGGTGCGTGATGAACTCGCCGCCGCTATCGGCCGCGTTCACCGGGTCGTTGCCCGCGTACGTATAGAGGTTCGGCAGGTCCGGCATTCCCGGATCGTCGGGAGAGAGGAACCGGTTGAGCGCCACTGAATAGGCACGATGGGGTAGGACAGCCAGGGAGCCGTCAGCGACAGTCTGGTATCCACCGAACCGGGGCGTCGAAGCATCGTTGGGGCTGATACCCGGAATGGCCTCGCCCCATGGTCCCGTCAGCAGCGATTTGGCGCCACCCGGATCGAGCGCCGTTTCGACCGTTCCCACCTTGTTTGTTTCGAACTGGGACTTCACACCGCTGGCATCGGCTGTCGCCAGGACCCTGTTGGACTCGCCGAAAACCGCGACCGAGATCGGCGCGCCTGTCACCGCGTCTCGCCGTGAGTGCCAGCGTCCTGCCAGGGCAAGATTGAACACGGCCGCGCCAGTGACAGGATCACGCTCCACCACCAACTCGCCGTCGGGGCCGTATTCCAGGTGCGCCACACTCGCGGTCCCCTTGATCACCTCGGCCAGACGCCCTTGGGCGTCGTACTGGTACGTGAATTCACCATCCTCGAGCAGCCGTCCACACGCGTCGTAGTGGCAGTCGAGTTGCTCCTCAGTCGGCGAAAACAGCGTCAGCTCGGCAACGGCAAGTGCGTAGGGATGCTCCGCCGGAGGTCGTGGGCCGGCGTCGGCCGGCTGCAGCAGCCGAATCCGGGCGGCTTGTGCTGGTGCAACGCCGAGCGTGGCGGTCGGCGCCGCTGGCCTGATCCGGCCGCTCGGCGCATCGAGGATACCTGCGCCGACGGCATAAAGGACATTAAGTGAGTGCCAAACACCGTC
This sequence comes from Mesorhizobium sp. KR9-304, assembly GCF_040049215.1. Classification (NCBI taxonomy): domain Bacteria; kingdom Pseudomonadati; phylum Pseudomonadota; class Alphaproteobacteria; order Hyphomicrobiales; family Phyllobacteriaceae; genus Mesorhizobium; species Mesorhizobium sp. KR9-304. The sequence goes on along the minus strand of NZ_JBDZDN010000004.1, from coordinate 373,552 downwards.
CGTGTCGGCAAATTCCAGGCGAAGCTCGGCAGGGAAATCGCGTCCGTGTGGCAGCGCCAGTTGAAGTCCGCTCACGGCCTGCCGGCTGGGCAGAACGAGCTCCAGCCAGTGCTCGCTCGTCGTCGTTTCCGAGACGAAGCCATGGCCCGCAGAGAGATCGGCCGCGGCAAGACCGTCGCTCGCAAGATCGGGAGCATGGCCGGGCAGGGCGCTGTCGGATAACGCCGTCAGCGACGCAGGCGGCAATGGCGTCCAACCGAACGTCCGGCTTCCGATGAGTTGATTGAAGCCGTTGTACGTTCGCGTCGTGACGATCCCGCCCGACCGCTCGACAACCGCATTCCCCGCTTCGTCGTAGGTCCATTCCTTTTCCCACAACCGGTTGCCGTTCGTGGACTCGACCACGTGTCCGGTGAGGCGGCCGACGCCGTCGTACCGCCAGCGCTCGACAATCGAGAGATGCCGGTGGGTCGCGGCGGTGAGCCGCTCCAGGACATCGTAGTCGTAGGTGACGTGCCGGACGAGGTTGCTCGAGGCGTCGAAGCTGCGAATGGAAAGCAGCTCGCTTGCGTTGCCCCATTGATAGACGTCTTCCAGCCCGAACCTGTTGACCCGCTTCGGCCGGCCCTGCAGGTCCCGATCGTATTGCGCCACCACCGTCGGCGGGCCGGCGCCGCCCGCCACCGTCACCCTGCTGATGCGGTCGAACCCGTCGTGGTCCCAGACGACGAAAAAACCGAGGTCGTCCATGACCGACGCCACCCGGCCATAGCCGTCGTAGGAAATGTCGGCTGTCGCGTTGAAGCCGGCGGCTGCGTTGGAATAGTTGATCCGTGTGGGCAGACCGACCCCGTTCCGGGCAAGCGTCTTCAGCGCGGTTCCGTCCGACGAGGAGAGGAGTCGGCCGGCGAGGTCCCGTTCCGTCCGAACGGTTGGGCCGGAGGACCAGGCGACGGCGCTCTCCGTTCCCGCATCGTTGGACGAGAACGTCCGCGTCACACCGGAAGGATCGACGAGCGTCGCGAGATTGCCGGTGGCGTCGTAGGTGTATCTCCACGTGGCCCCGATGGGCGTGGTCACCGAGGTTAGCAGTCCATCCTCGTATTGCAGCCGGGTTGTGTCCCAGCTGCCCCCCCGGAATTGGGAGATTTCCAGGAGCTCGTCGTGCGGAATGCCCCAGGCGTATCGGGTCTCGGCGAGAGAACCGTCATGGCCCTCGATGCGCATGCGTATGAGACGGTCCGCCGCGTCGTACTGGAGCAGCGTGCGCGTGCCGAGCGGATCGATCAAGGTCGCGGGGCGGCCGGCCTCGTCGTATCTGATCTGCGTCGCGTGGCCGTAGGCGGTCTCCACCGCGCTTAATCGGAAGCCTTGGTACTGGCGCTTCTCGACGGACACCAGTTGCCCAGACTGATTGGGCATGCGGACCTGGGTTGTGCGCGCGGCACCGTCGCGCTCGACCTCGACGATGGTGCGGCCATTCTGCCGTATCCGATGGGGAAGCCCCGCCTGATCGAGTTCGAGCGACGTCGTGCTTGCCCGCGGAACCGTCGGGGTAAGCAACAGGTTCAGGTTGTCGCCCGAGTGCTGGATGAGGACGCCGGCGGCATCGTAGAGGAAGCGCTCGCTGGAAATCTCGGCGCCGGGTTCGCCCTTGTCGATCTGCACGACGCGGGCGAGGCGGTCGTAGCGGTAGGTGAGGCGCTGCTGGCGGCCGGGCGCGATGTCCGCCGTCTCGGATTCCAGCAGCCCATCCAGCCGATAGGCGTATGCCAGGGTCGGCGTGAAGGATTGTCCTGCAACCACGGTTGGCGGGTGTGTCAGGCGGGCGATCTGGCCTTCGTCCGTATAGGTTATCGTCGTCACTTGCGGTGGCTCGCCCCCGACGGTCACTGTAGCTTGGGCGATATTCCCCAGGGCATCGTAAACGTTGGTGGTCGTCTCCCGGCGACTCCCGCTCTCTTCTGTGACTTCAAGTAGTCGGCCCGCGATATCGTAGTTGTAGCGGACGCGCTCGGCCCCGCCTTCGAAGATCTCGGAAGTCGGTTCGTAGAGATCGTTGTACTCGATCCGCTTCTCGCCATCGTTCAGATCGATCTCGTGCTCCATTTGCCCGAGAGCCGAGTACGTTCGGCGGATGACGATGCCGGCGGCCGTCTCTATCTCGGAGACGAGCAATGTCGCCGGGTCGTATCTGAAGCGGGTCTCTTCTCCATCGGAGTCGAGGCTGCGGGTCATCCTGCCCAGCCCGTCTCTCTCGTATGCCGTCTCGTTGCCCTCGCCGTCCCTTGTGAGGGACGGGCACCCCATTGCGTCGTGCTCCTGCTCTTCGCTCCACGTCGGACCGCGCGTCGAGCGTGTGACGAGGCCGATCTTCCCCGGCTCGGTCGATCTGACATGCGAGGTCCTGACGCTCGATGGATCAGTTTCGGAGACCAGCTCGCCATCGTCGTTGTGCTGGAACAGCCACGTCGGATGTCCCGCTCCGGGAGAGGGTTCATCTTCCACGATTTGAGTGACAACAACAGCGCCGTTGGCGGTCGTACCATAGGTGAAACGGGTCGTTGCCCCGTTACGGGATGATATCGAAACAAGTCGCCGCCGGCCCTCGATCGTCCCGGTAAAGCGCAGGTCGCTCGTTCCGTTGGGATATGTCGTCGAGTAGCCGGAGCGATGGATATAGGGCTGTCCCGGAACAAAGCTTTGCCAGCCGGCTCCGTCGTAGATTTCCCGGTGGCCGGCCCCGCGATCCACCTCCCATGTCCAGACTAATGATACGCTGGCGTAGCGGAAACGCGAAACCCGCCCTTCGGGCTCCTGAACCGCCACCTCGAACGCGGTTGTGTTTGGGAAGGATTGAAAGTCCCATGCGAACGCTGCGGCGTAATTGCCCTCGATGACTCGAGTCACCGACATCAAGGGGCGGCGCGGCGCCAAGGCCCTCGCAGGCTGCCAGATGTAGCTTGCGCGAGATGCCGGACCGGTCAGTTCGAGAAGACGCCCTGAATCGTCGCACGCGAACCTCCACGTGGCGCCGCTCTGGGCATGCCGAACCGTGGCGAGGATCCTTCCGTTGTACTCGAAGACCCAATGCGACCCGGACGGATCGACCGCTTCCGAAACCCGCCCGTCCGTTCCGTGAACCAGCGAAGTCGCCCGCCCCTGCGAGTCAGTTATTTCCGTCCGGAGGACCCTGTCGCCACTCAGCGCATAGTCGAACAGCAGCGGGCGAGCGTGATCCATCCTCCGGAGCTGGCGCGGGCGGCCGTTACGGTCGAAGTCCAACTCAATGAGCGAGTCCGCTGACAGCAGTCTGTAGCCATCGGCGACCTCATAGATCGCCGCAGAGTCGAAGGTGCATGAAAGAGCGCCGGACTGTGTCCGCGCCGCCGTCGTCCAGAACCCCCCGATGGCGTCGGGGGGCCGAAGATACAGCGCGTCGTGGTTGGACCCAGGATCGGGAAGGAACCACGTCAGCCGGCCGTCCGAGTCGAGGAACAGAATGTCGCGTATCGTGACGCGAGGGCTCGCAACGTCAGTGTCGCCCGTCCGAACCTCCCGCTCCCTCGTCAGCAGAAAGAGGCGAGACGTCAAAAGGCTCGACCACCCCGGTCCGAAGGGCAACTCAGCTCGGGTATCGACAGTGCTTCCTGGTTGTGGTGAGGCCAGGGCGGCGGCGCTGCCGGAGTCGTAGGCAAGGTCCAGATTGACAGGCAGTCCCGGTCCGAGGGCCGCGAATAGGGGAAGATTGTATCGCACCTGCCCGTCGAACAGGCTTGTGGCCGCACCGCTGATTGGACCTTTCCAATAGGCGCATGCGTGATCGACCTCGGTTTCCGATCGTGCAAGGACTACAAGCGTCTTGCGGCAGACCACAGCGCCTCCGGAGAGGACCTCGAGTGCCAAGGGAGCGTCCGCAGCAGCCGGGCTGGCCCCGATTTGAGGTCTGAGCCAGATGGCGACGGCATGGATGACACCGTCACCGCTATCGAGCTGGTTGACCCCGTCCCAAGTCGTTAGGCGCCATCCAGGGTGTGGAGGGTTTGACGAACTCCAGCTTGGGATTCGCAGCGTGGTCGATGAGCCGGTCGTGTCCGGGGCAAGACCAATGCTGTACCCAAGGTCTGCGCCGGGAAACTGGATATGCGGTTCGCCGCCAAACCAAAGCGTCACTTGCTCGCTGTCAAACGGGCAGCGGCGCAATGCGTATGCGCTCGTTATCGCTTGCTGATGTTGCGGAAAACGTCCCCAGACCGCAACAACCTCGCCCCCAAGGCGATGCCCTTCGGCCACTCGCAGAGTGAGATCGAGGTCCGACCAGCGCGTCGGCTCGATTCGTAGGATGATCGGTATCAGCGTTGCGTAGACGGATGGTTTAGTGAGGATGCACGGCAAGGGAATGTCGAGCTCCCCGCCGATGTCGCCGGTTTGGCAGCTGAAAGGCGGCAGTGCAAAATCCGGCAGCATCTTTCAACCCCTGCTCAAAATGGTCGCGCGGTCGGACCAGGGTGCTATGCCACCTACGTTTATACCGAAGATGTCGGCGATTCGAGCCCGTCATCGCCCACCAAGTCATGCGATTGAAATTTGCGGTCCTGCGATGGTGCCAGCAGACCGAGATCGAATGGCACTGCATCGCGCCGGGCAAGCCCACACAGAACGCCTTCGTCGAGAGCTTCAACGGGCGCTTCAGGGACGAATGCCTTCTGTAGTTGGGGCTTCGGTGTCAATCTCCGTTGTTCGATCCAAGCACCCGTCTGGGGTCATGCTTCTGTTCGCGGTCGGCATCTGCTCGCCGCAGGATGGGGGTCGAAGGTGAGGCGGACCATGCTAAACGGCGGGCTTGTGATTGCGCGCTGAAGCAGCACCAGACACTCGTGCGGCCTTCGCCTCATCCCCGTCCCTGACGGGACCTTCGATCGGGATACTGCCCTCTCGAAGCTCGTGATCAGATCACACCGGCGCTCCCCAACGGAAGGGAGTGGCGTCGCGCCACATCCGGTGCATGACGACGGCAGTTTGCGAGCGACAGCGATCTTGGCCTTCTTCAGCGTGCTGCGCTTCGCGATCCGCACACCCCAGGCCTTGATCGATGTCCATTGGCAAGACCGGGTCAGCATCACATGCGCCGCGGTGAACAACGCGGTCCGTGTGAACGCATCGCCGGATCGGCTTATGCGGCCCCGGACGTCGGTCTCTCCGGACTGATATTGTCGGGGCGTGAGGCCGAGATGGGCGCCTACATCGCTCGATCGTCGGAACCGTGCCGGGTCGTCGATTGCCGTCTTGAAGGCCAGTGCCGTCACCCGCCCGACACCGGGAATGGTCATGCCTTCCCAGCTGTTGATCATGCCAGGCAGGAAAGGACCGGCGTCTCCGGAACCGAAGTCCCAACTACGCCATCTCAACGACACACTGTTCTCGACGCTGTCTGAGGCCCGCAGCGCCATCAACTCATGGAAGGAGGATTACAACCACCACCGACCACACTCGGCTCTCGGCAACATGCCGCCGACTGAGTTCGCAATGAAATCAACGATGGAAAAACAGGCCGCATGAGGCCAGAAATGAAACCAGGACTCTCCCTCAAACCGGAGGATATTGGGGTCTCAGGTCAGGTGCTACGTAGACAGCCAGCTTTTTGGCCTCCTCCGATCCGATCTTCCACAGGCCACAGAGACGTAAGCGGTGTTCTCGGGCCACCGCACTGAGTTCGGGGTCGGCGATGTAGGCCCACGGCAGGAGATGGTCGATCTGGCTGTTCGGATGGCCGTTGACGATCCTCGTGCGGACCTCGGTCTAGCGGTCGCTGTCGACCAGATCATACAACTCGCGAAGCCTGTCGATACCGATATGAACGGAGGCTTGAAACCCCTCGCCTTCCACGCCCTCACAGAACTGCATCCCGTGGCGAAGTCCCAGTTTTTCCGAAATGAGCCAGAAGAAAGGTCGCATCTCAGCAGTCGGCATGAATTCAATGACCTTGGTTCCGGGTTCGCAAAACAGCAGATTGGTAAGCCCTGCGCCATGCGCGCCAACGACGAATTCGGCACGCTGAAACATCAGGACCTGCTCCTCGATACTGGCGCCTTCGAGCCAAACGGTCTCGAAACCGAGTGGATGAAGGAAGGCTTCGACCTGTTCGAAATTGCAGATCGCGCGCGCGGTTCCCAAGCGTTTGATCAGCAGGCGCTTGCCTCTCTGGCCGCGCTTTTCGGCGTATAGGAAGGCGACGCGGCGCTGGAAGCGCTTCACGTAAGCTGAGGGAACCCCCTCGATCAAATCGTGGCTGTCTACCCAGATGGCTTCGTCGACATAGACCATCGGTGGCGGTGCTTCGACGACAGGCCAGTTCTGGAAGCCCAAGGTTCTGAGCGAGGCGCGATGATCGAAGACCGCGTTGATGTCCATGGTTTGCGGGAGGATGATTTTTAGCCCCAGGCCTTCCTTGACAGTATACGTCAAAATATCGAGGGCCAGAAGGCCCTCAGCCAACCAATGATAGTAGTTGTGCAAATTGCCGTTGAAGAAGATAGCGAACTTGCCATCGAGATGCCTGGCCTGGACCAAGGCCTGCTTGTCGATCCAGCAGGTATCTCCATTTCTTGTCAACCACGGTGTGTCCTCCGGCGCGCCTTTGATGTAGCCGAGATCCTTAGCCACCCCCGACGCATCGAAAGCCGCTCCTTCCGTGAGCCGGGACATCGAAACATATGTGTCGCTGCGGCGACGAAATGTCAGTTCGTCGGGCACCGCGCCCAGTCGAGCAGTACGCGAATTGCGATAGCGCGTCATGAACAGCCGCCGATCGTCGGCATCGACAAACACAGGTTCGCGTCGATATGTGGTGGTCTGCATGGCGTTCCGCCAGCTGGAGTTGGGGACAGCGAGAAATGCCTCCAGCGAGTCCACATCGCGGCTTTCCGCTGACGAAACGGCTGCCCTGATCGGCCCCTCCTGGGTCTTGCGGCCCTGCGAGCCACTCGCGTTCAACTCATTGTCTGAAGCCTTCAGCCGGGTCATGCGACGTGCAAGTGCACTCGGCTGAAAATACAAAAACCCCTTCAGTTTCCAGGCGGATCGATCAGGGGTGCCGGCTCCGCGATTGTTCATGCTCTCAAGATAAACCGTTACCGTACCGTCCTCTGCGCTTTCGCATGGCACGGTTACTATGATGTCAGGTCCAGGTTTTATGGCGATCTGCTGCCTGGCTCCATATTCCGGCCGCACGTGCAAGCTGACAGCTTTCGAACTGGAGCAGGTGAGCCGAAGAACGACGATGACCTTTGTCCGGCCAGCGCCTTCGACGCGAAATCGCAGAACGGAAAATGGCCCGAAAGCCGTTATCCCGACCTTTCCGACGGCGTTCCAGCCCGAGATACAGGCGGTCTCGGCCGAAAGACAACCGCGCACGGCTTCCTGGGCACTCCCCTCGATCCATTTTCCGATCGGCAAGAACTCGTTGGCAGGAAGCGCGATGGCGCGAGCACCTGAGACAGCCGGCGGGCGCTCAAGATTGACCTTTACTGAATGCATGATCCCGGCGGCGAAACTGCGCCAGGATCGCAAGGGGAATTGCGCGGCGATTTCCCTCTCCCGCCGTTTCCTCAAATCCCGGTCTTCTAGGTAGCGGACGAGTTGATAAAATCCGTCCCGGACATTGTAGGGATCGATATAGTCGGCGAAGCCGCCACCGACCTCCGGTATGCCTCCGGTGTTGGACGCGAGGCAAATCTTGCCCCGCACCAGGCTTTCGCCGACCGGCAATCCCCAACCTTCGTCGAAGCTTGGAAACATCGTCAGGAGACACTTGCGATAAAGCAGATCAAGAGTCTCGTCGGACAGATCGTGCAGAAGCACGATCCTGCCGTCCAGATTGTTGGCGGCCTTGAGCTGACGCAGGAAATCATCAACCAGCCAGCCCTTGCGTCCGGCCAGGACCAACGTCGGGATCGCAACGCCCCCCTGTTCCATCATCAGCTTCCAGATGTTGAAGAGGTAGAACGGATTCTTACGGGGCTCGATGGTTCCGACGCAAAGTACGAACTCGGACTTAAGCAGCCTTGCAACCGTATCGCTGAGTTCGAGCGTATCGGCCGACGATTTCGGCAATCCGTGTCCAAGCGGCATCACGTCGATCGGCACCGGCGGCAGGTTTCGCGTCTTCAGGTAGGTGACGAGCGCGGCCTTGTTATAGTGCGAGGATGTGACGACAAAGTCGGCCATCGCGAGCACCTCTACGAGCGGCTTCACCAGCATCATGCCAGCATTGGCTTCGAAATATTCCGGCCGCGAAATCGGCAGGATGTCGTGGACAAATACGCCGATGGTCAGGCCCGCGTCCTTGAGTTGCCAAACATGCCGTCCGACACTGTTGATCGCCCAGAACGCGCCGGTGGCCAGAAACAGGTCGCCCGCCTGCGCATTGGCCGGCACGGCTGCATCCAGCACCGTCCGGATCCGTTCCGCAAAATCCGATGGAGACGCAGGCTCCGACCCACGCCGGTCGATGATCTCCAACAGCACCGGCGCGGCCACAACAGCCAGGCCTTTCTGGCTGAAGACGGTAAAATTGACCTCACGTGCCCGAGTCTGTTCGTTAAGGTTGCGAATGAGCTCGCACTGAACACGCTGGATGCCGGAAATCGTCGAATGTGAGCGTAGAAAAAGCAGCAGATCCGTAACGTCGAGATAGACCTCCCGAGGCCGATGGTCCCGCCCGCTTCGACTTGAGCGCTCCATCCCTGTTTGAATGGGTTCGACATTCCGGAGATCGCTCGGGCTGTTTTCGAAGTGGGACCAGAACTGGCCGTCGCTCCACGGCATATACGGAACCAAGCGTTGGTCGGCGGGCGATGGCAAAAAGCAGTGCTGCGTGTCCGCAGCCAGAATGGCCGCCATGCGCGAGAAGCTCGAGTTGCAGATCGCAAGGTATTCGGCCCGGCGCAGAATTTCGAAGTCCCGCACATGGTCGGGCAATCGTGACCGAGGCAGGTCGGACAGCGCTTTCGGTGAAAATTCCGCGAAGTGTGGAAGGACAGTGACGGGATCGTCGGTCGCTACGAACAGCACGGGGTCAGGCAGCGTCGGCCAGATGTCTCTTAGCCATTCGACATACCATCGCTCGGAAATCACTTGGAGCCAAGGCAGATCCGACAGGAGGTAGTCCGTCCGCCGGATGTGGATGGCAATCAGCGTGCGCCGCCCGTTCCCGGTCAGATTACTGCACCATGCATCGAACTTTTTGCGCTCCGCAGCCGGAGGGCAGAAAAGCATCCTCAACAATTCTCGATGCGGTTGCCAACAGGGCGGCATCTCTTGGAAATAGCCCCAGAAATCGACGTTTACGGGAGGAGCGGCCGCCTTCCAAAGCGCCGCCTCGGCATCGAGAAAGCCCTGGAATGCCAGTTCCGGCAGTTTCATCCGCTTGCTCGAAGGGTCCTTGAGGCCAAACAGCTTTCGTCCAGGCCAGTCGGGAACGGCCATCTTCACGCCGTGCCGCAAGGCATAGAGCTTCATGAACGCATACTGGAATAACTGATTGGCGAAGCGGCCATTGTTGCCGAGGCTCGACATCGTTATGTGCCCGCGCTCGCCACCGTCCAGAAATTCCGGTGCTCGAACGGCGTCGCTGGCCAGAAACACGTCGAGCGCCCTGGATGAAAGCGCGACACGGCCAATTCCAACGAGGCCGCTATCGAAAAGGCTTCGCCGCAGGAGCAGGTCGAGCTCGGGACGCGGGCTCGCGGCCTTCTTGACAGCTGCGACCGCGCGGAAATGATAGCCATCTCGAGGCTTCAACGCACTCAGGATTTCGGCAGGCGCGGCTAGGAGATCGCTGCCCGGCAAGGTGCCACAGACCTCCTGGACGCGGCGATGCAATTCGCACAACACGTCCAGGGTCAAAGGGCCTTCAACGGGCAAACTGAGAAGCGGATCCGGAATACGGTATGGCCCCGCGTCGTCGATCCTGAAAACCAGCGCTGAAAGGCAAGGCCGCCGCTCTGGGTCTTCCCCCACCACGGTCAACGACCGCAGAACGAAGTCCTGTCTGGCAAAGGGTTTCGCCAGTGCGCCGGCCTGGCGGATCAGATGATCGGCGGTAATCCCAACGGGATCGCCTTCAAAAGCGGAGGGCCAACCAGCGCGATCGCCAGTTTCGTCTTGAACCATGCTCTCGCCCGTCAGCCTTATCCGAACCCGGGCAGGCGGCGGGGATCTTCGTCCGGCTATTGGATTGGCCACGTCCACGTTCCTTGCAAGACGTTAGCATTGCCGATTAGCGTGTCAAACCCGGCAGGGGCCATCGGTTGACCGGCATGTGATCAATTAGCGCGTGCCCGTTAGCCAACTTTCACAGCCTACAACGCTGGTCCCTAGCTAGTTGTGGAGCCTCCAACTCCCGCCGAATGAGCAATGGCGACCGGGAGGCCGCCAATTCTCATGTCTAGGTCCAGATGTTTCTGGACCCCCCAGCGTTTGCCTAGCCGAACATGTCGGCGACGATTCCCGAATACCAGCCGTTCGATTCTTCGTAGGTCGATTTGCGCAGCGCGGCATCTTCACCCGGCGTTCGACACGAACGCGTCGACGACGTGATCTTCCGGTCCTTCGGTTCGTATGCGCGCCCACCTTGGGGGCTACATTGGTGCTTGCATCTCCAGCAATCGGTAGGCGTGATGGGTTCAAGCAAGTTTGGTCTTTCCAGTCGACAATAGCGATCGTTGTCATCCGATCCGTGGTAGGCGCCAAGGCCCATGTTGCAGATGGTGCAGCATGGCACCAGCTTGCATTGTCCGAAGCGATCCCGGATTGCCTTTTTTTGGTGACCTGACCGCCATCGGCGAAGCGGTGCAGAACATAGACTGGCGGCTGATGATCGTGCCGACCGTCATTCGCAATTCCACAGTAGATGCACCGATCGCCTTCAACCAACTCGTAAACAGGTCCAAATCGCTCTTCCGACTTTCGGCGGCTGTATCTCTCTTTCACGCGGGCCATAGAGGACGGGTCCTACGTTTCCGATTGATGATCACCGGATCGATTTGCGACGGCTATCTTACTCCAAGATCGACGCCGGTTCTCGAAGTCACCCCACCTACTCTGTTCTTCAACCAGCATTCGCTTTTGCGGCGGACAAATGCGAAAGCGCGGCATTGCGCGTCGACCTCACACTCGAGATAGCAATTGATGAAATTGCTCTGCCGAATTCTTTTGTAGTCCCCGCCGGCCATGTCCTTGCCTGCGGCGATAACAAACGTCGATATCATCACGTCGGCGGTGAGCTCTTGTGCCACGTAGGCCGACGCGTCGGTGTTGGTGACCAGCAGCTTGGCGTCATTTTTCAGAAAGCAGAACCGCTCCTTTTTGTTGTAGGTGGTTGCACGGCAAGACGGCTCCGCCTGGCACGCGGACTGACACTCTCGCTCTGAAACTGAACTCAACGTCCTGTAGTCGAATCCAATGATGTCGTGATTGGCGACGTGTTGGAATTGTCTCCCCGGCAAGCTTGGGTCGGACGTACTGTCCGGTGTGGGCGAGGGCTCTGCTGTGAATTGCGGCTGACCGTAACAGAGAAGTTGGACAACTGCAGGGGCCGCCATCTCGGCAAGGTCGGCAGTCGAGAGCACTGCGTCATCCCGCCTGGTGTCGTAAACGATCGATCTGCTCTGAAGGAAGATTTCGACGACACTTGACCGCAGGGCGAAGTTTACGTTCTGAGGGAGGATGCCAGTGTTACCGGCAAACTTTGATCCCAGGACAGCTGTCGCAACACCGACCACCGAGCCGGACCGGTCGACGATTGGACCTCCCGAGTTCCCTGGCTGCAAAGGGGTAGATATCTGGAGGTATCGAGTGTCATTCTCCATTCCCACCAGGGAATTGATGTTCCCGGTGGTGACTTTGATGGAGTCTGACAACAAACCATGGAGCGGATAGCCGAAGGCGGTGATGTCCTCACCAAGTCGTGTCGCGCCATTCCGCAGTCGGAGAAACGGTTTGCCAGCGCCACCTACCACTTTGACGACAGCTAGGTCGTTTTGACGGTCAACGATCCAGTCTGTTGCGTCGCCCAAGTTCGGTACGCTCGCCCGGGTGCAGCCTTCCAACACGTGAGCGTTGGTGATCGCCCATCCGTCCGCGTTGACAAAGAACGCAGTGCCCGAACTTGAGGGGTCCGTTTGAGCCTGGGTCGATCCAGACCACAAGACAGCCGAGACAAGTGCAATTCTTGCAAACCCACAACGCAACATCGTCGACCCCAAGTCGCTCGATCGTAGTCGAGCGACGAATTGTACGCAAACGTCTCGATACCCGGATTTCGAAGGACGTCGCGGGATCAGAATCAACCTGTCGAGAAAGCCGGGGAAGCCCGATTTCCCCACATTTTCCTGTTGCTAAATTGTAGCTAAATCAAAAATCGTACGTGTATCCGAGGTAACCGTCGGGCGTAAGAAAAGTGTTATTTTTCAAGTGTTTCGGATGGTGGGCGTGACAGGGATTGAACCTGTGACCCCTACGATGTCAACGTAGTGCTCTCCCGCTGAGCTACACGCCCATCCGAAGCCCGCGCATACACCACTTTTGGTCCGGCGCGTCAATAGTGGGTTTGGCCGTCGGGACGCCTGCGTCCCGAGTGCGGAAACCGAGCGTGAAAATCGTCGGCGAGGCGAGCTTCGCCCGGGCCGCGGTTGCAAGCAGCGGCGATCCGGCTGGAGGCAAAAACGAAGTTCAGGCCGCCTGCAGCATCTTCTCGACCTCATTGACGAGATCGCGCAGGTGGAACGGCTTCGACAGGATCTTGGCGTCCTTCGGAGCCTTGGAGTCGGGGTTCAGCGCCACCGCCGCGAAGCCGGTGATGAACATGACCTTGAGGTCGGGATCAATCTCCGTCGCTCGGCGCGCGAGCTCGATGCCGTCCATCTCCGGCATGACGATGTCGGTAAGCAGAAGCGAGAAAGGCTCCTCGCGCAGCCTTTCGTAGGCGCTTGCGCCGTTGTCGAAATCGCTGACGTCGTAACCGGCGCGTTCGAGCGCCTTGACCAGAAACCGACGCATGTCGTCGTCGTCTTCCGCAAGCAGTATGCGTGCCATCCCGATCCCGTCCGAATCACCCACCACCGGGACTGTTCCCATGCAGGCCCATTAACCATACCGTATATGAAGCCTCGAGGGTAAACATCAAGTGAATGTTGATTGGACCTGGAAGAGGGGATCGCCGAAGCTGGACAGCGGGGCTGGCAGATGTCAATTTCGCTCCATGCAGTTGTTGAGCTTGTGGCCATGACGGCAGCCGATGATTTCTCGGCGGTGCCGCCCTTCGAGATCCGCGAGAGCGCCGAGCAGCGCGTGGCGTTCGTCTTCAACTCTCCACACAGCGGCAACCACTATCCCGAGCGCTTCCTCGCGCTGACGCGCCTCGACCGCACGGCGATCCGCCGCTCCGAGGACTGCTTTGTCGACGAGCTGTTCGGCGCGGCAGTGCCGCTCGGCGCACCCCTTTTGGCGGCGAACTTTCCGCGCGCCTATCTCGACGTGAACCGCGAGCCCTGGGAACTCGACCCGCGCATGTTCGCCGAGCCGGTGCCTTCCTTCGCAAACATCCGCTCGGCGCGAGTGGCGGGAGGCCTGGGCACGGTGCCCAAACTGGTCGGCGAGGGGCTCGACATCTATTCCGGCCGCCTCCCGCTCGCCGAGGCCGTGGGGCGCATCGAGACGGTCTACAAGCCCTATCACGATGCGCTAAAGCGGCTTCTGACCACCACCCATGCGCGCTTCGGCTATGCCGTGCTGATCGATTGCCATTCCATGCCGGCGAGCATCAGGATCGGCGACACGGGCCTGAGGCCGGACTTCATCATCGGCGACCGCTTCGGCGCCTCCGCCACGCGGGCGCTGACGGAGACCGCCATCTCGCTGCTGATCTCGATGGGCTACACCGTGGCGCACAACAAGCCGTATGCCGGCGGCTTCATCACCGAGCACTACGGACGGCCGGCGAGGGGGCTGCACGCGCTGCAGATCGAGATCAATCGCGGGCTCTACATGAACGAGCGGACACTGAGGAAGTCGTCGGGTTTCGATGCGCTAGCCGACGATCTGGCGCGGTTCTCGGCCGAGCTGATGTCGATGCCCGACCACAATTTCCTCGACAATTTCCAGGACCGGCCGCTTGCCGCCGAGTAGGCGCCGCATCCTGAAAAAAAAGACCGCATCGTTGCCGACGCGGTCGAAGTCTAGGGAGGAAACGCCCAAGGAGGGCATGGACAGGAGAACCTGTCCGACTCAAAGCCTATTGTGCGATGCACAAATGTCAATAATTTCTGAGCCGCTTTTGTCAGACATATCGGAAAAACGCTGCGAAATCGCAATTTAGTTGTATTTTTACATCAGTTCGTACCTCCGGAGGTGTTTTTTGGAGATTTCCGTCGAGTTCTTCCGGCGTGTCGCGGCCGCGGCGGCCGGCGAAACGCTGCCCCGCTTCAGGCAATTCGGCGACGTCGCCAACAAGCTGGAAGGCGGCTTCGACCCGGTCACCGAGGCCGACCGCGAGGCCGAGCAAGCGGTCCGGGCTCTGATCAGGGCCGAATATCCCGGCCAGGGCATCCTCGGCGAGGAGTTCGGCTCGGAGAACGCCTCGAGCGATCACGTCTGGGTCATCGATCCCATCGACGGCACGCGTTCCTTCATCTCCGGCATTCCGCTCTGGGGAACGCTGGTCGGGCTGACGCACAAGGGAGATGCGGTGGCGGGCATGATGGCTCAGCCCTTCGTCGGCGAGCTGTTCTACGCGGCCGGCGGGGAGGCCTGGTATGAGCGAACCAACGGGGCCGCCGCGCGTCAGCGCCTGTCGACGCGCAGGACGGTGTCGCTCGCCGAGGCGACGCTCTGCACGACGACACCCGCGCTGTTCCAGGGCGACCGGCGCGATGCCTATGACCGTCTCGAGAAGGCGGTGCGCCTGGCCCGCTACGGAACCGACTGCTACGCCTACGTTATGCTGGCGGCCGGCAATGTGGACCTGGTCGTCGAGGTCGGCCTGCAGCCTTATGACATCGTGGCGCTGATCCCGATCATCGAGGCGGCGGGCGGCATGGTCACCGAATGGAACGGCGGAAGGGCGGAGGACGGCGGCGGCATCATTGCGGCAGCGACGCCCGAGCTGCATGCCGCCGCGATGGAAGTGCTCCACGCCGGGCGCAGCGACGCCATCGGCTGAGCATGGCGCACTAAACGCGACACGCTTTAGACGCCCTCGTCGTTGCCGGGAACAAAGGCATCGAAGGCGGCCAGAAGCTGCTCGCGGAAGATGTCGGCCTCCTGCAGCAGTTCGTGGCGCGCCCCCGCGATGGTCAGGATCTGGCCGCCGCGCAGGCGACGGGCGTAGTCAGCGATAGCGCGCGTCGAGACCACCTCGTCGTTCCCGGCTCCCACGAACATCACTGGAATATTGATTCTGGCGATGAATTCGGGATCCTCCACGGCCGCCACGGCCCTGCAGGCGGCACGGATCCAGGCGACGGTGGGGCCGCCGAGCGCCAGCTTCGGGAATTTTTCGTAGAGCTCCATGTTGCGCCGGTAGCGGCCAATGTCAGTCGTCAGCTTGTTGGTGGCGAAGGGCGGCGAACGGCGCGGGCGGGGGCCCCACGCGCCGTACATGCGCCCCAACCCCAGCCAGTAGAGAATGCCTGCGATGCGGCTGATGCCGGACATGGAAAGCGGGAAGCCGGTATAGGTGAAGAAGGACGCCACGAGCACCATGCGCCGGACCCGGTTGACCAGCGAGGGTGTCGCGAGAAGCGCGATCAGCGAACCTGTCGAATGGGCCAGGATGTAATAAGGACCGCGGCAGTCTGGCAGCACGACCTCTTCGAAGAAGCGATCGAGATCCTTCACGTAGTCGGAGAAGTCGCGCACATGGCCGCGCTGGGGGTCGCGCAGCAGCCGCTCTGAACCGCCCTGGCCGCGCCAGTCGAAGGTGGCGGTTGTGAAGCCGCGCTCGGACAGGTTCCTGGCGGTTTCGAAATACTTCTCGATGCATTCGTTGCGGCCTGAAAGCACGATGACGGTGCCCTTCAACGGGCGCGCGACGGCCGGGAACCGCCCATAGCGCAGTTTCTTGCCGTCGAAGCCCGAAAAATAGCCGCCGGTCGCCTTCTCGGGCACGGGATTGCTGGGGATTACGTTGAAGACGTCCGTCATGAGGCGCTTTCGCGTCGGTGGGTCAGCGCCGTGGCCGATCTGGCGCCGTCAGGTGATAGAAAGCACGGAACCAGAAAGCAAGCGGCGGGCGCCCGCCGCCAATGGCAGGCCGGAAGACCGCTTCACGCTGCCTCCCGGCCTCTGTCGAACCGGGGGAAGGGACGTTGCACCCGGCTCGGCCTCGTGGCGATGCTGCTCGTCTGCATCGCGTCATCACAATCCGGACAATAGGCCGGGCGTCCTGAACACGGTCCGAAGCAGCGGTTCATCTGCGGTTCATCGGAATGACAACGAAACGGGCCGATACAGCCTTGAAAGGCTGGTTTTGGGTCCCCAAATGTCTCCTGCGGTCGCCGATACAGGGGCCGCTGGTCCAGCCGGGACGCCAAATGGGTGTCACACCCGGGTTCCGCACCGGATCAACGCAAAGCCATGTTGCTCAACAGGAGAACAAACCATGCGTCACGTTGATTTTTCCCCGCTCTACCGTTCGACCGTCGGTTTCGACCGGCTCTTCACGATGCTCGATTCGCTGGCGCAGCCTGACAGCGGCCAGACCTATCCGCCCTACAATATCGAGCGCACCGGCGAGGACGCCTACCGCATCTCCATGGCGGTCGCCGGCTTCTCGGAGAAGGACATCGCCATCGAGGCTCACCGCAACGTCCTGTCCGTCAAGGGCGAGCGCAAGGAAGACACCGACGGCCAAGGCTCCGAGGTGCTCTACCGCGGCATCGCCGCCCGCAGCTTCGAGCGCCGCTTCCAGCTTGCCGACCACGTCGAAGTGCTGGGCGCCGAGTTGAAGAACGGCCTGCTGCACATCGATCTGAAGCGCTCGGTTCCCGAGGAGTTGAAGCCGCGCAAGATCGAGATCGCGAACGGCGGCAAGGCCAAGCAGATCGAGGCCAAGGCTGCCTGATCTCACCCAGTCTCCTCCCGAGACGAAAGCGGCGCCGAAGGGCGCCGCTTTTCTATCGGACCTGAACGTCAGGCGATCAGCTCGCCGAACCTGTCCACGTCCTGCGCTTTCGTCGCGAAGCTTGTGACGAAGCGCCAGAGTTTTTCGCCGGGCGCGATCTCGCCGCCAAAACCTGCCGGCGTGTGCCAGTCGTAGAAGCGCGCGCGCTTCTCCTGCAGGACATCGGCAATTTTCACCGGCATGATGGCGAAGACCTCGTTGGCCTGCGATTCCCAGGCGAGTCTGACCTTGTCCGACGCGCGGATGTGGCCGGCTAGCCTCGCTGACATGGCGTTGGAATGCGCCGCCGTCTCAAGCCACAGCCCGTCCTCGAAATAGGCGTCGAACTGCGCGGCGATGAAGCGCGACTTCGAGAAGAGCTGCGCTGCACGCTTGCGGACGAAGCCGAATTCTTCTGCCTGGTCGAGGTCGAACATGATCACGGCTTCCGCGCACCAGCAGCCGTTCTTGGTGCCGCCGAAGGAAACGATATCGACGCCGCTCTTCCACGTCATTTCGGCTGGCGTCGTTTCGAGCGCCACCAGAGCATTGGCGAAGCGTGCGCCGTCCATGTGCAGTGGAAGCGAATGTTTTTTCGCGATGGCCGAGATCGCTCGGATTTGGTCGAGACCATAAACCGTGCCGATCTCCGTCGCCTGAGTGATCGAGATCGCCGCCGGGCGGCCGGCATGCACGTTGTCCACCGCGAAACGCTCGACCGCCGCCGTGAGATTGGCAGGATCGATGCGGCCGAGCGGACCATCGACGGCGAAGAGCCGGGAGCCGCCCATGAAATATTCCGGCGCGCCGCACTCGTCTTCCATAATGTGCGACTCGCGGTGGCAGAAGGAGAGGCCGCCCGGCTTGTTTGCAGAAACCAGCGACAGCGCGTTCGCGGCCGTGCCGGTGCCGACAAAGAACACCGCCACTTCACGCTCGAAAATCTCGGCGAATTTCTTCTGAACCTTGGCGTCGAGCGAGCCGTTGCCATAGGCAGGCTCGAAGCCCGAAGCATGTGTTGAAAGAGCGGCGGCGATCCTGGGATGCGCGCCCGCCCAATTGTCCGATGCAAAAATCACGTGTTTTGTCCTGGCTCGTAAAGGCCGCGACCCTGCCCGGTTTTCCTAGGCAACTTCAAGGGGCAGGGCGGCGGAAAGTGTTGCGCTCGGCGCTTGTCTCATCCGTGCGCTGCGACCGGAGATTGTTGCTGCCTGCCGGCTGGCGCAATTTTCTGTCGCGGTCATCGCGAATTTTTTCTGAATCGGTCTTGTAAGCGGACCTGGTTTCTGCAATAAGAAATTTAGGACAGTATTGCTGTCTTATTTATCTGCGCATTGACTGCCGGTTTGGCGTATTGTGAACGCCTTGCCAGCCTTGCGCGCCGGCAGGCAGACGGACCTACCCGCGAGGGCAAGCAACGGAGGATATGGTGATGACGGATTTCACGCCATCTGTGACGGAGCATAGCGTGCCCGCCCAGACGAATGGCGTGGCCGTCAAACGCGCCAATCCTTCGCAGATTCCCGGCTTGCCGGAGGCCCAGGGCCTCTACGACCCGCGCAACGAGCACGATTCCTGCGGCGTCGGCTTCATTGCGCAGATGAAGGGCGTCAAGACGCACGGAATAGTCGAAGACGGTCTTTTCATGCTCGAAAACCTCACCCATCGCGGCGCGGTCGGAGCAGACCCTTTGATGGGCGACGGCGCCGGCGTTCTGGTGCAGATCCCGGACCGCTTCTTCCGCGAGGAAATGGGCAGGCAGGGTATCGAACTGCCGCCTGTTGGACATTACGGCGTCGGCCACTGGTTCATGCCGCAGGATGCAGCGCTGCGCGAGCACATCAACGAGGTGATCGTCGAATCGGCGGCCTCGGAAGGGCTGCCGCTCGTCGGCTTCCGCGACGTTCCCGTCGACAATTCCTCGCTCTCCAAGGCGCCCGACATCGCGGCAGCCGAGCCTTTCCATCGGCAGGTCTTCATCGGCCGCCCGGCCGAGATCGTGGACGACGAGGAGTACGAGGCGCGGCTCTATCTCCTGCGCAAGGTCATCTCGGGCCGCATCTATGCGGAGAACGAGAACAAGGACATCGGCGCCTATTGCGTGTCGCTGTCGGCGCGCACCATCGTCTACAAGGGCATGTTCCTCGCCTACCAGGTCGGCGCCTACTACAAGGACCTCAAGGACCCGCGCTTCGAGACGGCGCTGATCCTCGTACACCAGCGCTTCTCGACCAACACTTTCCCATCTTGGAAGCTGGCGCATCCCTACCGCATGGTCGCGCACAACGGCGAGATCAACACAGTGCGCGGAAACAACAACTGGATGGCGGCCCGCCAGGCCTCCGTCGATTCCGAGCTGTTCGGCAACGACATCTCCAAGCTTTGGCCGATTTCCTATGAAGGCCAGTCGGACACGGCGTGCTTCGACAATGCGCTCGAGTTCCTGTTCCAGGGCGGTTACACGCTTCCGCATGCCATGATGATGCTGGTCCCCGAAGCCTGGGCCGGCAACAAGTCGATGGATGCCGACCGCAAGGCTTTCTACGAGTACCACGCGGCGCTGATGGAGCCGTGGGACGGACCAGCCGCGCTGGTGTTCACCGACGGTCGCCAGATCGGCGCGACGCTCGACCGCAACGGGCTGCGTCCCGCGCGCTACATCGTGACGGACGACGACCGCGTCATCATGGCGTCGGAGGCAGGCGTGCTGCCGGTGCCGGAGGAGAAGATCATCCAGAAGTGGCGGCTGCAGCCCGGCCGCATGCTGCTGATCGATCTCGCAAAGGGCCGCATCGTCTCCGACGAGGAGATCAAGTCCGAGATCGCGACGCGCCATCCCTACAAGACCTGGCTCGCCAACACGCAGCTCATCCTCGAAGACCTGAAGCCGGTTGAGCCGCGCGCGCTCAGGAAGGACGTCTCGCTGCTCGATCGCCAGCAGGCGTTCGGCTATACGCAGGAAGACACCAAGCTCCTGATGTCGCCGATGGCGACGACCGGCCAGGAAGCGGTGGGCTCGATGGGCACCGACACGCCGATCTCGGCGATGTCGGACAAGTCGAAGATGCTCTACACCTATTTCAAGCAGAACTTCGCGCAGGTCACCAACCCGCCGATCGATCCGATCCGCGAAGAGCTGGTGATGAGCCTCGTCTCCTTCATCGGTCCCAGGCCGAACATCTTCGACCTCGTCGGTTCGTCCAGGAAGAAGCGGCTGGAAGTGCGCCAGCCTATCCTGACCAACGGCGATCTCGAGAAGATACGTTCGATCGGCCACACCGAAGACCGTTTCGACACCAAGACGCTCGACGTGACCTATGCGGCGAGCGAGGGTTCCGCCGGCATGACCGGTGCACTGGAGCGGCTCTGCGAACGCGCCGAGGCTGCCGTCGCCGGCGGCTACAACATCATCATCCTGTCGGACCGCCAGGTCGGCCCGGACCGCATCGCCATTCCGGCGCTGCTCGCCACCGCGGCCGTGCACCACCACCTGATCCGCAAGGGCCTGCGCACCTCGGTCGGCCTCGTCGTCGAGTCCGGCGAGCCGCGCGAGGTACATCACTTCTGCTGCCTTGCCGGCTACGGCGCCGAGGCGATCAACCCCTATCTCGCCTTCGACACGCTGCTCGACATGCACCGGCGCGGCGAACTGCCCGCCGAGGTCGACGCCAACGAAGTCGTCTACCGCTACATCAAGTCGATCGGCAAGGGCATCCTCAAGGTGATGTCCAAGATGGGCATCTCGACCTACCAGTCCTATTGCGGCGCGCAGATATTCGACGCCGTCGGGTTGAAGTCGGACTTCGTCGAGAAGTATTTCACCGGCACGGCGACAATGATCGAGGGCGTCGGCTTGGACGAAATCGCGGCCGAGACGGTCAGTCGGCACACGGATGCTTTCAGCGACGACCCGGTGCTGAGGAACGCGCTGGAGGTCGGCGGCGATTATCTCTTCCGCATGCGCGGCGAGGCCCATATCTGGTCGCCGGATTCGGTCGCTACGCTGCAGCATGCGGTGCGCAAGGGTTCGTGGGAGACGTTCAAGCAGTTCTCCGGGCAGATCGACAGCGAAACCGCGCGCGCGCAGACGATACGCGGCCTGTTCAAGATCAGGCTTGCCGGCGATACCGACCGCAAGGCCGTCGCGCTTGACGAGGTCATGCCGGCTGCCGACATCGTCAAGCGCTTCTCGACAGGCGCTATGTCCTTCGGCTCGATCTCACGCGAGGCGCACACGACGCTGGCGCGCGCCATGAACCAGATCGGCGGCAAGTCGAACACCGGTGAAGGCGGCGAGGAACCGGACCGCTATCTGCCGCTGCCCGGCGGGGGCAAGAACCCCGAGCGTTCGGCGATCAAGCAAGTCGCCTCCGGACGTTTCGGCGTCACCGCCGAATATCTCGTCAACTCGGACATGATGCAGATCAAGGTCGCGCAGGGCGCCAAGCCTGGCGAAGGCGGCCAGCTGCCCGGCCACAAGGTCGACGCGACGATCGCGAAGGTGCGGCACTCCACACCGGGTGTCGGCCTGATCTCGCCGCCGCCCCATCACGACATCTATTCGATCGAGGATCTGGCGCAGCTGATCTACGACCTGAAGAACGTCAACCCGGCGGCCGACGTGTCGGTCAAGCTCGTCTCGGAGGTCGGCGTCGGGACGGTGGCGGCGGGCGTCGCCAAGGCGCGCGCCGATCACATCACCATCTCGGGCTATGACGGCGGCACCGGCGCTTCGCCGCTCACCTCGCTGAAGCATGCCGGCTCGCCCTGGGAGATGGGTCTTGCCGAGACGCATCAGACGCTGGTGCTGAACGGGTTGCGCTCACGCGTCGCGCTGCAGGTCGACGGCGGCTTGCGCACCGGCCGCGACGTGATCATCGGCGCGCTGCTCGGCGCCGACGAGTTCGGCTTCTCGACCACGCCGCTGATCGCGGCCGGCTGCATCATGATGAGGAAGTGCCACCTCAACACCTGCCCGGTCGGGGTCGCGACGCAGGACCCGGTGCTACGCAAGCGGTTCAAGGGCACGCCCGAGCACGTCATCAACTACTTCTTCTACGTGGCCGAGGAGGTGCGCGAGTTGTTGGCCGCGATGGGCTTCACGCATATCGACCAGATTATCGGCGATACCGACCTGCTCGAAAAGCGCGAGATGATCGACCATTGGAAGGCGCGCGGCCTCGACTTCACGCGCATCTTCCACAAGCCGGATGCGCCCCGCGAAGCGACCCACTGGACCGAGCGGCAGAAGCACCCGATCGACGACGTGCTAGACCGCAAGCTGATCGAGCTGGCGAAGCCCGCGCTCGAAACGCGTCAGCCGGTGCAGATCGAGATGCCGATCCGCAACGTCGATCGCTCCGCCGGCGCGATGCTGTCGGGCGACGTCGCAAAGCGCTTCAGGCACAAGGGTCTGCGCGAGGACACGATCTCGGTCAAGCTGACCGGCACGGCCGGACAGTCGTTCGGGGCATTCCTGGCGCGCGGCATATCCTTCGAGCTGATCGGCGACGGCAACGACTATGTCGGCAAGGGGCTTTCGGGCGGCCGCATCGTCATCCGCCCGCCGGACAATGCCAGGATTGTGGCCGAGGAGTCGATCATCGTCGGCAACACCGTGCTCTACGGCGCGACGGAGGGCGAGTGCTACTTCCGCGGCGTCGCCGGCGAACGTTTCGCGGTGCGCAACTCGGGTGCTGCCGTCGTCGTCGAGGGTGTCGGCGACCACGGCTGCGAATACATGACCGGCGGTATCGTCGTCGTCATCGGCAAGACCGGGCGCAATTTCGCGGCCGGCATGTCGGGCGGCGTCGCCTATGTGCTCGACGAAGCCGGCGACTTCGCCGAGCGCTGCAACATGGCGATGGTCGAGCTCGAGCCGGTGCCCGAGGAGGATTATCTGCTTGAGAAGTTCCACCACCACGGCGGCGACATCGACCACAAGGGCCGTGTCGACGTGTCGGGCGACATGACCAGCCACGACGAGGAGCGGCTCCATCTGCTCATTTCGAACCATGTGCACTACACGGGTTCCGCCAAGGGCAAGGCGATCCTTGAGAACTGGGCCGACTACCGGCCGAAGTTCAGGAAGATCATGCCGGTCGAATACAAGCGCGCGCTGGAAGACATGGCCCGCATGCGCATGGGTGTGGCGGCGGAGTAGTTGCGCCTCAACGGGCTCCGTCTGGACTGGATCCGAAGCCGTCATATGCCGCAATAAGGTCGCTACATCGTGAGCGCGGCGGGCGGAAGTTACGAGAGTAGAAGAATGGGCAAGGTAACAGGCTTTCTCGAAATCGACCGGCAGGTGCACAAGTACCAGCCGGCGTCCGACCGTATCCGGCATTTCCGCGAGTTCACGCTGCCGATGTCGGACAAGGAGGTCGAGAAACAGGCTGCCCGCTGCATGGATTGCGGCGTGCCGTTCTGCCACGGCCCGACCGGCTGCCCCATCCACAACCAGATCCCGGACTGGAACGACCTCGTCTACAATGGCGATTGGGACAACGCGATCCGCAACCTGCACTCGACCAACAATTTCCCGGAGTTCACCGGCCGCGTCTGCCCGGCGCCCTGTGAGGAAGCCTGCACGCTGAATCTCGAGGACATTCCGGTCGCCATCAAGACGATCGAGCAGGCGATCGCCGACAAGGCCTACGAGACCGGCCATATCCGGCCCTATCCGCCGGAAAGCAAGACAGGCAAGCGCGTCGCGGTCATCGGCTCCGGCCCTTCGGGCATGGCGGCCGCCCAGCAGCTCGGCCGGGCCGGTCACGACGTGCATGTCTACGAGCGCGAATCGAAGGCGGGCGGGCTGATGCGTTTCGGCATTCCCGACTTCAAGATGGAGAAGCGCTACATCGATGCGCGCGTCAAGCAGATGGAAGGCGAGGGCGTCACCTTCCATTGCGGCGTCAATGTCGGTGTCGACAAGCCGGTCACGGAACTTCTCGCCGAGCATGATGCGGTGCTCTATTGCGGCGGTTCGGAGACGCCGCGCGCCGCCGGCATTCCCGGCGACGATCTCGACGGCGTGCACGACGCGATGCCCTATCTCGTGCAGCAGAACAAGCGGGTCGGCGGCGAGAACATCCAGTCGACAGCCTGGCCGGAGAAGCCGATCACGGCGGGTGGCATGCATATCGTCGTCGTCGGCGGCGGCGACACGGCGTCGGACTGCGTCGGCACCGCCTTCCGGCAGGGCGCGGTGCGCGTCACCCAGCTCGACATCCGTCCGCAGCCTCCCGAGAAGGAGAACAAGCTCGCGGTGTGGCCCTATTGGGCGACCAAGATGCGCACCTCCTCGTCGCAAGCCGAGGGCGCGGAGCGCGAGTTCCAGGTGGCGACGCTCGAGTTCATCGGCGAGGACGGGCTGCTCACCGGCGTCAAGTGCTGCGAGGTCGACGAGGCGCGCAAGCCGGTCGCCGGAACCGAGTTCGTCATTCGCGCCGACCTCGCCTTCATCGCGATCGGCTTTGCCGGACCGATCGCAGGCGGCGTCATCAAGGAACTCGACGGCGAGATGAAGCTTGTCACCGACAGCCGACGCTCGGTCAACGTCGCGGCCAACGACCGCGACTACCGCACCAGCGTTGACCGGCTCTGGGCAGCGGGCGACGTGCGGCGCGGCCAGTCGCTGGTCGTCTGGGCGATCCGCGAGGGGCGACAGGCCGCCCGCGCCATCGACGAGGCGCTGATGGGTTCGACCGTCCTGCCTGCCTGACTCGGGCTTTGGCCGTTATCAGGTCGGCGGAGACAGCACGGCAATTGCCGTGAGCACTGTTCTTTCGACAGAAATCAGGGTTGCGCGGCGGCGGGCTGACCCGTGGGCTGGCCAGTCAGGGCTGCTTCCTTGCCTGGGAACGCAGGCGGCGGCGTTGCCGCGTTCTCAGGCAGCACCGTGGGCGGCGCCGGCGAAGGCGGCGTGGCGGGCATGATCGGCTGAACCGGCGGTTGGGCGACTTCAGGGAGTCCTGTCGCGGCCGGCGTCTCTCCCGATGCTGCAGGCGAGGCCGGTGCTGCGGCCTGTTTGGGCAGCGCGCTCGGCGCCGCTGGGGCGACAGGGGTTGCGGGCGCAACCTCAGCCGGAATAGCCTGTTGTTGCAAACCTTCGGGAATCGGCCGCGCCGACGGCGATCCTCCGTCGGCAGGCGAAATCACCGGCGCTGCCGAGGCAGGTTTCAGGGCAGGCAGCGCTGCTGCGGCAGGCGTGTTCGCCGTAGGGGCGGTTTCGGTCAAGACTGTGCTCGGCGCGATCCGTGCCGGCGTGTCCAGGACGGCGGTCGGCTCGGCAGCAGGTGCGGCCCTTGCCGGCGCGCTGCCGGTGATTTCGGCGGGTTCGATCGAGGGGGCGGCCCTGGCGGCAACGATACCCGCTTCGGGCTCCAGTGGCATGTTTGGTACGGCGGCGGTCTTGGGCGCTTCCTGAGCTGGCAGCAGTTCCGATGGCGCATCCTTGGCCACAGGCAGCGATGCCACCGGCACGGGCTCGGCCTTTCGGGGCGCAATCCGCGCCGGCGCAGTGTCTTCGGCGATACCGGGAATGAAAGATGGCGCGGGGGCTCTGGCCGGGGCGCTGTCAGGTAGCGCGGGCGCCGTGTCAGGCAGCGCCCACTCGGCATCGGCGGTCGCATCGGGGCTGCCGTCGGGATTGGCTGAGGACGGCACCTCCTCCTCGGCTGCCGCCGGCGCGAAGATTTCCTCCACCGATTTCGGTACCGCCGTCGGCGCGCGGTTCGGCTCGGGCCCGATCGACTTCGGCCGCTTGTATGCCTGGAGCGGCGCGCCACGCAAAGGCGAGAGGTCGCGCGGATCTCCAACCGCGAACGCGGGCACGGCCGCCCTGTCGATGGTGGCGGGAGTCAACAGCGGCGGCGGTGCGGCCGCGACAGCAGGCGCCGCCTGCGTCGGGGAAATCTCCTCAAGCCTGTCGGGCTGGATAGCCGGCGTTGCGGCCGGCGGCGCTTGCGGCCGCGGCTTGCGCAGAACGTCCGAAAGGACCGATCGGAACTCTGCCCGATCCGCGGGCGGGTCGGGCAGAACGGATGGCGCTTTCACCTTGCTCAGCGTCCGGTCGATGTTCAGCTGCCGCATGGCCGTGGCGGCCGAGGCAAGCAGCGGCGATGCGAACTGGTCGGCGCGGCCGGCAACCGGCGCAGGCGCGATGCCCTCGATGGCGAGTTTCTCCGCCGGCGTCTGCGCATCGTGGCGCGGCTCGGCGACCATGCCGAGCAGTTCGACGCCGCCATCGAGCGCCGGGGTTCGCAGCAGGATTGGCCGGGCAGGATCGATCGGGCCGACTTCGTTGGCGTCGACGACGACGTCGACATCGGACGGCTCCTGCGGCTCCACTGGGCCGAACGGTCCCATCAGGCGATAAGGCGAACGCGTGGAGGTTGAGGCGACGGCCGGCGCTGCCGGATCCTGGCCGAGCAGCTTGTAGAGAGGCTTCTCGACGTAAAAGGCGACCTTGCGCTTGCCGGGGCGGGCGAGGTTGATGCCGTCGGCGGCGCGCAGGCGGGACGGCTGGCCGTTCAAGTCCGGGCCGTTCGACATATAGGCGCCGTTCTCGTCCACGAAACCGTCCCAGATGTCGACGAACTCGCCGCCCGCGCCGGTCGCGGCGGCACGGTAGATGTCGTTGAAGGCAAGCATGTCGAGCATCGTCTTCGACGACTTGAACGGAGGCATGCCAACCCACAGGAACGGCACCTTGCGAGCCGAGATCGCCTTGGCCAGCGACTCCGCGCGGGCGGCATATTCCTTGTTCCAGCTTTCCGAGCGCACCGTCTCGCGTACGCCTCCGACCAGCATCTGCTGGCGGTCGTTGGCGCCGATCATGACGACGATCGCCGCCGGCCGCTCCGAGGCGATCAACGCGCCGACCTTCTCGGGCCAGTTGTGGAAATCCTCGCGCACGAAGCCCGACGAACCGCTGGTGCGGTCGACGATCCTGACATCGGGACTTTGCGTAAACGCGGTGGTCAGGCCCTCGGCGAGACCGCTGCCCAGGAAGTCGCCGACGACCAGCACGACGCGCGCATCCGGCCGCTTGGCGATCACCGCGACCTGCGGCGGCTCGGCGCCGTCGCGCTGTACGCGGGGCTTCTTCTTCTGAGGCCGTTCAACCTTGGGCTGAGTCCGTGCGGCCCGCGGCCTGCCGACGTCGGCCGGCGGGTCTTCGATGCGGTATGCAGGCTTGGATCCGAACAGCCGGTTCAGCAGGCCTAGGCGTTCCTGCTCTTCCTGGGCGTGAGCGACAGATGACGCGGCAAAAGACACCGCCGCTGCGAGAGCGGCCAGTGCAAGGAAGAGCACCGCGTATCGGGATGAGGGAAACCCATCGCCCGTCCTCGCCTTCAATCCATGCTCCTACCGTTGCCTCAGTCTCGCGAGCACTTCCATGCTTGGGTGGCCGTCCGGCGTCAACCCCGCCTGGGCCTGAAAAGCCTTGATGGCGGTCTTGGAACCTTCGCCGATCTTTCCGTCGAATTTGCCGTCATAATAGCCGTGCACCGACAGGCGCTCCTGCAATTCCTGCTTTTCCGCGAAGCTGAGCTTCGTGAAAGGCCGATTCCAGTCGCGCACGAGCCCGCCATAACCGGCGAGTTCGTCGGCAAGAAGGCCGACGGCAAGCGCATATTTGTCGGCGTTGTTGTATGCTTTCAACACGAAGAAGTTCTTCGTCGCGAGAAAGGCGGGACCGGAGCGTCCATCCGGCGCCTTCAGTTCCGCCTTGTCGCCGCCGTTCTTGAAGCCCTTGCCGTTTGCGCGGGTGACGCCGAGGCTCTGCCACTTGGACAGCGTCAGCGAACCGTTCGGGAACTTGCGGCCATCAGGCAATTCGACCTCGTAGCCCCAGGTCTTGCCGGCCTGCCATCCGTTCTTCCGCAAGAGGTTGGCTGCCGTCGCCAGCGCATCCGGCACCGAGTTCCAGATGTCGCGCCGGCCATTGCCGTCGAAATCCACGGCGTAGAGCTGATAGCTGGTCGGGATGAACTGGGTGTGGCCCATGGCGCCGGCCCAGGAGCCGGTCAGGTGGCTCTCGTCGATGTCGCCGCGCTGCAGGATCTTCAGCGCAGCGATGAGCTGGGTGCGCGCGAATTTGGCGCGTTTCTTGTCGGCATAGGCGAGCGTCGCCAGCGAACGCACGACGTTGCGCATCACCTTGTCGTTCTTCAGGATTTCGCCGTAGTTCGATTCCATCGACCAGATGGCGAGAATGATGTGGCGGTCGACGCCGAAACGCGCCTCGATCTTGTCGAGCGTCCCCTTGTATTTCCGCGCCATGGCGCGGCCGACCTCGACCGATTGCTCATGCACCCGGTTGTCGAAATAATCCCACACCGGGGCCGTGAACTCCGGCTGGTAGCGGGCCTTCTCCAGCACTTCCGGATCGACGCTGTCGATGCCGCGGAAGGCGCGGTCGTAGGTGGTGCGCGAAATGCCGTTGTCCGCCGCCGTCTGGCGGAAGCTCGCGATCCAGCGCTCGAACCCCGCATCCGCCAAGGCCGGCGACAGGAAAAGCCCAAGGCCGAGAACCGCAGCAGCCACGGCGCCGGCAAGGCGCCTGACGCTTACATTGGGACGCATGTTTTCCTCCTTCGAAAGATCAGGAAGACCATTCATGGCCGAGGCCGGTTAGGAATCAGTTTACCATGCGGCTTTCGGGGAACGAAAATGCCGCGAACGCCTTATTTGCCGGACACGAAAATGTGACGAATTCTCGTTAAAGATGAAATCCGGCGCGAAAATGGCGTAACGTCAAGCGTGCCGGCTTCTCGAAGGGTGATCTGGGGATGAAAAGAGTCCGCAAGGCGGTATTTCCGGTAGCAGGATTGGGGACGCGGTTTCTGCCTGCGACGAAGGCGGTGCCCAAGGAGATGCTGACGGTCGTCGACCGTCCGGTGATCCAGTACGTGGTCGACGAGGCGCGCGAGGCGGGCATCGAGCATTTCATCTTCGTGACCGGCCGCAACAAGGCGGTGATCGAGGATCATTTCGACATCCAGTTCGAGCTGAACCACACGCTGGCGCAGCGCGGCAAGGACGACCAGCTGGCCAAGCTGCAGAGATTGCAGCCGCTGGCCGGGCAGACCAGCTTCACCCGCCAGCAGGAGCCGCTGGGGCTGGGCCACGCGGTCTGGTGCGCGCGCGAACTGGTCGGCGACGAGCCGTTCGCGCTGTTGCTGCCGGACATGATCATGCAGTCGAGCAAGAGCTGCATGAAGGAGATGGTGGAGCTTTACGAGGCGACCGGCGGCAACATCGTGGCGGTGCAGGAATGCGACCCCGCCGAGGCGCACAAATACGGCATCGTGGGCAGGGGCGAGGACACCCACAACGGCTTCCGCATCACCTCGATGGTGGAGAAGCCGAAGCCCGGCACGGCGCCGTCCAACCTCTACATCAACGGGCGCTACATATTGCAGCCGGAGATCTTCTCGATCCTGGAGAACCAGGAGCGGGGAGCGGGCAACGAGATCCAGCTGACCGACGGCATGCTGAAGCTGGAAAAGAGCCAGGGTTTTTATGGCTACCACTACCAGGGCCGCACCTTCGACTGCGGCTCGCCGGAGGGCTTTGTCGAGGCCAATGTCGCCTTCGCGCTGGCAAGGCCCGACTTCTCCGCCAAGATGGCCGATGTCATCGCCGGACTGCTCGACGAAAAGGCCAAGGCGAAGCTGCGCAGCGTCAGCTAGAGCGGCAAACGCTCAATCGGAATCGCTTCGCCGCTCTATCTCTTCAGCATCGGATTTGTCCGAAAACCGCTGCGCACTTTTCGGTCCGATGCTTTAGCGCTGCAGCTTCAGCCCAAGGAAGATGCTGTTGGTCGTGACGTCGGGTTCGTCGAGATTGCCCGTCACCGTTTCGTGCTCGACGCGCGTCACCAAGCCTGCATAACGGTTCAGCCACCAGGTCAGGCTCGCTTCGGCGTTTAGGATGAGTTCGTGGGCGTCCGATTCCGCATAGTTGCGGTATGCCGCGCCCAACAGGGCATTGCCGGTAAGGTTGGCGCGGATCTGACGCTCGATGCCGAGATTGCTGGAATAAAGCACCGAGCCGCTTTCCCCCGGTGTCGTCGTCCCCTCCAGCGTGGTCGAGCCTGACAGCGTCACGTCGGTGCCGCGCTGCGGCGACCATTTCAGGTCTGCTGCGACGGTCGGCGTCGATAGCGGCTTGAGCCTCTCGTCATCGAAATTCTCGGTCATCCACCCGGCCGAGATTTCACCGGAAAGCTTTTCGCCGAGGTCGAGTTCGAGACCGCCGCGCACTGCGTAGAGGTCGGACGAGCGCGCGTAGCCAGCACTGTCGATCTCCTGGGCGTAGAGATTACGCCCGATCTCGCCCTCGACAAAGGGCGTCAGAGCCGGCGAGATTTCATAGCCGGTGCGCAAGGCGACCGAATAAAGCGTCGAATCGCGGTCCTTCTGCGACAGCGTGCCGCCGCCCACCAGGTCGGCGTCCCCATAGCTGTCATTGCTGATGCCCCCGGTGATGCCGAAACGGGCCTTGCCGACATCCTTCTCAAATCCGAGTGTGCCGGCGACCGTTTGCGTATACGGTTCCTCGACAGTGTCGGGAACCACGACGGGGGAGGACGCCGATTCGGGCGCCAGCGAATATGTGAACGTAGCTTTCGCGCGATAGTCGTCGGCAAGATCGATATCCAACTCGGCATCGACGCCGCCCTCCAGGTCATCCACCTCCTCGCCCGACAATGTCTTGCGGAACGTGCCGTATGCGTCGATCGAAGCGGAATGGCTTGCCCAGTCCGAGGTCGCGTTGAGGCGTAGCGTCGTTTCCGAGAGAACCGCCTCGGAGCCGTCGACGCTCGAATCCGCATTGGAGGTCGCGGTAATGCCGGTTTCCAGCGTCGGTTTGAGGATGAAAGTGCCCCACCTTATGCCGACTGCCTGATACGGGTTTTCATCGACAGGCCGGTCCAGCCCCTCGATCGCCTGGACGCGCTGCGCGCCCGGGTCGAGCGGCTGGTTGTCAGCCGAATCGATCGTCGGCTCGCGGACCGTTCCCGTCGGCAAGTCGTCCGTCTCCCCGGCATCGGCGGCCGCCGCCGGAGCGGTTTCCCCTGCTGTCTGGGCATCGTCGTCGCGCTCGAAAGCGTCCTGCGAAGCTGTTGCGGTTTCATCCGGCAGGGCGCCGGGGCTTACCGGAACATAGGCGGGCGGGGGCTCGCCTAGCGTTTCGTTTTCGCCGGGAAGCAGCAGAAGGGTGGCATCGTCAGCAGCCAATCCGCCGCGCAGCCCGCTGCCTTCCTGAGCCTGCGACGAACCGGCAAGGACCAGTCCGGCAGCCGTTGCAGCCAGAAGCATTGCCTGAAATGCGCCCAGGCTGGGACGTGTTCTTCTGTCTGGCCGTACCGGCGGCATTTCGACCCAACTCTCGTAGGCGCAACCGGCGCCATGCTTACCGAACCGTAAACGCGGATGGTTAATGTAGGGTTGAAGCCTGACCGGCCTGCGCCTGCGGAAAGTGGACAGAAAGCCCCTGAAGCGCTAAGCGCTTGTGCCATGCATGCCGTGCCGATGAAAAAATCACCTGACCGCAGTGCCGCAATCGCTTCGGCATTGAGGACCCTCGCCACCGAGCAGGCGGGCGTCGCCGCGCTCGCGGACGCCTTAAACGACACGCTTTCGGAATCCTTCGCGCAGGCCATCGAATCGATATCGGCGATCAGGGGGCGCGTCATCGTCACCGGCGTCGGCAAGAGCGGCCATATTGGCGCCAAGATCGCGGCCACCTTGGCGTCGACCGGCACGCCCGCTTTCTTCGTGCATCCGGCGGAAGCCAATCACGGCGATCTCGGCATGATCGCCAAGGACGACGCGATCATCGCCATGTCGTGGTCGGGCGAGAGCGCCGAGCTGAAAGGCATCGTCGCCTATTCGCGCCGCTTCTCCATTCCGTTGATCGCAATCACCTCCGGTGAGACTTCGGCGCTGGCGCGGGAAGCCGACGTGGTGCTCCTCCTGCCGCGCGTGCCGGAGGCCTGTCCGCACGGCCTTGCCCCGACGACGTCCACGCTGCTGCAGCTCGTGCTTGGCGATGCGCTTGCGGTCGCGCTGCTCGAAGCGCGCGATTTCACGCCGGACCATTTCCGCACCTTCCATCCTGGCGGGCAGCTCGGCGCCAGTCTGATGAAGGTGCGCGAGATCATGCATCAGGGCGACGAGGTGCCGGTGGCGCCGATCGGCAGCGCACTCAAGGACGCCATCGTCACCTTGTCCAGGAAGCGTTTCGGCTGCGTCTGCATCGTCGATGCCGGCGGCGGGCTCGCAGGCATCATCACCGACGGCGACCTCGCCCGCAACCTCGACCGGAATCTCGGTGCGCTCAGCGTGGACGACATCATGACCCGCGCGCCCAAGATCATCGACCCGGACATGCTGACGGGGGAGGCGATCGCCGTCCTCGACGATAACCGCATCAGCGCGCTGGTCGTCGTCGAGGACGGCAAGCCGGTCGGGATCGTGCATTTCCACGACCTGCTCAGGATCGGCGTGGCGTAAAGCCTACGACGAACGCGCCTGAGTCACACTGCCTCCACCACCAGCTCCAGATCGAGGTCGGTCGCCGCCTTGACGCGCACCTTCGTTCCCGCCGGAAGGTCGGGGCCGGAGATACGCCACATCGTGTCGCCGATCTTGATACGCCCACGTCCGTCGGTGATCGGCTCGGTCAGCGTCGCGGTCCGGCCGACAAGCTGGTCGCCGCGCCGGTTGAGCAGCGGCTGGTCGGTGGCGTCGCCGCTCCTGCCCATGATCTTCTTGCCCGAGTAGGCCGAGACCAGCGCCAGCACCAGGAACACCACCACCTGGAGTTCCCAAGTCCAGAAGCCGGCGTTCCAGATCATCAGCGAGACGGCGCCGACGATCAGCGCCGCAAGGCCGACCCACAGCAGAAACACGCCAGGAACTAGGATTTCCAGCGTCAGCAGCACGAAGCCCAGGACCATCCAGTTCCAGGGGCCGAGTTCGGCGAAGATGCGCTCCAGCATGGCAGTCGGCCCGCGCTACTGGTTTTCGTCGGGGCGCACCAGCGGCGGGCGCGAAACCTGCCGCTGCGCGCCGGCGGTGCCTTCGGTGCGGAACACTTCCTTGGCGATCGCGCCGATGCCGCCAAGCGAGCCTATCAGCGACGACGCTTCAATGGGCATCAGCACGACCTTGCTGTTTGGCGCGGAGCCGATCTTGGCCAGCGCCTCGGTGTATTTCTGCGCCACGAAGTAATTGATCGCCTGCACGTCGCCCTTGGCGATGGCTTCCGAAACGACGGTTGTCGCGCGCGCCTCGGCCTCGGCGGAGCGTTCGCGCGCCTCTGCGTCGCGGAAGGCCGCTTCCCTGCGCCCTTCGGCTTCCAGGATCTGCGACTGCTTCAGGCCCTCGGCCTCCAGGATCTGGGCGCGCTTGTTGCGCTCGGCCATCATCTGGCGGCCCATGGATTCGACCAGGTTCGCCGGCGGGTTGATGTCCTTGATCTCGACGCGCGTGACCTTGATGCCCCACGGATGCGCTGCTTCGTCGACGACGCGCAGCAGCCGCTCGTTGATGGTGTCGCGGTTGGACAGAAGCTCGTCGAGATCCATCGAGCCCATCACCGTGCGGATGTTGGTCATTGTGAGGTTCAGGATGGCATTCTGCAGACCGGCGACCTGGTACGCCGCCTGCGGAGCGTTGAGCACCTGGTAGAAGGCGACGCCGTCCACCGAGACGATGGCGTTGTCCTTGGTGATGATCTCCTGGGTCGGAACATCGAGCACCTGCTCCATCATGTTCATCTTCGCGCCGACGCGGTCGACGAAGGGGACGATCAGGTTGAGGCCGGGCGTCAGCGTGCGCGTGTAGCGTCCGAAGCGCTCGACCGTATAATTGTAGCCCTGCGGAATGGTCTTGATGCCGGTGAAGATGACCAGCAGCACGAGGACGACCAGTACCGGTATGATGATGTCGAAGCCCGAGAACATTCCGTTCCTCCCCAAATGCACGCCCGGATACGGGCCGCAGCCGCCGTCGAATCACTTAGGCACCTTACAGTGACGATACAATCCGGGCATGGCGGATTGTTGAATGCCGCGTTAGCGTGCTTCGTTAACGCTTGCTAACGTTTGAAAGCGAAAAGACCGGCGTCGCTGTCGTCCGGGCCCTCGATCGCAGACGTCACGATATCCGAGGCGATCTGCGAAAAGGTAATCCCGTTGCCGCCGTAACCCATGACGGCATGGATGCTGGGATGGCGCGGCACCCGGCCGATATAGGGCAGTCCGGTCGTCGTCGTGCCGAAGGAGCCGGCCCAGGCGAATTCCGCCACCGTGTCGAGGCTTGGAAAAAGCTTTGCGAGCTTCTCCGAGAGCCTTGCCGATTTCGTTTCGATCAGACCGTCGCGGCGTGTTTCGTCGGAAAATTCCTCGTCCTCGCCGCCGCAGATGACCCGGCCGTCCTTGGTGACACGCATATAGAGATACGGGTCGGACGCCTCCCAGACGAAAGCCTCGTGAGGCCAGATTTTGCGCGGTTGCGGGCGTGTGGCGATTGCCCAAGTCGAGATGATCTGATGTTTCGCGGCCGGCACGTTGTCGGTGAGCTCGTAGCCGGTCGCCAGCACGACGTGGCCGGCGGTTATCGTGGGGCCGTCCTTTGTCGCGATCGTGACGTCGCCCTTGCCGTCCTCGATCTTTGTCGCTTCGGCCGGCGCGAAAAACCGCGCGCCACGCTCGGCCGCCTTGCGCAGCAATCCTGCCGTCAGCCGGCGCGGGTCGAGCGTCAGATTGCCGTGGCTGAGGATCGCCCCGCCTCGCTCGATGCCGAACTGCTCCTCGAGTTGCGTGGCGGTGAGGTAGGTTGCGCGGATGCCTGCCCGCCGCCGCGCGGCCGCCTCGTCGCGAAGCTGTTGCGGCCCGAGCGCATTGCCGGCGAGGTAGAGCGACGGCCTCTCGTCGAGACCGCAGTCGATGCCGAGTTCCTTGATGCGTGCGGATAGACTCTCGATCGCCAGGCGCGAACGCCTCCAGGCCTGCTCGGCCTCCGGCCTGCCGATCATGGCCGAAAGTTTCGTCAGCGGCTGGTCGATTTCGAACTGCACCAGCGCCGTCGTCGCCGCGGTCGAACCCTTCATCGGCCCGCGCCGGTCGATGGCGACGACAGAATGGCCCCGCGCCGTCAGCGCTTCGGCCATCATCGCTCCGCTGATGCCCATGCCGACAACCGCGACATCCGCCTTGACGTCTTGTGTCAGCTTGCGTGTCGGAACGGTTGGCGCGCGATAGGCGAACCAGACCGGACGGCCGGTCCTCAGATCAAGCTTGCGACGCATGGATGTCTCCGGAGGGCGTCCGACAACGCGAACGGCCCGCAAGCGTTCCGCTGTGCCTATTCTAGATCCAGCCGAGAAGCTCCCGCCGCACCAGTATCTCGATCACTTCCATGCCTTCGGGACTGTCGTTCAGGCAGGGGATATGCGCGAAATTCGTGCCGCCGGCATGCAGGAACTCGTCGCGCACCTCGCGGCCGATTTCGTCCAGCGTCTCGATGCAGTCGACGGAAAAGCCCGGATTGAGGATGGCGATCGACTTCACGCCCTCCTTTGCCAGCCGTTCGACTGTCTTGTCGGTATAGGGCTGCAGCCATTCCTGGGCGCCGAAACGCGACTGGAAAGTGGTGATCAGCCGCTTGTCGTCCCAGCCGAGCCTTTCCCGCAGCAGCCGCGTCGTCTTCTGGCAGTGGCAGTGATAGGGGTCGCCCTTCTCGAAATAGGGCTTCGGGATGCCGTGATAGGAGGCAAGCACGACCTCCGGTTCGAAATCCAGCTTGGCGAGGCTCGCCTGCAGCGAGCGGGCGAGCGCGTCGATATAGACCGGCTCGTCGTAATAGGGCGGCACGGTGCGCACCGCCGGAGCAAGCCGCATCTTCATCAATGCGCGGAAAAGCTGGTCGTTGGCGGTCGCCGTCGTCGTTGCCGAGTATTGCGGATAGAGCGGGAAGGCGAGGATGCGGTCGCAACCTTTATCGGCAAGCTGCTGGACGGCGCTCCTCGTCGACGGATTGCCGTAGCGCATGCCCCATTCGACAACCACCTGCGGCAGGTCGCCGAACGCTGCCGCCAGCTTCTCGGCCTGGCTGCGCGTATAGGTCCGGAGCGGCGACTCGTCCTTCTCGCGGTTCCAGATGCGGGCGTAATTCGCGCCGGATTTCTTGGGCCGCGTCGTCAGCACGATGCCGTAGAGGATGGGGTACCAGATCGGTCGCGGCAGTTCGATGACGCGCGGGTCCGAGAGGAACTCGCGCAGGTAGCGCCACATCGACTTGAAATCGGTGCCGTCGGGTGTGCCGAGATTGACAAGCAGAACGCCTGTTTTGCGCGGCTTCACCGGCGGATGGCCGGCGGGGAGGGGGCCGGTAGCTGATGCCTTCTGGGTGTCGGTCGTCATTCCGATCTCTTTCGCCGGCGAGAACGTAGTGGCGCGGCCGGTGTTTTCAATGCCGCGTCGGGACGCGGCCCGAGGCGAACCCTTACAGGCTGCGGTCGGCACAAGCAAAGGCCCGCCCGGTCAACCCGGGCGGGCCTTGCTTTCAACCTTGCCGAGCTTAGCTGGCCGGCGGGAGCTTCAGCGTCGAGCCGATTGTCAGATCGTTTGCATTGATGCCCGGATTGGCGTCGGCAATCGCCTTCCACTTGGAGCCCGCGCCATAGGTCTTCTTGGCGATTTCCCACAGCGTGTCGCCGGCCACAACCGTGTGCGTGGCTTCCGCCGCTGCGGCCGGCGCGGTCTCTACGGGAGCCGTCTCAGCCGGTGCGGCAGCGACGGTCGGCGGCGTGCTTGCAATGTCGGCCGATCCGGCCGGCGGTGCTGGCATGGCCGGCTCCGCGGGCGCAACCGCTGCCTCGGCTGGCGCCGGTGCGGGCTCAGCCGGCGCAGCCTCGGCCGGAGCGGCGGCGGCCGCTGCGGCGATCTCGGTAATGCGGCCGTCGAGTTTCGGCGTATAGGGCCGGTTGGCGGTCAGATAGTCGGCGACCACCTGCTCCAGTCCCGGGCCGTAATCATAGGCGTTCTGCGCATTGTCGGCGAAGACCTTGTAGCCATCGCCGCCCTTGCGCATGAAATTGTTGGTCGCGGCCAGATAGGTCTTGGCCGGATCGATCGGCGCCCAGGCCCCGTTCTCCATCACCTCGACCGACTTGATGCGGCTGCCAGCAGGCGCCGACTTGTCGAAGGAATATTTCAGCCCGGCCACCTGCGTGAAGCGACCGCCGCCTTCCTCGATCTCGCTGGCGCCATTCTCCAACGCGTCGACCACGTCCTTTCCAGTCAACTGGAAGGTGGCCAGCGTGTTCTGGAAGGGCAGCACCGTCAGCACCTCGCCCATGGTGATGACGCCCTGGTCGATGGAGGCGCGCAGGCCGCCGCCGTTCTGGAAGACGATGGACACGCCCTGGCCCTTGACGCGGTCGAGGATCGCGTCCGAGACGAGGTTGCCCATCTCGCATTCGCGCGCGCGGCAAGTGTCGCGGCTGCCGTCGATCGGGGCTGTGGTCTCGGAGACTTCCTTGGTCTTCAGTTCCTCTATGGGACCGGCCAGTTCCTTGACTCGCGCCAGGACGGCGGCGTCGGGCTCGATGGACTTGTCAAGGAAGATCGGGTCGCCCTTGGCTTCCTTGACGACGCCGTTGTCGTCGAAGGTCACGGTGAACTCGCCGAGATATTTCGAGTAGGACGCCGCCTGCGTCACCGGCACCTTGTAGCCATCAGGGTTGTCGATCATCGTCGGATACGGCCCTTCGGCCTTGTCGTCGGTGTTCGACAGCAGCGAATGCGAATGGCCGCCCACCACCACGTCGACGCCGGGGATCTTGGCGATCATCTCCTTGTCTCTGGGATAGCCGACATGGGTGAGCGCGATGATCTTGTTGACGCCCTCGGCCTTCAGCTTCTCGACCTCGGCGGTTATGGTCGCGATGTCGTCCTCGATCGTGATGTTCGGGCCGGGCGAGGAAATCTCGGGCGTGTCGGTGGTCACCGCGCCGACGATGCCGATCTTCTGGCCGCCGACGTCGAGCACCAGCGATGGCTTGATGCGGTCGCCGACCTTGGAGGCCGCGCTCGCCTGCACGTTGGCACTGAGCACCGGGAACTTGATCTCGTCGAGGAAAGGCGCCAGCGCGTCCTCGCCGTCGTCGAACTCGTGGTTGCCGACGGTCATGGCGTCGAACTTCATCAGGTTCAGGAATTCGGCCTCGGCCTTGCCCTTGTAGGTCGTGTAGAACAGCGAACCCTGGAAGTTGTCGCCGCCGTTGAGCAGCAGCACGTTCTGGCCCTGGAGCTTGTTGCGTTCCGCGGCGATCGCGGTGACCAGGCGGGCAGCGCCGCCGATGCATTTGCCTTCAGTCTCCTCCTCGGCCGAACAGGTCGATTCGTATTTGTTGTTCGACTCGATGCGGCTGTGCCAGTCGTTGATGTGCAGGATGGTCAGCGTGTAGTCGGCAAAGGATACTCCGGCCGATGTTCCGAGAGCCCAGGCCGACAGCGCGGCGATTGCGGCGATCTTTCTCATAAAACGTCTCCCGATATGAATGCGCGCGACAGCGTCTAGCGCGTTTCGTTGACGGAATTGTCTCAACGATCCTTGGTCTGGATGTTCACACCCGGATTTCGCCGATGCAAGTGAAAAACCGCGCCAGTTCGAGTGCGGGAGCTAGCGGGAATAGTCCCGAATATCTTCTATCACCTTGCCGTCATTGGGCAGGCTTCCGGGCTCCACCGCGGCGACCGTTCCCGACAGGCCGGTCACCTCGCGCAACGCCGCCTCGATCGCCTTGAGGTCGATTTTCGTGGATCCAGCGGGCTCGATGTCCAGCCGCATCGCGTCGCGGTCGCCGTCGCGCGACACGACCAGCCTCGCCTTGGCGATTTCCCTGTGCCGGCGAAGCAGTTCGGCGACCTGCCTGGGATCGACAAACATGCCCTTCACCTTGGTGCGCTGGTCGGCGCGGCCCATCCAACCCTTGATGCGCGTGTTGGTCCGTCCGCAGGGCGAAACACCCGGCAGCACCGCCGACAGGTCGCCGGTGCCCAGCCGGATCATCGGATAGGCCGGGTTGAAGTTGGTCGCCACGACCTCGCCGACCTCGCCCTCCGGCACCGGATCGCCGGTGCCCGGCCGCACGATTTCGAGGATGAGGTTCTCGCTGACGATCATGCCTGGATTGGGCGAGCCGTCTTCCGCCGCGCTCTCATAGGCGATGACGCCGAGCTCGGCCGTCGCGTAGGCCTGCAGCACGCCGACGCCGCGTTCCGCATACTCCTGCCTTAGCGCCGGGAACAGCGCGCCGCCGGACACCAGCGCGCGCCGGAAGGACGACAGGTCGCGGCCCATTTCGGCGGCGCGGTCGAGCATGATCTTCAAGAAATCCGGCGTACCGCAATAGACGCCGGGCCTGAGCACCGCGGCGGCTTCGACCTGCGCGTCCGTATTGCCGGCGCCCGCCGGAAACACCCCGCAGCCCAGCGCACGCGCGCCTTCGTCGAGGATGAAGCCGCCTGGGGTCAGGTGATAGGAAAAGGCGTTGTGGACGATGTCTCCGGCGCGCACGCCCGCGGCAAAAAAAGCCCGCGCCGATTGCCAGGGATCGATGCCCGGCCCCTGCACCTCCCAGACCGGGCCGGGTGACTGGAACAGCCGCGCGCCGCGCAACGCCTCCGGGTCGGCGAAGCCGCCGAAGGGCGGGTCCCTGGCCTGAAATTCCGCGAGTTCTGCTTTGCGCAGCACCGGCAGCTTCGCCAGCGCCGCGCGGCTGTTCACGGCCGCGGGATCGGCACCGTCGAGCCAGCGCGCCAGAGCCGGAGCCTTGGCGATTGCGCGTTCCAGAAATTCCGGCAGCCGGCCGAACAGGTCGGACTCGCGGCGGCTAGCATCCTGCATCTCCAGTTCGTCGAAATGGCCGGCCATGGCGCTCCTCCGGGCAGACGGACTATCGCAGCAGTCTGATCCAGCGCGCAAGGTTGACCAGCGATATCAGCGCCCCGGCGAGGTAGGTGAATGCCGCCGCCCGCAGCACGCTCCTCACCGCCGGCATGTCGACCGCATCGACATACCCTCCGGATTCCAGGATCGGCAGCGCCTTGGTAAAACTTGCGTCCGTTTCCACCGGCAGCGTGACAAGGTCGACGATCACGCGCACCGCCAGCAGCGCGATGCCGAGGCCGATCAGGCCGAAGAAGGCAAGCGGTGTGCGCGCCAGGCCGCCGAGGATCGGCGAAGCGATGAAGAACACGCCGGCGAAACGATCCGTCACCGACGCGAAATTTCACCAGGCGCTGTCGCAACGCCAGCATTCTGTCGCCGCGCGCATCCTGAAGCGCATGGCCGACCTCATGCGCGGCGATGGCGACCGCGGATAGCGAGCGGCCGTCATGGTGCTTGGCGACGAGGCGCACCGCTTTGGCTTCCGGATCGTAGTGATCTGCTTTGTCGGTGATCTCGACAGTCACGCCGCTCAGGTCGAAGCGGTTGAGCAGATGCCTTGCCAGTTCCCCGCCGGTGCCGTCGAGGTCCGGCCGCTCGGCGTCATGACGGTCGATGGTATGCCGCACCAAGAATTGCGGCAGCACCACGATTGCCAGCAAAAAGACGACGAAGACGATGGCCATCGACGCCCTGAAATTCCCAAGCGGTCAGGCGCGCCGCGTCAGCACGAAGTTCGTGCCTTCCTTACTTGTGCAATTGAGCTGGCTAGCCGAAGCCAGGCGGCAGTTAAACTCGATTCCTGGTGGCTGACCTCTGGACTGACGCACTTTGGATATGCCTGTTATGTGAACGTCGGTTGGGCTAGTGAGCACGTATGTACCGCTGGCAAGGGACTCGCCTGTACCTACAAATGTTGAGGTAAATTGGCCGCCGGAAAGGGTCGACAGCCCGGTTCCCTGTGCGTCGATCCACGTGCCCTCGATGCCGGTCTGGGCACGTTTCACCGGCGCACCGCCACCACCGCTGCCGAAACCCATGCAGCCGGCGAGGATGACGCTCAGGCCGGCAGCAACACCCGCCGAAAACACTTTGCGTGCAATCGTCATGATCTGTTCCCTCTCTCTTCCGACCCGTTTCCCTCAATCGCCCTATTTTCGAACGAAAGCAAGGCGCAGCCGAGGTTGAACACCCAAGCTGTGCCCCGGAACCGTCGGACCGCGACGTGAACGGTCAGCGGACCAAAACGTTGCGGAACTGCCACGGATCTTTTTCGTCGATATCTTCCGGGAAGAGGCCCGGCCGGCCCTCGAGCGGCGTCCAGTCGGTGTAGTAACCCCGGACCGGGCCGAGATAGGGCGACTGCACTTCGAGGCAGCGGCGGAAATCCATCTCGTCGGCCTCGACGATGCCGGCGTCCGGGTTTTCCAGCGCCCACACCATGCCGGCGAGTACGGCCGAGGTCACCTGCAGGCCGGTCGCGTTCTGGTAGGGGGCGAGCTGCCTCGCCTGCTCCAGCGAAAGGTGCGAGCCGTACCAATATGCGTTCCGGTCATGTCCGTAGAGCAGGACTCCGAGCTCGTCATTGCCGTCGATCAGCTCGTCCTCGTCGAGTACGTGATGCACCGGCTGCGCCTTGCCGCCATTGCCGAACATCTCGTGCAGCGACAGCACCGCGTCGTTGGCCGGGTGGTAGGCGTAGTGGCAGGTCGGGCGGTATTTCAACTTGCCGTCCTTGCCGCGCACGGTGAAGAAATCGGCGATCGAGATAGCCTCGTTGTGCGTCACCAGGAAGCCGTACTGAGCGCCAGGCGTGGGGCACCATGTGCGCACGCGCGTGTTGGCGCCCGGCTGTTCCAGATAGATCGCCGCCTGGGTGCCGTGCTTGTGTTTCCTGGCGTTTTTCGGCATCCATTTCTCATGCGTGCCCCAGCCGAGTTCGGCGGGCTGCATGCCTTCCGAGATGAAACCCTCGACCGACCAGGTGTTCCAGAACACGTTGAGGGGCTTGGGTTTTTTCGCGCGCTGGGTGTCGCGCTCGGCGATGTGGATGCCCTTGACCCCGGCCTTCTTCATCAGCTTGGCCCAGCCCTCGCGGTCATCCTGCGCCGGCTCGGAAAACTCCATGCCGAGATCCTTGGCGAGATTGACCAGCGCCTGCTTCACGAACCACGACACCATGCCGGGATTGGCCCCGCAGGTGGAGATCGCCGTCGGTCCGCCCGGCTTCGCGTGCTTTTCCGCCAGCAGCGACTCGCGCAGCGCATAATTGGTGCGTGACGCGTTGTCCGCGGTTTTATCGAAGTAGAAGCCGAGCCAAGGCTCCACGACGGTATCGATGTAGAGGACGCCCAGCTTGCGGCAGAGCCGCATCAGGTCGACCGATCCGGTATCGACCGACAGGTTGACGCAAAAGCCCTGGCCGCCGCCCTGGGTCAAAAGCGGGGTGAGCAGCTTCTTGTAGTTCTTCCTGGTCACCGCCTCGTTCACGAAGGCGATGCCGCGCTCGTCGAGCAGCTTCCTGTCGGTGTCGCGCGGGTCGATGACGGTCATGCGTGACTTGTCGAACTTGAAGTGGCGCTCGATCAGCGGCAGCGTTCCGCGCCCGATCGAGCCGAAACCGATCATCACTATGGGGCCGGTGATCTCGCCGTGGACGGGCCAGTTTTCATTCGCCATTTTGGGCAGCACTCCGCTGTTGTTGGGTATTGACCAAGGCTCAAAGCACATCCCGCCGTCACAATAAAGGGCAGGCGGGTTGGCGATGAGAAAGGATAGCCGAACGGCTATCCTTTCTTGACGGCGGCGCAAAACCGTGAATAGGTAGCCGCATGGCTATGCATCAGCAGAACCTTCCGGCGATTTTTGGTGCGCTATCCGACCCGACGCGATTCTCCGTCGTCGAAAGGCTGGTGCGTGGACCGGCCTCGGTCTCGGATCTTGCCGAGCCATTCGCCATGGCCGGCCCCTCGTTCCTCAAACACCTCAAGGTTTTGGAGCAAGCCGGCCTGATCACGTCACGGAAATCGGGGCGTGTGCGCACCGTCGAGCTTGCGCCCGACACGATGAAATCGGTCGAGGACTGGATTCGAACCCACCGCAGTGCTTGGGAACGGCGCCTCGATGCGCTTGGAACATTTCTTGAAAAGGACCTGCAATGACCGAAGCATCAATTGTCCACGACAGCTTCACCCTGGAACGCATCTACCCCAACTGCCGCGAACATGTGTGGTCGGCATGGTCGATGCCCGCCAAGAAGGCGAAATGGTTCGGCGACGGCGATCACAGCATGGATTTTCGCGTCGGTGGCGCCGAACGCGTCTCGTCCCGAAACGGGATGGGCGAGCACGTCAACGAAACCCGCTATTTCGAGATCGTCGAGGGCGAGCGGATCGTCATGGCTTATTCGATGGCGATGAACGGACGCATCCACAGCGTGTCTCTCGCCACCGTCGTGCTGGCGGACGAGGGTGGCGGAACGCGCCTCACCTTCACGGAGCAGATGTGCGTGATCCCGCCAAGCGACGGGATCGAGGGGCGACGCCACGGCTGGGGTGATCTGCTCGCCGCCTTGCAGCGTTTCTTGGCTAACGACGTGCCGAAGGCCGCGGCCGTCGCCTAAGCACGGGATCTGCCGGTCGAGCCGCGCACCACAAGTTCGACCGGCATCACCACCTGGCGCGGCGGGCCGTTCGCAAGCACGATCTCGGCAGCCAGCCTGCCCTTGCCGACGATGTCCTGCGCGACCGTCGTCACGACAAATCCGTACCGTACCGTACGGTACGGTTTTGGGTTGCCCGACGCGCTCTTTCGTATTAACTACGCCGCGAACCAAGACCAATCCAACAACGGCCGCCGCCTCCAAGGAAAGCCCCATGCCCGCCTATCGTTCACGCACCACCACCCATGGCCGCAACATGGCCGGCGCGCGCGGGCTCTGGCGCGCCACCGGCATGAAGGACGGCGACTTCGGCAAGCCGATCATCGCCGTGGTCAATTCCTTCACGCAATTCGTTCCGGGCCACGTCCATCTCAAGGACCTCGGCCAGCTGGTCGCGCGCGAGATCGAGGCGGCCGGCGGCGTCGCCAAGGAATTCAACACCATCGCGGTCGACGACGGCATCGCCATGGGTCATGACGGCATGCTCTATTCGCTGCCATCGCGCGAGATCATCGCCGACAGCGTCGAGTACATGGTCAACGGCCATTGCGCCGACGCCATGGTCTGCATCTCCAACTGCGACAAGATCACGCCCGGCATGCTGAATGCCGCCATTCGCCTCAATATCCCCGCCGTCTTCGTCTCAGGCGGGCCGATGGAAGCCGGCAAGGCGATGGTCAAGGGCAAGCTGCAGGCTCTGGACCTGGTCGACGCGATGGTGATGGCGGCCGACGACAAATATTCCGACGCCGAAGTCGAGACGA
This sequence comes from Mesorhizobium sp. KR9-304, assembly GCF_040049215.1. Lineage (NCBI taxonomy): Bacteria > Pseudomonadati > Pseudomonadota > Alphaproteobacteria > Hyphomicrobiales > Phyllobacteriaceae > Mesorhizobium > Mesorhizobium sp. KR9-304. The sequence continues at coordinate 328,990 of NZ_JBDZDN010000004.1, read as the reverse complement.
TCGAACAGAACGCCTGCCCGACCTGCGGCTCGTGCTCCGGCATGTTCACAGCCAACTCGATGAACTGCCTGACCGAGGCGCTCGGCCTGTCACTGCCCGGCAACGGCTCGACGCTCGCCACCCATTCCGATCGGAAGCGCCTGTTTGTCGAAGCTGGACACCTCATTGTCGATCTCGCGCGCCGCCACTACGAGCAGGACGACGAGACGGCGCTGCCGCGCTCGATCGCTACCAAGAAGGCGTTCGAGAACGCCATGGCGCTCGACATCGCAATGGGCGGCTCCACCAACACGGTGCTTCATATCCTCGCCGCGGCTCATGAGGGCGGCGTCGACTTCACGCTCGACGACATCGACGCGCTCAGCCGCAAGGTTCCGGTGCTCTGCAAGGTCGCCCCCGCCAAGAACGACGTCCACATGGAGGACGTCCACCGTGCCGGCGGCATCATGGCGATCCTCGGCCAGCTCGACCGCGCCGGGCTCATCAACCGCGAGGAGCCGACGGTCCACGCCGTCACCATGGGCGACGCGCTCGACCAGTGGGACATCTCGCGAACCAATTCGGAGAACGTGCGCCAATTCTTCATGGCGGCGCCCGGCGGCGTGCGCACCACGCAGGCCTTCTCGCAGTCGAACCGCTGGGCCGAACTCGACCTCGACCGCAAGGCGGGCGCGATCCGCTCGGCGGAGAACCCGTTCTCCAGGGATGGCGGCCTCGCCGTGCTGAAAGGCAACATCGCGCTCGACGGCTGCGTGGTGAAGACGGCGGGCGTCGACGAGTCCAATCTCACCTTCACCGGCCCGGCCGTCGTCTATGAGAGCCAGGACGCGGCGGTGAAGGGCATCCTCTCCAACGAGGTCAAGGAGGGCGATGTCGTCGTCATCCGCTACGAGGGTCCGAAGGGCGGGCCGGGCATGCAGGAGATGCTCTATCCGACCAGCTATCTGAAGTCGAAAGGCTTAGGCAAAGCCTGCGCGCTTCTGACCGACGGACGTTTTTCCGGCGGCACGTCGGGCCTTTCAATCGGCCACGTCTCGCCCGAGGCGGCGGAGGGCGGCATGATCGGCCTGGTGCGCCAGGGCGACATCATCGAGATCGACATCCCCAACCGCATCATCAACCTCAAGGTCGACCGGGCAACCCTCGACGCCCGCCGCGCCGAGCAGGATGCGAAGGGCTGGAAGCCGACCGAAAAACGCAAGCGCAACGTGACAACCGCGCTGCGCGCCTACGCCGCCTTCGCTACCAGCGCCGACAAGGGCGCCGTGCGCATCGTGCCGGGGGAGTAGGAGTTCGAAGCGACCTTTTTTGCTGCGGTACTGAGCCTATCTCTTCTTCGGCTTGCTCGGCTTTACTTTCTGTGTCAGTGCCGAGGCAGCTACCGACTTCACCGCCTTTGGTGTCGATTTCGAGCGCAGCAGTTTGCTCGCGATCGACGCCACCTTCTTACTGGTAGTCTCGCTTTTCTTAGCCATTCGAACCCTCATTGGCTCTTGACTGCGACACTACAACCTACACTGAGTCGCAGTTGCCCGCGATGGAGGGCGCAAGTCTCCAAAAACAAAAGACCGGAGAAAAATCTCCGGCTCATGTCACATCAGGCGTTGCCATCTCGTCTTGTCTCCGGAACCATCTGAAAGGAGACGACGATGACCGCTCGAATGAACCCCTATGTGAAGCACTTCGGCTTGGTGAAGCCGCTGATCGATCTCGGAAAGACCGTTCAGGCCTACGGCCTGGAGGAAAATCTCATGAAGCTCGTCGAGATCCGGGCCTCGCAGATCAATGGCTGCGGGGTTTGCCTGGACATGCACTCGAAGGAGGCGCGCCAGGCAGGCGAGACCGAGGAGCGGGTGCTGATGCTCAGCGCCTGGCGCGAGACGACGCTCTACAACGAACGCGAGAAGGCGGCCCTCGCCTGGACCGAGGCGCTGACGCTGCTGCCCGAGAAGGGCGCGCCCGACGATGTCTACGAAGCAGTACAGACCGCGTTCAGCGGGGAGGAGCAGGTGGCGCTGACGCTGCTCGTCGGTATCATCAACAGCTTCAACCGGATCGGCGTCGGCTTCCACGTGCCGCCGATTTCGCAGCACCAGCGCAAAGCCGCCTGATGGCCGATATGCGGCAACAGCAGGACGCGGCGGCGGGTTTCGATCCGCTGCGTCCGACCCTGTTGCGCGTCGCCTACCGCATGATGGGCTCGATGAGCGACGCGGAGGACGTGGTGCAGGACGCCTTCCTGCGCTGGATGGCCACCAACCGGTCGGCCGTGCGGCAGCCGGAGAGCTTCCTGCGCCGAACCGTGACCCGGCTCTGCCTCGACCAGTTGAAGTCGGCGCGCCGCCGCCGCGAGGTCTATCCCGGCGAATGGCTGCCCGAGCCGGTGATCGAGACCGAGGAAGGCGAACCCGACGACGTCACACTGCCCTTGATGATGGCGCTCGAGCGCCTGTCGCCGCTGGAGCGCGCCGCCTTCATCCTGCACGACGTGTTCGGGGTCGGCTTCGAGGAGGTCGCCGAAACGCTCGGCCGCGACGCCGCCGCCACCCGCCAGCTTGCGGCCCGCGCGCGCAATCATGTGCGGGCCGACCGTCCGCGCTTCGACCTGCCGAAGGAGAAGGGGCTGGAGATCGCGGAGGCTTTCTTCCAGGCTTCGCGCAGCGGCGACATGACCGCACTCGCCGGGCTGCTCGCGGCGGACGTCACGATGCACGCCGACGGCGGCGGCAAGAAACCCGCTACGATGAAGCCAATGCTAGGCTTCGACGAGGTCATGCAGTTCCACACGGCGCTGGCGCAGTTCTTTGCGAAGAACGGCTCCCGCTTCATGCGCCACGCCGTCATCAACGGCCTGCCCGGCTTCGTTACCGTGGAGAAGGACGACACGCTGCAGACCACCGCCCTCGACATCCGCGACGGCAGGATCGTCGGCATCTACATCATGCGCAACCCCGACAAGCTGAAGCATGTCGAGCGCACGCTGAGTTGAGCCGCAACGCAACGCACCCCTCTAGGCTCGCCTGAACTGAGTGCCGCCGGCTTGAACATTAGGGCGCACTAAAATTGATTTGACGACAGGCTCGCAAGCCTACCAAATGGGGTCGCCACCAGCTTTCTGGTTTGACCGGCAAATTGGGAGGATAAAATGGACAGCTTGAATCGTAGATCGGCAATGGCTCTCGGCCTGACCGCGGCAGCGGTGCCTTTTTTCGCTGTCGCCACCTCGGCGCGCGCCGCCAAGCATTACGGTCCTGATGAAGGCAAGGAACTTGCTCCGGGTGTCCGGTTGGTTGAAGTCGGCGCCGGAAATTCCGACATCCCCGCCTATAAAAGCATTCAGATCGTCGATGTGGTGTTTCAGCCCGGCGCGGTCGCGCCTGCAACGGTGATGGACAACGACATGGTCTGCATGATCACGGCGGGCGAGTTCACGATCAAAAAAGTAGATAAGGAGTTCAACCTCAAGGAAGGCGACATGTATACCTGCGCCAAAGGAACGACCGACGAGGCCAAGAACACCAGCAACGTAGTCGGCGTGCACCGGATCGCCGTCCTCGTCCCGGCCTGAGCGGGAATCTCCGGCTGGACTAGCGACGCTCCTGGCGCGAGAGTCCAGCCATTCCTTCGAGTGCCTCCACCAACCGGTCGCGGTCGGCGGTCAGGCCCTTGTAGTCGAGTTGTTCCGCGTCGAGCGCCATGAGTTGGCCGGCGAAGGAAGCGGCGAGCACCGCCCGATCTGGTCGGCCCTTCAGCAGCGCGATCGGGTCGAGGTGGATGCGGATCGTGAAAAGAATGTCTCCCGACACAGGCAGCTTCCTCAGCGTCTGCCGTTCCACACGAATGAACGCGCGGGCCGCCGCCTCGACATCGGGGAAGCGGATCGGCCTGCCGGTGGCGCGGTCGATGCGCCCGGCATTCGACAGCGGATGATAGAGCGCGTCGCCCGCCTGGATCGACCAGTTGAAGCGCTCGACCGGCTGGCCGACCTGAAGCTTGTCGAACATGCGGTCGATCAGCCCGGCATTGCGCGTGCCGGGGCCGAAGCCAGGCACCGGCTCATGGATCGTCGACATCGGCTTGCCGAATTTCTCCGTCAGCAGCCAGGACGACGGGAAGCAGAGCGACCCTGCTGCAAGCCGCCAGCCCTCTTCACCGCGGCGCATCACGATCAGGTCTTCCTGCACAAGCAACGAGGCCTTGTGGAGTGACGGCAATTTTCGCGCGTCCAGCCCCTCCAGCTCGGGGTGGCCGATGACGATCAACCGATCGCCCTCCCTGCGATAGCGCTCCGGAAACCGCGCCGGCAGATGCTCGCTGAGAAGCGCCAGCACCTCCGCCTGTGCTTCCTCGGTGCCTTGCTCGGCGACGAAGACATCGTCGGGATGCTCGGCATAAATTCGCCGCTTCTCGGCGAGCTGGAAATCGAAGGTCTCGTCGATCTCGATCCAGTTCCTGAGATCGAGCGGCTTCAGCCCGATCTGGAACAGCTTCGACGAACCGTCATAGGGCGTGTGGATGGGGAGGTGCGTCACATCTGGTCTGTTTGTTAATCCGTGGCGATACCGCGCCAGGCAGACTACTGCAATGTCTGAATGCTATGCCAACTTTGCCCTGATCAGCCCGCGCAGCGAATTGCCGACGAAGATCGTCTGCACCGCACGCAGATCGGCCTCGGTCAGCACCGCCTCGCGCGCCTTCCCCTGCTCGATCATCTCGCCGCGCAGCACGCCCGGCAACAGCCCGCATTGGAGCGCCGGCGTAACCAGCACCGGCTCGCCGGCATCGACAAACACGTTGGTGATCGTGCCCTCGCACACCTCGCCGCGCTGGTTGAGGAGCAGCACCTCGTCGGCCTCCTCGCGCGAAAACTCCGCCCGCGCCGCTTCGTAGGTCGCCCGCCGCGTCGTCTTGTGGCGGATCAGCGGATCGTCGGCATCGAGCCGCGTCTTGGCGATGCGCAGCGTCCACACCGCACCCACCGCCAGCGGTTCGAACGGCGCCGTCGTCGCCTTTGCCTCGCCGTCCTGAGCCAGCGTCAGTCGCACCCTGAGCGGCACGCGCTCGCCCCGGCATTCCCTGAGCGCCTCGCCGATCGCTTCGGGGTCGGCGACAAAGCCCAGCGCGTGTGCCGAGGCGTAGAGCCGCGCGAGATGCCGGTCGAGCCGCACGAAACCTTCCTGCGGCTGCCAGCGCAGCGTCTCGATCAGCTCGAAGCCGGCGGGCGTCCCGTCGCGTAGCGCGCCTTCAGCAGGCATTCGGCATATTCCTCCTCGGCCGTGGAATCGAACACCACGCCGCCGCCGACATTGTAGACCGCCTCGCCGTCGGGGAAGAGCGTGATGGTGCGTATCGCGACATTGAAGCGCATGCGGCCGCCCGGTTCGATCCAGCCGATGGCGCCGCAATAGGCGTTGCGCGGCGCCGTCTCCAGCGCGCGCAGGATCTCCATGGCGCGGATCTTCGGTGCGCCGGTGATCGAGCCGCAGGGAAACAGCGCCGCGAAGATATCGCGGATCGAGAGACCAGGCAGAAGCTTGGCGCGCACCTTGCTCACCATCTGGTGCACGGTGGCGAAGCTTTCGATGCGGAAGAGTTCCGGCACGTCGAGCGTGCCGACCTCGGAAATCAGCGAGATGTCGTTGCGCAAGAGGTCGACGATCATGCGGTTCTCGGCCTGGTTCTTCGGATCGTTGGCGAGGAAATGCTTCAGCTCCTCGTCCTCCGCGGGGGTCTTGCCGCGCGGCGCGGTGCCCTTCATTGGATGCGTCTCGATCCAGCCGTCGCCGTCGATCTCGAAGAACAGTTCCGGCGAGCGCGACAGGATCACCGGCCCGCCCAGATCGACCAGCGCGCCATATTTCACCGCCTGCCGCTCCGCCAGCGCATCGAAGGCCGACAGCGGATCGCCCGTCCATTTCGCCTCGACCGGAAAGGTCAGGTTCGCCTGGTAGCAATCGCCCTCGCGCAGATGCCGGTGCACCCGGTCGAAACGTTTTTTGTAGTCCTCGAACGACCAGGTCGCCTTGACCCCGAAGATCGGCCCGTTGGTGCGGGGCCGGTCCCGGGGCAGGGGCTCTTCGGAGGGGCCGTCGAAGACGCCGAGCACCATCAGCGGCGTTCGCCTGTCTCTCGGGATGATGGTGCTGAGTTTCGGCTCGAACAGGTAGCCCGCCTCGTAGGAGAAATAGCCGGCCAGCCATTTGCCGGCGTCATGCTGCTTCTGCGCCGCTTCCAGCGCCGGGAAAAATTCTTCGACCTTGTCGGCGACGATCACCTTCGCCGGCCGGTCGAACAGCACTTCGTCGCCCGAAAAATCGTCGCGGAACAGGATGTAGGGATTTCTTGGCGCAGCCATAGGCATCGATCCGATGAGGTTGAGCGCCTCAGAGTCCGTATGAAAACTCGCCCTGCCGAGTCCTATGGCGTGGTTTTCGAAAACCGGAGCGCAGCGTACATTCAAGTACGTGAGCACCGGAAGCCGAGAAAACCGCGTCAGATGGCCGGCAGGGTAGAGTTGGCAAGCGGGCTCTCAGTCCAGCGCTTCCAGTTCGTCGATCAGCCCGCCGATCACGCCAAGCCCGATCTGCCAGAATTTCGGGTCCGAGGCGTCGAGGCCGAAAGGCTTCAGCAGCTCCGAATGATGCTTGGTGCCGCCGGCCTTCAGCATCTCGAAATACTTGTCCTGGAATCCCCGCTCGGCATTCTGGTAGACGGCGTAGAGCGAGTTCACCAGACAATCGCCGAAGGCATAGGCATAGACGTAGAAGGGCGAGTGGACGAAGTGCGGGATGTAGGTCCAGAACGTCTCGTAGCCCTCGCGCAGCCTGATTGACGGACCCAGGCTCTCGGCCTGAACCTCCAGCCAGAATTCGCCGAGCTTGTCCGAGGTCAGTTCGCCGTTCCGGCGTTCCGTGTGCACCTTGCGCTCGAATTCGTAGAAGGCGATCTGGCGCACCACGGTGTTGATCATGTCCTCGACCTTCTGGGCGAGCATCGCCTTGCGCTCGCGGCGGTCGGATGTCTTGTCGAGCAGCGAGCGGAAGGTCAGCATCTCGCCGAACACCGACGCCGTCTCGGCGAGCGTCAGCGGCGTCGAGGCCATCAGCGCGCCCTGGCCGGCGGCCAGCACCTGGTGCACGCCGTGGCCGAGCTCGTGCGCCAGCGTCATCACGTCGCGCGGCTTGCCCATATAGTTCAACAGCACATAGGGATGCGCGGAAGGCACCGTCGGATGCGCGAAGGCGCCTGGCGCCTTGCCGGGCCGTACCGGCGCGTCGATCCAGTTCTTGTCGAAGAACACCCGCGCGATCTCGGCCATGTCCGGCGAGAAATCCTGGTAGGCCGACAGCACCGTGTTCTTCGCTTCGTCCCATCCGATCGTCGCCTGCGGGGTCTCGGGCAGCGGCGCGTTGCGGTCCCAGTGGTTCATCTGGTCCATGCCGAGCCAGCGCGCCTTCATCGCATAATAGCGGTGCGACAGGCGCGGACAGGCGTCGCGAACGGCGGCGGCGAGCGCATCCACGACGCTTTTCTCGACACGGTTCGCCAGATGCCTGGAATCGGCGATGTCCTGGAAGCCGCGCCAGCGGTCGGAAATCTCCTTGTCCTTGGCCAGCGTGTTGGTGATCAGCGTAAATGTGCGCAGATTCTTGCGGAAGGTCGCGGCGAGCGCCTCCGAGGCCTGCTTGCGCACCTCGCCGTCGGCGTCCTGCAACCGGTTCAGCGTCGGCTCGAGCAGCATCTCCTCGCCGCCGACGTCGAAGCGAAGCTCGGTCATCGTCTCGTCGAAGAGCCGGTTCCAGGCCCCGCGGCCGGTGACCGACTTTTCATGGAAAAGCTGCTCGATCCGGTCTTCGAGCTGGTAGGGCTTGTCCTTCCTGAGATCGATGACCCAGGGCCGGTAGTGGCCGAACAGCGGATCGGCGTCGAGCGCGCCGGCGACCAGCGCGTCGTCGATCAGGTTGAGCTCCAGCGCGAAGAACAGGAGATGCGCGCTGGCATCGGTCATCTTCTCCTGGATGTCGCCGTAGAGCTTGGCGCGTTTCGGGTCGGAGGTGTCGCCGGCATAGACCAGCCCGGCATAGGAGGCGATGCGGCCGATCAACTCTTCCAGTGCCTCGAAATCGCGAAGCGCCACGCCGAGCTGGGCTGCCGCGCCCTTCTCAGCCTCGGCCGCCAGCGTGCCTTTCCAACGGTTCTCGAATGCCTGCGACTCACGCCCTGCGCGCTCGATATCGGCCTTCAGCTCCGGGGCGTCCATGCCGGAATAGAGGTCGGTGAGGTTCCACTCCGGCAGGTCGCCGAGCGCGGCCTTGGCCTGTCCGGGTATCGCGGCTCCCGTTCTTTGCGCTGAAAATGCCCGCATTTGATCGCCTTCCGGTCCGAAGCCGTGAAAAGTCTAAAGACTTCGTTCACCGGCTTTTTTGAAGCGTTATTTAGAAGCCTGTGCCAAGTTGATCCAGTCGCCGGCAACGGCTCCCGAAGCAGGTCTCGAAATAGCGACCCCTCATGGCAGGTTCCATCCTCATAGTCGATGACGATCCGGTGCAGCGGCGGCTGCTGCAGGCGGCGGTCACGAAATTCGGCTACGAGGCGGTGCTGGCGGAGGGCGGCGAAGCGGCGCTCGCGGCACTCGAAGCCGGCTCCGGCGGCGGCATCGCCGCGGTCGTGCTCGACCTCGTCATGCCCGGGATGGACGGCATCGGCGTGCTCAACGCCATGCGCGAGCGCGACATCTTCACTCCGGTGATCGTCCAGACCGCGCAAGGCGGCATCGACACCGTCGTATCGGCCATGCGCAGCGGCGCCTTCGATTTCGTCGTCAAGCCGGCCTCGCCCGAGCGCCTGCGCACCGCCATCGCCAATGCGCTCAAGGTCGAGGCGCTCGAAGCCGACGCCAAGCGCGCGCAACGGAAAGGCGGCGTCATCACCTTCAAGGACATCGTCACCAGAAGCCCGGCAATGGACAAGGTGATCCGCCTTGCGCAGAAGGCCGCCGCCTCGAACATCCCGATCCTCATCGAGGGCGAATCGGGCGTCGGCAAGGAGCTTGTCGCCCGCGCGATCCAGGGTTCGGGCGAGCGGCGCTCGAAACCCTTCGTTACGGTGAATTGCGGCGCCATTCCCGACAATCTGGTCGAATCGATCCTTTTCGGCCACGAAAGGGGCTCATTCACCGGCGCCACGGACAAGCACACCGGCAAGTTCGTCGAGGCGCATGCGGGCACGCTTTTCCTCGACGAGATCGGCGACCTGCCACTCGACGTGCAGGTCAAGCTGTTGCGCGCCGTGCAGGATGGCGAGGTCGACCCGGTCGGCGGCAAGTCTACCGTCAAGGTCGACATCCGGCTGATCTCGGCCACGCACCGGGACCTTTTGCAGCAGGTCAAGGACGGCGCCTTCCGCGAGGATCTGTTCTACCGCCTCAACGTCTATCCGATCGTGGTGCCGCCGCTCAGGGAGCGGCGCGCCGACATCGCACATCTGGTCCGGCACTTCATGGCGCGCGTGACTTCCGGCAAGGGTCAGGCGCCGCGCATCAACTCGATTTCCGAAAGCGCGCTCGCCATGCTGGAGGCCTATGACTGGCCGGGCAACATCAGGCAGCTCGAAAACGCGGTTTTCCGGGCCTCCGTGCTGTGCGACGGCGACGTGCTCACCGAGGAGGAATTTCCGCAGATCCGCGCCCAGGTGGAGGGCTCGATCAATCTCGACCGCCACGAGGCCGAGCCGACGGCAGCCGCCGCCGCGCAGCCTCAGCCCGCCGCAAAGTCCTTCGGCATCGTCAGGGCGCTCGACGAGCGCGGCAATGTGCGGGCGCTCGCCGACATCGAGCTTGAAATGATCAAACTCGCCATCGACCACTACAACGGCCAAATGAGCGAGGTTGCGCGGCGGCTGGGGATAGGGCGCTCGACGCTCTACAGGAAGCTCAAGGAGTATGGTATCGATCCGGAAGCCGGCAGGCCCGAGCGGTTGGCGTCCTGAAGGCCGGTGAATTGTGGCAGGGCCGATCGCAACGGCGCGGTTTGGCCTGAAAACCGGTTGCCACTTTTCGGGAGGATGCTCTAGGATTTGATTTAAACCCGCGATTTACCAAGAAACCGGCTTGACGGATTGCACCAGAATGTCGCCACGGTGTTACCGCATTTCGGCTTCAATAAGCGGGGATTAACCATTAGGTTCGATATTCGGATGTCACTCCAACACATCCGTGCGTCATCTCCGGGGACAAACGGCAGCCTGCAAGGCCTTTTGATTTGACCAGAACAGACCGATCCATCAACCGGCGGACGAAAACCGCGGTCTGGCCGAAGTGGCTGACTGGTTTCATGCTGGCGCTTGGTATCCTGATGCTTGCAGCGCCGGTCGCGCGAGCCGAGACCCGCACCCTCAAGCTCTATTTTGTCCACACCAAGGAACGCGCGGAGATCACCTTCAAGCGCAACGGCCGCTACGATCAGGCTGGCCTGAAGAAAATCAACATGTTCCTGCGCGACTGGCGGCGCAACGAGCCGACCAAGATGGACCCGCGCCTGCTCGACCTGGTGTGGGAGACCTATCGGGCCGCCGGAGCCAGCGACTACATCCACGTCGTCTCCGCCTACCGCTCGCCGGCCACCAACTCGATGCTGCGCAAGCGCTCGAAGGGCGTCGCCAACAAGAGCCAGCATATGCTCGGCAAGGCGATGGATTTCTACATTCCAGGCGTGTCCCTGAAGAAGCTGCGCGATACGGGCCTCAGGATGCAGACCGGCGGCGTCGGCTATTATCCGCGTTCCGGTTCGCCCTTCGTCCATCTCGATGTCGGCAATGTCCGCCACTGGCCTCGCATGAGCCGCAAGGAACTCGCCGCCGTCTTCCCGAACGGCAAGACCCTGCATGTGCCGTCCGACGGCAAGCCGCTGCCCGGCTTCGAGACGGCGCTCGCCTCCTACGAAACGCGTAAGAAGAACGGCACCACCGCACTGGCGCTTGCTTCGAGCCCGTCGTCGAAGTCGAGCAAGTCCGGCGGATTGCTGTCGGCGCTCTTCGGCGGCGGCGCCGACGAGGAAGAGGATAACGGCGCGAGCGAAGAGTCCGTTGCGGCGGCTCCGGCTGCCCGGACGCCGAAACCGTCCGGCGACATCCAGATCGTCCCACCTGAACTCGCCAATCCCGCTTCCGTCCCGGCGGGCGAAGAGGAAGTCGACCAGACGCCGGAAACCATCATCGCCGCGCTTCCGGTGCGCGACATTCCGCTGCCGATCTTCGCGCCGCGGCCGCAGGCCGATGTCGGCCCGGTTGGCTCCGTGAACCCGGCCGAACCCGACAGCGTGCCGTTCGGCATGGCCGCCGAGATCCTGCCGGAAGATGGCGGCGACGAAATCGGCGAGGAGGCCGACGCGGCCATCCCGCTGCCGACCTGGCGTCCGGATCTGCAGGACGGCTCAGCGCTTGTCGCGCTCGCCGCCGTGCAGCCCGAAAGCCGTTCCGATATCGAGGAAGCCGCTGCTTCCGGGCTCAGCACGTCGCAGCCAGGCGATATCGCGGCCGCGGTCGAGGAAAACGAACAGCGTCTGGCTGTCCTCTCGAATGCCGACGGCCTCGATGAGGCGGTGGACGTCCTGTCCAAGCAGGCGCGCCTCTCCGCCTCACCCGCCAAAGTCAAGACGACCGGCAAATCCGACCGCGCCCAAAGCGGCGCCAGCAAGCCGGCGCCGAAACCGCTGGTCGTGGCCGCGCAGCCTGAAAGCGCGCGCTGGGCGCTCGAAACCGAAACCCAACTCGCCTACGCCGCCGGCGGTCCCTCGGTCGCCCATCTGCGCAGCGTGCCGAGCGAGGTCTATGCCACCGGCTTCCAGCGCAACACGGTGGTGGCCGACGCCGGCCGCTTCACCGGCAAGGCGATCAGCTTCATGCCGGTCGCCCGCTTCCAGACCAACTGAGCTCCCGCACCCCGGAAAGCAGAAAGAGCGGGCTTGCCGGCTCGTTTGTTTTGAGCTCGCTAACGGGAGCCGGGCTTAAATAGGCTTCAGCGCGCTTGCCTGCCGGGCGAGCGACTCGATGATCTCCCACTTGCCCTCGCGCACCATCTCGTCCGGCGCCACCCAGGAGCCGCCGACGCAGACTACGTTCGGCACGGCGAGATATTCCTCCGCGTTGAGCGCCGAGATGCCGCCGGTGGGGCAGAAGCGCGCCGCCGCAAGCGGCGAGGCGAGCGACCTCAGGAAGGTTGTGCCGCCAGCCTGCTCGGCCGGGAAGAATTTAAGGAAGTCGATGCCGGCTTCGAGCGCGGTCATGATCTCGCCCGGCGTGATGGCGCCCGGCAGCAGCGGTACTTCGCTCGCGCCTTGTGCCGAGATCAGGCTGGCCGTCACGCCGGGGCTGACGATGAATTTCGAACCGGCCGCCGCCGCCTCCTCGAACTGCTTCGGATTGAGCACCGTGCCGGCGCCGACGATGCAGTCCTCGACCTCGCCGGCGACGCGGCGGATCGCTTCCAGCGCATCCCTGGTGCGCAGGGTGATCTCGATCATCCTCAAGCCACCCGCTGCCAGGGCGCGTGCGAGCGGAACGGCGTCCGCCGCGTTCTTGATCTTCAGCACTGGGATGACCGGCTGGCCGCGGAGCAGGGCGAGAAGCTTTTCGGATTTGCTGGTCATCGGTCACTCTGCGGTCAGGGGGATTTCAATCGGTTAGCAGATGGATGGTGACGAGTCCATGAAGGGCGCGCTCGCGGTCGGTCCCGTCCCCTCGCGGGAAGGGTAAGGGGTGGGGGTGGTTGAACCAGGCGAGGGCCGAGTTGGCCAAGCCCTCATTCGCGCCCAAACCATCGCAGCACCCTTTGCCCGAGCGCATGCCACCAGCCGCCGAACGGCATCGCATCGCCGATTGCCGCCAGCGTCTTCGGCCCGACAATACCGTCTGGCCCTAGTCCATGGTCCCGCTGGAAGGCGCGCACCGCCTCCTCGGTGTCCTTGCCGAATATCCCGTCGACGGTGAGCGGATAGCCGAGCGCGGCGAGTTGCTGCTGCAGGTCGCGCACGGCATCGCCGGCCGATCCTTCCGCGAGCAGCGCCCTCGGCGCGGATGGCCCGGCCCTGTCGTCGCCGGTCCCACCCGAAGCGCCCGCCGCATGCCGCCGATAGGCTGCCGCCAGTTTCGTGTGATAGGCGTTCTTCCTGAAGCCCGGTCCGTTGTAGCCGCGCGCGAACGCTTCCCAGTCGCGGTTTCGCAGCGCCTCCGTCAGCCCCGATTTCTCGATAAAGCGCGCCATCAGCCGCGCCTGCCCGGCGGCGCCCGTGCGTGCCTCGTCGACCAGCGCGTCGACATCGGCGAAACCCAGCCATGCCCAATGCGCGCCCATCACCTGCCCGAGCCCCCAGGACACGGATTCGTAGGCCGCCTTGCGGTCGATTTCGGCGGCGCGCGCAAGCAGCCGCCAGCGCGCCGCCTGGGAGGCCGGATTGGCGACCGCACCCGCATTGGGCGAAGCCAGCCCGTCGGCCCGCGCCCTTGCCAGCGCGTCGCCGGAAAGCCGGCGGTCGAAATAGTGCCCCTCGAAGCGGATAAGCGGCTCTTGCCTGCCTTCGATCACGGCAAAGTCGCTGCCGGCGCTCTCCACCTCGACGACGGCGAGCATCGCCGCCGGCTCGATGCCGAACTCCGACGCGACTTCCTTGATCTCTTCTGCGGTCTTCTCGGTGAACATTGAAAAATGGCTCCGTTATCCAACCGCAAGTCTCGCCGCATTCCGCCCGGCGTGGAGAAAATAGCGGCACAATTTATCTGTCCAGCATGGCAGCGCATCGCCCGCCCCGCCAGGCCGCCGGAAATCCGGCCGATTTGCCCCCGGCCTTGAAAACATCAAGGTGAAACGATACGCCGGCGCGCATGAATTCATCCACACCCTTCCGCGTCGCGGCGCTCTACCGCTTCGTGCGGCTCGACCGCTGCGAGGAGCTGCGCGCGCCGCTCGCCGCCTTCTGCTGCGGCCGTGGCATCAAGGGTACGCTGCTCATCGCCCGCGAGGGCATCAACGGCACCGTCGCTGGCAGCGAGACGGCGATCGCCGAATTGATCGCCCATCTCGAAGCCATGCCGGAATTCGCCGGCCTCGACGTGAAGTACAGCGCGGCTTCGGAAATGCCCTTTCACCGCATGAAGGTGCGGCTGAAGCGGGAGATCGTGACGATGGGCGTGCCCGACATCGACCCGCTCGCCGGCGCCGGCGCCTATGTCGATCCCAGTGACTGGAACGCGCTGATTTCCGACCCCGGCACGGTCGTCATCGACACGCGCAACGACTACGAGGTGTCTCTCGGCACCTTCGCCGGCGCCGTCGACCCGAAGACGACGAGCTTTCGCGATTTTCCGGACTGGGTCGCCCGCAATCGCGAAATCCTCGACGGCAGGAAGGTCGCGATGTTCTGCACCGGCGGCATACGCTGCGAGAAGGCGACCGCCTATGTCCGATCGCTCGGCATCGGCGATGTCTTCCACCTCAAAGGCGGCATCCTGAAATATCTCGAAGACGTGCCCGCCGAGGAAAGCCTCTGGCAGGGCGAGTGTTTCGTCTTCGACGAGCGCGTCTCCGTTGCGCACGGGCTAACGGTCGGCGACGCCGAACTCTGCCGCGCCTGCCGCCATCCGCTCACGGCCGCCGACCGGCTCTCGCCAAAATTCGCCGAGGGCGTCTCCTGCGAGCGCTGTTACGACAGCCGCACCGAGGCGGATCGCGCCCGCTACGCCGAGCGCCACCGTCAGGTCGAACTCGCCGCCGCGCGCGGCGCTGGCCCTCACATCGGCAGTTGAGACGCGCAACGCCCAAGCTCGAATTACGCCGCACGTCATTGTAATGTCGCCGCCGGCCCCTACTTCACCGGAGACCGCAAACCTGTCGCGTTGGAGGCCCTTGATGTTCGACCCCAAGAAACTGCTCGATGATCTGCTCGGCTCGAAGATTCCCGGCACGGAATCGACCGTCCGTGACAAGGCCGGACAGGCGACGCAGATCGCCAAGGACAATCCGCTTGCCGCCGGCGCGCTGGTCGCGGTGCTCCTGGGCACCGGCGCGGGGCGCAAGGTCACCGGCTCGGCGCTGAAGCTCGGCGGGCTGGCCGCCGTCGCCGGCCTCGCCTACAAGGCCTACCAGAACTATCAGAACGGCAACCAGCCCGGCGCCTCGGAGCCTGGGGCCCAGCAGGAGCCTGTGCTGCTGCCGGCACCTGAAAACACCGATTTCAATCCCGCCCAGGCGCCGCAGGGCGAGGCCGAGTTCACGCTTGCGCTGGTGCGCGCCATGATCGCGGCGGCCAAGGCCGACGGCCATATCGACGACGAGGAAAAGAAGAAGATCGGCGACCGCCTGACGCTGTCGGGCCTCGGTTCCGAGGCCGAGGCATTTCTGCGCGAAGAGCTGGAAAAGCCGCTCGATCTCGACGAGTTGACCGCACTCGCCCAGACCGAGGCGCAGCGCGTCGAGCTCTATACCGCCTCGCGTCTGACCATAGAGCCGGATTCGCGCGCCGAGCGCGGCTATCTCGATTTGCTCGCCGGCAGGCTGCAACTCCCCGACGCGCTGGTCGACCATATTGAGGCGACTGTCTCGGCCGCCAAGGAGCCGGTGCCCGTCGACGCGGCCAACGACGACTCACGGGCTTCCGTGCCGACGATCCCCGGTTCCGGCCGCACGCGCTGGTAGCGCCCCGGTAAACGGCCGGGCTGCACGCGTTGGTTGAGCCAGTACCGCGCTACAGCCGTTAACCTTTGGTTAACCAATCGGGCGCATGATTCGTGTCAGTCGGATAGGCATCCTCCTCCCAAGCCTGATCCGCGAATTGGGGGCGGTCGCCAATGGCCGCCCTTTTGTTTGCCGCTTGCCTCGCTCCGCCACGTTTGCGATGTGTTTCCTCCTGAAATCGGGAGGAACACGGAATGACAAAACCCGCCAACGGCAAGACCGCGATCGTCACCGGCGCCGGCACCGGCATCGGCAAGGCGACGGCGGCCGCGCTTCTTGCCGAGGGCTGGAATACGGTCTTTGTCGGCCGCCGCAAGGACGTGCTGGACCAAGCCGTCGCCGAGGCCGAGAGATCCGCCGCAGCCGGAGCCAAGGCCCTCGCCATCTCCTGCGACGTCACCAAGCCCGCCGAGGTTGATGCCCTGTTCGCCGGGGTCGAGACGGCATTCGGCCGTGTCGACCTGTTGTTCAACAATGCCGGCAAGGGCTTCAAGACCGCGACCATCGACGAGGTGCCGGTCGAGGTCTGGGACGAGGTCGTTGCCGTCAACCTCACCGGCTCCTTCCTGGTTGCGCGCGGAGCCTTCGCCATGATGCGCAGGCAGAAGCCGATGGGCGGCCGCATCATCAACAATGGCTCGATCTCGGCGCACACGCCGCGTCCCGGTTCGGTGCCCTACACGGCGACCAAGCACGCGATCACCGGGCTCACCAAGACGCTGGCGCTCGACGGCCGCCCCTTCGACATCGCCTGCGGCCAGATCGACATCGGCAACGCGCAGACCGGCATCGCGCCGCTGGCGACCGGAATGCCGCAAGCCGACGGCTCGATGATGGGCGAGGCGGTGATGGACGTGCGGCGCGTTGCCGAGGCGATCGTCTACATGTCCGGCCTGCCGCTCGATTCCAACGTGCTCTTCATGACCGTGATGGCCACCAAGATGCCGTTCGTCGGCAGGGGGTAGGCAACGGCCAGCAAACGCCGACTTCGGTTTCGCCACAAGCGACGCCATGCCTCGGCCGGTTTGACTCTGGACAATGCGGAGAAGGCCGAGGGCATGCAAATCTGCGGCCGACCGAAGCGAGGGTCGAACTGAAGCCAGATGCGCGTGGCCATCCTTTCCGACATCCATGCTAACCGCGAAGCCTTCGATGCGGCGCTCGAAATCGTTCGCGACCTTGGCCCGGACGAGATCGTCCTGCTCGGCGACCTTGTCGGATATGGACCGGACCCGGTTCATGCGATCGAGACCGCGGCCGAGCTGGTCGCCGGGGGAGCGCTCTGTATCCTCGGCAATCATGATGAGGCGGTGGTTCAGCCCGGTCGCGGCATGACGGAGAACGCGCGCGTCGCTGCAGCGTGGACGCGCAAGCAGCTTGCGCCCGCCCATCTCGACTTCCTCCGCAATCTCCCGCTCTCCCTCGCTTCCGAGGACCGGCTCTATGTTCACGCAAGTGCGGATCGGCCGGCGGACTGGCAATACATGCGCGATCTGGATGCCGCCGAACGCTGCCTGTCGTCGAGCCTGGCTCGTACGATCATCTGCGGCCACACCCATATCCCGGCGATCTACTACGCGCTCCCCGGCAAGCGTCCCGTCCATTTCCGGCCGCACGACGATATCCCGGCGCCGTTGTCCCCGCTGCGCCGGCACGTCGTCGTCGTCGGCTCGGTCGGGCAGCCGCGCGACGGGAATCCGGCCGCCTGCTTCGCCCTGGCCGATACCGAACGGCGGACGGTGACCATGATCCGCACGCCCTATGATTGCGACAGGACCGCCGGCAAGATCGCCGCCTGCGGCCTGCCTGCATGGCTTGGCATGCGCTTGAAAATTGGCCGGTAGGACCGGGCCTTCGGACCATTGGAGAGGATCGATGCAACGGCTTGAGACGGGAACGGTCATCGACGGGTTCGAGCTGGCGCGCAAGCTGCCCTCCGGCGGCATGGCGGCGCTTTGGCGCGCAACGAAGCCGGGGCTCGATCTTCCGGCGATCCTGAAGATCCCGTTCTTCGATCCAGGACAGGATGCGTCAGGGATCATCGGCTACGAGGTCGAGGAACTGATCCTCAAGCGGCTGTCGGGGCCGCATGTGCCGCGATTCCTGGGCTCCGGCGACCTCATGAAGATTCCTTACATAGCGATGGAGTTCGTCGAGGGAGAAAGCCTCGCCGACATCGTCGGGAAGGCGCCGCTGCCCGCCGATGAGGTTGCCGGCATCGGCATAAAGATCGCGACCGCGCTGGCCGCCCTGCACCGCCAGAAGGTCGCGCATCTCGACCTGAAGCCTGAAAACATCATCCTGACCGGGCGCGGCGCCGTGTTGCTCGACTTCGGCCTGTCGCGCCATGCCGAGCTGCCTGACCTCCTCGGCGAGGAAAGCTCTGTGCCGATGGGGACGGCGGCATACATATCGCCCGAGCAGGTGCTCGGTGAGCGAACCGACACGGCGAGCGACCTCTTCGCGCTCGGCTGCATCCTCTACCAGCTGGCGACAGGAGAAGAGCCCTTCGGCCGCCCGGCCACATTTGCCGGCATGAAGCGCCGGCTCTACCACGCGCCGAAGCGGCCGCGCGAGATCAATGGCGGCGTTCCGCGCTGGCTGGACGAGATAATCCAGCGCTGCATGGAGGTCGACCGTTCCAAGCGCTATGCCGAGGCCAGTCATGTGCTGTCAGACCTGCGCAACCCCGATCAGGTTGTCGTCTCCAGGCGGCGCTCGGAACGGCGGGCCGGTTTCTGGGCTGCCCTGACCGGTCTGTTCGGCAAGCGCGACGACCGTTCGCTGGTCGGCCGGGCCCGCATCGAGAGCCGGCATGCGGGAGCGTCGATCGTTCTGGCCGGCGTCGACCTCTCCAACGGCCGCGACGCGCTGAGCGACGCCGTGCTGGACGAGACGGCGCGCGCGTTGGCGACGCGGGAGGGTTCCTGGCTCGCCTGCGTCACCGTGCTTAAGACCGAGATCGTCGGCCAGACGTCCCTTGGAGACGAGAATGGACAGTCGATCTACCTGAAGCGCCTCGTGGCGCTCAAGGACTGGGCGCATCCGCTGCATCTGCCGGAGGATCGCATCAGCTACCATGTGCTGGAAGCGGTGAGCCCCGCCGACGCGATCCTCACCTATGCCGAGCACAATGACGTCGGCCACATAATCGTGGGCGCCCGCGGTTCGTCGGCGATCCGCCGCCATCTCGGCAGCGTATCGACCAAGATCGTAGCCGAGGCGCTGTGTTCGGTTTCGGTGGTGCGGATCAAGGCTGTCGAGGAGCAGAACCGGGACGGCGCAAGCACAGTTCGAATGGCTTAGCGCAGGGGGAACAGGAAGGCAGCCGGGCCACCGGTCGATTTGTCGGCAACAGCGCGGCGCAACCATGCCCGCGCGGGCAAAAAAGCGTGTTTCAGAACAGGAACGACGCCGTCGCCGGGTTGGACCCGGTGCGGCCGTCAGGCGAATCCAGCCCCTCGATTGCCTTCAGGTCCCCGGCGTCCAGATTGAAGTCGAAGACGTCGATATTGGCGGCGATGCGGTCCCTGTTGACCGATTTCGGGATGACGATCAGCCCCTCCTGAAGATGCCAGCGTATGATGGTCTGCGCGACCGTCTTGCCGTGCTTGCGGGCGATAGCGGCGAGCGTCGGCTCGTCGAGCAGGCGGCCGCTGCCCAGCGGGCTCCAGCTCTCGATCCTGATGTTGTGCCTGTCGTGATAGTCGCGCTTGTCGCGCTGTTGGAAGCGGGGATGCAGTTCGATCTGGTTGACGGCCGGCGTCACGCCGGTCTCGCCGATGATGCGCTCGAGATGATCCTGGTTGAAATTCGAAACGCCGATCGACCTGATGCGGCCGGCGTCCCTGAGTTCGATCAGCGTCTTCCACGCCTCGACATATCTGTCCTGGCCTGGCAGCGGCCAGTGGATCAGGAACAGGTCGAGCTGCTCCAGTCCGAGCTTCTCCATCGTCTCGTCGAAGGCTCTGAGCGCGTCGTCGCGCCGGTGCGCGCCGTTGCGCAGCTTGGATGTGATGTAGAGTTCGTTCCGCGCAACGCCCGCCTGGCGGATCGCCTGCCCGACCCCTTCTTCGTTCCTGTAGCCCTCGGCCGTGTCGATCAGCCGGTACCCGGCCTCGATCCCCCAGCCCACGACCTTGGCGGTGATATCGGGGTCGACCTGCCAGACGCCGAGGCCAAGCTGGGGAATGGAGGAGCCGTCGTTCAGGGAGATTCTTGCGGGCATGTGATGGGTCCTTGCTAATCGCTGGCGTCGATCCTCCCCATGGACCTATCTACGCAATGCGGAAGCCGACGCCAACCGCCGGGGCGGCAAAACTCGATTGTGGAGGGAAATTGAGAGTGCAATCAGGAAAGTGGCGCGCCGGGAACATGGAGGATGACGGGCCGGACCTCATAGACTGCCGTCTTGTTGACCTGCTGTAGCTCTTTGGCGATGGCGATCGCGGCGTCGTGGGTGTCGCAGTTCACGACGTAGAAGCCCAGCAGTTGTTCCTTGGTCTCGGCGAAGGGACCGTCGAGAACCATCCCGCTGGCGCGCACGGTGCGTGCCTCCTTGGTCGCGCTCAGACGCACCTGCGGGCCAAGGCTGCCGTCCTCGACCATCTTCGCCTGGACTTCCAGAAGTCGGCCCATGAGTGCGGCATCTTCCTCCGATGTCAGCGATGAGATCTTCGCTTCCTCGTGATAGGCGAGAATTGCGTAGAGCATGGGGAACACCTTCTTCCGAAAAAACCGTGCGCAATTGATCACGCGCGCTGCGTTGCGCCAAGGGTGGTGTCTTGCGCCAAACCGCAGCCGTCTCCTGCCATGATGCTGTCGGGAGCGGTTGTGATACCCCGTGCTGGCGCTGAACATCTCCGCGTCCGGGAAAAAGATGCACCTCGCCGAATACCTGCCGCAACTGCTGCTTGCCTGGTCGATCCAGGCGATGGGCATCCTCTCGCCGGGACCCAGCGTGGCGCTCATCCTCGGCGTGGCGACCAGCCGCGGCCGGCTGCCGTCCGTGGTCACCGCCTTCGGCGTGGCCTGCGGGTCGATCGTGCTGTCGGTGGCGACGGTTGCCGGCGTCACGGCGGTCCTTGCTCAGGTCGCCCAACTGATGACCGTCCTGCGTATCCTCGGGGCGGCTTATCTCGCCTGGCTGGCCTGGAAGGCGTTCCGCAACGCGGCCTCGACGCCGAAGCTCGTCATCGGGCGGGTCGGGCGCGAAAGCGTCTGGCGCACCGGGCTTGCCGGCTTCGTGCTGCAGATCTCAAACCCGAAGGCGATCATGTTCTGGCTGGCGATCGCCAGCGTCGGCGGGGTCGGCGACGCGCCGCTGCCGGTGGTCGCGCTGTTCGTCGCTGTGGCCTTCGTCAACTCGTTCCTTGGACATGGCGGCTATGCGCTGCTTCTGTCCTCCGCTCCGGTTCGCAGCGCCTATATGCGGGCCCGTCGCTGGATCGAAGCCGGCCTCGGTTGCTTCTTCCTGTTTGCCAGTTTCAAGCTCGCTACAACCCGGCTCTAGGATCAGGCGTCACGCGTCGCCGGTGTGGTTACGCGTCCTGGCCAGAAACTCCCTCATCCGCTCCAGAGCCTTGAGAATGTTCTCCTCCGAATTGGCGTAGGAAAGCCGGATGTAACCTTCGCCGAGGATGCCGAAGTCCGGACCGCCTATCAGCGCGACGCCGGCATTGTCCAGAAGTTCGGAGGCGAGCTTCTTCGCCTTCCAACCGGTCCCCGACACATTCGGGAAGGCATAGAATGCGCCCTTCGGCACGATGCTGGAGATGCCGGGCAGGTCGTTCAGCCCCTCGACCACGACCTTGCGGCGCCGGTCGAAGGCCTTCATCATCTTCTCCACATCGTCCTGCGGCCCGTCGATCGCAGCGATGCCGGCGAACTGCGAAGGCGCGTTCACGCAGGACCAGCAATTGACGGCGAGCTTCCTCACCTTGTCGTAGAGGTTCGCGCTCTTTGCCCCGTTCGGCCAGATAGACCAGCCCATGCGCCAGCCGGTCATCGCCCATGTCTTCGACCAGCCGTTCAGCACGATCAGCCGGTCGCGGATCTCGGGATAGGTTAAGAGCGAGGTGTGCTTTTCGCCGTCATAGGTCATGACGTCGTAGATCTCGTCCGACAGGATGGCGACGTCGGGGTGTTTCTCCAGCCCCTTCACCAGCCTGTCGATCTCGGCCTTCGGCGTGACGCCGCCGGTCGGATTGGCCGGCGAGTTGAGGATGATCAGCCGGGTCCTGGGCGTGATCAGCCCCAGCGTCTCCTCGGCGGAGAAGGCAAAGCCGTTCGCCTCGCGGATCGGGATCGGCACCGGCTTTGCCCCTGTGAACTCGATCATCGAGCGGTAGATCGGGAAGCCGGGGTCGGGATACATAATCTCCGCGCCCGGCTCGCCGAACATGATGATCGCCGCATACATGGTCGGCTTTCCCCCCGGCAGGATCATCACATTCTCCGGCGACACCTCGACGCCGGTCGTCGTCAGCGTGCGGCGCACCACCGCCTCGCGCGTCGCCAAGAGCCCGGTCGCCGGCGTGTAGCCGTGATGGCCGTCGCGCAGCGCCTTGATCGCGGCCTCGACGATGTGACCAGGCGTCTTGAAGTCGGGCTGGCCGATGCCGAGGTTGATGATGTCCTTGCCCTGTGCGGCCAGCGCGGTGGCGCGGGCCAGCACGGCGAAGGCGTTCTCTTCGCCCAGTCGGTCGAAGGCGGCGACTGTATGGAGCATGTCAGTTGTCCTCGGTGGCAGCGATGGCAATATCTGTCTTGATAAAATCGTTGCCAGCAATAAGCAGCGGCACGTTTCTAAACTTCGCTGCCGCGTAGACGAGGCAGTCGCCAAAATTGAGTTGAGCGGGATGCCCGCTGCCCTTGCCGAAACGTCTCGCCGCGTCCGCAGCAATCTCTGCCTCGGGGGTGGAGAGTTCCACGATCTGAAAGGGTGGCTGGCTTACCAGATCCCTCGCCCAATCCAAAAGCCGCTCGTCCATGCGGCGCAACAATGCGATTTCAACGAGACAGGTCGCCGGCACAATAGCGGCGGCGGCTTTGCCGAGGCGCAGTCTCAGCGACGGTGCGATTGGTTCTGTCTTGAATATCGCGACGAAAACGGACGTGTCGATGACGATCACTGTTCATCGCCGAAAATGGAGTCCATTTCCTTTTCTATCTCTTTCCAGCTCATTTTGGGTCCGGTCTGAGGATACTTCTTGGCAAGGTCGTCGAAGCGCTGCATCCTGCGCCGCACCTCGTCCTCCGGAACCGTATTATCCTGGCCGCCCGCTTCCCGCTCCGCCAGCCGGCGCACCACGGCGCTCGGCCCTTCGCCGGTGCGGCGGCCGATTTTGCGGATCAGTTCCTCGGTTTTCTGGTTGCGTATTGTAATGGCCATTGGCCCAAGCTCCATTGGGTGGAAGCATATACAGCTATGCAGCCATTCTCAAGCCGACGAGGCTCTTCGATGACCGACCTGAAAAACTGGACTCAGCGTCCACACCCCGAGCGCAAGGTGCTTGACGGGCGCTATGTGCGCCTGGAGCCGCTCTCGGCCGCCGCACACGGCGACGGGCTTTACGAGGCGGCGACCGCGGACCCAGAGCGCTTCCGCTGGCTCTTCGAGGCGAGTCCCGAGGGTCGCGCCGCCTTCCAGCCCTGGCTGGAGAAGGTTCAGACGAGCGAGGACCCGCTCTTCTTCACCGTCATCGACAAGGCTTCGGACAAGGTCGCCGGGCGCCAGACGCTGATGCGCATCGACCCCACCTTTGGCGTCATCGAGATCGGCAATATCCTCTGGGGGCCGCTTGTCGCGCGCAAGCCTGCCGCGACCGAGGCGCAGTTCCTGTTCGCGCAATACGTCTTCGACGAGCTCGGCTACCGTCGCTACGAATGGAAGTGCAACAACCGCAACGAACCGTCGAAACGCGCGGCCGAGCGTTTCGGCTTCCAGTTCGAGGGCGTCTTCCGCCAGCACATGATCGTCAAGGGCGAGAACCGCGACACCGCCTGGTATTCGATCATCGACAAGGAATGGCCGGGTTTGAGAAAGGCATATGAGGGCTGGCTCCATCCCGACAATTTTGATAGTGACGGAAACCAGAAAAGGCGCCTGGAAGATTTTCGTAAGTCTTTGGCGTGAAAGGTTATTTCGTTACCAGAGAGGCCTGTTGTGGCAGCTTCCCCCGGTCGTGGCGGCCATAGCCACGATCACGACCACGATGATCACGACCATGGGGATCATGACCACGCAGGTCACGATCACGCAGGCCACAGCCACGCCGGCCATGATCATTCCGGTCACAGCCATGGCGCAGGCCATGTCCACGGCGCGACCGACCAAACGCGCGTTCTGATCGCCGCCTGCCTGACCGGCGGCTTCATGGTCGCGGAGGCGATCGGCGGCTTCCTCACCGGCTCGCTGGCGCTGCTCGCCGACGCCGGCCACATGCTGACCGACTCGATCGCGCTCGGCCTCGCCTGGTACGCATTCCGGCTCAGCGGGCGCGCCGCCACGTCGAGCCTCACCTACGGCTTCGGCCGCGTGAAGACGCTGGTAGCCTACACCAACGGCATAACCATTTTCGCCGTCGCCGTGTGGATCGTCTACGAGGCGGCGCGCCGGTTCATGGTGCCGGAGCCGGTGCTGGGCGGGCCGATGCTGGTGGTCGCCACGCTCGGCCTGCTGGTCAACATCGCCGGCTTCGTCGTGTTGCATGGCGGCGACCGCCACAGCCTCAACATGCGAGGCGCTATCCTGCATGTGCTGGGCGACATGCTCGGTTCTGCGGCGGCGATCGTCGCGGCGCTCGTCATCCTTTGGACCGGCTGGACACCCATCGATCCGATCCTGTCCGTGCTCGTCGCGCTGCTCATCCTCTCCACCGCCTGGTCGCTGATGCGCGAGGCCGCGCATGTGCTGCTCGAAGGCGTGCCTGACAGCCTAGACCGCGACGGCATCGCGAAGGATATCCAGGCCAATGTCGCCGGCGTGCGCGAGATCCACCACATGCATGTCTGGTCGATGGACGGCACCAAGAACATGGCGACGCTGCACGCCTGCCTGACCGAAGGCACGGACGCTTACACTGCCGTCAGCGCCATCAAGTCGCGGCTGGCGGGCAAGCACGGCATCGAGCACGCCACCGTCGAGCCTGAATTTGGCGTCTGCACCGACGCATCGCCGAAACATCTGCACTAAACAATCCGACAACGGGCACTCATCAGGGAAACATCATGGCAGGCAGGCTTAAGGGGAAGATCGCGGTGGTTACCGCGGCGGGGCAGGGCATCGGCAGGGCGATCGCCGAGGCCTTCGTCGCGGAAGGCGCGACCGTCCACGCTTCCGACGTTTCCCGCGAGAAGCTGGAAGGCCTGGCGCGGGCCAAAAAGGCTAGGCTCGACGTGCTGTCGACCAAAGCGGTCGACGCCTATGCGGCGAAGATCGGGCCGGTCGACATCCTGGTCAACGTCGCCGGCTACGTGCATCACGGCACGGTGCTCACCACCAGCGAGAAGGACTGGGACTTTTCCTTCGACCTCAACGTGAAATCCATGCACCGCACCATCAAAGCCTTTCTCCCGGGCATGCTCGCGCGGGCCAAGGAAAGCGGCGGGACGAGTTCCATCGTCAACATCGCTTCAGGCGCATCCTCGGTGCGGGGCATCCCGAACCGCTACGCCTACGGCGCCAGCAAGGCCGCCGTCATAGGCCTCACCAAGGCGGTCGCGGCCGACTTCATCCGCGACGGCGTGCGCTGCAATGCTGTCGCGCCCGGCACGTTCAAGTCGCCCTCGTGGGAAGACCGCGTCGAGACTCTCGGCAAGGAGTGGGGCAGCAAGGAAAAGGCGCTCGAAATGTTCGTGCAGCGGCAGCCGATGGGCCGCGTCGCCGACGCCGCCGAGATCGCGCCTGTTGTCGTCTACCTCGCCTCCGACGAAGCCGCCTTCACGACGGGCACGGTGATCAGCGTCGACGGCGGGTTTTCGCTGTGATTGCCGAATGACCCCCGAAAACCGCAACTCGGCAATCGCCGCCGCCGTCCTGCTTGCCGTCTTCGGCCTCGGCGCCTTCTATCTGCCGAAGGTCATGATCGCGGTCGGCAATCGTTCCACCGCCGCAGCCGGCATCATCGCCGTGCTCTTCGTCGCCGCATTCTTCCTGGTCTTCTGGCTGCGCGGCAGGAGCCAGAGCCGGCGAGGGAAGTAGCCATGCCGCCCAGTCATTTATCGTACACATTTATTTTGACGACCCTGGATTTTTCGTGTACGAATAATCCGTGAGGCTCGTCTGGGACGAACCGAAGCGGCAGCAGAACATCGCGAAGCACGGTTTGGATTTCGCTGTCCTTACCAGCGAGTTCTTCGAAAACGCCCGTCTCGAGGATGCCAAGTCGGGCCGCTTTCTCGCCGTGGGCGAGTTCGAAGGCATTACGATCATCGCTGTTGTGTTCCGCCCGCTAGGGTCGGAAGCTCTTTCCATCATCTCCATGCGTCGGGCGAGCAAAGCCGAAAGAAACCGCTCATGACCAGCAAGTGGCCTCAGTTCATTACCAAGGACCTCATGGACAGCGAGGAAGACGCCGCCGAGATGCAGCGCCGATGGGATGTCTATAACCGCGAGATGAAAGCTCTCATTGCTGCTGGCGCCGTCCACCAGGACGAAGACGGCTGGTGGGTTGATGACGCTACCGGCGAACTCATCGGACCAGACCCGGAAATCGAGCGACCGCTTACCGCCGAAGATTTCGCGAGAATGCGCCCTATGAAAGAGGCACTGCCCGACCTCTACGAGAGCATCCAGCGCGCGCGCGGCCGTCCCCGGGTCGAGAAGCCGAAGGAAGCCGTAACCCTTCGCGTCGATCCGGATACGCTTGCCAGGTTCAAGGCGAGCGGCAGGGACTGGCGCGCCAGGATGGCCAAGGTTCTTGAGGCCGCCAAGCCTTAGGGCAGGGCGCTATCCCGCCAGGCTCGCACTCAGCAGCAGCAGGCCGAGCGCAAAGACCAGCGCCGCTCCCGCGATCTCGATCGTCGCGTGCACGTGGTTGCCGGCGCGGCCGTCGCCGGCATAGGCGACCGCCCAGTTCTTGGCAGTGACGGCCATTGTCGCCAGCGCCGAGACGGTGATTGCCGTGCCCACCGCCATGGCGAAGACCGACAGCACGCCGCCGACGAAAAGCCCGTTGAGGAAAGCGAAGGTCAAAACGATCAGCGCGCCCGAGCAGGGCCTGAGCCCCACTGCCGCGACCGCCGACCACGCTGTCTTCCAGCTGAAGCGGTCGCCCGACAGCATCGCCGGGTCTGGCGCGTGGCTGTGCCCGCAGGTCTCGCAGACCTCTCCGGCGGCGTGAACATGCGCATGCCCGTGATGATGGTGATCATGCCCATGATGGTCGTCGTGCGCATGGGCGTGATGGGCGTGCGCATGCGCCTCCGCGTGGCTGTGCGCATGAGAAAGCGCCGTGTGGCTGTGCGCATGTGAATGCGCATGGCTCTGTCCGTGCCCATGCGCATGCGCGGCCGAAAGGCTATGGGCCGGGTTGACGCCGAACAGCGACAGCAGCCGATGCCCGGTCTTCTGCCACAGGAGCCAAGCGCCGAAGAGCGTGATCAGCACGTAGCTCGCTACTTCGAGGAACCAGGTCGCGTCGGTCATCGACACCGAGGTGCCGCGCAGCACCAGGAATACCAGCGCCATGACGAGGATCGCGGTCAGCGCCTGCAGGAAGGCGGAAACGAAGGAGAGCATGATGCCGCGCCTCAGCGCCACTTCGTTGGCGAGCATGTAGGAGGAGATCACCGCCTTGCCATGGCCGGGGCCGGCAGCATGGAAGACGCCGTAGGCGAAAGACAGTCCAATCAGCACCCACAGCTTGCTGCCGTCCTCGCGCATGCCTTTCAGTGCGCCGGTCAGCGCGCGGTAGAAGTGCTGCTGCTGCAAATTGATCCAGGCGAGCCAGCCGCCGAACAGGCCGGTCGAGGGAACGATCGCCTCGTTGGTACCGATGCCGAGCGAACTCTGCGCATGCGCGTGGCCGATGAAATGCGTCAGCACATAGGTGACCGCGATCAACGCGAAGACCAGCCGGACCGTCGTCTTTTTCACTTCCCGTCTCCCCTAGTGTCGTGATTTCGAAGTTCGTTTGATTTTGATATCGCGCTCAGAGCGAACTTCGAAATCAAAAAACGACACTAGAAATCAATGAGTTCCTAGTGTCCTTTCGATTCTGAAATTCGTACTGCCCTTGATATCGAACTCATGCGAATTTCAGAATCGGGACACTAGGCCGCGGTCAGCCCACGCAGGTCAGTTCCAGCTTGGTCGCAAATATCTTGCTGAGGTCGGTGCCCGCCGGATCGTTGAAGAAGGCGTCGGTCAGATTGGCCTGGTTCTGCGAGATCGCCTCGTCGGGGTCGGGTCGGATCACGGCACGGGTGCAGCTCGCCGGCAGGTCCTTCACCGCCATGTTCTCGTCTTCGGTGTAGTCGATCGCCGTGTAGAAGGTCGGGTCGTATATGCCGAAATCGACCTTGCCCTTCAGCGCCAGGGCTTCCTTCGGCTCGGATTCGAACAGGATGATGAGCTGATCGTTCTCGTAGTTCGCCATCAGTGCGGCCGGCGGCTTCATCGCCACGTCCTTGCCGTCGACCGAGACGAGCTGAAAATAATTGTACTCGGCGAGCGACGCGTGGACCGTCTGCGAGACCTCCTGAAGTTCGGTGTCGTCGAGCTTGAGGTCGCTGTTCTTGTCGAACTCGACAAGCACGGTCGAGGAGAAAAGATCGTCGAAGCGCCAGAGGTGCCGGAGCGATTTCACCGTCTTGTCGGGATTGACGACGACGTCGAGCCTGGCTTCGGCGAAGACGTGCGGATGCACGCTCGCGGGGACCGTCGAGGCGAGGAGGGCCGCAAGCCCCAGAGCCGTTTTGGCGGTCCGCATATTTCCTTGCATGAGCCTGATCGTCCGAAGAAGCCGCAGCATTACCACAAAGCTGGCGAAAATGGGACCGCCGGCGTCGCGCGTCCGCGACCTTTTTGCCGCTGCGCCTGAGAGCAGTTGGCCCTCACCCCTCCGCCGTCCTGAACCACTGCACCAGGAAATCGACGAAGACGCGCACCTTGGCCGGCAGATAGCGCCGGTGCGGATAGACGGCGAAGATGCCGCCGCCCTTGGGCATCCTGTCGTCGAGCATAGGCACCAGCCGGCCGGCTTTTATGTCCGGCTCGGCGATGAAGTCGGGCAGCACCGCCCAGCCCAGTCCCGATACGGCGGCGGCTCGCGCCGCCATCGGGCTGTTGACCTCGATGCGGCCGGTCACCGACACCGTGAACATCTGGCCGTTGTCGCCGACGAAGGGCCAGTTGGACAGCCAGCGGCCGTTGGTGTCGATGACGCAGGGCTTGTCGACGAGGTCCTGCGGCCGCTCCAGCGCGCCGTATTTCTCGACCACCCCGGGGGAGGCGCAAAGCTTGATCGCGAAGGGCGACAGGCGGCGCGCGATC
Source organism: Mesorhizobium sp. KR9-304 (assembly GCF_040049215.1). Taxonomy (NCBI): domain Bacteria; kingdom Pseudomonadati; phylum Pseudomonadota; class Alphaproteobacteria; order Hyphomicrobiales; family Phyllobacteriaceae; genus Mesorhizobium; species Mesorhizobium sp. KR9-304. The sequence continues at coordinate 299,768 of NZ_JBDZDN010000004.1, read as the reverse complement.
AGCGACGAGTTCTCCAGCCGCGTGATGCGCACGGCGAGGTCGAACCCCTCTTCGACAAGGTCGACGAAGCGGTCGTCGAGCTGGATCTCCAGCACGATTTGCGGATGCGCCACGGCAAAGTCGATCAGCGCCTGGCCGATCGGCGCGTCGGCGAAGGTGCGCGGCGCCGACAGTTTGATGCGCCCGCGCACGTCGCCCGAGGATTCGCGCACCGCGTCGGCCAGGCTGTCCACCTCGCGCACGATCTCGGAGGCGCGCCTGTAATAGGTGTGGCCTGCCTCGGTCAGCGAGAACTGCCGCGTCGTGCGGTTGAGCAGCAGGGCGCCGAGTTCGTCCTCCAGTTCGCGCACATATTTCGACAGCAGCGCCTTGGAGCGGCCGATCCTGCGCGCCGCGGCGGAAAATCCTTCGGCCTCCACCACGCTGATAAAGGCGCGCATTCGGGTCAGCGTGTCCATCGGCTCATCCTCTTCCTGCCGATTCCAGCACGCGTCGCCCGAGCCTGATCAGCGCCAGGTCGCTGCCGGCGGGTCCAAGCAGCGAGATGCCGAACGGCGCGCTATCGACTTGGCCGAGCGGCAGGCTGATCTGCGGAAATCCGGAAAGCCCCGACCAGCAGAGTAGCCTTATCGCGCGCTCGCGGAAGGCGCCGAGTTCTTCCGCCGTGCTGGCCGCCTTCGGCGCCGCGCAGGGCACGGTCGGAAGCACTAGGATGCCGTCGTTCCCAAGCAGGTTGGCGAACGCCGCGCGAAACGCGTCGCGCTTCTTCGTCTCGGCGGCAACGTCCGCCGCACTCACGGTTTTTCCGAACGCGAAGCGGTCATGGATCGCCTGGCCGATCCGCCGCCCCTCCACCGAGATCCATTCGCCGTGCGCTGCCCATGCCTCCCGTGCCTGCAGCTTGCGCGTCGCCCAGTAGAGTTCGTCGATGGAAAAGGGCGGTTGCTTGGCGGCATGCACCGGCCCGAGCACACCCTCCGCTGTGCGTTTCATGCGGCCGTATGCCGTCGCCTCGGCCGGTCCCGACACCAGTTCGTCGAGCGCCGGCAGGGAGATCAGGCGCGGTTTCTCTGCCGCCTCAATACGTCCGCCCAGCAGCACCTCGCCGACACGCTCATAGATCTCCGCATCCCTGGCGAACCAGCCGAATGTGTCGAAGGAGGGCGCCAGCGGCATCGTGCCTTCCAGCGAAATCAGCCCGTGCGTGGTTCTGAGCCCCATCAGCCCGCAAAAACTCGCCGGCGCGCGCACCGAGCCGCCGGTGTCCGAGCCGGTACCGATATCGGCCAGCCCTCCCGCCACCGCGGCGGCCGAGCCCGACGACGAGCCGCCCGTCACCCTGTCGGGCGCTGCCGGGTTCACCGGACGCGGGAAATGCACGTTCTGGCCGATCATCGAGAAGGCAAGCTCCTCGGTCTGCGTCTTGCCGATGAAGCGCGCGCCGGCGTCGAGCAGCTTCTGCACGGCAGGCGCAGTGGCAACGGCCGGCTTGGCTTCCGCGAACCGGTCCGGGTTGCCCCAGCCCGACACATAGCCGGCGACGTCGAAGATGTCCTTGACGCCGAGCGTCAGCCCGGCAAGCGGACCCGCCGTCGCGCTGTCGACCGCAACCTCGGGATGGTCGAGAAAGGCGTTCAGCCGGTCGCGGGTGGTCAGGACAGGCGCAGTCATCGTTCAGCCTCCGGATACGATGGAGGCAGCATTGTTCGATGGAGCGAATTTGGCAAGCGGGCAAGACAAGCAGGCAAGCGGCATACCGAATTTCGATTTTCTTCGAAATTTGGAATTGACGCACCCGCCCCGTCGCATATATGTTATTTCGATGAAACTCGAAAAAGCAGCCTCCCAGCTCGAAGCGCTCGGCAATCCCACGCGCCTCAACATCTACCGCATCCTGGTGCGGGCAGGGGAGGCTGGGCTGCCCGTCGGCCGCATCCAGAGTAAGCTCGACATCCCGGCCTCCACGCTTTCGCATCACTGTAAGCGCCTCGTCGACACCGGCCTGGTCTCGCAGGAGCGGCAGGCGACGACGCTGATCTGCCGCGCCACCTTTCCGGCGATGAATGCGCTGATCGGCTATCTCGCCGACGAATGCTGCGCCGATGCCGATGCCTGTGCGCCGGCTTCGCCAACAAGGGAAGTGGCATGAGCATTTTCGGCGCCAATAATTCGAACCTCCTAGAAGGATGGAATGCATGACGATCTTCTCTCCCGATCTTCCGGTGGCGATCATAGGCGCGGGTCCCGTCGGCCTTGCCGCCGCGGCCCATCTCGTCGCTCGCGGCATTCAGCCTGTGATCCTCGAGTGCGGGCAGAGCGTCGGCGCCTCGCTCCTCGAATGGGCGCATGTGCGGGTGTTCTCGCCCTGGCGCTACAATGTCGATGCCGCCGCGCGCACCCTTCTCGACCAGGCCGGATGGCAGGCACCCGATCCGGAGGCGCTGCCGAATGGCGGCGAACTCGTCGCGCAATATCTGAAGCCGCTAGCTTCGCTGCCGCGGATCGCGGCCAACCTGAAGCTCGGCGCCACCGTGACCGGCATCACCCGCGAGGGCCGCGACAAGGTCGGGTCTGAAGGGCGCGAGCAGTCGGCGTTCGTCGTTCGTTATGCGGACGGGGACGGCGCCGAACACAGGGTGCGCGCCCGCGCCGTCATCGACGCATCGGGAACCTGGACGCAGCCCAATCCGATGGGCGTCGACGGTCTGTCCGTTCCCGGCGAAGCCGCGGTGGCTGGACGTATCGCATACGGCATTCCCGATGTGGTCCACGCCGAACGGGAACGCTACGCCGGCAAACGCGTGCTGGTCGTGGGCAGCGGCCATTCGGCCATCAACGTCGCGCTGGCGCTGATGGAACTGCAGCAGGACGACCCGCGCACCGAAATCTTCTGGGCGCTGCGGCGCAACTCCATCGAAAGACTGCTCGGCGGCGGCCTCAACGACCAGTTGCCGGAGCGCGGCGCGCTCGGCCTCGCTGCCAAGGCGGCGATGCAGGACGGGCGGCTGCGGATGCTGGCGCCGTTCGCGGCGCAGCACCTGTCGCCGACGCAGGACGGGGTCCGCGTCGAAGCGACGCTCGGCGGCGAGCCGTTCGAGATCGACGTCGGCCGCATCGTCGTGACGACCGGCTTCCGGCCCGACCTTTCCTTCCTGCGCGAACTGCGCGTCGAGCTCGATCCGACGGTCGAAGCGCCGCCGAAGCTGGCGCCCCTGATCGATCCCAATTTCCATTCCTGCGGCACCGTTCCCGCGCACGGCATCGATGAGCTTTCGCATCCCGAGCCGGGTTTTGCCATCGTCGGCTCGAAATCCTACGGCCGCGCACCGACCTTCCTGATGGCAACCGGCTACGAGCAGGTCCGCTCGGTCGTGGCCGAACTCGCCGGCGATCATCTGGCCGCCCGCGTCGTGGAATTGGCGCTGCCGGAGACAGGCGTCTGCAGCGCCGCCCCGGCTGTCGGCGAGGCCGCTTCGGGTTGCTGCGGCGGTCCGACGCTGGCAAGGACGGACGCCTGCTGCGTGGCCGACGCGAAGGCCAAGGACGCAGGCAAATCGGGCTGCGGCTGCGGTACGAAATCCAGGGACATGGCAGCGGCCGAGTAATGAGCGAACGCAAGGTTCCCACGGCGGCGATCTGGGCGCTGGGCGCCACGCAGATCGTCGGCTACGGCACACTCTACTACAGCTACAGCATACTGGCGCCCGCCGTCGCGGCAGAGCTGGCATGGTCGCAGCAATGGGTGTTCGCCATCCTGTCGACGGCGCTTCTGGCGGGCGCCGTGCTGGCGCCTTTGGCAGGCCATTGGGCCGACCGGTTCGGCGCCGGCAGGTTGATGGTGCCGGGATCGATCGCCGCGGCCGGCGCGCTCATGTTCTGTGCGCTGGCCCCGGGGCGAATTGGCTTCGCGATCGGCGTGCTGGCGATGGAGCTTGCCGCCTGCTTCGTGCTCTACAGCACCGCTTTTGTCGCCATCGTCCAGCTTGGCGGCCGCGACGCGCGGCGCAGTATCACGCATCTGACGCTGATCGCCGGCTTTGCCTCGACGCTGTTCTGGCCGCTAACGACGCTGCTGCACGAACATCTCGACTGGCGCGGCGTGCTGATGGTGTTCGCGGGCCTCAATCTCGTCATCTGCCTGCCCGTCCACGCCTGGCTGGCATGGCTGGCGCGCGCAAAGCCACTGCCCCATCACCACGAGCCCGTGAACGACACGGCTGACCTCGGCGCGTCCGGTGGCACTGAGCCCAGCGCAGACGGGGCCAGCGCACAAAGGCCCGCCGCTGCTCAGCCGGACGCCCTTGCGCCGGCCCCGCGAAGCGGCCGCTCGCCGCTGTTCCTGCTGATGCTGGCGGGCTTCGCCATCGAGGGTTTCGTGCTCTCGGCGATCCTCGTGCACATGGTCCCGCTGATGGCAGCGGTCGGTCTCGGCACGGCCGGGGTTTTCGTCGCCAGCCTTTTCGGGCCTTCCCAGGTCGCCAGCCGCTTCATCAACATGCTGTTCGGCGGCGGCGTGCGGCAGACTTGGCTGGCGTTTGGCGCGACCGCTTCGCTGGCGGCCGGTCTGGCGGTGCTGCTGATCACCGCGCCGTCGATCCTCGGCGCCGTGGTGTTCGCGATCCTGTTCGGCTTCGGCTCGGGGCTGATGAGCATTGTGGGCGGCACGCTGCCGCTCGAACTCTTCGGTCGGGCCGGTTACGGCGCTCATGTCGGATGGATCACGGCGGCGCGCCAGTTCAGCGCCGCCTTCGCGCCGTTCGGCCTGACCTTCATGATGGCCGGGGTCGGCGTCTTCCCGGCGCTGTGGATCAACGTGCTGATCGGCGTCGTCGGCATCGCTACATTCGGCGCGATAGCACTGACGCACGGCAGAATGCGCAACGAGGGCGGCCTGGCGTTGAACGCCGAAGCCGCTTGAAGAAGCAAGGGATGGCGCGGCGTCGCCGCGCCATCCTCCTGCACAGGTTCCGGATCAGAGGACCGGCTGGTAGAAGCAGGGCTTCGCGCGCGCCTGGAACTGCGAGCCGCCGACCGGCGTGACCGACTTGTTCTGGGCGCCGACCCACTGAGCCCACTTGTTGCCGTACTTCGACGCAACCATCTGCACCCACATTGCCTGGGCAACGGGGGCCGACGGGCCGATGATGGCTTCGTAGGCACGCTTGCAGTCGCCCGGCTGCGGTCCGGCTGCCTTCATCTGCGCCGCGGTGGCGGCGCCTGCTACGAGCGCGGACATGACGATCGCCGCGCCTATGCTGTGGAAAGTGCTGGTCATCAGTTTCATTTCATTCTCCTCTGGTTGTTCGCGGAGGCCAGCCTTTCGTGGCCGCGCATCCGCCATGAACTTCGATGGGCGGTTGATTCCGCTTGCATCGTCGCCGTTTGACGATGGAAGGAGGATGCGCCCGCGATGCGTCGCGCCGATTGCGCCGGGCAGACCCGCTCATTTCAAATGTTTCGGGCGTTGGTTTCAGTGCTTGCGCGGCGCAAAATCCGCCACGAGCCTGGCGACATCAGCCGGCGTGAACGGCTTTTCCAGGAAGGGACGGCGGCATTCGGCCAGAAAGCGCCCGGCCGCGGGCCCCAGCGCGTCCCCGGTCACGAACACTATGCGTTCGACGAGCGCCGCATGGTTCGCCTCGATCCAGCGGTAGAGGGCGGGGCCGTCGATGTCGGGCATGCGCAGGTCGCAGATCACCGCGTCGTAGCCGCCCGCCGCCGCCGCTATCAGCGCCTGCGCCTCGGCGCCGCTGCCAGCCAGGTCCGAACGGTAGCCGTTGCGGGAGAGAGCCTCGCCGATCAGCGCCGCGATCTCCGGCTCGTCGTCGATGACGATTGCGCGGAGCGCCGCGGCGGCTCGGTCCGAAGGTACGTCCGCCGGCTTGCCGCCGCGCTCGACCTCCGTCGCCGAACCGGACGCCAGCGGCAGCGTCAGCTCGAAGGCCGCCCCGCCGAGCGACGAGGCGGCGAGCGCCAGCCGGCCGTCCTGCGATTCGGCAAGGCCGCGCGAGATCGAAAGCCCGATGCCCGTCCCGACCCCTAGGGGTTTGGTGGTGAAGAACGGATCGAAGATCTGCGCTTGGATCGCTTCGGGAATGCCCGGCCCGCTGTCGTCCACGACAATCCTCGCCAGCCCGTCGTGCCCGACGAATGTGCGGATTTCGATGGCGCGTTTGCCGTCCGTTTCCTGCAGCGCCTGGTTGGCGTTGACGATGAGGTTGACGACGATCTGCTGCAACTGGTCCGGATCGACGAAGACCTCCGGCATCGCGCTCTCGTAGTCGCGGTAGACCGCGATGCCGTTGCTCCTCAGTCCATATGCCAGCAGTTCGACCGCGCCCTCGAGCAGCGGCGCTACCGCCACCGCGCGCTTCTCGGCCTTGTGCTGGCGGGCGATCGCCATGAAGGAACGCACCACGCGCGCGCAGCGCTCCGCGGCTGACTGGATCTGCCTGGCGCGCTTGCCGGCCGATTCGGCGATGGCGCTGCCCTCGAGCTCTTCCTGCAGCATCGTCGCCTGGCCGAGCACCACCGACAGCGGGTTGTTCAGCTCATGCGCGACGCCGGCCAGCAGCGAACCGATCGCCGCGAGCTTCTCGCTCTGGTGAAGCGCCTCGCGCTGACGCTGGATTTCCGCTGCCGCCGCCTTCGCCGCGGAGAGATCGCGCAGATTGGCGGTGAAATAGCGCCGGTCGGGAAGCTTCACTTCGGTGATCGCCAGTTCGACCGGGATGATCCTGCCATCCCTGCACCGCGCGTCCATCTCGACGCGGCGTCCCAGCACATGCGGCACGCCGGTGGCGCGGTAGCGGGCCATGCCGGCCTCGTGCGCCTGCTTGTGATCGTCCGGCACGATCAGCGCGCCGATGGAGCGCCCGATCGCCTCGCTCTTCGAATAGCCGAACGTCGCCTCGGCCGACGCGTTCATCGTGACGACGCGTCCCTCCTCGTCGACGACGATCACCGCGTCGAGGGCGGAATCGACCACCGCCGCGTAGACGAGGGCGTCACGCTGGAGTTCGTCGAGGCGGGAGCCTCGCTTGCGGACAGGTTTTTTCCCGACGCCCCCCAACTCGGCTCCTCAGGATTGGTCCTCAGTTCGGTGGAACGTAGACATAGCCGACGCTGCGCACGGTCCTGATGACCTGCGGCCTGGTCGGGTTGACCTCGATCCTCTTGCGGATGCGCGTCACCCTGATGTCGATCGCGCGGTCGCAGCAGCCCGAGCCGTGCTCGGGCGCGTCGCCCAGCAGCCGGTCGCGCGTGAGCACCTTGTTGGGGTGCTCGGCGAAGGTCGAAAGCATCGCGAACTCGGTCGCGGTGATCGGCAGGTCGACGCCGTTGCGGTCGATGAGGCGACGCGCGTCGAAGTCGAGGAAGGCCTCTCCGAAACAGGCGACGTTGCGCGGCCGCTTCTGCTCGGGCCTCGGCTCTCTCGGCGCCGCCGGCACGCCATCCGCACCCGGGGCGCGGCGCAGCACGGCGCGCACGCGCGCCGACAGTTCGCGCAGGTCGAAAGGCTTGGTGATATAGTCGTCGGCGCCGACCTCGAGGCCAACGACCCTGTCGATCGTGTCGTTGAGCGCGGTGAGCATGACGATGGGAACCCGCCGCGTCGCCTGCAGCCGGCGTGCGATCGAGATGCCGTCCTCGTCGGGCAAATTGACGTCGAGCACGACCAGGTCCGGCGACGTCTTGTCGAGCGTCCGGTCGAGTTCGGCCCCGTTCGCGCAGCGGCTCACGTGATAGCCGTCGCGGCCGAGATAATCCGACACCATCGAAAGGATGTCGGGCTCGTCGTCCACGACGACGATGGAAGCATTCTGAAGCACTGTGGCAACCCTCCTTGCACGCTGGCTTCATGAGTGCCGTGGGAAGCGCGAAAGGTTCACGCCCGCTTCGCTGCTGGCCCAACGAAAATGGGTTGCTCCGGCGAATTTGGCGGACTATCTATTTCACGGAATTACATCTCTGTCAATTTGGAAGCCAGATGCCTCGCGAATACAAGATGCGCAAGCGCGCCGACGACTGGCAAAAGACGCGCGAGCGCATCCTGCAGGCGACCATGCAGCTGCATGACGAGCAGGGCGTGGCGCCGACGACCTTCTCCGACATCGCCAAACGCGCGGGCCTCGGCCAGGCGACGCTCTACCGCCATTTCCCGACGCTTGGCGACCTCGTGCAGGCCTGCGGCGGCCATGTCTGGCAGGAAATGCAGCCGCCGACCGCCGAAGGCGCCGCCGCCGTTTTCGAGGGACTGACCAGCGTGGACGAGCGGCTCGAAAAACTCGTCGAGGAGATCGACGCCTTCTATCGGCGCGGCGCGCTGCGGCTGCACCTTGCCGGCCGCGACCGCGATCTGATCCCCGCTCTCGACTATTTCCTGAGGGCGGTGGAAGCGGGTGTCGGGGCCTATGTCGAACAGGCGCTCGCGCCTGCCAAACCGCCGAAGCGTACCCTGGAAGTCGTCACCGCGCTGATGAGCTTTCCGGTCTGGCAGCGTTTCGGGCAGCTCGAACTTACCGAGCGCAAGTCCAGGGAACTCACCCTGCGCCTGATCCAGTGCGCGATAAGGGCGGCGGCGGGGATTTAGGCGGAAGCAGGCCAACAGCCCCCGAGCGAAAAAACGTGCAGCCTGCACCCGGTCAACCGAATACGGAATGCAGCCGCTCGACGCTCCAGTAGGCAGCGACGATCCCTATTGCATAGGCAGATGCCACGATCGCCCGCCGGGGAATTTCGAAGGTTCGCCGGATCGAATGGACGACGAGCAGGATCGCTGCAATAAACATCAGCTGACCGAGTTCGACGCCGACGTTGAAGGAGAACAAAGCGAGCGGTATGTCGCCTTGCGGCAGCCCGAAATCGGCAAGCGCGCCGGCAAATCCGAAGCCGTGAAGCAGCCCGAAGAAAAATGCGACAATCCAGGGCCATTCTATCGCCAGGCTGGTTCCACCGCGCTCCATCCTGATGATCTCGGCGCCAACGAGAACGATGCTGAAGGCAATCATGATCTCCACGGGCCCTGACGGCAGGTTGACCCACCCCATCGTGGCGCAGGTCAGCGTGATCGAATGAGCCACGGTGAAAGCCGTTACCGTCTTCAGCAGCATGCCCCAGCGGCGCACGATCAGCATCAGCGCGGCCACGAACAGCAGATGGTCGAAGCCAAACAGAATGTGCTCGATGCCGCTGACGACGAACACCTTGACCACCTCGAGCGTGGTCTGCCGCGCCTTGATTTCGACCCAGGGCTGCGACGGCCGCACAAGCGTCGTGGTGACCGACCCGTCTTCCAGTTTAACCCGGACCATGACATCGGTGATCGTCGCCTGAAGCCCGACAAATGTTATGCGCTCGCCAGGCAGGCCGCCTGAGGATTCGATGGTGCTCCGCTCGATCACTGAGTCGGAGAATTCACGCTCCAACGGCTCGGTCACCGGCTTGATGCCGTCGGAAAACTTCAGCAGGACGGGCAGCCGCATCCCGGACAGGATGGGCGTGCGCCAGAGCACGCTGAAGCGGTTGTGGCCGACCTGATCGATCTGTAGATAGGCGGGCCTGATCTCATGCGCGAAGACGCCCACGGTCGCGGCAAAGAACGCGATCAGCAAGGCAAGCAGCAATCCGCCTGCTTTACAGGGTCGAGCTGCGTGGTTCATTGCGAGGCTGGTTCCGCGGGAAGGCTCGCCGGGTCCGGCGGCATGAGGTCGTTGAGATCGACCGTATCGAGCGGAACGACGGCCACCGTGTAGCGCGAACGCATCTCGTCGAGAGCGGCGCGTTTGACCTCCAGGTAGCGGGCGTCGTGCCAAGCCGCCCTCACGTCGGCCTCCACCTCTTCGAAGGCAGGAATGCGACCCGGTTCCATCGCGTCTATCCAGACGAGGTGCCAGCCGTAACCCGACTGAACTGGACCGCGCCAGCCGCCGGGATCGAGCGTGAAAAGTTCCGCGGCGAATGCGGGGCCGAACTCCTTCAGCAACTGGTCGGGCGTACTGTCTCTGTAATATGTGCGCAGGATGAACGGGTCGGCCAGCGCGGCGACCTCCGGGGAGTCGGCACGTTTTCCGGCAATGGCCTGGAGCGCCGTCTCCGCATCGCTGCGCGCGGTGGGGCCACGTCTGTCGGGAGAGAAATAGAGCTGCCGGAAGCTCGCGCGCGGTGGAAGCGCGAAGCGGTCGGAATTCTTGGAGAACCACTCCACCAGTTCGGCCTTCTCGGGCTCCTGCATGGAGGCGACGTCGGCCGCCAGGAAATCCATCTTCTGAGCGACCCGGCGCTTGATGATCTCGTCGTTGCGATCGAGGCCGAGAGCCATTCCCTCGCGGAACAGCACCTCTTCCGAGATCTTCTGGTCGATGAGACTTTGCAGCTCGTCCCGGGTCAGCGGCGGCCGCCCTTGTGCCAGCCAGGCGACCGCCATCTGGCGTATGTCGTTTGCGCTGATCTCGATCTGCTGTCCGCCGGCCGCCGCCTCCGGTTCCTTGTTGAAGAGCCAGTAGGCGCCGAACAGTATCGCGCCGACAGCGAAGAAGTGCACAAGCGGCTCGCTCAGCACTCGTTGCCATCTATTTTGTGGATTATGAAGTGTGCTCATCGCTTACGCCTACTCAGGGCTATTCTGTCGGGCGAACAACGCTGCCTGCCCGGCAGCGACGGGACTGCTCTTGAGATAGCTGAGGATAGCGAACTGCCCGGCGGGATCTTCAACAACCTTTGACCTGACAATATCGACATAGTCTGGCGTCGCATCCCACGCCTCCCAGTCGGCCAGTTCAACGGCTACGAGCGCCGCCATCTGACTGCGCACTCTGATAAAGTTGCGATAGGCCTCGACGACCCGCTTGCGCGATACCTTGCCATCCGCGCCACCATGAACGCTGAGCGCGAGTAGGGCAGCCCTGATCTCCGGCAGGGTGCGTTGATGCTCGGCGAGGTACATCTTTTCGATCCATGCGACGCGCGCCGGGCCGCGGAGTTCCAGGTCGGCTGCAAGCATTGCTGAAAGGTTGTCGGCATCTCGCGCGGACCAAGCCTGCTCTATTTTCTCCTCCAGTACCTCAGCCTCGGCTTGCTCGCCGGTCAGGCCTAGCAGGAGCGTATAACCCGAGCGCCGCGACGCCAAAGCCGGGTCGTCAATCCAGGCCGAAAGCCGCTTCGCATCAAGCTGCGGTCCGAGCAGGCGGAGGGCGCTGTAGGGCGCGCGTGAAATTTCATCATAGGCGATCTCGGCAGCCAGCGGATCGGAGCTTTCGAGATTGGCCACCACGACACCGATACGTTTGATCCACTCGGCCTCGGTCAACGAGTCTGGGACAAAAGACCACGGCGATGAACGTTGTCGTTCAGGTCGCTCCACTCCATCGGCTTCGACGACCTGACGCAGCCACGGACCGTATTCTGCTCCGATTGCACCGAGGATCTCCCACCTCTGCCCCGGTTCGTTACGCAGCATCAGAAGCGGCCTGCCGCCTTCAACCGCAGGCAGACCTTGGTCCACGAGAATCGTGCCAACTCCGGGTTTGCCTTTGATAGTCTCAAGAACGCGGAAGCGTCCGGGCTCGCCTGACGGGACGGCGAGCACGGCATGATCCGACAGGTCCAGTTTCTGCCCCTTCGTCATTTCAAGGGCAGATTGGCAGATGGGGCAGGCCAGCGACGAAACCACACCACCCAATAGGAAAGCTGACGCCAGCAGCGACCCTACGGCAGGTCGTCCCAAACCGATAGCGAACAACAGTCCCAATTTCTGCTCCCCGGTCGGAACCAGCGATTTCGCAGTGGTGGTTCTTGGACGATACGGCCGTCGCTACCGCTCGACAGCTTCCACCTCGTAGTTTGCGTAGCCGAACTCATTGCTGCGGGCCGCCACGTATTTGTCACCGGAACGATAGACCGTCAGTTCGAACGGGGTGCCTTCGAGGGTCGTGACGATGTGCCCGTCCTTGATCTCGTAACTTGCCGAAGAGTTGGAAACGCTGTGCATCACCTGCAACAGATCGCCACCTTTCGCCGGAGAGCCGTCGATTTCGGTGATGATGCGCTTGCCGTCCACTCCGAACAGCACGTTCGACAACTGACCGGTCACATTGTTACGAACAGTGAGATTCTTGCCGACGACGAGCTGCTTGAGATCATCGTCGCCAAGCGCCGTCGCTCCGTTCTTGAGCAGGTCTGCAACCGTCAGGCCAGCCTCGGCCTTGGCGGCGTCGGCCTCCGTCGGCGTGTACCAGATCGGCGTGCTCCAGGCGCGCTCCTGGATCGTTGCGGGCGCGTTGCCGGGCGGAACAATACCCAGCTTTTTCGCATCGTATGTGCTCCAACGCGGAGTCGGTATCTGCAGCGCGCGCGCATAATAAAATGCGTGCTGGCTGGCGTCGAATTCCGGATCGCTCCAGACGGCCTTCAACTCCACTGCGCCAATGTCATTCGTATAGGTCGCCTTGGTGATGTCGACCGTGTTGCCGACGGGCGGAAGTTTGCCCGTGACGGGATCGGGTTGACGTTCGCCGGACCAGGCGACGTCGAAGATCTTCTCGAATATCTGGCCGTCCTTGGTCCATCCCTTGACGATCTGGATGCGGTCGAGATTCCCATCGACCGGGTCCTTCATCGCCCAGACCACGAATGATGGCACCTTGCCTTCAGCCTGGCTGAGATCGCCACCCATGGGAACGCCGCCCGCATAAGCGGCCTTCACCCAGTCGGTTTGCGACAGCATGCCCTTGTCATAGTCCCATCCGCCGAAGAGGCGCAGCTTGAGCCGCACGCCGCTGGTGCCGAACACCTCTCGGCGCTGCATGGCGGCGAAGATGGATTCCCGGGTATTTTCTTCTGCCCACACACCACCCAGGCCGGACGTTCCGGTTTCCAGGACATCCATGCCGGAAGCGACGACACCGGACAACCGGACCTCCGGTGTGGGGTCGACCAACGCATGGTCGCCAAAGTAGTCCGATTGCGAATAGGCGGTTGCCGTGTTGTGCGAGTCGCCGGCGCCCAAGACGCCGAATTTGTACGGATTGTAGCCGCGCGTGTCCTGCATGGCCAATCCGTTCTCATAGGCCTGCCGGGTATAGCTGCCGTTCAGCCTCGAAAAGCTGTTATCGATGCCGATCAGGTAGCTCATGATCTCAAAGCCCGCGAACTCGTCGTTTGGCGAGAGATCGGGATGCGTTTCGGATGTGCCCTTGACCTGCTTGATCTCGGTCAGCGGTTCGTTCGTCATCCGCTGCTGCGCCCAGGCAGCGTCGATCGGATTGCCTTTGCTGTCGACCTCGATCGGAAACATGATGCCGTTGGAGAGGTTCGCATTGTGCGATATCGCCAAGGCTTCGTTGCCTGACTTCCTCTGGCCATCCATCCAGTTCCAGAGATCCTCGGGATGGTCGGAATCGATCGCGCTGAATGGCGCCTCGGGAACTTTCGCGCAGTCCTTGAAGAACACGTTGCGATGCATGTTCTGGCTTTGCGGCATCGACGTCCATTCGTAGGAGCAGAACGTCGTGAACTCGCCCGGTCTGTAATATTTGTCCGCGATCTCGTTGTTCTGCTTCCAGACCGAGTTCATGATCGCGGGATCCAGCAGCTCCGTGATCGGCTGACTGTGCGCGATGCTGCCGGCCAGCCACTGGAATATCTTTACCGCCGTATTGTCCTTCGTCACCTTGAGCTTTTGCGCGATCGGAAGCTTGCTGAGCGGCGAATTAGGATCGTTCGCCAGCCTCACGACTCCCACATATTCTGAGTGATCCGTCACGCCCTGAAAATCGAGCGGCGTCTTGATTTTGACGTCATAGCCGGCGGGATGCTTGATCGGCTGTCCCATCGAATACTGGTAGGCCTCTTCTGGCCCGGTCACCGTGTTGCCGAGGATGTAGGCGTCCAGCGACCAACTGGTGTGCTGATGGGTCTGTCCGAAATATGCGTTCCGTTCTTGCGAATGGGCCGCGCCACAAACCAACAGAGTTGCCGCCGAAGCAAGCAGCGCCCTTGTTCTGCAGGACTTTCGCATGGTTCCCTCGTATCTGAAGTTGGTTGCGCGCAGAATGTATATTCCAAGTTGACGTAGGGCAATGCAAACAAACGCGGAATGTAAATTGCCGTATGATACGCGGTCAGCCGCATGGCCAGCGGCGTGAAGCGACGCTCCGGGCAGCCGTGTGTTCTGCCGTGTGCTCACCGACGGCGAAGGTGCCGAGTGGCCGCTGTCGCGCATGTTCGCTGCGTGCCTGACATGGCCGGCGGCGCCCCGATCTTGGGGCGTCGCCAGCTGAGCCGGACCGCGTTCAGTGCAACTGCACCGTCAGCTTGTCGATGGTTCCGGTGAAGGCGAACGGCACCTGATAGTCGCCGTCGTCCACTGACGTACCGGTGTCGATGCCTACGTTGAAGGTTTCGTCCCAGGCGAGGGCGATTGGCAGGCTCTTTGGCATGGGGTGGCTGTCGGCGACTGCTCCATCCACCGTCAGCGTGCCGGTTCCGCCCTTGCCGAGACCCGGACCGTCGTATTTCCAGTCGAACTCCAGCGTGTGCTTGCCCGCTGTGAGCGCCGTCTTGCCCTTCCACTTGATGCGCTCAAGGTCAATCAAATCCCAGGTGAACACCGGCACGCCCTTCAGCAGATAGAAGCCGTATCCGGCAAAGCGGCCGCCGTCGGTCATCAGCATGCCTTCGCCGCCGCCTTCTGGCACCTCGATCTCGGCAGTGATCGTGTAGGACTTGTTGAGCAGGCTCGGCGCCGAGCCGGTTTCGGGGAATGGCACGTTCATGACCGTCCCCGAATAGGTGAAATCGGTGCGGCCCGGGGCGTAACTCGGCTTTTCCGCAATGAACCTTGTCAGGCGCGTGTCGTCGAGCGGAAACACCCCATACTTGGCGGCCTCCATCGTGAACAACTGCTGCATGTCGCGCAGCTTGTCCGGCATCTCGGCGGCCAGGTCGTGCGCCTGCGTCCAGTCCTTGTTGGTATCATAGAGTTCCCACTTGAAGCCGTTCATGACATCTGCCGGCGGCTTTTCCAATGTGATGATCCAGGGCGCGCCCACTGGCGGCGCCGACGCGATCCAGCCGTCGTTATAGATGCCGCGAGAGCCGAACATCTCGAAATACTGGGTCGTATGACGGTCCGACGCTTTGGCGTCATCCCAGGTATACGCCATGCTGACACCTTCGATCGGCCGCTGCGCCACACCGTTCACCGAAACCGGCTAGGGAAGGCTCGCCGCTTCGAGGATTGTGGGCACGATGTCGATCACGTGACCGAACTGGTTGCGAATGCCGCCCTTGTCCTTGATGCGCGCAGGCCAGGACATGGCCATTCCGTTGCGGGTGCCGCCGAAGTGCGAAGAAACCTGCTTGGTCCACTGATACGGCGTATTCCAGGCCCAGGCCCAGCCGACCGCATAGTGCGGATAAGTCTGGTCGGTGCCCCAGGCGTCGTAGAACTTCATGTTCATTTCGACCGTCGGGCTCACGGCATTGGCGACGGCGAACTCGTTGAACAGGCCGTTGAGCGTACCCTCGGGGCTCGCGCCATTGTCGCCGCTGACGTAGATGATCAGTGTATCGTCGAGTTTGCCGGCATCCTGGACTGCCTGGATGACGCGGCCAATCTCATGGTCCGTATACGCTAGATAGGCCGCATAGACATCGGCCTGGCGGATAAAGAGCTTCTTGGCCTCGGGTGAGAGCGTATCCCACTCCGGTATGGTGCTGGGCCAGGGCGTGAGCTCGGCATCCTGGGGAATCACGCCAAGCTTCTTCTGGTTGGCGAAGATCGTGTCGCGGAGCTTGTTCCAGCCCTCATCGAAGAGATGCATCGCGCTGATCTTGTCGACCCACTCCTTGGTCGGGTGATGCGGCGAGTGCGTGCCGCCGGGCGCGTAGTAAACCATCAACGGCCGGTCGGGCTGCACATCGTTGAGCGTCTTGATGTGCTGGATCGCGTCATCAGCCATGGCGGTGATCATGTTCCAGCCGGGCTTGCCGAGGTACGGCTCGATCGGCGTGGTGTTGCGGAACAGATTGTTCGACTGCCACTGACTCGAATCGTCGCCAATGAATCCGTAGTAGTAGTCGAAGCCCTTGACGGGTCCGGTCGGCCAGTTGTGGAAGGGGCCAGCCTGGCTCGCCTCCCACTGGGGCACGTTGTGATCCTTGCCGTACCACGATGTGGCGTAGCCGTTCTGCCGGAGAATCTCGCCAATGCCGACCGCATCGCGCGGTATCACGCTATTATAGCCCGGATAACCGGTAGCTTGGTCGACGACCACGCCTGTTGCGACCGAGTGATGGTTGCGGCCGGTAAGCAGCGCCGCCCGTGTGGGCGAGCACAGCGCGGTGGTGTGGAATCTTGTGTAGCGCAGCCCGTCGGCGGCGACGCGGTCGAGCGTCGGCGTTGGGATCACGCCGCCAAATGTGTCGGGCGCGGCGAACCCCACATCGTCGGTCATGATCAGCAGGATATTGGGTGCGCCCTTGGGCGGAACGATGCGCGCCGGCCAGTAGGGCTTCGACTGTCCGGCATTGGTCTGAATGTCACCCCCGAACGGCTGCGGCGGGTTGGGCAGATAGCGTCCGTCGATGGTGGTCGTCGATTCAGCTGATCCAGGTGCGCCGGTTGTCGTCTGCGCGTGGACCGGCGCAATGTAGAACCCGGTTGAGATCAGTAATGAGGTTAGCAACAACGTGCGAGATTTCATGACAGGCCTCCGGCGCTTCCCTTGGATGTGGTTGGATCTTTCGGCGTGTTGTCCCCTGTAGATGTCTTAGCTTTTCGGCGCTGTGTCCGTGTCTCAGTACAAGACGGCTCGCCGATAGGTACGGCGCGCCACGGCCGCATAGGAAACGGGGGTCAAGGGCATGCCGATGATGTCGATGAAGACCGAAACGTCGGAACCCTTCTCGGGCACTTCACCGCTGACCACCTTCACCGAATAGGTGAGGTCGTTACCGGACAACTCCGGGTTCTCAAGGACAACGACCACCTGCTTGAGCTCGTTTCCCTCAAGGATCGAAAGATCGGCGTTCGGCGGATCGGACAGGAAGCTGTCCTTGCCTTTGCTCCAGAACGGGATGAAGGCAGCCGTCTTCATGTTTCCGGCAATACGCTCCGGGCGATCCGAGAAGAAAAGCGTAGAGCCGCCGATATCGTGAAGCGTCAGTTTGCTCGTCGCTTTGTCGAAGCTCATTGCGTCGGCCGTCTGGACGAACAGAAAATCCGCCATGCCTTCCGCGGCCATCGCAAAGCCGGGCATCAGCGACCCCGCCGCGGCGAGAACCGATGCACCTAATAGAAGTTTTCGCCTGGATGTCATGATCAGTGCTCCTTCCAACAAAATTTAGGGCAAGGTCTTGCCCAAGGATTACGTTGGGGCAGGACGCCCCGTATTGGAAGGTAATTTACGGTATCCTACATCAGACTTGCGGACCAAGGCGGATGTGGGCGGCGCAATTGACGTGCCGAGATGACGCCATGAGCGCCCCTTGGCGGTCGCGCCGCCCCGCTCGTGCAGCGTGGAGGACCTGGCTGACGCGCTCGACCGTCAGATCGGCAAGGGATGTCTGCGATGAGAAGCGCCGGCGTAGGGAAGCGTCTGGCGTCCGCGGCAACCCCAACCTGTTTCCGTGCGGTGGGAACCGTTGCGGCAAATCCGCATTCTGTAGGAAAGCTAGGGAGCACATATGAAACCGCTGTTCGAAATTGCGACGGGCTTCGTGGCGTCGCTAGGCATGTTCGGCCTCGGGATCGCAGGCGCAACGCTTTTGCTCACGGCCGAGCCGGGAAATCGCCCGGAAGCGAGCGTCGATGTGGCCAGCCTTTGGACCGACGAGGCGCGCAAGGTCGACCCGGCCGCTCAGGCTTTCGAAAGGATTGCCGCCTTCCAGAGGCGAGCCGACCCCAGGCTGACCGAAGCGCCAGCCGTCGAAGCGCAGGACGCCGCTGTCGCCTTGGAAGCCGTGGATGGCCTCACGACCGCATCCCTGACGGGCGACGAGGCAGGGGACGTATTCCTGGTGGCGGAAGAGCCCGAACAGGCATTGACCGAACAATTGGCGATCACCCATGCCGAGTGGTGCGCCAACCGCTATCGCTCCTATCGCCTGGAAACCGACAGCTACATCTCCTATGATGGCAGGCGACGGCCTTGCGTTTCGCCCTATTCCGCCGAGTTGGCCGCCGTGCCCGGCCGGACAGTGCTGCCGGATGCGAATGGCGCCCGGATTTACGATGCATCATTCGCCGCGGACGATCCGTCGGATCTGGCCTGGCTCGACGGCGACGGCAGCTCTGCCGCGACCTCGGACCACGTCAGCTATTGCTTGAGCCGCTATCGCTCCTACCGGCCCGAAGACAACAGCTATCAGCCCTATGACGGCGGCCCGCGCCGGCAGTGCCGCTGAGGGAGGGGTGTCGCGGCCCTGCATTTTCCCATTGATTGTGACATCGCTTTTGCCTATATGCGCCTTGCCCAAAGTCGCACGTGCCTGTGGGTGTCCGCCGGTCCCTCGAATGGCGAGGAAATCGGTAAGGTAACCGGAGCTAACCCCTCCGGTCGGTTCAGCGGCCAACCGCCGACCCGAGGACACCTTGAAGCAACGACGGTGCGGGCCTTTCTGGTTCTCTTCCGGTTGTCCAAAGACCGGGGTTACTCAAAGAGGCACACCATCATTGCCGGCAGTGCGGACGGGTCTCCCATCCAAGCCAAGGCAGACAAAGCGGACCGGAGCCGGGCAAGGCTTCAGTCCATCGCCGCGAGACGGCTTTTCATGGTTCCGGGGTCTCCACCGGCTGGTTCCATGAACTCCTGTCCCGCCTTTGTTTGACCCGCATGTCCGCGCGGCCCGAGTGGCGCGCGAGCATGAGCATGCTTGCGCGCCCGAAAAGCGCGAATGGAGAGACTTAGATGGCAACCCAGCGCATCCTCGACTTCCTCGCCACCCGACGTCCCGATGGACCGTGCCTCGTCGTCGATCTCGATGTCGTCAGAGACAATTTCCGCGCCTTCGAGAAGGCTCTGCCCGATTCCAGAATCTATTACGCGGTGAAAGCGAACCCGGCGCCGGAGATCCTGCGCCTGCTCGCTTCGATGGGCTCGTCCTTCGACACCGCGTCCGTTGCCGAGGTCGAGATGGCGCTTGATGCGGGTGCTCCCGCCGAGCGCATTTCCTTCGGCAACACCATCAAGAAGGAGCGCGACATCGCGCGCGCCTTTTCGCTGGGCATCCGCCTCTTCGCCGTCGACGCGATAGAGGAGGTCGAGAAGATTGCTCGCGCCGCTCCGGGCGCGCGCGTCTTCTGCCGCGTGCTCACCGACGGCGAAGGCGCCGAGTGGCCGCTGTCGCGCAAGTTCGGCTGCGTGCCCGCCATGGCCGTCGACGTGCTGCGCCATGCGAAGTCGCTTGGCCTCGACGCCTATGGCGTCTCGTTCCACGTCGGCTCGCAGCAGTGCGACCTGTCGGCCTGGGACCGCGCGCTCGGCGATGCCAAGCGCGTCTTCGCGACGCTCGCCGAGGAAGGCATCGTGCTCAAGATGGTCAACATGGGTGGCGGTTTCCCAACCCGCTACCTGAAGGACGTGCCGGTGGCGCAGGCCTACGGCCAGGCGATCTTCGAGGCGCTGTCGAAGCACTTCGGCAACCAGATCCCGGAGACCATCATCGAGCCTGGCCGCGGCATGGTCGGCAATGCCGGCGTCATCAAGTCGGAAGTCGTGCTCATCTCGAAGAAGGCCGACAACGACAATGTGCGCTGGGTGTTCCTCGACATCGGCAAGTTCGGCGGCCTCGCCGAGACGATGGACGAGGCGATCCGCTATCCGATCTCGACCGCGCATGACGGCACCGAGACGGCGCCCTGCGTGCTCGCCGGCCCGACCTGCGATTCGGCCGACGTGATGTACGAGAAGACGCCCTATCCGCTGCCGCTGTCGCTGACCATCGGCGACGAGGTTCTGATCGAGGGGACGGGCGCCTACACGACGACTTACGCCTCGGTCGCCTTCAACGGCTTCGAGCCGCTCCGATCCTACGTGATCTGAGGGGAATTTCCCATCGGATCGCCTGGAAGTCCGCGCTTTTCGCGGGCTTCCAGCTCTTGTGAACAAAATCTGCTGCTCGCAAAGGGTTGGATAAATGGAAGCCGCTGAAATCGTTCGGCAAAATGCCGTGTCGTTTACCGTCGTCGCCGAAATCGACCAACAGGCCCCCGCACTGTCGGCCGCGCGCGAGGCGCTGCTCGATCGCGCTATGGGCCTGAAATGGAAGCGTAAATCGTCGCAGAAGCTGCGCCGCGGCCGGCGGCCGTCCGAGGGCCTGGCTTTCTTGGCGCGCCGCGGGGATGGCGTACTCGCCGGTACGGTGCGCCTGTGGGACGTCGCCACCGGCGACGGCCGCCCGGTTCTGCTGCTCGGGCCGCTTGCGGTCGAGCCGTCGCTGAAGGGCGCCGGCATCGGCAAGGCATTAATGTCACACGCAATTTTAGAGGCGAAACGCCTCAGCCACCGGGCGATCCTGCTCGTTGGCGACGCGTCCTATTACGGGCGTTTCGGCTTCACGGCGGAGAAGACCGGCGGGCTTGCCATGCCCGGTCCCTACGAGCGTCACCGCTTCCTGGCGCTGGAACTGGTACCCGGCGCACTCGACGGCGCGACCGGTACGCTCACGGCCGCGGGGCGCAAGGCGAAGCCGGCCCGCGTCGCCAAAGCCGCCTGAAAAAGCCTTTCCTTACAATGTTTTAAGCGCTCAGCCGATCAGCTGGCTGAGCGCCATGGCGACCGACATGTCGCCCTCGATCTTGATCTTGCCCGTCATGAAGGCCGCCGTCGGGCTGAGATCGCCTGAAATCAGGTCCTCGAGATCCGAAAGCGACAGCTTGATCGTGCAGTCCGTCGGCGCGTCGCTCGTCGAGATCGTCGCCCCGTCGATGACGATCACCCCGTCCGCACCCGTGTCGAACTTCACCGAGCGCTCGAAGCCCGCACTCTCCACCTTCGGCTTGATCTGATCCGCGATCTCAACGACGCCCATCGAATTCTCCTGTGTTTCCATGCCGTTACAGGCCGCACTGCGGCCGGAGGCCCTCGCAGAAAATAGCCGGAAAGCGCGCCAGCTCAAGCCTGGGCTGGCGTTACCATGGGTGAGCCTGCGCGGCCCGTCAATGCGACTTTGGCGGCTCCTTGAAGCCCTTCGCCATCTCGCGGGCGGTGGCTCCGGCCTGAAGCTTGCGGCGGATCGTGTTGTCGCGGATTTCTTCCTTTGAGAGGAAATCGACCTGCTCGACGAGCACTTCGTGAACCAGATCCTCGCCGACCTTCTCGTTGATTTTGCTGCGTATTCCCGAGCGGAACGCGTCGAGGTCGAGCGTTTCGTGGCTCACGAAGTCGAGATCGGGATTGCCGTAGACATAGGAATAGACCTGGTCGACGATCAGCGCCTCCGCCGGCACCGACAGCCTGGCCATCTTCTCCGGCTCGACCGTGTAGACCAGTCGCGTGAGGAAATAACCGTCGATATCCCCGTTCTTCAGCACCGGAACCGAGACGATCTCGGTTTTGACGTAGTCGAGCCCGCCGAGCAGCGGCGGCGGCGCGGGAGCGTCGATCCTGGCCGCCGCGTTCTGGAAGGAATAGAATACTGCGCCGATGGTGACGGCGCAAAGCCAGATCGCGGCGGCGATGAACTTGATCACCGCGCGTAGCCGAATTCGCCGGCCGAGTAGGTGCCATCGTTCTCGGCGTGCTGGATGACGTTCTGCATCAGCGTCGCGACCTCGTTGACCGCATTGAGATGCGCGCGGATCACCGCCTCGTTATCGGAGAGCTTGTCGCGCAGCCGGATGAGGCCGTCGCGGTGTTCGGCGGGCACGTCGCCCTGACCGGCGCCTTTCAGCGCGCGCGTCAGCTCGTAGAGGTAGCGGCTCTTCTTCGCGTTCGACGCCTTGATGTCGAAACGGATGTCGGTGCGGATCGAAGCCGTTTCCTCGGCGACCGCCTCCGTTATGCGGCCGATGAGCGCGCCGAGGTTGCCGGGCCGGGCAGCCGGCTCGGGAGCGGGGCGCAGGGCGAGGCTCTGGCTATTGGGGGCATACTCAGACATCTGATCTATCCGCGCTCGGTGATGGACTGGATTTCGGTCGGGCCGTCTGTCGGGCGTTCGCTCTCCGGCGACGCCGTCAGTTCGTCGGTGATCAATTGCGAGAGCGACCGCTGCATCCCTTCGACGACCGCCGGGGCAATCGAAGCCCCGCGATCGACCTCCGGCGCGGCAAGGGATTTCGCCGCCGGAGCTTCAGGGGCGGCCTGTGCGGCTGTAGCATAGCGGTCGCCGAGAACACGGTCGGCGATGCCGATGCCGCCCCGGTCGGCCATCACCGTCGCCACCTTCTCGGCAAGCAGCGATTTCCACATGTCTCCTGCCATGCCCTTGCCATAGACGGCGGCGCCGTCCTTCGGCAGCATGTTCTGGATGAAGGTCTGCAGCACCATCGCCTCGAAGCGCCTGAAGCCTGCAGGGGTTGCCGCCTTGTCGGCGGCGCCGGGCGCCTTGGCATCGCCGGTCGAGCCAACCTCGAATTGGCTCGCCGCCGCGTCGGACCGGCTCAAGCGTTCGGCGCGCGCGGCCTCGATCCCGGCAAGCGCGGGGGAACGCAAGATGTCCAGTCCGATCTGGCTTGGCGCGGAGATGGGCACGACGGCGTCCTTGTTTCGTCAGCTTGCGATCATGAACGTGCAAGCTTGTGGCAGCCTTACTTGGCGGGCTTCAGCCGCTGGCCGATGATATCCAGCCGCTCACGGTCGCCCCTTTCGCGTTCGTCGGCTGCGCGCGCCTCGCGCCAGCTTCGCTCGACCATGTTGGCGCGCGCGGTCGCGGTCGCGACCTTCGCCGCCTCGCCGGTGGCGAGATCCCTGTTGGCGCCTTCGCGCGAGATGGCCGCCCCGATATGCCGGTGATAGACTTCCGGAAACAGGGACGGCATCTGGCCGTCCGAGTTGAAGCGGTCGACGAGTTCGGCAGCCTCGTTTTTCGCCGCGACGGCTTGTGCGACGAAGTTGGCATGACGAAGCTCGTGCATAGCCTTGAGCTGCTCCTGCAGCGTCAGGATTTTTTTCAGCCGCCGCGCGCGATTGGTCATGCCTACCTCCCGATGGTGATGTCGACGAATCCGTCGGCGAAGAGGCTCAGCATGGTGCCGATGGCGAAGTAAAAGATGATCAGCCCGGCCGCGATGACGAAGGGCAGCGAGATGAAATAGACCGGTATCTGCGGCACCAGCTTGTTGACGAAGCCGATGGTCAGGTTGACCAGAAGCGAGTAGGCGACGAACGGGCTGCCGAGCCGCAAGACCACGAGGAAGGATTCCGACAGCGTGTCGGTGACGTCCACGAGGGCTGCCTGCGGGTTGAACAGAACGTCGAGCGGCGCAACTTGGTAGGAGGCGACAAGCGCGCGAATGATCTCGTGGTGGAAGTCGAAGACGAAGAGCAGCAGCAGCGCCGAGAAAGAGATGATGGCGCCGAGCGCCGCCTGCGGTTCGCCGTCCTCGATGCCCGGTCCGCTGGTGCCGCCGTATCCGATCAGCATGGCTATGGCCGCGCCGATAAACTGCAGAGCGAGAATGTAGAGCCGCGCCATCAGCCCGATCAGGACGCCGATCAGAAGCTCGGAAGCGATGCGCGGGACAAGAACGCCCGGGCGGCGATCGGCGAACGGGAAGATCTGATCCCACAACAGTACGAGCAGGCCGCCGGTGGCGGCGAGCGCCATGAAGAGCCGGACCTGGATCGGCACGCGCACGGAAGACAGGCCGGGCATGACGAGAAAGCACGCGCCGATTCGGCAGAAGGCGAGGAACGCGGCGATGACCGCGCCTTCGACGGTCGCGGTCAAGAGATGGTCCCGAGGATACGCAGTTCGATGCCCTTGGCGATCTCGACGTGGCTCAGCACCGGCAGGGTCGGGAACAGGCGCTCGACGATCATGCGCACATAGGGCCGAGCGTCGGGCGCTGTGACCAGCACGAAACGCTCGCCGGCGTCGAGATGAGCGCGGATCGCCTTCGAGGCATCCTGGCCGAATTCCTCGAGCTGGCGCGGGTCGATGTCGAACTCGCGCACCTCGCCCTTGGCGTCGCGCTTGAGGCTCTGGTGGAAGGCGAGGTCCCAGCGGTTGCCGAGCCGCAGCACCTTGAGCACGCCGCCCTCGCTGAGATCGCCGCAGATCTGCTGCGCCATGCGGATGCGCACATGCTCGACGATCTGCTCGGTGCGGCGCACATGCGGCGCGATCTCGGCGATAGCCTCGATGATGAGGTGCAGGTTGCGGATCGAGACGCGTTCGGCGAGCAGCAGCTTGAGCACGGCCTGAAGGCCCGGATAGGTGATGTGCGAGGTGCAGATTTCGTCGGCGAGCTTCTTGTATTCCGGGTCCTGCCGTTCGAGCAGCGCCTTCATGTCCTTGTAGGAGAGAAGCTGCGGCAGGTTGTTGCGGATGACCTCGGAGAGGTGGGTCAGGAGCACCGACATGTTGTCGGCGAAAGTGTACTGCTCCCGCTTCAGGTCCTCCGAGAACATCTCCGGCACCGACCAGGCGCGCATGCCGAAGGCCGGCTCGCGCACCTCTTCGCCCGGAATGTCCGGCTGGGTGCGGCTGCCGAGCAGCACCATCACCTCGCCGACGCGCATGGCGTGTTCGGCGACGACGGTGCCGTGCACCTTGATCTGGTAGCTCTTGGACGGGATCGCGAAGTCGTCGGTCAGCTTCACCTCGGGCACGACGAAACCGTACTGCGTCGCGAATTTCTTGCGCATCTTCGACATGCGGAACGCAAGCTCCTGATGCGCGACGAGGAGCCTCGTGGAAAGCTGCTTGCCGATCAGCAGTTCGATCTCGGCGGTTGCAAGCGAGGCCTTGACCGAGTTCTTTTCCTCGTCGGCCTTGTTCGCAGCCGCCTCCTTCTTCACCGCGTCGGCGGCGGCGACGCGCCGGCTCTGCTGGAGGGGAATGATGTAAGCGATCGCCACCATCGCGCCCGCGAGCGAGACAAAGGGCAGCATCGGCAGGCCCGGCATCAGGGCGAGCAACAGCAGCAGCAAGGCGGCGACGTAGAGGGCGCGCGGATAGGCGCCGAGTTGGCCGAACACCGCCTTGTCGGCCGAGCCGCGCGTACCGCCCTTGGAGACGAGCAGGCCGGCGGCGAGCGAGACGATCAGTGCCGGGATCTGGGTCACCAGCCCGTCGCCGACCGAAAGCTTGATGAAGACGTCTGACGCCTTGCCGAGGTCCATGCCGTGGCGGAAATAGCCGATGGTGATGCCGCCGACGATGTTGATGAAGGTGATGATCAGGCCCGCGATGGCGTCGCCGCGCACGAATTTCGAGGCGCCGTCCATCGAGCCGAAGAAGGACGATTCCTCCTCCAGTTCGCGGCGACGAAGCTGCGCTGTCTTGTCGTCGATGACGCCTGCGGAGAGATCGGCGTCGATCGACATCTGCTTGCCGGGGATGGCGTCGAGGGTGAAGCGCGCGCCGACCTCGGCGATGCGCGTGGCGCCCTTGGTGATGACGATGAAGTTCACGATGACCAGGATCATGAACACGATGAGGCCGATGACGAAATCGCCCGACATCACCAGGTTCGAGAAGCCGGAAATCACGTAGCCGGCGGCGTGCGTGCCGTCATTGCCGTGCGAAAGGATCATGCGCGTCGTCGCGATGTTGAGCGACAGGCGCAGCATGGTGGCGATGAGCAGGATGGTCGGGAACGACGAGAAGTCGAGCGGCCGCGCGATCCAAAGCGCGACCATCAGGATCAGCACCGACAGCGCAATGGAGAAAGCGAGTCCGACGTCGATCAAGAAGGCCGGGATTGGCAGGAACAGCACCGCAAGGATGACGACGATGCCGAGCGCAAAGAACACATCGCGGCTGTTTCTGGCCGCCGGCTCGACGCCGGCTGTCTCGGTGATCGCCATGTCTCGGTCCAATCGCAAGCAGCCCGCGCATGCGCAGGCAGGGCCGAGGGTAGGGCGTCAAGCTTGTGCGAGGGTGGGGCACGGCTGCGGGGCGCGGGCCGCGATAAACTTGGAAATCGCAGGTGAGAGGAAACTCTGCCGACGTTTCAACGCTCTATGCGCCTCTCCCCCGATCGAGCGGGGGAGAGGAAGCGCCATGCTTGCGGCGCTCGTGCGTCAAAACACCGTGTCGACGGGCAGGCCCAACGCCATCGAGCCGGCATAGGCCGCCTGCGGGCCTTGCTGAAGCGGATGGAAGCGAGCGCCCTGGACGTCGCGGAAGCAGCGTTCCAGGCCGGCCGCGCGGTAGAAGCCCGCTCCGCCGGCAAGCTCCAGCGCCAGTTCGACCGCCTTTATGGCGTGGTCGGCGACCAATGCACGGCCGATCATCACCTCGTTGACCGATTGCGCCGACGGTGCGTTCTGCTCGACCGTAGCCACCATGTGGCGATGGGCGATCTGAGCGGCGCGCAGGCTGGTGTCCATGCGGCCGGCCAGGTTTGTCACGTGGGCATTCGCGGGCTTCTTCTTCGCCAAATCTACGGCGATGTCGCGGGCGCTTTCGGCGACGCCGAGATAGGCGGCGTAGACCAGCGGGAAGGCGACGGTCGATATGATCTGGAAGAGCGGATGCCACTCGCCGGCATTGCGCGCCAAGGCGACGTTTGCGTCCGGGATGAAAAGGCCGTCGATCACGACGTCGTTGGAGCCGGTGCCGCGCATGCCGAGCGTGCGCCAGGTCTCGACGACGGTCACTTCCGGCGCCTTCATAGGCACGCCGAAATGCAGCACCTTGGCGGGCTCGCCATCGAGGATCGCGCCGGTCATCAACAGGTCGCCGGCTTGCGCGCCGGAGGTGAAGACTTTTCGCGCGGTGATCCTGTAGCCGCCCTCGACCTTCTCCGCCTTGCCGGAGCCGCCGATCCAGTCGGAGCCGCCGCTCGACAGGAGGATAATCTTCTCCGCGGCGACGCGCTTCAAGAGCGGCTCGACCGCGGCGATCTTCTGGTGACGCCAGCGCCAGGCGGGAATCGCGACCTGGTGCGTGTGCATGGAGAAGGCGAGGCCGGTGGAGCCGCAGCTTCTCGCGATGACGCGGATCATGTCGCAAAGCTCGGCGATCTCCGCGCCGCGCCCGCCAAGCTCGACCGGCACGGCCGCCTCGACGACGCCTGACGATTTCAAGGCCTTGTAGTTGTCGGCGACGAAACGGTCGCCTTCGTCGGCTTTCGCGGCGTTGGCTGCGAAGGCCGGTGCAAGCCGGCAGGCGATCTCGACGACCGTTTCGGCTTCCATTGCGGATTTCTTGAGTGCGTTGCCGGCAATCATTTTTGGCTTCCTCTTGCTATTGGGTACCCGAATTTCGTCTCAAGCCGGGCGCTGGTCTAGTTCCAGAACTGTACCGGCAGGGTCGTGACCGGATTTGCCATCGGGAGGTGGGACGCTAGCCGTCGCCCGTAACCGGGCTGCTTCTTCGGCGGCAAGAAATGGAAACCGGCAGGTTTCAGTGTATAGTCCCATGGGGAGCGGATGGTGATCTATGCCTGAACGCAGTGGATTTGGACAATTCTGCCCGGTTTCGATGGCGGCGGAGGTCTTCTGTTCCCGCTGGACTCCGCTCATCCTGCGCGAGTTGCTGTGCGGGACGACCCGCTTCAACGATTTACGGCGCGGCGTGCCGCGCATGTCCCCGGCGCTGCTCTCCAAGCGTTTGAAAGAACTGGAGAAAGCCGGGATCGTCTCGGTCGTGCGCGGCAAGGGCGGCGCGGTGGAATACGGGTTGACGCCTGCGGGACTGGACCTCAAGGGCGTGGTCATGGGGCTTGGCATGTGGGGCTCGCGCTGGGTGGAATCGCAGCTTTCGCTGCGCAACCTCGATCCGACGCTGCTGATGTGGGACATGCGCCGCAACCTGGTGCCGGAGCCGCTGCCGCCGCGCAAATGCACGATTCAGTTTCAGTACCCCGAACTATCGCCGACAAAGCAGAATTACTGGCTGGTGGTCGAGGAAGGCGATGTCGACCTCTGCTATTATGATCCCGGCTTCGAGGTGGACCTGCTGGTGCGTTCGCCGCTCAGAACCATGACGGCTGTCTGGATGGGGGTCGCGAAGCTGCGGAGCGAGATCGATTCGGGCGCGATTGAACTCGATGGCGACCGCGCGCTTGCGGGCGCCATGCAACAATGGCTGGGGCTTAGCCCGTTCGCGCGGGAGCACGTGAAGGCGGCCTGAACGATGCGGCTATTGTTTAGAGCTGGGCTTCGATGGCCGCCTTGTCGATGACGGACCAGACCTCCTCGATCTTTCCGTCGCGAAGACGGTAGAACACGTTTTCCGAGAAAGACACGCGCTTGCCGTTCACCGGAAGGCCGAGGAATTCGCCGCGCGGCGTGCAGTTGAAGTCAAGCCGGCTCGCCACGAAGGGCGGGTCGCAGACCAGCAGCGCGATATTGAAATGAAGGTCCGGGATCTGGTTGAAATCCCGCTCCAGCATTTCGCGATAACCCGACAGCCCGAACGGCCTGCCGTTGTGCCGGGCCTGGTCGTGGACGAACTGTCCGAGCCTCGCCCAATCCTGCGCGTTCAGGCAGCCGATGTAGCGTCGGTACGTGTTCGAAAGCTCGATCTTGTCCATGGCAATCACCCATGCGCCAAGCCAAAGGCGTAACCGTCAGGAGCCGATGCGGTTCCTAAAACCCCGTTTCGATGCGTTCGAAGATGACGTTGGCGAAGGCGGAAATCTGCGCGCCTATGAAAGGGCCGGTGAAGGCGACGACCAGCATGATCGCCACGATCTTCGGCACGAAGGTCAGGGTGATTTCCTGAATCTGGGTGAGCGCCTGGACGAGTGCGATGCCGACGCCTACCAGCATCGCGGCGGCGACGGCCGGACCTGAGGCGGTCAATACGGTCCAGATGGCATACTGGACAATGTCGAGTGCGTCGGCCTCGTTCATGCTCGCTCTTTATCTACCCATCTACGAAATCTTCACGCCGGGCCCGACGCTAACCTCTTTGCCGCCATCGAGCACGGCGACGATGCCGTTGGAGACCAGGCGTACCTCGGCGACCTTGCCTGACGTCTCGCCGTCGGCGGAGGTGACGGTCCGGCCGATGATGGAGGCTGCCTGCTCCAGCGTCGAGGATTGCAGCATCTGGTCGAGCTTGGTGTTCATCTGCACCGACTGTTCGACCTGGCTGAAGGCGGCAAGCTGCGCCATGTACTGTGTGGAGTCCATGGGGTTGGTAGGATCCTGGTTCTTCATCTGCGCGACGAGCAGCTTAAGGAAGGACTGGTAGTCGACCTGCGTCTTCGAGACAGCGTCGGACTGGGTGGTGTAAGTGGAGCCGCTGGTCGCGGGAACGGTCATGCTCATCAGGCGGCTCCGGCCCTAAACTGCTGCTTCTCGGGCGGGTTGTCGTCGTTCTCGCCCAGCGCGCGGCGTTCGAGCGGATAGAGGCCGCGGATAGCCTTCAGCGCCTCGTAGACGTGACCTTCGCCGACCATCTGGTCGATATGCTTCAGCGTGCCTGTTATCTCCGGATCGTCGAAGCTTGCGATCATCAAGGGCAGCGAGCGGCGGAACATCTCGTAGGCGTCGTTCGCGCCGGTCGGGTTCATCAGCATGACCTGCAGGATAAAATAGAGCTGGCGCAGCGGCGTCGACGCCTCGTCGATCTGCAGCACATGGCTTTCGAGCAGGAACTGCACGTCGTTGAGCAGTTCCAGCGTGACCTTGCGGTCGACCCTGACGACGGCGCCGTTGAGGTAGATCTTCTCGTTGGGCTTCAGCGAGATTTTCAGCGTGTTCTTCATTGGATGCCATCCCGGATGATCTGGGAAACTTCGATCAGACCGTCGAAATTGTCGGAGCGGCCCTGGCGCACGTCCTCGGCCTCTCGCAGGAGCCACAGGCCGATCGAGATCAGATTGGCGCGCAGCTCGCGCGGCAGGGCATTTTCCTGGCTGCCGAGGTCTTCCATGAAGGATGTCCAGACGCGGTTCATGAAATGAAGCGCCTCGATCGCTTCCATCGAGTCGCTGCCGACGGCGCGCGCCGCGACAAGCATGTCGATCGAGCGCGTCAGAAGCTGGCGCTCGCGATCCTTGGCGTCGGCCACTGAGTCGGTCTGGATGTCGGCATAGGAGAATTGGTACATGTGTATCCCGTCTGTGCTGCCGTTAGCCTAGGAATCGGAGCAGGCTGAGCTGCTGAATGCGCGCGGTGAGCGCGTAGGAGGTTTCGATGTGCGAGAGCAGTTCCTTGACGCGGTTAGCCGCCTCGTAGGGATCGACCCCCTCTGTCTCGATGATCGAAAGCTCGAACAGGTCGACCTGAACCTTCATGCGCTCGCTTGCCGCGTCGACGCGCTGCTCCACGACGCCGGTCTGCGCCTGAAGGTCGGCGATGGAGCTGATTGCCTCGCCGACCAGTCCTACGGCGCGGTTGACAAGGGCCTCCTTGCCGGCGGCTGAGAGATTGCTGTCGAAGAGATCGCTGATCGCGGCGGCGGCCATGGCGAGCTTGCGTATGCCGTCGTCGTTGCCGCTGACCGACGTCTCCGACGTCTCTTTGAGAGCGATGCGGCTGACGATGGTCTGATCGGTGGCGTTCGACCAGTTGGCCTGCCAGCCGGCGCCGAGGAACTGCGGCTCGAGCGCCGTCGTCATGAAGGCGTCCATCTGGGCGGTGGTGATGTTGGCCGCCGCCGGATCGTCCTGGCTAAAGCCGAAATGCGTCTGGAAGGCTGCGTCGAAGGCGGTCTTGGCCGGCGAGCCGGCGGCGAAACCATCGAGCGGCTTCACATCTGTGTTGATGCCGGCGAAGATATACTCGCCGTTGATCGGCGTGTTGAGGATCGAGGTCAGCGCGGCGAGCGCGGAACTGCCGCTGTCCCTGGTGACGGAGGCCGCGGCATCGCCGGAGACGCTGGCAGTGAGCACGCCGAGGAATTCCTGCGCGGCGCCGGCGATCTGGCCCAGCGCCGCCTGTGTGGCCGTGAGCCGCGCCGACACCAGGCCGTTGGAATCGACGATGCCGTTCAGCCGTTCGAGATCGCGCGCGAAGGTGACGGTCTGCACGGTGCGCGCCCCGAGCGCCAGGCCACTGTCGAAGACCTTGCCGGTATCGAGCTCCTTCTGCGCTTTCACGAGGTCGCTGGAGGTGCGCATGGTCGAATAACGCATCGCCTGGGAAACGGAGAGGGAAGAAACGAACGAGGCCTTCATCGGCCTACCTCACCGCTTCGAGAAGCGCTGCGAGCATCTCGTCGACAGCCCGGATCAGCCTGGCGGACGCCTCGTAGGAGTGCTCGAGGTCGAGCAGCAGCGACATCTCCATGTCGATGTTGACGCCGGTCTCGTTGGACAGCGCCTCGGCCGTGTATACGGCGAGCGCCTCCTTGGAAGCCGCGGCGTCGGACGCCTCCTTGCGCATGCCGTCGAACCAGCCGATCGCCGCGGTCGAATAGTCGGCGAGGCTCGAGGAGGATTCGATGCCGGTCGAAGGGTCGAAGGCCATCGGCGCGTCGATGCGGTCGCCATAGGAGATGAGCAGGCCGGAATAGGATGCGTTGCCGCCGGTGTTGTGGACATAGCCTGCGCCGCTGGCGCCGCCGTCGCGCAGCAGTTCGGGATTGCCGCCCCGCGCGGAGTCCATCGCGGGGTTGAGGCGAATCTGGCCGGCGAGGCCGGTGACCAGCGTGCCCGCCGCGGGCATGGCCGGAGCACCGAGCCAGGTGAAGAGGCCGGGCGCTTCCGGAAGCGCGTTGGTTGGCGAGGTCTCGGCGAAGGCGGCGATCAGCCCGCGCGCGATCTCGTCGAGCTGGCCCTGCATGGTGACCGTGACGCCGTCGCGCAGCTGGATCATGCCGGCGATACGGCCCGAGGCGCCGGTGTTGCCGCCGGCGGCGAGATCGATCGGCACGCCGTCGATGAAAACCTTTCCGCCCGTCGTGCCGGGGGAATAGACGCCGGTCGGCGTGAAGCTGACGCTGCGCGGCACGGTCTCGAACAGCGTCGAACCGTCCTTGGTCAGGACGATCATGTCGTTGTCGCCGCGGGTCAAGGTCGAGATCGGCACATATTCCGCGATCTTCTTCAGCGTGGCGTCGCGCTGGTCGAGCGCGTCGGAGATGTCGCGGCCGGAGCGCGTGCCGGAGACGACGGCGTTGTTCTCCTTCTCCAGATCGGCGAGCAGGTTATTGAGTTCGCCGACGGCGGTCGAGATCTCCTGGTCGGCAACGGCGCGGAACGACTGGATGGCGTTGGTGCCGTCGTTCAGCGTGCGCACGACCTGGCGCGCCGCGTCGAGCGTGGTCTCCGCCAAGTTGCGGTTCGACGGCGATGCCGAATAGAGCTGCAGCGCCTCCTGCAGCTTGCCGATCACCGTGGCCGGCGAGTTGCCGTTCTCGATGCCGTTGATGGAGAGGTTCAGCTGCTCCATGCCGTTGTAGAGCGTGCTCTGGCCGTTCCATGCGGACAGCGCCTGCAGGTTCTGGCGAAAGAGCTGCTCGTTGGCGGCTCGCTGGATCTCGATCGAACGCGCGCCGGTCGTGTTGGTCGTGACCGCCATGCGGCGGCTGTAGTCTGGATTGTTCGCTTCCAGGACGTTGCGGGAAACGATGCTGGTCTGCCGGGCAGTATTCCTGATCGACGATTGTGCGATGCTGAGGGCGGAAGACAGCGACATGCTAACTTTCAGAAGCCTTTAGGGTCCTGACCCCGGGGTTACGTAACCCGGCTACCTCTTGAGGTTGACGAGAATGTCCATCAGGTCGGCGCCAGTCTGGAACACCTTGGAGTTGGCGGTATAGCTGCGCTGCGACTCGATCATGTTGGTGAGCTCCTCGGCGATGTCGACGTTTGAGTTCTCCAACGCGCCGGAGATCATGGAGCCGAGGCCACCGGAGCCGGGAAAGCCCATCTGCAGGGCGCCCGAATCCGCACTCAGCGTGTAGACGTTGCCGGGCAGCGCGGTCATCATGTCGGGGCTCTGAACGTCGGCGAGCGGAATGCGGTATAGCTCGCGGAAGGAGCCGTTCTCGTAGAGCGCGTACATGGTGCCGTCCGAGCCGATCTCGATGCTCTCGATGCCCGAAGGCGCGTTGCCGTTCGCTTCCACCCTGAGCTCGGTATATTCCATGCCGAGCTGCGTCATCTTCGAGATGTCGAGGTTGAAGGTGACGCCGTTAGGCACCGGGATGTTGACGCCGGCGACAGGCGAGATGAGCGCGCCGGTCGTGCCATCGAAGGTCATGTTGGCGGTTGCGAGAAGCGAACCGGGAGCATAGGGGAAGGGTGCGCCGGGGGCAGCGCCCGCCTGGTTGAAGACCGCGACTTCCCAGGTGTTCGTCCCGGTCTTGGTGTAGTGGATGTCGAGCACCACCTCGGAGCCGAGATTGTCGTAGACGACGAGCGACGTCTTCTGCGTGGCGGTGGCGGTGGCGGCGTTGGCCGACGGCAGGAGGCCGGCGGCAACGGGGTCGGCGCCCACAGGCAGGTTGGCTGTGAACAGGCCCTGGGTCGACGGAACGGCAAGCAACTCTTCCTGAGCAATCGAGACCATCTCCAGGCCGCCGAAGCCGTTGGCGGTGGCGGCCGGCGGGCCGGCGTCAAAGCTGTAGCCCATCAGGTAGAAGCCGGCAGCATTGACCAGATTGCCGTTGCCGTCCGGCACGAAGGAGCCGGCGCGGGTGAGAAAGGGCGTGCCGCTTGAATTCTGCACGACGAAGAAGCCGTCGCCGTTGATGGCGAGGTCGCTGCCGGAACTCGTGTATTTCAGGTCGCCCTGCTGCGATACAGATGTGCGGATCGTAGTGGTGACGCCACCCGACGTGTAGTTGCCGGTGGTCGAAGGGATGATGAGCGAGGAGAATTCCGTCGAGGAGCGCTTGTATCCCGTGGTGCCGGAATTGGCGATGTTGTCGGCGACCGTCGACAGGCGGTTGGCCTGTGCATTCATGCCGGACACGCCGGTCCGCATCATTCCATAGAGACTCATCGTGGCTTCTCCCCACTTTGCACTTCACCATGGGCAGGATAGCCCACTGGACTTGCGCGAAACTGGTGCGGGACCGGTTATCCGATCAGCCGGTAGCCGAGGAAGCGCTTGGAATCGATCGGATCGAAGCCCAGCCTCTCGCGCAGCTTCTTGCGCAGCTTGGAGATGTGGCTTTCGACGACGTTCTCCTCGACCTCATCGTCGAAGATGCCGTAGATGGCGTTGAAGACCTGGGTCTTGGTGACGCGGCGGCCACGGTTGGCCGCCAGGTATTCGAGGATGCGGCGCTCGCGACGCGGCAGCGGCAGCGGCTCGCCGTCGATCTCGGGCTCGCGGCCATCCATGAAGATGCGCATCGAACCGATTTCAAGGAACTGCTGCTCTTCCTGGACGCGGCGACGGATCGCGGTGATGCGCGCCAGGATCTCGCGGATGTGGACCGGCTTGCGGATCACGTCGTCGACGCCCGACTCGAACAGCATCAGCGTGTTCTCGAGCGAATGATGGTCGCTGAGCGCGATCACCGGAGCCCCGGTGCGATCACGTATCCTGCGCGGCGACACGGCAGCCTTGTCGCAGTCGCCGATCAGGAAGGCGCGGACCGACTTCAGATCCGCGTCGGCCGCGCTCGTTACCCACTCGCCGAATGCGTTGGAACCGAACGACGCGGTCGCCACGCCCTCACGGTCAAAAAGTGAATGATATCCCTCTTGTACGAGCTCGCGCTCGTCTACGATCACTATCATCGGCCCGCCCTCCGAATCAGAATTTTTCTCTGATGCCAAAGGCGTACCGTTTGTCGCGAATCCTGCCTAACCGTCATTTCTTGCCCCCATTTTTTTGGGGGTCGAAATAATCGCAGGTTGCATAACCGGTCGCTAATTTCGGGTCGTACGGAGGCCATCGACGACGGCCGCCGCGGGTCGGCACGGGGTTCGGCGCAGCTTCAGTAAATGACAGCTTCAGGTTGCTTAACTCGACGCGCGTCCCGGTGCGGGAGTTTGGGCGGAAGCGGGGTCAGATGTACAGGCCGCTGCCTTCGGCCTCTTTCCCCGGCAAGGGGCCCTTCTGGGCGCTATGCCCTGGATTTTCGCCTTGTTCCGACTGTCTTCCGCCCGCCCCCGCGCCGCCGCCATTCGCCGCGCCGGAGCCGAACTGGTCGGGAGCGCGCCCCTGCGGCGAGGGCACCCCTGAATTGCCATCGGCCCGGGTACCAGAAGATGATCCAATCGTGGGTTGTGATATGGTCACGCGCTCGATGTCGTAGCCGAGGTCGCGCAGCGATTTGACGATCGTCTCGCTGTCGCTGGACAGCCGACGATGAGCCTCCTGATTTTCGACCTGGAGTTCAATCGAGAGTTGCTCTCCGGCAAAGCGCAACGTGGCGGTCACCATGCCAAGTTCGGCGGGGTGCAACTGAATCTTGAGCGACTGGGCGGAAACATGCGTCGCGGAAGCATGAATCGCGTCGCGCGCGAGCGCATTGACCGGCGGCAGCAGATCGCTCGCGGCGATGGATTCGGCCAGTAAGATACTTGTGGAAGGCATCGGCGCGGGGATGTTCTGCTGCGAAAGAATTATCGGGCGCGGAGCCGGCTTTGCGGCATCGCCGACACCCTCGGAGCTGTTCCTGTCGCTTTCCACGGCAACGTCGACCGCGGCTGCGGCTCCGCTTGTGAGACCCACACGTGGGGGCTTGTCCGCGGCATCAGCTGCGCCCTGCACCGCGGGCTCAGTCCAGGGTGAGGCCGGAGAGTGTGGAGCGTTTCGGCCGCCAGCCGCGGCGCTTTCCTCGATGCTGCCGTCCGCGCGCGCAATCGCGTGACCGTCCTCACCTGGTACACCGGGAGCGACACGCATATCCCTCCCGTCCGAAGCAGCCGTCATGGCATCCGGGTTCCTGGCGTCGACCCGCCTGACGGGGACGGGTGCCGCTTGAGAATAGGACATGATGGCCTGGACCGTATCGAGGGCCTGTCCAGAGGCCTGCTCGGCGGGTGGACCGGCCGTCTCCGGCACGTCCTCTACGGCAATGCCGACGTCATCGGCGGATTGTTCCGCGGCGTGCTGCACGTCGGGATCGGCCGGCTCGATGGCAAGCCTCGAGCCCTGCATGCGGTCGATCGCCGTGCCGAGCTTCGCAGTCAGCCGTGGCCATGCGCCAGGCGGGACGGCGTCCTGCTGGTCGTCCTTGGACTGCACCGCCTTGGGTTGCGTGGCCACTTTGCCGGCGGCGAGCGTGTCGGCAAAATCGCCGTGCGGCGCAAGGTTGCGAAGGGACCTGCCCTCGACGCCGGCCTTCGGCGCCAGCACCTGCGGCAACGCCAGCTTCACACCGCTCGTCATTCGGGCATTGCTCCAATCAATTTATCTATGTCCGCGAGCTTCGCGCGCGTTGCGGCAACCATCGCCTCGGCCCGATCAACTGCGGCGTCGATGCCGGCATCGCCGCTCCGGCTTGTGACCGCGATTGGAATGGCCGCGACAGGCGTGGTGTCTGGCTCCGCGGGGTGCGGCGTGGGCTCCTGTCGGCCAGCAGCTCTGTCGGTCATCTCCTCCGTGATCGCAGGTTCTGGGCCGACAACTCGAACCTCTGCCCGCCCGGGCTGCGCCTCGACAGTATTCGGTTCGGACGGAGCAGCGGTCATTCCGGTTGCGATGGCGCGCGCGGCGTCGAGAAGCTGCCGATCGTTTTCGGACAGCCGGTCGCGGTCGATCCGCGAAAGCTTGCCGAGCACATCCTCGGCGGCGCCGGAGGTTACCGAGGACAGGCCGGCGTAAAGGTCCGCCCGGGGATCGTCCTCCAGCCCTTCGGCGCGGGATGCGGCAAAGGCGGCGAGCTCGATCAGCCCGTCGATGGCGGCGCGGCGGGCTATCCGGAGGTAGATCACCTTCTCCTGTTCCGGCTCCATCAGGGCTGCAATGTCGATCACCGCCTTGCGGTCGACGTTCTCGTGGAGCGCGACTACTCCCGCGACAAAAGCATCGGCGAACTGCGCGGCATAGGGCGAACGGAGATAGGTGCGGACATATTGCTCGGACAGGCGCACGAAACGAACGGCGTCGCCGAGCGTGGTCGCCACCGCCATCGAACGGCGAAGTGCGGCCTCCTCGACCAGCGTGCCGGGGGCGAGCAGTCGTGCGCGGTCGAGCAGCGCGAGCGCTTCTTTCGGTTCGGCCTTGGACAGCATCGAACCCTTGACCAGGGCAAGATACATGGCGATGTCTTGCGTGTACGCCGTGGGGTCGACGGAGGCGAAAGCGTCGAGCGCTTTGTCCGGCTTTCCGTTGACGTAGAACAGGATGCTCTCGCCGAGTTTGCGATTAGGGTCGTCCCTGCCGAGGTGGGCGAGAGCGGCCTCGACAGTCACCGGATTGCCGCCGCTCATGGCATAGACGAGAAGCGCGCGCCGGTTGAGCTCGTTCTCGAACTGCGAACCCTCCCTGGTGGCGAAGCGGGAGTCGATCATTTCGAGCAGCTTGCGCTGCATCGGCTGCGCGGCGTGGTCGCCGCCAGCCAGGCGGTCCTGAACGAGTTCGAGCGAGCGCACGATCTGGTATGGCTCGAGTCCTGACGGCTCGTCTCCGGCGGCGGCGGGAAGCGCCGCGCCGAACGCCATGAGGCCGGCGATACCGGATCGCAGCCCGATCATCCGCCGACGTCCAGCAGGATCTCGATCCGCCGGTTGGAAGCCGCGAGCGGATCGGCCGTGTTCCTGAGCCTGCGCGCGGCGTGGCCGGCGACAGTCGTGATACGGTTTTCGTCGAGCCCGCCGCGCACCAGCATGTAATAGGCCGAATGCGCACGCGCGGTGGAAAGCCGCCAATTATCATAGGTCTCGTTTCGGAACGGACGGGCGTCAGTGTGGCCCTCGATGGTGAGCGTGCCCTTCTGCCCGGCGAGGATCTTGCCGATCTTCTCCATAGCCAGCACCAGGTCGCGGCGCGGCACGGCCGAGCCCACCTCGAACATGCCGAAGTCGAACTGGTCGGTGACCGAGATGGTGACGCCGTCCTCACCCGCAACCACGGTCAGGCCTTCGGCGAGCTTGCTGGCAGGCCCCAGCGCCTCGGCGAGCTCGCCACGGATCGCGTCGGCTGCCTTCACGGCGGCGGCGCTCGGCTCGCCCTCGACAGGTTCAGCCTTGGGTGTTTCGGCGATCCTTGGTTCTACCGTGGCGAGCGGCTCCTGGGGAGCCGCGTCTGTGGAAGCCTGGGCGTTCGACGGGGATGGCTTGTCGACGCTCGCCGGCAGGCCGGCGTCGGTTGGTTTCACGCCTTCGGCCGTCTCGCCGCCAGACACCTGCTGCGACCAGAAATCGGGAGCGAAGGGATCGCGGTAAGCCTCGCCGCCATGTGCGCCGGTCGACGGTCCGGAGGTCTGGATGCCGCCGTCTCCCCTCGTGCTGATGTTCTGCAGCAAGCCCGTCTCCTCGGCGATCTCCGAGAGAACGGCGTAAGGGTTGGCGAAAAGATGCTCGTCCGAGTGGGTCTCGCTGCGGTTTTCCTCGCTGACATCCTGCCTGGACTTTTCGTTGGCATCGCCGCTTCCGTCCTCGCCGGCCTTGGCATCGGGGGACACCGGGTTCTCAGCGGCTATGCCGGCGGAACTCGGACCGTCGCCGAGATCCTCCAGCCCCTTCTTCGACGAGTTGCGGTCGATGAGCTTGACCGGGTTGAAATAGCTGGCGACGGCCGCTTTCGTCTGCTCATTGGCGGCGTTGATCAGCCACATGACGAGGAAGAAACACATCATGGCGGTCATGAAATCGGCGAAGGCGATCTTCCAGACGCCGCCGTGATGGCCCTCGTCCTGATCGTAGCTGCGCCGGACGATGATGATCTCTTGCCGGGGCTCTTCGCCCACCGCTGCAGCACTCATTCGAGGATTTCCGACAGGACCGCCGACCATTCGGACAGCCGCGTTTCAAACAGATTGCCGTCGATGGTGACGGAGAGGTCGAAGCCGGGCGCCTCGACGAAGCCGAAATTGCCGGCCTGGTCGCCGAGCGCTGCCTGCAGCGCCTCGTAGAGCGACTGGGGTCCGCGTATATCGATGCGGAAGGTCTCGCGCTCCTCGACCGCGGCGCGGATCGACTGCGCCAGGCTCTCCATCGATCGCTTCTGCAACTCGTCGCTCAGGAACGCGCCAAGGATGCGGGCGGCGGTCGTCGCAGTCTGACGGCCGAGGCGTTCCTCCATTTCGCCCAGCCGCAGCGCGATGGTCTCGCCGGCCGTTTCGCCGATGGCGCGGAGCACCTCGTCGATCCGGGCGGCGTGTTCCTGGCGCAGCGCCTCCAGTTCAGCTTCGTGCGCGAGCGCAAGACGTTTCTCGAGCGCGGCCTCGGCTCTGGCGACCTCGACGCCGACAAGGGCTTGCATGGCCGGTAGCGGAGGGCCAGCCGCGACGTGCGGCGATGCCGAAACGCTCGCAGCGGCCGATTGGGGCCGCGTTGCGAAATCCTTCAGGACATCGAAAAGGGCAGGCGCCATCACGCCGCTGCTTCCTGATGCGCCCATTTGCGCAGGATGTGAGCGGTGCGCTCTTCATTCAGGTCGACCATGCGGGCGAGCCTGTCCTGCGGGGCGGGGCGGATCTTCTGACGCAGTTCGTCAAGCGGCGTCGGTGCGGGACGCGTGCCGGGGAGCGCGGCCTGGGCCTCGGCGCCAGGGCTCGGCAAGGAGCGCTGGACGTCCTCGAAACTTGGCGCGGCCGGGGCGGCAGGCGCCGCCGGCCTGCCGAGGGCCGCGACCATGGGCCTTAGCCCGAAGAATGCGACCAGGAAGACAACGACGATGAAGGCGGCGGCGTTGATCATCGTGCCGACGTGCTTGCCAACCGAGGCGAAGACGCCCGGCATCTCGATTGCTTCGCCGTCGAGCCCGTCGACAAACTCCACAGCCGAAACGCTGATGACGTCGCCGCGCGCTTCGTTCAAGCCCGTCGCGGACGAGACGAGCTTCTGGATCTCGGCGACGCGACCGGCGATCTTTTCAGGCGTCGCATCGGCGCCGAGGATCGCGGTCAGCCGCTGCTGGCTGACAACGACCGCGATCGACATCTTGGTCACCGAATAGCCGTTACTGACGGTGGCGATGCGCTTGGAATTCATCTCGTAGTTGGTGGTCTCTTCCTTGCGCTCGCTCTGCTCGGAGGACTGCGGTCCCTCGGTCGAGGTGATCTCCGCTTCGGGTAGGTTCTGCTCGACGCTCGCCGCCGTGCCGGCCTGCTTGCGGCTGTTGTTCTCGTTGGCGCGGACGATCTGGACGGAACGCTCGACACGGGATTCAGGATCGAAAATGGTTTCCTCGGTCTGGCGCGTGTCGGTGTTGACCTCGGCCTTCACGCTGGCACGGAAATTGTCTGGGCCGAGGTAGGGAGCGAGCGCGCGGCGGATGTTGTCCTCGATCTGCGTCTCGACGGTGCGCTCGACGCCAAGCGAACGGCTGACGCTGGTGTTGTTGGGATCGTCGCCGGCGGCAAGCAGCGTGCCGGAGGAATCGAGCACGGTGACGTCCTCCGCGTTGAGGCCTGGCACCGCCGCGGCGACGAGATAGCGGATCGAGGAGGCGCTGCGCGCGGCATCCATCTCGGACGAGCGGATGACGACGGATGCCGACGGCTTCTGCTCGTCGCGGCGGAAATTGGCGCGCTCCGACATGACGATGTGCACGCGCGCGGCGCGGATGCCGGATATCGACTGGATGGTACGCGCGATCTCGCCCTCCAGCGCGCGCACGCGGGTAATCTGCTGCATGAATGAGGTCAGGCCCAGCGAGCCGACATTGTCGAAGAGTTCGTAGCCGGCATTGGCGCTGGTCGGCAGGCCCTTTTCGGCGAGCAGCATGCGTGCCTGCGCGGTCGTGCCGGCCGGCACGAGCACGGTGGTTCCGTCGGAGGCGACGTCGAAGCCGATGCCGGCCTCGCCGAGGACCAGGCCGATCTGGTTTACGTCCGACCGCTCGAGGCCGACGTAAAGCGTCTCGTAGGCGGGGCGGTTGAGATAGATCGAGGCGACGGCGATGACGGCAAGCACCAGGGCGGTGACGCCGCCCATCAGTGCGAGACGGCGGGGGCCGAAGTCCCTCAGGTTTTGAACGACGGCGTTTAACTGCTCGGGCACCGACTTCTGCTCCCGCTTTACTTCAGCATAGGATCGACCGAGAACCGCTACGCCGTTCCGGCCCGATGCTTCGACCAACCGAGCCTATGTCGCGAAGCTTGTGCGAGGATGAAATCGGGCTCGATTCCGGACAAAAAAAGCACACCGAAATCGCCAAAAAATCTTGTTCTTACAAATGGCTAGAGCCCGGTCCGCTGCCCTCTCGGGAAGCGAACCGGGCTCTTCTCAAGCTTACCGGTGTGACGAATGGCCGGAGGCTTAAACCAGGAGGCCCGATCTGGTCTCGATCCGGGGCCCAATTTCTTGTTTGGTCGTAATTCCGGACGGAAAACCGGGTCCCGATTTTCCTTGAATTGCCTTAGTTCTGGAACAGCGCGAGCACGCGCTGGGCGTTGCTGTTGGCAATCTGGAGCGACTGGATGCCGAGCTGCTGTTGCACCTGAAGGGCCTGCAGCCGTGTCGATTCCTTGTTCATGTCCGCGTCGACGAGTTGGCCGACGCCGCGCTCGATCGAGTCCATCAGGCTGGTGGTGAACTCCTTCTGCAGGTCGATCTGCTTCTTGGCGGCGCCGAGCAGCGTGGCGGCGTCGGCGATCTCGGAAAGCGTCTGGTCGGCGACGGTGATCATCTGGGTGATCTGGGCGTCGGTGAAGCCGACGACGGTCAGCGTCGACACCGAGTAACCGTCGGTGGCGGCTACCGTGCCGGCGACGCCGGCCGTCGCGGTGTCTTCGCGCACGCCAGTGGTGGCGAGCCGAAGCCCCTCGACGATGCCGCGCGTCTCGGCGGTGGTGGCGGCCGAGTCGTATAGCTTGATACCCTGCACGTTGATGTTGATCTTCGAGAGGATGACGTTGCCGGAAGCATCGCGGCTGAAGGAGGAAACGATCTCGGCGGCGGCATGGGTGCCGGCAGCCGGGTTGCCCGCGGCGACGGTCGAAGCGACTGAAAGCCAGTTGGTGCCGGAGAAGCTTGCCGAATCGGCGAAGCTCTTCAACTGCACCTGCAGGGCTGCGATCTCGGACTGGATCTTGTCCTTGTTCTCGGCGCTGGCGCCGACGGCGGCGACGAGCTTGACCTTGATCTCGTCGACCCGTTCCATGACCTTATTCATGGCCGTATAGGCAGTGTCGACCTTGGAGGCGCCGAGACCGAGCGCGTCCTGGACGACCGAGAGTGCCTTGTTGTCGGAGCGCATCGTGGTCGCGATCGACCAGTAGGCGGCGTTGTCCTTTGCCTCGGAAACCCGGTAGCCGGTCGAGATGCGGTTCTGCGTGGTCTCGAGCGACTTGTTGGTCGCGCTCAGAGTCTGAAGCGCCGTCATCGCCGAAGCGTTCGTCATGATGCTTGACACGATACTCACCCCTTCTTCGAACAGCCTGCCCGACTCCCGAGAGCCGGCTCTAATCGCCTGAAGGCGCCGTCATGTCGGCGGCGGCATCATGCCGCTTGTCCGCATGGTCAACCCGCCATAAGCGATTGGTTAACCATGACTACACTGACATGGTTAACAGCCGATTAAGCGGTTGCATATCCCGCATGGGGAATTGGTTGACACAAAGTGCCGGCGGAGGAGCGTCGCCCCCTTCAACAGGGGGCTGATGATGTCGACGCCGCGGAGAAATCGCGTTGCGCCGCGCGGATGTCCCGGTTCCTGCCGGTCGGGATAGGCGGAAGTCGGTGCGAATTGTTTTGCGGCTGGAAGGCGTCGGCGATCCATGGCCGTCGAAAAATGCGAAACGGGCCGCGCGTGACGCGCGGCCCGTTTCTGCGAAGTCCCCGTTTCGCGATTTTGCCTGAGACGGTTCGATCAGCCGCGGAAGAGCGACAGGATCGACTGCGAGTTGCCATTGGCGATCGACAGCGCCTGGATGCCGAGCTGCTGCTGAACCTGCAGCGCCTGGAGGCGGGTCGATTCCTTGTTCATGTCGGCATCGACGAGCTGGCCGACGCCACGCTCGATGGAGTCCATCAGGCTGGTGGTGAAGGTCTTCTGCAGATCGATGCGGCTCTTGGCGGCGCCGAGGTTGGTCGCGGCAGTCGTCATTTCCTTAAGCGCCGACTCAACCACGGCGAGCTGCTTGGTGATCTGCGCGTCGGAGAAACCGGCCACCGAGAGCGTCGAGACCGTGTAGGTGTCGCCGGCGGCGTCGGTGCCGGCGACGACGGTTGCGCCGGCAGCGATGCGGGCGCCGGTCGTGCCGAGGCGATGCGCGTCGAGAATGCCGTCCGTCAGGCCGGTTGCAGCGGCCGCCGCGTCATAGAGCTTG
The DNA here is from genome assembly GCF_040049215.1 of Mesorhizobium sp. KR9-304. NCBI lineage: Bacteria > Pseudomonadati > Pseudomonadota > Alphaproteobacteria > Hyphomicrobiales > Phyllobacteriaceae > Mesorhizobium > Mesorhizobium sp. KR9-304. Next base: position 256,355 of record NZ_JBDZDN010000004.1, on the reverse strand, counting down.
ATGTCCTGCACCTTGACGTCGATCGTGCCGAGCGAGACCGAACCGGCCGCGTTGCGGTTGAACGATGCCACGATCTTGACGTCGTTGAAGGTGCCGGCGGCGGTGTGGCCAGTCGTCGTGTCGGTCGAAAGCCAGTTGGCGCCCGAGAAGGTCGCCGCGTCGGCGTAGCTCTTGAGCTGGCCCTGCAGCGCCTTGATCTCGACGTCGATCTTTTCCTTGTCGGCGGCGCTGGCGCCGTTGGCGGCGACGAGCTTGACCTTGATCTCGTTGACGGTGTCGATGGCCTTCTGCATGCCGGTGTAGGCGGTGTCGACCTTGGAGGCGCCGAGGCCGAGCGAATCCTGCACGGTCGAAAGCGCCTTGTGGTCCGAGCGCATCGTGGTGGCGATCGACCAGTAGGCGGCGTTGTCGGAGGCTTCGGCGACGCGGTAGCCCGTCGAAATGCGGGACTGCGTGACCTCGAGATTCTTGTTGGTTGAATTCAGGCTCTGAAGAGCCGTCAACGCCGCAGCGTTGGTCATGATGCTGGCCATGATACTCGTACCTTTTACACAGATTATTTTTGCATACCGGCCCGACCGGTATGACGGTGCGGCATCATGCCAATGATCGCGTCCCCCGAGATCAATCCGCCATCTATGAGAGCACTATCGCAGGCACTCCCTGCAAAATGGATAAGCAGTGTGGTTAACGGTTTATCTTTCCAGCCTTTTCCACGCTTACGAGGACTTATCGGCAGGCTCGCAAACGACAAGAACCGCGCTTTCGCGCGGCCCTTCAGTCAAGTGAGTTCGGCGCCCGGAAGTCGGGGTGATCAGCCGCGGAAGAGCGACAGGATCGACTGCGAGTTGCCGTTGGCGATCGACAGCGCCTGGATGCCAAGCTGCTGCTGAACCTGCAGCGCCTGGAGACGGGTCGATTCCTTGTTCATGTCGGCATCGACGAGCTGGCCGACGCCACGCTCGATGGAGTCCATCAGGCTCGTGGTGAAGGTCTTCTGCAGGTCGACGCGGCTCTTGGCGGCGCCGAGATTGGTCGCGGCGGTCGTCATCTGCTTCAGCGCACCCTCGACCTTGGTCAACATGCCGGTAATGAAGGCATCGGTCACGCCGCCCGCGGTGACGTCGAGGTTGTATACAGAAACGCCAACGATCTCGCCGGCGGTTCCGTCCGCAGCGTGGGCTGCAGTGTCGGCCGCGAGGTCGGCAGCAACGTCCGTGCCGCCACCCGCGAGAGCCGTCGCATAGGCCGTATCATAGGCGGCCTGGGAGACAGCGGTGTTCCAGATCCGTGTTTCACGATCCAGAATGCCATCGTTCTTGACGGCCGTGCTCGTTCCATTGTCGAAGAGCTTGATACCCTCGATCTTGACGTCGATGGTGCCGAGCGACACGGCGCCCGAAGCGGAACGGTTGAACGCGGAGACGATCTTCACATCCTGCTGGACGGCGTCCGAAGTGCCGGCGGCGGCGCCGGCCGCGGTTTTGTCCGAGGTGACCGAGAGCCAGTTGGCGCCGGAGAAGGTCGCGGCGTCGGCGTAGCTCTTCAGCTGACCCTGCAGCGCCTCGATCTCGACCTGGATCTTGGCCTTGTCGGCAGCACTGGCGCCATTGGCGGCCACGAGCTTGACCTTGATGTCGTTGACCACCTCGATGGCCTTGTTCATGCCGGTGTAGGCGGTGTCGATTTTGGACGCGCCGAGGCCGAGCGAATCCTGCACGGTCGAAAGCGCCTTGTGGTCCGAGCGCATCGTGGTGGCGATCGACCAGTACGCGGCGTTGTCGCTTGCCTCGGCGACACGGTAGCCCGTCGAGATGCGGGACTGCGTGACTTCAAGATTTTTGTTGGTTGAATTCAGGCTCTGAAGAGCCGTCAACGCCGAAGCGTTGGTCATGATACTCGCCATGATACGCGTACCCCAAACACGGAAATGTTGGCATACCGGCCCGACCGGTATGACGGTACGGCATCATGCCAATGATCGCGTCCCCGTGATCACCCGCCATAGTCACGGCGGACTATGAGGCGGGATACCTGCGAAATGGATAACCGACGTGGTTAACCCTTTATGATTTTAGCCAAATTCAACCTAGTTGAACGATCGCACCAGGCTGCCGACCAGAAGATTCCAGCCGTCGATCAGCACGAAGAACAATATCTTGAACGGCAGCGAGACGACGGTGGGCGGCAGCATCATCATGCCCATCGCCATGGTGATGGTGGCGACGATCAGGTCGATGACGAGGAAGGGCAGCACGATCAGGAAGCCGATCTCGAAGCCGCGCCTGATCTCGGAGATCATGAAGGCAGGCACGAGCACGCGCAGATCGACCGTCTCCCGCTCGACGGTGTCGCCGCGCTCGCGCGCAAGATCGGCGAAGAGGTCGAAATCCTGGTCGCGGACGTTTCTCACCATGAAGGCGCGGAAGGGATCTGAGATGCGTTCGAAGGCCTCGGTTTCGCTGATCTGGTTGTCCATCAGCGGCCGGACGCCGTTGTTCCAGGCCTGATCGAAAGTCGGGGACATGACGTAGAAGGTCATGAAGAGCGAAAGGCTGATGATGATGAGGTTGGCGGGGGTGGTCTGCAGGCCGATGCCGGCGCGCAGGATCGAGAAGGCGATGACGAAGCGCGTGAAGCTCGTGACCATGATCAGGAGGCCCGGCGCCACCGAAAGGATGGTGAGCAGACCGAACATCTGGATGATTCGGCCGATCGTGGCGCCGTCGGCCTGACCGATGGCGCCGAGGTCGATCTGCTGCGCCGATGCTGCCGATGCGCTCGCCAGCAACAGCAGGATTGCGAGGCCGAGGTGCTTCATTCGAACAGCAATGTCCTGATCAGAACTTGCTTGACGTGGCCATCGCTGCGGATAGCGGCGCGCTCCTGCAGATTCTCCCTGAGATGCCGCAGGCCGCTGGCGCCTTCGATCTCATGCATCTTGACGGTGCGAATGTAGGAGAGAAGGTCCTGCTGGACGATACCGGGCAAATCATGCGCCTGCGGCTCGTCGAGCACGATCGCCACTTCCATGCGCACCCAGACGTCGCTCGGCGAAGCGATGTTGGTGGTGACCGCGGCGAGCGGGACGAGGGTGTCGCCGTGAGGCGCCGTCTCGGCGTGACCACCGGATTCGCCGTGCCCGCCTTCGCTCTTGGCGCCATGCGCGCCGGCCGCCGCCGGAGCATGGGCTGCCGCCTCGGAACCGGACTTCTCTCCGGTCATGAAGCCGCCGGACACCCAGCCCATGCCGGCAGCAGCGATGGTCATGGCGACCAGCGCACCGAGCTGGACGACGAGCGAGGGTCCGCTTTTTGCGGGAGGCCCTTCGGCAGCCGCGTCTTTGACCGCCGCCGCCATCAGAAGGGCAGGACCTGATCGAGGATCTGATGGCCCCATGGCGGCTGCTGCACCTCGGTCAGGCGGCCACGGCCGCCATAGGAAATGCGCGCCTCGGCGATGCGCTCGTAAGAGATCGTGTTCTGCGGACCGATGTCGACCGGCCGTACGATGCCGCCGATGGTAAGGACGCGGAGCTCCGCGTTGACGCGGACCTCCTGGGAACCCTGGATGACAAGATTGCCGTTGCCGAGCACTTCGACGACCACGGCCGCGACCAACAGCTCCAGATCCTCGGACCGTTTCGTCTCGCCTTCGCCCTCGGCGGAGGTCGCGGAATTGACGCTCGCGTCCAGGCTGCCGCTCGAGCCCACGCCGTCCCATTCATAGTCGATCGCGCCGCCGAGCGAACGGCTCGCGGTCCGGCTGCGGTCGGATTCGTTCTTGAAGCGGGCGCGGTCGCTGATGTTGATCCTCACCGTCAAAATGTCGCCCGGCGACAATGCGCGCGGATCGGTGAAGAGCCGGCTCTGGCGGTCGTTCCAGAGCGAAAAGCGCTTTTGCGGCGGCGCCGGATAGCCGGCATATTCGACGGGCGGCGGCGCGCCGGCAAGGCCGGCGCCGACCGGCGACAGCGCCGGCTCGACGCCGATCTCACGCAAACCGCCACAGCCAGCGAGAAGCGACGCAATGAGCATAAGAACAGGAGCGAGAACTCTGGCGCGCGTCATGTCGGGTCGGCTCTCCGCGCCGCGCTCACCATGATCCCGGTGAGCATCGCCGCCGTCTTTCGCTCCATCTCGTTCAGGATGACCCCGGCCTTGCGCGCTTCGAGTTTCATCAGGATGCCGGCGGCGAGTGCGGCGTCCATCTCGGCAAGGCGTTCGGCGGCCGCGTCGGGCCGCATGCCGGAGTAGATCTTGACGACGCCTTCCTCGGCCCTGGCGAGAAAATCCTCGCGGCGTTTCAGCCAAGACTCGTATTCGGCGCGCTTCTCCTCGAGCAGTTCGATGCGCGTGTCGACCTCCCGCTGGAGCGCCTGAAGCTCCTCCGACTGGAGCACATAACGTCGGTCGCGCGCGGCGTCGGCGATGTTGGAGCAGAATCGCTCGATCTCGGTACCGGTCTCCAGGGGCACGCGGACGGCTCTGACCGCGCCGGTCGGCTCGGCGTCGGTCGCCTGGGCTTCCGGGGCAGCCAGGCCCGGTTCTTCGATATGCTCGACGATTGTCTCGGTGGCACCCAGGCTGCCGGCTGAAAGCAGCAGCGATACGGATGCCAGCAGCATCAGGGCGTGCGGTGCCTGCTTTGCGTGGATGAGGTGGGAAAAAATCATCGGCGGGCTCATTGGACGACCAGATCGGCTTGCATGGCACCAGCGGATTTGATGCCCTGCAGGATCGCTATGATGCCGTCCGGCTTGACGCCGAGGCGGTTGAGGCCGGAGACCAGCGTTTCGAGATCGGGTCCCTCAAGCACCGCGACCTTGGCGTCGGGCTGGTTGGCGTCAATAACCGTATAGGGCTCGACCGCGGTCTCGCCATCCGAGAAGGGCTCGGGCTGCACGACGCGCGGCGCCTCGCTGATCCTGACCGTCAGCGCGCCATGGCTGATGGCGACGCGCGAGATGCGAACGTCGTTCCCGATGACGATAGTTCCGGTCCGCTCATCGACGACGACGCGTGCAGGCGCGTCGGCCTCGACGACGATGTTTTCGAGCTCGGCGAAGAAGCGGGCCGGCGATACTTTGTCCGGCTTCTTGATGATGATGGTGCGCGAATCCTGCTCGTGGGCGACTCGTTTGCCGAACCGCTGGTTCGAATAGGTGTTGATGGCGTCGGTGATGCGGACGGCGGTCGAGAAGTCGGCGTTTCTAAGCTGGAGGACGAGGTTCGACTGGCTGGCGAAGCTCGCTTCGACCTCCCGCTCTATGATTGCCCCGTTGGCGACACGACCGGAGGTCGGCACGCCCTGGGTAAGCGTTTCCGCCTGGCCCTCGGCGCTGAAGCCGGAGACCGAGACCGGCCCCTGCGCCACGGCGTAGATCTCGCCGTCAGCGGCCTTCATCGGCGTCATCACCAGAGTGCCGCCGGCGAGCGAGGTGGCATCGCCGAGCGAGGAGACGCTGACATCTATGCGCGAGCCGGACTTGACGAAGGGCGGCAGGTTGGCGGTTACGATGACGGCGGCGACATTGCGTGCGCGGGCTCGCCCGCCTTCGCTGGCTATGCCCAGGTTTTCCAGCATGGCGCGGATCGACTGCTCGGTGAACGGTGCGTTGCGCAGGCTGTCGCCCGAGCCTTGCAGGCCGATCACGAGACCGTAGCCGACGAGCTGATTGTCGCGCGCGCTCTGAAGCTGCGCGATGTCCTTGATGCGGGCAGCGGATCCGTGCGGGGGCAATGGACTGCTGTTCGGCGGGAACTGCGCATAGGCGCCGGCTCCCTCCTGCCCGATCGGAACCCCATCCAGCGGCGGCGGGAAACGCGTGTCGACGAAAACGCCGTCGCCCGGCACCGGCGGCGGGTAGTCGTCTACGAAATCGGCGCCGGCCGCGGGACCCGCGGTCAGCGCAAGCGCCAGCAGAAATGCCGTCTGACGCAGGCCGATCATGAGGCTCCGACCCTGATCGAGCCGTCGGCCATCACGATGCCGGTAAAGACCTTGCCGCTGTCGATGTTGCGCACCTTGACGAGATCGCCGGCAGCTCCCGATTGCAGGGTGACCGCTGTCGCCGAGATGGTCAGCGGGCCGGAGACGAACATCACCTGGACCGGGGCGCCCTGTTCGACCAGCCAGGCTTCGCGCAGTGCCGCCGCGGGAATGTAGCGGCCTGGAAGCAGCGTTCGCTTTGCGACCTTGCCTTCGATCTCCGGGGCGCGGAACACGACTGCCGGCGGGACGATCCTGCCGGGTTTCAGCGTCACTTCCTTCAACACCGCGAGGTCGATCGTCTCGCCGGGATAGATGACACGGCTCGGGATGAGCACGACCTCCTGCGCAAGCGCCGGCGCGGCGCCTGCGAAAAATGCCAGCGCGGCGACGACGACGAGTGCGCTGCCCAGGACCCGATTCGTCATGCCTGTCACCGGATGTTCTTCGAAACCACGGCGGCCATCTCGTCGGCGGCCTGGATGACCTTGGAGTTCATCTCGTAGGCGCGCTGCGCCGAGATCAGCTCGGTGATTTCCTTCACCGGGTCGACGTTGGAGTTCTCCAGATATCCCTGTTCGATGGTGGCGAAGCCTAGGTCGCCGGGAACGCCGACGGTGGCGGGACCCGAGGCCGCCGTTTCATGGAAGAGATTGTCGCCCAGCGGCGCCAGGCCCGCCTCGTTGGCGAAGCTGGCGAGCGTCAGTTGGCCGAGCTCCTGCAGTTCCGTCTGACCGTCGATGCGGGCGAAGACCTGACCCGTCTTGTTGACGACCACGTCCAGCGCGTCGGTCGGCACGGTTATGGCCGGGGTGACGGTGAAGCCGTCGACGGTGACGAGCTGACCGGTAGCGTTGGTGTTGAACGAACCGGCGCGGGTGTAGAGCGTCTGGCCCTCGGCGCCTTCGATCTGGAACCAGCCGTTGCCCGTCAACGCAAGGTCGAGATTGTTGCCTGTGCTGGTCAATCCGCCCTGGACATGGACGTTGCGTACGGCTGAGGTCTTGACGCCGAGACCGATCGAGACACCTTCCGGAACGAGGCTGTCATTGGCGCGCGACGGCACGCCCTGCATGCGGTCGACCTGATAGAGAAGGTCGGAGAATTCGGCGCGCGCGCGCTTGAAGCCGGTGGTGTTGATGTTGGCGATGTTGTTGGCGATGACCTCGAGATTGGTCTGCTGGGCGTTCATGCCCGTGGCGGCGATGGCGAGTGCCTTCATGACTGCTTACCCTTTCGCACGGCGTTCTCAGATCGCCATCCGGCTGATTTCCATATAGGCGCTGACGATCTTGTCGCGGATGGCGACGGCCGCCGTCAGCGCCTGCTCGGCGCTCATCACGGCATCGACCACTTCGCGTGTGTCCGCCTGGCCTTGAATGCCCTGCACGGCGAGCTCTTCAGCGCGTTCCAGCGTGCCAACGGTGCGCGTGGCGAGATCGGACAGAACCGATGCGAAGGAGCCGGTTGCGTCCGCGGTCCCGGTGGCCGCCGCCGGGCTGCCTTGGCCGAGCTGCGACGCGCTGCCTATCGCTTTGAAGTCGATTGCGCCAATGCCGCCGATCATTACTGGCTCCGCATCAGGTCGATGGTCATGGAGATCAATTCGCGCGCCTGCTTGATAACCTGCAGATTGGCCTCGTAGGAGCGGTTGGCCTCGCTCATGTCGGCCATTTCGATCAGCACGTTGACGTTGGGCATCTTGACGTAGCCCTTGTCGTCCGCCGCCTCGTGGCCGGGAATGAACTCGACCGGGAAGTCGGTGTCGTCGCGCCCAATGTCGTTGACCTCGACAAGCGATCCACCGGTCGCGCGGTCGAGCTCGGCGGCGAAGCTGATCGTCTTGCGGCGATAGGGTTCCGCGCCGGGCGCATCGCCTGTCGACTGTGCGTTGGCGAGGTTTTCCGACACGACGCGCAGCCGCTCCGACTGGACGCCGAGGCCGGAGGCAGCGACTTTCAAGGCGGCGGCGAGCGGGTCCATGATCAGCTCTTCGATGTCAGCATGAGCATGCGGTGGAACGCCTTGACGATCGCCGTATTGAGTTCGAACTGGCGGCGGATGTCGCCGGCCTTGAGCAGCTCGTTTTCGAGCACCACGGAATTCTCCGAAGGCAAGAGAGAGGCATCACGCTGCTCCTCGCGGATGGCGAAGCCTGCATCGGTGGAACGGCCGCCGATATGCCCGGCCTGCGTGGCGGCCATGGCGACGCCTGACTTGTCCAGGACCTTCTCGAACGGCTCGACGTCGACCGTGCCGTAGCCCGGCGTGTTGACGTTGGCGACGTTGCCCGCAACCGCCGACTGACGCACGGCAAGCCATCGCGACTGCTGTGCGGCAAGGTCGAAAAGGTTGACGGGCTCCATGAAAATCTCCGGGCAGATTTCCAGAGAGTAGCCCGCCAGTCTTGCGCGGGCCTTGCGGGGGGCTATCGCTCCAGTTCGAGCACCACGCCGGCATCGGTGACGAGGACGGGGCGGCCATGGCGTTCCTCGATGGTCTCGACGCGGGCGCCATCGGGCAGGATCGAGCCGGGCTGTACGACGAAGAGGCCGGTGTCGTCTTCCAGCATCGCGCGGCCATTGGCGATGTGAACGAGCTTGAACGATACCACGGGGGCGGGGAAGGGCTGGTCGGTCAGCCCCGGCGTGCCCCGCTCACCGTCTTCCTCAGCTTCCTTGGCGGCCGTGCCCGTGGACAGGAGGTCGAGCTCCATCGGCGGAATTTCGCGGGAGGCAACGGGTGCGCCGACGCGCTCGGGCTGGGCGCCGAGCATGATCGGCTCGGTTCCGCCGCCGCTGCCGCCGAACTTCATCGCACGGACGCCGAATTCGTCCGGATTGAAAAAGATGTACCAGGGGAAGAGCGCGCAGATCAGCCCAAGCGTGACGCCGAGGGCGGCGACGGTGAAGTCGCTGCGGCGATCGCGGCGCCTGGCGGTCTGCTCGGCCGCGACGCGCGCCGACTTCTCCCCCCGCGTTTGCGCCATCCCGTCCGCTTCCTCCGCTGTTAGCTTGTTGTCGCGGATCATTTCCTCGAGCAAACGGTCAGCCTTGTTGCGCAACATGCGGCTTGTCCCTGGACTTCAGATGGCGGGCGAGGTCGGCGAAAGCGTCGACGCAGGGACGGTCGCGGGGCGTCTGCGTCATCGCTTCGTAGATCAGCGGCACCTGCTTCACGGCGACATCCAGCTCGGCATCGGCGCCGGGCTGGTAGGCTCCAAGCAGGCGGATGTCGCGCGTCGATTCGAAGCGCGAGATCATGGCCTTGAGCCTGGTGACGAGCGCGCGCTGGTCTTCGCTCCAGGCCTTCGGCGCGAGACGCGATATGGACGACAGCGGATTGACGGGAGGGTAGCGGCCCTGCTCGGCGATCGATCGGTCGAGGACGACATGGCCGTCGAGGATACCGCGCACGGAATCGGCGACGGGGTCGTTGTGGTCGTCGCCGTCTATGAGCACGGAGATGATCGCGGTGATGGAGCCGGAACCTTCGACGCCGGGTCCCGCCCGTTCGAGGAGCTTCGGCAATTCGGTGAAGACCGAGGCCGGATAGCCGCGCGCGACCGGAGGCTCGCCGGTGCCTGTCGCGACCTCGCGCAGCGCGTGGGCGAAGCGGGTTATGGAGTCGAGCACAAGCAGCACGCGGTCGCCCCGGAGGCGAAAATGTTCGGCGACACGCATGGCGGTGTCCGGCGCGCGGCGGCGCATCATGGCGCTCTCATCGCTGGTCGAGACGACGGCGATCGTCTTGGCCATACACTCGGGACCGATCGTGTCTTCGAGGAACTCGCGCACCTCGCGGCCGCGCTCGCCGACCAGGGAGACGACGACCGTGTCGAAGGCGGAAGCGGCGGCGAGCATGGCGAGCAGCGTCGACTTGCCCACACCGGAGCCCGCGAAAATGCCGAGACGCTGGCCGAAGCAGATCGGCGTGAAGATGTCGATGACCTTGACGCCAGTCGCGAAGGCCGAGCCCACGCGCTGGCGTGCGAGCGCCGGGGGCTGCGCGACGCGAGCGGCGTCGGCCGGGTCGCCTTGCGGCAGGGGCAGGCCGCCGTCGATCGGGCGGGCGAACGCGTCGATGGCGCGGCCTCGCCACGAGGCGTGCGGGAGGACGGAAAACGGGCCGAGGTCGATGACGGCGTCGCCGACGCCCGCATCACCCGCCCGCTCGAACGGAGCGACGAGCACCTCGTCGGGCGAGATCTGCACGATCTCGCCGTGACGCAGGCCGGCGCGGCTGCGATGCTCGATCATTTCGCCGAGCCGCGCCACCTGCGACAGGCCGCGCACGCGAAAATGGGTCGGCGAGACCTCGGTGATGCGGCCGCCGCGCCTGACCAGCGCGTGTTCGTCGCTGACGCGGCGCCAGGCGCGTTCCAGTGCTTCCAGCGGGTTGTCCCGCGCCTGAAGGGCGAAACGCGAAACCGGCAGGGACAGCGTCATCTGTGGCCGTTATCTCGAGCCAAGGGTTTTTATGGCTTCGTCGAAGGAGGATTCGGTGTCGCGGATCATCGCGGCGCCGTTTTCGAAGGCGCGCTGCACCATGATCAGCCGGGTGATTTCCAGCACCGGATTGACGTTGGATTCCTCGAGAAATCCCTGGGAGACGCCAGCGTCGATGCGGTCGACCACCGGTTCCGGTTCGCTGGCCGGTACGATGCCGGAATTGCCGAAGCGGACGAAGTTCGGGCCGGGATCGAAACTGTAGAGGCCGAGAGCGCCGACAAGATTGTCGCCCTGGCGCAGCGACCCGTCGGCGCCGGCGCGCGGGGGGCCATTTCGCGGATCGAGCTGGATCGGCGCGCCGCCGGCATCGAGCACCGGATAGCCTTCGATCGTCACCAGTTCGCCGTTCTCGGTGAGCGTGAAGCGGCCGTCGCGAGTCATGACCGTGCCGCCAGGCGTCTCGATGCCGAACCAGGCGTCGCCCTTGATGGCGAAGTCGAACGGATTTCCGGTTTCGCGCAACGGGCCGTTGGTATCTGAGATGTAGGTGTCGCCGGATGAGACGAAGGAAAGCGCCTGATCGTTGAGACTCGATACCACGTCCTCGAATTTCACGCCGGTTGCGCGGAAGCCGATGGTAGAAGCGTTGGCGACATTGTCGGCGATGGTGTTCAGTCGCTTTTCCAGCGCGATCTGGGAGGAGAGGGCGACGTAGAGACCGTCCTGCACAGGCCGCCCCTACCGCTTCATCGACTGGATGGCGAAAAGCGTGTCGGTCGAGATGCCGAATTCGACCGGCTGACTGAACAGCACGCTGATCTGCGCCTGAGCGGGCGCGGTCGGATTGTTGACCTCCCACATGCTGGTGAAACGGGTGAGGAATTTTCCGAGCCGCTCGGGGTCGGTGAAGTCCTCGATGTCCAGCTTCGACTCGAAGAACTTCACCTGCTGGTCAATGTCGGCGGAGGCGAAGGAATCCGGCAGGCTGAGCGCTGTGCGCACCACCTCCGCCAAGGCCGGGTCCGCGAGAATTTCGTAGAAACTGGTGATACCGGCCGCCTTCCGTTCGAAATAGAGAGCGAGCCGGACGCCCTCGTTCTCCTCGCCGGCGTTCTCCTCAAGCGTCTGGCGCAGATATTTGTCGATTGAAGGCTGCTGCGCGCGGGTGAGCGTTGTCGCCTTGTCGCCCAGCGCCTCGAAGTCGAAAGCGGCGACGAAGCCGGTATAACGCTTGTCCTCCTCGACATTGGCCGGGCTCTTCGGGTCGCGCACGCCGCCGGCGAGCAGCTCTTCGATGTAATCAAGGTCCTCGGTGGTGCCGTCGAGACCGTAGGCCGCCATGGCGTAGGTGAGCAGTCGTTCGTTGGACATCAGCGCCTCTATCGACGTCACCTTGCCGATGTTGGCGCGATAGTAGGCGGTCTCCTGCTGGACGTATTCGGATTCCGGATCGAGGCCAGCGATCTCAGCCTGCATCAGATAGTTGCCCGGCACCTCGTGCTGGGCCTTGTTGTAGACCGTGGCCAGTTCACCGTGCTTGGCGAAGTTGTAGGTGCCGACGAACTCGGCGTAGCGCTTGTCCGACAGCTTGTTGGCGAAGCTGTCGGGGTCGGAGATGCCCTCCTTCAGCGCCTTGACCATGAAGGCCTTGGCGTAGGCCATGTCCTCGAGGCCATGCGCCTTCATGGCATAGCGGAAGAGGCGGTCGTCCTTGACGAACTCGTCGATGGTTTTCACCTTCGAGATGTTCTCGAGGTAATATTTCGTCTCGCGATCCACCATCGGCTCGCGCTCGACGCGGTCGATGGCCTTCGGCATGTCCCTGACGATGAGCTGATAGCTGACATAGGTGCTGAGCAAGGCAGGCCTCCGGCCGAAGCTTATCGAGGAAAGCTAGGCCGGCTTGCTTGCGCGAGGCTGAACCTTTCGCGCGTTCATGCGATCACGCATCGCGATTCAAGCCTCACACAAGGCACGCCCTGTACTTCTGAAACGTCATTGCGTTTGCGAAGGACTTGCCGTGGGTATTCTGATCGGGCTGGTGGTGACGCTGGGCTGCGTGCTCGGCGGCTTCATGGCGATGGGCGGCCACATCGAAGTGCTGATCCAGCCCTGGGAAGTCGTGATCATCTGCGGAGCCGCGCTCGGTTCCTTCCTCGTCGCCAATCCGATGAAGGTGGTGAAGGACACCGGCAAGGCCTGCATGGAAGCCTTCAAGCAGGCGGTGCCGAAGGAACGGGACTATCTCGAGACACTCGGCGTGCTGCATTCGCTGATGCGGGAGTTGAAGTCGAAGTCGCGCAGCGAGGTCGAGGCGCATATCGACAATCCGAACGAGTCGGCGATCTTCCAGGCTTTCCCGACGGTGCTGAAGAACCACGATCTCATGCATTTCATCTGTGACTATTGCCGCATCATCATCATCGGCAATGCGCGGCCGCACGAGATCGAGGCGCTGATGGACGAGGAGATCCAGACGATCCGCGCCGACAAGCTGAAGGCCTATCACGCGCTGACCGCCATGGGCGACGGCTTCCCGGCTATCGGCATCGTGGCCGCGGTGCTCGGCGTGGTGAAGGCGATGGGAGCGCTCGACCAGTCGCCGGAGATCCTCGGCGGGCTGATCGGCGCGGCGCTGGTCGGCACGTTCCTCGGCATCTTCATGTCCTACTGCGTAGTCGGACCGATCGCGACCAAGATCAAGACCGTGCGCGAGAAGAAGAATCGTCTCTACATCATCGTGAAGCAGACGCTGCTCGCCTACATGAACGGCTCGCTGCCGCAGGTGGCGATCGAGTTCGGCCGCAAGACGATTTCGGCCTATGAACGTCCGTCGATCGACGCGGTCGAGCAGAGCACGATGAATACCGGCGCCGCCGAGAAGAAGGCAGCCTGATCGTGAGCGTCCAGTGACCATGACCAGTCCCGCCACCCCCGCGGAAATGCGCGCCTATATCATCGAGCGGCTCGTCGGCGAGACGGGCGAGCCCGACCGCGTGACGGACGCTGCACGCGCCGTCATCGAGAAAGCTGCTCCCGCGATCAGGGAGTCGCTCAGGCTAAACCTCTGCCTCGACCTGACGATCGAGCTCAAGGGAGTCGAACTGGCGCGTCTCGCCGATGCAAGACCCGACGGCGACGGCCATGCCATGATCGTAGCGCCATCGGCAGCCTCGCCCGACGCGCTGGTCATGACGATCGATGCCGCCGCGGTGGCCCTGATCGTCAGCATGCTGTTCGGCGGGGACCCGGGCCTCGCCGCCGCCCCGATCAGCCGCGATCTGTCGCCGACCGAGACGGTCGTCGCGTCGCGCGTGTTCGAGGAGGTCGCCAAGGGGTTCAGCCAGGCCGGCAACAGTCCATTCGATCTCATCCTGCCTCTGCCTCAGGCCATGTGCGGAGCCGACCTGAAAAAGCACATCCTTCGCGACGGACCGGGGGTTCGGATGGTGCTTGCAATATCCGCGCCAGCTGGAGCCGGTGAGCTCGTGCTGACCGTGCCACAACGGCTGTTGCTCAAGGGAGCAGGCTCGGGCAGCGCCCAGAAGGCGGGGCCGGCGACACAATGGCGCCAGCGCTTCAGCGAGGAAGTAATGCGCTCGGGCGTTGAACTTCAGGCGACCATGCCGCTCGCGCGCATGACGCTTGGCCAGGTCGCCGGATTGAGAGTCGGCCAGGTCATTGAGTTCGAGGGCGACGCGCAAGCGCAGGCCAAGCTGTCGGCGCGGCAAAAGACGCTGTTCGTGTGCGAGTTCGGCAAGCTGGGACAGAACTACACGGTCCGCGTCAGGCATCCATTCGATGCCGGGCACGACATCATTGAAGGGCTGGTTGCCGCCGGCTAGGCGGTACCGGCGGAGATTGGAGAACACCGATGACGCCAGGCAATGCCGCGTTGAACCAGGGCGCCTCGCAGGAACAGCTGAACCGCGCAATCGAGGAGTTGCGCGATGTGCTGCATGAGGAGCAGCAGCGACCGCCGGTTCAGCCCAGCGCTATCCCGGTCAGCCCCAACTCCTCGCTCATCATGGATATTCCCGTCGAGATCCAGATCGTGCTCGGCAGCACCGAAATGGCGGTCTCCGATCTGATGGGCCTACAGAAAGGTTCGACCGTCGCGTTGAACCGGCGCATCGGCGAGCCGGTGGACGTGACCGTCAACGGACGGCGCATCGCGCGCGGCGAGATCATCGTGCTCGACAACGACCCGTCGCGCTTCGGCATCAGGCTGACCGAGGTCAGCGCGACGAAACCGGCCTGATGGCATTCGGCGGGAGAGCGTCCGCATGAGCACCGCGGAGGAGATGACGCGGACGCAGAAGGCCGCGGCGATCCTGGTGGCGATGGGCAAGCCATCGGCCAGCAAGCTCTTGAAGTTCTTCAAGCAGGAAGAGCTGAAGGCGCTGGTGGAAGGCGCCCGGCTGCTGCGCACGATCAGCCAGGCGGATCTTGAGAAGATCGTCGCGGAGTTCGAGTCTGAATTCGCCGAGGGCGCGGGGCTGCTCGATTCGGGCGACCGCATGGACACGATCATCAACGAATCGCTCACGCCCGAGGAGATCAGCGCGCTGATGGGCGTGGAGCAGCCCGTGGCGGTGCAGGAGAGGCCGGCGCCGGTCTGGCCCGACATAGAGAAGCTCGACCCGGCCCGGCTGGGCGCGTTCATGGCGGAGGAGCATCCGCAGACCGCCGCGCTCGTGCTGTCCAAGCTGTCGCCCGCGGCCGCGGCGAATGCGCTGCTGACGCTCGACAAGGGAGCGCGCAACGAAGTCGTCAAGCGCATGATGTCCATGGCTGCGATACCGGAGGTCGCGACCGGGATCATCGAGGAACAGTTGCGCACCAGGCTGCTCGGCGAGAGCGCGGTGCGCGACACCTCCGCCGGCCAGATCCGCGTCGCCAGCGTGCTGAACGAGATGGACAAGGACAAGCTCGACGAGGTGATCCAGGATCTCGAACAGTCGGGTGCGCCGGACATGCAATCGCTGAGATCGCGGCTGTTCGCTTTCGAGGACGTCGTCCATCTGACGCAGAAGGCGCGGGTCGCGCTGTTCGACAGCATCTCGACCGAGCTCGTGACGCTGGCGCTTCGCAACGCTCCGGCAGCACTTGCCGAAGCCGTGCTGTCATCGATCGGAGCGCGCGCCCGCCGCATGATCGAATCCGAGCTCGGCCAAGGTTCCGAGAGCATCGCCGCGGTAGATATCGTCAGGGCCCGCAAGGCCATCGCTGCCGGCGCCATCCGCATGGCCCGTGAAGGCACGTTCGAGCTGCCCAGCACACAAAGCGCGGCTGCCTAGGTCAGGATCCCCGCATTGTATCCCCATGCTTTGGAAGCGCTGAGGTCCGGCCATGGCTGAGGGAGTCGACAAGGACAGCAAAACCGAAGAGGCAACAGAGAAGAAGATTCGCGACACGGTCGAGAAGGGCCAGTTGCCGCATTCGCGTGAAACCGGGATCCTCGCCTCCTTCGTCGCCATACTGCTCTTCATCGTTTTCTTCGCCGGCAACTCCATCATGGAGCTCGGGACGTTCCTCTCCATCTTCCTTGAAAAACCCGACGCCTGGCCGATGGACACGGCCAACGACGTGGTGGCGCTGTCGCGCGTCGTCACGATGGAGATCGGCAAGGCGGTGGCAAGCCTGCTTGTCCTGCTGGTGGTGGCCGGCGTCGGCGCCTCGGCCTTCCAGAACCTGCCGCAATTCGTCGGCGAACGCATCCGCCCGCAAGCATCGCGCATTTCGCTGGCCAAGGGCTGGAAGCGCCTGTTCGGCGCGCAGGGTTTCGTCGAGTTCCTGAAGTCGCTGGGCAAGCTCGGCTTTTCCCTGGTGGTTCTCAGCTTCGTGCTGTCGGACAGCCTGAGGCAATTCCTTGCAGGCATGCTGACGCAGACGCCGGACTACGTGCTGGTGGTCCGCGGCATGACGATCGACATATTGATCTCGATCGTCGTCGTGATGGGCCTGATCGCCGCGGTCGACCTCGTCTGGTCGCGTTTCCATTGGCGCCAGGACCTCAAGATGACCAAGCAGGAAGTCAAGGACGAGTTGAAGCAGTCGGAAGGCGATCCGATCGTCAAGTCGCGGCTGCGGTCGCTCGCGCGGGACAGGGCGCGCCGACGCATGATGACGGCCGTGCCGCGCGCCACGCTGGTCATCGCCAACCCGACGCACTATGCGATCGCGCTGAGATATGTACGCGAGGAAGACAGCGCGCCGGTGGTGCTGGCAAAGGGACAGGACCTGGTGGCGCTGAAGATCCGCGAGATCGCCGAGGCCAACAATATCGCGGTGTTCGAGGACGTGGCGCTGGCCCGCTCCATGTACAAGCAAGTTTCGGTCGATAGCGTGATCCCGCAACAGTTCTACCAGGCGGTCGCCGAACTGATCCGGGTCGTCTACGCAAGCAAGGCCAAGCGCAAAGTCCAATGAACCGACAGCCGCATTCATCATCGCGCGAGGCGATCGTCGCGGAAGCCATCAAGGAGGTGGTCGGCGAATTGCGCCTGGTCGACGTCGCCGACTACATCGCCTTCATCCGGCTGGAGCATTTCGCGACCGTTTCTGACATCGTCGACTCGGCAGCCGAACTCTTCTTCATGCCGGGCACGCTCAAGCTCGGGCACGGCGGCGAGGCGCATGTCGGGTGGTCGGAGCCGCCGCGCATCGTACTCGATCTCGAATTGCGGCCCGCGGGCGCGACGGTCTATTTCGCACTGCGGCTCGAGGACAGGGCGGCTTCGGTCGAAGTGAACTACGTGGCGTTCGACCGGCCCGACCCCGATCCGATGCGCAATACGGCGTTTCTGGTCGACGCCATCCACGGCGCGCGCATCCGCAAGACGGAGGCCGCCGGCCAGCGCTGATACTACTCTATCAGGCCCATGCGCAGAGCCTTTGCGACCGCGTGCATGCGGTTGACGGCATTCAGCTTCTGCGCGGTGTTGGTGAGATACTGGTTGGCGGTGTGCACGGACAGCTTGAGCAGTCGTGCAATCTCTTCGCTGGTGTAGCCATTCGCCGTGAGCTTGAGGCATTCGAGCTCGCGTTTCGATATTGACGGAAATTTCGCGCTTTCGCCCGGCCGCATGCGGGCAACCGCATCGAAAAGCGAGAAGCAGCGGGCGTGAATATCGAACATGGCATTGGGCGCAAGCGTGATTTCCGATCCGAGGAAGATCACGAAACCGCATTGCCCGCGTTCGGCATGGACGGGGAAAACGATGCCGCAGGTGCCGGCGGCGGGCGGCTCGATCCTCGTCGTCCATGTCAGGGCGTTCAACGAGGACGATGAGACCGAGCCCGGCAGATCATCCCATACGCAGGGCACGCTTGAGGCTCGGGCATGCCTGACGAGCCCGAACCGGTCCTCGCCCGAGATCAACCTGGTCTCGGCTGAGACGCCGGGATATCGGGAATCGAAGCAGGGCGCCAGAAACGGCCGCTCGGCAGACGGACCGGAAAAGAGCAGGGTGAAGCCCGACGCGTTGATGTCGACGGCGATCCAGCGGCAGCGCCGCACCGCGTCCGGGATCGTGACGGTGCGGTGCGTGTCGCGGCCGAGCGAGACGCCGAAGGGCGTTTGCCGCTCGCCGAAGAGCGATTGGACGACCTCACTGACTTCGGCGGCGTCGCTCAAATGATGCCGCTCCTGATCGCGGTAGCGATCGCCATCGCGCGGTTGCTTGCGGACAGCTTCTGGATCGCATGGGTGATGTAACTGTTCACCGTGTTGCCCGACACGCCGAGAATCAGCGCCACCTCGTCGGTGGTCTTGCCTTCTGACACCCAGATCAGGCATTCGCGCTCGCGGTCCGACAACGGGTCCTGGGCGACGGCGGCGCGAAGCAGTCCCGGTATCTGCGACAGCGCATAGCAGCAACGTACCTGCGCGCCCGTGAGCGCGGCCTGGTCGATCCTGCCGGTCTCTTCCGCCGAGAAGAGCAAGAAATAGCGGTGGCGGCCGGCCTGCACCCTCAGCGGGTAGATCTCGCGGTGGCCAAGCACGTCGAGCAGCTTGACCTCTTCGCCGGTGAGCAAGCCGGGCAGCGCCGGAGCTTCAGCCGTGAGCAAGCCGCGCGGCCGCGCCCCCAGCCCGGCTGCCGGTACCTGCGCCAGGTTTGCGATCAGCCGATGACCGACGAGTTCGATCGCGTCATGGATCCAGTTGGAGGCCAGGATGCGGGCCGCATTCTGGTCCTGATCGTGCAGGATCGCGACGAGCATGTAGGCGTCGGCGCCGATCTCGGCGGTGAGGTCCATAAGGAAGGCGGTGAGATCGCCTCGCGAGGCCAGCCGGACGGCCAGTTGGTTCGGTTGCGAAGGGGCGGCCAGAGCAAGTTGCATTAAGATTGAGCCGTTCTGCCGGAATCGTCCTCTGTCCAGCCCTGGCGTGCCAGGGCCGCTGTTCAACTCGTCTAACTGGAAGAAACGCAGGACACCGACGCCGCAAGCGCGATCCGCCGAATCGGGGAAGCTTGCGCACCCGGCCGAGGCCCTGCACCGGAGCGATCCGGAAGGTCAGAGATCTGGTGGTCCGCCGGCCCCCCGAGGACGGCTGATTCGGGTCTAATCTAGCCGCAGACGAATCGGACATCAAACCCCGATTGACAAAAGCCTGAAATGCGAATCCCAGCGAGACTCGGGGACCACCCGGGCTGCGGTCCAAATCGTCGCCTGCTTGCGAATCCCGCCGTTCCGGGGCATTGCTCCGCTCTCGCAAACAAGATCGGGAGGATCGGATGAAACGGTCGCGCATCAACGAGATCATTCGCGAAGGCGACGCCTTCATCCGGTCCTTCGGCTATGTGATGCCGCCTTTCGCCTACTGGTCGCCGGACGAGCTCAAGGCGAAGAAGCCG
This sequence comes from Mesorhizobium sp. KR9-304, assembly GCF_040049215.1. Classification (NCBI taxonomy): domain Bacteria; kingdom Pseudomonadati; phylum Pseudomonadota; class Alphaproteobacteria; order Hyphomicrobiales; family Phyllobacteriaceae; genus Mesorhizobium; species Mesorhizobium sp. KR9-304. Next base: position 237,052 of record NZ_JBDZDN010000004.1, on the reverse strand, counting down.
GCAGGCATCGTCGATGCGCGGCTCGGCTGGGACATCACCGATTACGGCGAGGAAGAGTTCGACGAACTCGGCCTGTTCCTCTTCACCGTGCGCAACGGGCGCGCCGAGGATTTGTCGCGCGGCAAGGGCATGCTCTATGCAGAGAAGATCATGATCTCGCGCAAGGACCAGCTGTCGCCGATGCACCGGCACGTGGTGAAGGCGGAGGACATCATCAACCGTGGCGGCGGAAAGCTGGTGCTGGAACTGTTCATGCCGGATACGGACGGCGGCATCGACCGCAAGGCCGAGGTGACGGTGCCGACAGACGGGGTGGTGCGCAAGCTGCCGGCCGGAGGGCTGCTCAAGCTCGATCCGGGCGAGAGCGTGACCCTGCTTCCCGGCGTCTGGCATGCCTTCTGGGGCGAAGGCGGCGACGTGCTGATCGGCGAGGTCTCGACGGTCAATGACGACCTTACGGATAATATTTTCGAAAAGCCGATCGGCCGCTTCTCGAACATCGAGGAGGACGCGGCGCCGCTGCACCTTCTGGTCTCGGACTATGACCGCTGGATAGGCGGTTAGGCTGGCCGGAAACCTGTATCGGGCCGGCAGGACCACGGAGCTAGGCGAGCGCGGGGCGCGCTGGCGGGCTTGGATCCCGGCGCCGCGCACCGTCGGAAAGCTGGTGGTTATCGAGGCAGGCGAGGTTGCCCCCACCGCAGGCACGGCAATAAGATGGGCGGACTTCGAACGGGATTGAGCCTTGAAAGGGGAGGAGACCGGTGGACGAACCTCGCTGGCGCCACATGTCAAACGCGCCGAAGGACGGCAGCAGGATCCTGGTGACCGTCCGCCCGTCCGAACAGGGCCCGGCCGAAGTCGATGTCGCCTATTGGTCGAGAGCGGACCAGTTCGGCATCGAAGGCTGGCGCGCCTCCGATTCCCACCCCGGACAGGTGATCGGATATGCGGATCCGGAGCTGAAATGCTGGATGCCGCTACCAGGAGCAAATCTGGACAAGGAGTCCGACCTGCCGACTCCCTGGGCGGGGGAGGACGCCGAGGAGCTCTATGGGTCAGGAATCTGATTGCGCCGGCTGGCCAAACCAATCAGCGCATCAAGCGCCGCGGCCCCTGGCGCTGGCCGGTTGCCGGGCGATGGCGGCGGCGCAAGGCGCACTTGGGATATTCGAGCGAAGCCTGTCGAGCATGGACCCCTGGACGGTAGAGGGGTTGGAGGGGTCGAGCTTGAGGATCGGGGCCAGTCTGACTTGACATGTCCAGGATCAAGCCAGTGCAGCGCCTGTCGAGACCTGACATGGTATTACGGGGCGCGTTGTTGAGTTCCTCCCAAAAGGCATCGCGATGCATCTCTCCGAACCCAACGGCAAAGTGGCGCTCCTGACCGGCGTCACCGGTCAGGACGGCAGCTATCTGGCGGAGTTCCTGCTCGGCAAGGGCTACGTCGTGCACGGGATCAAGCGACGCACATCGCTCTTCAACACCGCGCGGATCGATCATCTGTTCGACGGCGAGGCAGGCAAAGCCGGCCGCTTCCTCCTCCATCACGGCGACATGACGGACTCGTCGAGCCTCACTCATATCATCCAGCAGGTGCGACCCGACGAACTCTACAACCTTGCCGCCCAAAGCCATGTCGCCGTGTCATTCGAAGAGCCGGAATACACCGCCAACTCCGATGCGCTCGGAACGCTACGCCTCCTGGAGGCGATCCGTATCCTGGGGCTGACGGACAAAACCCGGTTCTATCAAGCTTCCACGTCGGAGCTCTACGGCCTGGTCCAGCAGACGCCGCAGACGGAGACGACGCCGTTCTATCCTCGCAGCCCTTACGGCGTGGCCAAACTCTACGCCTACTGGATCACGGTGAACTACCGCGAAGCCTATGGGCTCTACGCCTGCAACGGGATCATGTTCAATCACGAGTCTCCACTGCGCGGCGAAACTTTCGTTACCCGCAAGATCACGCGGGCTCTCGCGCGCATCAAGCTCGGCGTGCAGGACGAACTCCTTCTGGGCAACCTCGATGCCAAGCGCGACTGGGGTCACGCGCGCGACTATGTCGAGATGCAGTGGAAGATGCTTCAGCAGGACAGGCCAGACGACTTCGTGATCGCGACAGGCGTCCAACGCAGCGTCCGCGACTTCGTCGACGCGGCCGCCAAGGTGCTCGGCATGAGCCTTTCCTGGGAGGGGCAAGGCATGGAGGAGAAAGCCGTCGCACCGGGGGGAGCCGTTATCGTCCGGGTAGATCCCCGCTATTTTCGCCCGACCGAAGTGGAAACGCTGCTCGGCGACACCAGCAAGGCGCGCGACAGACTGGGCTGGAAGCCGAAGACGTCATTCGAGGAACTGGTCGAGGAGATGACGCTTAGCGACTTCCGCGCGGCCGAGCTTTCGGTGAGGTCCAACCAGCGTGGCTGAGGCGGTCTACCAACTGGCCGGCAAGCGGGTTTTCGTCTGCGGCCACAACGGCATGGTCGGAAGCGCGCTGGTCAGGCGGCTTGCCTGCGAAGGCTGCACGTCGCTGACGGCTTCGCGGTCCGAACTCGATCTCAGGGACCAGGCGGCCGTCGATCGATGGATGGCCGCCAACAGGCCCGATGCCGTGTTCCTCGCCGCGGCAAAGGTCGGCGGCATCCTCGCCAACGCGACCTACCCGGCCGATTTCCTCTACGACAATCTGATGATCGAGGCGAATGTCATCTCGGCGGCGCACCGGTCGGGTGTCGAGAAGCTCCTGTTCCTCGGCTCGTCCTGCATCTACCCGAAATTGGCGCCGCAACCGATCAGCGAGGATACCTTGCTCACCGGACCGCTCGAGACGACGAACGAATGGTATGCCATCGCCAAGATTGCCGGCATCAAGCTCTGCCAGGCCTACCGCCTGCAGCATGGCGCGGATTTCATCTCGGCGATGCCGACGAACCTCTACGGACCCGGCGACAATTTCGACCTGATGACGAGCCACGTCATGCCGGCCCTGATCCGCAAGGCGCATGAGGCAAAAATAGCCGGCGCACCCTCGATCACAGTCTGGGGCACGGGCACGCCGCGCCGCGAGTTCCTGCATGTCGACGACTGCGCCGAGGCTCTGGTCTTCCTGATGCAACGCTATTCGGGCTACGAGCATGTCAATGTCGGCAGCGACAGCGACCTGACGATCTCTGAACTCGCCGAAACGATCTGCAGGATCGTTGGCTATGGCGGCATTGTCGAACTTGATGCGTCCAAACCGGACGGGACTCCGAGGAAGTTGATGGACAGCAGCAGGATCGCCGCGATGGGATGGACGCCGAGGATCGGCCTCGAAACGGGCATCCGCTCGACTTACGAGTTCTTGTTATCGGAACGGACCCGGAATTTGGTGGTAGCGGAGGCCCGATATAAGGACGCCCCCCCGCACATTCCATTCTCCTGGAAAGCCTAGCCCGGCATTGATTTATTGGGTTTTTCGCGGCGGCTGTCCCACGATCCGCTCGTTCTCGACCCAGCTCTTGCGCCGCTGCTGGTAGGACGTGCCGGGGTTGCGGGCGCAGAGTTCCGCGAAGGCGGCGGCGGCGGCCACGCTGTTCTTCGCCCAGCCGACCAGATCGACCAGGTCGCCGTCGCCGTCGACCTCGTAGATGCAGGATCCTTCCGCGTAGAGGTCGGGATTCCAGATGCGCTGGTTCGCCATGTCAGCCGAGCCACTGGATGGCGGCGACGGCCAGCGCCGCGGCGGCCATGCCGGCGAGGAAGGCGAGCCTGGTGCGGCGGGGATAGGGCTTCATCCCGGCCAGCATAGCGCAGTCCCAAAACGAAAAAAGCCCCGCCGGGGCGGGGCGAGACAAGCGTTTTTGCGCAGGTTCGCAGGTCACGGTGGCGGCCTGCCGGTCAGCGCATACCAGGCGGCGGCTGCGCCGGCGGCGGCAGACAGCAGCCCCTTGCCGATCGACCAGAGTCCTTGCCCGAGTTTCCCGGCGAACTGCACTCGATCGCGGACCCGCTCGAGCTCTGCCGTAGTCGGGCGGATCGAGTCCATGTTGCGCTCAACCGCCGTCAGGCGATGGTTGATGCCTATCATCTCGCGCTCGGTGCGCTCCTGGGCCTCATAGCCGCGGCGGCGGCTGTCGACGGCTTCCTTCTGCGCATCTGCGATGCCGACGAGAATTCTCTCTATTGAATTCAGCCGCTCGTCGAGCCGGGCTACTTGCGATTCGATAGGCACATCCGTCATCCCCAGCCCCTTGCCAGTTTCATTTCGATGATGGTGAACGCGCAGAGAAGCGCGGCGATGCAGAGCGGGATCACGGCGCGCGCCCCTCCAGCCCGGCCTTCGTCTCGTCGTAGAAGCCGGCGCAGCGCCCCACGCGCGCGTTGGCGCGGGCGGTGGCCCTTCGCTCGGCCCGGAGCGCCACGCGGGCCTCCATGCCCACGGCAAGCGCAGCGTGCGGCTCTTCCTTCCGGCAGTCAGGTGGAAGATCGGGCAGGGTGACGCCGGCGGCCGACCGTCCCTGCTCGGCCCCGATCTTCGCCAGCAGCCCCGCTTTACCGGCGCAGCCAGTCGAGATCGTCAGTGCTAAGCCCGCAGCTACGGCCAGCGGCAGCAAGTTCGGCTTCATAGTCGGCATCCTCTTCGGCATCAATCGCGGCTTGCTGCGCTTCCCTGAGCTGCGCCTGGCGCAGCAGTTCGGCGAATCCCTCGGCGGCTTTCCGGCCGGCGGCGAGCTGGCGTTCGTTCTCCACGATCCGCGCCTCGAGCGCGGCGATCTTCGCCCCGGCGACGGCTTCGGTGAGGGCGTCGTCGACCGCGCGGCGCACGGCTGACGTCTTGTCGATCTGCCACCAGCCAAAGGCCAGCGCGATCACGACCAGAGGGACGGGAATGGCGATCTTGGCGACATTCCACAGGGCGCCCAGGATGACGGTCATTCCGGTCGCCCCTCTTGTTCCGCGACAGGCGTCTCCGGCCCGGTGATGACTTCGCTCGTGATCTTCGTCTTCGTGCTAGGCGTCTTGCTCTTGTCGTCCCAGATGACGCCGAAGACGTAGGAGCCGACGATCGAGCCGATCAGGATGATCAGCGCCGTCGCGATCGCCTCGCGCAGCTGGTCGGGCGGGCCGAAGATGGCGATGTAGGTCACCATCGCCACGCACCAGATCAGCAGGAGAACGATGATCCGGCGGCGGATGCGCCAGTCGTCGGAGCCGAGCTTGTCGAAGAACATCAGAGCCTCGCCAGCTTTGCCGCGGTCTCGGCGCGGAACCTGTCGCCGCACTCGCGCGCCGTGTCGAAAAACCTATCGAACGGCAGCACCGCAATGTCCCATTTTCCACGCTGGGCGATGCCGAGGTTGACCTGCACTTCGGCATGGGAAAGCACGGTCTTCGCCGTCACGGGGATTGAGTAGCGCTTGCAGATCTCGGCAGCGACCGTCGATCCCATTTCCCACTGCGCCTTTGTCAGCGGATGAGAGCCGGGTTGAAATGGCCGCTCGATCGCGCCAGCCATGCTGCACAGCGAAAGCCCGATCGAGCCGGTGTTGCAATTGCGGGTGTGAGCCGCATAGCCAGTCTTTACCTTCGGCTCGCTGTTGAGGGCAATTGATGGAAAGCCCTTCACCACTCTGCCGTCGCCCTCGATCAGCACATGATAGTGCTGGCGGTCGAAGTCGGTCGCCTTATGGCTGCCGGCCGTCCAGTGAAGGATGACGCGCGAAAGCTTCGCCGGCGGCATCCAGTCCGCGGGGATGGTCATGGCTGGTAATTCCTTGGGTTATCTACAGGCCGAAAATCTTGATTCACTTCCGCGGAGGAAGTGACTATATTGTCCGCATGGAACGGATATTCTCTGACCTTGAAGCGGCGCTGACCGCGCCGCGTTTCGACTGGCGGCCGGTGCTGACGGCGCTGGCCGGCAACCTTCTCACCGGCGTTGCTATCGGTCTCGGCATTGCCGCCGGAATGGCGTTTGCAGGCTGATTGCCCCCGCTCACGGCACCAGGTCGCGAGCAAGCCCCGGAGAGGCCGGCGTAACCGCCGGCCTCTTTCCTATTCAACGGCCTCGATCGAGAACCAGACGTTAGTCGATGATCCGAAATTCTCCGACGAAGCGTCCGTCACCTCAAGCTCGAAATAATCTCCCGCCGATACAGCCACGACAGCCGACACGCCTCCCGGCGCTTCCGGAGAGCCGCTGGTGCCTGGCGCGGCCCCCTCTGCAAGCATCCCGACAAACGACGAACCGTTCTTTAGTGTTCGGATGAAGATTTTACCCGATGTTGAGCCTGGCCGAATGTTTGCCGTCAGGCGGACCTTCGTAACCCCAGACGGAACCGTGAGTCTTGTCGGTGATCCACCGCTCCACCAGCCGCCGACATCGTATTGCTCGGCCTCCCAGGTCATGATTGCTGTAGTGCTGGAAATAAGCTGGTTTGTCGTGCGCTTGACCAGTGCTCCGCTGAACGGGTTCGGCAGAACGTCAATCGCAAACCAGACATTCGCATCGGCGGCTGGGACGTTCTGTGCCGAGGCGTTGAAGTAGTACATAACGACCGTGAAATAGTCGCCGGTTGCAACCTGTATGGGGGCGCTGACGCAGCTGAACTGCTCAGTGCCGGAAACCGCCTGAAGCTTCAATGGCAGGCCGTGAACGTCCGCCCCGTTCTTCTGGATGATGACCGCAACCGCGCTTGTGCTGGCGCCCGGCAGTACGATGCCGACTGACAGTCGGACGTGGCGCCCGTTGAAGGCAGCCGGGATCGTCAGACGGGAATTATTAGTGACGGTATCGTGGAAGGCATCTGTATCGTATTCCTCGCCGTCCCATGCGAGCGTCACCGGATGCAGGGACGAGCTTATCGACTGCGTGGCGGAATGCTTGACCAGCGCCCCGGCAAAGCTCGTCGGGAAAACCTCGAGCTGCCCCCAATTCGCGTCATCAGCCGGAACGCCTGTGGCCGCATTGATCCATGCGACGTTCTGGAAATAGTCACCGGTCGCCAGCGCTACCGGCGCCCCCATGAAGTTCACATTGTTGGGGCTCGACGTTGTGGCGTCCTGACTGCCGCCGCCCTGATAGTTGCCTGCGTTCTTGTTCTGGACGGCAAGGACGGTGTTGGCAGTCGCCGATTTGAGATTCCCCGACAGACGCCCCTTCCGCCCGTTGTAGGCCGCCGGAACCGTGAAGCGCGACGGATTGGACGAATTGTCGTGGAACGATGCGGTATCGTATTCCTCGCCGTTGTAGTCGATGGGCGTGAAGGTCGCCGTCGATACCGATTGCGTCGAGGTGATGCGCTTCGCCAGGGCACCGATGAAAGGCGGCAGCGTACCCGCAGCACCACCGGCGCCGGCAAGGAAGGAGGAATAGAGCAGCATCAGGAAGTCACCGTCGCCAGGATGACGAAACTGCCGCCCTCAACCGTCGCATCGGGTGTGGTGGGTGCGTCGAAGCGAATTTCCGAACCGGCAGCGACCGTTTTTGCAGTGCCGCTTGTCGTGGTGAAGGTTGCCGCGCCACCCGTCGAAACAGAGATTGTCCCGATAGAGACACCATCGTCCAGCACGTCGATATCAAACGTGGCTGTCGGGTTGACGGAAACGCCCCCAGAAGCGCCGGACATATTCGCGGGGATGGTTATATTGCGCCCAATCCGAACGCGCCCCAGCACTTCGTCAGTTGCCGGCGTGGAGCCGAAGGTCATGCCGAAGTCGTAGGCGCTATTGATGAGGCTCGGCGCTCCGGTGCGGACAACGAAACCGCCAAGACTGTTGGTCGTGCCGTCCGTGTTGAAAATGCCGACATGGCCGGCGGCAACCGCGATGCTGGTCGATCCGCGCTTGACCGTGATGGTCTCCGTCGTGTCCGTATTATCGACCATGAACTGAGCGCGCTTGACGCCGGGAATGGTCAGGTCGCGATTGGCTGAAAGGCCACTTGGAATGAAGCAGAATGCCGACCGGAACTGTGTGGAAGTCAGCGTGACGTTGCCGCCAGAGAAATCGACAGACAAGATGTCCTGGACGGCATTCGCAAGCGCAGCATCGCCGTCGTTGCTCGACTGCCATTGGCCATCGGCCTGAGCATCGGCAATGCTCGGGAGATTTAGATCATGTGCCATGAAGGCTCCTTAGAGCGTGACAGTCACTTCGCGTGTCGGGCAGACAACGCCCGTGCCGGACACCTGACGAATGTCGAAGGTGAAGGAATCGCCGGCAGAGAACGTCCCGCCTGAATAGGTGGTTTGATCCGCCGCCGTGTAGGTGTAGGCCGTCGCGTCATCGACGGTGACGGTCCTGTCCACTGTGCCGCCCGGCCCGTCCTTGATGCGGATGACGTACTGCTCCAGGCTTTCCCCGAGCGGCGTGGTATAGGTATCTTCGCCATCCTTGGCCCAATAGGGACCGATGCGCGAACGCCTCACCCACGACAGGTCGATATCGGCCCCGTCGAGCGCCGCGTCCAACTGGCACGGCTTCGGGATTTTCTCGGCCTCGCCCGTAACGGTGCGGTTAACCGCTATCGTCCCCTCAAGCGTTCCACCAAAGCCAACCGGCTTGAAGTCGAAGGCATCGTTTAGGGACGCTATCGTGTATTCCAGCAGTTGAACGTTGTCGTCCTCCAGCCAGACGACGAAATCCCCGATGGCGTGATCCCCGGTGAACTCTTCTGAAGTCCCCCTGCCCCTGCGCAATCCGGTGAATGTAAACGTGTTATCGCCATTATCGGTGATGTCGATGACGTGGCAGATTTCCCAGCGTCCCGGCTGGCCAATCGCGAACATATTCGCGCCTTCGCAGACCTCCTGATAAGTCGCCGAGGTCAGCAGATCGGTATCGCCGGATATGATCGCGACCGTGATCTCCCGCGTCATCTCCGTGACGTAGGGAATATCCCAATCGGGCAGCAGATCGAGCGCGATTCCGACCAGCCCGTTTTCGGCCTGCGAAATCTGCGGGATGTAGGTTCCCTCGCTGTCTTTGCGGAACAGCGTGGCCCCGTCCCATGTCAGCTGCCCGGTTGAGGCGAGCACATGATATTGAACCAGACTTCCCCCGGCAGTGTCGTGGGTATCCTCCATCAACGGAATGTCGAGATGGTAATATTTGCTCGAGGCGGTTCCGACCGGCTCCGGCTCCACCGGCCTGCCAGTGCCACCCGATATCGAAACGGATACGCTAGTCAGGAACTCGGTCATCACGATCGTATTCGTGAAGTTTGGATGGATGGTGTTCTCCAGAACCCTTCCGGTGATCAGCCGACCGGCATAGGTGAACTGCGGGATTGTCTCCGGCTCGATCGCCAGGAATTCAGCCGGCAGCGAGACCGTGAATTCGTGCTCCTGCACGAAATCGCGATAGATGCGCTTGGTCGCTATGACCTTGGCGGTGTCCGCTTCCATGATGAGCGGGAGGTCGGCCTTGATGCCGATCTCCGTGACCACCACCGGCAATGGCAGTGAGGGAATGTCGCCCCACTGCGGACGCGCCTGATAGACCTCATCGACGTCGCGATAGTTGAGCCCGTACTTGGCCGGCTTCTCCTGCGGGTTGCGTTTTGTAGCCGTAATGGACTGGCCGCCACGGTCGATCGTGTCGGCCGCGGCGATTGTCACGTCGACCGCGAAAGAGCCGTCGGTGCTGGCCCGCTTGAAGACGATCTTGTCGGCGCGCTCGAATATGGCGATCGAATACGGATCGCAGACCTGGCGGGCGATGTCTCGCACGCCCGCAGTGATGTCGATAACGGCGCCGATGATCTGGTCGTCAACGCCCTCGACCTCGATCTCGGATGCCTCGAAGCCGCCTGCCACCATCAGGTCGACAAGAAAGTCCTCAAGGTCGCGGGTGAGGCCGTCCCCGGCAAGGTTGAAGGCCGTCCTGACAGCGATGTCGGCCGTATTATCGGTCGTGATGGCAACGTTGCCCACGCCGTCGTAGACATAGTTTTCAGCCGACGCCGACGACTTGACTATCTCTTCGGTTTCTCCCGTGTCGAGGTCAGTGAAATTGTAGCGGGTCGTTTCCTGGTAGTAGAACACGCCATCCAGCCGAAGCTGATCGGGAGTGCCAAGACCTCTGTTCTGCGCGCCGGTATCGACCTGATAGGGGACCGTTGCCGTCCACACCGTTGCGCCTGTCGCGCCGTCGAGCCTGATTGCCTCGCCGGCATCGGTCCACACAACCACGTCATCGTCGTGGAAGACACAATAAACGAGATTGTCCGCGTCGGTGTAGAACGTCTCGATGCCGAGAAGGAAGCCGTTCGAAGTCAGCCGCGCCTTGTAGAGGATGGTGTCGGCACAGAGATAGACGTCTGCATCGGATTCCCTGATCGTTCCGACGCAGATGCATTCGACAACGCCGCGACTGTCCCAGGCATTGCCAGACTGGAATTGACGATCAACCGCGATTGGAGTGAACGAGTAGGTTGAAAGCGTCCCGACGTTGAAACTGACCGTGATAATTGCGCCTGCCGTCTGGCCGAAGGCGACGGCAATCATGGTATTGCATTGCTGCCCGGCAACGCCGAGTTTGTCGCCATGATCCAGCACCGCGCCAGTCGTCGGATCGATGACGCAGGGATAGGCCCCGTTGCCCGGTCCCGGCACGTAATCGACGGCGATCAGGCGGTCCATTTCGGGGATGTAGCGAAGTGAATTTTCCTCGATTGCGGACAGGACGCCCGTCATCGGGATGGCATAGACCTCCTGGTACGTTCCGATATTGAAGCGGCGCAGATACCCTGCCGAAGTCGAGATGCCGTAGAACTCGCCGTTATCCCAATCGGCGGCGGGATGCGTGTTGATGTCGTCGCTGAAGAAGCCGGTGAACTCGTCGACTTCGGTCCCGCCGACATCATCCTGCACCAGCTCGGCTTCGAAGGCTGGCGGCTCGGTTGCGGATGTTCCGAGGTTGTAGTTCTTGATGACGATATCGAGATAGCCGCGATGCGCCGAGACGTTGCTGGCCCCCTCCTTGTCGACCATGTGAGGGTCACGGACCTGGCTGGAATGGCCGTCATAGAAGCGGACATTAAGGCCGCTCTTTTTGTAGCCGGTAGAGTTGTCGAGGATCAAAATGCCATCGGCCCAGAGGCGGCGAAGCTTCCACCGGGAATCGGCAACCAACGGGCGGGCGAAACGAATGCGGGCGGATAGGCTCACCGTCACCGTAGTCGTGATGAGGATCGCCCCGCTGGTCGTGACCTTGACGATGATATCCGGTGCCCAGATATAGGCGCCTGGCACCCGTGCTTTGCCCCATATAACCGGGATGGTCTGCCCGTAAGCGGACGAAGGAAACTGTTGCTGCGATGCAGGGGCCTGCGGGCTTGAATAAATCGGGCCGGTGATTCCTCCTACTGTAAGACGGAGGCCATCCCATGACAGACCTTGAAAGGAGGCGTAAGCCATCAGCCGGCCCCGTTCACATAGTCAGTGCCAGGCAACAGGTTCTCGCCACGAAAATTGATGGTGTTGGCAAAGCGCGCGAGGCACATGGCGAAGGTCTTGTCGCATCCGGGCATGATCTCGAGCGTGTCGGAAACGGCGACCGTGAACGGCGGCGTGATCCACAACTCGACCTCCTTGGTCGAGTGCGTGTATTTGCGCACCGTGCAGACCACACCGTCGTTCGCGCCGCTGGTGAACTTGACCAGCCCGCCATTGGCGAACCAGCCGTCGACCGAGCGGCTTTCCGTCACCGTCAAGCGAAACTTGGCATTGCTAGTGACCGAGGCGACGACCGCCGAGCGGACCCATGCTTCCCGCGCCGTGAAGACCGCTGAGCCGTCCGTTGTGGTATTGCTCACTGTGTAGTCGTATGACGGCGCAGACCCGGCAGTTGTCCCAGCCGTGGTGCATTCAAACATCCGGTTGCCGTAGTTTCCAGCCGTCGCGTAGCGCACATAATCGCCCGCCGCATATGCGGTGCTTCTGGCCACATCATCGGGATAGAGCGGGAGGACGCAGTAGCCGGGACGCATGTCGCCGAGATCGGAGCGGCATGTAACCGAAAGTTCCTCGACCTTGATGAATCGTGCGCGATCCAGTTTGCCGCGAAGTTCGAAGGCCGCGATCTTGCCCCGGTCGTCGGTCTTGACCTGTCCGTTGGTATAAGGGCCGAGCTGCAGCCCGCCGTCGGCCGCATCCTCATAGTTGACGATGTAAAGCGTCACCGACATGCCGTCGAAGACGCCGACGAAAACATCCTCTGCGTCGTAGGCGCCGGTAAAGGCGACGGGCGCGATGACCTCGCCGTCGGGGACCGCGCCGTTGCCACGGAAGGTCAGGGATGCGCCCTTGAAGCTCACATCCTTGACGTAGGTTTCCGACCCGTGCCCGACGTTGACCGTGAAGTCCTGCGGCAGCGTTGTGACGCGGATGACCGTACCGTCATCGAGCACGAAGCGGCCAAGCCAGCAGAGCGTCGTTGGCGTGATGGCAAGCGCTGCCTCCAGCCCGGCGGAAGTGTCCCTCACGTCAGGACTTCCACCAGACTGAAATTGCCGATCGAGGCAGCAGCACCATCCCATAGGCCGGTCGAGATGATGACCGGAAAGGCGTCCTCCTTGTAACGGACCTTTATCAGGTAATCGCATGTGACCGTCACCGCGAGGCCTGTCAGCGGGCGGTTGCCGGCGGTGAACGTGATCAGCCCGTTCGACACGGTGTAGTGCGTTGTCAGCGTCTTGGTGACGCCATCCACCTTGACGACCAAGTTCTGCACGATGGTCAGAATGCGCTGATAAGGCCGGTCGGTGTCGGCGTAAGTCTTCTTGATCTGGAACGCCGCCGTGCCGTCGGAGCCCGTCGTGCTGTCACCCGTGCCGATGTTCTCGTCGGTCAGTTCATTGTCGAGCGGGTCGAGCAGCGGGAATGTATTCGCCGGACCGCGGCGGCCGAGGAAATGCTCCATCAGATCGCGGATGACCGACACCGACCGATTGCGAAGCTGGCACTCGTATTCCCAAAGGATGTACGGCCAGTCCTGGTTGCGGCTTTCATAGCCGCCCGACAGCGGCACGATGGTCGTCTGCGTGCGCGGCTTGATGGTGAGGCCGACGTCAAATGCCTCGTTGAAGATGACGGTGTCGACCATTATTCCCGCACCGCCTCTTGCATCATCACGCCGAATGATTTGCGGGCGCGCTGCTCGGTAGTCGCATCGCTGTCGCCAGGGGCTGGCGTATAGTGCAGGTGGAAATGCTTCACTGAGGCGCCGCCATATTCGTCAGCCTTGGAGACCTTGACTGTCTCGCCGCCGTTGGCACGGAAAGAGACAAGCGTCCGGTCGCCGGTCGACTGCCCAGGGACGGTGAACTCGCCGCCCTCGGCAAACATGCCGGCATAGTTGATGCTCAGGCCGCCTGAAGTGCTCGCTGGCTTATAATATTTCTCAGCCAATGTGCCGGACTCCAGCATTGTCTCTGGATCGTAAAGGCTCATGGATATCTGCGGCTTTCTTTTCAGGAATGTCATCCGCCTGCCATCCCACGAACCGCCGCCGCCAGTCGATTGCCCGGTGAGGATGCTTGTGTTGACTGCATCGGCAACCGTCTGCGCGGCAAGAGTTTGCGCGTAGATCATCTGACCCATGAATTTGGCGATGGAGCCGGTGACGTCATTCTTCAGCGTTTCGTCAATGGAGCTGAAATAGCCGGGCAGGCGCGAGTTGATATCTCTTAGATAGTCCGCGCTCGCTTCGGTGTATTCAGCCGTTTCGGACATATACTGGTGCACGTTGACGCCGTTCACGTTCGTCATCGTTCCGGTCGCGCCGACCTGCGTCGATCCCGGCCGGCTGCGCGCAAACATGATGTCTTCTTCGGTCTGAAATGGTGTCTGGCGGAATCCGTTGAGCGGGTCGAGCGCGCCTAGTATCGACTCGAGCCCCTTGCGGTTGAAAAGAGAACTACCCTTCTGCACCAGGTCGAACTTCTCGGCAGCCGAGGCGGCCTTGCCGATCTGGCCCGCAAGTTCACCGAATTTGGTTGCGTATTCCCCGACGATCGGGAGCCCCGTCCCCATCAGGTCGTTCAATTCTTTCTGGACGGCAAGCGCATCATCGGCAGTCGCCGTGCTGTCCTTCACTTTCGCCTGAAGATTGGCGAACGCGGCTTGCAGTTCGACGATCTGCGTCGGGTCGCCGCCAAGAATCTGCAACCTGTTGATGAGGTCATCGAGATCAATCGTCAGGTCGACGACAGACGAGCGTTCCTCGATGTATTGCTGGCTGCGCGCCGCCGTCGAAGCCTCCAGGGCATCTGACAGGTCTTTCTGCCGGGTGAGCTCGTCGTTGTAGGCTTTGAGGCCAGGGAGCGCATCGCCCCACTTGGCCGCGACAGATGCGATAAGTTCGTTCTGCTTCTTCAGGGCCTCTTCGGAATCGGCACTGCCGGATTTCATGTTCATGAAGAACTGGACAGCAGCTGCCGTGGCGGCAGTCAGGCCGACGGTAATCAGCATCGTCGGGTTGATGAGCGATGCAAGTCCGGCGGCGAGGGACTTGAGACCGCCTCCCGCTTCCATTGCCATCGCCAACTGCGGGCCCTGCTGAAGGGCCGTCATCATGGGCGCCTGACCCATCATGGACATCATGGCGATGTCCTGGATCTGGAACGCGGCGTTCGCGTTGTTGAAATTGCCGCCACCGCGCATGTTTGAGTTGGCGGCAACCTGCATGCGCTGCACATCGGCAAGGCGCTCGGTCGCCGCAATCTCACGGTTGATGGCCGACGTCGCCAGCCCGTGACGCTCGGCCGCCATCGACAGCAGTTCGACGCGGCGCTGCATGGTGATGAGGCCCTGCTGCTGCGCCGAAGCCAGCGTGCGCTCGACCTGGGCCAAGGACTGCTGCGAGCGATAGACCTCGTCGTATTTGCGCTGCACCGTCTCCAGACGACGCTCCATCGACTGCTGCGCGCGCTCTGAGCGCTCGGAGGCAACAGCGATGCCGTCATGGGCCGCCGCCACCTTCTTGAGGTCGCCTGCGGCCTTCTCGGCGCCCTGCGAGACGTGCTCGATCGTGAGCCGTCGCTTTGCATCGGCCATGGTTGCCATTTTGCGTCCTACAGCGGGCGAACGGTGATCGTCGGATAGCGAAGATTGGCTTTGTTGCCGGGCCGGCCTCTGACCACGCCGCCGCCAACATAGCCGCGATATGAGAAGCCGATCTTGGCGATGTTGCCGAAGCGCGACCGCGCATCCTTGGCGGTGCGCTCATAAATGCGGTTCGGAACCGAAACGAGGAAGTCGCGACCCGCCTCCGTTTTGCCTATCTCGAGCCGCCGGGCATACGGCAGGAGATTGGCGAAGGCATATTCCGCGGCCTGCGGAACGTCTGCCGCGACCGCGATTTCCTTGTCATCGGCAAAGAGACGGTGCGCATCGCGATAGGTGCCGGCTCCACCCTTTGGACCGCGCGGGGACCGCTCGACCAGTTTGCTGTAGATCCAGCTCAAAATCTCGACGAAAAGCTCGAACTCGAAAATGATCCTGCCGCGGTCAGGATTGACCGAATTGAGCGGCGCCCCCTGCCGGCCGTCGACGAACTGCTGATATGGTGTAGGCCGCCCCAACACGAGCCGGTTGCCCTCAAGCGTTTCGGCCAGTTGCGCCCGCGCGAACGACGCGACGGCTTCCTGCCGGGCTTCCGGCGACAGCATCTCGTCGACCGTGATGCTGATCCAGTCGTCGATCGGCTCAATTTTTGTCCGAAGCACCATCACGTTCCGCCAGAATGTTTGCCCTGAGAACGCCAAGGCCGACCAGCGCACGGCACTCCCAGGGTTCCACGTCCTTGCCGGTCAGCCGCGCCCAGGACTCGATGCTCGACCATGTGACGATCGCCGCCCCCCATCCGCCGCCGCCGCACCCGGAGATGATCTCGGAAAACCAGTGCCAGACATGCGCGACTTCAAACGGGAGTTCCGGCCATTCCGGCTCGACGAGATGCTTGGGCATCTTGCCGAGCCGCTTCCATATTTCCCGCGCCGCATCGGCGTGTTCGCCAGTTGTGGCCCCGTCGCCCTTTACTCGGCTGCGCCTGTAGAAGAATTCGGCGTAGGCGAAGAGGTCGTCGACGAGGCCGGCAAGAAATTTCCGCGATCCTCGGTGAAGATAATCGCGCTTTCACGCAGCCATGTCATGGCCGGATCGGCATAGAGCTCCCTGGCATTGTCGCGGGAGAACGAGACGTCGATCGGCTGGCCGGCGAGGTCGATCAACCGCCAGCCGGCAGTCAGCGCGGCCAGACGGTCTGGCGTGGCAGCCTCGACTTCTTCCGCCGTGACCTTGCGGCCGCCGCCGCTGAGGCGGCTCTTGACGACTGTGCGGTCGTGCTTGCGGGCCACATCGGAATCGCCGGAGAAGAGGTCCAGATAGGCCTCGTTTCCTTCGGCGTCCCTCAATGGCTGCTTGGTGACGGGATGGAGAATTACCATGCGCTGCGGCTTTTCGACCGCGAGCGCGAGCCCAGAGAATTTAGACATGGGGAGGGGTTTCCTTTGTCGGAAGGAGAGTGGCGGCGGCGACCGACATCGCCGCCGCCTGCTCGCGAACAATCCGGCGGGAGGACACACCGGATTTCAACCGCCTGTCGGGGCGGATCAGGTGACCTGCGTATCGGTGATCTGGATCGTGGTGTTCTCGATCCCAGCCGTGGCGACCGCAGTCTCATATTTCAGCGCCTGGAAAGGCAGCGTTATCATCTGGCCACCTTCGCCCTGCGTCTGCAGGTCGGCGGCGCCGAGCTTGATGCGCGGGAGATAGATGACCATCGCCGGCGTGTTCACCGCCGAGGTTGTGGTCAGGTAGGCCAGGAACTCGATCTCGGTCTCGTTGACAAAGTCATCGATCAGATCGGGGTTTTCGAAGAACGCCGTCATCTGCCCCGAGACCATCGCGCGGCCGAGGAAAATTTCAGGGACCAGGTTCGACCCGATCACGGCCTCGCCCGACGGAGACGATTGAAACTGGATGCTCGCCGAAGTGACCACGGCGACGGTCGACCCGCCTATGCGCAGCAGCCCGTTGACGGCCGCGAGCAGGCCCGTGGTCGTGGCGGCGGTGGGCGACGTGAAGAACGGCGCATCGCCGGACTCATAGACCGTCATGTTGCGGCCCATCACATCGAAGTCGACGGTCGACATGCCGGTTGCGGGCAGATTGATGTTGAAGCCGCCCACCCGGTTTTCCGTGAACAGGCGGGCAACGTCGACATCCTCGTTGTAGATCTCGACGGCAACCTTTCGGGAGACGTGCCCGGTTGCGGGAACGATCAGTTCGCGACCAACGCTGGTCATCGCGAAGGACGTGTCCGCGGTCATCGTGTCGGGAGCCGGATAGACTGTGATCTCGCGGTTGTTCGAACCGCCGAACGCCAGGATGACGAAGTTCTTCGAATTGTTGTCCGAATCCGACAAGTTCGTGTACTGGACGATCATGCCGACGCGGTAGCCCTTGGTGACAGGATTGCCGCCACCGAGCGTGAATTTCGAGGTCGAGTTGTCGGCCGCGACAGAGGTGAAATCCGTCGGACCAGCAGTCACCACGGCCGAGGACCATGTGCCGCGGAATGATGCCTCAAACCAGTCGGCATAGGTCAGCGGCGACAGTTCGCCTGAGACATTGCCGGAAACCCGCTTGGTGCCGTGCCGGAAGTCGGCGATCTGGCGATCGGAGCGGATCTCGTTCGACTGATAGGTGTCCTTGCCGAGCGAGAGCGTCGAGGCGACACGGCGCAGGATCTGCGCGCTTGACGCGCCGGGGTCGGATGCCGGGGCAGGTTCGGTGCCGGGCGTGATGGTCGCGGAGGCATAGAATTTGTAAGCGATGCGTGCAGAGACGCCTTCGGCCAAAGACATGGCAGTTCTCCAGTTTTAGATTGAGAGTGGTGCCGGCCTAGCCGACTTGGTCGAAATGCAGGCTGACCTCGACGGCCGCCCAAAAGTAATTGCCGACATCCGAATGCATGCCGGGCGGTGTCAGCGCCGCCCCATCGCCGCCCGGATAGACCGTGGCGTCGAAGCAGGAGATGTACGAATCCCGATAGGACCGGAACAGCGCCGCGATCGTCTCGGCGATGCTTTCTGCTTGGGTCAGGCCCTCGCCCTTCGGCACGAAAACCCAGGACTCCACATTCGCCCGGTTGCGATAGAGGTTCCCGCCCCTACCGCCGCCATAGCCGGCGATGTTGCCCTTTTCCGTATTGAACTCGGTGTAGACGAAGGCCGATGGCTGGCCAGGCAGAGGCCCGCCATCCTCATTCTGCCAACGGAGCGACACGGTTAGGCCCGCGGCCTCGATGCGTGACCGAACCGCAGCCCTGGCCTGGGTGATCGTCGTCATTTGCGCTTCCGCTTCGCCTTGGCGACAGGAAGACCGGAGAACCGCCCCGCAACCATCGGCGGCAGTTCGCTGGCGATATAACCCTCGCGCTCGAAACGCGCGGCTTGTTCAGGCGTGAACGGATATTCCCTGCCGGCCTTGAGCAATCGGGCATTGCGTCCATCGGCGGCAAAATAGAACGCCTCCTTGACCTTGCGCTTCAGCATCATCCTCGCACCTGTAATTCGTAGGCGATCAGCACGCCCTGCATGCGCCGGGTGCTGTCGTCGGCCGCCTCGATGTTCAATTCCTTGCCGCGCACCACCGCCTTGTCGCCATTGTGGAGATCGAGCGGGATCTGCGCGGCGATCATGTCCTCGGCCAACACAATCAACTTGCGGTCGCCCTGCTTGATGGCACCGATGATCTCGTGCGGCTCGTAATCGACCACGCGAGCCCTGACCGATGCGTCGAAGAACGGCCTTCCCTGCCCCGTGCCGGTGTAGCGCCGGATGACGATCGCCTCGCCGGCAACGTCCATTGCCCGGCTATAGGCGTCCTTGGCCTCGTCCGGTGTCATCTGGCCATCATGCGGACGGATAGCGTGGTCGAGCCGGCATAGGTGCCCGTCGACGTGATCTTCGCCCGCCAGCGGTCGCCCAGAACGCCGTCAAGCGCCGTGTCGTCGGTCATGGACCCATCGCTCGGCGTGGCGGCGGTGGTCTTCGGGGTCAGGCCGGAAAGATTGATGACCTTCGTCGCGCTCGCGACTAGGAAGGCGGCGCAGGCGACATCGATCCACGTCGCGCCCTGGTCGAGCGTCGTCTGGATGTAGACTTTCAGCGACGTGCCGCCGGACCCGTAGGCGAACTTGATCTGGACGTTCGCGGCCAGCATGCCCTCGAGGTCATCGATACAAGCATCGCCGTCCGAGTTTTCGGTGATGACCTCGCCGGTGACGGCCGTCGTCAGCGAATAGTCGCCCAAATTCCAAATGCCCGGATTTTCCATCAGGCGACTCCTGTATTGCGGAAGCGCTTCAGCTTGCCGTCGATAGTGTCTGGAACCGCACCCTCATTGGACTGGCCCGGTATCGAGCCGACCCAATAGGCGGTTTCCTTTTCATAGAGGCCCGGAATGTCCTCGCGCTGGCTGCGCACCAGCGGGTCGCGGTCCTTCGCCTGCCATGCCGACCGGAAGAACTCTGTCGCGGCGTCATTCAGATCGCTGGGGACGGTGGTGAAGCCTGCGGCATAGACCACCGTCACTTTGTCGGCACACCAACCGATCGGCACGTCGTCGCTGAGCCGATGAAGGATGCCGCTTTCCGGGTCGATAAGATAATCCTCGGCGTCGAGCGTCGTGCCATCCTCGACGATGCTGGTGATCGTGATTTCGTGCCGGCGCGCGAGACACAGCAGATCGGCATAGGCGCCGCGAATGACTTCGGTCAGCGTCTCGCGGCGCAGCGTTGGCGTTGCACCGGACCCGACCGCGATGTTGCATTCGGTCGCGATGTCGGCGGCGATCTTCAAGCCCATCGCCGTCAGCTTGGTATCCTGCGAATTGTCCGACACGCCGGCCGCTTCACGCATCTCGGCGATCGTCAGCAGCTGCAGGTCGGTCGCCGCGGTCGTAATGGTCAGCGTGCGGAGCATGCCAGAGCCTCGTCCAGATCGGCGAAGGGGAACTCGGGGATTGCCGAGCCGTTGGTGCAGTTGACGATGGTCACGCCGGAATTCAGCGCCGCCTCGTTCCAGCCGTTGAAGGCCTTTCGGAACTCGAGATCGTAAATCGTCAGATCGCGCGGTCCGCGATATTCGTCGTGGTGATGCTCGCGCCCGTTCACCAATTGGCAGTCGTACCCGACCAGCAAGATCCGGCTTGCTCCCATGCCTATTGCCAGGCTGACCGCCGTGTTCCCGCTGTTGCGCCCCTGATGGATTTCAGGCGAGCCCGCGGGCGGGAAGCCGAGGCGTTTAGGCATACCGGGCAACCGAGGCGGCCAAGACGGGTCGCCGCATCCCTTGACCCTCAGGATGCGAGGACCGCGCGCCTTGACCAGTTCCGGCGTATCCAACTCGCGCTTGGCCTGCCTCGACATCGAGACGACCAGGCCGGGCCAGTTCGCGACCAGTTCCTTCCTTGCGTCGTACCAGCCCGAATCCGTGAAGTAGAGAACGTCCGCCCACGGAGCCAGCATGCACGACGAATTGACGACTATGGCCTTGCACCGTCCCGCGGAGCGCGCGGCGCGGATGCGGTCGCATATCTCTTGCGTCAGACTCGGACCTGACGCGATGCAGACCACCGTCTCGCCGAGAAACAGCGGCTCAGGCGTCCAGATCACATTCTCCCAAGGCTTGATCGGGTTGGTTAGATCGACGGCGTTCAATTTGGCACCATCACAACATCGCGGCGCAGGCGTTCCGCGATCCGATAGTTGAAGCGATCGAGCACCCACTCCACGGTCGCACCGCTTGAGACGCCGTACCGTTCCGAACTCGGCCTGTCTTCGACAGCGATCGTCGGGCCGCATCGGTCTATCGTGTCCGCCGCGCCCATCAGGACGCGCTTTTCGTAGCCCTCGACGTCGAGATAGATCAGGTCGCAGGTTCCAAGCTGCAGATCGTCGATGCGAAGCGTCGGGATTTGCCCCGCTCCGGCAACATGATGCGACCCTGCCCTTCTCGGATTTCTCACCAGGTCGACGCACCCATACTCGCTGCCGAGCGCGGCGTTGAACTTGAACACGTTCTCCGCCGGCGCATTGGCGGCAAGGCAGCGGAAATTCACCGGGTCGGGCTCGAACGTATAGACAACCCGAAATCGCTCACCGAGATCCTTCGGCCAGATGCCGACATTCCCGCCCGCCTGGACCGCGACACCGAAATCCCGACAATGGCCGCAGACCGTGGCGATGTCCCCGACCTGCAGATGAAGGGTTGCCCTGGTCTCTTCATCCTCCGCAGGCCAGAGCAACCCGTTCTTGAGCGCGTAGCCTTCTGGAACGGTCACGCCGCATTCTCCCAGGCCAGCCTCACCGGATCATTCTCCGGCATGTCACCGAACTTCGGCAGGCCATGCAGGCAGACGACGCGCGCACCGGCCGGGATGCCGCCGCCGCAATGCGCCTTGTAGGAAACGATTTGCCCCAGCAGATGATCTTGCCAGCGTTCGATGTTCTCCCGGCCAAGTTCTTCCTCGATCAACGCCTGGTCGCCCATGCGGGCGCGGCGGGCCGCCATCTGCACGTCCGGATCGGCCGCGAATGCCTCATAGAGCGGGCTCAGATCGCCGTTCCAAGCCATGACACCGGACCCACAGTGATCCGGGGCGTAGAAGTCCTGCAGCATCGTCAGCCCGTCAGCCTTGACCGCGTGCGCCGCAATGTCAGTGAGATCGCCCACGATCGCCGTGTCGAGGTCGAAGAACAGCACCGGCCCTTTCAGCCGAAAGAGTTCCATCTTTGCCCACCAGCCCGGCCAGCCGTGCTCGAGCGGGATGCGCTCGCAGGAAACGTCGACGTCGGACAGACAGATGAAACGGTGAGCGATCGGCAGATGCCGGGCAACACCGGCGCGCAACCGCTCGACCCATGTAGCGTCATAGATGCCGCCGCTCCGAAGGACACAGGCGACCGTCAGCGGCATATCTGCACCAACGGTCCATCCACCCGATCGCGCAGCCTTTCTGCAGCAATCAGTTCCACGAAGTTCGACGGATACCGTTCACCTTCGAACCGAAAGACGAATGCCGGCGCGCGGTCGACCATCACCGGGTAGAAGCGCGCCCAGCGCGGCAGCCATTCAACGCCAAGCCCCTTGCCACGTTCGGCGACGTCCAGCACCCGCGCCCGGTAAAATCCGCGATCCCAATCGAACGGCTCAGCCAATTGAACATTGAGCGAGCCCGGAAACGGCAGCACGCCGAGGATATCGAATATCTCCCTGCAACGTCTCCCGTCGGCATGAAGGAACGCCGCGGTCGCGCCGCCGGCGCCAGTCCGCATCTCGCCAATGCAACGGCAATGCAACGGCACTTCGCGCGGCCGGAACCGCCAGACCTGCCTTGTCGGCTCATGCAGGGCCGGCCCGACATGCTCGGCCTCGAAATAGACACCGGCCGACTCAAGGATCGCGTCGAGCCTATACCCGGCGCGGTTGCCTTCCGAGACGTTGGCGCGCACCACCGGGTCGCTGTCGTCGACCGGGCCCTCCCAGATGATATGCCCATCCGCCTTGCAGTGCCGCGACAGCCAGAACCAGATCGGTCGATGATCGCCGCACTGCTCATAGATGTGGTGGTAGACCGACATGACCAGGATCACGTCGAACCGCCCGAATTCTCTCCACTCCCTGCCGAGATTGATCCGCTCGAACCGGGTCTTGGCGCCGCGCTTCTCGGCCTCATCCATGTTGAGCCGGATCAGATCTGTCTCGACGCCCTGCACCTTCCGGTTTCGATCGAGGCCAAGCACATCGCTCGCCCCGAGGTCCGTTGCAAGGAACGCCCAATATGCGTGGTCGGTGCCGACATCGAGGACGGTCTTGCCCGACAGCGTCGGCAGCGGAACCGCCTGCCGCTTCAGCGCCATCCGCCGATCGGTCTGATACTCACCCGACATAGGTTTCCACCGTCAAATCGAACCGGGAACCGTAGCGCTCGATCAGGGCCTGCCATTTCGGCTTGCCGTCGCTAGGCGATACATGGTCGTAGCAGCGCAGCGCCTGTACCTTGCGGTCGTACTGCTCGGCCGTGAGTTCGATCCGCTTTGCGCCGGCCGGCATGCCGTAGCAGCCGGTGACGACCTGGCTCGGATATCGCGCCACAAGGTAATCGTGGATCGAAACGTGGTGCCTATGGCCATATTCGCCGGCAGCGTTATGCGTCACGATCTGGTCGTAGTCGGTCAGATCGGGCAGGCGCACATTCAACTGGTCAAGCGGCCCGCTCGGGTCGGACTCCACGATGCCGGATATTTCCGAATAGATGGCGCCGATATGATCGCACGCCACATGAAACCTCTGCGCCCGAACAGGATCGGCGCGGGGCGTAGAGGCGCAGAAGACGTGCCACCGACCGGGCTCAGCGATCAGCAAACCGCCGAACCAGAGAGTTTCGTCGTCCGGATGGGCGACGACGAGGGCGCGCTTCACTTGCGCTTGTTACCCCTGAAGGCGAACGGCTTTGCCGCGACCGGCGGGTTGACCTTCTCTTCGACGGGCTGCGCTTCGACCACCGCAGGCTTCGGCGCCGGCTTGGCTTCTTCGGCCAATCCGCGCCCGATATATTTCCTGGCATACCCTTCTGCCACCGGGCCGCTGAAGTCATACACCTCGCCGGCCTCGTAGGACGGAATGTTCTCGGCATCGCCCTTCGGCTTGAAGCCCGTCAGGAACTTGATCTTCATTCTGAAACTCCTTTTGGAAACGGCCCCGGCGTTGTCACCGGGGCCTGATTTCAGACCGCTATCAGTTCGCGATCGACGAGATGCCGCCGTCCTTGGCATACCGCGGCTCATGCGGGACGAAGAACAGGGCGCCGAGCTGGTTCACCGAACCGGCGTCGGCGATCGTCACCTGCAGGCAGTCGAAGCCGTTGTCGACGTCGAGATCTTCTGCCTTGATGTCGATCACGATCACGCATTCCTGCTCGGAAAGCGTGGCGTTGGTGTAGGTGTTGGCCGCCGACTGCGTGGTCTTCGTCCAAGTGCCAACCGAGGACAGGGTGCCCTGCTTGACGTAGAGCTCGGTGAACGTGAGCGCCTTCGCATTGGACGGCGCCACCGAGGATGCCTGCAGGACGGTCAGCGTCGGGTCTTCCGACGCCGAACCGGCCGCCTTGTGGAAAACGATCGCGCAGCGGCCCCAGTTCTTCAGCGAAATGACGTCGCTGGAGCGTGCGGAACCGAGGTTGATCGGGACCAGGCCCGACACGAAGTCGAGCTTGTCGAGGATGTGCTTGCTCATTGTCTTGATCTTTCCGTGATCAGTGCGCTCTTGGCGCGAGTGAAAGGGGAGCGGGCCGTTTCGCGCGGCCCGCCGTTGCTATCAGCGCGCGTCGAGGGCGACGGCCCAGGACAGGGTGTTGGAGCCGTTCTGCGGCGAGATCGAAGACGACCAGGCCGGCTGGCCGTTCATGCGGAAGATGAACCGGAACGCCGTCACCGCCTGATCGAAATACAGGTGGATCGAGGTGTCCGACCGCATGCCGGCGGCCTTGCGCAGTATCCAATACTGCTTCAGGTCGACGAGGATGATGTCGCCCTGGTCGCCGACGGTCTTGGCCGCCTGCACCGGAACAACCGGACGGCCCTTGAGCGTGCCGTAGGCCGAACCGGACAGACCGCCCGGAGGCAGGTAGGCCGGGACAGCAGACGTGCCGGGCAGATCGGACGATGCGCCGACGGCCTGGAACGACATACCGCCAAGCGACGGCTCGATGTCCTGGTTGATCAGCCAGACCGCATTGCGGCGCCACGGCGCATACATGCGAGCCCACATATTCTCGATGTTCTTCATCCAGACCGTGTCGGCCGGCTGCGAGGTCTGTTTCGCAACCGAAACGAGAGACGGCGAATTCAGGATGCCGAGCGGCTGGCCCGCACCAGTGCCGGACACGATCGCGGTATTGATCTTCGCCGCGAGCAGACCGGGAACCTTGGCCATCAGCCAGGACTCGAAACCGCGGGAGTCTTCCAGCATCTCGTCCGAAACCGGGGCTAGCGCCATCAGCTTGTAGAGCCGCAGCATGGAGTTCTCGAATACGCCCTTGGTCTGGCCGACAGCAGCCGCTTCGCCTTCCCAGGTGAACTGGATGCCGGAAGAACCCCACGGGGTGAGCTCATCCTTCGGGATCGACATGCTGTTACTGCCGGTCACGAGTTCCGTGCAGCGCGACATCAGATTCTCTTCGGCATCGACCTTCTTCCAGATTTCGTTGGCGAACTCCGGAGGAACAAGGAAGCCGCCGTCGGCGCCGGAACCTTCGTTGCCGTAGGTCGTGGCAGCGTTCTGCAGTTTCTTGACGCCTTCGCTGTCGAAGTCGCCCATCTTCTGCGCGCGAACCGACAGGGCAAACTCGCCCAGGTTCAAGAAGTTGTGGCGGGCGGTGTCGCGAACCGATGCCGGAACGCGGCGGTCGCCGTCCTTGCCACCCTTGTTGTCAACCTCATGCTTCGACTTGCGGCCGGGACCGGCGGTCGGAGTGATGAGCTTGCGCGCCGCGATCTGGCGCTTCAGCTTCTCGATTTCGAGTGCGTTGGCCTCGACCTTCTCGGTCTCTTCGTCCGTGAAGTCTCGCTCTTCGGTGTCGGCGAGGTCGCGGATGGTGATCGACTCTGCCTCGATCGTCTCCAGCCGCTCCTCGAGGGATGCGAGTGCATCCATCTTGATCGGGCCGAAGAACGCAGCGCTTGCGAGCAGGCCACTGATGGCCCGCACAGTGTGCATGCTCATTGTAGGTTTCCTTTCGGGAGGATGCGCTTGCCCAAGGCGCGAAGGGGCTTACCGGACTGACCGGGATTATTTTGCCAAGGCGGCGTTGAGCTTCGCCAAGGCAGCATTCCTGCGCGGCCGATGATCGACCGGCACGTTCTTGTAAGGAGACAGGTCGCGCTTGCCCTCGCGCTCGGCGACAGCGGCGATCTTCAGGTTGCCGACGACCTTGTCAGCGAACCCGGCATCGACGGCTTCCTTGCCGGTCCACCAGGTCTCGGCGTCCATCCAGGCCTTGACCTTCTTGGCGTCGAGCCCGGTGCGATCGACATACTTCTGCAGGATGGTCTGGTTCGTGGTGCGCAGCAGCGCGGCGCCGCGCTCCAGATCCTCTGCCTCGCCATAGGCCATCATGCGGGCGTTGTGGATCATGAACATCCCGCCTTCGCCGATCAGGATTTCAGACCCTGCCATTGCGAGGAAGGAAGCGGCAGAGCATGCCCAGCCGTCGATATGCGTGGTGATCTTTGCCGGATGCGCGACCAGCAGCGTATACATCGCCTGCGCGTCCTTGACCGACCCGCCTTCACTGTCAATGTGAAGGTCGATATTGGAGACGTTGCCGAGCTTCTTCAGGTCGTCGGCGAACTTCTGCGCGGTCGCGCCGTCGCCGAACCAGTCGCCGCCTATGATGCCATAGACATAGACCTCGGCCTTTTGGGCCCCGCGCGCAACGATCTTCACTTCCGAGCCGGGTGTCCGCTCGGGGAATTTATGCACAGTCATGTGAGATCATCCCTCAGTCGAGCGTGAGCATCCGGCGCAGGACGCCGTTTTCATCGATCATGTCGACGACGCGAAGCGGGGTGCCGTCCTGCAGCGCGTAGGAGTCGCCGAACGCGAAGGTCGATCCGTCGACACCATTGCGCCCATCTTTCCCGTCCTTGCCGGCAGGACCGCGATCACCGGCCCCGCCCTGAAGACCGCGCGGACCCGGTTCGCCTCTTGGGCCAACTTCGCCACGAGGGCCTTCCGGGCCCATCGGACCGGCTTCGCCCTGGATTCCCTGCGACCCGGCTTCGCCCTGCATGCCCATCGGGCCGATATCGCCGGGAATGCCACGCTCGCCCTGAATGCCGGGCAATCCGTCACGTCCATCGCGCCCGGTCGGGCCTTCCGGACCCATAACGCCCTGCGGTCCCGGTTCACCTGGGATGCCCTGCGGGCCTATCTCACCTCGCGCGCCGACCGGCCCAACAGGACCGACCGCGCCAGGGATGCCAGCCTCACCAGGTTCGCCCTGCGGCCCCGCGGCACCGATAGGCCCAGGAATGCCCGGAAGGCCGTCCCTGCCGTCGCGGGGCAGCGGACGGGACTCCAGCGCCACAAGACGCCGCGCCAGCGCTGACATACCGTGCCAGACGGCAGTGAGGCCGGTCGGCACCTTTGGCTGCTCAGGAGGGCCGTCCGTGGCGCGGGCTTCCGGTTCGCCAGGCTTAGGCATTGGCCGGCTCCACATTCAGGATGCCATGAAACTCGGCTGCCGCCGCGCTGTCGTCTTCCTCGACAGCCGGCTTCGACACGGCAGGCTTGGCCACCGCCTTTTCCGCAGCCGGATCGGTGCGCTTGGCGATGAACTCCAGCGGAACGTACTGTTCCTGCATGACGTGCACGTCGCCATCGGCGCCTATGCTGTTCTCGTCCTCGAGCGCCAGAATCCGGTTTGCCGAATAGGCGCCGACCGAGCTCATGCCCTTGTAGAATTCCATGCGGGACTTCATGTCGCCGCGCAGCAGAGCGTTCATGTTCATCTTCGTGTAGAGGTTGCGCCGGTTCTGGCCGAAGAGTTTGAAATCCGCCTCGTCCTCGAACCGCTTGGCCCATGGCGAGATGCTGTCGACCACGACCTCGATCGCCTGATGTTCGATGTTGGAGAACGTCGCGCGCAGCAGATGCATGATCTTGTGCGGAGGAACGCCGAACCAGCGGCAGACCTCCTCGATCAGATACTGGTGCACCTCGATCAATTGCGTCTCGACCGCGTTCAGGCCGATCTTTTCAATCTCGGCGTCATTGTCGAGGTGAGCCGTCTTGTTCGAGCGATATGGCCCCTTGTAGAGCTGGTCGAACTCTGCGCGCTGTTTCGCAAGACCATCCGGCTTCAGGCCCTTCTTGTTCTTGACCACGACGGACGGCGTAGATCCGTTGCCGAAGAAGGCGGCGCCGAATATCTGCGCGGCCTTTGCCCATCCCAGCGACTGCGCGGCGTAGTCGATCACGTTGACGCCGACCACGCCCTCGCCGAAACCGCGAATGTGGAACATGTCCTCGGCAGCGATCTCGACCTTGCCGTTCGCGCCGTTGGAAACCTCATAGAACAGCCGGCCGTCTTCCGGGTCGCGGCAGACCTCAGTGCGATCGGGGTGGATCGGCCACAGCCCGATCGGACGGCGGATGCCGTCGCGCTCGATCTCAGCATAGCCATTGCCATGCCGTAGCGCCCAATGGGTCAGGGTCTCGCGAAATTGGAAAGACGACCATTCCGGATTGGGCCGCTTGTAGAGCAGCCAGTCGATCGAGTTGCTATCCTGCACCTCGGCGCCGGCGGCGACCTTCTTCATAACGTGCCAAGGCAGCACGGCTACGGTCTGCGACAGGTAGCGTAGGCATGCCCACACGGCGGCGATCGTTACCGCGGTGTCGGGCGTTATCATCACGCCGGCGACAGTCCGCGAATTCGATACCACGCGGGCCTCGCGCGGATAGCGCGGCTCCGTCGAAACGCGCTGCGCGAGAATATCGAACCCCGCCGCCAGTGTGTTTCGGAACCGTTCAAGCATAGAAAGCGTCCTCGTCTGCCAGCACCAGTTCGCGGTCGTAGCGCTCGCGCATCTCCTGCCACCGCGGATGCCGGGGATTGGCAAGGATGTGCCGGTCGACCGCGCCTGAATCCTCGTCCTGTGCGGGCTTTTGCGCGTCTTCGTCGGCCAATAGATCGAACACGGAGCGACCGCCGGCCTCCGGGTTCTTCACCATCACCGTGACAGCGTCGAAGAGCGCCATCATTGGATCAATCTTCGCGTCGCCGGCATTCTGCTTCGTGGCCCGGATTGCCGTAGCGGTCGGCTCTATCTTGAGGTTAGAAACGCACCAGGACATCAACCGCGACGGAGCATGTTTCATCGTCTGGTTGGCGAGCTTTCGTTCTGCCGTCTTGATCGCATTCATCATCGCGTAACCCTGCGGCGCGCCGATGACCTGACCGCCCTCCTGTGTGATGTCGATCGCTGCCAATGCCTCGACCAGTTCGCCGAGTCCCGCCGGGTCGACCGCGACCGCTGCCAACAATCCCCGGTCGTTTATCGCTGCGATTTTGCCGACGATTTCCGAGATATCCCCGAGCTGATCGTCCACGATCGTCAGCTCGCCAGCCTTTTCGAAGTCCTGCAGCCGGGCGGCGATGGTCTGCCTCCGCACCAGCACGCTTTCATGGCACCATGCGTGCGACCAGGCGAGCCAGTTGCGCGTCTCTCGCTCTCTGCCAACGATGGTAAGGCCAAAGAGATCATCGAGGCCGCCGCCGTCGATCCCCACCACCACGACCTCGCAGCGGTCGAGCAGAGCGTCCAGCGTGAGCGTCTCGTCGGTCGCCGCATCCCAGAAGTCGGCGCCAGGCCAACCGTCGGTCTTGAGTCCGATGCCGATCTCGATGTTGAGATGCTGGCTGGCCCAGATGCGAATATCCTTTTCGCCTTTGGACCGCTCCGCTTCCCAGTCGCGGATCAAACTGTCGATGCGCATCGATCGGCCGAGGTTCGGCATGACGATTGGCCAATTCGCAGGATCCTGCCACCGGGCAGGGTCACGGCCGATCGCATCCGGAAATTCGTAGAGCACCGGCAACGTCGAGCGTATTTTCTGGCCACGGAACTTGCCGTCGCGGATTTTGCGAGCGGCGATCAATTCGTCACGGAAGGCGCCGGCCGGCGGCTCGTCGCTCTGCGTCGTAATGATCATCAGGAAGCCCTCGGCGTTCTTCTCGAGGCCTCCCCTGATCTGCCTGATCACCTTCGATGCGTGATGGTTCTTGCCGAGCAGGTGGAGCTCGTCGAGCAGCACCACGACCGGCATCGCGCCCGTCAGGATGTTCACATCGAAGGTGCGCACCCGCATCACCGAATTGTTGAGGAGATCATCGATCTCCTTCCGGTGCTCCCGCGGCACGAACCGCTTCTTCAGTTCCTCGTCAGCCTCGATCATGCCGACCGCCTGGCTGTATGCGCGGTCGGCGATTGCCTGCGTGGGACCAACGAATAGCATCTCGGCGCGCGGCCGCAGGTTCATCAACATGGCCGTGACCATGAGGCCGGCGCTGTTCGTCGTCTTCGACTGGCCTTTCGGTACCAGGGCGAAGACCTCACGGATCATCCGCTCATTAGTGTCGGGGTTGCGCGACCCGAATACGGCGCGGACAATGTCGCGGAACCAGGGTGCGACGGCATCCTTCAGCAGCGGCAGGCCGGGCACGTCCGGCAGGCGCAAAGCGTCAAAGAACTTGACGGCGATATCGGCCTCTCGCTCGAACAGCGGGAGGTCGGGAACCAGGGACCGCCCTTCGAGGATACGCTGTTCCCAGTCTACACAGCTCAGATCCCACATCGTCAGTTAGGGCGATTCCGCTGCGCCATCAGATCACCGATCTCGGTGCCCGTATCAGGTGCCCGAGCCTCAAGGAGCGCGCGCTCTTTCTTGCCGAGCTTCGGCTCCTTGATCGGCTTCTCGGGGTTCTTGCCGTGAGCGGTCAGGTGCGCGGTCATCATGTCGTTGCGCTCCTGCACCTTGCGGAATTCCTTGATCGCGCCGACGTTGCCGGACTTCGCCTGTTCCCAGAGGCTCGCCGCCAGGATGGCGTCAACCCGATCACGGGCCTCGTCTTTTACTCGGAGCTCGCGAAAATAATTCCTCCTCAAAGTCGGCGGCGTGATCCCGAGCGCGCGGGCAATTCGCTCGTTGTTCCAACCGAACGCCAGCAACATCATGACTTTGTTGCGGTTTTCAGTCGTCGCTATGTGCTGTGGCCTGCCGCGCTTTCCCCACCCTTCCGGGATAGGGTCGCCAAGCAGGTCGAAATTCACGTCCATCAGAAAAAAATCCCTGAATGAGCCCAATGCGGTTAGCGGCCCCATCGCCGCCAGAGATCGACCCACCCCCCCCCTATGGTCGGGCGGCTAGCCTCGCGGCTCGCGCCGCTGCTGTCTTCCGCGTGTGGCATGAGCCGCAGACGCACTTGATGTTACGTCTATCGAGCAAGGCACCGCCGTCCTTGATCTCGATGATGTGGTCGCCGAACACTCTGATCCCGCGACGATGGGGATACTGACACTGCCTATCTTCGCATCTGGCGTGTGCTCGCGAACCGAAGCGCTCGACGATGATGGCGTCCATCAACGCTCGCCACTCTGGCGTCAGGTAGAACGGGTCGGCTCGCTTCGGCGCCACCTTGACGGTGCGTGTGTCCATGGTGCGGATGGCGGGCACCATCATGCGCAACTTGCCGGCCATGTGTGTGGAATCTTTTCCATTGCGGCAAGGCTGCCTGCCTTGCCTGGGGCCGATGGCGCGGTCCGCTCTTGCTGAGCGCGCGACTCTGTCGGCTCGTCCTGTGGTCGGATTCGCTAATCCAGTTTCGTCACTTGCGCAAGCTCGAGGTCGACGGGCGTCGAGCGCCCGAATATGTCGACCTCCACTTCGAGGCGGCCCTTGCCCGAGAGCAACGACACGATGCCCTCGAAGCCGCCGAACGGCCCATTGTCGACGGCGACGCGGTCGCCGGCCCTGAGCGCATTGGTCAGGATCTCGACCGCCTTCGCGTCGCCCTCGATGAAGGCCTTCAACTTGGTGATTTCCTTGGCCTTGACGGGCGAGGGGCAGGCCGCGCCGCCGAGCGGCCCGACGACGCCGTCGAGCATCTTCAGCCCGGCCCAGGTCTCGGCCGAGGGCACCACCTTGGCGAACATGTAGCCGGGCAAGGCGGGCGAGACGAGCGGCTCGAAGCCCGGCCGCCGGCGCCCGTAACGCCGCTTGCGCTCGAGCTTCAGCGCCGGCATCCAGTGCTCGATGCGCTCGTTGGTCAGGAGGTTGTCCACAACAATGTCGAGGCCTTCGGCGACCAGAAGCACGAACCAGTCCTGATCCGGCGCGACCTGATTCGCCCCCGCCAGCAGCGCTTGCTGCCTGCGCGACACCGCCCGCGCCGCATCAAGCCTCGCCGTCTGGCGGTCGCCGACGATGGTCTCGGCTTCACTCAGCTGCTTCCGGTCGACCCGCATCATCGTGGTTTCCCTCGTTTGCTTTTGTCTCGCCACGCAACGCCATCTCGAACACTCCCAGCCCGTCCGGCCCGCCGGCGGGGAACTGCACCCATTGCAGCGCCCCGGGATCGGGCAGCCACGGCCAGCCGCGCCGTTCGTGCTCGACCTTCCACGCGTCCCACAGCCCGGAGCCGACAGACACCGCCTCCATCAGCGCGACCGCCGCCGCGGCCGGCTCATCGACCGGCGCGATGGTCACGCCGCGCCTGACGGCGGCGCTGTCGTGCATGCGGTTGACCTCGGGCCAGCCATGGGTGGCCTGGTGGGCGAGCCGCTCACGCTCGCCCGCCTCGCCGCCGGCCGCGATCAGTCCGGCGATGAAGGCCGAAGGCCTGGGCAGCGCGCCCGGCCCGGCGAGCAGCAGCGCCATGCGCCGCGCGCCAAACAGCTTGCCGAAGGGCGGCGCCACCGCGGGCGGGGCAGGGGCCTCGGCAGGGTCGGGAACGGCCTCCCACAGCCTTTCGCGCATGAAGGTCGAGGGTGCCGGGATGTGGCTCTTCTTCTGCCGCCTGAGCAGCTCCAACCAGGGCAGGAAGCGCCGGCGCATCGCCGCGCGGTCCTCGGGCGACTGGGTGCGCCAGATCGCCATGGCCGGCTCCTTGGGCATGCCGTCGAAGCCCGGCCAGTTCTTCAGCAAAGCCCAGCCTTCCGCCTCAATCTTTTTCGGGTCTTCTGCCTCGCGCGCATCTCTCTCGATGCTTGATTCAGGAGTTGCTAGATCTTCAGTCTTTACTAGGGGCGGATTTACCGTCGCCGGTTTAACCGTCGCCGGTTTTTCAGTCTGCGGCAAAGATGCAACAGTGGTGTTTTCGCCCTCTACGTCCGCACCTTCGGCGCTCACTTCTTGAGCACGCGGCTCATCGTAGATGACTAGGGAAAGCCCGTTGAACTTCCCGTCCTTGCGCGCTTCCTCTCGTTCGGCGTAGCGCTCGTCGACCAGCTCGGCGACCATGGCGCGCGCCTTGTCGCGCCCG
Organism: Mesorhizobium sp. KR9-304; assembly: GCF_040049215.1. NCBI lineage: Bacteria > Pseudomonadati > Pseudomonadota > Alphaproteobacteria > Hyphomicrobiales > Phyllobacteriaceae > Mesorhizobium > Mesorhizobium sp. KR9-304. The sequence continues at coordinate 203,951 of NZ_JBDZDN010000004.1, read as the reverse complement.
CAGCCGCCCTTCTTCCTGATGTCGCTCAGCCGGACGATCCAGCCATCCGGTTTGGACAGCAAGTAGCCGAGCAGCCACCGCGCCTCCATGGACAGCTTTGTGTCCTCGAAGACGTGGTTTGGCACCGTCGTGTAGCGCGCATTTCGTGGCCCGCGCCGGATAGTCGCTTCTTCGGTCAACTGCCCCCCTTCCATTCCCGGAACGGCCAGTTGCATTCCAAATGGCGGCGCACGTGTTCAATCTCTTCGTCGCTCGCTATCGACGATGCCGCAAAGGCCGTGTCGTAGTCTTGCCAGTCGGAAAGGCGGATCAGACCGCGCGCGGCCAGCCGTTCCAAAGCTTCTCGAGTGATCGACGGATCCTCCGTCGCCATCATGCCATGGAGCTTGCCAATGCTGATCTCGCAGGCTCCCATCCCGAACGAATCGGAGAGAAGGACAAGCGCCAAACGCTCTTCCGTGCTGAGGGCTCCTGGCCCGACCGATTTCCGAATGACCTCAAAGGCGGTGGCTATGTTTGCAATCGAACCGATTGTCATGGGTGATTACTCCTTTCGCGCCGGCGACATTGCCGGCCCGTCACAATTACAGGCACTGCATCTCAAGGTCATCGGCATCACCTCTGCGCCCTCAGCCAGTCGTTGAATTCCCCGCGCAGCTTTTTCCAGCGCGCCGCGGCCTGGTCGTCGTCGTTCAGCGCCTTGCGGCTGGTCACGCCGAGCAGGCTCCTTAGCTTCTGCGCCGTGCGCTCGTCGGTCAGCGGCGGCTCAAGCCCATGCTGCTGCGCGAGGAAATTCTGGAATTTCATCTCGCCGCATTTGATCGAGGCCTCGGCCGCGTAGTTCTTGCGGTCGTCATGCACAGGCCCGGCCGGCGCGTTGCGACCGGCCGCAGGCCGCAAGCCCGACCGGGCGTCGGGACCCATGTCCCGCCCAGCCGGAGTGCCTTCGGCGCGTGAGGCAGAAGAGTCCGTGCGCAGCTTGTCGATCGCGCGGTCGACGAGTTTCAGCAGGAAGCGCGTGGTCTCCACCGCATCGGCGATGAACATCTTCTCGGCCGGCGTGGCGGCGGCATCGAATCGCAGCAGCGTGACATGCACGCCGAACTCCTCGATCGCCTCGAGGAAGCCGCCCTCGCCATCCTCGACCAGCGTCCAGCCGACGGTCTCGATCTCGGCAAGGCTTTGGCGTATCGCCGCCAGGCGCTGCGCGTCGGTGAGTGCGTGCTGAGCCTGTCGAAGCGGCATATTCACTCCGCCGCCTCCCGGTAGCGCGCGAGCTGCGGGCAGTTGGCCGCGACCAGCGCCTCGGCGAGCGGCGGACAGACGCTGTTGCCGCAACAGGATCCCTGCACCGTCGCGGTGATCGGGCTGCCGTCCGGCCGGCGGTCGATGATGTAGCTCTCGGGAAAGCCCTGCGCGCGGAACCGCTCGCGCGGCGTCAGCATGCGCATGCCGATGTCGGCGATGGCATAGGTCTGCCCGTCGATGTCGACGGTGACCAGCCCGAAGCGGTCCTTGACCGTGTCGGTATGCAGCGGCACGTCGAGCGTGGCCCCGTCGCCGGTGCCGTAATACTTGGTCAGGAAGCCGGAGATCAGCGCGGCGTGGTTGCCCTGCGCCGACAGCGTGCGTACCGGCTCGTCGGCCTGCGCATCCCGGCGATCCTCGCCGCGAAGGTTGAGCAGATGCGCGGCGACGACGCCCTGCTGCGAAACGCCGCCCTGTCCGCCGCCCGTCAGCGTCGAAAGCGGTTTGCGGGCATCGTGGCCGTCATTGCCGCTGTTGTGCTGGGCGAGGAAGGCGGAGACGACGCCGAACTTCGGCGCGCCGGCCATGACGGTGTCGACCGGCTCGTCGGCGGAGGAGCCGACGCCGTTCTGGGTGAAGCGGGAGAGATGGACGGCGGCGAGGCTGCCGCCATTGCCATCAGGCACGATGACAGGCGCGGGCTCCTCGACAGAGCGCGTGCGCGGCTCCTGCCCGTCGCGCTCGCCATAGCGGGGCACCAGGTAGCCGGCGACGACGCCGATCGGGGCCGCGCCGCCTGGGCGCTTGATGTAGCTGTTGGCGGTGATAGTCGGAACCGGCTCGTCGAGTTCGGAGCCGGTCGAACTCGACTGGAACTTCGTCAGGTGCGCCGCCACCACGCAGCCGTCCGCCTTGGCGGTTTGCGTTCCGAGCGGCTCGTCGCCGCTGCGGGGCGCGCTCTGGCCGGCACGGCCGCCGCAGCCGACGAAGGCTGGCACGATGACCGCGTTCTGGTCTTTCCGGCTGGCAGCGATGGTGTGCAGCGGCGCATCGGCCGGACGAACGGAACCGCCGTGCTGGGCGGCCGTCATCACCGGCGAGACGACAGCGAAGGATCCTGCCGTGGTGAGTGTATTCAAGGGATCGTCGACGGGGTTGACGCCATTCCGCGCAGCCGCGCTCGCCATGTCGGTTCGCACGATGAACGGCTTCCTCGCCTCCAGCACGTAGCGCACCACCCCGCGCGCGATCCGCCGCATGGTCGCCTCGGCCAGCGGGCGCACGGCGCGCACGCCGAATTTCTGCATGATCTCGGCCGACGTCTCGAAGATCGAGGGGCAGGGCAGCGACCAGTCGATGATCTCGGCCGCCGTGCGCCACGGTTTCAGTTTGCCCTTGGCGATCAGCTTCGCATCGTCCGGCTTTTTGGGGTCGCCATGCGTGCGTTTCGGCCAGACGATCGGCAGGCCGTCGCGCCGCGCGATCATGAAGAAGCGCTTGCGGATGGTCGGCGCGCCGTAGTCGCACGCGCGCAGCTCGCGCCACTGCACCTTGTAGCCGGCGCGTTTCAGCCGCCCCGTCCAGTCATCGAATGTGTGGCCGCGCAGCTCCACGATCGGCCTGCCGTCGTCGTAGAGCGGCCCCCACGTCACGAATTCCTCGACGTTTTCGAGGATGATGACGTCGGGCCTCACTTCCTCGGCCCAGCGCACGACGATCCAGGCGAGATCGCGGATGTTGCGGTCGAGCGGCTTGCCGCCCTTGGCCTTGGAAAAATGCTTGCAGTCCGGCGACGCCCAGAACAGGCCGACTGGCCGGCCCTTGCAGACTTCGGTCGGCGAGACGTCCCAGATGTTGGAATCGAGATGAAGCGTGGCCGGGTGGTTGACCTGGTGCATCGCCAGCGCGTCGGCGGAATGGTTGATGGCGATGTCGGGCGAACGCCCCAGCGCCATCTCTATTCCGGTCGAGGCGCCGCCGCCGCCGGCGAAGCTGTCGACGATGATCGGCTCGCACGGTTCCATCACGCCGGCCCCCTTCCGTGCTTGCGCATCACGCTGGCCAGATGCGCCGCGGCGCGTTCCAGCTTTCGCCTTGCCGGCAGTTCCGGTCCGCCCGAGAACTTCGCCTGGGCCAGCGCGTCGCTGGCCTCGCCCACCGCCTTGCAGGCCAGCATGATCTCGCTGTCGGCACGGTCGGCCCGCGCGCGCAGCTCTTCCCGGCTGCGTACCAGGCGCTCCTGCTGCTTCTTCGCCTCCTCGGCCACCAGATGGTCGATGCGCGTGGCAAGCCTCAGCACGCGGGGGTCGATCCGCGCGGTCACAGTGCTTCCCTCCGTTCCCGAGGTGTCGCGATGTAGAGCAGCCGCACGCGCAGCGCCTCGTGATCGCCGCCGAGATCGCCGATGTGGCGTGGCCTCGACAGCGCGTCGATCAAGGCGTCGATATAGGCCGGACCTTCGTCGAAAGCGGCGCGGCGGCAGAGCGCCGAAAACTCGCCCCGCAGCCGCGCCAGCGTGAAGACAGGAGCTTCGAGAAGGATCGAGGCGCGTTCTTTGTCGCTTTCGGCATTGCGCATGCGATGGATGAAGGGATCGAGCGCGTTGTTCATGACGGGGCGGCATCCTGTTTCAGTGCTTTTCCCGTGAAACGTTTTGGTTTCACGGCCCGCTTCTTCGCTGGTCGGTAGAACCGCCTGGGGTCGATCCCGGCCCAGTCGCAGATCGCGAAGATTTTCGCCGCCGAGACGGTCTGGCCCGAGATCACGCGGGAAAGATCGGGCGAGGTGACGCCGATCTCGGCCGCCAGCGCCCGCCAGCCGCGACCGTCCTTTTCCAGCAGTGGCCTGATCAGCCGCCCGAGCGCGACGGTGTCGTATTGCGCGAGCGCCGATTGCGCGCCGGCCCGCGCGCTGCCATCGGCCAGCCGCTCCTCGATCGTCTTGCGCAAGCCCGCCATGGCGGCGGCGATGTTGTCGGGTGCTTCCATTACTCCGCCGCCTCCATCTCGATGCCGATGCCCAGCATGTCAAACATCGTCGGCACCGCGACCTGCGCCTCGGCCTTGCGGCAATAGGCGAGCCCGTCGCGGAAATAGGTATCGCTGAGTTCGGAGGCGCGGCCCCGCCGCCCTTTCAGGATGGCGCGGTAGGGCACCGTCATCAGCCCGCCGAACGGGTCGTAGATGATGTCGTCCCTGTTCGAGTAGCGCTCGATCAGCCGGTCGACGATGTCGAACTGCAGCGGACAGACGTGCTTTTCGAGGTTCTTGTGCGCCTGCTCGCCGTTCAGCGTCAGCATGCGCACCACGTCGGTCCACACCGCCTCGTGTTTCGAGGGCGGGTCGAGCGTCATGTAGGTCTTCGACAGCGCGTCGCGCGCCGCCAGCTCCTCGCCGAGCTTCACATGTTTTTCGAAATCGTAGATGGCGTCTTCGCCGAGCTTCTGGAACAGCTCGCGCAGCGGTTTCGGCCCGAGCCGCACCAGCTCGTCCGTGGTCAGCAGCCTGTCGCCCGACGACGGCCAGTAGGCATGCGCGTCGAGCTGCCAGCGCGCCAGCGTGTAGCCTGAGCCTGGCACCTGCGAGCGGCGGTCGCCGTCGCTCCAGCGCTCGTGGCTGCCATCGGCTGATATCACCAGCGGCTTGTCATGCACCACGGGCTGATCAGCATAACCGCGCGTCAGGTCGCTCTGCGGCCGGCGGAACAGCAGCACGTATTCGGGACAGCCGACGCCCATTTTCGAGGCGTCCTTCATCATCTCCGAATAGGTCAGTCGGTAGGTCTGGTTGTTTTCCTTCACCACGTCGGTGACGACGGTGATCATGCCGACAAACTGGAAGCCGTGTTTCAGGTAGTGGAAGATCGCCTCGGCGTGGAAGGGCGAGACGGTCGGCACGCCCTGTCCCGTCACCGAGCCGAACAGCACCCGGTCCTTGACGTGGATGCAGGCGAGCCGGCCGGGCATCAGGATGCGCAACAGCTCCGGCGTCAGAAAGTCCATCTGCCGCCAGAAGTGGCCATTGTCGTCGGTGTGGCCGAAGTCGTTGTAGCTCGCCGTGTATTCGTAGTGGTTGGCGAAGGGGATCGAGGTGATGATCTCGCCGACGCTGGCGCTGTCCGTCGCCCTGGCTTCAAGCACGGCGTCGTTGTGCGCGATGTGGAAGGATTCACCGCTCTCGATCCGTCTGGCGACGCCGATCGAGCGCGACAGAACGTCGTCGAGCGGCAGGCCGTCCAGCCCGTAGCGGCGGATGATCTCGGCCATGCGCGCCATCAGGCGCTCATGCTCGGCCCACTTGCCTTCGAGGTTGCGCCGTACCTCGCGCTCGGCCTCCGAATAGATGATGTCGATGCGGCATTCTTCATGCTGGCCGAAGCGCACGATGCGGTGCACCGCCTGGATGAAGTCATGGAACTTGAAGCCGACGCCGACGAAGATCGCCCGGTGGCAGTGTTTCTGGAAATTGTTGCCGGCGCCCGACATCTCCGGCTTGGTGGCGAGGTGGCGGAACTTGCCTTCCTTGAAGCCGATCGCCGCCGCCTCGTTGAGGTCGAGGCCCTGCTGCCCGTAGATCGAGCGAACGCCGGGCACCGAGGATTCGATGGCGCGGCGCTCATCCTCGAGGTCGTGCCACAGCACCATGTGCGCGTCCGGATCCTCTGATATCAGCTCGCGCATCCTGCCGATGCGCGCGGCCAGGCTGTCGCGCTTGGCCGCGCTCGCCTGGGTGACGCCGAGCGCGGTGTTGCGGATCAAGAGGCCCTGTCCGTCGCGGTCGAAGCCGGCCTTGCTGTGATCGATCGGCACCTCGTGCCAGTGCACGGTTACCGGCGGCAGGCGATAGCCTTCGTCGGGGAAGCCGAGGTCGCCGGGAGTCTGCAGGAACACCGCCCAGCTGTGCACCCACAGCCAGAACTCGTCTTCCTTGTGCGGGAAGAGCGTCAGGTCGCCGGCCTTTTCCGAGTTGCGCTGGAAGAAGCGGGTCAGCGCCTGGCCGGTGTCCATGACGCCGAGGAAGCCGGCATAGTGGATCAGCTCCTTGGTGCGATTGGGCGATGGCGTCGCCGTCGCCACGAACTTGAAGCGCACCGCCTTGAACAGCGGCAGGAAGGTCTGGAAGGTTTTTGTGCCATAGCCGCGCAGCACGGCCGCCTCGTCGAGGCTGGCGGCGACGAAGCGCGACAGGTCGATCTTGCCGGCCAGCACGCTCTCGTAGTTCGTCAGGTAGATCGTATCGTCGCCGTCGATCTCAGCGTCGCTGCGGATGAACTTCAACCGCACCGTGCAGTCGCCGGAAAACCGCTCCTGCGCCTCGGCGAAGAATTCATGCCGCACCCCGAGCGGAATGACGATCAGCCTCAGCCCCGGCGCGAACCGGCCGATCAGCCGCATCAGCTCGATCTGCATGAATGTCTTGTGCAGGCCGAAGGAAGCGAAGATGGCGCGGCTGCCGCCCTTCAGCGCCCAGCGCACGATCGCCTTGCAGTGCGGCGCGCCTTCAGGATTGATGTCTTCCAGCGCCACGTCGAAGCCGTCGGCCTTGGCCAGCTGCATCTTGCCGCGCAGGAAGTCGAGATAAGGATCGTCGGCAATCGGGTGAGCGAGCGGCGCGTTCATGCCGGCACCGCCTTTCCGCGCCGCGCCACGGCCAGGTCATGCTCGACGCGGTTGCGGATGCGATCCGCCGCGATCTTGACCGTGATGCACGGTTCCTTGCCCGTCTCGGCGCAGAGGCACGAGCCGTTGGCGAAGGCGCAGACCAGCGCCTCGACGGTCGGCAGATCAGGCGCGCCGGTGCGGCGAAGCACACTCATGCCGGCACCGCCTTTCGGCTACGCCGGCCGCGCTGCTTATCCGCCACCCGCGAAGCGGGGGGAGGTGGCGCCGAAGGCGACGGAGGGGGGGCAACCTTCACCGCGTCGCCGTCGCTGGCGGCCTTCACGCGCGGCTCCAGTTCGGCCAGCCGCTCCGCACCGCCGGCGGTCAGGCTGAGCCCGCTCGCCGCGCCGGAGAGCACGCCGCGCCAGATCAGCCCGCGCTCGACCAGCTCGTCGACCGCTTCGCCGGAGACGGACATGCCGCCGTCGACCAGGCCGAGCAGACGCCACTCGTCGAGTTCGCCCTGGGTGACCGATGGGCGGGAATCGGTAAATGCGGCATCCGTATCTGCGAACGCGGCATGTGTATCGGCAATAGCCTCTTCTGAATCGGTGACCGGAGGCGCTGCAGCACCTCCGGTCGTATCCGCCAGTTGCGGGGAGGAGGTCGCCCCTGACGAATTGAAATCGGTGCCGTCTCTCCGGCTGTCACGCCTGATAGGAGGTGGCGTCCCCCCTGCATGGTCCGCCCCATGCGGCCTACTCGCCTCTCCCGTCATCGGATCGCCTATCGCGGCGCTGGTCCGACCGTTGTCCTCGGAGGCTTTCGCTCGGGATTCGGTTTCATACCCCCACGCATCCCACCCCGGCCTTGCCTGGCGCGAAAACATCTCCAGCCTGGGCATGCCTGGAAACAGCCGCTCGATCGTCTCGGCGAAAAAGTCGGGCTTGGCCGAGTGTCGCCCCTTCTTCTCGCGGAAAACCGTCTCGGGCTGCGAGCCGGGCAGGGGTGCGGCGACATCGCCGCGCCGGCCGATCAACAGCAGCTCATGGCGGTCGCGGCCCCAATAGCCGGTGCCGGCCACTTCCTTGTCCCAGATCCAGTGGTGCACATAGGCGAAGCCCGAGGCCTGCATCAGCCCCAGCGCGTCGGGCAGCATCGGATTGGTCGCCCACAGGAAGAGCACCGCATCGTCCGACCAGGGCGCGAGGTCGGAAAACAGCGCCACGATCTCGTCCGTCGTCATTGTCGGATAGTGGTTTTCGGCGCTCTTCTCGCGTCCCGTGACTTCCGACCGCACGCCGAATTTCCACGGCGGGTCGGCATAGACGACGGCATATTTCTTGCCGAGCTTTCCCGGCGCCGTGGCCTGCCCGCGTTCGCTCGTCATCTCCATATGCGCCAGCCGCACCGCATGGCGCAGTCTCTGCTTGGCGGCGCGGATTTCCTTGGCGCGCGCCACGATGGCGCGCTCCTCCTGGTCGAGCACGCGGCGCTGCTCCTCGTGCTGCAGCACCGACAGCGCCTCGCCGGCATGCACCGACACGCGGCCCGCGCGGATCGCCTCCACCAGCTCGCCGGCGCCATGGTCGCGGATGCGCTTGGCGGCGATGACGGCGCGCTCCGAGATCGAAAGCCTTTTCGCCGCCGATCCGGTTGAAATGTGGGTCGGCAAATTTGCTGACCCTGCCGTGTGCTGGTTGAGGCCGAGTTCCCAGTCGACGATCTGCGCGGCGACCATGGCGCGCTGGCTTTCCGAGAGGTGCCGGCGGCGCAAATTCTTCGACAGCACGAAGTTCAGCGGATCGTCGCCGTCATAGTCGACGAAGACTGGCTCCAGCTGGCCGAACAGGCAGGCCGCGTAACGGTTGCGCCCGTCGAGGATTTTCCCGTCGTAGAGCACGATCGGCTCGCGTTGCCCGAAGGTGCAGATGTCGTCGGAGAGCAAGCCGATCTCCGCCTCCGGCAGCATCGGAAACAGCTCGGCCAGCGGATGCGGCTGGAGTTCGGGCGCGTTCATGCCGCGATCCTTTCGCCTTCGATAGCGGGGTCGGCCTCGATGCAGCGCCGGGCGCGAAGCAAGGCGCAAATGCCGCGCGTCAGTTCGCGCCCGGTGCAGAGCCAGCGCAGCTGCCGGCTCATATCCGTCATCGTGGAACGGCTGTTGGCCGAAATGCGCAGAGCCCCGCACAGCTCGTAAAGCTCGGCGCGCCACAGCAGGTCGAGCGCATCCCAAGGTAAGGCGGTGTCGAGGTTTTGCGGCGGGAACCGCCACGATGCTAGGTGGTCGTGATCTGCGCCAGGCATGGCCCGGCGGCGTTCGGGATAAACCCAGGCACTGTCGGAATACTTCAGGCCATCGGGCAAGGTTCGCATGTAGAACGCGCCGTCGCGCTCGCAATGCGCCGACCACTGGTTGGTGACCTGCTCGACAAGAAACTTTTCATGGAGCGCGGCGACGCCATGATGCGCCACTGCCTTCATCGCAGTCATCTGCGCCGGCAGCCGGTCGAGCTTGTCCTTCTCGGACTTGATCTCGACGGCGATGATCTCGGCGCGATCGACCGCGATCAGGTCGATGCGATTCGGGCCATAGGTGCTAACGTTGATCTCATGGATGATCCTCGCCTGCGGCCGGCGCTCTCGAATGCGCGCCACGACGGCATCCCTGATGTCGGCCTCGGCCTGGCTGCGATAAGCAGGCATCACGGCGCCTCGCCAAGCCCGGCGACCAGGTCGGCGGTAGGCACGCCAGGCAGTGGGTCGCGCAGCTGGATCATCGGCCGCGTCTTCAACGTGATCCCGGCTTCCTCGCAGCGGCGCAGCGCTTCCGCTGTTTCGCGGCAGCGCAACAGGTCTGCGTGTGCGGCTTCCGCCTCATCCAGCCGCGCATGCGTCGATGTCAGCCGCTTGCGAAGATCGGCGATCGTGATGTTGGCGTCGCCGAGCGCCTTGCCGAGGCTCGCGACCTCGGCGGCGACGGCGTCCTTGCCCTTGTTCGTCAGGCCCGCCTCGAACAGCAGCGACAGCGTCAGGACGCCGGCCGGCGTCAGGCGGAATTCGTAGCGGTCCTCGCCGGACGGGATGGCCTCGACGAGGCCCTTGCGTTCGAGCGCCGAGCCGCTCATCAGATAGCTTTCGCCATCGCCACTCAGCATCGCGAGCGCCGAGATCTGCGATCGGGTCAGCGCCAGGTTGAACGCGCCGCTGGTGACGTATTCGGAAAAGCGTGCGTTCATCACAGCGCCTCGCCGAGCTTCGCTGCCAGCGCTTCCCAGCCCAGCCCCGAGGTCACCACGCAGGCCTTGCCCGACGCCATGACGCGCAGCACGGTGAAGCTCTGGCCGTCGGGTCGCGCATAGACGACGATCAGCGCCTCGGGCGAAATCTGCCCCCGTCCGACAGGCTCTTCGCCGAACTTTTTCGCCAGCGTCGCCGCCATCGCCTTGGCTTCGCCGCAGAACACGATGATCTGCGGCGGCTCTGCAGCCCCCGCCTTCGACAGCGCCGCCGCGAAGATTCCGCAGGCCACGGCGCCGATCGCCAGCGCCACGATCCAGGCGGAGACGAATCGGGAGGGCTTCGCCATCACGCCGCCCTCCCGGTCTTCGTCCACCCGGCCAGCACCTTGTCGACGAAGGTTTTGGGCACCCCGAGCGCCTTGGCGATCGTGGCGGCGTCGAACTCGCCGGCCAGGCAGAACACCGCCCGCACTTGTCTGTCGAGTTCGGCGTCGCTGGCAGGGTTTTCCCGTTCGCGCTCGATGCGCGCCGCATAGGCCGCCTCGAACAGCAGTTGCGCATAGCCGGTGACCGACATGCCCTTGGCCTTGGCGCGCCGCGCCAGGTTCTCGTGCACCTTCGGGTCCACCTGCATGTAGATCTGGCAGCGCGGCTTCGCCATTACGCCGCCCTCCGCGCCACGAACACGCCGGCCGCGCTATAGCCGGCGCCGGCGCGCCTGGCGTGTTCGGAGCAATAGGGGCCGTCGCCCTTGGCTCGGGCGCAGAATAGATGCATTTCGCCGGGCGCCGCGTCGTTCACCGGCCAGCGGCATTCGTGCCAGGCGAGATCAGCGAGCAGCTTGGGCGTTGTTTCTCCGCTTCCCTGTTCGCTTCGCTCACCGCCTCTTGCTGCGGGCAACGTCGGCAGGCCGGGATCGAAGGCGCGGCTAAGTTTTTTCGCCCGGATATTGCCAGGATGCAGGTGCATCCCTGTGGCGGACTTCATCGCGGGCTTTGCCGGCGCCGCCTTCGCCCCACGCCCGTTATTGCGCCCGAAGCCGATCGCCTTCAGCCGCTTGTTGCGGTGCACGATGCCGATGATGGAGTTGCGCGAAACCCAGCGCCGGAAACTGCCGGCGAACTTTTCCACGATCTGCGTGGCCGAAAGCCCCTCGCGCAGCCACTCGGCGACGGCGTCGATCTCGGCGTCGGAATAGGCGCTCACTTCGCCCCTCCCGCCACGACGCTCAGTCCGCCTTCGCCGCGCACATGGGCGGCGGCCTTGCGCAGCTCGGCCATGGCGTCGATCGCCCTGGCCGCGGCGCGGTCGATGCCGGCCGCTTCGGCCGGCGTCAGCTTCATGTCGGCGAAGGCGAGCGCGCCGGCGGTCATCAGCTCGCCGAACTGCACCACCGCCTCGGCGTGCCGTTCCATCACGCTGCCGTTGGCGGCGGCCTGTGCCGCGTCGAGGTCGGCCAGCTTGCGGCCCCGCGCGTGGCAGATCGCCTCGCTCATGTCGAAGCGGCCGGCTTCCTCCTCGAGCGCGAAGATCGCGTCGAGCGGCATCAGTTCGGGGCTGTCGGCGTTGGCCCAGCGCCCGACCGTGCTCTTGCCGTAGGAGCAGACCTCGGCCGCGCGCTCGATGCCGCCGGCCGCCGCGATCAGGTCGCGCTGGCGGGCCTTCAGCAGGAAGTGTCGGGCGTTCGCGTTCGGTACCATCGGCGGCCTCCTCAGGCGCAAAAGATTTCCCGCGCCGGGAATTCCCGGCGTCGTTTCCCATCGCGGGAAAGCTCGGATGTCGTCAGTGTGTGGCGGTCACCTCATGGAGGCCCGCATGCCTGCTTGCTCATGGTCCGCCGCTCCTGAACTCGTGAAACCGAGATGCGCCCGCGCGCTCTTCCGGCGGCGCGTAAAGTTCATCCGCGAGTGCGGGAAAGCCGACCGCCTCGCCGGCGTAAAACACGATTGCCCGCGCGATCAGCTCGCCTGGTTCGACGCCGGCGGCTTTCGCGGCCAGGTGCAGGATCGCCTGCACACGGTCGGACAGCGTCAGTTCGAAATGAAAGGCCGCCCCGGATGTGGAGGGGATGACATCCGGGGCAGCAGTTTCCTGCCGGGGAACGTGGCAGGGATCAAAATGCGGCGTCAGTCCCGCGAGACGCGCGCCGCGATCGGCGAGATAGGCGGAGCGCAAATTCATGCCGCCGCCTCGGTAGACCGGGGCCGGGCGACGTCGTCGGGCCACACCGCGTTCTCGGGCCAATTGGCCGAATACCAGAGCAGCGCCTTCTCGAACGTGCCGGTGTTGATGTCCGATTCGCCCGCCGCGATTTTGTCGAGCGTGGCTCCCCGATTGAGCACGATGGTCGAAACCCGCGACCGCGAAAGGCGCGTCGCGGCGCAATAGGCATTGGAAACCGATATGAGCTGGGAGCGCAGGTTCAACATGATCGCAATGGATACGGAAATCTTTCCTTGTCGTCAACGGAGTTTTTTCCGCGATACGAAACCTGTCGGCGCGGCTAGATTTCCGCACATGGCAACCGATTTTCAATTGCGACTGCGCAAGCTGATGGCCGAAAGAGGCACCTCGGGGCGCAAGCTTTCCATAGCCGCCGGGCTGCACCCCGATACCGTGGGCAAGATGCTCAAGCCCGACGCCGGCTTGCCGCGAGGTGGCAATCTGGCGGCCATAGCCGATGCCCTGGGGACGACCGAAGCGTTCCTCCTGCGCGGCGAAGACGTTCCTTTGGCACCGCGTAAGACCGAGGTTCGCCTTGCGCCGGTCCTGCTGCCGTCTGCCGCGTCGATGCCAAACGATGTCCCCGTTCTCGGAACCGCCGCCGGCTCGCATGCGCGCGGCGCGTTCCAGATCTCCACCGATCCGGTCGACTGGGTGCGCAGGCCGCCGGGCCTGTCCAGCGCCAGAAACGCCTACGCGCTTTATGTGGAAGGCACCTCGATGGTGCCCGAGCACAATCCCGGCGATCTGCGCTTCATCCATCCTGACAGGCCGGCGCGCCCCGGCGATTCGGTGGTTGTCCAGATTCTCGCCGACCCGGCGGACGGGCAGGAGGCGACGATCGGGCGGCTCATAAAGCGCACGCCCACGCACCTGGTGATCGGCAAACTGAATCCGGCGGCGACCGTGGAACTGAAGCTGATCACGGTGGTCGCGGTCCACAAGGTCATGACGCTCAACGAACTTTTCGGAGTGTGACGCAGGAAGGGGAGGGGTCGCATGATTCTGGTCGTGATTTTCGCCGTTGCCGGCGCCATAGCAACGATGCTGGGGCTCGGGGTCCTTGCGGTGGAACGTCCGCCTACCGGCGTTCAAGTCCTCGCCAGCCTGCCGTTCTTTGGCACCGGCATCCTCTTTTTCGGCGTCGCTCAGTTGATTTATCTGCTGGTGCGAATTGCGGCGGCGACTGAACGGACCGCCGCCATCGCCACGGAGTTGCAGGCCGCTCTTGCGGCTCGCCGCGCAGGCAATGTCGGTCAGTAACGGAAAAATTTCCGTACGTAGGAATTGACGCGGAATAAATTCCGTAGATAATGCGCCCCCATTCGCACTCATGCGGATGGAGAGCACCATGATCGGCTTCGAAAACGCCCCGGCGGCAACCCTTCCCCCCGAAAACCCATCGATCGTCGAGCGTATGGCCGAGACCATGCGCGACATGCGCGCTGCCGGCATGACCGTCACCGCCCGCGCGCTCGCCGTCTATGGCGACTATGCCGACGCCGACATCGAGCGTCACGGCGAGGAAGCCGCAGCACTCGCCCGCGCCCGCGCCGTCCGCAGGCTCGCCTGACATGCGCGCCCGCTTTCTTTCTTCCCTGTTCGGCGCAGCGCGCCTCACCGCCTGGTGCGCCCAGGACATCGCCGCCTTCGCGGCCATGGGCCTCTTTCTCTACGCCGCCGGCGTCTGGATCCTGTTCGGAGGCGCGTCATGAGCGCCCGTGACGCCGTGCGGCAGGTGCAGAGCCGGTTTTCCGGCAGGCGGCGCGATCCGGTTGCCGATATTCTCGCAGGCAGGCCGGACGATCAATTCACCGACGATTTGTGTGAGGCGATGAAAGCCCCGCTCGACTATGTCGTCGAGGCAGCGCTCGATGAAGAGCTGCAGGACCGCGTCAGCCGCTGCCTGCCGCTTGCCGCCCGCCCCATGTTCACGCTCGCCGAGACGGTGCTGCTGTCATCGATCGGCGTGCTCGGCGGCGCGCTGCTCGTCTTCGGCCTCACGGCGGGAGGCGGCTGGTGATCGAGAAACACGCCGGCCAGCAGCAGCTCGTCTGCGACTGCGGCTTCTCGCAGCGCAGGACCTACGCCGGCGACGAATTCGACGTGATGATCGCCGACGCCAAGGACGACGGCTGGAAAATCCAGAAGGTGTCGGGCGAATGGACGCACACTTGCCCGGCCTGCGCCGAACCGAAGCGGGGAGGGCTGCTCTGATGGCCAACGGCACCACGATCGAATGGACCCATCGGCCCGGCGCCGGAGGCGAGACGTGGAACCCGCTGGCCGGCTGCACCATCCTGACGCCGGGCTGCACGAACTGCTACGCGATGAAGATGGCAGCCCGCATCGAGGCGATCAACGCCGCTGCAGGCAGAGAGACGCATTACGCCGGCACCACGCGCAAGGTTAAAGGTAAGGCGATCTGGACGGGCAAGGTCGCGCTGGCCCCGGAGCATATCCTGACCGCGCCCCTGCGCTGGAAAAGCCCGCGCACCGTCTTCGTCAATTCCATGTCCGACCTGTTCCACGAAGACGTACCGGACGAATGGATCGACCGCGTCTTCGCCGTCATGGCGCTCTGCCCCCAGCACACCTTTCAGGTGCTGACCAAACGCAGCGCGCGCATGCGGGCGTATCTGTCCGCGGCGCGTGCGCATCCGGTCGGATTGGCCGCACTTGAGCTGACCCTTGCCAGCATGACGCGCGATCCGAATTCCAAGGTAGGTGAGGGGATCGTCCTGCAGGGCGATATCGCCCATCTCCAGGTGTGGCCGCTTTCCAACGCCTGGCTTGGCGTCTCGGCTGAGGACCAGCGCCGAGCCGACGAGCGCATTCCCGACCTGCTCGCCACGCCCGCCGCGATCCGCTTCGTCAGCGCTGAGCCGCTGCTCGGCCCGATCGACTTCGGCTTCGGAGTTCATCACCATCCAGACAATGTCGACAGCCCCGAGCTGCAGACGCTAGTCAGGACAGCGCGCAGCCATCTCGCGCAGGAATCTGGAACCGCAATTCTCGACTGGGTCATCGTCGGCGGCGAGTCGGGGCAGGGCGCGCGTCCCATGCATCCGGCCTGGGCGCTGTCGATCCGCGACCAGTGCGCCGCCGCCGGCGTTCCGTTTTTCTTCAAGCAGTGGGGCGAGCATCTCGGCGGCTACGGCAACGACCACGGCGACGGCGTCTGGTTCACGCCGTCATCCGATGAACGGGAGGGTCGCTGGCTCAGGACGACCGACAGCTTCGACTGGTTCGATCCGCTGGAAGCGCCGGACGGCCCGATGCACCTGCGCACCGGCAAGAAGCGCGCCGGCCGCCTGCTCGACGGCGTCGAGCACAATAGCTTCCCGGTGATGTCGCGATGAGCGATCAACTCGACCTTTTGCTGCCACCGCCGCCCGCGTGGACAACGCCCCAAGGCAGAGGGAAGAAATGCGGCCGAGATCCAGAAGCCGGGCCAGGATCATGCCGGTTGTGGTGGGAAGGCTGTCCGAAAGGCGAACAGCGCGGTTGCTATCAGCTTTGGTTCCACCGGCAGCATGAAGCGCGCCTATCCGCCACCCGCCGCGAGGCGGGGGGAGGTGCCGGCGAAGCCGGCGGAGGGGGGCCATGAGCAACATCGAAGCGCATTGCCACAGCTGCGGTCAGAAGCGGCCGTTCCGCCACATGCACGACACCGCGCATGGCATCCCGGGCACGCATATGGCCGGAAGCGAGCGGTTCGAATGCTCAGCTTGCGGCGAGACTATCCATGCTGGCGACAATGATGGACAATTCACCTTCATTCTGGACAAGCCAGAATGATCACCCCCGTCCGCCTTCAGCTCTCCCGCCGCGCCGGCTTCAACCTCCAGGCGCATTCGCTCGCCACCAACGGCCTGCCGGCCGCCAACGTCGCGCGCCCGACCAAATGGGGCAATCCCCACCACGTCTTGCGGACCTGGTATCACGGCGGCTTTCCGGCGCTGGGCATCGACCCGTTCGATGCCGTGACGGCGGCCGACGCCGATCGCGAAGGCGCGCGTATCGCCGTCGCGCTGTTCCGCCAGGAAGCCGAGCGGCGCCCCGAGGCCTTTTCCGCGCTGCGCGGCAAGAACCTCGCCTGCTGGTGCAAGCTCAAAAATGAGGCGGTGAGCGCCGAAGGCGCGAACGGGGAAACGAAAAATCCGCAATGCCACGCCGACGTGCTTCTCGAACTGGCGAACCGGAAATGATCCGCCCCAGCGTCGCGCCGCCGGCTGGCATCCACCCCGCGCTGGCCCGCTTCGTCGAGGCTCTTGCACGCCAGGCCGCCCGCGACGATTATCATGCGCAAGAGGCGGTGAGGGTCGAAGGCCCGAACGGGGATCAGAACAATGAAACGCGCCGCGATATACGCCAGGTATTCGAGCGACCTGCAGACCGATAGGTCGATCGACGACCAGGTCGCGCTCTGCACCGCCCATGCCGCGAAATCCGGTCTCGCCGTCACCGCCGTCTATGACGACCGCGCCCGCTCGGGCGCCTCGATCATGGGCCGCGACGGGCTGCTCGCCGTCATGGACGCCGCCCGCGACCGCGCCTTCGACGTTCTCGTCGTGGAGGCGCTCGACCGGCTGTCGCGCGACCAGGAGGACCTGGCGGGCATCTACAAGCGCCTGACCCATGTCGGGGTCGAGATCAGGGCGGTGCACGACGGCACGGCCGACATCGTCCAGATCGGCATTCGCGGGCTGGTCGGAGCGCTCTATCTTCAGGACCTCGCGCAGAAGGTGAGGCGCGGCATGGCCGGCGTGGTGCGCGACGGCCGCAACGCCGGGGGCAGGGCCTATGGCTATGCGCCGGTGGCCGGCCGGGCGGGCGAGCTGGCGATCGTGCCGGAGGAGGCGGCGATCGTGCTGCGCATCTTCAGCGAATATGTCGACGGCCGCGTGCCGCGCGACATCGCCGGCAGCCTCAACGCCGACGGCGTCGCCCCGCCGCGTGGCCACTACTGGCAGGGCTCCACCATCAACGGCAGCCGCCGCCGCGAGAGCGGCATCCTGCAGAACGCCGCCTATGACGGACGGCTGGTGTGGAACCGCACGCGCTTCGTCAAGGATCCGGACACCGGCCGCCGCATCTCGCGCGTCAACGACCGGGCCGAGTGGCAGGAACAGGCGGCCGAACATCTCAGGATCGTGCCGCGCGAGCTTTTCGCCGCGGCGGCGGCCAGGAAGCGGGCGGCGGGCGGCGAGCGCAGGCAGGCGCCGAAGAACGGCCGGCTGCTGTCCGGCCTGCTTCGCTGCGGGGCGTGCGGCGCGGGCATGTCAGTCAAGGACAGGATGGGCCGCCAGACGCGCATCATGTGCACGCGCGCCAAGGAGGCCAGGGCCTGCGCGCACACCAGGCCCTATGCGATCGAGCCGATCGAGGCGGCGGTTCTCGACGCGCTGCGCCGCAACCTCGCGGACCGCAGGCTGCTTGACCACTATGTCGCCTGCTACAACGACGAGCACCGCCGGCTCCATTCCGGCGAGGGCGCGGCGCGTGAGAAGGCGGCGCAGCGCCTTGCCGCGGCCAGGCGCGAGCTGGCGCGCACCGTCGACTGCCTGATCAAGGGAGTGATCTCCGAGGCGGAGGCCTCGGCCGGGCTGCCGCAGCTGCGCGCCGAGGTCGCCGAACTCGAGGCGCGCCTGTCGCGTCTGCCCGAGCCGCCGAAGGTGGTGACCCTGAAGCCGGCGCTGATCTCCCGCTACATCCGCGACCTCGAGCGGCTGGAGGCCGAGGTCGCGGCCAACGAAGGATTCGTCTCGGGCGAGGCCAAGCGCCTGGTCAGGGAACTGGTGACGGCCGTCCGCGTCACCCCCACATCGGCCGGCCAACCGCCTCATGTCGATGTCGAAGGCTACCTGACCAGCCTGGTCGCCGGGCAGCGCGCAATTTCTCGGGGGGGATCGATGGTAGCGGAGGAGGGAGTTGAACCCCCGACCCCAGGATTATGATTCCCGTGCTCTAACCAACTGAGCTACTCCGCCAGGAGGGCAAGGTCTCGAAATGAACCGCGACTACGGACAGATCGAGGCGTTCGCCAAGGTCGCGCGGGATATAGGGTTCGACTGGTGAAGCTGTCAAGCTTCCAGAACTCAGGCTTCGAAACCCGACCGGACAACACGCCGGAGATCGGGGGACCGGCGCGCGAAGCCGATGCGATCCCCTGGGCACGGCGCTGCCCGGGCGAATCGGACCGGGCCGAAAGTCCCCGCTCCGCGCGGCAAATCGTCCGCAGTCGGGCGGCGTTTGGCGCGCGGCTTGAGTTCGCGTCGGCGCGCCGTTATGTGTCCGTCACAATTTCCTGAGCTGGCAAGTGATGAAACCGCGCATAGCTGTCCTTGGATGCGGATACTGGGGCTCGAACCATATCCGCACGCTGAAGGCGCTCGGCGCGCTTCATGCCGTCTCCGACGCCAACCGGGCGCGTGCGGAAGGTTTTGCCAGCGAGCAGGGCTGCCTTGCGGTCGATCCCGACGCGCTGTTTGCCCGTGACGACGTCGACGCCATCGTCATGGCGCTGCCGCCGCAATTCCACGCCGATGCCGCTGTCCGGGCGGTAGAGGCCGGCAAGGATGTGCTGGTGGAGAAGCCTATCGCGCTGACGGTCGCCGATGGCGAGCGGGCGGTGGCCGCGGCACGGAAGGCATCCCGCATCTTCATGGTCGGCCATGTGCTGCGCTTCCACCCGGCCTTCGAAAAGCTGAAGGAACTGATCGACGCCGGCGAGCTCGGCGATGTCAAATATATTCACTCGCACCGGCTCGGCCTCGGCAAGTTCCACACCGAAAACGATGCGCTCTGGGATCTTGCTCCGCACGATTTGTCGATGATCCTTGCCATAACCGGCGTGGCGCCGGCCGAGGTGCGCGGCGAGGGAGCGGCTCTGCTCGACCATCTCTCCGATTTCGCCCATCTGCACATGCGCTTTCCGAACGGCATTCGCAGCCACCTCTTCACCTCGCGCCTCAACCCCTATCGCGAGCGGCGGCTGACGGTGGTCGGCACCAAGGCGATGGCGGTGTTCGACGATGTCGAGCCGTGGGAGCGCAAGCTTGCGGTCTACCGTCATGCCGTGTGGCAGGACAGCGGCCAGTGGGCCTTCACGGCCGACGAACCGTCCTATGCCGAAGTCGCGCAAGGCATGCCGCTGACGCGCGAACTCGAGCATTTCCTCCATTGCATCGAGACCCGCACACCGCCGCGTACCAGCGGCGAGGAAGCGGTCACCGTGCTGCGCATCCTGACGGCAGGCACCGTCGTCCACGTTTAGGCGGCCGTTCAGGTGGCCGGCCTGGGCCAGAACCACCGCAGAAGCAGAACCGCGGCGACGATCCATAGAGCGAAGACGATGAGCGCGCCGGCGTGGCTGATGGGCTTGGCTTGCATGCGCGCGGCATCCGCGCGGAATTCCTGCATGAGGTCCGGAGGTATCAACCTAACCACGAGCCAGATACCGAGCGGAACGACGACAAGATCGTCGAGATAGCCGACGACCGGGATGAAATCCGGAATGAGGTCAAAGGGGCTCAAGGCATAGGCGGCGACGAGGCCGGCCATCGCCTTGGCGTACCAGGGCGTCCGGGGGTCGCGCGCCGCGAGGAACAAGGCAATCACGTCGCGCTTGACGCCGCTTGCCCAGCTTTTCATCCGGCCAAGCATTGCCGCCAGTCTATTCGGCGGGAACCCTTGCCGGCTCGGACGTGGCAAGACGGGACAGCATGGCCTCGGCCTCCTTGCCGCGCTCCGAGCGCTCGATGAAACCGCCGCCGTAGACGCGGGCATCGTCGCCGTCGGCGCTGTAGAGCACGCAGGCCTGACCCGGCGCGATACCGGATTCGCCCTCGCCGAGTTCGATCCAGACGGCGCCGCCGGCGCGATGGAGCGTTGCCGGTCGCGGCGGGCGTGTCGAGCGAACCTTGGCGAACAGCTCGATGCCTTCCGGCGGCGTGTCGACAAGCGGGAAATCGCCCAGCCAGTTCACGTCTCGAAGATGGATCTTGCGGGTCTGAAGCGCCTCGCGAGGGCCGACGATGACGCGCGCGCGGTCCGCATCGAGGTGCACGACGTAGAGCGGCTCGCCCGAAGCGATGCCGATGCCGCGGCGCTGGCCGATCGTATAACGCAAGATGCCGTCGTGGCGGCCGAGCACGCGGCCGTCGATATGGACGATGTCGCCGGGGGTGGCGGCGGCAGGCCTGAGCTTGGCGATGACATCGGAATACTTGCCCTGCGGCACGAAGCAGATGTCCTGGCTGTCGGCCTTGCCGGCGACCGACAGGCCCATCTCCTCCGCGATGGCTCGCACCTCCGGCTTGGACATGCCGCCAAGCGGAAATCTGAGGTAGTCGATCTGTTCCTGCGTGGTTGCGAAAAGGAAATAGCTCTGGTCGCGCTCGGCGTCGACGGGACGATAGAGCGCGCGGTGAGCACCGCCCGAACCGATGCCTGGACGGCTGCGGATATAATGGCCGGTGGCCAGCGCGTCGGCGCCGAGTTGCCGTGCGGTCGACAGAAGGTCGGCGAACTTGACGGTCTGGTTGCAGGAGACGCAAGGGATCGGCGTCTCGCCGGCAACGTAGCTCGCCGTGAAAGGATCGATCACCGCCTTGCGGAAGCGCTCCTCGTAGTTGAGCACGTAGTGCGGAATGCCGAGTGTTTCGGCGACCCGGCGCGCATCGGCGATGTCCTGCCCGGCGCAGCAGGAGCCGGCTCGATGCACGGCAGCGCCATGATCATAGAGCTGCAGCGTCATCCCGATGACGTCGTAGCCCTCGCGCTTCAGAAGGCCGGCGACGACCGACGAATCGACGCCGCCCGACATCGCCACGACGATGCGTGTCTCTTCGGGCCGTCCGGGAAGGTCGAGGCTGTTCATGGGATTGCGGTTCCGTTGCGCGACCGGCTGATGCCAATGGTGCGAATATAGGTCATGCCCCGCTCTTGCGCCAACCCGACCGCTTTCTCGGTCCATTTCCACAGCAGACAGGCGCGGCCCGTCAAATTCAACCGAAATCCCTAACGGTCGATTCAGGATCGTTACTTACCCATTAGCGAACGCTTAGGCAATTTTTAAAGCTGTGGCGCTAATGTGACGATTATTGCGTCGTAGCGTTTGTGGTTGTGTAGAGAGTACGATGACCGATCTGATTAGACCGCGCGTCAAATACGTGATTGGCCCGGACGGCAGTCCGCTGACCATCGCAGACCTTCCGCCGACAAATACCAGGCGCTGGGTCATCCGACGGAAGGCAGAAGTCGTGGCGGCTGTCCGCGGCGGCCTGCTCAGCCTCGACGAGGCATGCCAGCGCTACAAGCTCACCACCGAGGAATTCCTGTCCTGGCAGGCGTCAATCGACGAGTACGGACTTGCCGGACTGCGCACCACGCGCATTCAGCAGTACAGGCACTAGTCTAAGTCCTTTCCTGCCCCCGTCGCTTCAACAATGCCGAGGCCAGCGCCGTCAGCACGGCCGAAGCCGCGAAGAACCACAGGCCTGGCAGAGTGAATGCCGTCGCCAAGCCACTGGTCTTGGCCGCGAATATCACCAGCGCCACCAGCATCACATCGAGCATCGACCAGTTCGACAACGCCTGGAACCATGCCGGGATCCGGGCCGCCGTTTCAGCGCCCGCATAGGCGGCGACGTTGAGCAGCCCGAGCTTCAGGCACGGGAAAACGATTGAAAACAATGCCACAACCGTCGAGAGCAGGATCTCGCGCTCCGTCCAGAGCCCTGCGACGATTGCGAGCAGTGACGGCTCGTCGGTCAGAAAGAACAGGCGTTCGACGCGCACCAGCGGCAGCACGAGGCCGAGCCCGAGCGACAAGCCGGCGGCGAACAGACTGAAAGGGAGGGCGAAGTGCATCGCCGAGCCATAACCCAAGCGGTCGGCCGGCGGAAGCGGTGAGGCCTGGACGCAGGCCGGCCGGCGTCAGCCGATCATGGCGCTGCGAAGGCCGACTTCATGCTCGCGGTTCTTGACGTCGCGGGATTCCAGCGCCTCGGCCTTGGAAAGCTCCGCTTCAGCTTCGGCGAGTATTGATTCGGCCGCGGTTCTCTGCTGCAGCAGGTCGTGCTGCGAGTTCTTCAGGTTGTCGCGGCGAAGCCGCGCGGCCTTGGCGAAGGTCGGATAGGCGAAATGATTGATATCGGTGATGCCGGCCTTCTTCTCCTCGGCGGTAATCTGGATTTCGAGCTCGCCGGCCATCCGCTCGAATTCGGCGATCATCATGTCGAGCTGCAGCAGCTGCCGGCGCTTGTCGTTCACCTGAAACTGTTTCAGCCGAACGAGGTTCTCACGTGTCTTCATAACCCGAAACTCCCCGGAACGCCGACGCCTCTCAACACAAATCTCCCGCGGTTCCGACGATCCCGCATCGGCGCAATAGGAAACAGATTCCTAAGATATTTCGCCGACGGTAACCATTCGTTTACGCGCATTGTTAATCATACGCGTCAGGACTTAAGGCACGGTAAAAATCCGATCTCGCATCTGCTCGGAATCCACAACATTCTAACGGCGGGCTTAGGCCGTACCGTTAAAGTGGCACGTTAAGGACTTCGTGTAGCGATTCAGCTTTAGATTCAAGATAGTGAACCAAATGGCTGAACAATCGGTTTTTACTTGCCAAGTCGAATTAGGTTTTGTTAACCATTCGATGGCAGCTTCTGATTCAGGCACAGACTGCTCCGATACCGGGCGCCCGCTTACGACGGTCCGGCAGCAGAAAAGGGGAATAGAATGCGCGTTCTGCTGATAGAAGACGACAGTGCAACCGCCCAGAGCATCGAATTGATGCTCAAGTCGGAAAGCTTCAACGTCTATACCACCGACCTTGGTGAAGAAGGCGTCGACCTGGGCAAGCTGTACGATTACGATATCATTCTCCTTGATCTCAATTTGCCTGACATGTCGGGTTATGAAGTCTTGAGAACGCTTCGCCTGTCCAAAGTGAAGACCCCGATCCTCATACTGTCGGGCATGGCTGGCATCGAGGACAAGGTTCGCGGCCTCGGCTTCGGAGCCGACGACTACATGACCAAACCGTTCCACAAGGACGAGCTCGTTGCGCGCATTCACGCGATTGTGCGCCGTTCCAAGGGACACGCCCAATCTGTCATCACAACCGGCGACCTGGTGGTCAATCTCGACGCCAAGACTGTCGAAGTCGGCGGCCAGCGCGTCCATCTGACGGGCAAGGAATACCAGATGCTCGAGCTGCTCTCGCTGCGCAAGGGCACGACGCTGACCAAGGAAATGTTCCTCAACCATCTCTATGGCGGCATGGACGAGCCGGAGTTGAAGATCATCGATGTCTTCATCTGCAAGCTGCGCAAGAAGCTCGACGCCGCGTCGGGCGGGCAGAACTATATCGAGACCGTGTGGGGCCGCGGCTATGTGCTGCGCGAACCGGAAGACATGCGCGAAAGCGCCTGAACGCTCTTCTGAAAAACCAGGAACGCTGGACCCGGCCCTGCCGGGTCTTTTGCTTTAGGCAATTGAAAACGTTTGAATTTTCTTACGCCGCCGCACCCTGCAAGCGGCGGAAGCGGTCCAGCAACTGGGGTCGGTTAAACGGCTTCAGCAGATAGCCTTGGGCGCCGGCGCGCTTGGCGCGCATGATGGCGGCGATGTCGACCTCGGGGAGGCAGATTGCGATCTGCGGCCTGATCGGGCTGTCGATGCCGCGCACGCGACGAATAAATTCAACGGCGGTCATGTCCGGCAGCGCGCCGTCCACCACGATGATGTCCGGCATGTCGCCGGCGCAGATGGCGATTGCGTCGAAGCCTGTCGCCGCCTCCATGATCTGTAGATCCGGGCCGCCAAGGATGCGCCTGGCTACCTTTCGGATGACGGCCGAATCATCGACGAACAAGCAGCGCTTCATGTCCCCGGTCCTCAAATGGCGCCACACCGGAGAACTCAGTGTCCAGCATGTTGGGGGACCGTAGCCGACTTGCGTAAACAACCAGAAAAGCGGTTAGGTAAAATTTTTGGAAATGCATGCCTGCAAGGACATTTTCTTGATGAAATTATAGCAATACTTGACTATCTCCAGTCTTCTGACGGGCCGGCGTAGCTCGCACAAGCGGCCGGCCGCATTTTGCCGATGCTGAAACCTGTCGGCGCCGGACCTCAGACGGCAGTCAGCACGACCTCCTCGGCATTGGCGTGAATCGAGATCGTCATGTTCGCTTCGCGCGCCAGGAGCAGCGTGTAGTAGGGTTGCACCGAGTGTGCGTCGATGGGCTCTTCGGGCTTGCGTCCGGAATGCAGTTCCAGAAATTTCGGCGGTACGCGCAACATCGGACCGCTGGAAGACAATGTGAACTTCGGCTGCGTGTGTACGTCATCCAGCGTGACGGTGATCTTGCCGCCGCGCGGGATCGCGGCCAGCGCGACCAGGACGAGATTCAGGAGCAGCTTCACCTGGTTTTTCGGCAGCAAGGCCCGCCCACCGTTCCAGACCAGTTCCGGTTTTTCATTGTTCATGAATGCGACCGTGACGGCTTCCGCGTCACCGGTGTCGATCTGCATGCCGGCCGAGCCGGCCGCGCCGAAGGCAATGCGGGCAAACTGCAGCCTGGCCGAAGCGTTCCTGGCGCTCTGCCGGATGAGGTTCATGGCGTCCGCGTCGGCGCCGCCCTCATCGAGCAATTCAAGCCCATTGTTGATCGCGCCCACCGGCGAAATAATGTCGTGACAAACACGGCTGCACAAAAGCGCGGCCAAATCCGGCGCGGAAAGCGTAAAAAGTTCAGACATCTACTAATTGTCCCTCAAATCAACAGCCCGGCTTCGCCTCGCAATGCGAATCACGTCCTTCCCCGCCACAATTGGTATACGCCAAGCCTGACAGCGGCAAGAATCGGGGACGACCTGTTGCCCGGTATCGACCCCGGCAGCGGGGCACGCCTTCGATCCGCCATCTTCGCCGTGCTTAACAGTTGGAAAAGGAATGCAGCATAGTTTGTCCGTGATTCCCATCAGGCGGCCGGAAGAGCCGCAGCGGGGCAAGGCGTCGGCGGATCGGCTCCCGGACGGAGATTTGGAAGCATGTTTTCCCGACTGAAAGACCGGATATCGCTCCGGATCATCGTTTCGCTGTTTGCACTGTCGTGCACGCTGGCTTTCTGGGCCTCGCCATCGCAGGCGCAGGAATATACGGCCGACGAAATCGTCGAGTCCGGACACCGCTTCTTCGGCGCGACCTCCGGCGGACTGGCGAGCGTGGTCGAGCACATTTTCGCCTCCTACGGCCTGCCGAACGGCTATGTGCTGGGCGAGGAAGGTTCGGGTGCGATCGTCGGCGGCCTGACATACGGCGAAGGCACGCTCTATACGAAGAACGCCGGCGATCACAAAGTATTCTGGCAAGGGCCATCGCTTGGCTGGGATTTCGGCGGGCAGGGCTCGCGTTCGATGATCCTCGTCTACAATCTTGACGACGTGCCCAACCTTTACAACCGCTTCGCCGGTGTCGCCGGATCGGCCTACGTGATCGCCGGCCTCGGCTTCAACGTGTTGAAGAACGGCAATATCCTGCTCGTTCCGGTGCGCACCGGCGTCGGCGCCAGACTTGGCGTGAACGTCGGCTATCTGAAGCTGACCGAGCAGCCGACTTGGAATCCGTTCTGACCTGACTTTCCCCTCGCGCTTTTCACGGGGGGCACTTCTACGGGCGGCGTGTGCGCCGCCCTTCTGGTGTTCGGCGATCGGTTCGGCAGTGCATCCCCGTGCGGTGTGCCGGCATTAAATTCCCGAACTTTTCCACTACGGCACTGGATTTCGACCCGTACGGCGTGGCAAAAGCGGTTCCGGCCGGTATTTGCCCGCCGCGCGCGGAAGAAACATGCAATCCAGTCTTGTCTTCGTCCTCGGCTTCCTGTCAGCCGGCTTCATCGCCCTGATCGTCGCGCCAATGGTCTGGCGCCGCGCCGTTGCCCTGACGCGAAAGCGCATCGAGGCTTCCGTTCCGTTGACGCTGACCGAGATCCAGGCCGACAAGGACCGCATGCGCGCCGAATTCGCGATGGCGACGCGCCGTCTCGAAATCAACTTCAAGAATTTCCGCGAGAAGGCGGCGGCCCAGATCGTCGAGATAAACCGCAATCGCGAAGAGCTGAAGCAGCTCATGACCGAGCGCAACGAGCGGCACGAGGCGCTGACGCGGCTCGAGGCCCAGGCCGGCGAGATCCGTGCCGAGCTGCGGAGGCGCGAGGATGAGCTGCAGGTTTTGACCGAAAGGCTCGACCAGGCCGAGAATTTGCTGGAGCAGAGGGCGGCGGAGATCGAGAAACTCGGCCGTATGTACGACGACGCCAGCTTCACGGCCTCGAGCCGGCAGCTCGAACTCGTTGCCCGAGAGAACGAGATCGAGAAACTCAATCACGATTTGGCGACGCTGCGCAACGAGCGCCGCGACATAGACCGCCGCAACCAGGAGGTCACGGCCGAAAGCCGAGGCACGCGCGAGGCGCTGAAGGCGGAACAGGAGAGGGCGCTTGCACTCGAAGCGCGGATCGAGCGGCTGCTGTCGACGATCGCCGACCGCGACGAAAAGATCGACCGCAGCGAGCGCGAGGTGACCCGTATGCGCGACACGGTCAAGGCGAGCTCCGGCACGGAAGGCGAGTTGCAGGTTCAGATCGCCGCCCTCCAGGGGGAGAAGGCGAAGCTCGACAGCGAAAAGGCCGAACTTGCGGAGCAGCTTGCCGGCTTCGTCTCGGGCGCCAAGAACAAGGAACTTGAGAAGCTGATGGCCAAGGTGTCGGCCGATCGCGACCTCCTTGAGGAGCGCCTGAAGATACTGACGCGCGAGAATCGCAAGCTCAAGGTGGACGTCGCCGTGCATGAGCGCACGAAGTCCGAGGAATGGAGTGGAGAGCGGCGGCAGAGCGCGATGCTGCGCGAGCAGATGAACGAACTCGCGGCCGAAGTGGTCAAGCTCACCGCCGCGCTGGAGGGGCCGGACTCGCCGATCAACGCGGCGCTTGGCCCGCATGGCGAGGCCGACAACGATACCGGCAAGAAGATCTCAAGCCTCGCCGACAAGGTACGTGCGCTGCAGAAAGCCGCCGCCTCGAGCTAGCCCTATTTCCCTGACGTGAAGTGATGCAGCGCGATCGCCGAGGCGGCCGCGACGTTCAGGCTGTCGAAGCCTTCCGCCATGCCGATCCGGACGGTTTGGAGCCGAGACAACAGAGCGTCGGGCAGGCCGTCGCCTTCCGTGCCGAGATAGAGCGCCAGCCGGTCCGGCCGCGAGGCATTGCGGATGTCGGATGCGCCCGAGGGTGAAAGCGCGACCTGGCCGAAACCCGCCCTGTCGAGAAGCGCGGCGATAGAGCCGGCGTCGGCCGCAACGGCGAACGGGACCTTCAGCGCAGCGCCGACCGACACGCGGATCGCCTTGCGGTAAAGCGGGTCGCAGCACGTTTCGTCGAGCAGCACCGCGTCGGCGCCGAAGGCGGCGGCGTTGCGGAAAATCGCGCCGACATTGTCGTGGTTGGAGAGCCCTACCAGCACGATTACCAGTGCGCGCGGTGGCAGCAAAGCGATCAGCGTTTCGGGATCGTCGGCGTCGCGCTTTCGTCCAACCGCGAGGATGCCGCGGTGGATGTGGAAGCCGGCGATCTCGTCCATCACAGCCTGCGACGCCGAGTAGACCGGCATGGAAGGTGGCGCGAGCCGCAACGTGTCCGCGATGCCCACAAGCCTGTTCTCCAGGATAAGCACCGATTCCGCCTCGAAGCGTGCCGCCTGGAAAAGCACGTTGAGCACGACCTTGCCCTCGGCGATGAACCGGCCCTGCCGGCCGGCGAGATCGCGCTCGCGGATGGAAAGGTAAGGCGCGACGCGTGGATCGGCCGGATCGTCGATGCGGATGATTTCCACGCTCAGCCTTTTTTCGGCTTCCAGCGCGCCAGCAGCAGCGAGTTGGCGACCACCGAGACCGAGGAAAACGCCATCGCCGCCCCTGCGAGCACGGGTGACAGCATGCCTGAGGCCGCGAGCGGGATGCCGACCAGATTGTAGACGAAGGCCCAGCCGAGATTCTGGCGGATCGTGCGCTTCGTCCTGGAAGCGATGTCGAGCGCGGCGGAAACGAGGCGCAGATCGGGCCGCATCAGCGTGATGGGCGCGGCCTCCCGCGCCACATCCGTGCCGGACGAAAGAGCGATGCCGAGCCGGGCCGTTGCGAGCGCCGGGCCGTCATTCACGCCGTCACCGACGAAGGCAATGGCGGCGTCCGCTTCCGCGGCAAGCGACTTCAGCGCGGCAACTTTCTCCTCTGGCTGAAGCTGCGCACGGATATCGTCCACGCCAGCAGCGTCGCCGATGGTCTTGGCCGCAGCGTCGTTGTCACCGGTCAGCATCGCTGTCCGCAGCCCGCGGGCGTGGAGATCGGCAATGGCGGCAGCTGCTTCGGGACGGGGTTGGTCGGCGAAGCGCAGACCTCCGACAAGCTTGCCGGCGACAAGGATGAAGACGAGCGTTCCGTTGGCGCCAAGCTTCTGCGTGAGCGAAAAAATCTCGGCTTCCCCCGCGCCAAGGCTCTTCGCCAGCCGTTCGTTGCCGACCGCCACCGTCTCTATACCGACGACCCCGGACAGGCCCTGCCCGTAGATCGCTCGTACCTCCTTGGCGTCGGCGAATGCGATGCCTTCTGCCCGCGCGTAACCGACGAGCGCCTTGCCCAGGGGGTGCTCGCTTTTGGCCTCTACCGCGGCGGCGAGGGCAAGCATCGATGACGCATCGCCGTCGAGTGCGATTGCCGAGGCTGCGACCGGCCGGCCGGCCGTCAGGGTGCCGGTCTTGTCGAAGGCAACGATGCCGATTTCGCCGGCGCGTTCCAAGGTTTCGATGTCTCGGATCAGAATACCGGCGCGCGCCGCCGATCCCGTGCCTGCAACAAGCGCCGTCGGCGTCGCCAGGCCGAGCGCGCAGGGGCAGGCGATGACGAGGACCGCGATCATGGCTGCAAGCCCTTCGGCCGGATCGCCAAGCGCCAGCCACCAAACGAGAAAAGTCGCCGCCGCAACGACCAGGATGATCGGCACGAAGATCGCGGAGATGCGGTCGACCAGGCGCTGGATCGGCGCGCTGCCCGTCTGCGCTTCCTCGACTAGCCGCGCCATGCGGGCAAGCCTGGTGTCGTCGCCCACCCTGGTGACACGGACTTCCAGGGCTGCCTCGCCATTGATGGTTCCGGTCAGCACCGGATCGCCTTCGCCGCGCTCGACCGGCAGGCTCTCGCCGGTCACCAGCGCTTCGTCGACGGAGGAGCGGCCGCTGACGATGATGCCGTCGCAAGGGAAGCGACCACCAGGTCTTACCAGCACGACATCTCCCTTGCGCAGCGTTTCGACCGGCACTTTTCGTGCATTGCCGCCGGTCATCAGTTCGGCTTCCGCCGGCTGGAGCTTGCCCAACGCCGCAAGGGCAGCGCCGGCACCCCGCTTGGCGCGCGCTTCGAGATACTTGCCGAGCATGACGAGGGTCAGCACCACTGCCGCCGCCTCGAAATAGAGATGAGCGTGCGTATTTCCCCGGATCACCTCGATGAGCGATGCGAAAAACGCCACTGACGTGCCAAGCGATACCAGCACCGCCATATTGGCGCTGCCGCCGCGCACCGCGTTGAACGCCTCGCCGTAGAAGCGCGTTCCCGAGACAAGCATCACGCCCGCGGCAAGAGCCGCCTGCGTCCACGGCCCGATCCAGGCATGCCCCGTCCCGGCCATCATCGGCAGCGTTCCGACCACCAAGGCAAGCGACAGCAGCGCCGAAACGGCGAAGCGCAGCAATGTCTGCCGTTCCTCGGCCAGCCGCGCGGCCTCGCGTTGCGTATCCGCCTCGCGCCGACGGGCCTCGTCGGAACTGCGCAGCGTTGCGCCATAGCCTGCCTTCTCGACGGCCGCGATGAGCCTTTCGACGGTGACATCGCCGCTTAGCTCGATGTTGGCGCGCTCGAGCGCCAGGTTGACCTCGGCGTCCCCGACGCCGTCGACGCGCGACAGCGCCTTCGCCACGCGCGCCGAGCAGGCGGCGCAGGTCATGCCGGATATGTCGAGTGCGATGCGGCTCATGATTGGTCTGCGGGGTTGGCCCCGATGCGAGCTTCGTAGCCGGCTTCCTCGGCAGCCGACAAGAGTTTGGCCGGATCGATGCCGGCTTCCGCTTCGACCGAGGCGCGGCCCGCGCCGAGATCGACGGTGACCGCGGACACGGAGGGCACGGCCGCCAGCGCCCGGCGCACCGCGTTGGCGCAGCCCGAACAATGCATTCCGTCGATTATCAGTTCGATATTCATTTTGCTGTCCCTGTTCCGATTTTCACGGAGATAGGGGTTCCAGCCAATGGAAGGTCAAGGCTTCAGCAAAAATATGCCGGAGTCATGCCCCGCCGAAGATGCCGTCAAGTGTGCGCAGCACGCTTCTCACGGCATCGGAATTGCAGGAATAATAGATCATCTGCCGGTCGCGGCGTGTCTCCACGAGATCGAGACCGCGCAGCTTGGCGAGATGCTGCGACAGTGCCGATTGGCTGAGCGACACCCTGTCGGCGATTGTCCCGACCGTCATTTCGCCCTGGAGCAGATGGGCCAATATGGCCAGCCGCTTTTCGTTGCTTATTAGGGTCAGGAATTCCGCCGCGGCTTCGGCATTGTCCAGAAGTTTCGTCGAGACCATCCTTCCCCCACGCGTCGTATTCGTCCGTACGCCCAGGGCGGCACTTCCGAATTTCAAGGCAGATTTTCGTCGGAAACGACAGAGTCGCTCCTCAACTATATGCAACCTAGTGTAATGCTCTTGAATCTCAAGACGCCAAAATGCACGGCAGGAGCGAAACTTTACGTTTGTGCCTCGAGAGCCGCACGTGCCTCCTTCGCCATGTCGACCAACACCATGCGCATTTCGCTTGCATCGTTCAGCGGCGACGGGAAAAACACCCGCCGCGACTCATCGCCGGCCACAAGATCGAAGCCGTCGGCGTCAATGCCGGTCATCACCCAGCCGCCGCCGTCTGCCTTCGCGAAATAGCGCGCGTAATTGGCGATCGAATCGAGATGATCGTCGTTCATGTGGTCCACCGCCCGTTGCTCGGATGCGGCGAGTTCATCGACAACGGCGCCGCCGAGGATGAGGTCCTCGCGGGTCAGCAGATAAGCCTTGCCGAAGCCGCCGTTCAGGCTGGCCCGCTCGACCTCCAACCGGAAAAAGGAGAAGTCGCCAAGGCCGACATAAAGCTTGGCCTTGGGATTGCGGTTGAGGTAGCGCCGCTCGGCGCGGGCGCGCTCGGGCGTTCCTGGTTCGAGCTTGGCGGCATGGCAGACCAGCGTGACGCGCGAATGGGCGAGGGGATCGCCCTTTCCGGGTTCGCCGACCAGCAGCGAGCAGCGGGGGTCGGCGAGGATCGACTTTGTATGGGCCGAGAGTTGCGAAACGAGGATCAGGGGAGTGCCGTCGGCGTCCGTCGCAACGCCGACCCGGCTTGCCAGCGGCGCGCCGGTGCCTGGCTCGATGACCGCGAGAGCGCCGAAACGGGCCGTGCGCATCAGCGTCTTTGCGAGCCTGATCGCCTCGGCGTCCGTTTCGCGGATCACGTCCTTGGGCTTGTCGTCCATGTTCCGCGCCAAAGTGGATGTTGATGCTCCAGTATTGCGTGACCCGCTCCGCGGTACAAGAGCCAATGTGGCGCGTGTCGATGCGGCAAGCAACGCGTTTTCCGAGCTATGGCTGGACCAGGCCTCCGTCCAGGACCTTCGCGTGATCGGCATGGCAGACCTCGCCTTTGAAGCGCGCGACGGCGCCGGGTTCGATCTCCACCGCCAAGATGCGGTCGAGATCGACCGGCCGCGGCATCGAGACCTGACCCCGCGGGACCCGCACGAAGCCAAGTGGGCCGTAGTAGGCTTCGTCGCCGACGAGAATCACGGCAGCGGCGCCGGCCTTTTCAGCGGCCTCCAGCGCGACGGCGACAAGCCGGCGGCCGATGCCGAGATTCTTGAAGGCGGGACGCACGGCCAGCGGCCCGAGCAGCAGGGCGCGGCCTTCGCCGGCGGCGATGCGGGTCATGCGCACCGAGGCGATCACGCAGCCCCTATGGACAGCGACGAAGGACAACTCCCGCTCGTGCGGGCCGCCCTCGCGGATCTTGTAGGCCGCGCGCGCGAAGCGTCCCGGACCGAAGGCTTCTTCATTGATGTGTTCGATTTCGGCGTCATGCGCCGGCGTTTCCGGCAGATATGTCACGTCGGCGGGGTTCATGGTCTCGTCCGGTCGAAGAGGAAGGAGTGCCGCGAAGGCGCGGCGGGCCATCGGCGCCGTCAGGCGCGGGCTTCCATTCGTCGTCGGGTGATCCGGATCATGAGCATGGCGCGCCCGCTAACATCATTTCGGCAGCGCGTCTACGGCTTTCAGCCAATTTCGCGCGATACGGGGTAATGCGTTTCGGAGACGGATAGTCACAAACAATGCACCTGTCGGCTTCAGGCGCGCCGCACTAGATAGTGGCCGGCAAGCAAGGAAGGACAGGCCATGGGACTCCTGGTCGAAGGCAAATGGGTCGACCGCTGGTACGACACGAAAGACTCCGGCGGGGCGTTCGTGCGACAGGATGCCAAATGGCGCGACTGGGTCACCGCCGACGGGAGGCCGGCGGAAGGGCGCAAACGCGGCTTCAAGGCCGAGCCGGGCCGCTATCATCTCTATGTCTCGCTCGCCTGCCCGTGGGCGCACCGGACGCTGATCTTCCGCAAGCTGAAGAAGCTCAAGGATATCATCTCGGTCTCGATCGTGCATCATTACATGGGCAAGGACGGCTGGACGTTTCTTGTGGAGGACGGCGCCACCGGCGACACGCTGTACGGCCTCGATTTCCTGCACCAGATCTACACCAAGGCCGATCCCGCCTACACGGGTCGGGTGACCGTGCCGGTTTTGTGGGACAGGAAGGAAGAGACGATCGTCTCCAACGAGTCGTCCGAGATCATCCGCATGCTGAACTCGGCCTTCGACGCATGGGGAGATGCATCGCTCGACTTCTATCCCGAGCCTCTGCGCGGCGAAATCGACCGGGTCAACGCGCTCGTCTACCCCGCGATCAACAACGGCGTCTATCGGGCTGGCTTCGCGACGACCCAGGAAGCCTATGAGGCGGCGTTCAGGCAGCTCTTCGCCGCCCTCGGCCAGATCGAAGAGCGCCTGTCAACGCAGCGTTATCTCGTCGGGGATCGCCTCACCGAGGCCGACTGGCGGCTGTTCACGACGCTGGCACGCTTCGATCCCGTCTATGTCGGGCACTTCAAATGCAATCTGAAGCGGATCGCCGACTGCCCCAACCTGTCGAACTACCTGCGCGACCTCTACCAGGTGCCGGGCGTATCCGAGACGGTCAATCTGCACCACATCAAGTCGCATTATTATGGCAGCCACGCGACGATCAATCCGACGCGCATCGTGCCGCTCGGACCCGAGATCGACTATTCGGCGCCGCATAACCGTGCGCGGCTGGCAGAAGCGGCTTGACTACCAGTCCGGCGAAACCGGAGCGTTGCCGAAGATTTCGGCGATGCGCCGGTGGGTGGCCGGCGTCGTTCCTTCCGGCAGCCGGTCGAGCGGGAAGAACCCTGCTGCCGCGATCTCCCGGTCGGGCAGTTTCGGCGCCGCTTGGCGATAGCTCTGGATCAGATAGAACGCGACATGGTCGCGCCGGCTGGCGAGCCGATTGAAATGAATCGATTTCAGCACCGGAGATCCGGAAATCTCTATGCAGCCTTCCTCCAGCAACTCGCGCTCGAGCGCCTCGATCGCCGTTTCGCCGACCTCCACGCCCCCGCCGGGCAATTGCCACCCAGGCACGTAGGTGTGCCGGATGAGGAACACGGAATTTTGATCGGCATCATGCACCAGCCCGCGCACGCCGAAAGTCATCGGGCGTTTCAGCCGGAAATAGAGGTGAAAAAGTCTGGCGCGCAGGCCGGGCCAGTTCGTCTGACGAAATCGGTCGTCGTCGGATTGCCTCACGCGGCGCTCTCCGGGTGGAAAGCGCTTGCCGCGTATCCTACAAAGGCCTGATGTTCAGGCTCGCCCATATTTCCGACGTCCATCTCGGTCCTTTGCCCGATGTAACCTATCGGGACCTCGCGTCCAAGCGCATGGTCGGCTACGTCAACTGGCAGCGCAACCGCCGCCATATCATGCATGACGGCGTGCTCGGCTCGATCACGGACGACATCAAGGCGGCCGGCGTCGACCACCTCGCCGTCACCGGCGACCTCGTCAACCTGGCTCTCGACGGCGAGATCGAGTTTGCGAAGCTGTGGCTGGAGACGCTGGGACCTGCCGAGGACGTGTCGGTCGTTCCAGGAAATCACGACGCCTATGTGCCCGGCGCCTTCGACAAGGCCTGCCGCTGGTGGGGTGCCTGGATGACCGGCGACGGCCAGAACGCGCCGGCCGACCGCCACGCATTCCCCTATATGCGGATAAGGGACAATGTGGCGCTCATCGGCGTTTCCTCGGCACGCGCCACGGCCCCCTTCATGGCGAACGGATTTTTTCGAGAGGACCAGTCGCATCGGCTGGGCGCGCTGCTCGACAAGGCCGCGAAACAGGGCCTGTTCCGGATCGTGATGATCCACCATCCGCCGGTTCGCGGGGCGGTGGCCCAGCACAAGCGGCTGTTCGGCATCGGCAATTTTCAGAAGACTATCTCGCGCCACGGCGCCGAACTCGTCCTGCACGGGCATTCGCACGAGCCGACGCTTTACTGGATCGGCGGCAAGGGCAAGCACACCGTGCCGGTCGTCGGCGTCGCTGCCGGCGGACAATCCGTCGGCGGCGCGCATACGGCGGCGCAATGGAACCTGCTCGAAATCTCCGGCGAGCCGCAAGCATGGTCATTGCACCTGACACGCCGCGGCCTGTCAGGCCCAACCCTGCCGGTCGGCGAACTATCCCGCGGCGTTCTTCTCGGGCAACCTGACGCCGCTGGGTGGATCACTGCCGGACAGTCGAGCTAGGCGTCGGCCGAATCTGTCAGGGCGTCGGCCCGAAGGCTGCAATCAGCCGGTCCCAGAGCGCCATCGCGGAAGCGATGAGGCCGACCAGCGCGCCCGCCGCGACCAGGCCGAGCCCCGACAGGAACGCAGGCCAGCCGCCGCGCCGGACCACCGTCGACTCCTCCGTCCCCCGCCTTTCCAGGCCGGGTATGGCCGGCTCGGCGACGCCCTCCATCATGCGCTCGCGCTCGATCAGCCGTTCGGCGACATAACGCGCCACCTGATCGGCCACGGGCTTGATCGCCGTGCCCTCCGCCAGCACAACGCGGCCGGCGCGCGTGTCCTTCACGAAACGGTAGGTCCGGCGGTCGCGCGCCATGGCGACATGGCTGACCGCGTCGATCCAGAGGCGCGGCTGCAGGCCCGACGAGATGGTGAAGTCGAAAAGGTCGATGTCGGTCGGCACCTGGGCAAAGAGGGGTGCGACTTCCGCAGCCATGAGTTCCAGCCTGGTGCGGCTCGCCTCGCGCAGTTCCACGACGACGTCGTCGCGGTCGGCGGCCGCGTTCTTGACCTCTCGGATGACGTCGGCAAGCCGCCGCGCCTGGGCGGCGGAATCCTGATTCTCGGCCTTGTCGGTCATCGCGGTCTGCCCGGCGAGCGTGGTTAACAAACCGCTAACATAGACTTTTTTCGGCAAAAGGCTCAAGCGGCGCGACGCGCCGCTTGAATCTCGGCTTGGCCGCTACCTGGCGTCGAGGATGCGGTTGGCGGCCGACACCACGGCTTCGAGCGAAGCGGCGACGATGTTTGTGTTGATGCCGGCGCCGAACTTCACGCCGCCGGGATGCTCCATCTCCATGTAGCAGATCGCGGCCGCGTTCGAGCCGTGCTGGATCGAATGCTCGGAATAGTCGCGCACGGACAGCTCGGTTCCGAGATGGCGTGACAGCGCATCGACGAAGCCGTCGATCGGCCCGTTGCCGCCGCCCTTGATGACAAGCTCCTTGCCTTTGTCGAGAATGGTCGCCTCGATGATCCTGCGCCCTTTCACGGCTGCATCCGGAAAGCTCTGGTGGTCGAGGAACTTCAGCCGGCCGTTGGGCTGGTCGACATAGATCTCGCGAAAGCGTTCGTAGATCCGTTTCGAGGAAAGTTCCTTGCCTTCGGCGTCGGTGATCGCCTGGATTTCCTTCGAGAATTCGATCTGCAGACTGCGCGGCAGGTTGAGCCCGTAGTCGGCCTGGAGGACATAGGCGATGCCGCCTTTGCCCGACTGCGAATTGATGCGGATGATCGCCTCATAGGTGCGGCCCACGTCCTGGGGGTCAATCGGCAGATAGGGTACTTCCCAGAGCGGCTTGTTGGCCGTCTTGATCGCCTTCATGCCCTTGTTGATGGCGTCCTGGTGCGAGCCGGAAAAGGCCGTGTAGACCAGCTCGCCGACATAGGGGTGGCGCTCCGGGATGCGCAACTGGTTCGAATATTCGTAAACGTCCTTCATCCTGGGGATGTCGGAGCAGTCGAGCTTCGGGTCCACCCCTTGCGTGAACATGTTCAGCGCCAGCGTCACGATGTCGACATTGCCGGTGCGCTCCCCATTGCCGAACAGCGTGCCCTCGACGCGGTCGGCGCCCGCCATCAGGCCGAGCTCGGTCGCGGCGACGCCGGTGCCGCGGTCGTTGTGCGGGTGGAGCGAGATGATCAGGTTCTCGCGATTGTCGAGCTGACGGCACATCCATTCGATCTGGTCGGCATAGATGTTGGGCGTCGACATCTCGACGGTCGCCGGCAGGTTGATGATCAGCTTGTTGTCCGGCGTCGGCCGCACGATCTCGGTGACGGCGTTGCAGATCTCCAGTGCGACCTCGAGCTCGGTTCCCGTGAAGCTTTCAGGCGAATACTGGAAGCGATAGCCGCCGCCGGCCTTCGCGGCCATGTCGGTTATCATCTTCGCCGCATCGGTGGCGATCTGCTTGATGCCGGCCACATCCTTGCCGAAGACGACCCGGCGCTGCAATTCGCTGGTCGAATTGTAGAAGTGCACGATCGGGTTCTTCGCGCCTTCGAGTGACTCGAAGGTGCGGCTGATCAGTTCCGGCCGGCACTGCACCAGCACCTGCAGCGAAACATCGTCAGGCACGCCGCCTTCCTCGATCGCCCAGCGGGCGAAGTCGAAATCGGTTTGCGAGGCCGACGGAAAGCCGATCTCGATTTCCCTGAAGCCCATGTCGAGCAGCAGGCGGAACATGCGCGCCTTGCGCTCGTGGCCCATCGGGTCGATGAGCGCCTGGTTTCCGTCGCGCAGGTCGACGGAGCACCAGATCGGCGCTTTTTCGATGCGCTTGGACGGCCATGTGCGGTCGTCCAATCCGACGAAGGGGTAGGGTTCATATTTGCGGGCCGCGTCGGGCATGCCCTTGGCGGCGGAAGTTTGCGTCTTTGCGTCCATCTTGTCTGCTCCCGGCGGCTTGCTGCTGATCAGCGCAGGCGACGCCTAACAATTTGTTGATACCGGCATTGGGACTGGCAAAGGAGCTTGGCGGCGCGGGGCGGCACGATCGACCGCCGGGCGCTCCTTCAGCGGACCCGGCGATCGCCGATAAGGCCGAGAAGCAGCAGAGCCGAGGAGAGCGCGCGAAAGGTCTCAGCCGCGAAAGCGGGCTGGCTGGATTTTGCCGAAACCGGGGCTATGGCCGGGCGCGTGAACATGACGGGTCTCATACAGCAGCGGCCTTTGGGTGGCAAGGGCGCGCTCAATCCCTGACCCACCGCGATACCAGCCGCGCCAATGACGGTCCGAACGCCAGCACGAAGAGCAGGCGCGCGCTTTGCAGCGCCATGACGAAGGAGAGGTCGACGTCGTTCGAAGCCGCAGCGATGATTGCGACGGAGTCGAGCCCGCCCGGGCTGGTCGCCAGATAGGCGGTCAGCGGGTCGATGCCGAGTTCGTAGCTGATCAGCATGGCGAGCCCGCCGCAGAAGGCCATCAGGGCCAGGATCGAGCCGACGATCTGGGGCAGGGCGCGCACTGCATGGCGCAATATGCCGCTGGTGAAATTCAGTCCGATCGCCCAACCGATCAGCACGTAGGAAATCGCAAGCAGCCATTGCGGAAGCTGGAGCGGAACGCCGAAGCCGAGATGCAGGATCGAGCCGAGGATGACCGCGCCGAGGAAATAGGGCGAAGGGAGCCTCGCCAGCCGCCCAAGATAACCGCCGAAGACGGCGATGGCGACCGTCGCGCCGAAGGCCGTCCAGTCGATCGACGGAAACCAGACCGCCGGCGCGTATTCGACGCCCGACGTGTCGACCCAAAGCCTTGCGATGAGGGCCGCCGCGATCGAGACCATGATGACGCGCAGGTATTGCATGAAGGCGACGAGCCGCTGATCCGCTCCGAATGCGCCGGCCATCAGCACCATTGCCGTGGCGCCTCCCGGCGCCGAGCCCCAGACCGCCGTCGTTCCGGGCAGGCCCTTGAAGCGGCTGATGAACCAGCCAAGAAAGCTCGACGCGGAAAGCGTCGCCAGGACGACGCCTGTAAACAACGGCCAGTCGTCCAGGAAGGTGGCGAAGATCGCGGGCGAGATCGAGCCGGCGATCAGGCAGCCGACGACCGCCTGGCCTGCGGCGAAGCCGAGCGGCGGCACGCGCACGGTAGCGCCGTTGGTGCCGGCAACGATGGCCGCAAGCATCGGTCCGATGAGCAGCGCGGCGGGCAGGCTGGCGATCTCCAGCGCTCCCGCAAACAGCATCGAAACCACCAGCAGGGCCATCCACTGGATCGCCACATGCCATGTTTCGAGGCGCTGGGGAGGAGGGGCGGGGGCAGGAGATTCCATGACCGGTCATAGACCCGGATCGCCGGGAATGTCAGCCCATTGTCGTGGAAATTACGTGCCGGCGGGAATGTTGGCGTCAGGCAAACGGCACCGCGCTCGTTCCCGGCGGCAGCTTGGCCTCGTGGTCCGGCTCGACATGGATGGTGATGCGCACGCTCGGAATCTCGGCCTTCAGCGCCTCTTCAATGCGGTCGCAAATGACGTGGCTCTCGCGCACGCTCATGTCGCCGTCGACGATCAGGTGGAACTCGATGAAGGTAGCGCGGCCGGCGATGCGCGTCTTCAGGTCGTGGACCTCGAGCGCGCCCCTGGAGTTGGCCGAGATGATGTCGCGGATGCGGAAATGCTCGTCCTTGTCGACGGCTCGGTCCATAAGGCCTTGCACGGACGAGCCGATGACATGCCAGCCCTGCCAGAGGATGTTGAGAGCGACGATGACCGCGAGCGCCGGGTCGAGGATACTCCAGCCGGTCAACACGGCCGCAATCAGGCCGGCGACGACACCGACCGACGTGACGACATCGGTCATGATGTGGCGGCCGTCGGCCACCAGCGCCGGCGAACGCTCGGCGCGCCCGGTGCGGATCAGAAGCTGCGCCCACAGCAGGTTGATCACCGACGCGACGCAGTTGATCGCAAGGCCCGTCCAGGGCTCGTCAAGATTCACCGGACCATTCCAGGCGCGTGCGACCTCGACGAGGATCAGCAGCGCCGCGACGACGATCAGCACGCCCTCCAGCACCGCCGAGAAATACTCCGCCTTGTGGTGGCCGAAGGGGTGATCCTGGTCGGCCGGCGTGTGGCTGACGCGGATCGCCCAGAAGGCCGCCAGCGCCGCGATCACGTTGACGGTCGATTCCAGCGCGTCGGAATAGAGTGCCACGGAGCCGGTCAGCCACCACGCGACCGCCTTCAGGCCGAGCACGACGAAGGCGACGACGATGGTCCAGAAGGCGAGCCGCGCGACCTTCTGCTTGGACGCGGCCGAGGCGGTGACGGCTTTCAAATCAGGCAGCCTTCACCTTCGCCTTGCGCGGCAAATGGGCGACGACGTTCTCGATCATGCGCATGCCGGCGTTCTGGCCGAGCGTCATGATCGATTCCGGATGGAACTGGACGGCCGCGATCGGCTCCTTGCGATGCTCGAATGCCATGATGATGCCATCCTCGGTCTCGGCGGTGACGATGAAATCGTCAGGCAGGCGTACGGGATCGGCGAAGATCGAATGATAGCGGCCGACGGTCACTTCCTTGGGCAGGCCCGAAAAAATCACGCCGGGCTTCGACACGCGGATGCGCGACGGCTTGCCGTGCATGGGGATGTGAAGCTGCCGAAGCTCGCCGCCGTAGGCTTCCGCAAGCGCCTGCAGGCCGAGACAGACGCCGAAGATCGGAAGGTCGCGCGCCCGCGACTTCCTGATGGTGGCGGCGCAGTCGAAATCCTTGGGCATGCCGGGTCCCGGCGACAGCACGACGAGATCGGGCTTCAAGCGGTCGAACACCTCGTCGGCGACCGGCGAGCGCACCGTCGAGACGTTGGCGCCGGTCTGCCGGAAATAGTTCGCCAACGTGTGGACGAAGCTGTCCTCGTGGTCGACGAGCAGTATGTTGACGCCGTCGCCGACCTTCGAGGGCAGGCGTTCGGCGGAGGCCGCATTGCCGGCCTTGGCATCGCGGATGGCGGAGAGCATGGCGGATGCCTTCAGTTCGGTTTCTGCTTCTTCTTCCTCGGGCACGCTGTCGAACAGCAGGGTCGCGCCGGCGCGCACTTCGGCGATGCCGTCCTTGACGCGGATCGTCCTCAGCGTCAGCCCCGTGTTCAGGTCGCCGTTGAAATGCACCATGCCGATCGCCCCGCCATACCAGGCGCGGGGGCTCTTTTCGTTCTGCTCGATGAAACGCATGGCCCACAGTTTCGGCGCGCCGGTGACGGTGACCGCCCAGGCGTGGCTGAGGAACGCATCGAATGCGTCCATGCCCTCGCGCAGCCGCCCTTCGATATGGTCGACCGTGTGGATGAGGCGCGAATACATCTCGATCTGGCGGCGACCGATGACGCGCACCGAACCCGGCTCGCAAACGCGGCTCTTGTCGTTGCGGTCGACGTCCGAACACATGGTGAGTTCGGACTCGTCCTTCTTGGAGTTGAGCAGCTTCAGGATCTGCTCCGAATCCGAGATCGCGTCGTCGCCACGCTTGATCGTGCCTGATATCGGGCAGGTCTCGACGCGGCGGCCGTTGACGCGCACGAACATCTCGGGCGAGGCGCCGATCAGATATTCGCCTTCGCCGAGATTGATGAAAAAAGAATAGGGCGACGGGTTGATGATCTTCAGCTTGCGCGAGATCTCCGAGGGCGGCGTCTCGCAGCGTTCGTAGAACATCTGGCCGGGCACCACCTCGAACAGGTCGCCGCGGCGGAAACTCTCCATCGCCTTGGTGACCAGCTTGGCATATTCGCCTGATACGTGGTCGCCGCGCGGCGGGATGCGGTCGGACGGCTTGAAGGGCTTCACCTCGCCGTCGCGCGGCAGGCCTTCGGTGGAAAAGCCGTTGCCGGAATAGTCGTAGCGGTCGTGCCAAGCCTTGGCCTGGTGATGGTCGACGACGAGAATCTCGTCGGGCAGATAAAGCACGAGGTCGCGCTGGCTCTCGGCACGCTTCAGCGAATAGTCGACGGGGTCGAACTGGAAGGCGAGGTCGTAGCCGAAGGCGCCGTAGAGGCCGAGATTGGCGTCCTGTTCGCTGCGGAACAGCGCCGTGATGGCGCGCAGAACGGTGAATACGGACGGGACGCGCGAGCGCTCCTCCTCGGTGAAGACGCGGCCGGGTTCGGCGACCGTGAGAGCCAGCCGCTGCTTCGATGTCTGGGTGAGCGTCACTTCCTTGAGCGCCGAGACCGCCTTGCCGATGATCGGCAGCAGGATCTCGCCTCGGCCGTTCAGCGCCTCGATGCGCATGGCGCGGCCGCGTGCGGAGATGACGACGGGAGGATCGATGATCGCCGTATCCCAGCGGGTGTAGCGGCCGGGATATTCGTAGTTCGAGGAAAAGACCGCGCCGCGCCTGCCGTTCAGCCCGTCGAGATAGGCCTCGATGGCGCCGGCATAGGGCGTGTCGTGCCGTTCGCGGGTGATGGTCACGCCGCCGGCGGTGACGAATTTTTCCGCCCCGTTCTCAAGCACTTCGATGCTCATTTCCCCGTCTCCGTTTTCCTGTGCGGGACCCGGAAAGCACTTGAAAAACAAATGGCCGCCCGGATTTTCCGTTGCGGCCACCAAATTCCACGCGCACGCGTCTTCAGGCCGCGGTCAGCAGGCCCACCACCAATTCATCGCGTCCGAAAGCTTGGTCATGGCAACCTCCATAGCGGCGAACGCCGGGGCGCGCAACCGGATTCATCCGCCGTCAATCCTCAAGCGCGCCCTGCTTTGCCTTGGCGCTCGGCGCCTCGCCGATGAGCTTGACGATGTCGTCGCCGGCGCGGCCCGAGCGGTGTACGACGCGGGTGAGAATGTAGCCCGCCTGGGGCGCGTGGATGTCGATCGCGCCGTCCTCCGCGCCCGGCGTGTGGACGATGGTGGCAAGCCTGGCGCCCTTGCGGACGCGCTGGCCGGGCTCGACATGGAACAGGATCGCGCCGGCCCGCGGCATCGATATCAGTTCGACATTGGCGATGGGCGCGGCAATGCCGGTGAACTTTCGCGGCTTTGCCGCTTTCTCGTCGGCGATGACGCCGCGCGTGGCGAGCAGGCGGTAGATGCCCTCGGCATCCGACTTGGCGTAGTTGTCATAGACGTCGGCCAGCCCGCGATATTCGACCGTGGTGACGACGCGGCGGTCGAGCCCCGCCTTTTCTCTGGGAAGCCGCAGCCAGGGGTGGATTGCGGCCTCCTCGAAGGCCGCGCCCGAAGCGCCTTCCCACAAGATCACCGCATCGACGCCCATCGCCGCGGCGCAATCCTGCATGGCCGGCCAAAGCACCGAGGGTACGTAGAGGTAAGGCACGCTCTCGTCGTCGCAATGCAGGTCGAGCACGATGTCGTGGCCGACCGACAGCTCGACCAGCCGCCGCTTCAGCCTGATGTCGACGGTGGCGGCAAGGGTTGCCGGGGGCAGGGCGCTTGCGTCCGGCCGGTCGAGCAGCGGGAAGTCGCGGTTGAAGTTGGTGCGGGTGCCCAGGTGGAAGCGGCCCTGCACCTCGCCGAAATGATACTGCGCGCGTCCGACCGGATTGGCTGCGGGAACGAT
This sequence comes from Mesorhizobium sp. KR9-304, assembly GCF_040049215.1. Classification (NCBI taxonomy): domain Bacteria; kingdom Pseudomonadati; phylum Pseudomonadota; class Alphaproteobacteria; order Hyphomicrobiales; family Phyllobacteriaceae; genus Mesorhizobium; species Mesorhizobium sp. KR9-304. The sequence continues at coordinate 160,523 of NZ_JBDZDN010000004.1, read as the reverse complement.
GGTGATGTCGCCGAGGATGCGGCCTTCGGCCTCCGCCGCGCGCAGCTTCGGCATCAGCGCGTGGATGGCGACGACGCCCGGCAGTTCGCCGGCATGGAGCGCCGCCTGGATATAGGCGGTCGGCGTCTTCCTGGACGAGCCCTTGAAGCGGAACACGGTGAGCTCATAGGACACGCCCTCGGTGTCGCCCGGCAGCTTCTCGATCGTCGTTTTCATGGGAGTCTCCTGTGCGGCGGCGAAGATGCCTTGGGCGAGGGGTAGCTGGCAATGGGCCAAGCTCCATCGTCGCCACGCGGATTCCTTTCGCTCGCGGGCTCGGCCTTCCGCTGGAGGGCGTGCTTCACCGTTGCCACGCCCGGCAATCGCCGTCTGGCTTCTGTCAAAGAGCGCTCCCTGCCACGGAGGGAGAAGTCGGGAAGCGGGGCACGGGGCCGAGCCTCTCAATAATTTAGTACGTGGCGCAGCTTCCGCGCCCCGCCAGCGTTCTTGCCCCGGCGGAGGACGGGGCCGTTGCCCTTGGTCTCCGTCAGGGCCCGGACCTGGGGGTTCATCACCCAGCCGCGCTACCGTTTTGCGCGACCGATCCGGCGCCGTCCCCTCCACGCTCATCCGGTTCATGACCCGTGTTCCCGCGAGGGCGATGGCCTGAGTATCGCGCAAGCGGCAAGGGCGTGAGGAAACCGGGTCATTTATTCTTTCACAAACGAGTGAAATCAATGGTTTGGCGCGAATGCCCATCCACGTTTCGGCGGCCGCTTGACCAACCCATATCCCGGCGGTTATACGTTAATCGATAGCTGACGGGTTATTGATCCCATGCCTGATGCCCACGATGTGCTCTTCAGAACGCTCGCCGATCCGACGCGGCGGGCCATCTTCGAACGGCTGTGCCGCGACGGAGCGCAGACGGTCGGGGCGCTGACGGCCCGGGCCGGGGTGTCGCAGCCCGCGGTCTCGAAACACCTCGGGATCCTGAAGCTGGCCGGGCTGGTGCTTGATCGCCACGAAGGCCGGCAAACCCACTACAGCGCGAGACGCGGCGCGCTGGCCCCGCTGGTCGACTGGACAAAGGAGATGGCCGGGTTCTGGGAGAAAAAATTCGACGAGCTGGAAGACCTGCTGACAAGGATGGACCAATGAACGGAACTACGGCCGACACGCTCTGCGTCGTTGTCGAACGCGAGCTGGCTCATCCGCCGGAAAAGATCTGGCGTGCGCTCACGCAATCGCCGCTGATCGAGGAGTGGCTGATGAAGAACGATTTCAAGCCGGAGGCGGGTCACCGTTTCAAGCTCAGCGCGGACTGGGGCGCCGTGGGCGGGCAGGTCCAGACGGTCGAGCAGAACAAAACGCTGATCTACACGTGGGATACCAAGGATCTCAGAAGCGTCGTCACCTGGACGCTCTTCCCCACCGATACCGGGACCCGCCTGCGGATGGAGCAGACCGGCTTCCGGCCGGACCAGCAGCCCTACTTCAGGGGTGCCAAGGCGGGATGGCCGAGGTTTCTGGATGCCCTGGAAGAGGTGCTGGCGCGGCTGGACTGAAGCTTCCGGCAAACCCCAACCCATTCCGTGAGAGACGCGGGCGCGTCCCGCCTTCCCATTCGTTGAATCGAGAGGCAGTCATGAACATCCTCCTGTGGGTTCTACAAATCTTTCTCGCCCTGCATACCGCCATCGGCGCGGTCTGGAAATTCTCCAATTCCGAGCAGACGGTTCCTTCGCTCTCCGCGATTCCGCACGGAGCCTGGCTGGCATTGAGCGTCATCGAGCTTGCCTGCGTCGTCGGCCTGGTCATCCCGGCGTTCTACAAGCCGCTCGCGGTGCTCGCCCCTCTCGCGGCAATCGTCATAGCAGCCATCATGCTGCTCTATTGCGTGCTGCATCTCCTCTCCGGGGATCCCATCCACGGCCAGTTGGTCTATTGGCTTGTCGTAGCTGCCGTATGCGCGTTCATCGCCTATGGCAGGCTTGTGCTGAGGCCGATCTGAGGAGTCGACGATGGCAGGCAAAACCAAGCCGAAGCCCGTCCTCCTGTCGGGCGGCAACCCGCAGATCGCCAAGAGTTATGGCGACGAGCCGGTGCAGGCCTATATCGCGGCGATGCCCGGCTGGAAGAGCGAGGTCGGCCGGAGGCTGGACGCGATCATTTCGCGCAGCGTGCCCGGCGTGAAGAAGGCGGTGAAGTGGAACTCGCCCTTCTACGGCGTCGAGGAGGGGGTCTGGTTCCTGAGCTTCCACGTCTTCGCGAAATACATCAAGGTGGCGTTTTTCCGCGGCGCGCAGTTGGAACCCGTTCCGCCGGTTGCATCCAAGCACAAGGACGTGCGCTATTTCCACATTCACGAGGGCGACGAGCTGGACGAGAAGCAGTTCGTGGATTGGGTAAAGCAGGCGAGCAAATTGCCGGGCGAGAAGATGTGAGGGGGCGGCGCAAGGGAAACCCCTTGCGCCGGATCGAGGTATCCCACTCCCACAAACTCCGCACTGGGAGGCGCTATGAAAGAGGTCGCTAGGGTCCTCAATCGTCCGTTGCATCAGGGGTAGATGGGTCGACCGGTTGTTCGCTTTCGCGGATTCGCTTCAGATACTTCTCGGTGAAATCGATGCGCAACTCGATGAAAAGCGGTAGGTGGTCAGACATCTGCCAACTGCGCCATTCCTCGGCAAAATACGTCTTTCGTTTAGCTGCGCTAGCCGGCCATTTTCCGTTCGCCTTTCCAAGCGGATAATACGTCTCGGCCTCCCCCTCGGTGTAAACGGCCTTGTAGTAGTTGAGCACACCTGCGTTGTTTTGGCTCTGCCCTAGCTCCAGTTCGTCCTTGCGGACCAGAAACGCAATTTGGTCATAATGCTTGTTGCCGCCCATGTTGCTGACCCAGCGCAATTCGTCATTGTCCAACGTCAAGTCGGCTGGCAGGACAAATTTGTGCCGCCTAAGTGCTTTCATCGTTTTGTCGTCCGGCCTGACGATGTTCATGTCGCCGAGCAGGATATAGTTTTGCCCATCGGCATCGGCTCGCTTCTTAAGGAACTTGGCGATCGAGTCGATCTCGGCAACGCGACGGTCGTATCCTTCACCCGAGATGTCGCCGTAGTATAAGTGAACGGTGCAGAGATTGAACTTGAACCAGCCAGATTGAAACCGAACGAGGAAAGGGCTGCGTGCGAACTGGTGGTCACCTTCGACCAAAGACGATTTGGGAAGGACAATTTCGCCTGCGATGTGCTTGAACTGGACTTTGTTCGAGTCGAATAGGAATACCATCCGCTCGCCGTTTCCGGATGGCCCTTCGGTGATGTCGGTAGCGACGTACCGCCACGACGGTCCAAGTAGTTCCATCACCCTCTCGAACGGCCGCATGTCCTCGTTGACTTCCTGGAGCGCGACCAGATCGAAGGCTGAAATTACCTCGGCGATGTAATGGAATGACTCGGCCAGACGCGGTCCCTGACCGAATTTGTTCGAGTCGAAATCACGCACGTTCCAGGTAGCCAGCAGGAGGGTGTCGGACGCTGTCCGGCGTGGCACTGTCAGTGCGATATGCTTCCGCAATGCGGCGATATGATCAATCGCTCTTTCGCGGTCATCTGCTTTCCAACGCTTCAACCGCCAGTACATCGGCATGATGCATCTCCAAGTTGGCAAACGATTGGCAGGAGCCTATTTGCGTATTTGGATCGGGGGGATAAGCTTACTTCACGAAAACCGCTCAATGCACTCCAAGCTTACCGATCTTTGGCGGTCAACTGAATTTAGTCAAGAGCCATTCACCGTGATTTCTACTTATATCTACAGTATTCTGGGACGCGGGCGGATAATATGAATGTAACAGGAATCACGAAAAGCGGCGGCAGTTGGAAGGACCCCTCTCCCGCCACCTTGATCGACGCGAAGATCGCAGCCCTCACTGACTGGCGCGGCGAGGTGCTCGCGAAGGTGCGGAAGCTCATCCGGGAGGCCGATCCTGGGATTGTCGAGACGGTGAAGTGGCGCAAGCCCTCGAACCCGTCGGGCCTTCCGGTTTGGGAGCGTGACGGCATCGTCTGCACCGGCGAGACCTACAAGGACAAGGTGAAGCTGACGTTCGACAAGGGCGCCTTGCTGGACGACCCGACCTGGCTGTTCAACGCCGGCCTCGACGGGAACCGGCGGCGGGCGATCGATATCTTCGAGGGGGATAAGGTCGACGCAAAGGCGCTGACGGCGCTGGTGCGGGCGGCGGTGAAGGTGAATTTGGGGAAGAAGCGGAAGTAGGGGAGCGGCATTTCAGGATTTGGGTTCCTCGCCCCTGCGAAGCGGGGGAGAGGTGCCGAGCGTAGCGAGGCGGTGAGGGGGCATTTGCGAAGAAGGCGCAGCTTGGATGGAGTTTAGGAGAGCCCCCCTCACCGTCTCGGTCCTTCGGACCGATCCACCTCTCCCCCGCTTCGCGGGGGCGAGGAAACGCTAGTCGCGGAGGAAACTCTACTCCTTCACCGCGCCGGTCATCGACGAGACGTAGTGCTCGACGAAGAAGGAATAGAGGATGACGACCGGCAGCGAGCCGATCAGCGCGCCGGCCATCAGCGCGCCCCATTCGTAGACGTCGGAGCGGACGAGCTCGGTCAAGACGCCGACCGGAACGGTCTTGTTCTCCGACGACTGGATGAAGGTCAGCGCGTAGATGAATTCGTTCCAGGACAGCGTGAAGGCGAAGATGCCGGCCGAGATGAGGCCGGGCACCGAGAGCGGCAGGATGATCTTGGTCAGGATCTGCCAGCGGCTGGCGCCGTCGATCAGCGCGCATTCCTCGAGCTCGAAGGGGATGGAGCGGAAATAGCCCATCAGCAGCCATGTGCAGAAGGGCACGAGGAAGGTCGGGTAGGTGAGGATGAGCGCGAACGGCGTATCGTAGAGGCCGAGCTTGAACACCATCACCGACAGCGGGATGAAGAGGATCGAGGGCGGCACGAGATAGGCGAGGAAGATCGCCAGCCCGACCTGGCGCGAGCCGGAGAAGCGCAGGCGCTCGATGGCGTAGGCGGCGAAGACGGCGGCGAAGAGCGACAGCGCGGTAGAGGCCGTCGAGATCAGGATCGTGTTCCACAGCCAGCCCGGATAGGAGGTGTCGAACAGCAGATAGCGGAAGTGCTCGAGCGTCGGGCCGATCACCCAGAACGGGCTGAAATCGTTGAAGTTGGTCATCTGCTCGTTCGGCTTCACCGACGTGATCGCCATCCAGTAGAACGGGAAGAGCAGCACGATGACGAAGACCAGCAGCGGCACGTAGATGGTGACGACGCGGCGCGGCAGGCTCTGCAGATAGCCCATGCCGCCTTCGTCACCGGCGGTTTGTTTGTTGTCGGTGAGCGCCATGTCAGTCGCCTCCGCCCTGCTGCCATTTGCGCCGCTGCAGGCCGAAATAGCTGAACAGGATCGCCGCCAGCAGGAAGGGGATCATGGCGACCGCGATCGCGGCGCCCTCGCCGAGCTGGCCGCCCGAAATGCCGCGCTGGAAGGAGAGCGTCGCCATCAGGTGCGTGGCGTTGACCGGGCCGCCGCGCGTCAGCACGTAGATGAGCTGGAAGTCGGTGAAGGTGAACAGCACCGAGAAGGTCATGGTGATGGCGATGATGGGGGTCAGCAGCGGCAGCGTGACATAACGAAAGAGCTGCCAGCGGGTGGCGCCGTCGAGCGTGGCGGCCTCGTAAAGCGATTGCGGGATGGTCTGCAGGCCGGCGAGCAGCGTGATCGCCACGAAGGGGATGCCGCGCCAGACATTGGCCGCGATGACCGAGGCGCGGGCGTTCTCGGGGTCGCCGAGGAAATTGATGCGGGTGTCGATGATGCCGAGCTCGATCAGCGCCCAGGAGATGATCGAGAACTGGGAATCGTAGATCCACCAGAACGCGATGGCCGAGAGCACGGTCGGCACGACCCAGGGCAGGAGGATCACGGCGCGGAAGAAGGATTTCAGCGGCAGGTTCTCATTGAGGAGAAGGGCGAGCCACAGGCCGAGCACGAATTTCAGGATCGAGGCCGAGACCGTGTAGAGCAGCGTGTTGAAGACCGAGAGCCAGAAGATGGCGTCGTCCCAGAGGTATTCATAGTTCTCCAGGCCGATGAAGATGCCCGGACGGCCGATTCGCGCGTCGGTGAAGCCGAGCCAGACGCCCAAGCCCAGCGGATAGGTGAGGAAGACGAGAAGCAACGCCGCCGCCGGCAGCATGAAGCCGAAGGACAGGAAGCCGCGGCTTTCGCCAAGCCGCTTCGACAGCGGCGGGCGGGCAGGGGTGGCGACGATGGTGGTGGAGGCCATGGGTTCATCCTCGGCGGTCAAGTGTGCCCCCTCCACCACGCTTCGCGTGGTCCCCCTCCCCCGCTTCGCAGGGGAGGAATCGGTGCCGCCGCCGGCACACCCTGGATCCTCCCCCGTTTACGGGGGAGGGGGACCGCCGTAGGCGGTGGAGGGGGCGTTGGTTCTGTCGTCGCCTACACCCGATAATACCGGTTGGCGCGCTTCTCGGCTTCCTCCATCGCCTCCTGCGGCGTCGCCTGGCCGGTGACGGCCTTGGCGTACATGTCGACCAGCACGTAGTCGGCCATGGTGGCGGCCGACGCGTAGCCGAGCGGTCCGGCATAGCCGTTCGGACGCAGCGTCTCCGATGCTCTGGAATAGGCCGCGGCGTTGGGGTCTTCCGACCAGATCGGGTTGTTGGCGAAGGCCTTCAGCGTCTGGCAGCAATAGCCGAGCGAGCCCTTGATCCAGTCGCTCATCTGGGCCTCCTCGAACATGAATTGAAGGTAGGCCTTCGCCGCGTTCGGGTATGGCGTGTAGTTGAAGATGACGCCGACCGTGGTCTGGTGCAGCTCGACCGACTGGCCGACCGGACCGATCGGCAGGTTGGTGGTGCGGATGTCCTTGGCTATCTCGGTGAGCTTCGGATCGTTGTCCTTATTGATCTGCGCGGTCCGGTAGGCCGAGATGCCGTTGGCGATGACACCGAGTTCGCCGGCGAGGAAGGCGCGGTTGTTGTTGACGTCGAGCCAGCTCTCGGTGCCCGGGATGAAGGTCTTGTAGAGCTCCATCGCGTATTCGAGCGACTTCATCGTCTCGGGGCTGTTGATGACGACCTTGCCTGTTTCGTCGACCATCTTGCCGCCGTGACTCCACAACAGCCAGTGGGCGTAGTTGTTGCCGTCGCCGACGCCGTGGCCGTGGGTGAATCCTGCGGGATGACCGATCTTCTGCATTGCCTTGCAGAGCTCCAGGAAGCCCGCGGTGTCCTTGGGGAATTCCGAGAAGCCGGCTTCCTTGACCCAGCTGTCGCGGTAGACGATGGCGTTGCCGATGGCCGCTACCGGCAGGCCGATGAACTTGCCGTCGCGGGTGGCATAGCCCTTGGGGCCGTCATACCAGCCGCCATATTTGGCGCCGAGATATTCGCCGATGTCGCTGACGTCGAGCAGCTTGTCCGGATATTGGTGGGCGTCGTCGAACCAGACGAGCATGAGGTCGGGGCCCGACCCGACATTCGCGGCGACGGCGGCCTTCGGGCGGATGTCCTCCCAGCTTTCCTTGTCGACGCGCACCTCGACGCCGGTGGCGTCGCTGAAGCGCTTGGTGTTGGCGAGCCAGGCATCCTCGTCGCCCTGCACGAAAGGCGACCAGCGCAGCAGCCTGAGCTTCGCGCCGGGCTCCGGCGTGAAAGTCAGCGCGTCCTGGGCGAAGGCGGGCGTGCCCAGGAACCGGGTGCCCACCGCGCCGGCAGCCGCCGCGGCGGTGGTGCGGATGATATCGCGTCTGGTAAATTTCATGTCATTTCCTCCTTGGTGAATCTTTGAGATCGATGTGTCGTCCCGGTTGCGCGGGCGTCAGAGCCGCTTTCCGGTTTCTCCGTTGAACAAGTGTATGAGTTGCGGCTCGGCGGCCAGCCTGACGGTCTGGCCTGGCTCGAAGGCATGGCGCTCGCGGAAATTCGCGGCGATGTCCTCGCCGCCCGGCGTGCGGCCGATGATCTGGATTTCCGAGCCGGTCGGCTCGACGACGACGATCTCCACCGGAAAACCCTGGTCGGAGAGCTGTAGGTGCTCGGGGCGGATGCCGAGCACGACCGGCGTGCCCTTTTGGGCTCCGGCCGAGCCGTTGAGCGGCAGTGAAACGCCGCCCTTGCCGTGGAAGGCCGGGCTTCCTTCGCCGCCGATCTCGCCGCGCAGGAAATTCATCGCCGGGGAGCCGATGAAGCTCGCGACGAAAAGATTGTCGGGGCGGTCGTAGAGGTCGAGCGGCCGGCCGATCTGCTCGACGATGCCGTCATGCATGACGACGATCTTGTCGGCCATGGTCATCGCCTCGATCTGGTCGTGCGTGACGTATACGGTGGTTGTTTTGAGGCGCTGGTGCAGCTCCTTGATCTCGGCGCGCATGGCCACGCGCAGCTTGGCGTCGAGGTTGGACAGCGGCTCGTCGAACAGGAAGACCTGCGGATCGCGCACGATGGCGCGGCCCATGGCGACGCGCTGGCGCTGGCCGCCGGAGAGCTGGCGCGGATAGCGCGACAGGAGCGGGATGAGGCCGAGGATCTCGGCGGCGCGCTGGACGCGCGCGTCGCTTTCGGCCTTGGGCGCGTTCTTCAGCATCAGCGAGAAAGCCATGTTCTCTGCCACCGTCATGTGCGGGTAGAGCGCATAGTTCTGGAACACCATGGCGATGTCGCGCTCTTTGGGCGCGACATTGTTGACCACGCGCTCGCCGATCGAGATGGTTCCGCCGGTGATGCCTTCCAGCCCGGCGATCATCCTGAGCAGGGTGGACTTGCCGCAGCCCGAGGGGCCGACCAGCGTGACGAATTCGCCATCGAGGATGTCGATGCTCACGCCGTGCAGGATTTCAGTCGAACCAAACGATTTTCGGACTTCGCGAATTCCGACAGACGCCATCGTTCCTCCCGAACGGCTGTTTCGCGACGCCCTTCGAGGAAAGCGTCAATCTCCTTGGGCCGCCGCCTGCTGTGCGCAGATCTCGCGAACCAGAATGGTAGCGCTACCCAAAGCGCGATGTAAAGTCATCCTTACGACCAATATGGCGCGCCTCGGACGGAGGGCAAGCTCGACGGTCATTCGCGCGATGCCGAGAGGGGACCGGCGCCGGCGCGGCGCTGCACCTCTCCGAAGGCCTGCTGCAGGCGCGGATTCATGCGGATCGATTCCCGGCCCGCCGCAATCAGCAGGTCGACTTGATCGGCCGGCAGTTTCAACCGCGTCGCGATATCGTTGAGCTTTGCGCGCTCGGGCTCAGGGAAATCGTCGAAGGAGACGTCCTCGACGACGAGGTCGACGTCGCTGCAGTTCCAGCCGGCGAGCGAGCCGCGATATCTCCTGACCGTCTCGCCGGGTAGGCCGCAGCGCCAGGCGATCAGCTGACCGCGCCAGATCTCGACCGCCAGCTTGAGCGCGTCGAATTCGTCGCGGACCGAGGAGCGGATGCCTGCGTTCGAGATGGCGCTGACCATGTCGGGGAGTTTCGGGCCGCTCTTCGTCTTCACCCAGTCGCCATCGGTGCGGATGCTGGCGTCGGCAACGATGAAGACGAAAGTCCGCATCCTGACCGCCTCTTCCGCGGAGAGCGGACTATGGGCCGCTTTCGCGGCGGCTCGCGCCATCGAGAAGCCGGTGACGCCGATATTGTCGGTCAGCCCGCCGTCGAGCAGCTTGATGTATTCGACTTTGGGGTCGTTCTGATAGGTGTCCAGCGCCCGCCCATAGGCCTTGAGGCGCAACGAGGCGGCAGGGTCGGCGAGCGCGCGGGTCAGCCATTTCGGCCGCTCGTAGTTGCATTTCGCGGCGGTGGCCGTGGTCGAGACGACGAGCGGCTTGAAGACCACCGGGAAGGCGGCCGAGGCGGCGACCGCATCGGCAATGCGCACCTGTTCGAGATCGCTGCAAAGCGCGGCGAAGGTGTCATGGGTGAAATCGAACGGCGTGCCGTTATAGATATCCGAAGCATTGATCCAGACGATCGGCGCATCCTTGCGCTTGAAGGCGCTGTAGGTATTGCCGTCGAACACATTGCGGTCGAGCCAGTCGGCGAAGGTGGAGCGGTCGTTGGCGCCGCCATTGTAGACGCGGATGAGGTTTAGCGGCGAGATGCGCGAATGCAGTTCCTTTTCGGCGTTCTGCAGCAGGAAACGTTCGCGCAGATCGACATAGCCGCGGCCCTTGTAGCCGAAATAGGCGGCGGGTACCGCGCCGCCCGACGTGCCGGAGATCATTCGGATATCGTCGACTGCCGTGCGCCGCATCGGATGATGGTCGACGACAACCTCGTCGAGCCCGCGCAGCACGCCATAACCGAAGGCGGCGGCGCGCGTGCCGCCACCGGAGATGGCGAGGCCGACCACCATCGAGCCGTCGTCTGAAGGGTCAGGGATGTATTCGAACGAGGGTCGGCGGGCTTCGGCGACATGGGTGTTGATCGGGCCGACATCCGTCAGGGTACAGGCCGAAAGGGCCATACCGACAAAGGCCAAACAGGCAAGACCACGCGCCCGACGCATCCGCAACCACCGATCCTGTCGGAGCCGATCCTGCCGCAGCCATCGACTTCGTGCAACTGTAGGTCGATTACCTGTTCGACCCAAGGCTGACCTTACTGGCGCAGTGCGACCGTTCTGCTACGGTTTCGGCACAACCGGCAACCGGTCAGGCCACAGGCTTCATGTCGGCGATGACCGTCGGCAGCAGCTCCGACACAGTCGGATGGATCGGCACCATGCGCTGCATGACGGTGTAGGGCGCTCTGGCATACATCAAGTCCAGAATGCCATGCACGACCTCGTCGCCGCTGGCGCCGAGCAATGCCGCGCCGAGCAACTCCTTCGTGTCGGCGTCGGCGACGATCTTCATGAAGCCCTTGGTCTCGCCGCGTTCGACCGCACGGCCGACTTGCGTCATCTGCCGCGTGCCGACCAATATCTTGCGGCCGGATTTCCTCGCCTCCGTCTCGGTCATGCCGGCGCGGCCGAGCGGCGGGTCGATGTAAAGCGCGTAGGCGGTCTTGCGGTCGCTGACGCGGCGGCTGTCTCCGTCGAGCAGGTTGGCGGCGACGATCTCGAAGTCGTTGTAGGCGGTATGGGTGAAGGCGCCGCGTCCGTTGCAGTCGCCCAGCGCGTAGATGTGCGGCTGGCTGGTGCGCAATTCGTCGTCGACGGCAATGTAGCCGCGTTCGTCGATTTTCACGCCTGCCTTGTCGAGGCCGAGATCGTCCGTATTTGGGACGCGGCCGATGGCGAGCAGAACATGCGTGCCGGGCACGTCGCGGTCGCCGCTCTTGCAGTCGACATGCACGCAGACACCGTCCGCGTGCGGGGAGAAGCTGATGCATTCGGCGTCGAGCCGGAAAGCGATGCCTTCCTCCTCAAGGATGGCCTTGATGGCGTCGGAAATGTCGGGGTCCTCGCGGCCGATCAGGCGCGGCCCCTTCTCGACGACGGTGACCCGGCTGCCGAAGCGGCGGTACATCTGGGCGAATTCGAGCCCGATATAGGAGCCTCCGACAATGACCAGATGTTCGGGCAGGAAGTCGATGTCCATGATGGTGGAGTTGGTCAGGTAGCTGACCTTGTGGATGCCGGGCATATTAGGCACGTTGGCGCGGCCGCCGACATTGATGAAGATGCGGCCGGCGGAAATCGTTTCGCCGTTGACGCTGACCTCGTGCGGCGAGAGGAACGTCGCGTGGCCGCGAAAGACGGTGCAGCGCTCCATGCCGTCGAGCCAGCCCTCGGTGCCCGAGCGGGAGTCCAGCGTCACCTTGTCCTTGCGCGCCTTGACCGCCTTCATGTCCATCCCGACGTCGCCGCCTGTCGAGAAGCCATAGTCGGCGGCGCGGCGCGCCAGATGCGCGGCATAGGCACTGGCGACCATGGTCTTGGTCGGCTTGCAGCCGGTGTTGACGCAGGTGCCGCCGAAAAATTTTCGTTCGATCATGGCGACGGTCTGACCGGCGGCGGTCAGACGTCCGGCCATGGAAGGGCCGGCCTGGCCGGCCCCGATGATGATGGCATCGAACTTCCTGGTCATGCGACCGCCGAGACGACCCACAGCGCGAGCAGGATGGCGACGGCGTCCTCGATGATGGCGGCGGGCAGGTCGCGGCCGAAGGCGCGGGCGAGCCGGGCGCGCATCTCCGCGCCGCCATAGGTGCCGATCACCGTGCCGATGACGCCGGCGATCAGCCCGGCGATGAGCGCGCCGCCGGCCGTGCCGATGATGGCGCCGGTGAAGGCGCCGCTGACGAGGCGCGTGCCGAATTGCTGAGGCACCTTGCGGCTGGGCGTCGAGGGAAGCTGGTCGGTGACGAGTTCGACGAGCGCCAGCACGGAAAAGACGGCGACCGCGATCCAGTGGCCCATGAAGCCGGCCCAGGTGCCGGCCAGCGGCAGCCAGCCGAGCCAGGCGCCCCAGGCGACGGCGGCCGGCGCGATCATGGCGCGAAGACCGGCGACGACGCCGATCAGCAAAGCAAGCAGATAAAGCATGAAGTCCCCTCGTTGGTTCGGTGTCGACGGGATCGCCGTTCAGCGGCGAGACCGCCCTCGCGGGGCCGGTTGCGGGCAAGGTAGCGGAGAAGGAAAGGCGAGGCCAGACACCGTGAAGGGTCGGATGCGGTATGCTGACGCCGTCAATAGTCATCGCCCGCGACAGGCGTCCAGATCACGTCCTCCACCGTGCGGGCGCCCGTGGCCAGCATGACGAGGCGGTCGAAGCCCAGCGCGGAGCCTGAGGCTTCCGGCATGATGCGAAGCGCGGCGAGGAAATCCTCGTCGAGCGGGTAGCGCTCGCCGTAGATCTTTTCTTTCTCGTCCATGTCGGCCTCGAAGCGGCCGCGCTGTTCTTCCGGGTCGGTCAGTTCGCCGAAAGCGTTGGCAAGCTCGACGCCGCAGCAATAGAGTTCGAAGCGCTCGGCTACCCTGGCGTCGCGCGGGCTCGGGCGGGCAAGCGCTGCCTCCGGGATCGGGTATTCGTGGAGGATGGTGGCGCGGCCCACGCCGAGATTGGGCTCTATCCGCTCGACCATGACCCTGCTGAAGAGGTCGGTCCAGGTGTCGTCGGTGGCGGTGCGCATGCCGGCGGCGTGGACAGCGGCATGCAGCGCGTCGCGATCGGTCGCACCGTCGCCGCCGACGGTAGCCAGGAGGTCAATGCCGGCATGGCGCCCAAAGGCGTCGGCGACGGTCAGCCGTTCCGGTTCGGCAAAGGGGTCGGCCTCGCGGCCGCGAAAGGCGAAACTTTCCGCGCCGGCGCGCTCGGCGGCGAGGGAGAGCAGCGCCGCGCAGTCTTCCATCAGGCTCTCATAGGTCTCGCCGGCGCGATACCATTCCAGCATGGTGAATTCGGGATGGTGAAGCGGGCCGCGCTCGCGGTTGCGCCAGACGGGGCCGAAGCTGAAAATCCTTTGCTCGCCGGCAGCGAGAAGCTTCTTGCAGGCGAATTCCGGCGAGGTGTGGAGGTAGAGCGGGGAGCGCGTCGCGTCGGGCAGGATTGCTTCGGTGGCGAAAGCCGAGAGATGCGTCTCGTTGCCGGGCGAGATCTGAAGGGCGGCGGTCTGGACCTCGACGAAGTCGCGGTGGGCGAACCAGTCGCGGATGGCGGTGGCGATGGCGTTGCGCTGCAGCAGGCGGGGCCGCCGGTCGGCATGTCGGTGGGGCGCCCACCAGGGCGAAGCTGCGGTCATAGGGGCTCCGGGACGTTTCAGGGGTCCATACCTATTCCCGCTCATGTGGGGAAGGGCAGCGTCGCGGAGGGACCCCCATCTCGATCGGCTTTGCCGATCGAGATGGCCGGGTCCCCGCTGCTTTGCAGCGTCCCGGCGGGCGCCGGCCTTTCGCCATGCCACCGGCATGACGAATTCGCTTCGCGAACCGGCTGCTCACCCACGCAAGGGCGGAGGGTTGGGTGCCGGGGCTGGCGGCGGCCTGAAAGATGCGCTAAGCGGCAGCGGACGGCTCGTTGAGCCAAAAAGATCGCCGATCCGCTCGTTTCAGGAAAGTCCACCCGTGAAGGTCATCGCCAGTTCGCTCCGCAAAGGCAATGTCGTCGACAAGGACGGCAAGCTCTATGTGATCCTGTTCGCCGAGAACATCCATCCCGGCAAGGGCACGCCTGTGACGCAGCTCGACATGCGCCGCATCTCAGACGGCGTGAAGGTGTCGGAGCGCTACCGCACCACCGAACAGGTCGAGCGCGCCCATGTCGAGGATCGCGAGCACACTTTCCTCTACAGCGACGGCGAGGGCTTCCACTTCATGAACCCGGAGACCTACGACCAGATCGCGGTGTCGAAGGACGTGGTCGGCGACGCGGCGCCCTACCTGCAGGAGGGCATGGCGGTTTCGCTCTCGGTGCATGATGGCGTCGGCATCGCCATCGTGCTGCCGCAGCGCGCGACCTTCGAGGTGGTGGAGACCGAGCCGACGACCAAGGGCCAGACGGCGTCTTCCTCCTACAAGCCGGCGCTGCTTTCCAACGGCGTCAAGACCACCGTGCCGCCGCACATCGCGGTCGGCACGCGCGTCGTGGTGATGACCGCCGACGGGGCCTATGTGGAACGCGCGAAGGACTGAGCATTAGATCGGCGCCGAGCAAATAGCCAACTGAAGCGAGCGACGCGGCATGTGAGGTCGAGTGTAGCTGATCCTCCAGACTAGTTTGGAGGTTGCAAGCGCTTCCGCTTGAAAAACGATCTGGGATTGATCCAGTCGCAAAACATATCCGAAGTTGCAAAAAAGCCTTCGAACCGGCTCGGGAGCCTCGCGGCTTCCAAATGACGGTCTTTTATCGCAATTAGCGACGAAATGGCGTCGAAGTCTGTTATGATTAGGACACTCTTTTCCTCGTCATACATCTTGCTCAATTTACCCCTGAACTTGTCCCGTATGGACAACTCCGTGCTAAGCAAAACCTCTGCTGCGACCGACGTGGGACGTTCGTCGAATTCGTCGTCCACTATGAGGTTCGAAATCCCCAGACTCTTACACATTTCTCCTAGAGCGGTTTCGCAAATCGCAGGAAACTGATCCTCCTCCGGGAGATAGAGATCGGTCTGGTCGGCAAATTCGAGGATTTGGCGAATAAGATTTTCGTCGGAATCGTCTCGTCTGAATTCAACGGTGGCCATCCAAGCAGCCAAGGAAAACTCAGGGAACGGCCGTCCCCCTACAATGGCATTCACGTGCTCCCATGACACCGGCTGTCCAAGCTTCTTTATCGTCGCGTCAAAATCGTCTGGGGCTGAGTTCGGACGATCTCGGCTTTCGAGCACGAGTTTCATGAACTCTGCCGAAGAAATGCGGTCGATATGCTCCGGGCTGAAAGCCGCAGACCTCGGGGAGTAGCCGGGTACGCGAAAAAAAGGGTGAAGCGCCACGAATACGTGGTCGTATACGTTTTCCCACCAACGCAGGACAGGGATGTCGTGCGACGGGTAAGTGATCGAGCGATCGAGGTTGTAGAATTCAGGCGTAGTCATCGAACTCGATAGAAGCTTCCAACCGCCAGCACGGCGATCAGAAGCTTTCTACTACGTCAGAACAAAACGTTGTCCTAGTCCGTGAGATGCCGAACCTCAGAACAGCCCCTCGATCTGGCCTTTGTCGTTGAGGAATATCTTCTCCGACGAGGGCGCCTTGGGCAGGCCGGGCATGGTCATGACCTCGCCGCAGATGACGACGACGAAGCCGGCGCCGGCCGACAGCCTGACCTCGCGGATCGGCACGGTGTGGCCGGTGGGCGCGCCGCGCAAATTGGGGTCGGTCGAGAAGGAATACTGGGTCTTGGCCATGCAAACCGGCAGCTTGCCGTAGCCGGCGTCTTCCCACTGCTTGAGCTGGTCGCGGATCGACTTGTCGGCGATCGCCTCCGAGCCGCGGTAGATGCGCTGCACGATGGTGTTGATCTTCTCAAACAGCGGCATCGCGTCGGGATAAAGTGGCGCGAATTGCGACGAGCCGGACTCGGCAAGCGACACGATCTTGTGCGCGAGCTCCTCGATGCCGGCCGAGCCATGCGCCCAGTGCTTGCACAGGATCGCCTCCTCGCCCATCGAGGCGACATAGTCCTTCATCGCCTGGATCTCGGCGTCGGTGTCGGAATAGAAATGGTTGATGGCGACCACGGCCGGCACGCCGAACTGCTTCACGTTCTCGATGTGGCGGCCGAGATTGGCGCAGCCCTTCTTCACCGCCTCGACATTCTCCTTGCCGAGGTCTTCCTTCTTGACGCCGCCGTTCATCTTCATGGCGCGCACGGTGGCGACGATAACGGCCGCCGCGGGCTTCAGTCCTGCCTTGCGGCACTTGATGTCGAAGAATTTTTCGGCGCCGAGGTCGGCGCCGAAACCGGCTTCGGTGACGACATAGTCGGCGAGCTTCAGCGCGGTGGTGGTGGCGACGACCGAGTTGCAGCCATGCGCGATGTTGGCGAAGGGGCCGCCATGCACGAAAGCCGGGTTGTTCTCCAGCGTCTGAACGAGGTTGGGCTGCATGGCGTCCTTGAGCAGAACGGCCATGGCGCCGTCGGCTTTCAGGTCGCGGGCATAGACCGGGGTCTTATCGCGGCGATAGGCGACGATGATGTCGCCGAGGCGTTTTTCCAGATCCTTGAGGTCGGTGGCGAGGCAGAGGATCGCCATGACCTCGGAAGCCACGGTGATGTCGAAGCCGGCCTCGCGCGGGAAACCGTTGGCGACGCCGCCGAGCGACACGATGATCTGACGCAGCGCGCGGTCGTTCATGTCCATGACGCGGCGCCACACCACGCGGCGGATGTCGATGCCGAGCTCGTTGCCCCAGTAGATGTGGTTGTCGATCAGCGCCGAGAGCAAATTGTGCGCGGTGGTGATGGCGTGGAAGTCGCCGGTGAAGTGGAGGTTCATGTCCTCCATCGGCACGACCTGCGCGTAGCCGCCGCCGGCCGCACCGCCCTTAACGCCGAAGTTCGGTCCGAGAGACGCCTCGCGGATGCAGGTGATCGCCTTTTTGCCGATGCGGTTCAGCCCGTCGCCGAGGCCCACGGTCGTGGTTGTCTTTCCTTCGCCGGCGGGCGTCGGGTTGATGGCGGTGACCAGGATCAGCTTGCCGTCCTTGCCGCCTCTCTTGGAGGCGATGAACTCGGCCGAGATCTTCGCCTTGTCGTGGCCGTAGGGCAAAAGATGCTCGGAGGGGATGCCGAGCTTGGCGCCGATCTCCATGATCGGCTTCTTCTTGGCCGCGCGGGCGATCTCGATGTCGGATTTCACTTCGGCCATGACGGCTTTCCCTCGAACTGGACGGTTGTGGCGGTGGTTTCGGTTGTACGCGGCAGCGCGGAACGGCCACGCGAAATTGCGCGGCGATCTAAGCTTTCCGCTGCGGCTTCGTCAACCAGCATGCAAGAATGTTTCCCTGTAAGAAACTGTGCAGGTGCTGATGAGTTCTCGGGCACCTGCGCAATTGCGTGGCGCATAGAGCCTCAGCGCCATCTTTCGCGCCGTCTCAAAACAGGCGCGGAATGAACCGAAAGCGACAACAGGCCAATACAATCAGGGGGTGCATTATTTCCTATTTACAAACTAGAGTTGAGATTGCATGGTTAGGGACAACCATGGAGGGGCGGGCGTGGCAAGAGAAGTCAACACCAACGACTCGTATTTAGACAGAGTCAAAAAGCTCATACCGGCAGAGGTAAGTGCAGCGTTTCTGGCGTTGAACGCGTCGATCCCACTGGACGATCGCTTCCTCGTCTATGTCATCGGATTCTTCGTTATCCTTGTTCCGATTTGCGTTCTCTACCTGCGGGTACTGGAGAAAGTTTCTAGTCTTCGGCAGGTTGGATTCATCAATGGTATCGCGTTCCCGGTTTGGGCGCTGAACATCGCCATCGATCGTCTTGAGTTCATGCAGGACAAGCTTTTCCTCTCGTCCGGCTTGCTCGTTCTTGTGACGTTGCTGGTTCCGCTGATCCCGGGAGGAAACCAAGGCGTCCCGGCGGTGCTTCCGAAGCCATGAAAAACAGCCAGCCAAAATCAGGAATCTTTTCGGTAGCCGCCATCCTGCTGCTGACCGCAGTCACATCTGCAGAAGCACAACGTGTCCACAGATCGAGATTCTATGAGAATACACCGTTTGGGTCCCTTGCATGGGTTCGAGGCTCCGGAACCCAAGAGAGAGCTCGGTCTATGGTTACCATAGACAATCTTTCAGAGGAGAACTGCATCAACCTCCCATCATCGGGCACGCAATGGTTTCTGATTAACCATCGCGACGACGGCCTCGACGGGCAGACAGGCTATTTCTCGATAAGGATACTCTATCAGTCGGGATCGACCGATCGCGACTACATACGCCAAGGCATCCACATACAGCGCAACGGGAACTGGTATGACGAGGCGGGACATCAGATCAAAGCTGGCCACGAGCGAAATCCGGAACAGATAAAACTTTCGGGGGAGCAGTTCATATCATTGCATGATCCCCGAAGCGGCAAAGAGGCAAGCAATCTCGCCGCCTTGGTAAGCAACCTGGGCGCCTGGCATATGAAGCCTACGCTTGAAGAGGAAACATCCTGGACCGATCGCTATTTATACGGCGCGACGTTGAAAGCTTATGCGAGCGATAAAACAGGCGCGATCAGCGCCCGCCTGATTAGGTTCACGGCGACATCAAGCAGCAGTTCCGGCGAGCCTGTGCTGTTTTGGATAGATCCTCGCGGCGCAGAATCTGCGCTGATCCTGGTGGATGCGCCAAGGCATGAGTACCAAGGATCACGGCGGGTCTATCAAATCAAATTCGGCGGGAAGTGCTCGTAACCTGTGGGCCCCCTACTGCTGCAGAACGTTGCTGATCTCGACCAGGTTCGAGCGCACGCGCAGCACGTAGAAGCCCATTGTCGTCAGGTGGGTGGCGAACATGCCGTCCTCGCTGCTGTTGGCGATGATCCAGGGCCGGATGCGCAGCGCGGAGACGAACTGTGCGTCCATCGTCTGCCACAGATTGCCGAGGTTGCGCTGCTTGATCACGTCCTCGAAGTCGGCCTCCGCCGCCTTCATCAGCCCGTAATAGGCATAGAGTTGACCGTAGGAGAACCAGTAGCGGTCGTCGGCGCGCGGATCGAAGAAGCCGTAGTTGTAGTTCTCCGCGCGGTCCTTGAGGATGGCCGAGGTCGAGCCGATGTCGGAGGCAATGCGATCCAGATACTGCTTCAGATTGTCGGCGCGCGCGTCGAAGGCAGCCTGACAGTTCTCGAGGCGCGTATTGAACGAGCGCCATTTGGTGATCGCATCGCGATAGTAGCTCGGCGTCGGCGTCTTCGGACCAAACGGGTTCAGGCCGAAATACCAGGTCTCCTCGTCGAACTGGATGTTCCCGCGCGCGTCCTGCAGGTCGTTGTCGATCTGCGAGGTCGTGCGGATGCGGCCGAGATTGTCGGCGAGTTCCGTTGCCGTGCGCCGCACCGCCTGGTTGATGCCGCGCTGGAACGACGCCTTGTTGTCCATGAACGGCGTATGGTCCCAGTCGATGCCGAACAGGCCGAGCTTGTAGAGGATCATCGACGAGATCCAGGCGTTCTGGTTGACGTTGAAGTCGGTGAGGTCGGCGGTGATTTCGGTGATGGCGGACTTGCCGCATGTCCGCGTGGTGTCGGTACCCCCGCCGGCGGTCACCTGCTCGCCGGCCGAGACGTTGCGGTTCTGGAAGCTGTAGGCGTCGATGTAGTCGGGGTTGAAGTTCCGCCAGAACTGCGTCTGGTAAAAGAGGTTGGCGTAGAGTCCGATGAACACGAGAAGCGCCAGGCCAAGCACCGTCTTCAGGATCCAGCCGCGATGGGTGTACCAGCGGCCGGCCCACAGGAACGGCCAAAGGATGATGCCGATGACGAAGCCGATGCCGCGGCCGATCCACTGGAAAACCCGGGTGAAGAAATTCACGATCGGATCGAGCATGCGGGCATCCCTTCGTTCCCGGACGTGTTCCGGGCGATCCTAGTCGACCAGCCCGTAGAGGCGCGCGCGAAAACCCGCCTCGTCCTTCAGATATGTGGTTTTCAGCGTGTCCACAACATGAGCGCGCCAGAGTTCGGGCCAGCCCTCGTAGTCCCCGTAGAAGCCCTGCTTGTTGAAGATGTAGCGCGAGACGAAGTCCGACGGCACGAAGTCCGAGATCAGCCGGTTGGTCAGCCAGGCATCCGGATGGTCGGGCTTGGCGCGCACGACCAGGAACCGGTGCAGCGGGAAGATCTCATCGAGCTTCAGCTGGCCGTACTGGGCGATCTCGCGCTTGGCTGCGTTGAGGAAGGGGAAGGCGCCCTCGCTGGCGATGAGGCTTGCATTGGAATGGATCCATGTCTGAAGCCAGACCTTGTCTGCCTGCCTGAGGTCGCGCTTGGGCTCGGCGTCGCGGATCAGGCTCCTGATCGTCATCTCGGCGCGATGCTCGAGGTAGCCCGAGGTCTCCAGCCACGAGGCGCGGGGCAGTTCGATGCGGCCGGTGGAGGCGAGGAAGCGGAACACGCGGTCGGCGTCGTGGATCGACAGATAGCTCACCTGCCAGGGCCGGGAGCGGCGAAAGCCCGGCGCCGTCGGATCGGAGATCACGGTGGTCATGTCAGGATCGACAAAGACATAGAGGCCGCCGAAGTGGCTGGTCCAGTAGGCGTTGTGGCGGAAGATCACCTGGTCCGGCACCAGCGCGTTCTCGCGGATATCGCCGGTGACCTTCGCCAGCTCGACCATGCGGTTCAGCATGCGGTCGTCGCGCCAGGCGTCGGGTTCCTGCTTGAGGCGGTCGACGAGGCGGCCAAGCTCGGAGGCCTTGCCGAGCACGTCCTCGGCCGACAGCACGCGGAACTCGACCTGGTTGATGGAGAGAAGGTCCTCGATGTCCTCGACCCTGGAGACGGAATCCTCGATCTCGCCGTAGATCACGTCCTTGATGGTGAGGGCATCGATGGCGCGCGCGTTCTTCTGGAAGAATTCGTAGACCAGCTGCGAGGTGTTGGAGAAGGCGGTGTGGACGACCGGCAGGTCCTGCTGCGAGGGGGTCAGGATGATGAAACGGCGGTTGACCTCGTTGGGGTCGAGATACTGGTAGTCGCCGAGTTCCTCCGCGATCTCAGGCGAGAAGCCGGTGCGATCGATCTCGAAGGATTTGAGCTGCGTCGGCTTCAGGCCGAACGCGGTCAGCGCCTTGTTGTAGCGGTCGATGAGATGCGGCTCCTCGACAGGCAGCAGGCGGCCGTAGATGAGCTCGTTGTCGCGCAGGAGGTTCATGGTCAGATTTGCCCCTCACCCTTACCCTCTCCCCGTGAAGAACGGGGAGAGAGTGGCGTCTTCCTTGAGCTTCGCTCGTCGCCCTTTCTGCCAGGCAGTAAGTGCGAGGGATACGAGCTCGACGCTCGCGAACCCCTCTCCCCGTTCTTCACGGGGAGAGGGTAAGGGTGAGGGGCGGCACGGAGCATCAATTGATGGTCTCCCTATAGTTTGCCGCGGCTGTGAACCGCAAATCCGGCGCAACGACGGGGTCGAGGCGTCGGTCCAGCGCGGCAAGTATGGTATCAACCACGGCGTCCAGCTCTTTCAGCGCGTCGATATTCCAGAACCGCAGGACGGACCAGCCCTCACCGACCATGAATTGATCACGCCTGCGATCATAGTCGCTGTCTGCATGCTGGCTGCCATCCAATTCAATGACGAGGCGTTCTTCTCGACAAGCAAAGTCGGCAAAGTAGGGACCGATCGAGAATTGGCGCGTGAACTTTGCGCCGTTCAACTGACGGTTCTGAAGGGTCGACCACAGCGCGCGTTCCGCGTCGTTGTCGGCCTTGCGCAACGAACGGGCGCGATTGGTGCGTGCAGTCTGTGGTCCGCGCATGGCGCCGCCCCTCACCCTTACCCTCTCCCCGTGAAAAACGGGGAGAGGGGGACGTCATCACCGCGCGGCACCCACCGCCTTTTCTGCCAGGCGGCAAGGGCGAAAGGCGCGAGATCGACGCTGGCGAACCCCTCTCCCCGTTTTTCACTGGGAGAGGGTAAGGGTGAGGGGCAGCACAGAGCTTCGGGGGAGACGGGGCTGCCAGCGTCGCGGCCTGCCTCACGCATTCCACAGCCCCTTCTTCTTCAGCTCCTCCATCTCCCGCGCCGCGCGCTCGCGCAGCCTCGCGTCGCGCAGCAGCTTGTTCACCGCCGCGTCGTCGGAGCGGTCGGAGTAGCGGAACTCGCTGTCGGCGTAGCGGTTGATCTCCTGCATCACCATGTCCATGTCGAACGGCCCGCGCAGGTCCTCGATCATCGCTTTCTTGTCGTCATAGGGCTTGTGCATGAAGGCTTCGGGCTTCTCGAACCAGTCGTCGGGCAGTTCGATGTCCATGGCGCGCATCTTGATGGCGTCGGTGACGTTCTTGATGGCGCGGCCGGTGAAGCGCGGCTCGGCCTCCTTGATCATGTGAAGATAGGCGCCGACGTCGGCCATGGTCCTAGGCTGGCCCTTCTCTTTCATGAAACGCTCGTAGACCTTGCTCAGCCCCTCCTCGTGCGGCTTTGAGTGGCTCTCGTAGGTATCGCTCACCGCCCGCTGGATCTCCTGCGCGGCGTACAGCTTGTGGTCGCCGAGTTCGATCTTGTGGTTCTTGCCGGCGAGAAGGACAAAAATGTCGATGTAGTCGTCGCGGGTTTGCGGCCCGTCGACCAGCCAGCGGGCGCCGGCGCGCTGGCGCAGCGCGTCGTCGACATTCTCCGGATAGTTGGAGAACATGCCGAAGGTCGAGTTGCCGCGCACGACAGTCGAGGCGCCGCCGAAGGCGTCCATCAGCACGCCGGTGATCTCCTGCTGGCCGGCCGAGGCGCGGTCGTCGGAACGCTTGGCCGCCACCTGGTCGATGTCGTCGACGGTGCCGAAGCCGATGGCGCGCGGATTGAGCACGTTGTCGATGAAGGCGCGGCAGTTCTGGCCTGATTTGCCCTGGTAGGACGAGATCTGGTCGACGCCGAAATTCTCGTAGTGGAAGGGATAACCGGCGACCTGGGCGTAGCCGCTGACGAGGCCGGCGATCATCTGGATCAGCGTCGTCTTGCCGGTGCCGGGCGCGCCGTCGCCGATGAAGGTGAACAGGAAGCCGCCGAGTTCGACGAAGGGATTCATCTGGCGGTCGAAATCGTAGGCCATCAGCATCTTGGCGAGCTTGACCGACTGGTATTTGGCGATGTGGTTGCCGACGACTTCGTCCGGCTTCTTGAAGGTCATCACCAGCGGCTTCGAACGCTTGCCGGGCGCTACGTCGAAGCCGTCGAGCGTAAAATCGTCGGCGTCGATGCGGATATGCGCGTCCTCGAAGCTGCCCAGACCGTCGAAACGGCCCTTTCGCGTCAGCAGCCCTTCTATCGCGGCGCGGGCGAAGGTGCGGGCGCGCAGGGCGAGGTCCGCGTCGGCCGTGGTTCCGGCAAGCGCGCCGTCGAGGCCTGCAATCATCGACTTCAGCGCGTCCTGCGGCGTGTCGAACAGGAAATCCGGCTCGCGCACGTCGTTGGGCGCTTCGCCGTCAGCGTCGATCAACTGCAGAAGGTAGGAGGCGAAGGAGAAGGCAGAGACATAGGCCGAGGCCGAGAGCAGTTTGCGGAAGCGCGTGGCATCGTCGCCTTCGAGCGGCGCGCGGGCGTTCTTGGCGTGCAGGCTTTCGAGCTCGCCGGCGCGGGCAAAGACGTCCGATACGGCCAGCGCGATGGCGATGCCGCGCCGCGCGCGGTAGAGCAGCGTGTGCTGCGGGATCGACAGCAGCTGATCGTCGGGGCGAACCGACGCGACGGTCTTCGACAGCTCGACCTCGCGCGTCTTGCGCACGGAGCCAGCCTGGACGGTCGAGACGAAGCGGCGTCCGGTGCCGGCGAGCGGCGTCGAGGACTGGCCGGACGTATCCTCCAGCACGACGATGCGGGTGATCATCGACTGCGCGGTTGCGCGGTGCTTTTCGATATCGGCTTCGGGGATGGTGGTCAGGCCGGTGTCCATGATCACGTCCTTGTCGGGTCGGGGGCAGGGGTGTCCCGTGCCTGGCGGGCGGCGGCGAGATAAATGTCCAGCGTCTGGTCGAGCCTGCGGAACAGCAGATCCATGAAGTCGGCATCGCCAGCGTCCCCTTGTGCCACTGCGAGCGCTGCGATGTAGGCCGGCCGATCTTCCGGACGAACCGCGATGGGCGGATAACCGGCACGAGCCAGGATCAGATTCATCAGAAGGCGGGCAGCCCGGCCATTGCCGTCGTTGAACGGATGGATGCCGACCAGCCTCAGATGGGCCTCGAAGGCCGAAGCGGGTTCGTCCGGCGCCTTCGCCAGCCAGTCGCAGAACATCGCGACGAGCGCGGGCACCTCTATCGGCGCGGGAAAATTGAAGACGCCTCTATCCGTGTTCACGAAGCGCGGCCGATCGGCATAGCGGCCGGCGATGCCCGGAGCGGACTGCGCCGTCGCCAGCCTGTGCAGACTGCGCACGTCTGCTTCCCGGATCGGCGTTTCCTTCTGCCGTCCAATCTCCAGCGCCCAAGCAAGCGCCTTCGCGTGGTCGACCGCTTCGAGATGGTCCTTGAGCGGCTTGCCGCTGACGGTGATGCCTTTTTCGAGGATGAGCGCCGTCTCGCCCGCCGTCAGCGTGTTTCCCTCGATGGCGTTTGAGGTGAAGGTGATGTCGATGCGCTGGGCGCGGTCGAGACTGTCAAGCGCGTCCGGCTTCAGGCCGACGCGCAGGGCGTCGATTTCCCACTTCTTGGCGAGCACGACATCGGCGAGCGTCATGGCGAGGGCTCCGCCGCCCGGCCCATGCCGGTGAGCCGCGTCGAGGACTCAGGGATGATGGTCAGGCCTGCGTCCATAGTCCCCTCCTCGTTGGGTTAGCTGCCACGACGGAGAAATCCAGAAGTCAGATTGACGGCGTACACGAGAAAGAGAACCGACAGATAGATTGCCGTAAATGTTGCAATTGCATCAACGGAGTCGCCAACACCGCCGACTTTCATGCCCAAGCGAAGTCCGGTCAGGTGCGCGTAGACGGTCAGGATCAATGCCGTCGAGGCTATCCCGGAGATCGCAGGCAGCAAGCTGGCCGTAAGCCTGTCCGGCAAAATGTCCGCTCCAAGCCCGGCTGACATGACGGTCGCACCGGAAATCAAATAAGCTGTTGAATCGGGAATGAACTGATCAAGAAAAATCGCCGTCAGCCAGACGGCAAGGTTCAGCAGGGCAATGGCTGTCGCCCGATTTGAACTGACGTACCCTGCAAGCCCGCGGGGCTTCGAGAGATGTGATCCCTCATACATCTGAAATTACCTGTCCCTTCGACAGGATGTGGACCTTGTAGCCGAGGAAGATTTTTTGCGCCTCGCCGGCCGCGTAGAGCGCCTGGTAGGCCTCGTGCGGGATGAGCGCATGCTTCTCGTAGCTCGATACGCCCTGTCGCGCGGCTTCGAGGTCGTCGGTGTCGATGTGGAACTCCTCGGTCGACTTCTCGCTGGAGAACAGCCCCTTGCGGCCGGGCTTCTCGGCCTTGGAATAGATTTCCTGGACCGTCCAGGTGAGCAGCCAGGCGTTTTCGGCCTTGCGCACCTTGGAGAGAACCTCCGAGACCGCCGAATTGTGCTCGGTGATCCCGGCCGAATAGAACGGCCCGAGCACGACGCGCCGCAACTGCTTGGGGTGGAGCGTCGCGAAATCCTTGTCGAGATTGCCGGCGATGGTGGCCGGCGACAGCGTGTAGGCGGAATTCTTCTCGGTGAAATCGTCGAAGCGATGCGCGAGTTCGGGATTGAGCAGGCCGTCGACGGGCAGCGGTATGTCGACTTTCTCGCTCAGCTTGCCGTCCTCGCCGACAAGCTGGCGGATCATGGCCTCCGAGGAATCCTCGACCGTCGCCATGTAGATCAGAGGCAGGTTGGCTGTGCCGTCGAAGCTCGCCCAGTGCACGAGATAGAATGGCCTGTTGGTCTTCGGGTTGACCGAGACCTTGACGGTTTTGGCAAGCGTGAACGGGCCGAAGATATCGCCGTCCTTGACGTCCTCTAGATAGAGCCGTTCGGCCATCGACTTCTGCAGCGCTGCGGGGAATTCCTTGTGGCGCAGGATGAAATCGGCCATCTCGCCGCGCAGGTCGTCGGGCGCCGGAAGATTGGCCAGGCGCTGCCCGGCCTGGCGGCGGTCGTTCTCCAGTTCGAGCAGGTTCTGGAAGACCGGGAAGCCGCTTTCGGCGCGCGAGATGCGGAAGCTGTCGACGAAGCCCAGCCGGTTGCGCCAGCAGGCGAAGGAGGCCTCCAGCCGGGCGATGTATTCGGCAACCACCTTGGCGACGATGCCGTGCCGGTAGAGCGGCGAGCGGTCGTCGCGCATGAAAATTCCAAGACCGTTGAGCGCCGCCGCGATGGCGTCGAAATAGCGGACGGCGGGATCGTCGGCCGGCGCGGTCATGGGCAAGCGTTCCGGGCGGTCTGTCACGCCGCGCGCTTAAGCCTGCACGTAGTCCGAGGCGTTGTGCTTGCGCATCACCTCGTCGAAGCGGCGCGCGAAGGCCTCGTCGGCGAGCTTCTTGCGGCGCTGGATGTCGGCGGTCGACACCATGTTCTTCTCGTGCAGTTCGAGCAGGTCGCCGATGTGCTTCTGCGCCGCGGCGCCGATGCCGGCCATCGTCTCCTCGGCGGTGTTGTCGACCTTGGAACCCAGCGTGTTGATCTTGTGCGCGACCTCCTGTTGGGCCGCCGTCTTCAAACTATCCTCCAGCGCCTTGTAGAGCACGATGCGCTGCTCGGTATCGATCGAGAGCTTGTTGATCAGCGTGTTCTGAGCGGCGATCTGGTTGTTGAGCGAATCGACGAAGGTCTGGAACATCGACGTGTAGCGTTCCAGCGTCTGGCTCTCGGCGAGCAGTTCCTGCTCCTTGGCCTGCTTCTCGTTGTATTCGGTGGCGAGCTTGGAGCGCTCGCCCTCGAGCTCAGTGCGCTGCGTCTGGTCGGTCGAGGCGGCGATCTTGTTTTCGATGTCGAGCAGCATCGGGTTCAGTTCCTCGATGCGCTTCTGCACGCCGGTGAGGTTCTCGATGGTCGCCTTGCGGCGCTCGATGACCTGGCCGAGGCTGGTCTCGGATGTCGCGTAGCGCTGCTCGAGCACCTGTTTCTGCGCCTTGAGGATGCCGACGATGGTGTCGGACTTCGACAGGAGCTCCTGCAGATTGCCTGCGAGCGACATGTTGCGGACGCGCTCGGTGCGCATGCGCTGCTTGGACTCGGCCGAGAAGATGCCGATGAAGCTTTCCCAGCCGGTGAAGCTCTTCATGTTCTCGAATTCGGCGCCGAAGACGTTGGTGGCGTCCTCCAGGCCGATGATCAGGTCGGCGATGTTGCCTTCCATCACCTTCTGCTGCCGGATCACGTCCTCGATGCGGGCGTTCTCGATGTCGAAATCGGAGGCCCCGATCTTGGCGTCGGTCGTGGCGAATTTGTCGAGCACGCTGCCGGACTGCTCGATCTTGGAGCGCATCTCCTCCACGACCTTCTTGGTCTTGGCAATCTCGGCATCGAAGTTCTGCAGTGTCGCCATAGTAGGTTTCTCCCGGCTTCGCGTGACGCGTGCGGAATATATGAGGCGCGGATAGCGATTGAAAGACGCCAACGCAGGGGCCGGGCCGATTCCCGGGGTTCCCGCCGCCAATTCCAGCGGTTCCCGCTCATGGGCCGCGGCCATTCTGTCGCAAATATCATGCCGATGTCGCTGGCGGATCACTCGGCGGCGCGGGCCGCAGCGTCATCTCGCTTGAAACCGCGTGAAAATGATGTTTGGCTTGCCGATCAGGGGCAAAGCGGCGAAGACCGCTCTGTTCGGGCAAGAATATCAACGGGAGAACAATTCATGTCGCGTTTCAAGTCGTTCGCAGCCGGCCTCGGGCTTGCTGCCATGGTCTCGTCGGGGGCCTACGCGGCCGATCCGGAAAGCTGCAAGGCGGTCAAGTTCGCCGATGTCGGCTGGACCGACATCACGGCCACCACCGCAACCGCGTCGGTGATCCTCTCGGCGCTGGGCTATGCGCCCGAGACGCAGGTGCTGTCGGTGCCGGTCACCTACACGTCGCTGAAGAGCAAGGACATCGACGTCTTCCTGGGCAACTGGATGCCGACCATGGAAGCCGACATCAAGCCCTATCTCGACGACAAGTCGGTCGAGACGATCCAGACCAACCTCGAAGGCGCGAAATACACGCTCGCCGTGCCGAAGCACACCTATGACGCCGGCCTCAAGGACTTCGCCGACATCGCCAAGTTCAAGGACAAGCTCGACAACAAGATCTACGGCATCGAGGCCGGCAATGACGGCAACCGGCTGATCCTCGACATGATCACGGCCAACAAATTCGGCCTCGAAGGCTTCGAGCTGGTGGAAAGCTCGGAGGCCGGCATGCTGTCGGCGGTGCAGAAGGCGGCCGGCTCCAAGGAAGACGTGGTGTTCCTCGGCTGGGAGCCGCATCCGATGAACGCCAACGTCGAAATGGCCTATCTGTCGGGCGGCGACGAGGTGTTCGGCCCGAACTTCGGCGGCGCCACCGTGCACACCAATGTGCGCGCCGGCTATGTCGGCGAATGTCCGAACGTCGGCAAGTTCATCTCCAACCTGGTCTTCTCGCTGGAGATGGAGAACGAGATCATGGGCGCGATCCTCAACGACGGCGCCGATCCGCAGGCTGCCGCCACGGCATGGCTGAAGGCGCATCCCGACGTCGTCACGCCGTGGCTCGCCGGCGTCACCACCTTCGACGGCGGCGACGCGGCCGCGGCGGTGAAGACGGCCCTCGGTTCTTGACCGGTCGCGCAAGCGACCCGACCTGACTGGCGGCGGCCGATCCCTCCGGACGGCCGCCGTTTTTGCGAGAAGACGCCGTTCATGACGGTTCGGCGACAACAGGCGTAAGAGTTTCCACCAGGAGGGGATGCCGTGGATCCGATATCCGAACTCGTCAGAAGCGCGAAAATCCCCATAGGCCGCTGGGGTAAGTCCTTCTTCGACTTCCTGACGACGAATTTCGAATGGTTCTTCGATTCCATCGCCGACGGCGTCACCTTCTTCCTCGACGGTTTGATCGATCTCCTGCTCTGGTTCCCGCCCGTCATCCTCGTCGCGCTGATCGCGGCGCTCGCCTGGCGGCTACAGAAATCCTGGAAGCTCGCGCTCGCCGTCGCGCTCGGGCTGCTGTTCATCGTCAACCAGGGTCTCTGGAAGGAGACGGTCGAGACGATCGTGCTGGTGGTCGGAGCGGCTGCCGCCTCGATGGCGATCGGGGTTCCCGTCGGCATCTGGGCGGCCCACAGCCCGCGCGCCTGGGCATGGCTCAATCCGGTGCTCGACCTCATGCAGACCATGCCGACCTTCGTCTATCTGATCCCGGTGCTGATCCTGTTCGGGCTCGGCATTGCGCCCGGCCTGATCGTCACCGTCATCTTCGCCGCCCCCGCGCCGATCCGTCTCACCTATCTCGGCATCACCTCGGTGCCCAAACCCATGCTCGAGGCGGGCGAATCCTTCGGCGCTACGAAGCGGCAACTGCTCTGGAAGGTCGAACTGCCCGCCGCGCTGCCCACCATCATGGCGGGCCTGACGCAGTGCATCATGCTGTGCCTGTCGATGGTGGTGATCGCCGCCCTGATCGGCGCCAACGGCCTCGGCAAGCCGGTGGTGAGGGCGCTGAACTCGGTCAACATCCCGCTCGGCCTCGAAGCGGGGCTGGCCATCGTGGTGCTCGCCATCATTCTCGACCGGATGTCCCGGGTGAAGGTCGGAGGCGGACAATGAACGCCGTTGAATTCCGCAACGTCGACATCGTTTTCGGCGACGACACGCGCGAGGCGCTCTCCATGCTCGACCGCGGCGCCGACCGCGCCGAAATCCTGAAGGCGACCGGCAACGTGCTTGGCTGCGCCGGCGCCAGCCTCACCGTCGAGGAAGGCGAGATCTCCGTGCTGATGGGGTTGTCCGGCTCCGGCAAGTCGACGCTGCTGCGCGCCGTCAACGGCCTCAACAAAGTGACGCGCGGCGAGGTGGTGGTGCACGACAAGGGCTGGTCGGCCGATGTCGTCACCTGTTCGCAGACCGAACTGCGCAAGATCCGCCGCGAGTGCGTGGCGATGGTGTTCCAGCAATTCGCGCTCTTACCCTGGCGCACCGTCGAGGAAAATGTCGGTTTCGGCCTGGAACTGGCGGGCGTGCCGGACGCGGAGCGCAAGGAGCGCGTGGCGCGCCAGCTCAAGCTCGTCGGTCTCGACCAGTGGGCTAGGAAATACGCGCATGAGCTGTCGGGCGGCATGCAGCAGCGTGTCGGCCTGGCGCGCGCCTTCGCAACGGAAGCGCCCATCCTCCTGATGGACGAGCCGTTCTCCGCGCTCGATCCCCTGATCCGCACCAAGCTGCAGGACGAACTCCTGCAGCTTCAGGCGACGCTGAAGAAGACGATCATCTTCGTCAGCCACGACCTGGAGGAGGCGCTGAAGATCGGCACCCACATCACCATCATGGAGGGCGGGCGCATCGTGCAGACCGGCACGCCGGAAGACATCGTGCTCAGGCCCGCCAACGACTATGTACGCGACTTCATCGCCAATGTGAATCCGCTGTCGGTGCTGACCGCATGGAACGTCATGCGCGACCGCCGCGACCTCGAACCGGCTGGCGACGGCTGGATCTGGCTCGACCGGCGCCAGACGACGCGCTTCAAGATCGCGGCCGACGGCACGGTGGCGGCCGCCGAACGCGAGGGCAAGCCGTCGGTCTGGGTGTCGTGCGACGACGTGGAGACCTTGCCCGAAGACGCCCCGCACGTGTTCTGGGCGCGTCCGGGAACTTCGCTCAAGACTGTCATGCTCGCCATGCACCGCTCGCAGACAGCGCCGGTCGCA
This sequence comes from Mesorhizobium sp. KR9-304, assembly GCF_040049215.1. Lineage (NCBI taxonomy): Bacteria > Pseudomonadati > Pseudomonadota > Alphaproteobacteria > Hyphomicrobiales > Phyllobacteriaceae > Mesorhizobium > Mesorhizobium sp. KR9-304. Next base: position 129,596 of record NZ_JBDZDN010000004.1, on the reverse strand, counting down.
CTGTTCGACGACCAGTCGCGGTTTGTCGGCGCGATCGGGGTCAGGGATGTGCTGAGCGCAGTGTTGAGGCGGTAGCCGCTTCGGCCGCAATGTCCGGAAGCTTCGACCTCGACCGCTTCATGCACGCGCAGGGGCCGGTCATGGCGCAGGTACGCGCCGAGCTGAAGGCCGGCCGCAAGACCACGCACTGGATGTGGTTCGTATTTCCGCAACTGGCTGGGCTGGGTTCCAGCCACTATGCGCAGTTATACGCCATATCTTCGCTCGACGAGGCCAAGGCCTATCTTGCGCATCCGGTCCTCGGCCCGCGCCTGATCGAATGCACCGGTCTCGTCAACGTTGTCGACGGCCGGACGGCGCACGACATCTTCGGCAGCCCGGACGATTTGAAGTTCCATTCGTCGATGACGCTGTTTGCGCTGGCGGTTCCCGATGAACCGGCCTTCGGGGCAGCCCTGAGCAAATATTTCGGCGGGAAGCGCGATAGCCGTACGCTGGATTTGCTGGGCCGGACGTGAATGAAAATTTCGCCGGTCGCCCGACAACTCATTGATCGCATTCGATCAAAAAAATAGTTGGCCCGATTCTGCCAACACCCCCGAAAGCTCCCTTATGCTTGTCCTCAGTTTCTCCTGCGGGAACGCCGATCATGACGGTGGTTTGCGGGGAGGGACCGGCGCTCGGGTGAAGCGGCTAACGTGGCCGTGGAGGTCGGGGGTCTCCCGGAGTTCCCAAGACTCCCCGCGCGCAAGCGACGGGGACCAGGCGTGGGTATGTCCCTGGCGCTGGCCGTACTTTGAAACTGCCGGCTGCACATGATCTTCCGAGGCGTTCGTATTTTCGGACAGGTCATAGCCGGTGTGTGTTGAGTTGGGGAATGGGAGGGCCAAAAAACGCCGGCGGGGCGCGGGAAGCTGCGCCATTGAAATTAGTCTGAGAGGCTCGGCCACCGCGCCCCGCTTCCCGACTACCCATGACGCCCGACTGGCGAAGCCGGGTCGGATAGCGAGTCATGGGCAACAAGAACCACTGCAATGGCCAGACCGGCAACGGGGCGTGGCGACAAAGAGGCATGCTTGGCCGCGAGCGAAAGGAACCAGGCGTGGCGATGAAACCAACCGTAAATTGTAAGCTGGCATCTGGACTTACGGAAACACGGCCATATTTGCTATGATTCAGAACCTCGCCTTTCTCGGACGTAGAGAGCATCGCTTGGCAGCGCAGACCGGTTCCGTACGAGATCACAGTGGTTTCACGCTCTGGGCGGCGGCCGGCCTGATTGTCGTCCTGTTCCTGCTGTTCATTGCCGTGCTTTCGCTGTCCATCGTCAGGGAATGGCGCGACACTCAGAAGCGGGCGGAAGATCAGGCGCTGGCGGGTTCCCAGGTGGTCGCCACCAATGCGCGGTGGGTCGTCGAACTGTCGCGGCAGGCGCTGGGCCGCATCGACGAGGCGCTCGGTCCCGACATCGAGGCAAACGCCGAGGCGACATCGGTGCTCATCCGCGAAGCAATCGAGACGCTGCCCGGCAACGTGAAATCCTACGTCGTGGCGGCGGACGGCCGCACTCTGTTTTCCACCGACCCGAACATTCGGCCGATCGACGTGCGCGACCGGCCCTATTTTTCGGCATTGGCCAACGGTGACTCCTGGTATTTCTCGCCGCTCCTGGTCAGCCGCCTCGACGGATCCCAGATCTTCGTCGTCAGCAAGCGGCTGATGCGCGGCGGACAGTTCGTCGGCGCGGCCATCATTTCCTTCGACGTGCTCCTTCTCGAACAGACCTGGCAATCGCTTGGCCTCGATGCGCTCTCGACCATCAGCCTGATCCGCGGCGACGGGCAGCTCGTCGCGCGCTATCCGCTGGCCGACGGGCCGCTCGACCTCAGCAAATACGTGCTGTTCACCGAATATCTGCCTGCCAACGATGTCGGCGCCTATCCGGCCACGTCGCCGGCGGACGGCGTCACCCGCATTGTGGCCTACAGGCGTGTCGGGGGCACGCCCTACGTCGCACTGGCCGCGATCAGCACGGAGAGTGCCTTCGCGCTGTTCCGGCGAAATACGCTCATCACGCTGTTTTTCGCTTTGCCTACGGCGCTCGCGCTGGCCGGGGCCACGGCTTGGATCATCAGGCTGCTCAGGCGCGACCAGCGCCGCCGGGAACAGCTGTCCGAGGCGCTCGAGCTCAACAGCCTGCTGGTCAAGGACACGCATCACAGGGTGAAGAACAATTTGCAGGCCATCATGTCGATGGTCAGGATGCACACGCTGCCGGATCAGTTGAAGACCGACCTGCAGAGCCGCATCTCGGCGATGTCGGCCGTTCACGAACACCTCTATCGCCTGGACCAGTTCGCGGAAGTCGACGCCGCCACGCTCGTTCCGGGGATCGTCGAGCCGCTGCGGGAAGCATTCGCCCTGCCCGTCGAGGTGAGCTACGACATCGATCCGCTCGTGCTCGACCGCGATCGCGCGACGCCGCTGGCGCTGCTGGTCAGCGAAGTCGTCACCAATGCGCTCAAATACGCGTTCCCCGACGGGAGGGAGGGCCGGATCGCCATCAGCCTCAAGCAACAGGGTAGCGGCGACATAAGGCTGACTGTGGCCGACGACGGCGTCGGCTTCGACACGACCAAAGCCTCGAACGGGCTCGGCAGCCGCCTTATCCGTGCGATGCTGGTACAACTGGACGGCACATCGCGCTACGAAGTCGAGGGCGGGACGCGGTTCGAGGCGACATTGTCGCCGCGTGCCGTCAACCGCCCGCAGCAAGCAACACAATCCGGCGCGGCCTTGGCTTCGGCCCAGCCGGCCTGACGGCGGTGGATTGCGCCGCATAGTCGTGCGAAAATGCGGCGCGACAGCCGATGCGAGTGCGACGCCGATATCCGATACCGTTACCCAGCCGCGCATAAAGCCCGCGCTCAAGACCGAGCGGCCGAAGCTGCACAAGGTCATCCTGCTCAACGACGATTTCACGCCGCGCGAATTCGTGGTGACGGTGCTGAAGGCGGAGTTCCATGTCGGCGAGGATCTTGCGCACAAGATCATGATCACCGCGCACCGGCGCGGCGTCTGCGTGGTCGCGGTGTTCACCAAGGACGTCGCCGAAACCAAGGCCACGCGTGCGACGGAAGCCGGCAAGGCCAAGGGCTATCCGCTGACGTTCACGACGGAGCCGGAGGAATAGAGCGGTTGAAGGAAAAGCGCAGAACGGCTATTCGCGCGGAATTGCGCGAAGAAAGGCTCACTCGCCGCGCGGAAAACGCTGCGCTTCTTCGAGCACGTTGAGGTCCATGTGATTGCGCATGTAGCGCTCGGAGGCGCGCTGCAGCGGCTGGTGGTCCCACGGATAATAGGCGCCGTTGCGCAGCGCCTCGTAGACGACATGGCGGCGGGCCTGGCTGGCGCGCACGTCGGCGTCGAAGCGGGCGAGATCCCAGCGCGTCTTCGCCGATCGGGTCATGGCATCGAGCACCGCGGCGTGACCCGGATCGGCGGCGAGGTTGTTCAGTTCGCGCGGGTCGCTTTCGAGGTCGAAAAGAAGCGGTTCGTCGTGCTCGCAAAGCGCCAGCTTGAAGCGGCCGTCGCGCAAGGCGACCATCGGAGCGACCGATCCCTCGGCGGCATATTCCATCGGCACCGGGCCTCGCTCCGCCTTGCCCGCGGCGACGCCGACAAGGCTGACGCCGTCGGTCCATGGCAGCACAGCGCCGAGATCGACGCCGGCAAGCTCGGCAAGGGTGGGCACGACATCGAGCGTCGAGACGGGCGTTTCGATACGGCCGGGCTTCATGCCGGCAGCCGCGATCATCAGCGGCACGCGGGCGGACCCCTCGAAAAAGCTCATCTTGAACCACATGCCGCGCTCGCCCAGCATGTCGCCGTGGTCGGACAGGAAGACGACGATCGTGTCCTCGTCCTGGCGGGTGCGCTTCAGCACGTCGAGGATCTCGCCGATCTTCTCATCGACATAGGAGATGCTGGCGAAATAGGCGCGGCGCGAGCGGCGCACGTCCTCGCCGGCGATCGGGTAGTTCGCGTAGTCGCTGGCCAGCATCAGGCGTTTCGAATGCGCGTCCTGTTCGTCGAAGGGGATAGGCTCGACGGCGGGGTCGAGTTCCCCGCAGTCGGCATAGAGGTCCCAATGCGCCTTGCGGGCGACATAGGGGTCGTGCGGGTGGGTGAACGATACGGTCAGGCACCAGGGGCGCGCATCATGGCCGCGCGCCAGGTCGTAGAGCTTGCGCGTCGCGTGGTAGGTCACCTCGTCGTCATATTCGAGCTGGTTGGTGATCTCGGCGACGCCGGAGCCCAAGACCGAGCCGAGATTGTGGTACCACCAGTCGATGCGCTCGCCGGGGCACGTGTAGTCGGGCGTCCAGCCGAAATCGGCCGGGTAGATGTCAGTGGTGAGGCGCTCCTCGTAGCCGTGCAGCTGGTCAGGCCCAACGAAATGCATCTTGCCCGACAGCGCGGTCTGATAGCCGGCGCGGCGAAGATGATGCGCATAGGTCGGAATGTCGGACGCAAACTCGGCGGCGTTGTCGTAGACGCGCGTGCGCGACGGCAGTTGCCCAGACATGAAGGACGCGCGGGCAGGTGCACACAGCGGGCTCGCCGTATAGGTATTGGCAAAGCGTGCCGAGCGGGCGGCGAGCGCGGCGAGATTTGGCGCATGAAGGAAACTCGCCGGCCCATCCGGAAACAGCGTCCCGTTCAGCTGGTCGACCATCAGGATCAGGATGTTCGGACGCTTCATGTGGCACTCGGGCCGGATGGGGCGGGCAGCTAAGGATGACCGCCCCGCCGTGCGGAGTTAGAGGCCGGCCGACGCCTTGACGGCGTCAAGGCCGGGCTTGCCGTCGAACGTTGCGACATCCTTGAGCCAGGCATCGAGCGCTTGCGGATGCGCCTTGATCCAGTCCCTGGCGGCGTCGTTCGGCGCCATGCCGTCATCCATGATCTTGCCCATCATATCGTTCTCGATGTCGAGCGTGAAGGTGAGATTGCGGAAGAACTGCGCGGCGTTGGGGCATTCGGCCGACCAGCCGGTACGGGCCAGCGTGAAGACGTCGGCGCCGCCGTAATTCGCGCCGAAGTACTTGTCGCCGCCCGAGAGATAGGTGATGTCGAATTTTGCGTTCATCGGATGCGGCGCCCAGGCGAGGAAGACGATGTCTTCCTTCGACTGCCCGGCGCGCGCGACCTGCGACAGCATGCCGGTTTCGCTCGATTCCACAACGCTCCAGCCGCCGAGGCCGAAGTCGTTCGCGTCGATCATCTTCTGCATGTTCTCGTTGGCCGGCGCGCCCGGCTCGATGCCGTAGATCTTGGCACCGAAGGATTCGGCGTGTTTGGCGAGATCGTTGAAGTCCTTGACGCCCTTCTCGGCGACATAGGTCGGAACGGCGAGGGTGAACTTCGCGCCCTCGAGGTTCTTCGCCAGCACCTCGGCTGCTTTCGCCTCGTTCAGCTCGTCGATGAACTTTTGCTGCGCCGGCATCCAGTTGCCGAGGAAGACGTCGACGTCCTTGTTCTTCATCGACTGGTAGCCGACCAGCACCGACAGCGTCTGGATGTCGGTGGCATAGCCGAGACCCTCGAGAATGACGGTCGCGATGGCATTTGTGGACGTGATGTCGGTCCAGCCCGGATCGGACATGCGGATGGTCTTGCAGCTCTCCGCGTCCACGGCCAGGGCCGGCGCCGGCGCGGCAAGCAGGATAGTGGCGGCCACAGCCAGGCCGAAAGGACGGTAAGTCATGGCAATTCCCCTTTTTTCGGTTTGGGCGTCCGGCATCGGACCGACAGCCGGCTTCCATCAAATCTCTTTATGCGCTTAGTTTGCAGTGGCTGATTTTGAATGGTTTCCATAGAGGTTGTTTATGCCTGAGCGAAAACTGGATATCGGCTGGATGCGCATATTCGAGGCCGTCGGCAGGCTCGGAAGCCTGACGGCGGCCGGCGCCGAGCTTGGTCTGTCGCAGCCGGCGGTCAGCTACCAGATCCGCCGCATCGAGGAGCATGTCGGGACCGCGCTGATCAGCCGTCTTCATCGCGGTAGTCGGCTCACGGAAGCGGGCGAGACGCTGTTCCGGGCCGTCCACGCGGGTGTGGAGAGGCTGGACGATGCGGTGAGGGACATCCGGGCGCGCGCGGGTTCGCCGGTGATCCGCGTCTTCACCGACTACGGCTTCGCCAGCTTCTGGCTGATGCCTCGCGTGGCGGATTTCCGCAGGTTGCATCCCGGCATCGAGGTGCATGTCGTCGCGTCGCAAGGGCTAGACGGAGCACAGGACGGCACGGCGGACGCGGCCATTCTGTTCGGAAGGGAGGCCGATTTTCCGCCCGGGGCGCGGCTTCTGATGCCTGAACGGGTCGTGCCCGTCTGCAGTCCGGGCTTTCGCACGCGCTTCGGGCCGTTTGCGAATGCGCTGGCGCTGGCGCACCAGCCGCTGCTGCATCTCGACACCGTCGGCCGCGCGCGCTGGCTGACCTGGACGTCATGGCTCGCCGCCCAGGGCGTGGCGCGCGAACAGCAACAAGGCGACCTCGGTCTCAACACATACGGTTTCGTGATCCAGGCGGCGGTCGCGGAGCAGGGCGTCGCGCTCGGCTGGATGGGGCTCGTCGACGCTTATCTCGCCGACGGCACGTTGGTTGCCGTCGGTCCCGAGATGAGGCGCGACGATTGCGGATATTGGCTGATCGTCAACCGCGCGGAGAACCCGCAGACGAAGGCGATGAGCGACTGGCTGCTCGGGCAATCGTGAGCCTTGCGTTTTCGAAGGGGGGCAGCGCCCTTCGCATGATCCGATCAGGCACGCGCCGCGATGTCATCGAGCGCAACGAACGCCTCGTCGGACAACTCGATCTCGGCCGCTGCCAAATTCTCGCGTAGATGCGCGACGGACAAGGTGCCTGGGATCGGCAGAATATTCGGCGCCCGGTGAAGCAGCCACGCAAGCGCTACCTGCATCGGCGTGACCCCGAGGCGGCCGGCAACAGCCGACAGCCTGGATGACTGTATCCGGGAGAATCCACCCAGCGGAAAGAACGGCACATAGGCGATCCTATGCAGGCCAAGATCGTCGATCAGGCTGTCGTCGTTGCGATGCACGAAATTGTACATGTTCTGGACGCAAACGATGTCAGCGATCTTCCGCGCTTCGGCCACTTGCGCCGGTGTGACATTGCTGACGCCGACATGCCGCACAAGCCCCCGCCGCTGCAATTCCGCCAACGCAGTCAACGGTTCCTCGATCGAGCCATCGGTCGGGCCATGCACTCCGGACATGATCCGCAGATTGACTACGTCCAGCACGTCGAGCCCCAGATTGCGCAGATTGTCTTGTATCGCCTGACCCAATTCTGCCGCCGAAAAGGCGGGCAGCCACGAGCCGTCCGCACCGCGCCGGGCTCCGATCTTGGTAACGATGGTGAGATTGTCCGGATAGGGGTGCAACGCTTCGCGAATGATCTGATTGGTGACATGTGGACCGTAGAAATCGCTGGTATCGATATGGTCGACGCCCAGCGCGACGGCCTCGCGCAGCACAGCCAACGCTGCTTTGCGGTCCTTGGGCGGGCCAAACACTCCGGGTCCCGCGAGTTGCATAGCCCCGTAGCCGATCCGCTTGATGGTGCGGCTGCCAAGGGACACCCCCTTTTTGTCGATGCCGGTCATATCGATCCGCTTCCATTTCTTGCGTTGTTCGTCTCGCGCAAGTATATGAAGGATCCTTCAGTTTTTTGAATTCGCATTCCATGTCCGCTGCCGCAGCAGTGCTAACGCCAAGAAAATCCCCTGTTCAGGCGCGTTCCGCCGCGACCATTGCCGCGCTGCACATCGCCGCCATTCAGGTTTTGACCCGGGAAGGTTTGAGCCGCTGCACGACGACCCGCGTCGCCGAGCGCGCTGGCATGTCGGTCGGCAGCCTCTACCAATATTATCCGAACCGTGACGCATTGCTCGCGGCTGTCCTTGAAGGGCACCTGACCAGCATTGCCTGCGCCATCGATCACGCCTGCCGCGAACATCGAGGCAAGCCGGTATCAGAGATGGCGTCAGCCCTGGTCGCCGCCTTTGTCGCCGCAAAGCTGCGCGATCCCGAAAAATCGAAAGCGCTCTATGCGGTTGCGGCAGAACGGGGCGGCCCCGAGCTGATAACCGCCATGCAAACGCGCATGATTGCGGCTATCGCGGCAATGCTAGCGAGCGCCGCCGATGCCCATTTTGAGGAGTTGCCGGTGACGAGCGCGATGGTCTTCAGCGTTTTGGCCGGGTCTGTGCGTGCCTTCCTCGAGGGGCATGCTCCTGCTGGCTTCGAAGCGCACCTCGAAGGACAACTTGTCCGGCTTCTGACCGCATATCTTCAAACGCACCAACTCGGACCGGCGGCGCGGGCAATCGACGGACCCGTCGGGTTGAAGACGAAATCGCCGAATCGATAATGAAGCGGATGCTTGCCCCTGCGGCGACACTGCTGGCCAGAGCGCTATCGCGGGCTTCGGCTTGCGGAGTTCGGCGCCAGCTAATCTAACGCCCCTCGCGATACCACATCGAGCCAAGCGCGAGCAGAAGCAGGCCGAGGCCGAAGAAGCCACCGAACAGCGGCACCCGGCTCACCGACTTCAGCACGCTGTCGTCGGTGGTCCTCAGTCCGATCCAGTCGTTGCCGGCGGCGTTGGTGGAGCCACGCACCGGCACGATGCCAGGCAACGAGACGCCGGTGAGCGACGCCACGCGCCGGACCGAGCCGCCAGTTGCCTCGGCGGCAGGGCGCAACACGTCTTCCGTCGAGATGGTGTCGGCGAATTCAGGCGCGTTGACCGGGCCGACATGGGCGAGCGCTGACAGATCGCCGTTGCCGACCTGGTAGAGGCCGATCTCGTCGACCTCGGCGCTGCCGGTGAAGACGCCCGGCTGCGAGGTGGCCAACGGCACGGTCATGGTCTGGCCTGACGGCGAAATGACGGTGGCCGGGCCAGGGTCGTCCTGCATGGTCTGCCTGACAACGTCGAGCGTCATGCCGCGGCCGTTGGCGACGAGCCGCTCTTCCTCGAGTTCCGGCTCCTTCATCAGCCAATGCGCGATACGGCGATAGAGCGACACGTGCGGGCCGCCGCCCTCGAAGCCGCGCGCCCAGAGCCAGCCCTGGTCGGACAGGAACATGCCGACGCGGCCCTCGCCCTTGCGGTCGAGCAGGAGCAGCGGGCGGTCGTCGGGGCCTTTCATGACGACCTCGCCCTCGGGCCGCTCGATGCCGACGAGGCGGAACCAGCGGCTCCAATTGGGCGGCTCCGATTGCGAACCGTCGAGGCCGCGGGTGACGGGATGGCGCTGGCCGAGATCGGTGAGGCGCGGGTAGAAAGCCTGGTCGATGACCTGACCGGACGGCATGGCGGGCAGCGCCGACATCAGCGGGGTCTTGGCGATCGACTGCTCGCCGGCATATTCGGGACCGGCCGCGATCAAGAGCGCGCCGCCCTTTTCGACATATTCGGCGATATAGTCGTAATAGAGGATCGGCAGCACGTCGCGGTGCTGGTAGCGGTCGAAGATGATGAGGTCGAAGTCGTCGATCTTCTCGACGAACAGTTCGCGCGTCGGGAAGGCGATGAGCGACAGCTCGTTGATCGGTGTGCCGTCCTGCTTTTCCGGCGGACGCAAAATGGTGAAATGCACGAGGTCGACGGAGGCGTCGGACTTCAAGAGGTTGCGCCATGTGCGCTCGCCTGCGTGGGGCTCGCCGGAGACGAGCAGCACGCGCAGGTTCTCGCGGATGCCGTCGAGGACGGCGATGGCGCGGTTGTTGGTGTCGGTGATCTCGCCGTCCGCCTCGTCGATCGACAGTTCGACGATGTTGCGCCCGGCGTTCGGGATGACGATGTCGAGCAGCATCTGCTGACCGATTGTGGCGCGTTCGGTCGACACCGGCTGGCCGTTGATCGAGACGCGGACATCGACCTGACCCTGCTCGCCATTGGTCGAAATGACGCGGTAGCTCATCTGCAAAGGCTTGCCGACCAGGCCGAAACGCGGCGCGTTCTCGAAGCGGATGCGGCGGTCCCGCTCGTCTTCGTCGCCGGTGATCAGCGCGTGGAGCGGGGCCTGGAAATTCTGAGCCGTGGCCGGTGCGTCGTGCACCTGGCCGTCGGTGATCATCACGGCCCCGGCCACGCGCGATGGCGGCACGTCGCGGAAGGCGCTGTCAAGCGCGCCGAAAAGGCGCGTTTCGGTGCGCTCGTCGGCGGCGTCGGCGCGGCCAGCCTCGACCACCCGCACCTCGAACTGCGGGAAACGCGCGAGCCGCTCCCGCAGGCCGGCAAGCGCAGCACTTGTCTCGGCCTGACGGTCGCCGATGTCCTGGCTCTGGCTTCGGTCGACAACGAGTGCGACGACGCTCTTCAGGGGCTCGCGCTCTTCGTCGAACAGCACCGGGTTGACGAGCGCGGCGGCCAACGCGGCCAGCGCGGCAAGGCGAACCCATGCGCCGCGCTGGCGGAAGAATAGGCCAGTCGCAGCAAGCAGGGTGATCGGCACCAGAACGACAGCGAGCCACGTCCACGAGAGCAGCGGTTCGAAGGAGAGTGACCAGTTCATCTATTGCCCCAGCCTCTCAAGCAGGACGGGCACGTGCACCTGGTCGGACTTGTAGTTGCCGGTGAGCATATACATCATGATGTTGACGCCGGAACGCAGCGCGTAGATCCGCTGCATCGGATCCGACGGCACTGTCGGCAGCATGGGATTGCCGGCGGCGTCGATCGCCCAGGCGCCGGCGAAGTCGTTGGCGGTGATCATGATCGGCGTGACGCCGTCGCCGGTGCGGACCGGACGGTTCTCGACGTTCTGCGCCTCGAGCGAAGCCTCGACCCAGAGCGGGCTGCCGTTGAAGCGGCCGGGGAATTCCGGAAGGATGAAGAAGGACTTGGTCAGCACGTGGTCTTCAGGCACGGGTTCGAGCGGCGGCACGTTGAGGTTGCTCAGTATGTCGCGCAGGCGCTCGGTGGCGGGGCTTGCCGAGCCGGCGTCGATGCCGGTCGAGAACTGGTCGCGCGTGTCAAAAAGCACGGTGCCGCCGGCCTGCATGTAGGCGTCGATGCGGGCGATGGATTCTTCGCTGGGCATCTCCGCGCTGGCGTCGACCGGCCAGTAGATGATCGGGTAGAAGGACAGCTCGTCCTTGGAGATGTCGACGCCCGCGGGCTCGCCGGGCTCCAGCGCGGTCTTCTCGACAAGGAACCGGGAGAGGCCGTTCAGACCGGCGCGGCTGATCGAGTCGATGGCGGAATCGCCTGTGATCACATAGGCGATGCGCGTGGTGGAGATCGCCGCCATGGCTTCCTCGTCGCCTGGCTTGGCATCCTGGGCGCGAGACGGATCGGGAAATAAGGAAACGCCGAAGGCGACAAGCAAAGCCGCGGCGGTCGCGCCGGCGGAACGCGGACGGACACGCGGGCGGCGCGAAAGCAGCCCGCCCATCCAGAAGACGGCGAGCGTGTCGAGCACCATGAGCGCCAGGGCGGCAGCCACGAGCGGGCCCTTCAGGTCACGCGATTCGTCCAGAGCATAGCGCAATTCGGTCACCGGCGCAGAAATCGCCGGCCGGACGAGCGGAGAGAAGGTTGCGTCGGCCTTAAGCAGGTTATGGGCAAGGACGCCTTCCTCGGTGCCGTAGAGGCCGGGCGGGTTCTCGATGGTGACCGGAAGGTTCGCCGAACCGGCGGCGAGGGGACGGGCATCCGGAGTCGGCGGCACCAGTGTACCGTCGGCCGCAATCATGCGGTAGGGCGCAAGCGAGGCGACCTGGCCTTCGGCGTTGGCGGCGACGGCACCCTGGTTGCGCGACAGCTGGACGATGCGGCGCAGCATCTCGACGAAGCTGCCGGAGATCGGCAGATTCGACCAGGTCGCTTCCGGGGTGACGTGGAACAGGACCAGCGTGCCCCTGTCGCGGCGAGCGCCGGTAACGAGCGGCGTTCCGTCGGCGAGGCTCGCCCAGGTCCGCTCGACGATATCCGAGGTCGGCTCGGCGAGCACCTGGCGGGTGACGGCGACTTCGCTCGGCGGGCTGAGGTCGGCGAACGGCCCGTTTTCAGGGAAATCCGTCACCGGCTGCGGCGTCGTCCACGACAGCGCACCGCCCATCGAGCGCTCGCCGAGGCGCAGGCGAACGGGAAGCAGCTCATCGTCATTGCCGGCGGCGGCGAGCCGCGAACCGGCGAAACGCACAAGCGTGCCGCCATCCCCGACCCATTCGACGAGCTGGGTTCGGGCCGCGTCCGGGATCGTGCCGACATCGGCCATGACGATCATGGCAGGCTTCTGCTCGAGGATTTGCGGGATCGCTTCGGCGAGGTCCTGGCTCGACGGCTCCACAAGATCGGCGAAGGGCTGCAGCGCGCGGGTGATGTAGTAAAGCGGCGAAAGCAGGGGCTGCGCCTGGTCGGCCTCCGATTGCGAGATAAGGCCGACACGGCGGCGCTTGGAGCTCTCGTCGAGCACGCGGACGGCTGCTGTCTGCGGCTCGCCATCGATTGCGATGGAGGCGAAGTCGTTGCGCAGTTCGAAGGGAACGGTCATCCGGCCACTGCCTTCGGTCCGGCCGGGGCCGAAAGCGATGGTGGCGTCGGCGATGCGGCGGCCCCGGTCGTCGAAGGCGCCGGCGGTCACCTGGCGCGGCGCCGGGTCGCCCGGCGGGCGGATGGCCGACAGGGTGAAGCCGGAAACCTCGTTCTCGGCGGCGGTGAGGCCTACCATGTCGAGCCGGTCCGGCACGGCCCAAAGAACGTTGGCCGGGCTGCGGCCGAGCAGTGCGTTGAACGCGGCATCGTCGCCAGGCGCGGCCAGCCCGTCGGCGAGCACGGCGACCGAGGCGCCTGGAAGCTGGTCGAGGGCGGCGGCGACGCGGGCATAGACCGCCTGGCGGTCGACCGGCACCGGGCGGGGTTCGGCGACGTTGAGCTTTTCCAGCGCCGCCGCCGCGTCGAAGGGGCCGATGTCGGCGTTGGGCTTTTCGGCGGTGAAGGCGAGAACCACCGGCGAGCCTGTCGCGCTGGCGTCGGCGATCAGCCTTTCGGCGGTGGCGACGCGGCGCTCCCAGTCGCGCGCGCTCGCCCAGCCATTGTCGATGACGAGTGCCAGCGCCGAGCCTCCGGTCGGCAGCCGCTCGCGCGGATTCCAGACGGGCTCGGCAAGCGCCATGACGATCAGCGCCGCCATCAGCAGGCGAAGCAGCGTCAGCCACCACGGGCTCTGGTGCGGCGTCTCCTCCTTGCGCAGCACGCGGGCAAGGATCCTCAACGGCGGGAAGACCTCCGTCTGCGGCTTGGGCGGGGTCAGCCTCAGCAGCCACCAGATGACAGGCAGCGCGAGCAGCCCCCAGAGGATCGCCGGAAAGCCGAAGCTGAGCGGCAGCCAGCTCATGCGCGGGCGCCCGCGGCATAGCCGCTGTCAGCCGTCATCGCCATGTGGACGCGCACCAGCGCCTCGGAGGCGAGCCGGTCGGTATGATTGACCGTATAGCTCCAGCCGAGCCGCTTGCACCAGCGCATCAGTTCTTGGCGGCGGGCGGAATAGGCAAGGCGGTAGTCGTCGCGCACCGTCTCGGCGCGCCCGGCCGTGAGCTTCTCGCCTGTCTCGGGGTCGGCGAACTCGGTGCGCCCGGCATAAGGGAACGCCTCTTCCGCCGGGTCGGCCACTTCGATCAGGTGGGCGCGCACGCCGTGGCGTGCAAGAACGTCGAGCCAGGCCATGATCTCTTCCGGCGGATCGAGGAAATCGCTGGCGAGGATGATATCGGAAAAGCGGCGGATGTTCGAGAGATCGGGCCGGGCTGGCAGGTCTACCGCGTGTGAAAGGTGCGAGGCAAGCCGCTCGGCGCCGTTGCGCGCCGTGAACGGGTCGGTGAGGCCCGGCCAGGCGATGCGCTCGCCGCTGCGCGACAGGAGTTCGGCCAGCGCGAGCACGAGCACCAGCGCGCGGGATTCCTTGGATACGGTGGCGCCGGCCGATTTGTAGAGCATCGAGGGCGAGGGGTCGGCCCAGAGCCAGACCGTATGGGCGGCCTCCCATTCCCGGTCGCGCACATAGGTGTGGTCGTCGCGGGCGGAACGGCGCCAGTCGATGCGCGACATGGCGTCGCCTTCGACATAGGGCCGGAACTGCCAGAAATTCTCGCCGATGCCGCGCCTGCGGCGGCCGTGCCAGCCGCTGATGACGGTGTTGACGATACGGCGCGCCTCGACCAGCAGGTCTGGCACGAGCGAGGCCCGCACACGCCCGCGGGCGAGCGCCTCGCGCGTCGAGACAGGGGCGGCGGCTTCGCCGATGCGCGTCATCACATCTTCCTCGGCGAGAGGACGGCCACCGTCACCCCTGCGCTTTGACCAGCTTCGCCACGACGTCGCGGACGGTCATGCCTTCGGCGCGGGCGGCGAAGGTAAGCGCCATGCGGTGCTGGAGGACCGGCTCGGCGAGCGCATGGATGTCGTCGATCGACGGCGCCAGACGCCCGTCGTAGAGAGCGCGAGCGCGGGCGCAAAGCGTGAGCGCCTGACTAGCGCGCGGGCCGGGACCCCAGGCGACGTTCTTGTCGGTCTCGGCATTGCCCTGGCCGGGGCGGGCGGAGCGGACGAGCTTCAGGATCGCCTCGACGACGCTTTCGGGCACGGGCATGCGGCGGATGAGGGTCTGTATCTCCTTCAGCCGGACAGGGTTGAGGACGTTCTCGGCCTTGCCGTCCTCGACGCCGGTTGTTTCGATGAGGATGCGCCGCTCTGCATCGATTTCGGGATAGAGAATGTCGATCTGCATTAAGAAACGGTCGAGCTGCGCTTCCGGCAGCGGGTAGGTGCCTTCCTGCTCGAGCGGATTCTGGGTCGCCAGCACATGGAAGGGCGAGGGCAGGTCGTGGCGCGCGCCGGCGACCGTGACGTGATATTCCTGCATCGACTGAAGCAGCGCCGACTGGGTGCGCGGGCTCGCGCGGTTGATCTCGTCGGCCATCAGGAGCTGGGCGAAAATCGGACCCGAGATGAAGCGGAAGGAGCGCTTTCCATGCTCGTCCTGCTCCATCACCTCGGAGCCGAGAATGTCGGACGGCATCAGGTCGGGCGTGAACTGGATGCGACGGGCGTCGAGGCCGAGCACGATGCCGAGCGTCTCGACCAGCTTTGTCTTGGCGAGACCGGGAACGCCGACCAGCAGCGCGTGTCCTCCGGCGAGTAGGGCAACGAGCGTGCGCTCGACCACGCTTTCCTGTCCGAAGATGACCTTGCCGACGCCCTGCCTGATGCGGGAAATGTCTGCCAGGGCCTTTTCGGCCTCCGCGACCATCTCCTGCTCGCTCAGCGGGGTCTGCTTGATCATGATGCTCATGCGGAGTTCCTGGGTCTGTCCGGAGGCACGTCAGTTTAGCCGGAAAACGCCTTCGCACCGCGGCGACTCGATGCTTGGCGGCGCTAATAGGCTGAACTTAAATCACTCACCCCGGCTGACAAGCGGAACAACAGTGACTATTTCGTGACCATGGCCGATCAGAACAATTCTTCCCAAACCGGTCTGGCAGCCGCCGCGGACACGGCCGGGCTGTCGGCGCTGATCTCGCGCGCTTCCCGTGCCGGTAAGGGCCTGCCGCCGGTCGAACGCTGGAACCCCGACTTCTGCGGCGACCTCGACATGGAGATCAGGGCTGACGGCACCTGGTTCTATCTCGGCACCCCGATAGGCCGGATGCCGCTTGTGCAGCTCTTCTCGACCGTCCTGCGCAAGGACGCGGATGGCAAGACCTATCTGGTAACGCCGGTGGAGAAAGTCGGAATCAGGGTGGTCGACGCGCCGTTCGTGGCGGTGGAGATGAATGTGTCGGGTGCCGGCGACGACCAAGCGATCACCTTCCGGACCAATGTCGGCGACGTGGTCGAGGCCGGGCCGCAGCACCCGCTGCGCTTCGTCGACGAGGTCAAGACGGGCGGACTGAAGCCCTATGTGCTGGTGCGCGGGCGCCTGGAGGCGCTCGTGGCGCGGCCGGTCATGTACGAACTCGTCGGGCATGGCGAGGAGATCGAGGTCGGTGGCCGCACGATGTTTGCGGTACGCTCCAATGGCGTGACCTATCCGATCATGCCGGCCGAAAGACTAAAGCGGCTTTCCGCATGATGGGCGACCTGAAGACCGCGCTATTCTCGGCCGAGGATTTCCGCCTGCGCGTCGCGATCGATCGCGGACCGCACGAGGATTTCGACTATGGCGACCACAGCTTCAATCCCGGTCATCCGCGCGTCGCTGAACCGAGGCAGTTGCGCGATGCGGCTGTGCTCATTCCCGTGGTCGACCATGGCACGGAAGCGACTGTCATCCTGACCAAGCGGGCGGAGAAGCTGACCAGCCATTCGGGGCAGGTGGCCTTTCCGGGCGGGCGCATCGATCCGACCGACGTCTCGCCCGAGGCGGCGGCGCTGCGCGAGGCGCAGGAGGAGATCGGACTGGACGCCAGCCATGTCGAGATCATCGGGCGGATGCCGGACTATGTGTCGGGCAGCGGCTACCGCATCGCGCCGGTGCTTTCGATCGTCAGGCCGGGCTTCAAGTTGTCGATCAACGAACACGAGGTGGATGCGGCCTTCGAGGTGCCGCTGCGCTTCCTGATGGACCCGGCCAACCACACGCAGAACAGCCGCGAGTTTAACAAGCAGCTCTGGGTGTTCTACGACATGCCCTATGGCGATCAGCGCATCTGGGGCGTGACCGCGGGCATCATCCGCACGCTCTACGAAAGACTCTATCTGTGAGCGGCGCTTCGATCGCCGGCGCCGGTTGGCTGCAGGATGCGGATCTGCAGCGCCTGCTGGCGGCGCTCAACGCCGGCGGCGATGAGGCTCGGATCGCCGGTGGCGCGGTGCGCAATGCGCTGCTCGGCCAAGCGGTGGCGGACGTGGATATCGCCACGACCACGACGCCCGAGGAGACGATCCGCCGCGCAAAGGCGGCGGGCTTCAAGGTGGTCCCGACCGGAATCGAGCACGGCACGGTGACGGTCATCGCTGGCGGCGCGGGGCACGAGGTCACGACGCTGCGCGCCGATGTCGAGACGGACGGGCGGCGGGCACGGGTCGTGTTCGGCCGCGACTGGAAGGCCGACGCGGAACGGCGCGACTTCACCATCAACGCGCTCTATGCCGAGGCGGATGGAACGATCGTGGATTTCGTCGGGGGGCTGGCCGATCTTGAAAGCCGGACGCTGCGCTTCATCGGCGACGCAGAGACACGCATCCGCGAAGACTATCTGCGCATCCTGCGCTTCTTCCGCTTCTTCGCCTGGTACGGCTCCGGCCGCCCGGACGCGGAGGGGCTGAAGGCCTGCGCCAGGCTGAAGGACGGGCTCGACCAACTGTCGGCGGAGCGCGTCTGGGCGGAACTCAAGAAACTGCTCGCGGCCCGCGATCCGTCGCGGACGCTGCTGTGGATGCGGCAAGCCGGCGTGCTGACAAAGGCGCTGCCCGAAAGCGAGAAATGGGGCATGGACGCGATCCACGGGCTGGTTGCTGCCGAGCGCGATCTCGGCTGGGAGGTCGATCCGATGCTGAGGCTCGAAGCGGTCGTGCCACCGGACGCGGAGCGGGTGCGGGTGCTGGCCGAGCGGCTGAAGCTGTCGAATGCGGAGGCCGAGCGGCTGCGATCCTGGGCGCGGGCGCCGAAACTCAAGCCTGATTGCGCCGAAAGCGATTTGGGGAAGACGCTCTACCGCGCCGGGCGTCAGCCCATCGTCGACCGGTTGCGGCTTTCGCTGGCCTCGGCCCGGAGCCGGGCAGTCGAGAACGACGGCGCGCTGGTCGAAGCCGGCGGCTACTCGCGGCTGCTGAAATTCGCCGAGAAATGGACGACGCCGACATTCCCGCTCAAGGGCGCCGACCTTCAGGCGCTCGGCATGCCAGCCGGGCCGGACATGGGAAAGCTCCTGAAGCGGCTGGAAGAGGAGTGGGTCGAGTCCGGATTCGGGCTCGACAGCGGCGCGTTGCTGGAACGCGCCGCTGCTGGCCTGCCCTGAATCAAGCTTGAATCAGGCCGCGTGGCGGACTTTCTCGATGCGGGAGCGGATGGCTTCGATCATCGTCTCGCGAATCACCGTCTCGCCATGCGTGTGACGTATATGCTCGGCGGCGCGGCGCATGATCTCGGCCTCTTCCTCGTGGCGCGTATGCCAGTCGCAGCCCGGTACCAGGGAACCGCAATGGAATTCCTTCATCGGTTTCCTC
Organism: Mesorhizobium sp. KR9-304; assembly: GCF_040049215.1. Lineage (NCBI taxonomy): Bacteria > Pseudomonadati > Pseudomonadota > Alphaproteobacteria > Hyphomicrobiales > Phyllobacteriaceae > Mesorhizobium > Mesorhizobium sp. KR9-304. The sequence continues at coordinate 111,329 of NZ_JBDZDN010000004.1, read as the reverse complement.
CTTTTCTTGTTGTTTCTTGCTGTCGCCAGTTATCGAGCATCGATTTCCGAAAACCGATTGGCATTTATCGGTTCGACGCTCCAAGGAGAACCATAACACGGAATGGGGCAAGAGGTTGCCCAAGACCGCCTGAAGGCTGGAATGCGGGCCTCGTCCGTCCTACCTTGCTGCCGACACCAATTTCCGGCTTTGCGGCACGATCGTGGCAGAGGCGATGGCGGCTGTCCGCCGCAAGGCATCTCTCGGCGTAGCGACGAACCGTTATGCCCTGGCTGGGCGCTTCTTCGGCTTGAATTTTTTCGGTTTGAACTTCTCTTGGGGCCGATCTTTCGGCGGGCCGTCTGGGCCGGGCTTCGGCGCACGGCTCGTTGGCCCCTTGCGATGCGGCTTCTTCGCCCAGGCGCCGGCCGGCGTCTCGGTTTTTGCGCTGTCGTCAGCGCGCTGGATGACCACACCCTTTTCACCGGTTCCGTGCTGCAGCACGGCAGCCGCGAAGCCCTCCGCCCGGTCTGCGATGATCTCGAAACGGGACTCGGTGTCGAGGATGCGGATCGATCCGATCTCGCGCTTTGTGACGTGTCCAGCCTTGCAGATCAGCGGCAGAAGCCAGCGCGGTTCCGCCCGGTGTTTTCTGCCGACCGATATCGAGAACCAGACGCCGTTCTCGAAGCGTGCGTCCGGCCGCTCGCCCTTGGCGGGGTCGAAGACCGGGGCCCGCGCTTCGGAGAGTTCTTCAGCCGCCGGCCGCGATGCAAGCTGCTGGCGCAGGAACGCCACTGCGATCTGTTCTGCGCTGAAGGCGGCGAGGAGTTCGCGAGCGAAACCGGTTTCATCGTCGCCGGCCGCCTCGGACAAGGACGGATCGGCCAGGATTCGCTCGCGGTTCTTTCTGTCGATCTCGGCCGGGCCGGGTGCGGGTTGGGAGGTTGCCTCAAGCTTTGCCAGTTTCAACAGGCGCGAGGCGCTGCCGCGGCGGTGGAATGGCACGATCAGCGCGCAGATGCCCTTGCGGCCCGCGCGGCCGGTCCGGCCGCTGCGATGCAGGAGGGTCTCCGGATTGCTCGGCAGATCGGCGTGAATGACCAGGTCCAGATTGGGCAGATCGATGCCGCGCGCCGCCACGTCAGTCGCCACGCATACCCTCGCGCGTCCATCGCGCATCGCCTGCAGAGCATTGGTGCGTTCGGCCTGGCTGAGTTCGCCCGACAGCGAAACGACGGAAAAGCCGCGATTGGCGAGACGGCTGGCAAGATGGCGGACGGCGTCGCGCGTGGCGCAGAAGACGAGCGCGTTCTGCGCGTCGAAATAGAGCAGGGAATTGATGATGGCGTTCTCGCGCTCCGCAGGCGCGACCAGGATGGTGCGGTACTCGATGTCGTCGTGCTGGTCGCTTTCGCCCGATGCGGTGATGCGCAAGGCGTTGCGCTGGAAGCGCTTTGCAAGGATCGCAATGGGTTTGGGCACCGTCGCGGAAAACATCAGCGTACGCCTTTCGGCAGGCGCTGCGGCGAGGATGAATTCGAGATCCTCGCGAAAGCCGAGGTCAAGCATCTCGTCGGCCTCGTCGAGGACGACGGCGCGCAATTGCGAGATATCAAGCGAGCCGCGCGTGATGTGGTCGCGCAGCCGGCCGGGCGTGCCAACGACGATATGCACTCCCTGTTCCAGCGCGCGGCGCTCCTGGCGCATGTCCATGCCGCCGACGCAGGAGCCGATGCGCGCGCCGGTGTCCTTGTAGAGCCATTCGAATTCGCGGCGGACCTGTATGGCGAGTTCGCGCGTCGGTGCGATGATCAAGGCACGCGGCGCGCCGGCATTGTCGAAGCGGTTCTCGCCGCCAAGCAGGGTCGGCGCGATTGCGATGCCGAATGCGACGGTCTTGCCGGAGCCGGTCTGGGCGGAGACCAAAAGGTCGACGCCGGCGGCTTCCGGCGCAAGGACGGCCGTCTGGACAGCGGTCAGCGTCTCGTAGCCACGCGCCGCAAGCGCCCCGGCCAATGCCGGAACAATTTTCGTGAGGATCGTCACGGAGTACTTTCTTCTGGGGCTGTCGGAGGCGGCGGGCTGCTTGATCTGGCCGCGCGTCGACAATAGCGCATCCCCTAAACGCTGGCGGCCATCGCGTCAATGCGAGGGGGGGCCACTTCAGGGCCATTTCACCGCGGGCGGCAGGCTTGAGAGGATGGAGGCGACGTTGCCGCCGGTCCTCAGGCCGAAGATCGTGCCGCGATCGTAGAGAAGGTTGAATTCGGCGTAGCGGCCGCGGCGGACGAGCTGCTCCTCGCGGTCGGCCTCGCTCCAGTCATTGTTGAAGTTGCGGCGCACGAGGGTGTCGTAGATCGCAAGGAACGACCGGCCGACATCCTGCACGAACGCGAAATCCGCCTCCCAGCCGCCCTTTTCCGGCGGCGAGTGCTGCCAGTCGAAGAACGTGCCGCCTATGCCGCGCGGCTCGTTGCGGTGGGGGAGGAAGAAGTACTCGTCGCACCAGGCCTTCAGGCGCGGATAGTCGGCGACTTCGGCGTGCCGTTCGCAGCTCTCGCGCATGGCGGCGTGGAACTCCACCGCGTCGGGATCGTCCCGGGTGCGGCGGCGGTCAAGCACGGGCGTCAGGTCGGCGCCGCCGCCGAACCACCAGCGCGAGGTGACGACCAAACGCGTGTTCATGTGAACAGCCGGCACGTTGGGGTTCCAGGGGTGCGCGATCAGCGAGATACCCGACGCCCAGAAGCGCGGGTCTTCCTCGGCGCCGGGCATCTGCTTGCGGAACTCGGGCGAGAACTCGCCGAAAACGGTCGAGGTGTGGACGCCGACCTTCTCGAAGACGCGGCCATGCATGATCGACATGGTCCCGCCGCCACCACTGCCGCCATCCCGCAGCCAGGGCGTGCGCTCGAAGCGGCCGGCAGCCTGCGACGCGTGCGGGCCGGTGACGTCGTCCTCTATCCTCTCGAAGCCGGCGCAGATCGTGTCGCGGAGCGCCTCGAACCAGCCGCGGGCGGTGCTCTTCTTGTCCTCGATGTCGGCGGGCAGGCCGGCCGGTATGTCTGGTCGTTCCATGCGGACGCGGCTCTCTATTGCGCGGGGAGGGATGGAGACTTGTGATTTGAGGACTCGTATTTTTTCGGGCGATCCCTAATCTGTTATGTGGATGGGTCAAGGAGTTCGTGCATGCGTACCCCGGCCAGACCGCCGCTCGACGGCCTGAAGAAGCGGCTCGACCGCTCCCGCGCCGAACGCGCGCTGAATCCGCGTGACGGCTTTTTGCGCGAAACATTCGTGCTGCCCAGGACCGATGCTCGCGACAAGGCCAGGGAATGGTTCGACCGCTGGCCGAAACAGGCCTACTGGACCGAGATCGAAAGCTGGTTCGAGCGGCCGGGCGACGTGATCGAGTTTACCATCCGCAGGCTGCCGGCGGCGGATTAGGCTCCGTCGATATTCGCGTGAGGCCGGCCTGACTGCCTTTCTCAACAACCCTAGCTCCCTGACGCCATCAGCCGCCTTGCTCCCGGGCCTCGTCTGCCGAGCCGGTCCTCTGGATTGCGCAGCGGGCAGACATCGATCGACATGCAGCCGCAGCCAATGCAGTCGGTCAGACCGTCGCGCAGCTTCCGCAACTGTTCTATGCGACGGTCGAGATCGTCACGCCATGCAGTGGAGAGCTTTGCCCAGTCGTCGCGCGTCGGGGTGCGGCCTTCGGGCAGGGAATTGAGGGTCGTGGCAATCTCGGCGAGCGGAATGCCTACCTCCTGCGCGACGCGGATGACGGCGATGCGGCGCAGCACGTCGCGGCCGTAGCGGCGCTGGTTGCCGCCGGTGCGGTTCGACCGGATCAGCCCACGCTGCTCGTAGAAGTGCAGCGCCGACACTGCGACGCCGCTGCGTTTGGCCACTTCGCCGACTGAAAGTTCCTTCAGCATGGAAACACCGCTTGACCTAGACTTTAGTTGAGGTTTTTGCAAGGCAACCGTCGACATGCAAACGGGAGGATCGGACGATGCGACGACGCGAAGGGCAGGCGAAGATCGATGCGACCTTAGCCGAGCTGGCGCATCGCCTCGCCGGCCGCCATGGCAACGGCGAGCGCGAGGTTGAGGCTGCGGCCGCCGCCGGGCATCGGGATGGTCAGGCGCGCATCCGCCAGGCCGTGAACATGATCCGGTACGCCTGCGGACTCGCGGCCGAAAAGGAGGACATCGCTGCCGCCGAAGGCGAAGTCGGTGTAGGCCTGTCCAGACCTGGTCGAGAACAGCACCAGCCGGCGTCCGTCGGCGAGCCGCCACTCCTCGAAGCGGTCGAGGTCGACATGCCGGGTCAGCGCCGCCATTTCGAGATAATCCATGCCGGCCCGCCGGAGGTTGCGGTCGGAGAGGTCGAAGCCGGCCGGTTCGATGATGTCGACTGCGACGCCGAGGCAGGCTGCCATGCGCAGAATGGTGCCGGTGTTGCCGGCAATATCAGGCTGGTAGAGGGCGATGCGGAACGAAGCCAAGCGGCTCACCGGGTGCGCGTTGCATGACGGCCACAGTTGTCAGGAGAGTGACGGCGTCCGGACTTTCGGGGTGGCGATCACTGGGGAATGCGATTATAGCGGCGCCATTGTCAACTCGAACCAGCGGAGGCGGATATGGAATTCATGATGACCGTAGATATCCACCGCCCCACCCGATGGGGTTTCGCCTAAAGGCGGAATCGGTTCGACGCTTTAGACATACCATCAAGAAGCTGATCGCGATTTCCGCCGGAAACCATTTCCAGGTTCTCCAAGGATTCTTGCGATGTTTTTCAGACCCGAACGCGGACGGCGTGGTCCGCACATACTTTTGATACGCGACTGTGACGAGCCGATCCGGCTGGATGAAGCGCGTCTGGCCGCATGGGCAATGGCGCTGGGCCAGAACAGGAGCGGTTACGGTCCACGTCGCCGATCGCACCGCGGCATGCTGCCGGACGTCGACCTTTCCCGTGCCGAGCCGGCTCCGCGCCGGCCGGGCCTGATCGCGCGGTTGTTCCGATCGCTCGCGAGGCGGATCGGCAAGGCGGCGAAGCCCGTAGGCGCTGCCTTCAGGGAACCGGAAAAGTCAGCAGTCGGCATGGAGGCACTCGGCGAAGCCGGGCGAAAGTCCTATGTTTGGCCGACCGAACGGGAATCGGACGACGCCGGGAACCCGGCGGCAACGGCCGGCAAGAAGAATCGGGATCGCGCCGCCTGATCGCGGCGCGGCCACCGGTATCTCGTTTTTTGAAAGAGCATGCGATGTTACGCTGGTTTGAAAGCCGCCTCGACCCGTTTCCGCCGCAAGAGCCGGTGGAGCCGCCGAAGACGCTTGTCGCCTTCTGCCTGCACTATACGCGCGGCGCCTGGCCCTACATCGCCGGGGCGGGCCTGCTGATCACCGCGATCGCGCTCGCCGAGGTGTGGATGTTCGGGTTCCTGGGCTCGATCGTGGACTGGCTGTCGGTCCAGAACCGCGAGACCTTCCTTGAGACGGAGGGCTGGAAGCTCGCGGGCATGGCGTTCGTCGTCGTCGTGCTGTTGCCGTCGATGGCGTTCCTGCAGTCGCTTTTCCACCAGCAGACGCTGATGGGCAACTACCCGATGCGCATCCGCTGGGACGTGCACCGCTATTTGCTCAAGCAGTCGATGACCTTCTACCAGGACGAGTTCGCCGGCCGCATCGCCACCAAGCTGATGCAGACCGCGCTGGCCGTGCGCGAATGCGTCATCAAGCTGATCGACGTCCTCAACTACGTCATCGTCTATTTCCTCGGCATGCTGTTTATTGTCGGTTCGTCGGACTGGCGACTCGCGGCGCCGCTGGTCGTGTGGCTCTTCAGCTACTTCTTCTTGCTTCGCTATTTCATTCCGCGCCTCGGCAAGGTCGCGGAACAGCAGGCCGATGCCCGCTCGATGATGACCGGCCGCGTCGTCGACAGCTACACCAATATCCAGACGGTGAAGCTCTTCTCGCACGCGCGGCGCGAGGCCGGATATGCGCGCGAGGGGATGAGCGAGTTCCTCGCCACGGTCTACCGATCGATGCGGCTGGTCACCGGCCTCTACGGCCTTCTCTACGTCATGAACTCGCTGCTGCTGTTTTCGGTCAGCGCGCTGTCGATCTGGTTGTGGCTCGGCGACGCCGTCACCATCGGCGCGGTCGCAGTCGTCATCGGCCTCGTGCTCAGGCTCTGGGGCATGTCGCAATGGATCATGTGGGAAGTTTCGGCGCTGTTCGAGAACATCGGCACGGTGCAGGACGGCATCGGTTCGATCTCGCTGCCGCGGCTGGTCGAGGACAGACCGGGCGCCAAGGACATCGTCGTGCCGGAAGGCGGGATCGAGTACCAGGGGATACGCTTCCATTACGGCAAGGGCAAAGGCGTCATCGAGGATCTGTCGCTGACCATCAGGCCCGGCGAGAAGGTCGGCATCGTCGGCCGCTCGGGCGCCGGCAAGTCCACGCTGGTCAACCTGCTCTTGCGCTTCTACGACCTCGAGAGCGGCCGGATCCTGATCGACGGGCAGGATATCGGCGCGGTGACCCAGGACAGCCTGCGCGCTCATATCGGCATGGTGACGCAGGACACGTCGTTGCTGCACCGCTCGGTGCGCGAGAATATTCTTTACGGCCGGCCTGACGCCAGCGAGGACATGATGCTCGAGGCGGCGCGAAGGGCCGAAACGCTCGATTTCATCGCTGCCCTTGCCGACCCCAAGGGCAGGAAAGGCTTCGACGCGCATGTCGGCGAGCGCGGCGTGAAGCTGTCGGGCGGCCAGCGCCAGCGCATCGCGATCGCCCGCGTCATGCTGAAGGACGCGCCTATCCTGATCCTCGACGAGGCGACCTCGGCGCTGGACTCCGAGGTCGAGGCGGCGATCCAGGAAAACCTCTACCGGCTGATGGAGGGCAAGACGGTGATCGCCATCGCTCACCGGCTCTCCACCATCGCGGCGATGGACCGGCTGGTCGTCATGGACGGGGGCCGCGTCGTCGAAGACGGCACGCATGAAGAGCTGGTCGCAAAGGGCGGCCTTTACGCGCAGCTCTGGCAGCGGCAGTCAGGCGGCTTTCTGCTCGATGAAACGGCACCGGAACCTAAGGCCCCCGAAGAGATTGCTGCGGAATGAGCGACGGCGACTTCCGGGAAAGGCTGTGGGGACGATTCGAGGGCGCGATCGACGCGTTCCACGACACCGACCGCGAGGTGTTGCCGAAGGACGCCTGGCAGTTCATCCTCTATTTCGCGAAGCAGGCGAAAGGACCGTTCCTGCTGCTGCTGATCGTCGGGGGCCTCGCCGGCGCGGTGGATGCCGCCCTCTACTGGTCGGTCGGCTGGCTGATCGACCTGCTCGATTCTTCCAGCCCGCACACGCTGTTCGCCGACCACTGGCCGGAACTGATCGGTCTGCTTGTGCTGCTGCTCGTCGTGCGCACGCTGGTCATGATCGGCGCGGCGGTCGTCGAGCAGCAGATGATCGTGCCGGCCTTCTTCTCGATGGTACGCTGGCAGTCGTTCCGCCGGGTCATCGAACAGCCCTACGCTTTTTACCAGAACGACTTCGCCGGCCGCATCGCGACCAAGATCATGCAGGGGGGCGAGGCGGTTGGCGATTTCATCGTCAACGTGCTGCAGACGCTCTGGTCGTTCCTGACCTTCATGGTGCTGGCGATCACCATCCTCGTCTCGGTCGATCCGTGGATGGGGCTTGTGGTCGCGCTGTGGTTCCTCGGCTATGTCGGCATCGTATGGTTCCTGCTGCCGGAGATGCGCAACGCCGGGCGCGCCACGGCCGACGAACGCTCGGTCTTCAACGGCAGGCTGGTCGACGCCTTCACCAACATCATGTCGGTGAAGCTGTTCGACAGCGGAAGACGCGAGCACGCCTATGTGCGCGACGGGCTGGAGAACTTCCTCGCCGCCGTGTTCCGGCTGACCCGGGCGGTGACGACGGTGCGCTCGGCCATTGCGTTGCTCAACGGCGTCATGATGAGCACGGTCGCCGCGCTCTGCGTGATGAGGTGGACGGGCGGCGGCATCTCGACCGGCGCCATCGCCGCGTCGCTCGCGCTGGTGTTCCGGCTGAACCAGATGTCGGGCTGGATGATGTTCAACATCAACGGGCTGGTGCGCAACTACGCCACCGTGCAGGACGCCACGCGCACGATCTCGGTGAAACCGGCGATCCGCGACGCGGCCGACGCCATGGTGCTGCCGCGTGCCAAGGGCGACATTCGCCTCGAGAACGTGACGTTCCACTACGGCAAGGGGGAGGGCGTCATCGAGAACCTCAACCTCCACATCAGGCCGGGCGAGCGGGTTGCGCTGATTGGGCCGTCCGGCGCCGGCAAGACGACCGCCGTCAATCTGATGCTCAGGCTCTTCGACGTCGAAGGCGGCCGCATCCTGATCGACGGACAGGATGTGCGCTCGGTGACGCAGGCTTCATTGCGCGCGCAATTCGGCGTGGTCAGCCAGGATGCGGTGCTGATGCACCGGGCAATCAGCGACAATATCGGCTACGGCAAGCCGGGCGCGACGCAGGCCGAGATCGAGGACGCGGCCAAGCGCGCCTCGGCGCACGACTTCATCGTGGACGTCGCCGATCCGCGAGGACGCAAGGGTTACGAGGCGCAGGTCGGCGAGCGCGGCGTAAAGCTGTCTGGCGGGCAGCGCCAGCGCATCGCGATCGCGCGCATGATGCTGAAGGACGCGCCGATCCTGATCCTCGACGAGGCGACCTCGGCGCTGGATTCGGAGGTGGAGGCGGCCATCCAGGACAATTTGTACCGGCTGATGGAGGGCAAGACCGTGATCGCCATCGCGCACCGGCTGTCGACCATCGCCGCGCTCGACCGGCTGATCGTGCTGCACGAGGGCCGGATCGTCGAGGAAGGCACGCATGAGAGCCTGCTTGCACAGGGCGGGCTCTATGCGCAATTGTGGAAGCGCCAGTCGGGCGGCTTCCTGGGCGACCGGCTGGCCGCGGAATAGGTCGAGGTCGAGCATTGTCGCAGCGCATGTCAGCCATGTGGCCGGGGCTGCCGGCTGATTCGGGCCTCGACCTGCTCGGCCACGAGATTCTGGCCGAAAAGGCGGCTGCACTCGGCAAGGCCGGCGAAAAGGCGCGGCTTGCCCTGGCAAAGCTGAGGGAGGCGCCGCCTGGCACGGAGGGCCGCGAGACGGCGCTCAAGGTGGCTGCGGATGCCGTGCACGCCTATTTCATCCAGCGCGAGTTGTGCGGCTTCCGTCGGCACGATGGAATCGTCCGCGAATACGAGATTCCCAGGGCGGTTCTCGCTCGGTTGGGAGCCAGATAGCCGGCCCTTGGGCAACACGCGGCCGTCCCTGGATTTGCCCCGCGATTTTTGTCGCGCGATATCCCGGAAATGCACCGAAACACGCGGTCTCGCTGCACTCCGCGACAATCTGCCCTGCCCCTTGGCAGCGTCTGGACAAAGGAGGGCTTCACGCATAAACCAAACTCGAAAATGCCGGAGGTATCTCGCTAGCTCGTCGCCATGCGCAGACGGGCCGGCGTGTGGCGGGCGCGGGGAATGGCTCGACCGCCGGCGATCATGAGACGAAAGGACACAAGTCCCGTGAGCGCGACCGACACCCACGAGCCCACACGCCGCGATTTTCTGTACATCGCCACCGGCATGGCGGGCGCCGTCGGCGCGGGGGCGTTCGCATGGCCCTTCATCGACCAGATGCGCCCGGACGCCTCGACGCTGGCGCTTGCATCGGTCGAGGTGGATGTCACGCAGCTGCAGCCGGGCATGTCGCTGACCCTCAAATGGCGCGGCAAGCCGGTGTTCATCCGCAACCGCACTCCCGAGGAGATCGAAGCGGCCAAGGCGGTTCCGATCGCCGAGCTCAAGGATCCTGTCGCGCGGAACAACAACCTTCCCGCCGACGCGCCGGCCACCGACGCGGACCGCGCCGCTGGCGAAGGCAAGGAAAACTGGCTCATCATGGTCGGCGTCTGCACGCATCTCGGCTGCGTGCCGCTCGGCCAGGCGGGCGACTTCGGCGGCTGGTTCTGCCCGTGCCACGGTTCGCACTACGACACCGCCGGACGCGTCCGCAAGGGCCCGGCGCCGGAGAACCTCCTGGTGCCGACGTTCGCGTTCGTTTCCGACACCAAGGTTCGGATCGGTTGAGGGGGACAATCCAATGAGCGGTGGACACTCGACCTATACGCCCAACTCCGGCATCGGACGCTGGATCGACGCACGCATGCCGCTGCCGCGGCTGGTGCACGACTCGTTCGTCTCCTATCCGGTTCCGCGCAACCTGAACTACGCCTACGCATTCGGCGGCATCCTGGCGATCATGCTTGTGTCGCAGATCCTGACTGGCGTGGTGCTCGCCATGCACTACACGGCCGACACTGGGCTGGCTTTCGATTCGGTCGAGAAGATCATGCGCGACGTGAATTCGGGCTGGCTATTGCGCTACCTGCACTCCAACGGCGCCTCGATGTTCTTCATCGCCGTCTATGTCCACATCTTCCGCGGCCTTTACTACGGCTCCTACAAGGCGCCGCGCGAGCTGCTGTGGATCCTCGGCTGCATCATCTACCTTTTGATGATGGCGACCGGCTTCATGGGTTACGTGCTGCCGTGGGGTCAGATGAGCTTCTGGGGTGCCACCGTCATCACCGGCTTCTTTACGGCGATCCCGCTCGTCGGCGACTGGATCCAGCAGCTGCTGCTCGGCGGCTTCGCGGTCGACAATCCGACGCTCAACCGCTTCTTCTCGCTGCATTACCTGCTGCCCTTCATGATCGCCGGCGTGGTCATCCTGCACATCTGGGCGCTGCACGTGGTCGGCCAGACCAATCCGACCGGCATCGAGGTCAAATCGAAGACCGACACCGTGGCCTTCACGCCCTACGCGACCATCAAGGATGCGTTCGCGATGGTGCTCTTCCTGATCATGTTCGCGTGGTTCGTGTTCTACATCCCGAACTATCTGGGCCATGCCGACAACTACATCGTCGCCAACCCGTTGAAGACGCCGGCCCATATCGTGCCCGAATGGTATTACCTGCCGTTCTACGCGATCCTGCGCGCCATCACCTTCAACATCGGGCCGATCGATTCCAAGCTCGGCGGCGTGCTCGCCATGTTCGGCTCGATCGCGGTGCTCTTCATCGTGCCGTGGCTCGATACGTCGAAGGTTCGTTCGGCCGTCTATCGTCCATGGTACAAGATCTTCTTCTGGCTGTTCGTAGCGAATGCGCTGTTCCTCGGCTGGCTGGGCTCGCGTCCGGCCGAAGGCACCTACGTCCTGATGGCGCAGTTCAGCACGCTTTACTACTTCGCGTTCTTCATCGTCATCATGCCGCTGCTCGGCCTGCTGGAGACGCCGCGCCGCACACCGAACTCGATCACCGAGGCGGTGCTGGAGAAGAACAAGGCGGGTGGGGCGGGCCATCCGGCCGGCGCTACTGCCGCGCCGGAAACCAAAGGCTGAGCAGGACCGGAAGCTTGAGAGGGACATTTCCGATGAACAGGTTTCTCAGCGTTCTGGCTGCCGCCGGCCTCGTCATGGCCGGGGCGATGGGTATCGCCGCGGCGCAGGAAGCGGGCGGCCACGCCGAGGCAGAGCCGACGCACTTCCCGATCCTCAAGCCGGTCGAGGAAGACTGGACGTTCGCCGGGCCGTTCGGCACCTATGACAGGGCGCAGCTCCAGCGCGGCCTGAAGGTATACAAGGAAGTCTGCTCGGCCTGCCACTCGATGAAGCTGGTGGCGTTCCGTACGCTCGAGGAGCTCGGCTATTCCGAAGCGCAGGTGAAGGCGTTCGCGGCGGAATACACCGTGCAGGATGGACCGAACGCCGATGGCGAGATGTTCGAGCGTCCGGCTGTCCCGTCCGATTATTTCCCGTCGCCGTTCCCGAACGTCGAGGCCGCGGCCGCCGCCAACAACGGCGCGGCACCACCGGACTTCTCGCTGATCGCCAAGGCACGGGGCGTCGAGCGCGGCTTCCCGACCTTCGTCTTCGATATCTTCACACAGTATGCCCAGGGCGGGCCGGACTACATCCACTCCCTGCTGACCGGCTACGACCACGAGCCGCCTGCCGGGATGACGATCGCCGAGGGTACTTACTACAATCCGTATTTCATCGGCGGCAAGTCGCTGGCGATGGCGAAGCCCCTGTCCGACGGCCAGGTCACCTATGACGACGGCAGCCCGCAAACGGTCGACCAGTATTCCCGTGATGTCGCGGCCTTCCTGATGTGGGCGGCCGAGCCGCATCTCGAGGACCGCAAGAAGACCGGCTTTCGCGTCATGGTTTTCCTCGTCCTGTTCGCCGGGCTGGTCTATCTGACCAAACGCAAGGTCTGGTCCAGCGTCGCGCACTGAGCGCCCTGCAACGGTGAACAAGAAGGGCGCGACAAGCGCCCTTTTCTTTTGCCGCCCAACCCGGCAGAACGAGACCGCAACGGGGCTATGCGCATGAAAACCACCCTCGAGGACACGCTGCGTTCGTCGATCCGGACGATTCCGGATTATCCCAAGCCCGGCATTCTGTTTCGCGACATCACCACGCTGCTCGGCGATGCGCGCGCCTTCCGCCGGGCGATCGACGAACTGGTACATCCCTATGCGGGGCTGAAGGTGGACAAGATCGCGGGCATCGAGGCGCGCGGCTTCATCCTCGGCGGCGCCATCGCGCACCAGCTCTCGGCCGGGTTCATTCCGATCCGCAAGAAGGGCAAGCTGCCGCACGAGACCGTGCGCGTCGCCTACAGCCTGGAATACGGCCTCGACGAGATGGAAATGCATAAGGATGCGGTGAAGCCAGGCGAGAAGGTCATCCTGGTCGACGACCTCATCGCGACCGGCGGCACCGCCGAAGGAGCGGTGAAGCTGCTCTCCCATATGGGCGCCGACATCCTAGCCGCCTGCTTCGTCATCGACCTGCCGGACCTGGGCGGGCGCAAGAAGCTAGAAGCGCTCGGCGTGACGGTCAGGACATTGATCGCCTTCGAGGGGCATTGAGCGGGGAAGGCGCCTAATCCACCTTCACCAGCACGGCGCTGTCGAACTCGATGACCTTGGCGCCGGTGGAATCGGACCCTTCGGCGCGAACGGTCAGCATTCGCCAGCCCGGACGGGAGGTCATCGGCCGATGGGAAATTGCGGTGCGGCTGAAGCTCACTGTCTCGCCCGCATAGACGGGCTTCAGCCATTTCAGGTTGCTGATGCCGGGAGAGGGACCGAACACCGGAGCCGGCCCCGGACCCGCCCAGCGCCTGCCGGGCGTCGCCAGGTTGCGCTTCATCCAGGTTGCGGCCGTCTGCCAGCCCGACGCGCAAAGCCCGCCGAAGACGCTTTTCTTCGCCGCTTCCTCATCCGTGTGGAAGGGTTGCGGGTCGTACTTCCTGGCGAAGGCCTTGATGCCTTCCGCATCGAACGTGTGCGAGCCGAGCGGGGTCTCGACGCCGATCTCGAAGAACTCGTTGAGCGCGGATTCCGGCTTCATGCGGCGGCCTCGCGCTTCATGAACATTCCAGTGTTCTCCAGCTCGAAGACCGATTCGCCGCGCTGGTTGAAGAGTTCCGAGCGCATGGTCACGAGGCCAATGGCGGGGCGGGACTTCGACGGCCGCTTGGCGAGCACCGTCATTGTGCCGCTCAGCCGGTCGCCGGCAAGAACAGGCTTCTTCCATTTGATCCGGTCGACCCCCGGCGCGCCCTGCGAGGTCGAATCGAGCAGAACCGCATCACACAGCAGCCGCATGAAGATCGCGCAAGTGTGCCAGCCCGAGGCGGACAGGCCGCCGAGGATGCTCGCCCGGCCGGCAGCCTCGTCGAGATGCATGGGCTGCGGGTCGAACTCGCTGGCGAATTCGACGATCTCTTGCGCCGTGACGTCCTTGCTGCCGAGATCGATCGAACTGCCTTCGGCAAAATCCTCAAAGGCCCATTTCTTGGCAGCCATCGGGTCCCTGTCGGTGATGGGTCTGGTTGGTCGGAGATGCTCGTCGTGGCGATGCCGTGATAAGCGATAGCGGGATCAGAGCCAACCCTTTCGCCGAAAGAACCAGAAGGGAAGAACGGCCGACAGGATCATCAGGCCAAGCGCCAGCGGATAGCCGAAAAACCATCTGAGTTCCGGCATGATGTCGAAGTTCATGCCGTAGATGGAGGCGACGAGCGTCGGCGGCAGGAACACCACGGCCGCGACGGAGACAATCTTGATGATGGCGTTCTGCTGGATGTTGATCATGCCGAGCGTCGCGTCGAGCAGGAAGGTGATCTTCTGCGTCTGGAACGAGGCGTGGTCGGACAGCGAGACCACGTCGCGCGCGATCGTCTTGACGCGGGCGCGCAGGTCCTTGCCCTGCTTGTCCTGGCTGACGACATTGGCGAGGAAGCCAGCCAGCCGCTGCAGGGTGAGCAGGCTGTCCTGAATCTTGGAGACGAGATCCTCCTTGCTGCCGATCCGATGCAGGACGATCTGGAAATCGCGGTCGCGCTTGGATGCCTTCTTCTCTGTCGACTGAAAGATATCCTGCGAGATGTCGACGACCTCCCGGCTTGCCCGCTCCAGCACGTCGGCGAGGCGGTCGACGATTGCTTCGAGCAGCGAGATCAGGATCGTTTCCCCGCTTGTGCATCCGGTGTCGGTCTTTTCGGCGCGGAGCGGAAACGTCGCGAAGGCACGCGGCTCGTGATAGCGCACCGTCACCAGCCGGGTGCCCGCAAGCACGAAGGTCACCGGCAGCATTTCCGGGCGGTCGCCGTCCGAGTGCGCGGGCAGCGTAGCCGTCATCACGTAGGAGCCGTTCTCGGCATAAAGGCGCGAGGAAATCTCGATCTCCTCCATCTCCTCGCGGGTGGGGATGTCGACCCCGATCAGCCGCTCGATGGCACCTTCCTCTTCCTTCGTCGGGGCGAGTAGGTCGATCCAGACCACCCGCTCCTTGTTGGCGAGCAGATCGCTGACGACACGCAGGCGGTCATTGTCAGCGACGAAGGCTTTGATCATCGCCCAATTCTCCCTTTGCCGAGAAGCCCGGGCGGTTCGCGGAGGCTCAAATCCACCGTCGGATAGACCCCAGCCAGTGCCTCGTCAACTGCATCACTAACCGCAGTTGGCGGCTAAGTGTTGAACTTGAAGAGCATGATGTCGCCGTCCTGGACGACGTATTCCTTGCCTTCGTCCCGTGCCTTGCCAGCCTCCTTGGCGGCAACCTCGCCGCCAAGCGTGATGAAGTCGGCGTAGGCGATCGTCTGGGCACGGATGAAGCCGCGCTCGAAGTCGGTGTGGATGACGCCGGCTGCCTGCGGCGCCTTGGTTCCTTTCACAATCGTCCAGGCCCGCGTTTCCTTCGGGCCGGCGGTGAAATAGGTGATCAGGTCGAGCAATTCGTAGCCGGCGCGGATGAGCTTGTCCAAGCCGGGCTCGTCGAGACCCAGCGAAGCGAGGAATTCCATCTCCTCTTCGTCGGAAAGCTGGGCGACTTCGGCCTCGATCGCCGCCGAGATGACGACGGTGCCGGCCCCTTGCGTCTGCGCCATCTTCTCGACGGCTTTCGTATGCTCGTTGCCGGTGGCGGCGTCCTTCTCGGCAACGTTGCAGACGTAAAGCACCGGATGCGAGGTCAAAAGGTTGAGTCCCTGCAGGATGCGCAGATCCTCCGCGGCGATGCCCTTCAGCAGCACGCGCGCCGGCTTGCCGGCCTGAAGAAGCTCCAGCGCCTTCTCCATCATCGGCAGCACGGTCGCGGCTTCCTTGTCCTTGCCCTGTGCGCGCTTGCGGAACTGAACTATGCGGCGCTCAAGGCTATCGAGGTCGGCCAGCATCAGTTCGGTCTCGACGGTCTCGGCGTCGGCGACCGGGTTGATGCGACCCTCGACATGGGTGATGTCGTCGTCCTCGAAACAGCGCAGCACGTGCACGATGGCGTCGACCTCGCGGATGTTGGCGAGGAACTGGTTGCCGAGCCCTTCGCCCTTCGAGGCCCCGCGCACCAGCCCGGCGATGTCGACAAAGGAGATGCGCGTCGGGATGATCTCCTTCGATCCGGCGACCGCGGCGATCTTCTTCAGCCGCGGATCGGGCACGGCGACCTCGCCGGTGTTAGGCTCGATGGTGCAGAACGGATAGTTGGCCGCCTGCGCGGCGGCGGTGCGCGTCAGCGCGTTGAAAAGCGTCGACTTGCCAACGTTGGGCAGCCCAACGATGCCGCATTTGAAACCCATGGGTCGATTTTCCTAGAGGCGTTTTGATTGTTGGCGCGGCTATGAGCGATTGCACAGAGGCTCGTCAAGCCCGGTATCGGGTTGGCGGCCTATCCCTTCCCGAACAGCTTCTTCAACATCGCCGCCATCGGTCCGGTTTCCGGCACCTTGACGGAGGACTGCTGCGGGCGCGCCTGACGAATATGGCTCTGCGCCTTCGGCTGCTTAGGCGGTGGGCGGTCTTCCTCACCGGTCGGCTGGAGCTTCTCGCGCTGGGCCAGCGTGATCTTGTTCATGAAGCCATTCTCATCGCCCTTGGCGATCAGTCCGGCGTTGTCAGCGATGCTGTCGAGAAGTACGTCCAGCCATTCGCGGTCGGACTTAGCGAAATCGCCGAGCACATGGCCGTGAACCATTTCCTTGACACCGGGGTGGCCGACGCCGATGCGCACGCGGCGAAAATCCTTGCCGATGTGCTGGTCGAGCGAGCGGATGCCGTTATGGCCGGCGGAACCGCCGCCGATCTTGACCCGCACCTTGCCCGCGGGGAGCTCGATCTCGTCGTAGAAGACCGTCACGGCGGAGGGCTCGAGCTTGTAGAAGCGCAGGGCTTCGCCGACCGACTGGCCGGACAGGTTCATGAAGGTCTGCGGCTTGATGAGCAGCACTTTGTCGTCGCCGATCCTGCCCTCGGCGATCTCGGCCTGGAATTTCTTCGACCAGGGCGAAAAGGAATGGCGGCGGGCGATTGCGTCCGCCGCCATGAAGCCGACATTGTGCCGGTTGTTGGCGTATTTCGCGCCCGGATTGCCGAGACCTGCAAAAAGCAGCATCGATCCGGCCCTCCGAACCCGAAATTACTTCTTCTCTTCGGCCGGAGCTTCCGCAGCCGGCGTGGCAGGAGCCACTTCGGCAGTTTCGGTGGTCTCCGGCTTCATCGCGGACGAACCGGCGATGGTCGCAATGGTGAAGTCGCGGTCGGAAATGACAGGCTTGACGCCTGCCGGCAGCTTGACCGACGAGATATGGATCGAGTCGCCAATGTCGGTGCCTTCGAGGTCAACGGTGATGAAATCGGGAATCGCATTGGCCGGGCAGTGGAACTCGACCTCATGGCGCACGATGTTCAGCACGCCGCCGCGCTTGATGCCGGGCGACTTGTCTTCGTTGATGAAGTGCACGGGAACGTCGACATTGACCTCGGTGTCCTTGCCGATACGCAGAAAGTCGACATGCATCGGGAAATCGCGGACAGGATCCAGCTGATAGTCCTTCGGCAGGACCTGGATTTTCTTGCCTCCGACGTCGATCGTGGCGACCGTGGTCAAAAACCCACCACCGTGGATCTTGTAGAAAATGTCCTTGTAGGACAAGGCGATAGCCAGGGGAGGCTGTTTGTCGCCGTAGATGACTGCAGGCACTTTGCCGTTGCGGCGAACTTCACGGGCGGACCCCTTACCGACCTGTTCGCGCGCTTCGGCCTTGAGCTCGTATGAATCGTGGCTCATGGCTTTTCCTTTCGCGTTACTGGAGCATTTGCGGAATTCCGCCGCGGCGGGGCTCCGAAAATGTCGAAAGCCGCGAATTCGCGGCCCTCGCCCGCGTTGCCTCCAAGGGTGTCTACGCGGGTGGCGGTCCTATAGCGGAAGGCGGCAGGTGGCGCAAGACGGGCCAAAATGTGCGATTCGGTCGCGACGCGGTCAGTCGAACAGGCTCGACACCGATTCCTCGGTCGCCGTGCGCGAGATGGCCTCGCCGATCAGGTCGGCTATCGAGACGACGCGGATGTTGGGCGCGGAATCGACGCTGGAAGTCGGCTGTATCGAATCGGTGATGACCAGTTCCTGCAGCTTCGAGCCGGCGATGCGCGCGCTGGCGCCACCCGACAGCACGCCGTGGGTGATGTAGGCCGTGACGCTGGTGGCCCCGTTGGCGAGCAGCGCGTCGGCCGCGTTGCAGAGCGTGCCGCCCGAATCGACGATGTCGTCGATGAGAAGGCAATCCTTGCCGTGCACGTCGCCGATGATGTTCATCACCTCGGATTCGCCCGGCCGTTCGCGGCGCTTGTCGACGATGGCGAGCTGGGCGTCGATGCGCTTGGCGAGCGCGCGGGCGCGCACCACGCCACCGACGTCGGGCGAGACCACCATGACGTTGGCGAGTTGCTTGTATTTAGCCTTGATGTCGCGTGACATGACCGGGACGGAGAACAAATTGTCGGTCGGGATGTCGAAGAAACCCTGGATCTGGCCGGCGTGGAGATCGAGCGTCAGGACGCGGTTGGCGCCGGCACGGGCGATCATGTTGGCGACCAGCTTGGCCGAGATCGGCGTGCGGCCCGAAGCGCGGCGGTCCTGTCGGGCATAGCCGAAATAGGGAATCACCGCCGTGATGCGCCGCGCCGAGGAGCGCATGAACGCATCGATCATGATGAGGAGTTCCATCAGGTGGTCGTTCGTCGGGAAGGATGTCGACTGAAGGATGAAAACATCCTCGCCGCGCACGTTTTCCTGGATTTCGACAAAGATTTCCTGGTCGGCGAAGCGCCTGACGCTGGCTTTCCCGATGGGTATGTTCAAGTAGCGCGCGACGCCCTCGGCCAGAACCCGATTGGAATTGCCCGCGAAAAGTTTCATTCAGCTCTCGGCAGCGTCGCCTGGATATGATCGGGCTTTTAGCGGCAAGCGCCGCCATTGCAAGCGGCAGCCGCGAATTAATCCAAAGAATCGGTAACCAGAGTCAACCTGTGCCGCTGGCGAGCCAGCTCGCGAGCTGGTCGATGGTGGAATCGGCGATTGTCTGCATGGTTGCTGGCGGAACGGCGGCCCATCCTTCGCCGCCGCCGGCCGGCGCTTTCTGCTGGCCGTTGATGCGATGGAGGCGGTTGCCGGCGGGATCGTAGACGTCCCAGACATAGATGACGGTGGTCTGGCCGCCTTCCGTCAGGGTCGAGAAATAGCCTTTGAGCACATGCGTGGTCGAAGGATCGGCGCTGCCGGCGAGCCTAATGCCTCGGGCCCTGGCGCGCTGGGCGAGCCGTTCGGTCAAAGGGGTCGCCATGTCGACGGTCGCCCCCACGATCGGATCGAAACGCAGCCGGGTCTTCGCCGCGATGCCGGGATCGAGCCCCGCCGAGGCGCTGGCCGACGCGGACTGGACGGGGACTGCGCCGGCACCGGTTTCGCTTTGAAGCGTGCCCGGAGACGGCGGGGAAGCGGCGATGGCCGAGGGTTCGAGAACATCCTGCGTGCTGCTGCAGGCCGACATCACGATTGCGGCGAGCAGCGGTCCGGTCAGGAACGGCAATCGCCTCATGCCCTCGATCTCCGTACTACGCGATACATAAATACTTAGCTGGCAGCATCGTCACTGCACGATCAAGTCGAGATCATGGCGAGAAAGCGGTTTTGGCTGCGAATCTGTCGTCAGATAGGTGCGGCCGAGCGTCATGGCGGTCTCCGTTTCGGAGTCCATGATGATCATATGGGCAAAAAGCGTCATGTTCGGCGCGATCGGCTCCGGATTGCCCTGATAGAACATCGGCATGTCCATCCAGGACGGGGTGAAGCGGGCGCCGAGCGAATAGCCGCAGGCGTTGAGCCTGTGTTTGGTCAGGCCATGCGCCTCCATGCTGCGCGCATGGGCGTCAAAGACGTCGCCAAAGCTGTTGCCCGGGATCATGGCTTTCTCGACGGCAAGAAGGGCGTCGCGGGCAGCCTCGAAGAGTTCCATGTGGCGCTTCGTGGGCTTGCCGGTGAGCACCGTGCGCATCATGGCGGCGTGGTAGTGATGGAAGACGCCTGCCCATTCCAGCGTCAGCTGGTCGTTCTTGTTCAGCTTGCGACGGCCTGCCTTGTAGCGGCAGAGCAGGGCGTCGGGTCCGGAACCGATGATGAACTCGTTGGCCGGGTAGTCGCCGCCGCCGGCAAGGATCGTTCCCTGCATGGCCGCTAGGATGGCGGCCTCATCGCCGCCCTGCTTGATGAGCGGGAGCGCTGCGTCGAGCGCATCGTCGGCAAGCTGCGCCGCCTTTTCGGCCTTCTTGATTTCCGTCGGGCTCTTGAACAGGCGCAGCCGGCTGACGATGCCCGAGGCGTCGGCGATCTGTCCGAAGGTCTGAAGCTGCTCATCGAGCCGGCGGCCGTTGAAGGCGGTCAGGCCGTGCGTGTCGTATTCGACGCCGATGCGCTTGCCGAGGAGGTCGAGGTCGTTGAGCAGGTTGCGCAGGTCGACGGCCGGATTGGCGCCGTCACGATCAGTCCACAGCACGATATTCTCGATGATCGAGGTATGGCGAGCTTGGCGCAGATCCGCCGAGCGGGTCAGGAGCACCATGGATCCGTCGGACTTCACCACCAGCGACTGGAAGAAGCAGAAGCCGAACGTATCGTAGCCGGTCAGCCAGTACATGCTTTCCTGCGCGAAGAGCAGGATAACGTCCAGCTTCTTCTCGGCCATTTCGATCAGCAGCCGGTCGCGCCGGGCGTCGAACTCCGAACGTTCAAAATGCAAAGCCATCAAATATGCTCCAGGACAATCGCTGAAATGTGCCGCCCATAGTCCGGCTCGGAACGATGGGTGGCGCGGCGATAGGAATAAAACAGGTCTTCTTCGGCATAGGTGCAGCGGTTGAGCGCCTCGGCGGTCACGCCCGCCGCCGACAACCTGTCGACCGTATAGCGGTTGAGGTCGAACATGGCATGGCCGGGCCGGGAAGACGCTTCGAAGTAGCGGGTGTTGGCGGGGTCGGCGCTGACGAAACGGTCGATGAATTCCGGGCCGACTTCGTAGTTTTTCGCGCTTATCGAGGGCCCGAGCACCGCGATGATGCTGTCGCGGCGGGCACCCAGGCTTTCCATCGCCGCGATGGTGTTCTCGAGTACGCCTGTGAAGGCGCCTTTCCAGCCGGCATGGGCAGCGCCGACGACCCGCGCCTCGACGTCGGCGAACAGCACCGGGCCGCAATCGGCCGACGATGCGCCGACGGCAATGCCGGGCCGGTCGGTGACGATGGCATCGGCCTTGGGCCGCTCGCCCGGGAACGGCGCGCGCGCGACGATCACGTCGGGGGAGTGGACCTGGTGAGCGGTGAGAAGGTGGTCGGGCGCCACACCCATCCATTCCGCCGCGCGGCGGCGGTTTTCGCGCACCAGCGCCTGATCATCGGCGGAGCCGGTGCCGATGTTCAGGCTGCCATAGATGCCATCCGATACGCCCCCCATCCGAGTGAAATAACCGTGCCTGATGCCAGCGGCAGCGGCTTTGTCGAACAAGGGCGAGCGAAGCGGTTCCGGTTTGATATGGGTCAGCATTGCCGCCTTGTTGTCTTCGGGGACCTGTGTTCGTCAAGGCGCGGCGGAACCTGCCTCCTGTCCGAACGTAGGCGCGCGGGAGAGTGGGACAGAGGGATGGCCAAGTCAACTCGCGTTGCGGAAGGGCGGCGACACGGCGCCGGCGGGTAAAATGGCCAGAACCTTGAACAAATCCCCCATCTGGCCGGGACCGGCAAGTCGCTCTACGTCGGCGCTGATTTTCTTGCGTGCGGCTTCGTCCGCAGTCTGCCCCAGGCGCCCGGCGCGCTCCAACAGACCCATACCGAGCAGGAACCGCGCCTGCGTTGAGAGATGCGCATCGAGGCCATGCGACCGTGCCGCGGCGGCCAACGCCGAAAAATCCACATGCGAGGTGAGGTCGGCTTCGCCCGGACTGTCGAACACGCCTTCGCTTCGGTGCTTGCGGATGCCCTGAAAGGTATCGCCCAGGCCCGGCTTCAGATGGCCGTAGTCGAAGAAGATCCCGGCCCCGCCATGCGCCGCGATGCGCCCTGCGATCGCCGACATCAGCGCCTCGCGCGCCGGCGCGATCTCGAAAATGCTGCCCTCGGGCGCATCCTTCGTCTCGGGTGGAAGCGCGTCCCCCGCAAGCTGAGCGGTGCCGATGCCGAACATCAATGCCCCCGACGAGTCCAGGCCGACTGCGCGCTCCAGCCATCCGTCGCCCTGCCTAACGAACTGGCGGAAGGGCAGGGCGTCAAAAATCTCGTTGCCGATGACGAACAGCGGGCTGTCGGGCAAAGTATCCACCGTGAGATGCCAGCTGAAAACAGGTCCGCTGTCCCGCAAGGTTTCCCGCTGGATATCGGCCAGGCGCGGGCTTGCTTCGACGAGCGCAAAGTGTGCTTTGGCGGCGAGCTCTGGTGCGATCCGGCCAAGAGTGCGCACCAGGTCCTTCATCAGCGTGCCGCGGCCGGGACCGATCTCGGCAACCGTCACCGGTATTGGCTTTCCCGATGCCCGCCACGCCTCAGCGAGCCAGACGGCGACCAGTTCCCCGAACATCTGGCTCACTTCGGGGGCGGTGATAAAATCGCCCATGGCGCCGAAAGGCTCGCGCGTCGTGTAATAGCCGTCCTCGGGGTCGAACAAGCAGATTGCCATGTAGTCGGCGACCGAGATGGGGCCGGCGGCACGGATCAGGGCGGCAATCCTGTCGCCGAGTCTGTTCATGCGGCGGCGGATTGCGCCACCTGCGACCTCGCCCGCCAGATCGCCCATAGGCCGAACAGCACCATCGGCGTTGAAAGCACCATGCCCATGGTCAGCCAGCCGCCGGCAAGATAGCCGAGTTGCTGGTCGGGCACGCGGAAGAATTCGACGAAGATGCGCGAGAGGCCATAACCGGCGAGGAACGTTCCGGAGACGGTGCCGGGATTCTTCAACTTGAGGAAAGTGTGGGTGAGGAGCCTCAACACAAGAAACAGGACGAGCCCTTCGAGCGACGCTTCATAGAGCTGGCTGGGGTGGCGCGGCTCCGGTCCGCCGTTCGGAAAGACGAAGGCCCACGGCACGTCTGCCGGCCGGCCCCAGAGTTCGGAATTGATGAAGTTGGTAAGACGCACCACGCCAAGCCCGACCGGCACGCCTGCCGAGATGACATCGAACATGGTCCAGATGCCGATGCCGCGCGATAGCGCGAAGAGGATCATCGCGATGGTGACGCCGGCGAAGCCGCCGTGGAAGGACATGCCGCCCTGCCAGACGGCGAAGATGTCGAGCGGATTGGCGATGTATTTGGAGAGGTCGTAGAACAATATGTAGCCGACGCGGCCGCCGAGCACGACGCCGATCGCCGCCCAGACGAGAAAGTCGTCGACGTCCTCAGGCCGCATCGGCTTCACACCTTCCGGCCAAAGGCGTGGATTGGTCACGAGGCGCTTGGTGTACCACCAGGCAAACAGGATGCCGACGACGTAGCCGAGGCCGTACCAGTGGATGGCCAGCGGCCCGATCTGAACGATGATCGGATCGATGTCGGGAAAGGGCAAAATCGCCAGCGGCAGCATCAGGTATTCGGTCACGCAAAGGCTCCGGGAGGCTGTGGGCGCGGACCATGCGGCAGGGTTTTGGCCCGGTCAAGGTGGGAGCGGAGCGCTTGTTGCTAGTGTCATGCTTGCATTCCGGGCTTCACGCCACTAGGTCAGAAGATACGCGCCAGGAGGGTTTGCCATGTCGACCGGACCGAACCGCATTCTCGACGAATTCGCCAAGCTGATGACCGATGCCGCGGGTGCTGCGCAGGGCGTGCGCCGCGAGGTGGAAACAGCCTTCAAGGCGCAGGCCGAGAAGGTGCTGAACTCGATGGAAGTGGTGCAGCGCGAAGAATTCGAGGCTGCACGCGAAATGGCGGTGAAGGCGCGCGCCGAGAACAAGGCGCTGACGGCCCGCATCGCTGCGCTAGAGGCAAGGATCGCCGAACTTTCGGCTGACAAGTCTGCCGGGGCCGCGTCGGAAGCGGCGGCCAAGCCCCGCGCAAAAAAATAATTCGTTAAACTTTTCCACAAAGCCCGACGGGGAAAAGCGCAGGTTCCTGAATCGCTTACCCGGCTTGCGTGAATCTTTGTGACAGGCGGTTTCCACACCCTTCCGCCGCACCGCGAAAAAAGGGGCTGGTCACGCGACTCGTCATCAATACACTGAATTTGTTGCATGATTCGGAAAGCGGGTCGTGCGCCGGGTGTGGGGTCCGGCTTCAGGTCGTTTGCGTCGCAAGGTTCTGCCCACCCGAGTTCGAGACAAGATTGTTCGTCGTGTGTGCCCTTTGCGCCGAGCGCCTAGTGGGCGCTCCCAGAACGACAGGAAGCATTTGCATGGAACTGATCGAGCTCGAAATCGCCCGCGAAATCCACCCGGTGGATGTGATCGAGCAGGTGGCGCACAGCAATGACTGGGCCTTCGAACGGACCGGCGATGATGAGATTTCTATCTCGGTTGCCGGAAGCTGGACGGACTATCACGTCTCTTTCTCCTGGATGGAGGATTTCGAGGCTCTGCACCTCGCCTGCGCCTTCGACATCAAGGTGCCGGAAGCCCGCACGCTCGAGGTCATGCGGCTGTTGTCGCTGATCAACGAGCAGATGCTGTTCGGGCATTTCGACTTGTGGGAACAGGAAGGCGCGATCATGTTCCGGCAGTCGCTGCTGCTTGCCGGCGGCGCCGAGCCGACCAGCCAGCAGGTCGAAGTTCTGCTGTCGTCAGCGCTCGAAGCCTGCGAATGTTATTTCCAATCCTTCCAGTTCGTCGTCTGGTCTGGCACGTCTGCAAAGGACGCGCTCTCCAGCGTTCTCTTCGAAACGCACGGCAACGCCTGACGCGATCCGTGAGTTCGGGGCCATGAGCGCAGCTGCCGACAAGAAGCCGGAGATCAGCTTCGCGGAATTCGACCGTGTCGACATCCGCGCGGGCACCATCGTCGAGGCGGAGCCTTTTCCCGAGGCGCGCAAGCCGGCGTTCAAGCTGAAGATCGATTTCGGCGCGCCGATCGGCGTGAAGAAGTCGTCGGCGCAGATCACCAAATATTATTCGCCCGAAACGCTGGTCGGCAGGCAGGTCTTCGCTGTGGTCAATTTCGCGCCGCGCCAGATCGGGCCGTTCATGTCGGAAGTGCTGACGCTGGGTTTTCCCGACGAGGAAGGCGCAGTCGTGCTCGGCGCGATCGAGCGCAAGGTGCCCAACGGCGGACGCCTGTTTTAGCCGGTGGCAAAAGCGTTGTGGCTGATCTAAGAGCAGCCGGGGCGAATCTAGGCGGCCGGCGAAAATGATCGAGAACAAGCGTGTCGCTGTGGTGCTGCCGGCATACAATGCGGCCAAGACGCTGCGCGCCACCTATGAAGAGATACCCAAGGATATTGTCGACGACTGCATACTGACCGACGATGCAAGTGCGGACGAGACGGTGAAGATAGCTGCCGATCTGGGCATCTACACCATCAGGCACGAGCGCAACCTGGGCTACGGCGGCAACCAGAAGACTTGCTACCGGGCAGCGCTCGATCGCGGCGCCGACATCGTCGTCATGCTCCATCCCGACTATCAGTATACGCCCAGGCTGGTGACGGCGATGGCCGCGATGCTGGCGTCAGGCCACTTCGACGCCGTGCTCGCCTCGCGCATCCTGGGCAAGGGCGCGCTCGCCGGCGGCATGCCGCTCTACAAATATATCGCCAATCGCGGCCTGACGGCGATCGAGAACCTGCTGCTCGGCGTCAAGCTGTCGGAGTTCCATACGGGCTACCGCGGGTGGACGCGGGAGGTGCTGGAAACGCTGCCGCTGGACGCGTGCTCGAACGATTTCGTCTTCGACAACCAGATGATCGCGCAGGTCCTCCATTACGGCTTCCGGATCGGCGAATTGTCCTGCCCAGCGCGCTATTTTGCCGAGGCTTCGTCGATCAATTTCTCCAGGAGCGTGGTCTACGGGCTCGGCGTATTGGAGACGGCGATCAAGTTCAGGCTGCACCGGACGGGAGCCATACGGTCGCCGCTGTTTCCACTTCTCGCCGACCGGCGACTGTAGAGGGGCGAGGGTTGAAAGCGATGGTTTCTTCGAGCCTGCAGGCAATCGATCGCCTGGTGCCGCGGACCGCACCGTGGCTGTTCCCGCTGCTGATCTTTCTGCACAATCCCCGTCGTCTGTTGAAGCCGGAAATGTGGGGTGATGATGGCCCCTATTGGTACGCCCAGGCATACCAGTACGGACTCGGCTCTCTCCTGATGCCTATAAGTGGCTACCTCAATACAGTTCAGCGACTGGTGGCGATCCTGGTGCAGCCGCTACCGCTCGCCTGGACGCCATTTGTCTTCCAGGTGGTTTCGATCCTGATCCAGGCAGTGCCTGCGATCTTCCTCGTCAGCCGTCGTATGGAAGGCGCGTGGCCGGATCGCACCTCGCGCTATCTGTTCGCCTTGCTCTATCTCGTCATGCCGAATGCGCCCGAAACCTCGGCAGGCCTGACGAACAGCCAATGGTATCTCGCGATCTTGGCCTTCCTGTTGATCGTCAGCAATCCACCGGCCAGCGCAGGTGGGCGTCTGCTTGAGACCTTTGTGCTGTTCATCGCGGGAATAAGCGGACCCTTCTGCGTGCTGTTGATGCCCGCCGCGCTGTGGGAGTTGTTCATCGCCGATCGGCCGTGCCGGCTCGACGCATGGCGACGCGCAAGCGTGTTGGCAGCGACATGCCTTATTCAGGGCGCGTTAATCCTTGGCATTTCCGGCGAACGGCGTGCAGACCTTCCCCTCGGCGCGTCGTTCGATCTGTTCGTTCGGATATTGAGCCTGATCAGTTTCGGCGCTGAATTCGGCTACAGGAGCGTGTCCGACTTTTTCCACCTTGGATTGACGTCCGTTTCGCCGCTTCCGTACGTCGCTGCTGTCGGCAGCTTGGCGCTCATTGGAACTGCGGTTGCGAAAGGCCCGAGGATTCTCGCGCAATACGTCATCTTCGCAGGCGGCATATTCGCGTTGTCCATGGCCAAGCCGATGGTCTCCAATCCCCAATGGCCGCCTATGCTGCTGCCGCCTGCCGGAAATCGATATTTCCTCTTCCCGATGATCGCATGGTGGGGTGCGCTGTTCGTGCTTGCGGGATTGCCGCAGCGCTGGCTAAGGCTGACCGCCCGAACACTCCTGGCGATCACGGCCTTTGTCGCGGTTCCGCGGGACTGGGGCGATCCCCTATACTATCCTCCGACCGACTTCATCGCGAGGGCCAGGGCATTCGATGCCGCGCCGCCCGGCACGGTAATGGAGTTCGATATCCATCCGCCGCCCTGGAAATTTTCGCTGACAAAGTAGTCGATTTGGCCCGCGCTCAAGTTCGAGCGGACACGGACGCCCGCGCGGCGCGGATGTTGTCCATGTACATCTGCGCGCAGGCCGCCCAAGTGTAGCGCATGGCACGCTCGCGCGCTGTGGCGCGGTCGATCTTGAGTGCGTCCAGCGCCGCCTGCCGCAGATCCTCCGCAACCACCCCGCCAATGCCGTCGCCGACGATGTCGATCGGGCCGGTCACCGGGAAGCCGGCCACCGGCGTGCCGCTCGACAGCGCCTCCACGATGACGTTGCCGAAAGTGTCGGTCCGGCTCGGGAAGACGAAGACATCCGACGACGCGTAGATCTCGGCCAGTTCGTTGCCGGGCCGATGGCCGAGGAAATGGGCTGTCGGATATTTTGCCTTCAGTCTGTCGAATTCGGGCCCTTCGCCAACGATCACCTTGCTGCCCGGCAGGTCGAGATCGAGGAACGCCGGAAGGTTCTTTTCGACGGCGACTCGGCCGACGCAGAGGAAGATCGGCCTCGGGAAGTCGAGTTCCCCGCGCTTGGCCGGATTGAAGTGTTCGATGTCGACCCCGCGCGTCCAGGGTTGCAGCTTGTCGAAGCCCCGCGCTTCCAGATCCCTGGCGAGCGAGGCCGTCGCGACCATCGTGCCCTGGCCGGAATTGTGGAAATCTCTCAGCCAGCCATAAGTCCAGCGCTCTGGAATCGGCAGCCGCGCCGTGACGTATTCAGGGAAGCGGGTGTGGTAGCTGGTAGTGAAAGGCTGCTTCTCTGTCAGACAGAAACGCCGCGCCATCAGGCCAAGCGGGCCTTCCGTGACGATATGGATGTGGTCGGCCTTGCTGTCTTCGATCAGTCGGCGCACACGGCGAGGCGTCGTCAACGCCAGCCGGATATCGGGGTAGGTCGGCATCGGCAAGGTGCGGAAAAGGTTGGGGGTCAGGAACGCGACCTCCACACCTGAGGTCTTCAGCGTCTCGGTCAGCCGCTCCAGCGTGTGGACGACGCCGTTGACCTGCGGCCGCCAGGCGTCGGTGACCATGAGGATGCGTTTCAGACCGTCCGGACGCGCGGCGGCAAGGCCGTCGCCGGCCTCCCCGATTGCCCCGGCGCTGATTCGGGCATGACGCATGGCGCGCCTTTGACCATCGTTTCATGACAGCCGCGTGAATCGGTCAAAGGTGCGCCGTCTCCGCTCCGGGAGCGGGGTCCATCAGCTTAGATGGTGAACCTCCTGGAGCCCGTAGACCGGCGTCTGAATGCCCTCCATGCGCGCCTTCAACTGCAGGGCAAGAAAATGGGAATTGTGGCGCGATTGGTGCAGATTGCCGCCATGGAACCACAGACCTGGCTGTTGGGTAGGCTTCCACATATTGCGCGGCTCGCCTTCCCAGGGTCCCGGATCCTTGGCTGTGCCCGAGCCCAGGCCCCAGACTCTGCCGACACGGTCCGCGACTTCGTTGCTGACCAGGTCGGCGACCCAGCCGTTCATCGAACCGTAGCCGGTCGCATAGACGACCAGATCGGCGGGAAGTTCGGTGCGGTCGGCGAGGACGACCGATTGTTCGGTCAGGTGATCTACCTGGCCGACCTTCAGCTTGATCTTGCCGTCGATGATCATCCGGCTGGCGCCGACGTCGATGTAATATCCCGAGCCGCGACGCATGTATTTCATGAACAGTCCGGACTCGTCTTCACCCCAATCCAGCAGGAAGCCGGCCTGATCGAGAGCGGCATAGAAGCCGGCATCCAGCGCGCGGATTTTGTCGTACACCGGTTTCTGGAATTCCGGCATCAGCCGGTAGGGAACCGACGCCGAGATCAGGTCGGCCTTCTCGGTGGTTATCCCGGCGGCCAGCGCCCTTTCCGAATAGAGAACACCGGTCGCCAGCTCGGTCAGCGGTTCGGATCGCACGACATGGGTCGCGGAGCGCTGGACCATCGTGACGTCGGCTCCGGCCGCCCAGAGCGCGGCACAGATGTCATGAGCCGAGGTGTTCGAGCCGATAACGACCGCCCGCTTGCCGGCATAGCCTTCCGGCCCCGGGTGGCGGGAGGAGTGATGCTGGTCTCCCTT
Organism: Mesorhizobium sp. KR9-304; assembly: GCF_040049215.1. Classification (NCBI taxonomy): domain Bacteria; kingdom Pseudomonadati; phylum Pseudomonadota; class Alphaproteobacteria; order Hyphomicrobiales; family Phyllobacteriaceae; genus Mesorhizobium; species Mesorhizobium sp. KR9-304. Next base: position 81,925 of record NZ_JBDZDN010000004.1, on the reverse strand, counting down.
GAACAGGTCGCGGCCGGGAAGGTTGGGTACGATCGGCTTGCTTGCCATGCCGGTTGCGAAGACAAGCTGCTTGGGCCGCAACGTGATCTTCTCGCCGGCGCGGTCAACGAGGACCGTCCATTCGCCCTTCTCTTCGTCGTAGGCCGCGCTTTTCGCTTCGGTGGAACCCCAGTAGTTCAGTTCCATCACCTTGGCGTACATCTCCAGCCAATCGCCGATCTTGTCCTTCGGCGAAAACACAGGCCAGTTCGCAGGGAACGGCAGGTAGGGCATATGATCGTACCAGACCGGATCATGCAGGCAGAGCGACTTGTAACGCTTGCGCCAGCTGTCGCCGGCACGCTCGTTCTTCTCTACGATGATGGTCGGCACGCCAAGCTGCTTCAAGCGCGCGCCGAGCCCGATGGCGCCCTGGCCGCCGCCGATGATCAGGCAATAAGGCTGCTTCGAATGGCCGAGTTCGGCAGCCTCCGCATCACGCTCCTCCTTCCATGTCCTGCCTCCCTTCTCGGGCCGATCAGGAATGCCGAGCGGGCGTGTGGAACCGGCCGGCTCTTCATGACCTTTGAGCTCGACCATCGTGGTGAGAAGCGTCCAGATCCGGCCGTCCTTCAATCTTATGTGGCCGAAGCCGCGCGCGACCTCGGTCTCGAATCTAATCCAGCCTTCAAGCAAGCCATCGGTTTCGACGGCATCCTCGCCCTCGGCGATCGCCCAGCCCAAGGGCTTCGTGACGTCAAGCTGGTTCGTCAGCATGTCGCGGATATCGTCCCGGCCCTCCATGGTCTTGATATTCCATGTGAAGATCACAAGGTCCCGCCAGTAGCAGTCGTCGTGAAAAAGGCTTGCCGCGGTTTCGATGTCGCGCGCCTGCAGCGCCCCGCCAAAACGGTCAAGGAAATCGGATAGCTTCTTGTTCGAGGTCTTTTCGAGCATGGTTCCTCCCAATGCCGTGATGTCCGGGTCGCTCCGCAAACCACCTTCCGGGCAGAGTGCGCTTCAACACTACGAGCAAAGATCGGACATGCGCTACATCGATGTTGGCTGCCGTGCCGTTTGCGCCGCCTCGATCAGGCCGGAACGCGCACGATGGCCCTCAGGCCACCCATCGGGCTGTCGTCCAGCGTGATGTCGCCGCCGTGGCTGCGGGCGACATCACGGGCGATGGCGAGGCCGAGGCCGGTGCCGCTGGCATCGAGGTTGCGGGCCTCGTCGAGGCGCACGAACGGCTTGAACACGTCTTCGCGGCTCGACGCCGGAATGCCGGGGCCGTCGTCGTCCACGATGACGGTCAGCGACCCCCGTGTATGGATTGCCTCGACCTTGACGTTCATCGCATAGCGCAGCGAATTGCCGATCACGTTGGCGAGCAGCCGGCTGAAGGCATTCGGCCGCACATGGATCGTCGGATCGCCGGTCAACGTGGTCGCCAGCGTGCGCCCGTGCAGCTTGGCCTCCTGGGCGAGCTTGTCGAAATAGGCTGCCAGGTCGAAGCGGCCGGGGTCTTCCGCGGCCTCTCCGCGCGCGAATTCGAGATAGCCTTCGAGCATCGACTGCATGTCGTCGATGTCGCGGTTGAGCGCTCCGACGTCACGCTTCGATCCGGATAGCGCGAGCTGCAGCTTGAAACGGGTCAGGATCGTGCGCAGGTCGTGGCTGACGCCGGTGAGCATCGCGGTACGCTGCTCGATCTGGCGTTCGATGCGTTCGCGCATCTGGATGAAGGCGAAACCCGCCCGCCGCACTTCTTCTGCGCCGCGCGGCCGGAAGTCGGGCGGCATCGGCCGGCCCTTGCCGAAACTTTCCGCCGCCTCGGCGAGCTTGAGAATGGGCTTGATCTGGTTGCGCAGAAAGGGGATCGCGATCATCAGAAGCACGAGCGACGTGCCCACCATCCACACCAGGAAGATGTGCGTGTTAGACGCATAGGCAAGGCTGCGCCGGATGAAGGCGCGCAGCACCTTATCATCGAGCTGGATGCGGACCTCTAGCACGTCGGAATCGCCCACGGTGTCGATCCAGAACGGGCGGTTGATCCGCCTGGTGATCTCGGCGGACAGAATCTGGTCAAGGATGGAGAAAAACGGCTTGCGGCCCGGCGGCGGCAGCGGATCGGGTGGCAGTATGTCGATCTTCATCGACAGCCGCTCCTGCGCGATCCGGATGACATTGGCGTAGTCGTCGTCGGCCGGGTAGGTCTCGATCATGTCGATGATAGCGGCAAGGTCGCGAGTCGTCGCGGTCGACAGGCGCTGCGTGACCGTCTGCCAGTGGCGCTCCATGAAGACGAGCGTCACGACCGACTGCAGAAGGATCATCGGCGTGATGACGATGAGCAGCGAGCGCGCATAGAGCCGCTTGGGCATATAGATGCCGACCAGCCGCCAAAAGCGATTCCAGTTCGAGGAGATGACGCCAAAGACGCGCCGGATGCGAGCGAGCGGACCGCTGTCCTGCTGCGGATCTTGTGCCTCGATCTCCGTTGTCGCCATTGCCCTTCCGTTTCGTCCATTGGACAGCCGTCGCTCTATTCTAGGGTACGCCGGCTGGTTCGGGAACCGTGCGCCTGCCTTTTGATTTCGGGCGGCTCTTTCTGACGGTATTGCCGGTGCCGGCCCGCACAATCCTGACCCTAGTGTCTTTCCGTCCAAATTGTGCGCAAATGCCGCCGATTCACCCGGGCGTCATTCAATCAAGTTTCGCGCATGTCATCCTTTCTCAGCTACGAACTGCCCGGCGTCTATCCGGCGCTCAGCATCCTGCTGACGCTGGGCGTCATGGCGCGGATCATGCTTCGGCCGAACCGTACCCCGGCTTCCCGGGTGGCCTGGCTGGTGGTCGTCGGCGCCGTGCCGCTGCTCGGCATCGTCGCCTACGTGCTGCTCGGCGAGGTGAACATAGGCAGGCGGCGGGTGGCGCGCGTGCGCGCGGCGCTTGCGCAGTTGCCAGCCTATGTCGGGGAGGGGAGCGATGACGTCGTTCCCGAGCGTTACCGGAACCTCTTTCGCCTTGGCCATTCGGTGAGCGGCTTCTGGCCGGTCGGCGGAAACACGGGGCGGCTGCTGGCGGATTCGAATGCCGCGATCGACGCGATGGTCGCCGACATCGATGCGGCGAAGGACCAGGTACATCTGCTCTTTTATATCTGGCTTGCCGACAACAACGGCTGCAAGGTGATCGAGGCGCTGAAGCGAGCTGCCGTGCGCGGCGTGACCTGCCGCGTCATGGTCGACGACATCGGCTCGCGGGCGCTGGTGCGCTCGCCCCACTGGCAGGCGATGAGCGACGTCGGCATCAAGGTGGCGAGCGGACTGGCCGTCGGCAACCCACTGCTCAGGGTGCTGACCAGCCGCATCGATCTCAGGAACCATCGCAAGATCGTCGTCATCGACGGCACGATCACCTATTGCGGCAGCCAGAACTGCGCGGATCCGGAGTTTCTGGTAAAGGCGCGCTATGCGCCCTGGGTCGACGCGATGGTGCGTTTCGAAGGACCGATCGCGCATCAGAACCAGTTGCTCTTCGCCGGCGACTGGACGGCAGGCGTCAGGGAGGACCTCAGCGACCTGCTGAGGCCACCGGCGGCGTTGCCCGATGCCACTGATATGCCGGCGCAAGTGATCGGCACCGGACCCACGGTGCGCTACTCGGCCATGCAGGAAGTCTTCCAGTCGCTGCTATTCGCCGCCCGGCGGGAGATTATCGTCACGACGCCCTACTACGTTCCGGACGACGCCCTGCAGACGGCGCTTTGCGCCAGCGCCTATCGTGGGGTCGACACCACAATCATCTTCCCGGCGCGCAATGATTCCTGGATCGTGGGTTGGGCGAGCCACAGCTACTACCCCGACCTGCTGGCGGCGGGCGTGAAGATCCACGAATATGTCGGCGGGCTGCTCCACACGAAATCGCTGACGGTCGACGGCGAGCTTCTTTTGATCGGCTCGGCGAACATGGATCGCCGCAGCCTTGAGCTGAATTACGAGAACAACATTCTCGTCTACGATCCCGAACTGACCGAGGCCATGCGCACGCGCCAGAAGGAATACCTTGCCATTTCCAGGCAGGTGACCCGGCAGGAGGTGGAAGGATGGTCGATGCCCCGCAAGCTGATCAACAACACCGTCGCCCTTGTCGGCCCGCTGTTCTGAGGCGGGTTACTCGATGCTCAGCCGGTAGCCGATGCCGCGCACCGTCTGCAGCCAGACGGGGTTGGACGGATCGCGCTCGATCTTGCGGCGCAGCCGGTTGATCTGGACGTCGATCGTGCGCTCGCCGACGTCGGATTCTCCGGCGACGAGTTCGTGGCGCGGGATGGTCTCTCCGGCGCGGCCGGCGAAGATCGCCAGGATCTCCTGCTCGCGGTCGGTGAGCTTCAGCGGCTCACCGCCGCGCTTCAACTCGCGGCGGGCGATCTGGAAAGTGTAGGGGCCGAAGACGAGCTGCTCCACCTTCGGCGTCGATGCCGGCCCGCCGCGGCGCAGGATGTTGTTGATGCGCAGGATCAACTCGCGCGGGTCGAAGGGTTTCGGCAGGTAATCGTCCGCGCCGGCCTCCAGGCCCGCGATGCGGCTGTCGGTTTCCGAAAGCGCCGTCAGCATCAGGATAGGCACGGTCTTCTGCGCACGCAGCGACTTGGTGAGGTCGACGCCGTTCTCGCCCGGCATCATCACGTCGATGATGAGAAGGTCGAAGTCGAGCCCTTCGAGTTTGCGACGCGCTTCGCCGGCGTTGCCGGCGACCGTCACTCGAAAACCGTTCTCGGTGAGGTATTGCTTCAGAAGGTTGCGGATGCGTGTGTCGTCGTCGACGACCAGGAGATGCGGCGCGTCGTCGCCCGGCGTTGCCGGGAGGTTCGTCCTGTCATTGGTCTCCATGGCTCTTTCCTGGGATTCTTCCTGCACTGTCGGCTGGCAGATCGTCGATCTGCGCCCTGAGTTCCGGGTTGACCATCGCCTTGAGGAACCGCTCTATCACTGACCGGTCCTCGGCGTTGGCTCCCTCCAATGCATCATGGATGCGGCGCGACTGTGGCCTTGCGAGGGCAAGCGCCAGGGCACGACCTTTCGCCGTCGGATAGAGTTCGCGCTGCCTGCGGTCGCGCGGCCCCTGGACTTGGATGATGTGGCCCGTGTCGATCAATTGCTTGAGCACGCGTGCGAGGCTTTGCTTGGTGATCTTCAGCACGTCGAGGAGCTCGGCGACAGTCAGGCCCGGCATCCGGTTGACGAAATGCAGAACACGGTGGTGGGCGCGACCGAAACCGTAGTCTGCAAGGATCTGGTCCGGGTCCGAGGTGAAGTCCCGATAGGCGAAAAAGAACAACTCGATGATCGAGAGGTCGATGCCGTCATCGCTTGTGATGGCTGTCCTGATGGGTTTTGTGGCGGCGCCTTCGGCCATTCGGGATCCTTGCCTGCCAAAAATATGTCAGCACTATTGACATAGTTTTAGCCCGATGATAATTTTTGCCAAGCTTTTCGGCGGATTGCGAACGAAAAGGCAAGCCCGGACCGCTTTTTCCGGAACTTCCTTCAATTTGCCTTCATGCCCCAATGCGCTTAGTTTTGGCCTTCGCATTTCGCAAATGCCCGGCCTGAATCGACAGATCAACGATAAAGTGGGCGCCGGCCCGCGGGAGGTTACCCCAATGACATCCGTTTCCTTCGACAAACTCGACGGGTTCATCTGGATGAACGGTGAATTTGTCAAATGGGCCGACGCCAAGATCCATGTGCTGACGCACGGCCTGCACTATGCCAGCGCAGTGTTCGAAGGCGAGCGCGCCTACGGCGGCGAGATCTTCAAGCTGACCGAGCATACCGAGCGGCTGCACGAATCCGCGCGCATCCTCGGCTTCAAGATACCCTACGGCGTTTCGGAGATCGACGACGCCTGCCGTACTCTCCTGCAGAAGCAGGGTTTTAAGGACGCCTATGTCCGCCCGATCGCTTGGCGCGGCAGCGAGCAGATGGGCGTCTCGGCGCAGAACAACCGCATCAACTGCGCGATCGCCATCTGGCAGTGGCCAAGCTATTTCGACCCCGCGCAGAAGCTGAAGGGGATACGCCTCGACATCGCCGAGTATCGCCGCCCCGATCCTAGGACGGCGCCGTCGAAGTCGAAGGCGGCCGGCCTCTACATGATCTGTACGATCTCCAAGCACGCGGCAGAGGCGAAGGGCTATGCCGACGCGCTGATGTACGACTGGCGCGGCCAGGTGGCGGAAGCCACCGGCGCCAATGTGTTCTTCGTCCAGGACGGCAAGATCCACACCCCGAAGCCAGACTGCTTCCTCGACGGTATTACTCGCCGCACCGCGATCGACCTCGCCAAGCGCCGCGGCATCGAAGTCGTCGAACGGGTGATCATGCCGGAAGAACTTGAAGGCTTCGAGCAGTGCTTCCTGACCGGCACGGCGGCCGAGGTGACGCCGGTCTCCGAGATCGGGCCGTACAAATTCACGGTCGGAAAGATCGCCGAGACTCTGATGAACGACTATTCGGCCGAAGTGCAGCCCAAGCACGCCATCGCCGCCGAGTAGGATATCTGCCTTCAACGTAGAGTGGAATGCAGGCGGCCATTGGCCGCCTGTTTGCATTGCGGCATCTCTATTTGACTTTCGTAGCAGTCGGCGTCTGATTGGCGGGCCGATTCGTACGAGGTCGGCTTCCTGGAGGGATCAAGTCATGGAAGCGCTTCTCCCAATCATAGTGCAGGTGATCACGGGTATTATCGGCGGCCAGGCTGTGGGCGCTGCATTGAAGCAGGCGGCGATGGGCCAGTTGCCCAAGATTCTCGCCGGCGCAGTCGGCGGCGTCGGCGGCGGCGCCATTCTCGGCAGCCTGCTGGGCGGTGCGACCGGTACCGACCCGGCCGCGGGCGGCGCGCTGGGCGGATTGCTCGGCGATGCGGTCGGTGGCGTTGGCGGTGGCGCGATCCTGACGGCGATCGTCGGCGCAGTCATGGGCGCGATGAAGAAGTAGGCCGGCGGGGCGACCCGGCTCACGACGGGCGGCCTCGCGCCGCCCGTTTTTATTTGGCTAGAGCGGCAATGGTTTGCCGTTTTGCTCAGCCACCATGTATGTGGCGTACCATTCAGGCCAGTTTTCGTCCCGTTGACCGCCGTTCCGCGCCTCGTGCTCGCCGTGGGCAATCGATGCGCGCCGCATCGCCGCCGCAAGATCCGCCTCGGAGGCGTAGTCGGTGGTGTTGGAGTCCACCCGGCCGGGAAACCGGCTGGTCACTTCCTGCAACAACCACTCGTTCCCGTCCGGGTCCTTGAAGGTTGCATACGAGAAGTAGCTGCGCCCCTGGGGGTCCCGGCCCTTGACTGCCGGCTTGCCGGGACCGTCGCGATGGAACACCTCGCTCACATCGACGCCACGGTTGGCGAGGTCCGCACGCGCCGGCTCAATGTCGGACACCACAAGGTATAGTCCCTGCGCGGAGCCGGGCGCGGCAGCAGTGACTCCTTTCCCGAAATGGATCGAGGACGGCGACCCCGGCGGCGTGAACTGGATGCCTCGAAATGCGTCGCCAACGACGAAGTCGGCGTCGAGCCGCCAGCCCAGACTGCCATAGAAACGCTTGGCGCGATCCACGTCCGAAACCGGGATGGCCACCACCTCCAGCTTGGCGACCACACCTTTTGCCGCCGGGGCAGCTGCACCGGCATGATCGCTACGCGCCTGAACATTGCTCATATCGACCTCCTCAGATTGGTTTTGCTGGTCAGTGACAGTGCGAAGTCCGAATGGGACTCGTCTCTACGCCCAGCAACCTGACGGTCGCGTCCGCTCGCCCGAACGTAGGCCAGCCGTCCGCGATGCGCCTACCGCTTCGCATAGGACGTAAAGACGAAATCGGTAGCCTCGGCCGCCTGATGGCACGAGGCACCGCATGTCGCATCGTTCCCCTGCACGTCCGTATTTGGCTTGAATGTGTCGGACACGGAATCGTAATCGAACTGCATGTAGCCCCAGCCGCCCGTATCCGCGAACCGCCCGTTGTCCTTCACCATGCAGCCGATCCCCGTCAGGGTGCCGGGTTCCTGAACGGGAAAAGGAGCCACCTCGTTCGCTTGCGGCAGCCACAACATCTTCATGATCTTGGAACCATCCGGGAACGGCTTGCCATTGTCGGCAATGCCGGCGAGGTACGCCGCGATCATTTCGGGGTTGGCGACGATCAGATTAAGTTTCTCGGGATCTTGCGGACGGCTGACCGAGACAGCCGCCCAATCCTCATATCCAGAGCATTCAGACAGGGCGAGCCCGCCTGGTACTGCCACGGAGTCCTTGTTCTTCGCGGCCAGGGCCATGCTGCCAGCAATTGCGGTCATGGCGATAATTCCCAGTAAGCCAAAAGCAGTCCTCCTCATGAGTCCTCCTCCTTCATTAAAAACGAAAAGTCAGTGGTCATCACGGGAGCGAGTCGGCACGGCGCCTATTCTGTAGTCGGGATCGTCTGGCCTTGCTGCACTGTCGTATGTCTGCAGGCATGCTCTTGGATGTTCTTCAGGAACACCAGGCTGACGACTTTACCTTACATCAACTTCGTGAAATCTGACAAGCCTGCCGCACTTGGTGCGGACGGCTGGGGCGGGCTCCGGTCCGTATCGGTCGTGCAGGCCATCCCTGTTTCGCCATACGATTTGTCTCTTCTTTCCGCTTTCGATCCGCTCTAGATCAGGGGCGAGAAGCGAAGGAGAATTCATGGGTCAACTCAATGCCCGTATCGTGCCCGTGACCCCGTTCCAGCAGAACTGCACGATCCTGTTCGACATGGACGACAAGACCGGCGTGGTCGTTGATCCCGGCGGCGACGTCGACCAGATTCTCGCAGCGCTAAAGGGGGATGGGATCGAGGCGACGGCGATCTGGCTGACGCACGGCCATATCGACCATGCCGGTGGGGCGATGGAACTGAAGGAAGCGCTTGGCGTGGAGATCATCGGTCCGCACGAGGCCGACAAGCCGCTGCTCGACAATATCGAGAACCAGGCAAAGCGCTTCGGCGTCGGAGGCGCGGTGCGCAATTGCGTACCTGATCGCTTCCTGACCGAGGGCGACATGGTGTCGTTCGGGGAGCATGTGTTCGAGGTGCTGCATTGCCCGGGCCATGCGCCGGGCCACGTCGTCTACTACAATCGCGCCGCGCAGTTCGCGCATGTCGGCGACGTGCTGTTCCGCGGCTCGATCGGGCGCACCGACCTGCCGGGCGGGAACCACGCCGCGCTGATCCGCTCGATCAAGGAGAAACTTCTGCCGCTCGGCGACGAGATAGGATTCATCTGCGGCCACGGGCCGGGCGGGCGGTTCGGCGAGGAACGCCGCAGCAATCCGTTCCTCGTCTGAAAGACGGCCGCTCGCGTCTGCTCAAGACAAGGCGCGGCGTGGGCCATCGGACCACGCCGCTTTGCCGTCATGCACGGACCGTCAGTTGGCGACGCAGAAATGCTCCTGGCCGTCATAGCCGACGAAGGTGCCGGACCGCGGATCGAAGCTGTGGTAGCGGCTGGAGCAATAGTCGTACCATCCGGCGCTCCACGGCTCCAGCCCGCCGGCATAGTCGTCGAGATAGACCGTCTCGGGGTAGTCGCGCACGGGACGTGGCCTGGGCTGGCGATAAGGGTTGGCGTAGACCGGCTCGGGCTGGGACGCCAGACCGACTACGAGCGCGCCGGCCGCAAGCCCGAGAATGCCGGCAACGGCGAGGTCGTTGCCGCCCGAACGATGGTAGTGCCGACCATGGTGACGCCACTCGCGGTCGCCCGCATTTGCGGCCGGCAGGGTGGCTAATGAGGTGGCTGCAACCGCAACGGACAACGTCGCGGTTCTGAAAAAGCGGTTCATCTTCGTCTCCTTCGTGCCGGCTCGCGTCAGCAAGCAGAGCCGGCCATTGCAAGGAGAATAGGGCGGCGAAAGTGAACGCCGCCTGAACGCGAACCGCATAGCGCCGACGCTCTTCAAAACGCCGGCAGCCAGGACGATTTCGCCCGCCCGGCACAACGCCGGATCAGAGCACGGTGAGATTGACCGCCTTCGGACCTTTGCCGCGCTTGTCCGGTTCCGTGTCGAAACTGACCTTCTGGCCGTCTTCCAAGCCTGGCAAGCCTGAAGCCTGCACGGCCGAAATATGGACGAATACGTCTTTCTCTCCGCCCTCCGGCGTGATGAAGCCGAAGCCCTTTGCGTGATTGAAGAACTTGACTGTGCCGGTCTGCGGCATGGGAAACTCCTCTATCCCATAACAATGCTTGCCAGGCGGACCCCTCATCCAACTTGGCTCGACACCTGCCGGAGGAGCGGAACAGGTTCTTCCGCATCGGGACTTTGCCGTCCACTTAAAGCGGTACGCCCGGAACCCCTTGTAGCCGGGCGCAATCCCCTATCGTTTCCGGGCCGGCAAATGCCCGAAGCTAAATTGTTCCTTTATTTTTAGGCCACGGGCAAGCGGAAACTTATTCCAGCCGCCGAGACTGAGCGGCGGCCCCCATCAGGGGACCGCGGCATTCGTTTGTTCTGCCGCTTCGCTGACCCTAGTTCTCGCAGAGCAGGAGCGGACCGAGCTTGACGCAGCCCGGGCGGTTCGAACCGCCGCCCTGATGCGGATTGTAGACCCTGATCCGGCAGCGTTCGCCGACGTGCTTGTGGTAAACGCTACGGCCATATTCGGGCAGATAGTGGCGGCGGACGTCACGGTGGCAGTCTCTCGGGCGATCGTCATATTCGTCTTCAGGTTCGACGATCACGACACGGCAGTTCGACTGCCGGTGGCGGTGCCAAACACGGCGATCGTATTCCGGCAGATAGTGCCGACGAACATCAGCATGACAGTCCACCTGGACCTTGGTGACGAGGCCGTCACCCTCGACGGTCGGCGTCCGTGGCATCGCTGCGGCGGTTCCGGCCATGACGCCTAACGCAAGCAACACCGCACAGACGGATCGGATCGGTTTCATTTCTTGCTCCCACGCTCCTTGAGAATCTAAATCACTGAAGGGTCGCCCGACACGAAAAGGGCACGGCATTTGATTGCCATGCCCCTGGAAACCAAGTCATGCCGCCAACGGCGGCACTACGTATCAGGCCGCGCGCAGGTTGACTGCCTTGGGGCCCTTACCCATGCGGTCCGGCTCGACGTCGAAAGTGACCTTCTGGCCGTCGACGAGCGTGCGCAGGCCGGAGGCCTCGATCGCCGAAATGTGGACGAACACGTCCTTGGCGCCGTCATCGGGCGTGATGAAGCCGAAGCCTTTGGTGGCGTTGAAAAACTTTACGGTACCGGTCTGGGCCATGGGAGAACTCCTTCACCCGTTGCTAGTCTGGTCCCTGGTCCGCCGCTTCGCTCGGCAGGCAGGTCCGGTGGTGTCTTGGCGGCCATGCATTCGCGCATGAATTGCCCCCCGCCAAAGCGGGGCCGTCAGATATTCACAGCTTCGGGGAAAGGGCCGATCAAACGTTCCAGTCTCCGGGTCAGCAAACGCCCGAACGGTTGAGTTTATCGCATGGAACCATAGTTCTGACAAGATGAGGGGGCAGCCGGCGGCGCCGAACTTCCGTCATTTCGGAATCCCCATGCTCCCGGGACCGAACGATCGCAGGATCGAGGGCGCTGGCGATGCGCTTTATGCAACGTTTTGCTTCGACTTCATTCCTGTCTGCGTCGGTATTCCGGTGTCGGACGCGAACTCCGTCTGCCGGACGGCGCGCGCAGGACGTTGGCAATGACGACAGGCGCGGGTTGAGGGTCTGGCGGTCGCTGCGGAGGGCGAATGCCTTCGTTTCGATGTCCGATCCGTCGCCAGGGTTGCAATCAGGCGGCGCCGCGTGAAGGATCGGCTGCAGGGGCAAGTTACAGGAGGAGAACCTTTCGATGCGCTTTGCTACCTTTCTGCGCGGACTTGCCGGTGCGCTTGCTGGTCTGGTCGTGCTCACGGCCTGCACCGTCGTCGAAGAGCCTGGGCCAGGACCTTGGCCAGGACCAGGACCGGGACCGGGATATTGCACCAGGGAATACGAACCGGTCTGCGCCCGCCGCTATGGCGAGCGGCGCACCTTCTCCAACGCCTGTCTCGCCGACCGCGCCGGCTACCAGGTCATCCGCCGTGGTGAATGCCGCACGGACGGTGGCGGGGGTGGTGGCGGCGACGAGCCGCGTTTCTGCACCAGGGAATATCGGCCGGTCTGCGCACGGCGGGACGGCCGCTTGCGTACCTTCGGTAACGCTTGCGAGGCGGACGCTGCCGGCTGGCGGGTGGTCGGCAACGGAGAGTGCTGAGCAGCGGACCACGATATGCCCGGCGGAGTCGCCGTCGGGCATATCGCCTAGAAGCTGTTCATTTCCCTGACCACGCGGATCTTGCAGCGGTCGCCTACATGGCGGTGCAGGACCAAAACGCCGCCGATGCGATGCCTGCGCACGTCCCGGTGGCAATCGCTCGGCTTCCTTCGCTCGTTACTGCGCTCGAATTCGGCGGCCGGGTCAGGCTTACTCGATGCTGGCGGCAGGCCGCTGCCGGCTGAGGCACCGGAGGCTGCAAGCGAGATGGCAAGGGCGAGGGCAATGGATTGCGGGCGCATTGGATTTCCGGACTTCGTGGTTTCGCAGATATATAGCGTCCAGCCACGCATGCGCCCGCCGAACCGGATTCGGTGGTTAATTTTCTGCGGCCAAGTAGGCTCGTGTCGCGTCTAAGCCTCGACGAAAGCTTCGAAGCCGCCGAAGATCATGCGCTTCCCGTCGAAGGGCATTTTGTCCATGTCGCCCTGCAAGCGCGGGTCCCCCATGACGAGCTTCGTGATGCGGTCGCGTTCCGAACGGGACTTGTAGGTAACCCAGGCAAAGATGACGACCTCGTCATCCTTGGCCTGCACGGCGCGCGGGAAGGACGTCAGCTCGCCATAAGGCACATCGTCGCCGGTTGCTTCGACATAGCTCAGAGCACCATGCTCCATCCAGACCTTGCTCGCCTTGCGCGCCAAGTCCTTGTATTCGCTGAGCCGGGCCTTGGGCACCGCGAGCAGGAAACCGTCGACATAGGTCATGATGTTTCTCCCGTGTTGAATACCCAAATGACGAACGAGCGGGCATCGTTGCGACACGGAGCTGCATTTTAGCCTGACAAAAGCGCCAGTTCTTCCGCTGTCAGGTGCCGCGCCTTACCCTTGGCGAGGTCGCCGAGTTCCAATCTGCCGATGGCGACGCGGATCAGGCGCAGCACCTCGACATCATGGGCTTCGAGCAGGCGGCGGATATGGCGGTTGCGTCCTTCGTCGAGAACGACCGCGAGCCATGTATTGCGTTGGCCGGCGCGGAGAGTTTCGATGGATCGCGCTTTCAGCGTTTCGCCGCCAACCGCCGCGCCGACGCGCAGCCTCGCCAGCATCGCATCGTCGGGCACGGCACCGATCTGCACGTGATAGAGCTTGTCAACGCCCGAGACAGGATCGAGCAGCCGTGACGCCCATTGCGTGTCGTTGGTCATCAGCAGCAGGCCCTCGCTCGCCTTGTCCAGCCGGCCGACCGGCGACACGAAGGGCACGTCGAGGCCGTCCAGACAGCCGTAAACCGTGCTGCGGTTCTGGGGGTCGTCGCGGGTTGTGACCAACCCGCGCGGCTTGTTGACCATCAGATAGACCTTGCGTTCGCCGATCACCCGCTTGCCGTCGACCGCGATGTGGTCGCGATCGGGGTCGACGCGCAGCGACGCGTCGCGGATCACCTTGCCGCCGACCGACACGCGTCCCTCGGCGATCAGTGCATCGGCCTGGGTACGCGAGCAGAAACCGAGCTTCGACAGCGCGCGGTTGATGCTTACTCCGGGCCCGGAAGGCCGTTTGGCCGACGGCACGTCGGGTTACCGGCCCGGACGGCCGGTCTTGCCAGTGCGCTTCTTCTGGCTGCCGGTGTCACGCGACTCTTCGTAGGAGCCGACACCTGCGCGAGCCCGTACGAGCGGTTTCGCGTCGTCCGAAGAGTCGCGATTTTTCGCGGCCTTCTCTGGCCTGCCGGCGATCTCCCCCACAAGGGGGGAGATCGGCTGTGGCTTGGCCGGCACTTTTCCTTCCACCGGCTTTTCGGTGCGGCGCACGGTCATCTCGTCGAGCGAGTTCTTGCGAAACAGTTTTGGCGCGTCGTCGGGTAGACCGAAGTCGGAGCCGTGGGCTTCAGCCGCGGTCTGCTTCCTGAACAGCGACCGCGACACCGCACCGGCCGGCGTCACGGAGTCCGTGCCCGGTCCCATGTCGTCGATCGACGGCTTGGCGAAGAGCGGTTTCTTGGCGGGCGTTGCGCCGTCGGCGCCCATCTCGTCGAGATCAGGTTTGCGGAAGAGGTTCGGCCGGGCGGCCTTCGCCGCGGCTTCGGCGTCGCGGGCCGCATCCATCTGGCGGAAACGCTCGCGTTCCTCGACGGTGCGATGCTTGGCCACGCCCTTGTTGTGCTTGCCCTTTTCGCGACCGCTGGAAGGGCTCTGCGCCTCAACGTCGCGCGCCAGCGGATCGTCCGAGACCAGCAGCTCCATTTCGGTCAGCCGCTTGATCTCGTCGCGCAGGCGGGCGGCCTCCTCGAAGTTGAGGTCGGTGGCGGCATCGCGCATCTTCTTCTGCAGATATTCGAGATGCGCCTTGAGGTTGTTGCCGACCATGTTGCCGTCGGCGGCGAAGTCGGAAATATCGGGGCGGACGTGGTCCTTCTCATAGACCGAGTCGAGAATGTCGGAGATGCGCGACTTGACGCTTTCCGGGGTGATGCCGTTCGCTTCGTTCCAGGCAAGCTGCTTTTCGCGGCGGCGATTGGTCTCGGCCATCGCCCGCTCCATCGAGCCGGTGATGTGGTCGGCATAGAGGACGACCTTGCCGTCGACATTGCGGGCGGCGCGGCCGATCGTCTGGATGAGCGAGGTCTCGGAGCGCAAAAAACCTTCCTTGTCGGCATCGAGGATGGCGACGAAACCGCACTCGGGAATGTCGAGGCCCTCGCGCAGCAGGTTGATGCCGACCAGGACGTCGAAGGCGCCAAGGCGCAGGTCTCGCAGGATCTCGATGCGCTCCAGCGTCTCGATGTCGGAATGCATATAGCGCACGCGCACGCCGTTTTCGTGGAGGTATTCGGTGAGATCCTCGGCCATGCGCTTGGTCAGCACGGTGACCAGCGTGCGGTAGCCGGCCTTGGTCGTGGCGCGGATCTCGCCGACCACGTCGTCAACCTGCGTCTTGGCCGGGCGCACCTCGACCGGTGGGTCGATCAGGCCGGTCGGGCGGATCACCTGCTCTGCGAAGACGCCGCCGGCCTGCTCCATTTCCCAGCCGCCGGGCGTTGCCGACACGGCGACCGAAAGCGGGCGCATTGCGTCCCACTCCTCGAAGCGCAGCGGACGGTTGTCCATGCAGGAAGGCAGGCGGAAGCCGTATTCGGCCAGCGTCGCCTTACGGCGGAAGTCGCCGCGGTACATGCCACCGATCTGCGGGATGGTGACGTGGCTTTCGTCAACGAAGACCAGCGCGTTATCGGGGATGTATTCGAACAGCGTCGGCGGCGGGTCGCCGGGGCGGCGGCCGGTGAGATAGCGCGAATAGTTCTCGATGCCGGCGCAGGAGCCGGTAGCCTCCAGCATCTCCAGGTCGAAACGCGTGCGCTGCTCCAGCCGCTGGGCTTCCAGGAGACGTCCAGCCTTTTCAAGCTCTTGCAGGCGGTGCTGTAGCTCTTCCTTGATCGACTTGATGGCCTGGTTCAGCGTCGGGCGCGGCGTGACATAGTGCGAGTTGGCGTAGATCTTGACCGACTTGAGGTCGCCCGTCTTCTGGCCGGTGAGCGGATCGAACTCGGTGATGCTCTCGATCTCGTCGCCGAACATCGAGATGCGCCAGGCGGAATCCTCAAGGTGGGCAGGAAAAATCTCGATCGTGTCGCCGCGCACGCGGAAGGAACCGCGCACGAAATTGATGTCCTGGCGCTTGTATTGCTGCGCCACGAGGTCGGCGAGCAGAGCACGCTGGTCAAGCCGGTCGCCGACCTGCATCTGGAAGGTCATCGCCGTATAGGTCTCGACCGAGCCGATACCGTAGATGCAGGAGACCGACGCCACGATGATGACGTCGTCGCGCTCCAGCAGCGAACGCGTCGCCGAGTGGCGCATGCGGTCGATCTGTTCGTTGATCGACGACTCCTTCTCGATGAAAGTGTCGGTGCGCGGAACGTAGGCCTCGGGCTGGTAGTAGTCGTAATAGGAGACGAAATACTCGACCGCGTTTTCCGGGAAGAATTTCTTGAACTCGGAATAGAGCTGGGCAGCGAGCGTCTTGTTGGGCGCGAGAATCAGCGCAGGGCGCTGCGTCTCCTCGATAACCTTGGCCATGGTGAAGGTCTTGCCGGAGCCGGTGACGCCGAGCAGCACCTGGGTACGGTCGTTCTCAGATATGCCGGAGACGAGGTCCTTGATCGCCTGCGGCTGGTCGCCGGCCGGCTCGAAGTCCGACACCATCTTGATGGCGACGCCGCCTTCGGACTTTTCCGGGCGGGCCGGGCGGTGCGGCACCCACAACTCGCCGTTCTTGTGCAGCGGATTGCCGCTCTCGATCAGCGCGGAAAGCGCGGCGACCGTGGCGGTGACGCCGGAATTGTCCAACGAACCGACATCTTCGAGCGAGATGTCGAGGCCGGCCACCGGGTTGAGGCCTGCGGCGGCGCGTTCCTTGGCCGTCGCCGCGCCGCCCATCGAGGTGCCGCGCGCGGTCCTGGTCGGCGCGGATGAGCGCTCGGGGATCTTTTTTGACGGCTTGGGCTTCGATTGCTTTTCGGCTTCCTTCTCGATCTGCTCGGCCCAGTCGGAGATCGAGCCAGCGAAGGGCGTGCCGGAAAACTCCGCCTGCGGCGCCTCGCCAAACCCCTTGCGCTCCAGCGGCTCGGAGGCGTCGAGATAATCCGTCATCGGATTGCCGCGCTTGCGATAGGGCATCGAGCCGTCCGCCGCCGGCGAATTCTTTTCGGGAGTTTTGGCCATGACCCGAATATGGGGCGAGTCAGGCGGAATGGGAAGTGCCGGTTGCGCGGCAGCAGGACGCCCAGATGGCATGCTGACAGGAGGGTGTCAGGAGGCGGACGGTCGTGAGGTCCGCCTTGCCAAGCGGAAACGAAACAGGTCAGGTCGGCCGTGTCGAATTTTCCGCTGTCCTACAAGCTTTCTTGGCTGCCGCGGTTGCTCACGCCGTCACTGGCAGGAGCCCCCGTCGATTTCGGGCCGATGGAGCAGCGATGGCGACAACCTGCCGCCGTCGCGAGGCTGGTTTTCCTCGGGGACATCTCGGCGGTGGCGAATCGCGAGCCGCCGGAGATTGACCCTGCGCTGAGGGGGGTCATAGCCGGGGCGGATCTGGTCATTGCCAATTGCGAGAGTCCTGTGGTCGAGCGCCCGGTGTTTCCACTGGCGACGAGGCTTGGGACCCGCCACGCGATGACGCCCACATTCCTCGACCGGGTGCTGGCCGTAGCCGGGATCGAGCCAGCGCAGCTGGTGCTGTCGCTTGCGAACAACCATGCGCTCGACCAGGGCGCGTCGGGTTTCGACGAGACGTTGTCCGTGTTGAAAGCGCGCGGCATCAGGACGATTGGCACGGCCGCCGATGGTCTGGTGCGAAACGTCAAGGCCGGGCCGCTGACGATCGGCCTGCTCGCCTTCACGCAATGGCGCAATGCCGGCAAGGCTGAGTTCGCCGGGCGCGTGACGATGGCGGATGGCATCGGCGGGTGGCGCAAGAACGCGAACGCTGCCGATCTGTTGTGCGCCGTACCGCACTGGGACTTCGAGTTCCGACATTTTCCACAAGCACTAACCCGCGCGCTCGCCAGCAAACTTGCCAGGAAGGGGTTTGGGCTGATCGTCGGGGGTCATGCCCATGTCATCCAACCGGTCGAAGCGATCGGGCGGACGCTGGTCGCCTACGGACTCGGCGATTTTCTCGGCACCGTGCTGCCGC
This sequence comes from Mesorhizobium sp. KR9-304, assembly GCF_040049215.1. Lineage (NCBI taxonomy): Bacteria > Pseudomonadati > Pseudomonadota > Alphaproteobacteria > Hyphomicrobiales > Phyllobacteriaceae > Mesorhizobium > Mesorhizobium sp. KR9-304. The sequence goes on along the minus strand of NZ_JBDZDN010000004.1, from coordinate 63,944 downwards.
GCCAGCCTTGGCCCTTGCGGCTCGGCGCGATCCTGTCGATCGAGGTCAGCGCGGACGAGGGGACGCGAGGCGAACTCGCGGCGTATCGGGTCGTGCCGTTCGCGCGGGAGAGCCACGGGCGACACGAGAGGCTGCTGCCCATCGAGGCGGCTAAGGGCCGCGCCGCGGAGAATGCCAGGGCGCGGCTGGGCGTGGTGTTCAAAGGCTGAAGGGCCCGCAGGATCGAGGCGAGCGACGCTCAGACAGAGTAGGCGCCGGGATTTCTCCCAGCGCCTCCCTGTCAGACCAGAACCTTGCGCTTGCGCGCCGCCCGAAAGCAGCAGGCCGCGCCGGTCTTTGTCGTGACGGTCTCGACAAAGCGCTTCCCGAAGGCTTCGCATCTGCCGGACCTACGCCTGCTTCTCCCGAAGGGTCCGCTGACGTGCCATCGAAAGTCTTTCCCGGCCTTTCATGGCAGCATCGGTCCGCCGTGGCGTTTGCACGCTTCCCGCGGTCCCCCGTCCGTCGACTGGCGCGCGCGAGCAAGCCCGCCGCCTTCCCGCCCCGGTCTCGGGGTTCCCCAGGTGGTTCCCTTCACTTCCGCTTCGCCTTGCGGCGCTGTTTCGGTGTCGGGCCTGAGATGACCTGACCTTAGGCCCGCGAAGGGGTGGAGGGAATAGCCGCCAGCCTGTGGAAAACGGGATTAACGGGGACCAGCCGACTAAAAACACGACCGCTTGCCGCCGACGCGAAACTGCAACAGGGTGCCCGGGGGAGGACAGCGATGAAGGTGGGCGTGATCTTGAATCCGGTCGCTGGCGGCGGCAGGCTGAAGCGCCACTGGCTGGATATCGGTGTGGCGCTGAAGGCCGCATTCGGCGATTTCGACCTGCGCGAGACACAAGCCGCAGGCGACGGCTCGACGCTGGCGATGGACCTCGCCGCCAATGGCTGCGGGCTGGTGATCGCGGCGGGCGGCGACGGGACGCTGAGCGAGGTCGCCGACGGCCTGATAAAGGGAGCCGCCGAGGGGAACAGGGCCGCGCTCGGCATATTGCCCTGCGGCACGGGCGCGGACTTCGCCAGAGGGGTCGGCCTGGAAGGCAATTTCGCGACCACCATCCGCCGCATGGCAGCCTCGAAAGGGCGGGCGATCGATGCGGGCAGGGTTTCCTACATCGACGATCACGGCGCACTGGCCAGCCGCCATTTCATCAACATCGCAAGCCTTGGCGTCTCGGGCGCCGTCGCGCGTGCGGTCAACGCGGACGAGCGGAAGGGACGCGTTTCGGCGAAGGCGCTGTTCTACTGGCGCACGGTGGCCGAGTTCATCCGCTACCGCTTCCAGACTGTGCGGATCACCGTCGACAACGGCGAGCCGATCGAGGCGAGTGTCGGGCTGGTCGCGGCGGCGAACGGGCGTTTCTTCGGCGGCGGTATGATGGTCGCGCCGGACGCGGAACTCGACGATGGACAGTTCGACATCGTCATACTGCGCGCGGCCGGCAAGCTGGGGCTGGTCCGGGACATGAGGCTGCTCTACGGCGGCCGGCACCGTAACCACCACGCGATCACTATCCTGCGCGGCAAAAGGGTCACAGTGGAACCCCTCGGCAACGCCGACCTGCTGGTGGAGGCCGATGGCGAATCGCCGGGACGAATACCGGCGACGTTCGAGATTCTGCCGGGGGCGATCATGCTCAGGGATTGAATCAAGTGATTGTGAGTTTGATTCCGATTGCCGGCTTACGCTGTTGATTTGAATGATATTCTCATGCTTCCAGCTTGGCCGGAAAGCCGGGCGCGCGCAGGTCCGTTCCGGTCGCATCCTCCAGCAGCTTGACGATCATGGTCGACCAGGCTCCGCCGCCGTACGCCGCCTTGCCCTCCTGAAAGATGGCGTTGACGCGTGTGGCGAGATCAAGCGGCGCGCCGAACTCATCGCCCATGGCGAGCGCGAAGCCGAGATCCTTCAGCGCAAGGTCCATGGTGAAGCCGATGTCATAGGAGCCGTTGAGCACCAGCTGGCTTTCGGTCTCGTGGACGAAGCTGGTGCCCGAGGAAGCGGCGATGGCGTGGTAGGCCTGGGCGAGGTCGAGCCCGCCGCGTCTGGCCAGCATCAATGCCTCGCCAGCAGCGACGAGGTGGATGAAGGCCAGCATGTTGGTGATGACCTTTATCACCGCCGCCGAGCCGACCGGCCCCATCAGGAAGGAACGCGCGCACATCGCCTCGATCGCCGCGCGGTGGCGTTCGTAGAGCGCAGGGTCGCCGCCGACCAGCGCGGTGATCTTTCCCACGGCCGCGAGATGGACGCCGCCGGTGACGGGGCACTCCAGCGTGTCGACGCCCTTCTCCAAAGCGAGAGCCGCGAGGCGCACGATTTCGTCGCGGCCGTTGGTCGACATTTCGATCCAGGTGCCGCCGACGGGCATCCCGGCGAGCAGACCCTCGGGGCCGGCCAGCACCGCCTCGCTGACGGCGGGGGAGGGAAGGCAGGTGATGGCGTTGCCGGCGCGGGCGGCTGCTTCGGCTGGACTGGCGGCGGCGGTGGCGCCAAGGGCGACAAGACGTGCAACGGCGGCCCTATCGCGATCGTGGACGGTGACGGCAAAACCGTTGCGCAACAGCGATGCGGCGAGGTGGCCGCCGAGATGGCCGAGGCCGATGAAGGCGTAGCTAACGGGCTGGCGCATGTATCAAGAACTCTCGCGGACGAACTCGCAACCAAACTTGACATTGTAGGCCAGGAAATCGCCTTCGGGCGATATCACCAAGCCGGTAATGTTAGCGCGCTGGAATGTATCTTCTTGAGCTTTGTCATCGACTCCCAAGGTTACCGTTAACCCGCCAGCGACTTCGCTGATTTCCTTGTAGTCATATTCGACGACCTGCCCAAAACAGGTGATCTCTCCTCCATCGATAATGAGGATCGATCCGTTGTCCACCTCGACCCAACGCCCCTGCATCTCGTCCGGCAGAGGTGCGTTCCGATCTAGTCGTGTCATCCCTGTCCGTCCCTCTCGATCGCTCACGGGAACAGCGGGTCCTGCGCCATCTGAAGGTGCAGGTCCTTGCCGGTGTAGGGGTGTGCGTCGCAGACCGCCTCGTCAAGCTCTACGCCGAGGCCGGGTTCCTTCGATGGGATGACGTTGCCGTCTTGCCACTCGATCTTCTTCTTCAGGAGCTTCTCATGGAAGCCGTCCCACTGCTTGAGCGACTCGAGGATCAGGAAGTTCGGCAGCGTCACGGCAAGCTGGATGTTGGCCGCGCCGACGATCGGCCCGCAATAACAGTGCGGCGCGATCTGGATGTGGTAGGCCTCGGCCATCGCTGCGATCTTCTTGGTCTCGAGAATGCCGCCGGAGCGGCCGAGATCGGGCTGCAGGATGGTCGCGGCGCGTTGCTCGATGACGCGGGCAAACTCGAACTTCGTGGTCAGCCGCTCGCCGGTGGCGATCGGGATCGATGTGCCGCGCGCGACCTCAGCCATCACCTCCGGCATATCCGGCGGCACCGGCTCCTCGAACCAGAGCGGGTCGAATGGTTCGATTGCTTTCGCCATGCGCAGCGCGCCGGACGCAGTGAACTGGCCGTGCGTGCCGAACAGGATATCGGCCTTGTTACCGACCGCCTCGCGGATCGCCTTCACCATGCGGGCGGAAAGGTCGATGTCGTGAAGGCGCGGCTGATGGCCGTCGAAGGCCGTGTAGGGGCCGGCCGGATCGAGCTTCACCGCGGTAAAGCCTTGCTCGACGTAGAGCGTGGCGCATTCGGCCGCAAGATCGGGATCGTTGTAGACGTTCCTTGGGCCGACATCCTCGGTGTGGACGCTGCCGGTGTGCGGGTAGAGGTAGGTGTAGGTGCGCAGCTTCTCATGCACCTGGCCGCCGAGCAGCTTGTAGACCGGCTTGTTCGCTTCCTTGCCGATGATGTCCCAGCAGGCGATCTCCAGCGCCGAGAAACAGCCCATGCCGGACACATCCGGGCGCTGTGTGAAGCCCGACGAGTAGCAGCGGCGGAAGAAGGTCTCGATGTCGTGCGGATCGTGGCCGATGAAATAGCGCTCGGCCATGTCCTCGATCATCCTGGCAGTGACATGGGCGGAGAAGGTGGCGTTGTAGGCCTCGCCGTACCCGACGACATTGGAGTCGGTGGTGAGTTTGACGAAGATGAAATATTTGCCGCCGATGCCGGGTGGCGGATTGCCGACGACCCAGGTCTTCACGTCGGTGATTTTCATTTCTGGTCCTCCAGAACCATTTCTGCGCCCTTCCAGCCAGTCATGATAGAGGCGGCGTTGGTGTTGCCGGAAATGTTGTCCGGGAATATCGACGCGTCGATGACGCGCAGGCTGTCGACGCCGTGGACGCGAAGGCGCGGGTCGACGACGGACTGCGACGGGTCGGGTCCCATGCGGCAGGTCGAGACTGGGTGGTAGACCGTACCGGAGCGTCTGCGAAAATCCTGGATCAGGTCTTCGTCGGAGGCGATCGAAGGACCGGGCAGGACTTCCTCCTCGATGATCTCGGCCAGCGCCGGCTGGGCGGCGATCCTGCGCACGAACTTCACCGCGGCGAGCATCTCGGCGACGTCGCTCTCCGTCGCATAGGCGTTGGCGACGATGCTGGGATAGTCGCGCGGGTTCGCCGAGCGGACCATGATCTCGCCGCGGCTCGACGGGCGACAGTTGGAAAGGCCAACGGAAAAACCGGGCCACGGATCGGGAGTGAGGATCGGCCGCTCGCCGTTCTTGGGAATGACGGTCGAGAAGGCCTGGAAGTAGAGCTGCATGTTCGGCCGCGTCATTGCGGGATCGGTGCGGAAGAAGCCGCCGGCGGCGTTCATCGACAAAGACAGTGGGCCGCTGCGCAGCAGGATGTACTGCATCCCGACGGTCAGCTTCCCCCACCAGGGACGCAGGATCTGGTTGAGAGTGGGAAGACGGCCCTTGAATGTGTAGTTGATGCCGACGTGATCCTGCAGATTGGCGCCGACATTGGGGTTGGCGTGGACGACGGGGATGTCGAGGTTTTTAAGGAGGGGCGCGGGGCCTACGCCGGAAAGCTGGAGGAGTTGCGGCGCGTTGATCGAGCCTGCCGAGACGATGACCTCGCGGCCGGCGCGGACCGCCTCGATCCGGCCGCGCTGCTCGTATTCGACGCCGACCGCCCGGCTGCCCTCGAACAGGATCTTCGTCGCCAGCGCATTCGTTTCGACGCGGACGTTCGGGCGCTTCATTGCCGGGCGCAGGAAGGCGCGCGCGGCCGACATGCGGCGGCCGCCCCTGGCGTTAATCTGGTAGACCCCGACGCCCTCCTGCGTTGCGCCGTTGAAGTCCGGATTGATCGGCAGGCCAGCCTGCTCGGCGGCTTCGAGATAACGCTTGGTCAGCGGGTGCACCTTGTCTCGGCAATCGGCAATGCTGACAGGCCCGCCCACGCCCCGCCATTCGTCCGCGCCGCACTCGTTGTCCTCAATCGCCTTGAAGACCGGCAGCACGTCGGCATAGGACCAGCCGGGGTTGCCGGCGGCGGCCCAGGCATCGAAATCCTCGCGTTGGCCCCTGATCCAGACCATCGCATTGATCGAACTCGAACCGCCGAGGATCTTTCCACGCGGCCAATGGTCGGTGTTGCCCGCCAGCCCGGCGTCGGGCTCGGTGCGATAGTTCCAGTTGACGGCGGGATCGAAGAAGGTCTTGCCGTAGCCGAGCGGCATCTGGACGAAGAAGCGCATATCGCTGCCGCCGGCCTCCAGCACCAGCACGGAGAAGCGGCCGCTCGCCGACAGCCGCTCGGCGACGACAGAGCCGGCGGAGCCGGAGCCGACGACGATGAAATCATAGGTGTGCATGCGGCGGCTCTCGGATGGAAGCTTGCCGAAGCTAGTCCCGCGGCCGTCGCCGCGTCATGCGCCGTTCCGGCATGGCCTGTGGAAAATGCGACCGAAGAAGGCCAGGCCGAGCCCTTGGAATATGGGCAAGTCTGCGGCATGAGGTGCGGATCAGGTTCAGCGAGGATGACGCAGGTGACCGACAACGAAGCCCGACCGATCGGGCAACTGACGTTGAGGACTTTGGCCATGCCGGCTGACACGAACGCTGCCGGCGACATATTCGGCGGCTGGGTCATGGCGCAGATGGATCTCGCTTGCGGCATCCGCGCCGCCGAGCGCGCACGCGGCCGCGTGGTGACCGCCGCGGTCAAGGAAATGTCCTTCGCGGCGCCGATGAAGGTCGGAGATACGCTCAGCATCTACACGGACGTGGCGCGGGTCGGGCGTACCTCGATGACGCTCAAGGTCGAGGCCTGGGCGCAACGCTACCTGACGCATGTCATGGAGAAAGTCACGCACGCTGAGTTCATCATGGTGGCGCTCGACGGCGAGGGCAAGCCGAGCCCGGTGCCTGACGAATAGCCATTATTTCGCGGCAATTCCGGCCATTGCCGCGTCAAATCTCGCGCGGGCGGCGTTGACGCGCCCGGTGTTCTTGCGCGCCCAATCGCCAAGCGCGGTGACCGGCTTGAGCAGTTCGCAGCCGAGTTCGGTCAGCTCGTAGTCCACGCGCGGCGGGATGGTCGGGAAGACGGTGCGGGTGACGAAGCCATCGCGTTCGAGCCCGCGTAGAGTCGTCGTCAGCATCTTCTGCGATATGCCTCCGACGGCCGAGCGCAGTTCGTTGAAGCGCAGGGGCCCGTCGCCGAGCTTGCCGACAACCAGCACCGTCCACTTGTCGCCGACGCGCTGGAGGATATCGCTGACTGCGCGACAATCCTCGGTGCGGTGCACGTGCCTTGGTTTCAAAAAAGTGCCTCCTTGTGGGGCCTCTTGTCAGTATCCTATGTATTTCAGGTATCCACCAGATACTAGGGCTTCATAGGAGACTGATATGTCCAAACCCAAGATCGGCGTGATCGTCGGCTCGACACGCGCCACCCGTTTCGCCGACAAGCCGGCGGAATGGATCGCCAACATAGCAAAAGCACGCGGCGATTTCGATATCGAGGTCGTCGACCTGCGCGACTACCCGATGCCTTTCTTCGACGAGGCTGCTTCGTCGCTCTGGGCGCCGTCGAAGAACGAGGTCGCGCTGCGCTGGCAGAAGAAGGTCGCCGAGTTCGACGGCTTCATCGTGATCGCTGCGGAATACAATCGCGGGCCGACCGCGGTGCTGAAAAACGCGCTCGACTACGCCTACACCGAATGGAATCGGAAGCCGATCACCTTCGTGGGGTATGGCGGCGTCGGCGGCGCGCGCGCGATCGAGCAGCTGCGCCTGCATGCGGTCGAGCTGCAGATGGCGCCCAGCCGCTACGCCGTCCACATCGTGTGGGGCGACTTCATCCAGATCCTGCAGCAGGGCAAGAAGATCGAGGAATTCGAGCATCTGAACCAGGCGGCGGCAACCGCGCTCAACGACCTTGCCTGGTGGGCGAACGTGTTGAAGAAGGCGCGCGCCGACGAGCTCCAGACTGAGCAAGTCGCAGCGTAGGCCCGATCCACCCCCGGACGGCAGCGAGGGGTGGCGAAAGCTGCCCCTTTCAAATTCTCCAGCCTGGCGGCTACTTCTTCGCGCGATGCACTCCGGGCAGGCGCGAGGCTATGACCTTGTCGATGCGGCGGCCGTCCAGGTCGACCACCTCGAAACGCCATCCCTGGGCGTCGACGCATTCGCCGGTCGCCGGCAGGCGGTGAAGATGCGACAGGATGTAGCCGGCGACAGTTTCGTAGTCGCGGTTCTCCGGCAGATCGATGCCGAGCTGATCGGCCATCTCGTCGGCCTGCATGTAGCCGGCCAGCAGCCATGAGCCGTCCTCGCGTTTCACCGACGGCGGCTCGTCCTGCTCGTCGAGGTCGGACCGGAAAACACCGGTGATCGCCTCGAGAATGTCGGCGGGCGTGACGATGCCTTCGAAATGGCCGTATTCATCATGAACCAGCGCCACGGGGACCTCGGATTCGCGCAAGATGGTCAGCACGTCGAGAGCGTCGGCCTGGTCGTGCGCAATCGGCGCGGTACGGATATGCTTACGGGGCTCGAACGGTTTTCCTTCAAGCATCGCCGCAAGCAGGTCGCGGGTCTGGACGACGCCGATCATGTTGTCGACCACGCCTTCACCGGCCGGAAGGCGGGAATGCTGTGTCTCCATCAGCATTTTTTTCGCGGCAGCCTCGTCCCATTCGAGGTTCAGCCAGTCGATCTCGGTGCGCGGGGTCATGACGGCGCGCACCGCGCGGTCGCCGAGCCGCATGACGCCGGCGATCATGCGGCGCTCGTCGGATTCGATCGTGCCGTGATGCTCGGCCTCTGCGACGAGCATCTTGATCTCCTCGTCGGTAACCTTCTCCTCGCTCTCGCCCGACTGGCCGAGCAGCCAGAGAACGGCGCGGCCGGAAAAATCGAGCAGGAAGACCAGCGGCATAGAGACCTTGGACAGGATGGTCATGGCCGGCGCGACCATGACCGCGATCCCTTCCGGATCCTTTAGCGCGATCTGCTTGGGCACGAGCTCGCCGACGATCAAGGAACCATAGGTGATGGCCGCGACGACCGCGCCGACGCCGAGAGGGGTGGCGACTCCCGGCGACATGCCCCACGCGATCAGCATATCGGTAAGCCTTTCGCCGAGCGTGGCCCCCGAGAAAGCACCCGACAACACGCCGACCAGCGTGATGCCGATCTGGACGGTCGACAGGAAGCGGCCGGGGTTGGCGCCGAGCGCCAAGGCGCGGCCCGCGCCCTTCACCTCACGGTCGATCATTGCCTTGAGTCGGGCGGGACGGGCCGAAACGATCGCCAGTTCCGACATGGCCAGGAGGCCGTTCACGCAGACAAGAACGGCGACAATCGCAATTTCCAGATAAACCATCAGGGCTCAATAGCATCCCAACGGCACTGCACAAAATAGCCTTTGGCGGATTTAGGCAATGGAGTGTGGCCGGCGTTTGAGAGTTCAATCCTCGGTTCCGAGTACCCCAACCATGACCTTGCCGTCGGTGAAGTAGGGATCGCCGCCGCCATTGCGTCCCGAATCCGTCGCGCCCGAGCCCGGAATCTCATAGGTCGAGCGAAGCCAGCCGGCCTCGCTCAAATCACGGATGACCAGATCGCGTTCGGCGTCGAGATCCGGACCGATGTGGTGGGTGATCTGCCCGGTATCGTGACTGAAGCCGACGCCTCGGTCGAAGCTTGCCGACCCGAGCCAGAGCGGGCCGTCCCCGCCGGGAGCCAGTGGGTCGCTGTGCCATAGACGGACATGATTGCGCTGGTCGGCGCTTCCGCCGACGGGCTTCTCGAAAGCCAAATCCTGCCGCCTGCCGTCATACACCAGGGTGCTGACCGGCGCGTCCGGATCGGGCAGCCTGAGCGCAACGCTGATGCCGATTTCGATGCTTGTCTTCAGGGTGATGGCGTCGGCAGGCTTCCAGCCGGCGGCCGAGAAAGCCTTCAGCACCTCCTCCTTTACGCCGACGAGCCCGATGTTGATCGGATCGCCGGGGATGCCGTCCGTCGTCGTGGTACGCATGTCGAGACGATCGAGACCGCCGTCGTGGAACCACCAGAATTCCGGCGCGGCGACATAGGCTACCGCGAGATAGGCGAGCAGAGCCGCCAGGCTCACCGTCGCGGCCCGGCGGGACCGTCGCGGGTGGTGCTTCGTCGGATCCGGTGGCGTTGCCGTCATCCGGTTAGTCTAACGAGCGGGCTGCCCGGTGCCAAGCGAAAGCCGGTCAGGGCCCAAGTGCCTGCGTCAGCGGCAGGCGACGTGGTTGCTGCGGCGCTGCTTGATGTCGAAGTGGAAGTGGTTGCGGTGGTCGTAATTGTAGCCTGGGCCGAGCACCGTGTTGAAATACTGGCAGCCGTCGGCGCGCACATTGTTCAGGAAACCGCGCTGGCGGAAGGCGAAGAGGCCTGGCTTCTTCACGTCGATGTCCTTGCCGTTGTTGAGTTCGATGCGCATGATGTCGAGGGCGTTGCCCTTGCCGTGCTCGGAGAGCACGCCGCGGCTGTCGGCGATCTTGCGGCAGGAATAGCTGGAGCCTTGGTGGATGGTCCGCACGCCGGTGAAGTAGCGGCGTCGGGCCGACGGCACGAGTTCGTTCTTCGTCCACTGCGCGAAGGTGAGCGCCATGGCGCAGGAGAGCGTCGCGGCGGGCTTCATGCCGACGCTGCCGATGGCCGCGACCTTGACCGGATGGTCGATGCCGCATTGGCCTTCGCGGATCGGTGCGAGATCGGAGAATTCCACCTTGAGCCGTTTAAGCTCGCGCCGACAATCGACCTCTTCCGGCGGCAAATAGTCGGTCTGGCCGTCCATCTGGGGCGACGCCATTGGCGGGTCTATGCGCGGATAGCCGACAAGATAGGGGTCGGAAGGAACGAGAGTTTGCAAGCCGGCGGTCGGCGGGGCGATGGCCGCCATCTCGACGCGGGGAGGGGCCGGTGAAGCCATGCGAGGTACGGCGGCGGTCGAGGAGCCGACGTCGACGGCAGGCTCGAGCGACAGCACGCTTCCGGTGGTGCAGGCGGCAACTGAAGCTGCGAGCAGGATGAGCCCACCAACGAATACAAGGCGCAAGGATGCCGTTTTCGCGCAGACTTGCAGGCGGTCGCGGCCTTCAGTCGCCATCGGGTTTGCTCCGAACTCAATACATATGAGAGCCCCGAAACGGCGTGCCTGTCGGGATCATGCTCTGGAGAAGACCAAGCTTAGGCAACAAGTGTAAAGGAAAACTCAGCGGTGCCGTTTACCGGTGCGGCCGAATTGCGGCGGGGCGCGGGCGTGACACGCACTATTGGCAGAAGGTGCCGCCGTTGCGCCGCGGTGCAAGGTCGAAATGCATGTGCTCGGCATGATCGGGGTCGCTGCCAGGGCCGAGGACGGTCTTGAATGGGCCGCAGGCCGCCCTGCGCAGATCACCGAGGAAGGCCGCGGCCTTCTCGTCGGGCTCTATCCGAACTGCGATCGTAGTGCCGCCGGTGAGCGTGAAGGAGGCAATGTCGAGCGCATTGCCGAAGGCATGCTCCGACAGCTTCCGCGTGCCGTTGCGCGGGCGGCAGACATAGGCGGAGGCGTGGGTGATCGATTTCAGCTTCTCGCCGTACTTCTGCTCCGCGGCCGGCGACACGACATCCCGGGCGAAGCGTGCGGCGGCCTCGGCCATGGCGCAGTTCATCTCGGCCACCGGGAGCAGGCCGATTCCGGTCCCGAGCGACTTCAACGTCACCGGGTAGGGCATGGAGCAGCCGGCGGCATCGCTCGCCGCGGCTCGGTCCTCGAATTCCGCGCCTAGTTCCTTGAGGCGCTGGCGGCAGGCAATCTCTTCGGCCGGCAACTGGCCCGACGGGTCTGGGCGGTCGGCCATGCGGGGGTCGGTGAGCATCGGTTCGGGAAGAGCGTCGGTGGGTTCCGCCTCCTTGGCTGGCACCGTCTCATCCGGCTTTTCGGTGCCCGTCCGCGGGTTCGGTTCAGGGATGGGGACGGTTTCCGGTGGCGTCTGGTTCTGTGGGGATGCTTCGAATGCAGGCGGCGGCATGGGCGGTCCCTGGACGGGGCCAGCCGGGTTTTGCTGGGGCTGCTTGTCTTCCGACGTCGCGCGTGGGTTCGGTTCAGGAATGGGCACGGAATCGACGTTTTCGGGCAGCGTTGCGCCCGCATCGTCTGGAACGTCGTCTGAAGGAAGCGCCGGCTTGGGTTGCGGCAACGGTGGGCCCTGTACAGGGCCCGCGGGCTTCGTCACCGGCGCGGCGGCTTGCGGACTGTCGTTGGGCAGCGGAACGACGTCGGACGATTGCGGCAGCTCTTCATCGTCGGCTGACGGCTCGTTTTCGGGCTTTGCCGCAGGCACCGGTGCTGTCAGAGGTGTGACAATTCTTGCCGCGGGACGAGGCTTGCGGCGTTTCGACACTTTTTGTTGCGGCGGAGCGAACAGCTTCTCCAGCCAGCTTTTTGCCGCGAACGAGTCTGTCGGGGGGAAAAGAAAGATTCCGAAGATCGTCATGGCTAAAGCCAGTCGGGGGATCGATAGCTTGCCCATGGCAGTCAACGCCCGCCTCACGCGCGGGTTGCATGCCGGTTGCGATCGGCCCGCTCGCAAATCATTGCGCGGCCGACACGCCGATCGCCTCCAGGCCCTCATCGAGCCAGTCGCCCAGCATGGGCATGCCGAGCAGATATCGCGCGGTGCTCCTGTAGTTGCGCTGTCTCGCCTCATTCACGGCATCGGCGAATTCCGCGGGCTCGTAGTCGCCGCGGCCGATCCAGGTGAGGGCGATCAACTCGGCCTTTTCGTCGACGTTCAACTCGTGGATGATTTGGCGCAGTTCCCCTTCCGTCTGGTCCCCGGTCTCTTCCTCGGCGAGCCCGTCGTGATGATGGTTGTCGCGGGCGCCTTCGCCGAACTCGACCTCATGCTCGGCGCCATCGTCATAATCCTCGTTGACGGCCGCGCTGATCGTACGTGCCTTCTCGATGATAAGGCGAACCGTATCCGGCGCGATCGTCAGGTCCCAGACCTGTTCGACAGGTTTTTGCACGCGGCACTCCCGTGTTTCCGGGATAATAAGCAAATTGCAGTACCGGATGTAAGCGCTGTTCTCAGATGCGGACCAGCCCAGCGGCCCACAGCCAGGCAACGGTTGCCGCCAGACTCGCAATGGTCATCGGAACGCCCGACCTTGCGAAATCGACGAAACCAAGCCTGACGCCGGAGGCTGCGGCCCGCTCGGCCACGATGATGTTGCATAGCGATCCCGTGAGCAGCAGGTTTCCGGCTAAGGTGGACAGGAGGGCGAGCGCGGTCAGCACGCCATCCGACAGGTCGGGCAAGAGTTTGATGAGCAGGATGACCGCCGGCACGTTGCCGATCGTATTGGAGGCGGCGAGCGTCAGCGGCGTCAATACGGAGAGGCGGTCGGGGAGAAGCCCTTGCGCCGCCAGCCAGGCCAGCCCGTCCTGCGACAGACCGGTCTTGGCGAAGGCGGCGGTGACGCCGAAGAGGCAAGCAAACAGCAGGAGAAGGTGCCAGTCGACGGCGCCGATCATAGCGCGCGACGACATCCGGCGCGACATCAGCAGCATACCGGCGACGGCGAGCGCGGAAAGCTCGCGCGGCAGCGGAGTCAGGAAGAGCCCTACAAGGGCGGCCACCGCAAGAAGACCCTTCGCCATCTGGAAACGGTCGATTTGCGCGGTGACGGCGTCAACGGGCATCGTTTCGTGGCTCGGAACAAGCCGCCAGGTGGCCGCCACGGCGACGAAGGTGATGGCGAGGCAGGCGAGCGTCGGCGGTAGCGCGAAGAGGAAATAGGTCCAGAAGTCGAGCCCACCGGCCTGGCCGATCAGGATGTTCTGCGGATTGCCGATGAGCGTGGCGGCGGAACCGGCATTGGCCGCCCCGGCAAGTCCGATCAGATACGGCCGCGGGTCGAGCTTTTGCGACAGCAGCCCGGTGGCGATCAGCGGCGTCAGGGCGAAAACCACGACATCATTGGTGAAGACGGCCGAAAGGGCGCCGGTGACCGCTATCAAGACGGCAAGCAGAACCTTGGGGCTGCGGGCCGCGTGGATAATGCGGTTCGCGGCCCAGCCGTAAAAGCCCGAGTGCTCGAACTGGGCCGACAGGATCATCAATGAAAAGAGCAGAGCGATCGTCGGCATGTCTACCGCCGCGCCTGCATCATCCAGCGTCAGGTCGCCCGAAGCGAGAAGGATGATCAGCCCCAGGAGCGCGACGCCGGTCCGGTCGATGGCGAGGCCGGGGACGCGACCCAGCGCCATGCCCAGGTAAGTCAGGACGAAGACGATAACTGCGAGCGTGGTCATGCGGTGTGCGCCGAATCCCCAAGGGGACCCTGAGATAGCGGAAACAGGCGTCCGACGCGCGGGGGCTGCAACAATTTTTCCTGATGCGGCAGTTGACGCCGGCAGTGTAAGTGGGCCTATCCGCGATAGGATCGGCGCGGATTGAGGAGGAAACGATGTCGCTGAAGGGCAAGACGCTGTTCATTTCCGGCGGGTCGCGCGGGATCGGGCTGGCTATTGCGCTGCGCGCCGCGCGCGACGGCGCCAATGTCACGATCGCGGCAAAGACCGCCGAGCCGCATCCCAAGCTGCCGGGCACGATCTACACGGCCGCCGAAGAAATCGAGAAGGCCGGCGGCAAGGCGCTGCCGGCGCTCTGCGACATACGCGAGGAGGCGCAGGTCGCCGAGGCAGTCGCCAAGACGGTGGAGAAATTCGGCGGCATCGACATCTGCGTCAACAATGCCAGCGCCATCAGCCTGACAGGCACGCTTCAGACCGACATGAAGCGCTACGACCTGATGCACCAGATCAACACGCGCGGCACGTTCCTAGTATCGAAGCTGTGCATCCCGCACCTGAAGCAGGCGGCGAACCCTCACATCCTGAACCTCGCGCCGCCGCTCGACATGAAAGCGAAATGGTTCAGGAACCACGTCGCCTACACGATGGCGAAGTTCGGCATGTCGATGTGCACGCTCGGCATGAGCGCCGAGTTCGCCAAGGACGGGATCGCGGTGAATTCCCTATGGCCGCTGACGGCCATCGACACGGCGGCGGTGCGCAATCTGCTCGGCGGCGAAAGCGTGGCGGCGATGAGCCGGGTGCCGGAGATACTGGCCGACGCGGCGCATGCGATCTTCCTGCGCACGGCGCGCGAGACATCAGGCAATTTTTTCATCGACGAGGAGGTGCTGCGCGAAGAGGGCATCACCGACTTTTCTGTCTACGCGCCGAACGCGAAGGGTCCGCTGGCCGGCGATTTCTTCGTGCCGGATGAAGTGTTTGCGCGCAGCGAGACGAAGGTGGCGAGGACCTTCGGCTGAATTTCGTCACCCGAACATCAGGTCCCGCACAAGATCAGGCACGGCCTGGACAGCCTTGAGAGCGGATTTCAGCTCAGCCTGACGAGACCGTGGCAGCGCGGCGGTCGCAACCTTGTTGGAGACGGCAATGCCGGTTTCGACGTCATGGCCCTGCTGCTCCAGCATCAGCGCGACGAACAGGTGGTGGGCCGCCAAGAGACCGGCGATTTCCGAAGGGTTGCCGAGGCCGCGCTCCACCAGGCCTTCAAAGCGCCCTTTGGTCGACCGGCGTCGGATATCGTGGCGGATCGCCAGCACGCGCGCCGCCGTGACCACCGGGAACAGTCCGTGCAGCTTGAGGTCGATGCGCCCGCCGTCGGTCCGAATGCCGCCCAGCAAGGTGAACGGGCTCGGCCGGTCGAAGAGCTGCTCGCCCAGCAGCTTGGCGAAGGGTGGTCTGCCAGCGGCAGCGGCGAAGGCGCGGTCGAAGAGATCCGCCCCCAGCGATAGCTCGCCATGGACCGGCCGCTGATCGAAAAAGATGTCGACGTTGAGCAGATCCTCACCGCGTGCGCGCTCGACCCAGTGGCCGATGCGGTCGCTCCAGCTGGCAACGGAACCGCGCCATGCCGGATTCCTCGCCATGACCCCACCCGTGCAATACGGGATGCCGGCGGCATGGAGCGTATCCGACACGCGCGTGCCAAGCTCTGCGAACCAGCGATCCTCCGGCCCGTCAGGCTCGCCGCGCTCGAAGACGATGGCGTTGTCCTGGTCGGGGGCGAGGAGACTCTCCCCTCGACCGCCGGAGCCCAGAACCATGAGCGCGTAGCCGCAGGGTGGCCCACCGCGCCCCGCTTCGTTCATGGCGATCTCGGCCAGTTCGGCGGCGCGCCGGGTCATGACGCGGATTTCTTCACTAGCGACGCCGGCGATGAGACGAGCATCGATGTCCTCCGCCGCCAGCGCGCGCGCCACCGCCGGCAGCGTTGCCCATGCCTGCGCCAACGCCCGGGCGTTCCCGGCGAAGCCTATGGCATCGTCGAGACCGAGGGCCACACCCGCCCGCAGGCGCAACAGGTCTCGCGCCGAGATAACCCCCGCCAGTCGCTCGCGCTCGTCGCGCACGGCTAGGTGGCGTATTTTTAGGCGGTCCATGCGCGCGATGGCGCGATAGACAAACGCTCCGCCGGCTATGGTGGCGAGCGGGCGCGATGCGAATTCCCTAACCGGTCTGGAAAGCGCTTCCGCGCCTCCGGCGGCGATGAGCCGCATCATGTCGCGTTCGGTGACGATGCCGTAGTCGGCTGCCGGCCCGCCCGGCTCGCCGTTGCGCGAAACGAAAACCGAACTGATGCGGCGGGCGACCATTAGATCGATCGCCTCCTTTGCCGTGGTTTCCTCGGCAACGGCCACGACAGGCCGGTTCATCAACTCGTGTACCCGATGGGCGTAGGCATAAGGATCGACGGCGCCGACGGCCGACAGTTCCGGGGGCGAGATCGCATCGGACCAGCCGGCGCGATGGGCGCTTTCGAGCTTGTTCGACAGGTCAAGGCACGCGAGTTCAGCCTGCGCCAGCGTTTCGATGCCGCGTCCCGCCAAATGGGGCACCAGCGCAGTGAATATTTCGGCTGTGGCTATCGCATCGCCGGGAGCGGTATGGCGGTTGTGGACGGCGACGCCGAGCCATCCGGCGAGTGCATCGAGCGACTCCTCGGGTAAGCGTGGGTTGACGACAAGCCCGAGCAGCCGCACGCACAGCGTGCGCGGCTTCCGCCATGGTACGCCCGCCCGCGCGGCTTCCCGTTCCAGCACAGCAAGGTCGAAGCCGATCGAGTGGCCGACCACAACTCGGCCGGCGCAGAACAGTTCGAACTGCCGGTAGGCATCGAGGAAATGCGGCGCGTCTCGCACCGCATCGTCCGTTATGCCGTGGATGGCCGTCGAGGAGGGCGGAATCCGTCCGCCAGGGTGGACGAGTGTCTGAAAGGCCTCTTCGGTGTGCACGACGCCCAGCGTGATGGCCACTCCGGCGAGTTGGACGATGCGCGCGACGGAGGTGTCGAGGCCGGTGGTTTCGGTGTCCACCGCCACGGCCTCCAGCGCCTTGAGCGGCATCGCACCGCCTATGGCCCGTATCCGAGTCCCTTTCTTCACGATGCCTACTTTGGCACCGACCGAGGGTTTCGTCATCGGGAGAAAGTAGAAGCCCGGCCGGGGAGGAGGATGCTGTGATTCAGTTGTTTGCCATCGAATCGCGAGCGATATGGGGATCGCCTAGCGCCCCTGCCATGACAGGCCGGAGAGTTCGAGCCCAAGCGCATGCGGGCGTGCCATTGCTGCCACAATCTTTGGCGAGTAGAGTGGCGCCGAGGTTGGGGGCATCCTTGGCGGCGTTTCGGACGCAACGGCAGTCGGGACAGGCGGATCCCGCCGAGCAGGAAGCTGCGCCGGCGACGGTTTCCACCAACGCGCTAAAGATCTTTCTTTCGTACTCCCGCGCCGACATGGCGGCGGCCGACGCGCTCGTCGAAGCGCTTGAGCGCCAGGGCTTTGCCGTCACCATCGACCGGCGCGATCTGCCCTATGGCGAGGAGTGGCAGAAGGAACTGGCCGGTTTCATCGCCGCCAGCGACACGGTCGTTTGGCTGGTGTCGCCAGATTCGGTGAAATCGAAATGGTGCAACTGGGAGCTCGGCGAAGTCACCCGGCTGTCGAAGCGCCTGGTGCCGGTGGTGGTGCGTGCCACCCCGCCCGCTTCGCTGCCTGAAGCTCTGGGAAAGATCCATCTGCTGCCGGCGCAGGGCGCCTATGAGGCCGCGACGCACGAGGCCGATCTCGTCAAGGCGCTGAACACCGATCGGGAGTGGTTGAAGAAGTCGACGAGCCTCGGCGAGGACGCCCGCGAATGGGCCGCCAAGGGGCGCGACCACGCGCTCTTGCTGCGCGGACGGGCGCTGTCGGAGGCCGAGGCATGGTCCGTGCGGGCGCCGCGCGGCGCGCCTGCCCCCGCCTCGGAGATTCTCGAACTGATCCTGGCCAGCAGGGCAGCGCAGCGCAGCGGCCAGCGGCGCGTCGTTGCAGGCTCGGTTGCGGCGGCGCTGGTGGCCGTGGCGCTGGCGGCCGCCGCTATCTGGTTCGGCATCAGCGCCAACGAGCAGGCGGCCGAGGCGCAACGACAGCGCCAGGCGGCGCAGACCAACGAGGAACGGGCGCTGACGCAGGAAGCCGAGGCGAAGCGGCAGCGCACGGTGGCCCAAGCAAATGAGACGCGGGCCAAGCAGGAGCGCAACGCGGCGCTGGCAAGCGAGGTCAGCCGGGTGGCGAGCGTCGCCAAGCCCTACCTGTCGTCGGGCCGTCCCGACATCGCGATGGGCTTCGGCCTCGACGTTGCGCCACGCGACCGCGAGGACGAGGCGCCGCTGTCCGACGAACTCGAACTCGTGCTGAGGCGAGCCCATGAGCAGATGCCGGCAGCGCGCGAGCGCAAGGTGCTCGACAATGCCTTCCGGGTCGCGGTCAGCCCGGATGGCCGCCTGATCGCCGTTGGCACGGCCGGCGACGCCGAAAGCGAAAGCCAGGGCATGCTGCACGTCTTCGACGCCGGCACGCTGGCCGAACGCTTCCGGGTCAAGGTGATGGACGATGTGGTCTCGGGGCTCGACTTCAGCGCCGACGGCAAGTCGATCGCGGCCGCCGGCGGCAAGACGCCGGCCGTCTGGGACGCCGAGTCGGGCAGGCAGCGCTTCCCTCTGACCTTGCCCGACAAGCGGGCGGCCTACACGAAGTGGGTCGAATACGCGCCGGACGGCAGCTACATCGCGCTCAGCACGAACGCTAACATGGTGCTTCTCTACGACGCGGCGACCGGCGCGCTGCTGCACGTTCTGGAAGGGGATACGTTCGAGGAGATCGCAGCGCGCATGCCGCTTACCGAGGGGGGCGCCGATCCGATCGTCGAGGCGGTCGCGGCAGCGAGTTTCCAGATCTCGGGCGCAGCCTCTGAATTCGTGATAACGCCGGATTCCGGCACCATAGCAATAACCGGACCGCAGGCCAGGGACGGTTCGGTCAAGCTGTTTGATGCGCGCACCGGCGCGCTGCGCCAGAGGCTTACCGGCGGGGCTTCAAACCGCTTGGGCGCCGCCATGCCGTTGACGAAGACGATCGCCATCTCCGAAGACGGCAGCAGGGTCGTCGCCGCTCCGACCCAGCTCACGATCAAGGCCTGGTCGGTCGCTGAAGGCGCGCTGACCAGCGAGACAATGTCGCGCGACATCAACACGATCGCGCTGACGGCGGACGGCCGGGTCGCGATCAGCGGGCACAATGACGGCTCGCTGACGCTGCGCTGTCTTGAAGGCATGACGGAGTCGGTGACGCTTCCCGCTCATACCGGCGGCGTCCAGGGCATCGTGCTCGACACGGAGCGGGCGCGCATGGCGACGCTCTCCGAAGACGGCACCGCCAAGCTGTGGCGTCTGCCCGCCAGCGACAAGGTCTGTCTTCCCGTGAATACGGCAGAGACGCTCGACGTCGTCGGGCAGATGAAGCCGCTTTCGGTGTTCGCCGGACATGGCAGCACCGTACAGTATGGCGCGTTCGCCCCGGATGGCCTTGCCTTTTACACGACCGCTCAAGACGGGCGCTTGCGCGCGTGGCGCCTTCCCGCGCCGACCTACACCGTTCCCGACTGGGTTCCAGAAAGCAATCGCGGTGTTGGGGTGCTTGAGCGCGAGATCGTCGTCAGCGCGGACGGCAAGACGCTTTTCGTTTCCGACGGCCAGGTCGATGCCATCACTGCGGTCGACATGGGGAGCGGCGCGGCAACGCGATTGGAAGATATCGAGGCGGTGGCGCCGGAAGGACCCGAAAGCAAGGCGCGCCTGTTCAGGACGCCGACCGAATTCTTCTCCTTTGGCGAGAAACGCGGTCGTGCCGAGGGGTCCAGCTACTACTGGTCCGATCCGATCAGCCGCGACGGCACACGGGTTCTCTTGACCGGGGACTACACCGATCGAGCCGACAAGCCGATGACCCTCATCGATACCGCGACCGGAAAGCAGGTGGCGGCGCTTGCGATCGACGGTCGCCAGGCGTCGTATCTGGGGCAGTTCTTTTCCCGCGACAGCCGTCTCGTCTTCGCGGGCTTCGAGGCGCAGGAGCCAGGAGGAGAGGAAGGCCTGGCGGTATGGGACGCCGTCACCGGCGCTCTCCGCGCCTTCCTGCCGGCGATCGAAGGCTATTCGAGCAGCTCGAATGCCTACGCCTCGCGCGACGGTCGCATTGTCGTGTTCGACGCAGGATCAAGGGTCGTGACGGTGAAGGTGGGCGACGCCGGAGCCGAAGTGGTGCACGTACCCGGTTTCGGGACGATCGGCGCCGTGCGGGCCGTCAGCGACGATGGCAGCCAGCTTGTCGAGGCGAGGGCCGACGGCACCGTCGTCCTGTTTCCCGTCGAAGGGCAAGGCGCGCGGACGCTCCGCCTCGACTTCGTCGACCCCGTCCATGCCGAGATCTCGCCGGATGGCGAGATCGTCGCCGTCGTGGATGTCGGAGGCGTCGTCACCATCGCCTCGGTTGCGGATGGCAAGGTCCTGCATAGCCGTCCGCTGCAGGACGACTTCCTGGCCATGCGTTTCCTGCCGGACGGGCGCATCGTCATCGTCGACCAGGCCGGCGGAATCACCATCCTGCCCCGCCTGCCGGGAGCCGACATCCTACCCGACGGACCGGCCTTCGTCGAATGGCTGCGCGCCAAGCGGCACGGCATCGTGTCGTCGGTGGACCGCAGCCGGTTCGGGCTGACCGGCACAGGACGGCGCGAGCGCCCGGACCTCGCGGCGATCAAGCCGTTCATCATTCCGCCGCGCCGCGAGAATCCGGCGCCGACGCCCGACGCCGGGCAATGCGACGCGCTCGCCGCCAATCCCTACGACCGCGACAGGCGCACCGCCGGCATCATGTTCGAGACTCTCGACGCGCCATCCGCGCTGCCCGTCTGCGAGAAGGCTCTGACGGGTGCGCCCGACGACCCGCAGACCATCTACCAGGTGGCGCGCATGCACGACCGGCTTGGCCATCTGCGCAAGGCTTATGAGGGCTACCGCGTTGCCGCCGACAAGGGCTACGCCATCGCCATGCGCGGCATCGCCCGGCTGATCGAGGTCGATAAGAAGGGTGAGCTGCCGCCGGTCGGCACGGTGGCGGAATGGATGGACAAGGCGGCTGCCGCCGGCGACCCGTGGTCGCTCTGGACCGGGGCGACGGAGATGGCGCGCATTGCGCCGGCGGGGCAAGCCTCGGCCGAGGCGCTTGCCATGCTGGCCTCCGCCGGCAGCCCGAACCGGGCGCAGGCGGCAATCGTCTTGTCCTGGCGGCTGGCGCAACTCGGCGACAAGCCGGGTGCGGCCGAGCGCTCTCGCTTCTACGCGCTGCTCGGCCTCGATCTCTACGACAATCATGCGGACCCGGAGCCGTTCAACGACCCGCATACGCTTGACTGGGTGCTTTCCTTCGTGCGCGACATGGGCGAGACCATGCCGCCGGCTGAACTCGTCGCGCTCTACCGGCAGGCGCGGGACTGGCGTGCGCCGGCACCGCACTAGATCTGCGGCCTGCCGTCAGGTGTCCGCCTCGTTGCTGGTCTTCTGCCCTCCAACCCGTCAGCCTTTCTATGTAGGCGAGCAGCAGCGCCGATACGACGAATGCCATATGCATGATGGTCAGCCACATAAAACCCTGCCGGGTAGGGGGATCGTGCCGGGCTTCAATCCCGCTTGCGGCGATGCGCGAAGACGGGACTGGACAGGGAAGCCCTGACCTGAATCGGGTGTCGATCCCCCGCGATTCGATGGTTTGCCATCGAATCGCGGGAGATAAGGCGTCAGTTGGCGCTCGCTACCGGGGACACCAGCGCCGTCACGCGGCGGATGGCCACACGGCGGTTTTCCCGCTCGCGCTCCTCGGTCTTCACCTTCAGATATTGCTCGCCATAGCCTTGGGTGGCGAGGTTTTCCGGGGGAATGCCGAATACGTTGGTCAATGCTTCGGCGACCGCTTCCGCGCGCTTGTCCGACAACGCCAGATTGGCGAGATCGGAGCCGACGGCATCGGTGTGACCCTCAAGCAGGAAGGTCTCGGCCGGGTTCTTTGCCAGAAGCTTCGCCATCGCATCGGCGACGCCCTCTAGCTTTGGAACCTCGCTTTCCGGGATTGACGCCGAGCCGAACTCGAAGGTCAGCGTATCGAGATCGATGCGGCGCACCTTGTCGCGGATGCGGGCTGACCGCTTTACGTCGTTCAACGAGTAGGTGCGTTCGACCCTTTCCACCGGCGGTTGTTCGAGGAACTCGTAGTAGCTGTCTTCGTCCTCAACGAATTCAGCTTCGAGGATGTATTCCTCGCGCGGAATGCTGAGGCGCATGGGTGGCAGATCGAGGCCGGGGTCGCGCCATTCCCTCGCGTCGTCGTAGTACCGGTCCTCGACATAGACGAGGATGACCTCGCGGTTGTCGGGCTCGATGCGCGAGCGGCGGATCACGTCGCCGTAGCGATCCCTGATGGTGACGATACGGACGCCGTTGGGTCTGGTAATGACTTCCCGGACGCGTCCGCGGGGCAACTCCTCGTAATAGACTTCGTCGCGGTCCCTGATCATCCGTTCGTAGTCCGGGCTCTCGATGTAAGTCTGGTTGTTGATCTCGATGATCACCCGGTTGTCGTTGAACTCCTCGACGACCTGAACGTCATCGCGACGCTCGCGACGTTCGCGGCGATTGCGCTGGCGCTCCTCTCGCGTCGTTCCGACTTCCAACCGCTCACCTTGCTCGGTCGTGACCGACTGGATCTGGTCGGGGGCGATCGGCGCGACTTGGGAAGCTGCGTCGCTTTCTGGCGGCGGACCCTGATCGACCGGAGCGGGGGCCGGCCGGGCGGCCTGTTCGCCGGGCTGCGCCGCGCCGGCAGGTGGCGCTTCCTTCTGGCTGTCAAGGATCGGCGCTGCGTTGGGATCTAGCGCCGGCGCATTCGGGTCGACCGGAGCCTCGCCCGACTGGGCAGGCTGCTCGCCAGTGGCCGGAGCTTCCGGTGCCGGCTGGACAGGCTCAGTCGCAGGAGCTTCGGGGGCCGGTTGCTGAGTGGCCGGCTGTTCGGCGGGAGCCTCGCGCGGTGCCGGCTCTGCGGCAGGCGCTTCCGGGGCTGGCTGTTCAGCCGCTGGTTTTTCGGGGGCCGGTGCCACGGGCTGCTCGGCAGGGGCGGGTGCGGCTTCCGGCTGAGGCGAAGGTTCTGCTTCCGACGCCGGTTTTTCGGGCGCCGGAGCTTCGTCGGCGGGAGCCGGCGCAGCCTCGGGCTCGGGTGCGGGTTCAGGAGCAGCCTCCGGCTCCGGTGCTGGCTCGGGAGCGGCCTCGGGCTCGGGTGCAGGTTCGGGGGCGGCTTCCGGTTCCGGTGCGGGACGAGGCTCTTCGGCCTGAGGCGCCGGTTGTTCCGATTGCAGGCGCTGGGCGCAGGCCTCGGCGCTTTCCCCTTCCGCGCACTCGGCCTGAGCCAAAGTCAGCGGCGCATTCTTGACACGTTGCGAAAAGTCGAGTGCCTCGCCGCTCTGCAGCGGGTACGCGCCCAACGGCGCGGATGCCATAAGCAGGCCCAAAGCGGTGCCTGCCAGAATCCGTGGTTGGCGTTTCATCGTAGTATCTCCTGAAAATCTCTGGATGTCCCTATCCCAGCCGAAACCTCCGATACCGGTTTTGGTTCCGCCGGGAGGGGCCTTCGCATCCGGATCGGGCGACAGCCGGACGGCTTCGTGGCAATATCGTGTTCGCGATAAGGCGGCTCATTGCTTGACCTTCGGCCTACAAGGCATCACATGCGCCCCATGACTCGGCAGTTCTGGAAAGAGAAGACGCTCGAAGAGATGAGCGCCGGCGAGTGGGAATCGCTCTGCGATGGCTGCGGGAAATGCTGCTTGTCCAAGCTTGAGGACGAGGACACCGGCGAGATCTATTTCACCAGTGTCGGCTGCCAGTTGTTCAACGCGAAGACGTGCCGCTGCAAAGACTACGAGAACCGGCAGGCGCAGGTTTCGGACTGCGTCCGTCTGACGCCGGAGAACGTGCGTACGATCAAATGGCTGCCGAGCACATGCGCCTACCGCTTGGTTGCGGAAGGTCGCGATCTCTATTTCTGGCATCCGCTGATTTCGGGCGACAAGAACAGCGTGCACAAGGCCGGCGCTTCGGTCCGCGGCCGCGTCACCGCCTCGGAGACGGAGATGCAGGATGCCGAGGATTATTTCGATCATATGTTGGAAGGCGAGCCGTAGGCCCGCCTGAAATTTCCGTTCAAAATCAGGTTCCCGACACATGAACCGTTAATGAACGGCCGGTTCCCGCGCCGTTCAGCCTAGCTCGTGCAATCTCCCGTCATCGCTTAGGCGAGAAGACAAGGAGAAGAACAATGATCAACAAGCTCAAGACCGCCGCCCTTTCCGCCTTGATCGGACTCGGCACCATAACGGCGATGCCGGCCGCAGCCCAGGCCGAAGGCGTCTACCTCAACTATGGAACCGGCCATCACAGCGGCGTCGGCATCGGCGTTCAGATCGGCGACTATGATCGCCACGACTATCGCGAATATCGTCGCGACCGCCGCTACTTCCGTGGTTGCTCGCCGGAGCGCGCGCTGAACAAAGCGGAACGTTACGGAGTGCGCCGCGCGCGTGTGATTGACGTCAACCGCCGCACCATTGAGGTTGCCGGGCGCAAACATGGCGAGCGCGTTCGCATCACCTTCGCCCGCGCGCCGAATTGCCCGATCGTGCGCTGGTAGATCAGCGCCAACAGTAGCAAGAGCCGCCGTCGCTGACAGGCCGGTTCGAAAAAAGCCCCGGGGGCTCGGCCTCCGGGGCTTTTGTTTCCGCCGATGAGTTCCGGCTATTTCAGCTCGAAGGTCATGTTGACCTGGACGCGGTAGGAATTTTCTCCGGCCTGTATCGGTACGGCAGCCAGCGCCCTGTCAAATGCCTTGGCCTCGATCGGCATCGGCTGCGCGCCGAAAGACTGGTCCGATATCTCCAGGACGCGCCCGAGCGTCACGCCCGCGGCTTCGGCCAGCGTCTTCGCCTTGGCGGTCGCCTCGGCGACGGCGTCTTTGCGCGCCTCTGTTATGGTGGCCGACGGATCGTCGTTGGCGAAGACGATGTTGCCGCCCTGGTTGACGCCAAGCGCCACGGCCTTGTCGAGGATCTCGCCGGTCTTGACGAGATCTCGCACGCGCACCGACAGGGTGTTCGTCACCTGGTAGGCAATAAGTTCCGCCTCCTGCGTGCCGTCCGGCTTGTTGGTGTAGTTGTAGCGTGGCATGATTTGAAGACCCGCGGTCTGCAAATCGCGGTCGGCGATGCCGAACAGCTTGATCGCCTCGATCACTTCCGCCATCGCGGCGTTGTTGGCGTCGAGCGCCTCGCGCGCGGTCTTAGCCTCGCGCATCACGCTGAGGGAAAGAAGCGCCATGTCGGGCGCTATGGCTGCTTCGCCCTCGCCCGTCACAACGATGCGTGGCTGGACCGGCGTTTCGGCAGCGGACGCGGCCACGGGCAGGGCAATCGCCGCCGCGAGCCCGAGCGCGATCATTCGTCTGTTCATGAAGTTCCCTCGTAGCGTTACTGACCAAGCGGGACGTATGCCGCGATTATGGATGCATTGCGGCGATGCTGCAAAAGACGTTCAGGGAGTCTGGCCGACGGCCCGGAGATTCTCTAAAGAAGAAGGGTTTCGACCGGAATAGCACCTGTTCATGTGGGGAGACGGGAATCGTGTGGTCAGTCGGACGTCGCAGCTTCTTTGTCGCAGGCCTGTTTCAGCTCGCCGCCCAGGGCGCAACCGCCCAGACGCCCGCGGCGCCGATCGTCGAAACAGCGGCTGTCAAGCTCGCCTCGGTCACCACGCACGCCGAATTCGTCGGCTCCGTCGTCGCAGCCCAGCAGGTGGCGCTCGCCGCCCGTGTCGAAGGTTTTCTGGATGAAGTGAATTTCACCGAGGGCAGCTTCGTGCAGGCGGACAGCGTTGCCTTCGTGATCGAAAAGGATACCTATCAGGCTGCTGTCGATGGCGCGCAGGCGCAGCTAGAGTCGGCGATTGCGGCCGAGGCAAGCGCCGAAGCCAATCTGAAGCTGCAGGACCTGACATTGGTTCGGCAGCAGGAACTCCTCAAGACCAACGCCGTGTCGCAATCGGTGGTCGACCAGGCGCAGGCGACACGAGACGGCGCGCAAGCGCAGGTCGACCAGGCCAAGGCCCAGATCTCGCTCGCGCAGTCGCAACTGAAGACCGCGCAGCTCAACCTGTCCTACACCGATGTCAAATCACCGATCGCAGGCCGCATCGGCAAGGCAAACATTACGGAAGGCAATCTCGTCTCGCCGCAGAGCGGGCCGCTTGCCACCGTGGTGCAGACCGACCCGATCCGCGTCGTGTTCTCGATCTCGGACCGTGAGTATCTCGACGTGGTCAAGGTGCTGAAGCCTGACAATTCCAGCCTGGCTGCTGATGCCGCCGCATATCAGCCGAAGCTGGAGCTCCCCGACGGGACCGAGTACGACCAGCCTGGCAAGATCGCCTTCCTCGACAATGCAATCGATCCATCGACCGGAACCATCGCCGTCTACGCCGAGTTCGCCAACCCGCAACTGAAGCTCGTGCCCGGTCAGTTCGTCGAGGTGAGTGTTCAGGCCGGCGAGAGCGTCGAGCTTCCGGTGGTGCCGGCGTCCGCCATCCTGCAGGATCAGGAAGGAGCCTATGTGTTTGGCCTCGACGACCAAAACCGCGCGCAGATACGTCGCGTGACGCTCGGCCAGCGCGTCGGCACCGATTGGGCGATCACGGCAGGCCTGGCGAACGGCGAGATCGTCATCGTGTCGGGCATCCAGAAAGTCCGACCGGGGATCGTCGTGACGCCGCAGGCTGCGGTGAACTGAGCGATGTTCGCCGATATCTTCATCCACCGTCCTCGACTGGCGATGGTGATCGCCATCATCATCACGCTTGCCGGCACGATCGCGCTGCTCAACATTCCGGTCGCGCAATACCCCGACATCACCCCGCCAACCGTCCAGGTCAGCGCAAGCTATCCGGGCGCTGACGCCCAGACGCTGGCCGATACGGTCGCAGCACCCATCGAGCAGCAGGTGAACGGCGTCGAAGGCATGATCTACATGTCCTCGACCACCAGTTCGAGTGGCCTCTATACGCTGACGGTGACGTTTGCGGTGGGTACCGACCCCGACATCGCGCAGGTCAACGTGCAGAACCGCGTGGCGCTCGCCACCCCACAGCTGCCGGACGCGGTGACACGGCTCGGCGTCAATGTGCGCGCGCAGCAGCCTAACTTCCTGATGATTGCGAACATCTTCTCGCCGAAGGGGACGCATGATGGGCTGTTTCTGTCGAACTACGCTCAGATCAACGTGGTGAATCCGATCTCGCGCGTGTCCGGCGTCGGCTCGGCCACGCTTATGGGCGGTCTAAGCTATTCGATGCGAATCTGGCTCGATCCACAGCGCATGGCGGCGCTCGGCATCACCGCCGACGACGTTACCAACGCAGTCCAGCAGCAGAACGTGCAGGCGGGCGCCGGCCTGATCGGCGCACCGCCCATCCCGAACGACCAGGTGCTGCAGTATTCGATCACTGCGTTGGGGCGGCTCGACAGTGTCGACCAGTTCGCCGACATCATCCTGCGCACCGGCTCGACCGGCGGCATCGTGCGCGTCCGCGACATCGGACGCGTTGAACTTGGTGCGCAGACCTATTCTTCCGAGGCCCAGCTCAACGGCAAGCCGGCGGCGACGATGGCAATATACCAGTCGCCAGGGTCGAATGCGCTTGGCGTGGCGGGAGCGGTGAAGGCGCAGCTCGAAATCCTGAAGGACCGCTTTCCCGACGACGTCTCCTATGAGGTGATCTACGACTCGACGGACTTCGTGCGCGCCACGGTGCACGAGATCGTCTACACGCTTATTCTGACCGGCATAATCGTGCTCGTGGTGGTGTTCATCTTCCTGCAGGACTGGCGCGCGACGCTCATTCCGGCGCTGACGATCCCGGTGTCGCTGATCGGCGTTTTCGCGGTGCTGCTTGCCTTCGGCTTCTCGGCCAACACGGTGACGCTGTTCGCGCTGATCCTGGCGATCGGTCTCGTGGTGGACGACGCGATTGTCGTGGTCGAGAACGTCCAGCGCGTCATGGAGGAAGAGCCCGGCATCCATCCGGCCGAAGCCGCGCACAAAGCGATGGCGCAGGTGACGGGCCCGATCGTCTCGACCACGCTGGTCCTGTTCGCGGTGTTCGTGCCCGTGGCGTTCTTGCCCGGCATCACCGGCCAGCTTTACCGGCAGTTCGCCATCACCATTACCGCTTCGGTCGCGATCTCCGCGCTCAACGCGCTGACGCTGAGCCCCGCGCTTTGCGCGGTGCTTCTCAGGCCGCCGCGCGAGGGCAGGGGTCCGTTCCGCTATTTCAACCGGGGTCTCGACAAGACGCGTAACGGCTATTCGAGCGTCAACAGGTTCCTCGCTCGCCGCTCTTTCGTCGCCGGTCTGATCGTGCTGGCATTTGCCGGCGTCGCCTATTGGCAGTTCACGCGCACGCCGACGGCCTTCATCCCGACCGAGGACCAGGGCGTTCTCTTCGTCAACGTGCAACTGCCGGACGCAGCCGCCCTGCCGAGGACGCAGCAAGTGCTCTCCAAGGTCGAGGAGATCGCGCGCGGGACCGACGGCGTGGCCAACGTCGTCACCGTGTCCGGCTACAGCCTGCTTACCGGCGCCGTGCAGCCCAACAGCGGCCTTGGCCTGATCGTCATGAAGCCCTGGGACGAGCGCACCACGCCGCAAACAGGTCTGCGGGGTATCTATGCCAAACTGAATCAGGACTTCGCGGCGCTCGGCGCCGCCAACATCATCGTCTTCCCGCCGCCGGCGATCCCCGGCGTCGGCAATGCCGAGGGCTTCGACTTCAGGCTGGAGGCTCTTGGTGGCCAGTCACCGGTCGAACTCGCGCAAGTGATGCGCTCCTTCATCGTGGCGGCGAATTCCGATCCGGCGATCGGCACGGCATATTCGACCTTCTCCGCCGAAGTGCCCGGCCTCTTTCTCGACATCGACCGCGTGAGCGCCCAGCGTCTCAACGTGTCGGTCTCGACGATCTTCAGCACCCTGCAGACGCAGCTCGGCTCGTCTTACGTCAACAACTTCACGATCCTCGGCCAGGTCTACCAAGTCAACGTGCAGGCGGATCAGCAATATCGCCGGACGCCTGACGACATATTGAAGGTCTATGTGCGCAGCACGACAGGCGCCATGGTGCCGCTGAGGGCGGTTGCGACCGTCCGGACCGACTTGCAGCCGACGCTGCTTGCCCGCTACAACCAGTTCACCGCCGCGACGATCAATGGCACGCCATCTGCCGGCGGATCGTCCGGTCAGGCCATGGCTGCCCTGACGAAGCTGGCGCAGACATCATTGCCGCAAGGCTACGCCTTCGAATGGTCGGGCCTCTCCTACCAGGAGGCGCTGGCGAGCAGCTCGACCATTGTGGTCTTCGCGCTGGCGATCGTCTTCGGTTATCTTTTCCTCGTCGCTCAATATGAGAGCTGGACGATCCCCTTCGCGGTGATGACGTCGGTGATCGTGGCGGTGCTCGGCGCGATCCTCGGCATCCAGTTGGTGAAGCTCGGACTGAACATCTACGCCCAGATCGGCCTTGTGCTGCTGATCGGCCTCGCGGCGAAAAACGCCATTCTGATCGTGGAGTTCGCAAAGGAGAGCTACGAGGCCGGAAAGAGCCTGCAAGAGGCCGCCGTCGAAGGCGGCCACATGCGTTTCCGCGCCGTGCTCATGACGGCCATCGCCTTCATCCTGGGCTCCGTGCCACTTGTGCTCAGCACGGGTGCCGGAGCGGCGAGCCGCGTGTCCATCGGCGCGACGGTTGTGGGCGGCATGCTGGCGGCGACGGTGATCGGCATTCTGCTGATCCCTGCGCTGTTCGTCCTGTTTGAGAAGATGGGAGACCTCTTCGGCAAGCCGAGGCGCAAGATGGAAGCCGCCGCTCCAGCGGAGCATCCTTCGGCGTAACCGGCCGAATACGATCATTCTGAGTTAGACATGCGAATTGCGCGCCGAGAAATATTTGCCGGCATAGACCGGCCGAAATTCGACGTTATTTCAGCTTGAAGTGCTGGTTCAGGTCAGCGATCGCCTCGGGCGCGAGATGCCGAATCTTCATGCCGCGCAGGATGATGGCGAGCTTGGCCGCCTCTTCGAGTTCCTCGATGGCGAAGACGGCCGCGTCAAGCGATGCGCCGGCGACGACAGGTCCGTGGTTCTCGAGGAGCACGGCCGGGTGATCCGCGGCCAGCACATCGATCATCGGCTTGACCTCGGCCGAGCCCGGCCGGGTGTAGGGCACGACCGGTACCTGGCCGACGCGCATGACCACATAGGGCGTGATCGGCGGGATGGCATCTTTCGGATCGACGTCGGGCAGGCAGGAGAGCGCCGTCGCGTAGGTGGAGTGCAGGTGGACGACCGCGCGCGAGCCGGGGCGCTGATCGTAGAAGCCGAAATGCAACGGCAGTTCTTTGGTCGGCGCATCGCCCGAAACATGCTTTCCCGCGAGGTCGAGCTTGGACAGCCGGTCGGCATCCAGGAAACCCAGGCACGAATTGGTCGGCGTGAACAGGAAGCCGTCGTCCAGCCTCACCGACATGTTGCCGGACGAGCCGGCGGTCAGGCCGCGCTCGAACAGCGACTTGCCCCATTTCACGAGGTTGTTGCGGATGTCCTGTTCGCTCATGCCGTACCGATCCGTTCCACCGCCTTCTCAAAAAAATCGTCGGCGCCGAAATTGCCGCTCTTCAGCGCCAGACCCAGCGGGCCGTTGCGTTCGGCGACCAGAACCGGCACGCCGGGGTCGATCTCCTCGCCGATGCTCATGTTCGTGATCCCGAGCGCCTCGACGACCGCGCCGGAGGTCTCGCCGCCGCCGACCACGACGCGGCGCACGCCGCTATCCACCAGCCGGCGCACGAGGCCGGCGAAGAAATGTTCGACCTTGGCGGCGATCTCCTCGCGGCCGAAACTCTGCTGCGCGCCCGCGACGGAAACGGGATCGGCGGTCGAATACACGATCGGCGCCGCGCCGTCCTGCGCGGCGACCCATGCCGCCGCCTTGTCCACGCTCATCGAGCCATCCATGAGCTTCGCTGGATCGAGCGCCAGCCCCGGATGCGCCTTCAGATATGCCGCGACCTGCCGCTGCGAGGCAGTCGAGCAGGAGCCGCAGAGCACCACGGCCGGGCCTTTGGCGGCGGCCTTCGCATTGGATTTGCCCACAAGCTTGCCGGCGCGGCGGAAATTTTGCGGCAGGCCGAGCGCGATGCCCGAGCCACCGGTCACCAGCCTGTGGCCAGTGATTGCCACGCCGAGGGTCATCAGGTCGCTGTCGGCGACCGCGTCGGTTACGACGAGGCGCACGCCCTTCTTGCGCTCGGCCTCGAAGGCCTCGGTCAGGGCCGCAGGTCCGGCGCGAACGGTATCCAGGGTGATCAACCCGACCTCGCCTCTGGTCTGCAGGCGCAGCCAGCGGCGGATGTTCGGGTCGGTCATCGGGGTCAGCGGATGTTTCTCCATGCCTGATTCCGACAGCAGTTTTTCGCCGACGAAGAGGTGGCCCATGAACAGCCGCCGGCCGGTCGCCGGAAAGACCGGACAGATGACGGCGAGATCCGCGCCGAGCCGGTCGAGCAGGGCTTCCGCCACGGGTCCGATATTGCCCTGCGGCGTCGAATCGAAGGTCGAGCAATATTTGAACAGGAACTGCTCGCAACCCTGCGCCTTTAGCCAGTCGGCGGCCTCCAGCGACTGCGTGACCGCGTCTTCAGGTGCGATGGAACGGGTCTTCAGCGCGACCACTCCCGCCTCGCAGCCGGCGGCAGCTTCGGTCGCTGGAACGCCGACGAACTGCGTCGTCGCCATGCCGCCCTTAGCGAGCGTGTTGGCGAGGTCGCTGGCGCCGGTGAAATCGTCGGCTATCGCACCAAGAAGCATACGGTCGTCTCTGGTTGGTCTACGCGTGCAGGGCGTTGCCGAGCTCGCTTTCGACGTGCAGGCTGAAGGTGTCTCCGGCAGCATCGACGGCGCGGCTCGTGTCGTGGATGCGCAGTATGTGATTTGCAAAAGCCGCCGATACGGCCTCCGGGTTGCGCATCTTCAGCGCATCGACGATGAGGCGGTGGTCCTCCAGGCTTTTTTGGATCGCGCCCGGCCCGCCCATGGCGATGCGGCGATGGTCGAGCATGTAGGTGTAGAGGTCGACCACGAAGTCGGCGAGCAACCGGTTGTTGGATGCGTAGTAGATTGTCAGGTGGAACTCCCGATCACAAATCAGAAAGCGGACAGGATCGTCGCAGGCCGCCTCTTGGGCGACGATCGAATCGTCGAGCCTTCCGATGTCCTCGGTGCTGAGATTGCGCGCCGCTTCGGCCACGACCGATGTTTCGACAAGCAGTCTGGCCGCATGAACCTCATTCAGCGAATAGCCGTTGATCGAGGTCGGATTGGTGACGCCGATGCGCTGCGTGCCGACATCGACATCGACGTTGGTGATGCGGGTACGCGCGCCCTGCGAGACCTGGACGATGCCTTCGCCCGCCAGCCGCTGCACGGCGCCCCGCACGGTCTCGCGACTGACCATCAACATCGTCGCAAGCTCACGTTCGCTAGGCAACTCGTCGCCGACTTGCAGAATGCCGGACGCGATCAGAGAGACGATCTTGTCGCGAATCATCTGCTTCGCCGTCTGTTTGTGGATCGCTTCGTGCAGCGGCGAGAGTGGGACCATCATTCATTTCACCGCTAACTGGACTGTTAAGTAGTCCAGTTATCGCATCCCACCGCTCATGTCACGCGCCTGCGCACGATTGTGGATTTTCAGACGGCTATTCCCGCTCCTCGAACACATGCAGTTCGGACCCGGAGACTTCCACCGCGGCGCGAAATTCGGATGAGACCTGCCGGTCGGTAACGATGTCGGAAATCTGGGTGAGACGGCAGACGCGCTCAAGGCTGGCGCGGCCGAACTTATCATGGGTGACGACAAGGATGATCGACAGCGAACGGCTGATCATGGCGCGCTTCACCGCAGCCGCGCCGGAGATCATGTCGTTCGGGCCGTCCCCGGTGACGCCGGAAGCTCCGATGATCGCGGCATCCGCATTGTAGCGGCCTATGAACTCAACGGTATCCTCGCCAAGAACGCTGCCCTCGCGATTGTCGTAGGTCCCGGGGCAGAGGATCACCCGGAATGTCGGGTTGCCGCCGGCGACAGCGGCGACGCCCGTGGAGTTGGTGATGATGACGAGGTCGCGCTTCAGCTGCGCGAGGTTGCGCGCCACTTCGTAGGTGGTGGAGCCACCGTCGATCATCACCACCTGTCTGTTTTCGATCAGGCCGGCCGCGCCCTTGCCGATGCGCGCGCGCTCCTCGACCAGCGTCAGCCCGCGCTCGGAGATCACCGGCTCGGAAGTGACCAATGAGATCGTCGCGCCGCCATAGGTGCGGTTTATCAGGCCGGCGTCGCCGAGCTCGATCAGGTCGCGCCTTATCGTCTCGCCGGCGACGCCGATGCGCTTGGCGAGTTTCGAGATGCGGATCGCGGCGGACTTGCGCACCTCGGAGAGAATGAGCTCGTGGCGTTCCTTCTTGGTGAGCTTGCCGGTATCCATCTATCTCCTCGCGGCAATCAGAATATCGGCAAGCGCGACAAATCCGTCGGCATTGCGACCCTTTGCAACATAGGCGGGCGCCGCCGGCAGGTCTTCCTTGAAATCGAGCACGTTGGCGACGCCGACGCTGTTGGGGAAGAAGCCGAACATCGGCGAATCGTTGGGGCTGTCGCCGGCAAAGAGGATGCAGCTCCGGTCCCGGTCGATGTCTATACAGAAACAATCCGACAGGAAGCGGCGCGTCGTGGAGAGCTTGTCGTAGCCGCCGAACCAGCCGTTGACATGGATCGAGGAAATCTTGGCCGTCGCACCGAAACGTTCAAAAATGGCGACGATCTTCAGCACCTCGGACCGCGGCAGCGGCGGGACGTCTTCGCAGAAATCGATGGCGAGATCGGCCTCGCGATAATTCTGGTCGGCAGCTACGGCAGTGCCCGGAACTTCGGCAATCACCGCGCGGCGAATCGCGTCCAGACGGGTGGCGTCCCGGGCTCGTTCGCGGACATTTTTTGCGAAATAGCGGGATAGCTGCCGCTTCCGGTCATCGTGGCGGAAATAAAACGCGCCGTTCTCGCCGACAACGCCGTCGACCGGCCATTGCCGCGCGATGAGATCGCACCAGCCGGCCGGCCGGCCGGTGATCGGCGCGACGATGAAGCCCGCAAGCTTCAGCCGCTCCAGCGCGGAGTATGCCTTGGCGGGCAGCCGGCCGCGGTCGGTCAGCGTGTCGTCTATGTCGGTGAGCACGACGGCAATGTTGCGGCGGACCTCGGCCGGCATTTCTTCCAAAGGCCGCAGCATCAGATGCCGGCCTCAATGGGCTTCGCAGACATGGCGGCGAGGTCAAGCATCGTGAAGCGGTCGCGGATCAACCGCGCGTTGGAAACCGCTTCGCGGTAGAAGGGCAGGGGCAGTCCAACATCCTCAGGCGCCGTCGGTGCGCCGACGGCAAGCAGAGCATCACTCAGTTGCGCCTCGGGTCGCGCAACGGAGCGCAATCGTCCTCGCATTTCGGGCCATTCCTGTGCGAGCTTCCTATTCAGCTGATCGGTCGCGCCCTTGTCGAAGACTTTGGGCCGGAAAACCGCCCAGCATGCGCGACCGACTTCAGGTCCGAATGTCTCGATCATCGACGCTTCGGTGTCCCTTGTCGGCGCGAGTTGCAGCACCGGCATTGCCAGCATGCGCTCCTGCAGCCGCGCCATGGTGAGCGTCGTCACCGAGATATGCTCGCCATGATAGGCCTGCGGCAGGTTCTGCCCGCGCATGTCGATGTAGTGGGCAATGAGATGCTCGCCCTGACTTGCAGGATAGGAACCGCCGCAAAGCGTCATGCCCAGCCCCGACATGACAAGCGTGCGCACCAGGAGCTCGACGGCCGCCACGTCGCCGGCTCTGAGCGCCGCCGCAGATGAGATCATCGCGTCCTCGTCGTCTGCAAGCAACATGAACGGCGTCTCGCGGTACGGCTTGCCGAGCAGGAGATGCGCCATCAGCCAGTCGGTCTGCGCTGTGGCGCGCGCCAGAGAATCGCCGAACCCGGACGCGATCAGCCGCCGTGGCGCCGCCGCCATGACGTCGAGGTCGAGGAAGACGCCTTTGGGCAACGTCGCCGGTAGCGATTTCTTCAGCCCGCTCTCCGTAATCGCCGCGGAGATGGACGTGTAGCCGTTCATCGACGGCGCTGTGCCGAAGACCGCGAAGGGCCTGCCGGTCAGGTGCGCCGCGTATTTGGTGATGTCGTTGATGGAGCCGGAGCCGACCGCGACGAGTGCGTCCGCACTCGTGGTCCGCGCGATCACGCCATTCACCGCATCCATGTCCGGATGCGGGTGGCGCGGCAACACGACCTCCTCGACCGCGAAGGCAGCTGCAAGCGCAACGGCTACCTTTGCGCCCAGCGCTGCGCGCGTGTCCGGGTCCATGATGATGGCGAGCGATTTGCCGAAGGACAGTCGCGCGACCAGCGAAGCCGCCCCTTCGCCGAGACGGCGCGCAACAACGATGTCTTTCAAAGGTGGGACGAGCATCCCGCCGCCATCCGGATCGCGCACCTTTCCCGCAAGCAGATTGTCGAGCATTTCCTTTGACATGGTTTGGCTCCGGTCAGCCTGCGTAGAGGGGGACGAGCGCGTCGAACAGGGTGCGGTAACGGCGATAGGCGGTTTCGTATTTCTCCGCCTTCGCCGGATCAGGATCGATCGCCGTGACCCGGAGCGGCATGCGGCTCACAGCCTCGTCGATCGAATCGGCGGCCCGTGCGGCGACGCAGGCGAGAAGCGCCGCGCCAAGCGGCGAGGCGTCGGTTACCTTCGCGATCTCCACCGGGCGCTGGCAGAGGTCGGCGCGCATCTGCGCCCAGACGCGGCTTCTTGCCCCGCCGCCGCAGAGCCTGATTCGGCCAGTGTCGATGTCCATAGCCTGCATTCGGTCGACGACATCGCGCATCGCGAAGGCGCAGCCTTCAAGCAGCGCGCGAGCGCAGGCGGCCTTGCCGTGGGCGGCTGTCAGCCCATAGAAAGCGCCCCGCGCGCCTGGTTCCCAGCGCGGCGCCATCGCGCCGGAAAGCGCCGGCAGGAAGGTCAGGCCGTCGCAACCGGCCGGCACCTGGCCCGCGAGCGCGGAGAGTTCCCCCGGCGTGGAGACGCCGAAGGTGGAGAGGAACCACGTCACCGCTCCGCCGGACAGCCAGCCCGGATTGCTGACTAGGAAACGATTGCCGAGGAAGCCATGCGTTTCCACTAGGCTTTGCTCGTCGATGCGCAAGCTATCGCTGACGGCGCCGACGACTTCCGCGGTGCCGAGGCTGCACGCCACCGTGCCGGGAGCGACGATGCCTGCGCCGATCGGGTTGGCGAAATCGTCGCCCGTGCCGACGGCGACCGGCGTACCGGCGGGCAGGCCGGTAAGGTCTGCGCCCGCCCTGCCGAGCGTGCCGGCGGTTGCCGTCGCATCGCCGATTTCGGGAAGACTGCCGCGGTCGATATCGAACAGGGCGAGCAGGTCGTCAGCGTATGCTCGCTCATCGAGCCCGTAGAGCATGGTGGTGGAAGCGAGCGCATGATCCATGACGGAGCGGCCACAGAGCGCCGCAACGACGAAGGAGACCGGCTGATGCCAGATCGCGGCCTTTTGTGCCTCGACCACATGCCTGCGCATCCAGCGGATCTTGGCCGCCATGTGCGTTGCGTCGAGGACCAGGCCCGTGCGCTCGCGGATCATGTCCGGATCGATGCCAACAACCTCGGTCACGGCGCGGCGATCCATCCAGATGACGCATGGCGCCAGCGCGTTGCCGTCAGTGCCGACGGGCACGCAGCCGTCGAGTTGCCCGGATACCGCGATACCCTTGATGTCGGCCGGCGCCAGGCCGCTCGCGGCTATTGCGCCGGCAATTGCTGGTTTCAGCGCCCTGAGCCACAGGGCGGGGTCCTGTTCGGCCCAGCCCGGCGCGGGAAAGTACGGCTGGTAAGGCACGCTTGCCTCGCCACGCAGGACGAGATCGGAATCCACGACAACCGCCTTCAGGCTCTGCGTGCCGATGTCGATGCCGATGACCGGCATGGACTAGGCCATCTCACAATCGGCAAGCACATCCCGGAGCTGCGAGAGGATCGAGCCCTTGGTCGGCGAGTAGGAACCGTTGAAAACGGCCGTACCGATGGTGAAGGCGTCGGCGCCCGCGGCCTCGACGGCCCTGATGCGCTCGGAGGAAGTTACCGCACCGGCGACGATGAGGTATTTGTCCGGCCCGAGCCCGCGCCTTGAGGCCTTTACGAGATCGATCGGGTCGGAATCGGTTGCCCGATAGGCAAGGATGTCGCAACCGGCGCAGCCCTTGGCGACGAAGTTCTTGCACTGCGCCTCGACCTCGGCCGGCGTGCCGCCGAGTTTTGTCGGATGGCCGACCGGCGTGCCGGGGAAGGGGTAGTATTCGGTGCCGCTGCCGGCGAGAATGTTTATGATCTCGTCCACCTGGGTGCCGCCGAGCAGCCGGTCGACGCCTAAATCGCGCGCTACGCGAGCCGAGGCAAGACAAGCCTCCGGCGAAGTCGAGACGACTTCCATGTACGAGGTGGCGCCTGAGGCGTGAATTGCCCTTGTCAATGCCTTCAGCACCTCGGGCGATACTCCCACATCCTTGAATCCGACATGCTTCAGCCCGACGGGCCGGATCAGGTCGATCAGTTCGAGGCAGTCCTCGACCGTGCGGTCGTCGCGAGTCAGCATGAAGATGAAATCCATCGGATGTCCTCGCTTGGCAAGACCGGGAGTCGCAGCGGATGGCCGGTCTCCGAATTTTCGCCTGCCGAGCCACATAACATCGACGAGCGAAAAGTTGCAAGCTACAACATTTATGTTTGCAATACTCCACATTCCGTGTCAGAAAAATGACCCAGGGGAATAAAGCGCATTTCAATCGGGAGAACGTTGATGCTCAAGCACACTAGAGGTCAGCTCATCGCGGGAATGATTGCCGCAGCAATGTTGCAGGTTGCACATGCTGCGGCCTGGACACTGGAAGAGGCGGCCAAGCCCTACAGCGGCACGACGATCCGGATGGTGGGGGAAGCGCTACCGCCGCTCGAAGCGTTGTCGAAACTCGCGCCACAATTCGAGCAAGCGACCGGCATCAAGGTCGAAGTGGAAATGTACGAGCATTCCGAGGCCGTCAACAAGGTCCAGCTCGACCTCAACTCCCAGCGCGGCCGCTACGACGTCATCATCCAGCCGCATCGCGAGATGGGAAAGTTCGCGACCAACGGCCATCTGCTCGAGATAGCGCCATTCATGGCGGACGCGGCGCTGCGCGATCCGAGCTTCAAACCCGAGGAGCAGCTCTATCAAGGGGCCTGGAAGGAGATCTCCTGGTACGACGGCAAGATGTACGGCTTCCCCTTCACCGTGCTCAACATGTTCATGTGGTACCGGTCCGACCTGCTCGCCGATGCCAAGGAGAAGGATGGCTTCAAGGCGAAATACGGCTACGATCTCGCGCCGGCGCAGAACTGGGACCAGTATCGCGACATAGCCGAGTGGTTCAACCGCCCCGACCAGGGGCTCTACGGAACCGCGCTGCAGGGCAAGCGCCACGAGGCGTTGTGGTACGAGTGGCTGAATTTCCTCTATTCCTTCGGCGGCGACGTGCTCGACGTGCAGAGCGGCTCCCAATGCGGGCCGGTCGTCGTCAACAGTCCGCAAGCCATCGCTTCGCTCGACTATTACAAGAGCCTGCTCGCCTTCTCGCCGCCGGACAGCCTGAACTATTTCTGGGATGACGTGATGGCGCTGATGCAGCAGGCCAAGGTTGCCGAACTGATCATGTGGAACGACGCCACTTACGCCGTCGCCGTCGATGAGACCGCCTCCACCGTGGTGGGCAAGGTCGGTTTCGACATCGTGCCGCAAGGTGAGGGCGGCAAGATAGGCCAGCTCGAAGGCTGGACCTATCTCATCCCGACCTATTCTAAGAACCCGCAGGCCGCTTTCCTCTTCATCCAGTGGATGATGGGCTACGACCGCCAGCTCGAGCAGCATCTGAACGGCGGAGCGTCGGGCCGTCCGGACGTCTATGAATCGGCGGATGTTCAGAAGCTGCCCTATGCCAAGGCCTCGATGGCGTCCAACGAGTACGGCAAGCCGAAGGCGACCCTGCCGCAATCGGCGGAGATGACCGACATACTCGTGCGCGAGCTGTCATCCTCCCTAGCTGGCGAGAAATCGTCCAAGGAGGCGCTCGATGCATCGGCCAAGGAAATTTCGACTCTGCTTGGTTCCTGCGCGCCGATGAGCTATCCGGCACAGTAAGCTCATAGCGCTGCGTGACGGTCGCTTCGCGCGACCGTCCCCCTCCTTGGAAGTGGACGCCGGATCGCCCGTGACCAGCCTGCCTGTCACCAGCAACACGAGCGGCAAGACGCGGGGAGCGTTTCTGCTCGACCGGGGCGTCGGGCCGCTGCTCGTGCTGCCGGCGACGATCCTGGTAGTCATCTTTCTGGTCGGGCCGTTCTACTACATGGTCTATACGGCGCTGACAGATCTCAGTTTCGCGGACGCGACGCGCAAGGGAGCCTTCGTCGGCTTCGACAATTTCCGCAGGTTGATGCGGGACGATCCGCTGTTCTGGAATTCCTTCCTGCTGACACTGAAATTCGTCGTTGTCGCGGTGGCGATGGAGTTCGTCATCGGCTTCGCACTCGCACTCCTGATCTTCAAATATGTCGTACGGCAGCGGTTGCTCACCACGCTGCTTCTCATCCCTATGATGCTCGCTCCCGTCGCGGTCGGGCTGATCTGGCGGCTGCTGCTGCAAGGCGATTTCGGCATGGTCATCTACTATCTGCGCGCGGTCGGTCTGCTCGCGCAGAACGCCGCGGTTCTGTCGCAGCCCGATCTGGTCTTTCCGGCAATCGTTGCGATCGACATCTGGCAATGGACGCCCTTCGTCACGCTGGTCATGCTCGCCGGCCTGATGAGCCTGCCGCGCTCGCCCTTCGAGGCGGCGATGATGGACGGCGCCGGGCCGCTGCGCATCTTCCTCGACGTGATGTTGCCTCTGCTGCGTCCCATCATTGCGCTGGTGCTCCTGCTGCGTGGCATCGACGCCTTCAAGGAATTCGACAAGGTCTTCATCATGACCGGTGGCGGGCCGGGCACGCTCACCGAACTCGTGTCGATCTACGCTTACCGCGTGAATTTCCGGAACTGGGATCTCGGTTACGGCGCCGCGGTGGCCTTCATGGTCTATCTCGTGGTGCTCATCCTGTGCTCGGTCTTCTACAAGGCCGTCTACTGGTCGGCCAAGCCTTCGTCCGGCCTGCCAGCGGGGGCGAAGCCATGATCGATCGCGCCGCCAGCCGCCCGTGGACGGCCTTCGCCTGGGCGGTGCTCCTTGTCGCGGTGGTCGTCGCGCTGACACCCTATCTCTGGATCGTGCTCGCCTCGTTCAAGACTCGCGTGGACCTGTTCTCGTCGGCTCCGAAATGGTTGTTCTCTCCGACTTTCGCCAACTATCCCGCCGTCTTCATCGGCAAGGAATACTGGCCGCTCGCGATCAACTCGCTGATTATCTCGCTGTCATCGACCGCGCTCTGCATCCTGATCGGCGCGCCGGCTGCCTATGTGTTTGCGCGAGCGGATTTCCCCGGCAAGGAAGACCTCTTCTTCTTTTTCCTGACGACGCGCATGGCGCCGCCGATTTCGATCGCCGTGCCGCTCTTTCTGTTCTTCACCTCGCTTGGCCTGATCGACACGATCTACGCCGTGGTCATTGCGCACACTTCGTTCAACCTGTCGCTGGTGGTGTGGATGATGCGGGGCTTCTTCGCCGAGATTCCGAAGGAGATCGACGAGGCGGCGGTTATGGACGGGCGCTCGCGGCTCGGCGCCTTCGTCTTCATCATCGCGCCGCTCGCGGCTCCCGGAATCGCCGCGACCGCCGTCCTCTGTTTCATCCTGTCGTGGAACGAATTCCTCTACGCTTTCATTCTGGTCGCCTTCGAGGGCCGGCCGCTGACAGTGGGCATTCCCGGGCTGGTGACGCCGCACGGCACTTTGTGGGGGCAGGTGGCAGCTGTCGCCGTCGTCGCCACGCTGCCGATCCTGATCTTCACATTCCTTGTCCAGCGCCAGCTGGTGCGCGGGCTGACCTTCGGCGCGGTCAAGGGCTGACGGAAACCGGGAGACCTCATGGGCATAGTCTTCGACGGCATATCCAAGGTCTTTCCGGACGGCACCGCCGCGCTGCACGGTCTCGATCTCGCATTCGACACAGGCGAGTTCATCGTGCTGCTCGGGCCATCAGGCTCGGGCAAGACGACTGCCTGCCGCGTACTTGCTGGCCTTGAACACCCGACCGGCGGCCGCATCTTGGTAGACGGCAAGGACGTCACCGACCTGCCGCCGCGTTTTCGCGGCATGGGTATGGTGTTTCAGAACTACGCGCTCTACAGCCACAAGAGCGTCTACGAAAACATCGCCTATCCGCTGCGCGTGCGCAAAATGGCCGGGACAGAGATAGACCGCAGCGTCCGCAATATGGCGGACCTCCTGCAGATCGGCCGCTATCTCGCGCGCAAGCCGAGCCAACTGTCGGGGGGGCAGGCGCAGCGCGTCGCCGTCGCCCGTGCGCTGGTTTGGCAGCCCGACATCTGCCTGATGGATGAGCCGCTCTCCAATCTCGATGCGTTGCTCAGGCTCCATATGCGCACCGAGTTGAAGCGTCTGCACCGCGAGTTGAAGAAGACCTTCGTCTTCGTCACTCACGACCAGGAGGAGGCGATGACGCTGGCCACTCGGGTTGCTGTGCTGCGCGATGGCAGGCTCGTACAGTTCGACGAGCCGAAGACGGTCTACCGCCGGCCGGCGAGCCGCTTCGTCGCCGAGTTCATGGGCCGCCCTGCGATGAACACATTCGAGGGCATGCTGTACGCAGGGATGTTCAGGGCAGGCGACATCGCCTGCGCGGCGCCTGGCATCCCTGACGGACCTGTCGTGCTCGGTATCCGCCCGGAGCAGGTCGAGATCGTCGATTCTTCCGCTGCCGATGCAGTCCGCTTCGAGGTCGACGTGATGGAACTGGTCGAGCCTGACGTGCTGGTCTTCGTACGCAGCGGCACGTCGAGCATGATCGTACGCACGCCGAACGACGATCGGACGTTCGCTCATGGCGAACCTCTCTTCCTGCGCTTCCCGCCGGCTGCGCTGCACGCCTTCGACGCCGTCACCGGCGCGCGGCTAACATGACCTGGCCGATACTCTTCGTCCCGCTCGCCGCGGCGATCCTGTTCGGCGGGTGCTTCTGGCGCTTCAACAGACCGCGCGGCTGGTTCACCACCGGCGAGCTGATCTTCTGGGATGTGATCGTGCTGATCCTTCTCCAGCTCGTCTGGCTGATATGGTTCTGATCGCTTCGGCACGGTGCTTGTGCAGCGCGCCAAAAGCCACTAATGCAGCCGGCGTGGGGCCTGTAGCTCAATGGTTAGAGCCGGCGGCTCATAACCGCTTGGTTGGGGGTTCGAGTCCCTCCGGGCCCACCAAACAGTCTGCAATATCAATGACTTAGCAGAGATTTTTGCTGCGTGCATCACCACATGATCGCTGTGATGCATTTTGATGCAGCAGAATCGTCTCTGTCCAAACGTTTGCTGTTTTCCCCCGAAACGTCTCTGTCTGCGACTTTCCTGAAAATGGGCCCGAATAGCGTCGACATTTCCGAGGCTTAGTTTTGCCATTTGGTTGCCAGTTCGAGTCCCTTGGGGACCACCAGTTAACTATCTGATAATACAGTACTTTTTGCCTTTTCAAGCAGTCACGCGAATAGCTCCGAGTTATCCGAGGCTTAGCAGGTCGGCCGTGAAAACGTTAGGAGATTCGTCTCTCTTTTCGGGCGTCTCTCCGTCGAAATAAGGCATTCGTCTCTGTTGGCCACTTTTTGTGTCCAAACGTTTGGAAAAGAGCATCGCAACGATGCGCCACCCCGACTGCAAGCTCGGTAAGAGGTTGCGCCGAGTATAGTGCTGGAACGGCCCGGCTTTCGCGAGGCCGTTCCAGGTTCGCGAACCAAGCTATTTCTTTAGATTGCCCCAGTTGCGGGCGTCGTCGACGTTGGCCTTATCGATGAGGTAAGGCTTGGTCTGCATGTTTTTGTCGTAGTCACGTCCCTCGAAATAGGCGATGACCTGCTCGAGAATGCCGCCGCCGCCCATAGCGTAGGGATCCTGCGCAACGGTGGCGTGCTGCGTGCCCTCACGGATGCGATCCAGCGCCAACGGAGTGCCGTCAAGTCCTATGACTGTGACGTGTCCCGCTTCGCCGGGAGGAACAAGCTTTCCAATCTGGCGCAGCGCTGAGACAATGCCGCGCACCATCTCGTCATTGTGACTGAAAACGCCAACAATGTTCGGATCTTGTGTAAAGGCGTCCAACACCATCTTGTTGGCGTTGTCAGCCGCCCACTCAGTGTTCAATGAGCGCACCTCAATGTTCGGATAGTTGGCGGCCATTCGCTCGGTAAAGCCCTTATGGCGGGCCTGCGCCTGCGCGGAGCCTACCGAGCCGCGGGTCTCAAGCACGACGCCCTTCTCGCCAATCGCCTTCGCCAGAGCGTCTGCGCCGAGCGCTCCGCCCGCCTCGTTGTCGAAATCGACGAAGCCGAGATACTCTCCTTCCGGTGGAGCATTCTCCATGATGAACACGGGAATTTTGGCCTCGTTAGCGCGCTTTACGCCTGCCACGAGCAAGGTCGCGTCGATCGGGTTGATGACGATAGCGTCAGGCTGCTTTGTGACCGCGTCGAGTGCCTGCGTGACCTGGTTGTTCGGATCGCCCTTGCCGTCGATAACGTTGAGCACGATGCCGGCTTCTTCGGCGCGCTTTTTCATGCCTTCGACCATCGCGACTTGATATTCAAACTGAAGGCCGAAGGTGATGTATTCGACAGTCTTGCCTTTGGCATCCCCTTCGGCGCTGAATGCCATGGGCGCCAGCGCGGACGTGCCGACCATGGCTGCGACAGTGGCTGCAAGCAGCG
Organism: Mesorhizobium sp. KR9-304; assembly: GCF_040049215.1. Taxonomy (NCBI): domain Bacteria; kingdom Pseudomonadati; phylum Pseudomonadota; class Alphaproteobacteria; order Hyphomicrobiales; family Phyllobacteriaceae; genus Mesorhizobium; species Mesorhizobium sp. KR9-304. Next base: position 19,821 of record NZ_JBDZDN010000004.1, on the reverse strand, counting down.
TTCGCCGTGTTACTGTTTTCAGTCTCATTTTATCCTCCTTGTGCTTCTTTTCTGTCCCGCGTTATCTGTCTGACGAAGCCTGCGGGCCGACTTTCGATGGGGTGAGCGATTACAGGCTTCGGTTGCCCGCCCGCTTGTCTACTCGCGAGCAGTCCGGTTCTGCGATTTTTCGCGACGGATAAGCATGGTCCGCTTGCGTAAGCCCGTCTCGACATATGAGCGTCGATAGACGTCGAGTGCGGCCGCGGCGGCGATGACCGCGCCACTAACGATGTAATCGTAGTTCGGCGGCACGTTGAGCAGGTTGACGGCGTTCTGCACGAGGCCGAGCAGAATGACGCCGAGCAGCACTCCAGTGATCTTCCCTTCGCCACCGAACAGGCTGACGCCGCCGATGACCACTGCCGAGATGACAATAAGTTCGTAGCCGAAGCCGGCCGTAGCGGCGCCGGCCTCGAGGCGCGCAGTGATCATCAGGCCACCAAGTGCCGCTGCCGCGCCAGAAATGACGTAGGCGATCAGGACCACCCGGTCAGTCTTGATACCGGCCAGTCTAGCCGCGACTGCGTTACCGCCGGTAGCAAATATCTCGCGCCCGAACCGGGTGCGCGTCAGCACGAAGTGAGCCAAGAGGGCCACCATCGCAGTAAAGATAATGACGAAGGGAATGCCGAAAATCCGCAGCGACTGGATCTCAATATAGATCGAGGGCACCGGCGCGATGTTGCGTCCGTCCGAGATGAGATAGGCAACGCCGCGGGTGACGCTCATCATCGCCAACGTTGCGATCAAGGCAGGCAGCCTTAGCTTGGTGACGGCGAGACCGTTGAGCAGCCCGATACCGGCGCCGACGCCGAGCGCCAGCAACGCCGCGATAATGACCGGAAGCCCAAACTGGGTTGCGAGCACCACACCCAGCACCGACGAGAGCGCCAGGACAGCGCCGACCGACAGGTCGATGCCGGCAACAAGGATTACGAAGGCCTGGCCAATCGCCATCACCGCGATGATGGTAGAGGAGAACAGGAGGTTCTCTATGTTGATACGGGTTAAGAATACCGGCGAGCCAAAACTCAGCATTACCCCGCCAACAAGGATCACGATTAGGAGGCCGAGGCTCTGCACCAAGTCGAGCAGACGCGTGCTCTCCTGAACTGGGGCGGCGAGTGTTGGCGCTGAATTCGTTTCTGACATCTGATTAGCCTTTCAACCAGTTGTGGCCAAGGCGATCACCGCCTCCGGAGTGAGGTTTGATCGATTGAGCTCGCCGACAATACGGCCCGAGCGCATGACGAGGACGCGGTCGCTTAACGACAGCACCTCAGGCATTTCGGAGCTGATCAACAGGATCGCCGTGCCGGCCGTGGCAAGTCGAATGATGAGCTCGCTGATCTCTGCTTTGGAGCCGACGTCGATGCCCTTCGTGGGCTCGTCGAGAATGAGCAGCTTCGGCTGTCGCGCCAGCCACCGGCCGATTATAACCTTCTGCTGGTTGCCGCCGGACAGCGTTGATATGGGGACGCTTGTCGACGCCATCTTGACTGCGACGGAACGGGTGGCGGTAGCCACCGCCTCGTCCTCGAGCCGCCTTGAAAGGAATCCGTTCGGCGCAATGCGGTCGAGCACGGCCAGCGTTGCGTTGGTTGAGACGCTGAGATTCGCGACCAACCCCTGATGGCGACGGTCTTCGGGGACCAAGCCGATTCCTGCCTGGATTGCGGGATGTGGGCTGCCTGGGGACACAGTCTGTCCTCCCAGTTCGACGCTGCCGCTCTCATAGGGGTCAGCGCCGAAGATGCAACTTGCCAGCTCCGTGCGGCCGGCTCCCACCAAGCCGGCGAGTGTCACGATCTCACCGGCGCGCACTTCGAACGAAATGTCGTCGACAACGCCGACGCGCGTCAAATTGCGGACTCTCAGCACCGTGTCGCCGATCGGGCGCGGCTGCGCCGTGACATGTGCTACGTCGCGGCCGACCATCATGCGGATGACACCATCGGCATCGAGCGTGTCGGCCGGCTGGGTGCCAACCAGGCGTCCGTCGCGCAGCACTGTTACACGGTCAGCGATGCGGAAGACTTCCTCCAGCCAATGCGAGACGAAGACAATGCCCATACCCTGGGCCTTGAGCCCGTCGACGACGCGGAACAGCTGGTCGATCTCGCGACCGGAGAGCGATGTTGTCGGCTCATCCATTATGAGCACGCGCGAATTCTCCGAAATGGCACGCGCGATCTCGACCAGTTGTCCCTCGGCGGGCGACAGGCGATGCGCGAGCATGTTGGGGGAGAGCGACGGGGCCACTAGGGAAATGGCCTGCTGCGCACGGCGATACTGCTCGCGACGCGAGATGAAGCCGAAGCGGACCGGCCAGTGACCGAGCATGATGTTCTCTGCGACGGTCATGTTGGGGACGAGATGGCTGTCCTGGTGGATCGTCGCGACGCGAGCACGGTGCGCCGCAGCCGGTGTCGCCTCCAGCCGGCTTCCCTCGACGCGGACCTCGCCGCCGTCTGGCGCGTAGTTTCCCGACATGATCTTTATCAGGGTCGACTTTCCTGCACCGTTCTCGCCGACCAGCGCGTTTACCTCGCCGGCGCGCACCTCGAAGGTCACCTCGTCAAGCGCGATGACGCCGGGAAACGTCTTGGAGACGTTGTCGGCGATCAGCAGGGTTTCGCCCTGCCTGGGCATTGGCAGCGCAGCGGATGGAACGGCGCTCATGAACTTTCCCCCAACCTGCTTGCAGCCTCGCGGGCGCTGGCCTTTGGCAGTCCGTCGACCAGCGATTTGACATAGGTGTAGGCTTCGCGGGCGATGCGGTCGGGCTCGACAGCGCGACGGTCGAAGCCGATCTCCATGGTGACGTAGCCGCCAAAACCCTGCTCGGCCAGCGCGGCAACTAGACCCCGGTAGTCCGCGCGGCCCGCGTCGCTGGGCGCGGCGCGGTTGGCATCAGCGAGGTGGATGTGTCGCAGATCCTTGCCCATGCGCAGCACGTAGTCGGTAGCGACTTCGTTGCGGTAGATCGTGTGGTAGGTGTCGAACATTAGCCCGACATTGCTTGCACCGACCTCACGCTTCATGCGCATGGCGTCGTCACAGGAATCCACGAGATTGCTGTCGGCCGACGTCGGCTCGATGATCATCGATACGTCGCGAGTGGCGGCATGTCCGGCGAGTTCAGCAAGAGCCGAACGGCTCCATTCCCACGCCTGCTCGCGCTGGGTGCCGAATATCTGCCAGCCGGCGACATAAAGCACCTGTTTGCCGCCGAGATCGGCGCAGAGGTCGATGACTTTGCGATACTGGTCGAGCGTGTTTGCGCGCTCCGCCTCGAGCGGCGAAGCGGCATTGAAACCCGGGCCGCCGCCAGGTGCCGGCAGCATGCTTGCCAATGCCAGCCCATTGGCATCAAGGCATGCCTTGATATCGCGCCGCTGCGCCACGTCCAAGTAGTCGGGATAGGCATGCGGGCTGGCCGCGCCGATCTCAATGCCCTCGTAGCCGATGCGGGCGATGCGCTCGATCGTGTCGGTCAGCGGATATGAAGGGACCCAGACCGGAAAGCTGGAATAGACCCAGGTGTTGAATGCTAGCTTCACGTGCTCCTCCCAAATGTCTTGGTCGACTGGCTGTCGGAACTCACAACTCGCGGCCGAGTTCAAACGCCTCCAAAATGGTGCTCTGGATCAGTCGCGGCACAACGCAGTCGCCCACCCGCTCAACGCGGACGCCGGCAAAATCCGGGGAATCTTTGAGCTTGAGGTAGAGATCCTCGCGCGACCGCCTACCTATAACCGGCACTACCCAGTCGACCCCGTCGATGGTTTCTTCATCGCCCGGCATCAGGATGTATTTCGCCCAGCCGATGGCGTCGGAGGCACTAAAAACGGCCGAGATGCGCACTTTTCCTGTCTCGATCGCGGTAACGTGCGTGGCGGTCCGCATGGAGATACCTTTGATGGCAGCGCGCCGGTAGAAGAGAGTGCGATTTCCCGATTCGATGTCCTCGCCGACCAAGGTGTGTCCGGCGACAATCGTCACCCGACAGCCGTTGTCAGCCAAGAATTCAGCGGTGCCGGCGGCTTCCCAGTGGCCGTTGTTGTCGATCACCACGACGTGCCCCGAAAGGCGAGCCTCTCCTGACAAGACCTTGTCCGGGGAGACAACATTGTCGCCGTCGAGCCCGGCAATTTCGGGCAGAATTTGTCGTCCAAGCTGCCTCGACAGGACGGAGTCGGTGTCCGTCTTGTCGGGCAAGTTGGGATCCGAGCCGGTCGCCACGACGACGATGTCGGGATTGCAGGCTTTGATGTTGTCGAGCGTCGCCTCCTCGCCAAGCCGAACGGTGACGGCGTGCTCGCGCACGGCGGCTTCCAGATAGGATGTCACCTCGCCAATTGCGGCATGTTCGGGCTGCGTGGCGGCCAGGTTGACGAGGCCGCCGAGCCGCTTATCGCGCTCGAACAATGTTACACTGTGACCTCGACGTAATGCGAGCTCCGCCGTCTTCAGCCCGGCTGGACCGCCGCCCGCTACGACCACGCGCAACCGTTTCGGCGCGACGGAGACGAAGCGCTCGCTGTGCGTCAGCTCGCGCCCGGCGCCCGGATTGTGGACGCAGCGCACACCCTTCTCCTGGCCAACTTGGTAAATGCAGGCGTCGTTGCATGAGATACACATGCGCACGAGGTCGCCGCGGCCTGCCTTAAGCTTGTTTGCCGTTTCCGGATCTGCGATCAACTGGCGCGCCATGCCAACGAGGTCGGCTTCGCCGTCGCGAACCAGCGCTTCGCCGGCCTGCGGAGTGATGCGGCCGAAGGCTACGACGGGCAGCTTGGTGGCGGCCTTCAGGGCCGCGTTGATTTTGCGGAAGTCGTCGCGGGCAACGGCTGCCGGCGGAATCTCCATCCAGTAGCTGGAGAATGAGCCGGCGTCTGAATTGAAGTAGTCGACGGCGCCGGTGCTCTCTAGCGCGGCCGCCATCTCCAGTCCGTATTCCGTGTCGTAGCCGAACGGGGTGAACTCGTTCACGCATAACCGAATACCAAGCGGCGCGTTGCCGATAGCGTCGCGGATCGCAACCAGCACCTCGCAGGAGAGCCGCATGCGGTTCTCGAAATTGCCGCCATAGGCATCAGTCCGGCGGTTGAAGTAGGGCGAGGCGAAGGAACGCAACAGCCCGTCATGTGCGATCTTGATCTCGATGCCGTCGATGCCGGCGTCAATCAGGTTCCGGGCGCTTAGGGCGAAGCCTTCGACCACCGCGCGAATGTCGTCGTCATCCATCGCCTTGGTCGAGTGGTGGCTCGAAGGTTCTGGCATCTGGGTTGGCGCCCACATGATATGCGGCGGGTGTTCGAGCGACGTGTGTCCGCCATGGGTTAGCTGGCCGAAAATCTTCGCGCCATGGCAGTGCACCGCGTCGGCCACTTTGGCGAGGCCCGGCACAACCGCTGGGTCCCAGGCGTTGATGAAACGACGCGACATCTTGCCGGTCGGATGGACCGCCTGGCTCTCGAGTATGATGAGGCCGACACCGCCGCGGGCCCGTTCCTCATGATACGCGCGAAGATCGTCCGAGGGCATGCCGTCGAGATGGCCGAGCGCAGTGAAGTGCGGCTGGAACACCAAGCGGTTTCTCAGCGCGACGCCCCGCAGAGCAAAACTGCTCAGCAGATGCGGATAGTGCGATGTGTCGGCCTTCATTGGATCACCACACGCAGAAATCAATGACGTAATCGATTACGTAAACGATTACATATCAGTCGTCAACTGTGGCTGTTTTTGTGGAAGTGGCGGGCCGAACTGATCCAGGACCGCCGTTCCGCCAAGCGGCACGATGCTGGGGCAACCGCTGCGTCTAAATGGGAACTACTTGCGCTCTCTCAGGCGGGCGCGCGATCGCCGGTGCCGGGCGCACTCGTCAAAGATCGCGAAAGCTGCCTTGGACCTGACGATTCGCGAACGATAAGCGAGGTGTCGAGAAGCCGATGGACGGGCTGACCGCTGCGCGTCTTGGCGATGCGCGACATTAGGAGCCGCGCCGCCTCCTCGCCCATTTCTATGCTCGGCTGCGCCACAGCAGTGATGCGTGGCCGAAAGGCGTCCGCCCATAGAAAGTCGTCGAAACCGGCAATGGCGATATCCTCTGGACAGCGCAAGCCCCGCGCGTTGATTGCGCGCACCATGCCGAGCGTCATGAAATTGTTTGTGCAGAACACTGCGTCCGGAAGCGGATCTAGATCAAGAAGCCTGCTGCCTCCCACTTGCGCCGACACAATATCGGAGGCGCATTCGACCACCAGTTCCCGCGAAGTCGACAAGCCTGCGACTGCCATCTCCTGCTCATAGCCGCTCAACCGGTTGCCTATGGAATTGGCTTGTAGCGTAGCCTTGAGCACTGCGATGCGTCGATGCCCCTGATCGATCAGATGCCGGATAACGCTAGCGGATGCGGCGAGGTTGTCGACCTCAACCGACTCGACGTCGATGCCCGAAAGCGTGCGGTCGACGAAGACTAGCGGAAACGACTGCTCGATGAGCGACTGGAAGTATGCCCTGTTGTCGCCAGCGGGCGCCACGATGAGGCCGTCGACGCGCTTTTCCATCAGCACGTCGAGATAGGCCCTTTCTTTGGCCGGATCCTCCTCAGTATTGCACAGCATGACGTTCACCCGGTTAGGAAGGTTGTGGACGACATTGTCGATCCCCTTCACCAGGTCGGAGAAGAACGGGTTGGTGACGTCCGAGATAATCGCTCCGATGGTTCCGGTGTGGCTGCGCCTCAGACTGCGAGCTATGCCGTCACGGCGATAGTTGAGCTCGGATATGGCTGAGAGCACGCGCGCTTTGGTTTCATCCGCAACAAAACGCGACTCGTTGATGACATGCGACACCGTCGCCACAGATACCCCCGCGCGGCTCGCCACATCTCGAATGTTAGCCATGCACCATTCCTTGAAGTCCAAAGGACTAAACAACCAACGAACGCGTGTCGAATCTGTTGACGTAATCGTTTACCTTCTTCATTTTGAAGGTTCAACGATGTTGTGGCCCAAAGCAATAAAGATCGGACTCAGGCACCATGCAAAATCCAGTGAGATTCGGCGTGCTGGGCGCTGCCGGAATAGCCAAGACAGCGGTGGTGCCTGCCATCACCAAAGCCCGCAATGCCAGGGTTGTCGCAGTCGCGACCCGACGCCCTGAGGTTGCTTCAGACTGGGCTCGGGAGGCTGGCATAGAGCGCGTGCTTGGCTCCTACGAGGAGCTGCTGGCCGATCCGGATGTCGAGGCAGTCTACATACCTCTACCCAATTCCGAGCACGCGCACTGGGCAGTCGCCGCTGCTCATGCTGGCAAGGCGATCCTCTGCGAGAAGCCTATCGCGATGAACGCCGCCGCGGCCGAGACTGTGGTGCGAGCCTGTGCCGACTACAAGGTGCTGCTGATGGAGGGCTTCATGTATCGCTTCCATCCGCAACATGACCGCGTGCGGGATATCATCGCGTCGGGGGAGATCGGCGAAGTCGTCGAAGTCCACGCTCATCTTTCGGTGGATCTCATGAGCCCAGTGGACCCGGCAAATGTGCGATTTGACAAGAAACTCGGCGGTGGGGCCCTCCTCGACATGGGCTGTTATGTCGTCCACATCGCCCGCAGCATATTCGCAGAGGAGCCGCTCAGCGTTTTGGGGCGCTGGTCAATCGACGATCGATACGGGGTCGACGTTGCGTGCGCCGCCGTCCTCGAATTTTCGGCGGGCCGCGTCGCAATGGTGAGTTGCTCCTTCATGGGCAACGCTCAGGGCTTCTATCGGGTGATCGGGAGGCGCGGCCAGATCGAGGTGCCGCGCGGCATCATTCCAGGGCTGGGATCGCGCATCTCCGAGACATTAGTGATCGTCGTTGACGAGAACGGCCGCCGACGCCAGGAAGAATTGCCTGCGGTGGATCACTATCAGTTGATGATTGAGGCTTTCGCAGACGCCGTTCGCGGGGACCTCTCGGCCATCCCACCGATTGAGGATTCGGTCAAGAATATGCGGGTCCTCGATGCCTTTGCCCGATCAGCCAGATCCAACACTGTTGCTGCGCTTACGGGCTGAGAGCGCGGCGTCAAGGAGATTCTCGCAATCTTGATCAAGCAGATCGAAGGGCACAATTTCTGACTTGCCGCCTGAAGCATCAAATGATCGCTGGAATGCAAATCGATGCAGCAAAATCGTCTCTGTACAAATGTTTACTGTTGTCGCCCCAAACGTCTCTGTCTGCGACTTTCCTGAAAATGGGCCGGAATAGCGTCGACATTTCCGAGGCTTAGTTTTGCCATTTGGTTGCCAGTTCGAGTCCCTTGGGAACCACCAAACAGTCTGCAATATCAATGACTTAGTAGAGATTTTTGTTGCTTGCATCACCACATGATCGCTGGGATGCACCTCGATGCAGCGAAGTCGTCTCTGTCCAAACGTCTGCAATTTTCGCCCGAAATGTCTCTGTCCGCGACTTTCGTGAAAACCGGCCCGAATAGTGTCGACATTTCCGAGGCTTAGTTTTGCCGTTTGGTTGCCAGTTCGAGTCCCTTGGGAACCACCATTCAGTCCAGGCATTTCCCGGGTTCTCTGACCGTCTCTAGAAAGCGTTGTCTTTTCCGAGGCTTACGAGGCCGACGCCCGCAACACTTGGCAGAAAGTCTCTGATTTCCGCCGCTGAGACGCGTTTTTGGGCGTCGGTCTCTACCGGCCTGTTTTCGTTTCCAAACGTTTGGGTGGGTGCATCGCTGCGATGGTCGGCTGATGCGCTCAGGCGCGGGCTAGCAGCTCTGACTGTTGCCGCCACGATGCCGGAAGGTCGGCAAGTCGAGACAGTCGCTGCGCTGTCAGGCTGACGGGCTGGGTGCCGGCGAAGATGCTGTCGACAATCGATGGTGAGAGAAAGGCAAGGGGGAGGACACGACTCACTTCCGACAGCTCGACCCTCTCGGTTACTGCGATGTCCGAGAGTTTCCTGCCCTGACCCTCGACGAGCAGGACGAGATATTGATGAGCCCTCATGATGAGCAGAACGAGGCCGGCATCGGGCTCGCGATGCCGTTCGGCGGAGTTGGTTACGACCATCCGCATTTCGACACCACGGCGCCTCAGCGAGATGGGACATTCGACTCTGACGGCTGCACCGTCATGCTCCAGGTCAGATCGTGACAGGTTAGGAAGCAGCGCGGCGACGACCGCTGCTCGGTCGATCTCGATTGTGAGCGAACCCGGCGTCAAGGTGACACGACGGACAAGTCCACGAACAAGTTCCCGTCTGCCTTCGGTCGCGGTGTCATTCAAGTTGCTGTTCAGCGTTGTGCTCCGCTCAAGTGCCGCAGCGAGATTTGCCGTCGGGTGAGACTTCTGAATCCAATTAGAGAGTTGGGTTCGATCGTGAAGGATTTGAGTCAGCCGATGCTCGACAAGTGAATCAACTTCATTTGCCGGCAAGCGCCAGCCGTCGGTATCCTTCTTTCGGCCCTCCACGAGTTGCCTGGACACGTAGTAGCGATAGCGCACACCCTTTTTGTTGGCGTGGACGGCTCTGAGCTTCTCTCCGGCCTCGTCATAGAGAATGCCGGTCAGCAGATGGCCGTCGTTTTGGTTGGAGGAACTCTTTCGAATGGGCGTCTGGTCCTTCAGCAGGCGCTGCACTTCTTCGAATATTTCGCGATCGATGATGGGCTGATGCTCGCCGTCATAGATCCTGTCCTTGTGACGGATGCTGCCGATATAGATCTGGTTCGACAGCAGATGATATAGATTGCCGCGGCCGAAGGGTCGCGTCGTCACCCTCGATCCGTCCTTCCTCAAGGTCGTTCGTCCCGAATGACCATGTGATGCTGCCTCCTCGACGAGAGCGCGGACCGACTTCAAGTCGAGATATTGTTCAAACAGCCAGCGGACGATCTTGGCTTCCTCCGGGTGCACGACGAGCTTCCGGTTCTCCACCCGATAGCCGAGCGGCACGACACCGCCCATCCACATGCCCTTCTTCTTCGAGGCGGCGATCTTGTCGCGAATACGCTCGGCTGTGACTTCTCGTTCGAACTGGGCAAAGGAGAGAAGCACGTTCAACGTCAGCCTGCCCATCGATGTCGTGGTGTTGAACTGCTGCGTAACGGAGACGAAGGAAACACCCGCTTGATCGAACACCTCGACGATCCTGGAGAAGTCGGTCAGCGATCGTGTCAGCCTGTCGATCTTGTAGACGACGACCACGTCGATTTTCTTCTCACGAATATCTTGCAACAGCCGCTGCAGGGCAGGACGCTCCATGCTGCCGCCCGAGAAGCCGGGATCATCATACCGGTCTGACGCGAGCTTCCAGCCAAGCCCGACCTGCGAAGCAACGAAGGCAGTGCAGGCTTCGCGCTGGGCATCGAGTGAGTTGAATTCTTGGTCCAGCCCTTCCTCGGTGGACTTGCGGGTGTAGATCGCGCAGCGCAGGCGAGAGGAGGTGCTCATAGGCCGAAGAACCTCGGACCAGACCAGTGCGCGCCAGTGATGCGTTTGGCGATGGCCGAAAGCGAGCCATAGGTCCGGCCGTCGAAGACAAAGCCATCCTCACTCACATCAACGACATGGGTTCTACCATTCCACTCACGCACCAGCCGCGTGCCAGACCTGAGGATCTGGGCAGGAACCACAGGCAAGCTGCGCCGGGCAACGCGGCGCTGCGTATTGGTGTCTCGATCGGTCTGCGCAGCGCCAGCAGCGTAGGAAGGATGACCGGTTCCGGGGTTGGCGCCTCGGCCAAGCTTCACCGCATCACGGATTGCTTTCCGTGTCGCAGGAGACAGCCCGCCGAAGTGCCGTGTCTGCAGATGCCAGGCAGCCGCACGTTCGAGCAGGCCTCGCTTTACGCCCTTTGGCGGAGGGCACCCATAAGCCTTCGCCCAGCGGGCGGCCAGCTCTTCACGAGTGAGGTCGCCGAGAGCGGCGACCTCCTGCTCGATACGCTCATCCAGCGAGGTCATGATCGTCACTTCGCCTTGGCGGCGTCTTCGATGCGGTAGCGGCGCACGCCGTCCTTGCCGACCTCATTGACGAGGTTGAGCCCGAGTTTTTTCTTCACCACCGCCGAGAGAAAGCCGCGCACTGAATGGGCTTGCCAGCCGGTCGCCTCCTTGAGAGCCTCGATCGTCACACCTTTCGGCGACTTCAGCTTCTTCAACACCACCGATGCCTTTGTCTCGGCAGTTGCGACCAGTTTCGTCTTGGGTTTGATTTTGCCTTCGGCAGCTTTGCCCGCGCCATCCGTCGTTTTCAGAGCGCGCTTCGTCTCCGACTTGCCCTTGCGGTCGGGCCCGTTTTTTTTATTGGCGGCGGGTGCCGCTCCGCCAGCAACTGCATCGGCCTCATTGGTGGAAGTTTCGTTCGTCTGTGCCATCGTTCTCTCCGTCGGTTGCAGGCGCCGCAACATCGGGGCGCCTGTACTGACCGAAGCCCGCGCAAGGGGGCGGGCGGAGAGGTTGGCTTGACATCGGCTGTCTTAGTGCAGCCTGTTCAGTCGCGGTCTGGTTTCTGACAAACAGCAACGCTTCCTTCGCAGGTGAAGTCCAGTCGAAAGTCGCACCGGGTTGCCACGATCAGCGTTCTCGCAACGCGCCGATGGCCGTGCGCCAGTTTCGCTCAAGTTCCTCCAGCGTCTCGTGCGCGCATCGCGCAAGCGAGGAAACCGCAACCGGCTCTATGGAGTCGTCGGCCTCACCGAGAATCCGGAAGGCAGCTATCAGGCCAATGAGATGGCGCAGATCCGACTCCATCTCGTCCAGTGCGCCAAGCGCCGAGCCCACCGTCATTCGGTCAGCCGCTACCTGCCCCTTCGCCATAGCCATGCTCCTTTTGGAGCACCAACGCTTCCTTTGCAGAGGAAGTCGAGTGGAATGTGCAAAGGCGAATTTGCGCCAGAAGCAGCCGTCGCAATGCGTATCATTGAACGACCGAGATGGGGCCGATTGCTGCCCGACAGCTCTTAGGAGGCGCAACTGCAAAAGCGGACGTTCAACCACCGACCCTCTCTGCATAAGCGAGATGGTGTGGGTTGGGCCCCTTGCGGCTCGTCCGATTCCAATCTGAGGTGGCCTAGCGCAGCCGGATATGGGCGAGCAAGCGCAGTACCGAAGCCGCCGCCAGCGATAACGTCGCCCTCGTATCGAGAAAAATGACTGTGAGATCATCGTCGTATGAAGCTTTAGCGAACAAGCCGCTCTGGTTTGGATAGAATATTGCTTGGCCTACAGTGACCAACTACGTTCGCTCGACGCATGGAGCATGGCGAGCAATACGGGGCTAAATCGTGGCGACCAGGAGGGAAGAACTGGCAAGTTCGGCGTCGAAGATCGCGAGCGGCACAGCCTCTCCGTCGGAGAGAACAGCTAGGGTTACATCTTCGCCGGATGTCGTGATTGACGAACCCGACTATGTGCCGCCCGATTATGGTGCCAGCCGGCGCACGCGCATTGGTTCGAGCGTCATCGAACAATTCGTGGCCGGTCACGATGCCGGCGACGTCCTACGCGAGCTCGTTCAGAACGAGTACGACGGCGGTGGTGATAAGCTCGCGCTGACGTTCGGCAGCAAATCGGTCGAGGTGATCGGTTCGGGTCGCAATATCGAGCGCAGCGGCTGGGAGCGGCTCTCGGTGATCGTCGGCACCGGCAATGTCATGGGCACTCGCGGCGCCGAAGTCGTCGCGCCGAAGGAGAATGGGATCGGTTCGAAGAATTTCGGGCTGCGGTCGCTCTTCCGCTTCGGGGACGAAATCCACGTCCGATCCGCCGGGCAGGTGGCGCTCCTCGACCTTCAGACGCAGGAGACCGGTCGCGCGCCCGATCCGCAATCTCGGGGCGCGAAGGGTGTCCGCCTGTTCGTGCCCTATCGCACGCGATCGACCGAAACCCTGGAGGCGTTCACTGTCGAGCGCGAAGCGCACGCGCTGGAACTGATGGCGGCGAGCATGCCCGACACACTGCTCAAGCTCGCGCATGGCGGGAAGAAGTCAGGCCTTCGCGAGGTCAACGTTCGCTCGATTCGAACCGGGCGCATACTGCGCTGGCGACAAGAGGCGTCACCAGCTCGCTGTCGGATGTCCGGTGTATCGATGACCTCCCGGCGCGGCCGGATGAGTGACGGCGACGCGCGCGTCGTCTCCTTCCAGGAAGAGGAGTTCTCGCGAATTGTCGAATTGCCGGCGGAGTATTCGGCTCGGCGGTTCCCCTCTTACTATAGGGCCGCCGGCGGCAGGGTGAAGATCGCGGTCTCGGTGCCGATCGCGCGACGCAAGATCGATCTCGGCCAGAACGGCCGTTTTTATTATCCCTTGAAGGCGCCAGCCTCGCGAACCGGTTGCCCGGTGAGCGTGAGTGCTCCGTTCGAACTCAACCAGGATCGTAGTGGCCTCAATGATCTCCAGTGGAACGACTGGCTGATCGATCAGGCGGTCGAACTCGTGATGGACCTGCTCGTTTCCGACTGGTTCGTGCGATACGGCGCCGATGCCTTCACGACGCTCGCGGGTGACGGCGTCGCCACACCCGACCGGTTCGCGACGAGGTTGGCGGAACGGCTCAGAGGAGATGCATGTTGGCCAACGCTCGCAAGGGGCGACAAGCGATTTGCTAAAGCGGATGCGATCGTGCTGCCGAGCGACGATCTCTACGGCGGCTTTCTTGGCGACGCCCGCTATCTCGATCCCGCGCTCAGCGCTGACGAGAATCTGCGCGAGCTTGCGGAAAAATGCGGGGCGAAGCCGTTTACCGTCGCATCGCTCGTTCGGCTACGCTGCGCGGGTGAAGATGAGAAGAGCCTGAAAACCACGGTCGAAGCTGCGGCGAAATATTATTTCACCAGCTATGACGAGTCGACGCGCGGGCTGGACATGCAAAAGCGCCAAGCATCGGCGCTTTCGGCATTCCCGCGACGGCTCTCAAAGCAGATGCGATCCGATCTCGGCAACACGGCCTCGACGCTCAGCGCAACGGGCGACCTGAGACCAGCCATTGAGCTGATGATCGTCGACCCGGACCTTTGGGCTGATTGCCCAGAACCGGAAGCGAACCGACTTCACCCCGACCTTGTGCCGTTCAAGGCGATTTCCGGGCACTGCCGCGTCTTCGACGAAGAGCAATGGCTAATCGACGCCGCGAAGCGCGCTGCAGATGCGGCGCCGGACGACCGGGAGCGCGAGACGCTCTACCGAAAGCTTCTCGCACGTGAAGCGCCGATCAGCCGAGCTGCCCTGTCGGCATTGCGCAGCAACCCCGTGGTGAAGAACCAGCGTGGCGACTGGGTCGCCCCGGTGGAGATGGTCAATCTTAAGAAGGCGCTCGCCCGTTTCCTCGATCCTGCAATCGACGGACCGTCCATAGACTTGCTTGCAGCGCCGAACCTGATAGCGCGCCTGCGGATCCGTGAGAACCTGAGCAGTACCGATCTCGTTCGCTTTGCCCGCCTTGTCGAGGACCAGCCTAAGACCGCCGAGCGCTTCGAGAAACTGCTCACCGACAATCTCAAACTGCTGAGCACCGCGGTCGTCGAAGAACTGCGCGAGATTACCTGGCTTAGGACCAAGTCCGGACGACTCGCCGCACCAGAGACTCTCCACCTCGATACCGCGACCAACCGGCTCTGCATTGGCGACGATGACTTGATCGTCGCGGGCACGAACGAGCTTCTTCATCACAAGCTCAAGCTGAAAGCCGCGCCGGACAGCGACACGCTGCTCGAGATCATCGAGGCGCATCGCGACCGGACCGAGCCGCTGCCGCGGCCGGACCTCGTTTATTCTGCCCTTGTCGCAGCGATCGGACGCGAGCGACGCGCAAAGGCCGAATTCGCGGACCAAAGCATCTGCTGGGTACAGGACGACTATCACGCCCCGTCGGACATCCTGGTCGGTCTGCGGATCCCCGCGCTGTTGGCCGAAGCGATCCCGGTCTTTCGGCACGCCGACGATGTCGCACAGGCCTATCAGGCGCTCGGCGCGCCGGCGTCGCCAACGGACGAGCATTGGACGCGCTTCTTTCAATTCGTCGATATCGAGTGGGGCATCGAGGGACCGGTCGAACAGCGCCAACGTCGCATATTGCTCGAAGCATATAACCTTCGCGGTCCGCTGGGATTGCCGGCCGGCTTGGAGAACTTCAGCTGTTTGCTCGACGATCGTTCTCGCCTGTTCTCGCTCGCCCAGCTCCGAGCGGGGCAGTTGGTCGAGCCCGACTTTGTGGCGCTCGAACAGGAATTGCGCGCGACCGACAGCAAGATCGGCATCATCGAGCGCTCGGAGCGATCGCGAGTTTTCTTTACCGCACTCGGTATTCGACCGCTGTCGGCCATTGCCGGAACTGGCCAGCCAGAGCTTGGGGCACCCGGACGACCGTATCTCTGGTACAAGCCAAAGCATAGCGAGCGCGTCCTTGCGATGTTGCATCGGCCGCTGTTTGCCCGTGCGCTCTATGAGGTCGCGTTCCGCAATCGCCACGGGCATGCGGGGTTCGTTCCGGCAAGCCGCAGCGCGATCGCCACGCGCTTGGCGGCGATCACCGAGATTGCGTTCTTTCAGTCGATGGGACGACGCTATTCGGTCGGCGGCGCCAGCGTGCTGGTGCCAGCACAAGTTGCCGTCAGCGAGCAGCATATCGATCTTGTGGCGCCAAAAACCAAGGGCAGCTTCCAGCTGTTGCTGGCCGAGGCACTAGCTGAGATTGCAGGCGCGACTAGCGTGGGGACGATGCGCAGCCTCGCCAATGCCTTCCTTCCACTGGTCCTCGCAGCGACGTTCGAAGAGCTTACCGACTATCTCGATCGCATGGGAATCCCGCGCGGGCGGGAATGGGAATTGGATGACGATGTCGATAGCGATCTCGGGGAGGAGGAGGATGGTGACGAGGACGCGGAGGAGATCGCGCTCCGCCAGGTTTTCGACAATCTCGACACCGACCGGGACAGGAGCGACTCCGAGCCGCCACCGGTCGAGCCCGCGCCGCCGCCACCCCCTAATCCCCCACCGCCACCTACGCCACCGCCCGCGCCATCACCGTTCAAGCTTCCCAACATCGATGATGTCGATCTGACGGTCGCGGCTGCCAAGGGACTCCAGATCGAGCCGCAGCAATCGTCGGGCGGCGGCGGCGGTTCTGGCACATGGCTGCCGCCAACGCTGGCGGAGGTCGAGCGCGCCGGACTGCTCGGCCAGCGCGGCGAGGAACTGATCTACCGCATGGAGCTGAAAAGGGTCAGTGAGCTAGGCTACGAGGAGCCGGAGCGCTATGTCATCTGGACGTCGCGCGATGAGCCCGGCGCGGATCATGATATTCGCTCGATCGATGCAGAGGGGCGCCCACGATGGCTCGAGGTCAAGGCCACCACGGGGAGCGATGGCCGATTCGACTGGCCGCGTAAAGAATTCGAGAAAGCGTTTCGCGAGCGCGACCGATACGAGTTGTGGCGCGTCTATCGCGTGGCGGATAAGATGCCGGTGGCGAAGTGCTTTCCCAATCCGGCAAAGATGTTGGGGGCGCGTCAGATATTGCTCGAGCTCGGTTTGCTGCGCGCCAAGATCGAGGATATCGGCTGAGCGCCACATTTTGCAATTCGCGTTCCACACGTGAGCCTAGACGCAAGTGGCGCTGCCCCGGAGCATTTTCCGAATTGGGCGATTGAGGATCGATGTGTTTCCAGTTTCCGCTCGCAACAGGTGCCGCGGCTATACTGCCGCGCCCCCGCTTTAGCAATCTATACGAACGGCGCCGCGGCGAGGATGTTCTGGCCCTGGACGATGATATTGCACCAACGCCTGGCCCGCGTCACGGCGTTGTAGAGCAGCCTGCGTTTGTGCTCGACATCGCCGCCGACCTGATACGGCCATATGACCACGACGCCGTCGAACTCGCGGTTCTTGGCCTGTTGCACCGTCATCGCGGTGAAGAGATGCGCTGCGCCACAGCCGTACTGCCTCCGCAACGCCACGTTTCGAGCGATCACGGCCTCGATCTCCACACGGGTAAATTCCGTCCGCCCGATAGCATGGATTTGATTTTCCACCCACAGGATTGCAGCGCGCACAGGCCCCGACGGCGGCAGCGAGCGCAGCGCGGCGCATGTCCCCACGGCGGTCGCGTTGGCAGGGAGTAAAAGCCCCCCGAGGATGACCTGCGTCTCGTCTCGATCAGTGCCCTCCCACTGGATCGAATACGGTCCATTTTGCTGCTGTCCGCAGGGGCCTTCCCCAACACGCGTTACGACAGACTGTACAAATCCGCCTTGCAGCGCCGGCGTGATCACCGCGACATTGCCCCCTTGGCGCCACGCGATGGCGTTGGCGAGCAAAGTCGCGGCCAGAGGAACGCTTACGCCCGGTTGCAAAATGCGGAAGCCCTGTCCATTCACCGGCGCCTGGCCGTTCCGGATCGCCGTCGCGGCCGCCAGAAGGCCCCCAATATTCGTCCGACGTACCTGGACCAGCGTTTCGGGCTCTGCCGCACCCTGTAACCAAGTCACCAGCGGATTTGGACGCAGCGCTTGGTCGAGACATTGAAACTCATCTGCCGCGATCAATGCGTTGGTGGCGCCAGAAAGCGCGACCAACATCCGCAGTCGCTGCGGCCTCAGATCCTGTCCCTCATCCACCAGCACGATCGGGAAGCTCGCGGCCGTCCAGGCCCGGACCTGCGGCTGCTCAAGAAGCAGTCCAGCAGCATCGCAGACCGCATCGAACTCGCCTTCCGCGGCAGGCGCGATGCCGAGCGCCGCCGCAAGGCCGCGCCAGCGCCGGTAGATGCGCCATGCGAAGGCGTCGACCGTGCAGCATTCCACCCGGCCCATGAGACCGGCAACGGTCCGAAGCCGGTCCGACAAGCGGCGCCTGGCTCCATGCATGAAGGTCAGCGCAAGGACGCGCTGCCCTTCGATCAAAGGATGGCCAGCAAGCGTCTCAGAGAGCATCTCCATGAGACGATACGTCTTTCCGCATCCGGCAACTCCCTCGACCGCCCGAACGTTCACGGTTGAAACACCCTGATCGCCGGATTGGCCGCATCCGCGGCAAACAGCGGGTTGTTCTCTCCCTTCACCACATCGGTGATCGCGTTGAGCAGCGACCGCGCTCGCGCGCAGCAGGCTTCACTAGCACCAATCGCGCCCGCGATGATCTCGTAGGTGGACGTGTCCTTCTTCAGCCCTCCGGCAGCGCGATTGTCGCTCTTCAGGCGCGCGACCAGCTCTGCCACTGTGGTTGCCGGTTGGTCGATCTGGATCGCCGGAAGACAGGCGTTCGCATCCGCATCGATGATCCAGCCAATGATGTCCTCCAGCATCTCGCCATTCGCCCACCGAAGGATCACGCCCGAGTTCGGAGATCCGGCCGCCACAAGCGCCCCGGCGTATCCGACGCCCTCCGCATCCCCGTCGACCATTGCTACGATGCGCGGGTGCAACGGCGCCATGGTCTCAACCGTCCTGACGACCGCACCATCATGCGTTGGGATCACGCCGACAAAAGCATCGAACCGGCACTCATCGGCCGCCGCCCAGCTTTGATGCAGATCGACAGCACGAACCAGCAGCCCGAGCCACTCGTAGTCCGTGCGGCCTTCGGGGACCAAGACAAACTCGTGCATAACGGCGGCGATCGTCTCAACGCGGTTGACCTGAAACAGCTTCCGCACACTGTTCGGCGTCTCAGCAGGCAGCGTGGACGTCAGCAAAGGAACTGCTGTCAGCACTCCGCCGTCATTACGGAGAACCGCCACACCCTTCGGGTCTGCGAGCGCCGCCACCATCGGCGAGTGCGTCGAGACGAATGTCTGTCGGGAAAGAGCCTGGATTCTATGAACCAGTCGGCGCTGCAGGGCCGGCGGCACGTGAAGCTCTGGCTCCTCAAGGGCCATCCAAAAGCCTTCATGGGCCTCAGCGCGCATCCGGCCGAACTGCAACAGCAGAAGCAGATGCTGCAGGGAAAGAAGGCCGCTCCCATGTCGCCTCGCTGGCAAGGGAAGACCGCCTCCCTCGTGTGCATAGTGCGAGACGACGGATTCGAGCAGGCCGTCGCTGTCGGTAGCGGTCACGCGCAAATGGAGCGTGGGCGCCGTCCGGAAAAAGCCGCGCAGTTCCTGATTCAGGCGGCTGACGATCGGCGCCAGGCGCTCGTCCTCCTCAAGTCGGGCTTCCGGCGCGCGCAATCTGTCCCGCTCGCTAAGGACGGACTCCGAGGGCTGGCCTTCGCCAGCCGCAATGACCCTGCGAAACAACTCCGACCCGAACGACACCGTCCGGTCCCATGTACGAGCGGCCGGCACGAGGAAGAAGCCGATGTCGCGGATCAGACGAGCGGAAAAGGCGGTGGCGCTTTCATCGGCAAAGACATCGCCCACCGCATCGTCATCATGGAAGTACCGGAGCGTCTCCACTTCGAGTGACGGCCTGTGAAATCGAGCGGCGAAAGCGACCTGGCAAGCAAGCTTCCACGATTGGTCTGCGCGCGCCGGCATCACCGTGCCATCGACCGGATTCCACCATTTGACGATCCCTCGATCGTCCCTAAACCAGTCCATATGCTGAGCCGGATCGTCGCCATCAAAGCCGATCACCGTCGCGACAAGGCGAATGCGGTCCGCTGGCTGGGGATCGCTGCCGTAGAAGTCATGCTCGGTCAGTTGGCGGATTGTCCGTCGTCTGAACATTTGGCGCTGATGGCTGCTTGATTTAGCGGAGTGTTGGCCTCGATTTTGGATTGATGTTAAGCGGCGAGCTTGCGGTGCTGCAAGCGTCGGAGCTGGATTGTCTTT